>NZ_JBNPQH010000007.1:0-44484 GCF_050315415.1 Pseudoclavibacter sp. Marseille-Q434 | reverse complement strand
CGCTGGTGCGGGTGGCCGCGGCGACGCGGGAGCGGATGAGCGTCACGGGCGAGCCGATCCCGGCGAGGTATCCGGCCGTATCTCAGGCGGTCGGGTCGGCGGTCATGTCGATCGCGCAGGCGTCGGCGATCACGAAGGGCCTGGATCGCACCGGGAACCGCGTGGGCGTCGGCGAGCTCGAGCGGGCCGAGATGGAGCTGGTCGCGTCAGCGTGTGGGGTGAACCTGGAAGACGAGCAGCCGGCCGTGCCGAAGGTGCTGGAGGTGCAGGCGGCGACGTGGGTGTCGTACCTGGACCCGGACGGTGACGAGCCGCGGGCCGACAAGATCGCGGAAGAGCGCGGCCTGTGGATCTCCCGGCGCAGCGACGGCGCGGTCACCGGGAAGTTCGTGGCGACGCCCGAGCAGGGCGAGCAGCTGCTGTCGGTGTTCGATGCACTGCTCTCGCCCCGGCGCAGGGTGGAGTCCCCGGCCGCGTCCGAGTGCGGGGAACCCCTCGCCCCCGCGCTCGGCGCCGACGAGCACCCGCTGGACGAAGACAACGCGCACAGCGACAACGACGAAGTCGAGGTTCCGCTGGTGGACCCGCGGTCGATCGAGCAGCAGCGCATCGACGCGCTCACGATGGTCGTCCGCGCCTACGCCGAGTCACCAGACGCGCCCAGAACCGGCGGCGAAGCCCCCACCGTCATCATCGTCACCACCGAAGCCGGCATCGCCGGAACAGCGACACGACCCGAAGACGTCCCCCACCTGGAGCGCACCGGAGACCCCGTCCCACCCAGTGTCGCCGCGCAGCTGATGTGCGACCGCTTCATCCGCGTCGCGACCCGCAGCAGCGCCGGGGAGATTCTTGACCTCGGCCGCAAGCAGCGACTCTTCACCACCGCCCAACGCCGCGCGATCGCGATCCGAGACCGGCAATGCCGGGCGCCCGGCTGCAGCGCACCCGTGCGCTGGTGCGAAGTGCACCACGCCACGCCCTGGAGCGAAGGCGGACCCACCGACGTGAAACACGGCATCCTGCTCTGCTCCTTCCACCACCACGAAGTCCACCGGGGACGGCTCGTCCTCATCAACGGCAGCAGCGGACGCTGGCACGTCGTGCCCACGCTCGGACACCACGCCCCACGCAGAACCGCGCGCCGCCGCAGCTACACCACCAACAGCGTCCAAGCCGCACGCCCACGGATCAACCGAAGACCCTGAAACCAGAGGCAGGGGGAACTAACCCGCCGACCCGCGACCCTGATCAACTGACGGCACCATTCCACCTACGGCTCTGATCAACGGACGGCTCTGATCGACCGAAGATTCTGATCGACCGAGGACTCTGATCGACCGAGGACTCTGATCAAGCGAGGACTTCTAAAACCACGGACAGCCCAACGGTCGGAGCCGAGACCCAGCCAGAAGCCCCCGAAACACCAGTCCCGCCGTCAACCCTGCCGTGCGCTCCTCTCCGCCGCCAGAACCAACTTGATCGTGGCCGCGTCATCAGGAACCGTCGGGTCGAGCCCCGTCACCGACGCGAACTTCGCCAGTCGGTTCATGACCGTGTTCCGGTGACAGAACAGCGCCCCCGCGGCCTTCGACGCCGAACCAGTAGCCATGTACACCTCGACGGCCTCAACCAGCAGAGTCCGCTCGGACGAAGGCAGGACAGCAAAATCCCGAAGCGAATCCGCAGCCAGGCTCGACGCGACCAGCCCAAGCCGCCGCACGACCAGACTCGGCCAATGCTGCGCGAGCAGCGCCGCCCGCCCAGGAACCGCGAACTCAGCCAACTCGGACGCCAACTGCCACATCCCACTCAACGACGACAGCGTCGCCGCCGACTGAGACACACCCACCTGCAGATCAGCGAGCCCCAACTGCACAGACAGACCAGCAGAGCGCAGACCAGCAGAGCGCAGACCAGCGGAGCCCAAGGCGGCCGACTCAGCGCCAGCAGACCCCGCGCCAGCAGACCGCAGCCCAACAGGCCGCAGGCCGGCCGACTCAACGCCCGCAGACCCCACGCCAGCCGACCCCACACCGGACGAGCCAGCAACGACCGCGAACTCCACACCATCAAGGCGCAGGCACACGGCCGCGGGAAGAACGGCCCGCACGTCCGAGGCGAAGCTCGCCGCCGCATCCTGATGCGCGACCGCGACCCAGTACGGACCAACAAGCGGAATCTCGAGCGCCTCCGCAGCCTGCACATGCAACTGCGAGTCGTCGACACCACCGCGCAGCAGACGACGAAGCAGGAACGCCTGCTCCTGCTCGAGCTCCGCCTTCACCTGCCCCAGCTCGAGCATGTACCCCGACTGCACGCTCGTCGTGTGCGCCTCCACAACCTCCCAGATCGCGACCACATCATCAGAGAGGCGATCCGCCTCCCCCGGCAAGCGGTCGTTGAGCGCCTGCCAGATGAAACGGAAGTCCATCCGCACCGCCCGCAGCAGCGACTCGAGCGGCACCCCCTGACGAACGCGCTTGCGCCCGATGGCTCGCGAGTGCGCCCGCAGCTCGTCCTCGAGCCGCTCCCCACCGAGCTGCCGGAACATGAGCCCAAGCGTCGTGAACGCCGTGCTGTGCACATCGCGCTCCGCGATCACCGACTCGACATAACCCGTGAGCGTGCGCACCTGCATCACGTACAACGCCGTTATCTCGTCAAGGTCGTCGAGACACGATCGGATACCGCGCTGCAACGGCGCCGAAACAGACGCGTCATTCACCGGCTCAAAACCAATCTAGATTGTGCATTTGCCCATCCTAGGCGTGCAATCGAGTGGGCCTGGCGATTGCCCGACCCTGCCATGGCGGGGTTGCATAGGTACACCAACGTCACCGCAGACGTGCACGTTCACATGCAGGCCTTTCCCCCAACATCGGAGCCACCATGTCCCACGACCCGCAGACATCGACCCCGAGCGCCCCCGCCGCCCCACCCAAAGTCAGCCTCAAAGAAGCGCGGCGCATCGCCTTCGCCGCCTTCGTCGGCACCGCCCTCGAGTGGTACGACTACTTCCTCTTCGGCACCGCCGCGGCCCTCGTCTTCAACCGCCTCTTCTTCACCGACCTCAACCCGGCAGGCGCCACCCTCGCCGCCTTCGCGACCTTCGGCGTCGGCTTCGCGGCCCGCCCCATCGGCGCCGTCGTCTTCGGGTGGATCGGCGACCGCTACGGCCGCCGCCCCGCCCTCCTCACCACGATCGTCATGATCGGATGCGCGACCGGCCTCATCGGCGTCCTCCCCGACTACCTCGCCGTCGGCATCGCAGCCCCCGTCATGCTCGCCGTCCTCCGCCTCGTGCAGGGCTTCGCCGTCGGCGGCGAATGGGGCGGCGCGACCACCATCGCCATCGAGCACTCCCCCGAGAAGATGCGCGGCCGCTTCGCCGCCCTCGTGCAGATCGGCTCCCCCGTCGGCACCCTCGTCTCATCCGGCGCCTTCGCCCTCGTCCTCATGATGCCGCCCGAGACCTTCGACGCGTGGGGCTGGCGCCTCCCGTTCCTCCTCGCCTTCCCCCTCCTCGGCATCGCCCTCTACATCCGCCTCAAGGTCGAAGAGTCGCCCGTCTTCCAGGAGCTCGCCGCCGCCGGCGAGCAGGTCAAGGTCCCCGTCGTCGAACTCTTCCGGAAATCCGGACTCCGCCTCCTCGTCGCCGTCGCCGCCGCCATGCTCGGCGTCGGAGGCTTCTACATGATGACGACCTTCGTCGTCTCCTACGGCACCAACGTGCTCGAAGTCGACCGCCAGGTCATGGTCAACGCGACCCTCATCGCCGCCGTCCTCCAGATCGGCGTCACGATCTTCGCCGGCCGCCTCGCCGAGCGCTTCGGCCCCGGCCGCATGACCGTCGTCGGCGGCCTGACGACCGGCATCGCCGCCTTCCCCCTCTTCTGGCTCATCGACACCGAGAGCCCCATCGCCATCATCGCCGCCGTCAGCATCGGCATCGCCCTCATCACCCTCTCCTACGCCGTCACCGGCGCCCTCCTCGCCGAACTCTTCCCACCCCGCCTCCGCTACAGCGGCGTCTCCCTCGGCTACAACCTCGCCGGAGCCATCAGCGGCTTCCTGCCCCTCATCGCCACCGCCCTCATCACGGTCGGCGACGGATCATCGTGGCCCGCCGTCCTCGTCCTCATCGGCATCTGCGTCATCACCGTCATCGGCGGCGCCTTCGGCGAGCGGATGCGCCTCCGCGACGACATCGTCGAGATCGACGAAGCCGCCTCCTGAGCGCAGACAAACGCTCCCTCCCCACGCCGGGCACAGCTGCCCGGCAGCACCACACGCGAAAGCAGGACACGACCATGACCACGCCAACCACACCCACCGCCAGCCCCAGCACCAGCGCAGCCACCACACCCGCCGGCGCCCTCACCGACGATCAGCGCCAGCGCATCCTCGACGCCGTCGACGCCGCCTTCGACCGCCAGATCGCCTTCACCCAGGAGCTCGTGCGCCACCCGTCGCTGCGCGCCAACGAATCCTCGGCGCAGGACCTCCTGTACGGCGCCATGGCCGGCCGCGGCCTCGCCATGGACCGCTGGCAGCTCGACCCCGACGAGCTCGCCGCCCACCCGGGCGCCGGCGCCGTCGAGATCTCCTACGACGGCCTCGAAAACGTCGTCGGCACCTTCGCACCCCAGGAAGAGCGCGGGAACTCGCTCATCCTCAACGGCCACATCGACGTCGTCCCCGAGGGACCAGAGAGCCAGTGGGCCCGCTCCCCGTGGGACGCCACCGTGCGCGACGGCTGGCTGTACGGCCGCGGCAGCGGCGACATGAAGGCCGGCCTCGTCGCCAACCTCTACGCCTTCGACGCCGTCCGCGCCGCCGGCCTCACCCCGACCGGGCGCATCCACTTCGAGTCCGTCGTCGAAGAGGAGTGCACGGGCAACGGCTCCCTCTCGGCCCACCTGCGCGGCTACACGGCCGACGCGGTCCTCATCCCGGAACCCGAAGAGGACATGCTGGTGCGCGCCAACACCGGAGTCATCTGGCTGCGCCTCCGCGTCGACGGCAAGCCCACCCACCCGCGCGAGATGCAGACCGGCTTCAACGCCATCGACGCCGCCTACTTCGTCATCGGGGAGCTGCGGAAGCTCGAGGCCGCCTGGAACGCGAAGCAGGGCGAGCACCGCTACTTCGAGGAGCTCGACCACCCCATCAACTTCAACGTCGGCAAGATCCAGGGCGGCGACTGGGGCTCCAGCGTGCCAGCCTGGTGCGAAGTGGATGTGCGCGTCGCCCTCTACCCGGGCATCACCGCCGACTCGGCCTGGGCCGAGATCACGGATGCGCTCGCCGCCGTCACCGTGGATGCAAACGGCAACACGATCGCCACGACGGCAACGAAGACGGGCTTCTTCGCCGAGGGATACGTGCTCGAGGAGGGTGGCGCCGCCGAGCAGGCGCTCGAGCGCAGCCACAGCGCCGCCTTCGACGGGGCGAAGCTCGAATCGTTTGTCACCCCCGGCTACCTCGACGGGCGCGTCTTCGCGCAGTACGCCGACACCCCCGCCCTCGTCTACGGCCCCATCTCCGAAGCCATCCACGGCTACGACGAGCGCGTCGACCTCGAGTCCGTGCGCCGCATCACGAAGTCCATCGCGCTCTTCATCGCCGAATGGTGCGGGGTCGAGTAGACGCCAGCAGCGACTTCACGGCACCGACACCGGCGATCCATCGCAACGGCCGCGCCGGCTCTCACGCTCGAGAGTCTGCGCGGCCGAGCGCGTCCCGGGATACCCAGGCTTGGTTCGGCGCTGCCTCGCGGTCAGCATCGTCTGCTCGCTCGATGTCTGCTCGCTCGACCTTCCCTGGTCACCTCCGCGTCGCCCCAGCGGGTGGCCCCGTCGCTTCTCAGCGCGTGCCGGCCCCGTGCATCCACTCGTCGCCGCTGCCGCTGAGGGAATCCTGCACCGCTTCCTCGGCGTCGGCGAGCGCCCGTTCGGCGGCGTCCAGCTCGAGCTTCGTGGCTTGCTCCGCCTCGAGGCGCTCACGGTCAGCCGCCTGACGTTCGGCGCGATCGCGCAGCGACAGCGACTGCGAATCCGGCAGGTGCAGGTCTTCGCTGCGCAGGGCGGCGAGGCGCGAGCGCAGCTCCCGCGTGCGCAGGTACGCCTCGCGGACGCGGAGCATCAGCTCGGGTTCCGACTGCTGGCCTGCTTCGTCTGCGCGCGCGTTCACAGAGAGAGCCTAGAACGTTCCGACAGCACGGCCGAACACGGCGCGATCGCGGCGCGCGCGGTTCAGCCAGCCCAGGCCACGCAGGCGGCGCAGGCGGCGCGTGCGGCGCAGGAGGCCTGACGCTCAGGACGCTCAGGCCACGAGCGAACTCGTGCTCAAGGGCTCCGGGCAGATGCGCATGCCACCTGGCGTGCTGGCCGAGCTGATGATCGCGCGCACCCACGCCTCGTTGATGGCGGGCATCCGTCCCCCGGCGAACCGGAAGCGCAGGTCGGTGGCCGGGCTGATCCACAGCGTCTCGCGGCCGCTGCCCTGGCCAGCGGGGCGCGACATCGAGAAGGCGACGCTCTGCCCGGCTCGCAGCAGACTCAGCACGGCGATCTTCAGGTGCGCGAGCGGGCGGTCGTCGATCTCGAGCTCGTGGCCCTGACTGCCGTAGTACATGAAACCCATGGGGTCGCCTTCGATTGATGAGGAACCAAGGCGACGGATCCGTCTCGACCGCTCGGTGTGCGCCCCGAACAAGTGAAGGAGGGGCTGGGGACCGAAGTCCTTCGAGTGTCACACGCCGCGCTCGCAATCCCTACACTTTCGCTGATTCCCACATCGACCCTGGCTCAGTTCGAGCCGCAGCGCCGCCGACACGGAGGACGAGATGTCCGACTCGCGTTCGTTGAATCGACGCTCCGAGATGCTGGCTGCTCGTCGCCTCGGAGCAAGCGCATCTCGTACGGTGGATGCATGACCGGAGGAACACCGCGACGCGTCGCGCTCATCACGGGTGTGGGGCGCCGGCGCTCGATCGGCGCCGCGCTTGCGGTGGGCCTGGCTCGCGACGGCTGGGACCTGGCGCTCAACTACTGGCAGCCGTACGACGACCGCGTTGGGCTCGAGCGCTCCGGCGATGACCCGCGGGCCGTGGCGGAGCTGTGCCTTGATCTCGGCGCGTCCGTCGAGCTCGTCGAGGGAGACCTGAGCGACCCGAGCGTCCCAGGCCGACTCTTCGAGGAGGCGCGGACCCTCGGTCCGCTCGCAGGCCTCGTGCTGTCGCACGCGGAGTCCGTCGACAGCTCCATCCTCACCACGGATCTCGAGAGCTGGGACCGCCACTTCGCGGTCAACGCCCGCGCGACGTGGCTGCTGATCAAGGCGTTCGCAGAGCAGCTGCCCGTGGTGCCCGACCCCGGGAGCGCCCGCGCCAGCATCGTCGCCCTCACGAGCGACCACACGGTCGACAACCTGCCATACGGGGCCAGCAAGGGCGCGCTCGACCGCATCGTCACGGCTGCCGCCGTCGAACTCGCCGACCGCGGCGTCAGGGCCAACGTCATCAACCCTGGCCCCGTCGACACGGGCTGGCTGGACGACGAAACCCGAGCGTGGTGCACCGACGCGACCCCGGCGGGTCGCCTCGGCACTGCCGAGGACACCACGAACCTGGTGCGCTTCCTGTTCTCGCCTGCGGGCGCCTGGATCAACGGCCAGGTGCTCTCGAGCAACGGCGGGTTCAAGGTCGGGTAGGCCGCATCCGCAACGCGCATCCGGTAGACATGACGCATGACTCTCGATGAGCCTCGCCGGACGATGCGCATGTGGATTCTCGCGAGCGTGATCGCCCTCGTGTTGGCGGCACTCGCGACGTGGCTGCTCTTCCCGGTCTCGCTGGACACGTACTGCGGTCGAACCGGGTTCGGCCCTCTGAACTGCGGCGACGTGAGCTACTCCGCAACTGGAGCGCCGACGAGCTTCGCTCTCTGGATGCGGGGAGCAGGCGCAGCCATCGCGACGCCGCTCGCCGTTGTGGCGGTCACCAGCTTCGTTCGGAAGCAGCGCGCCATGCGCGCCGAGCACGCCCCAGTCCCACCGGCGAATGAGGGAGCCGCGAGCGCATGACCCCTCCGTTCCTCCGCCCTCGGTCGACCGCGCGCATCTGGCTCTGGACGGCCGTCATCGTGGTCCTGATCTCGCTCGTCCTGGCGCCCACACACGACTACACGATCTGCGTCGACAACTACAGCGATCCCTCCCTCTCCTACTGCGAGAGCTACCCGCTGTCCCTTGCCGGCAACCGGACCCACGTGCTCGCATGGCTGGCAGCCGTGGCCGCGACGGCGCTCACCGGTTGGCTCCTCGCTCGACGCCACAAGTCGCGCGACCCGCGGTAGGCGCGGCCCCACGCCCGAAATCGAAAGGAAGGGGGCTCGTCCACAACAGGACGCGAATCAGGGATGCGAGAGCTTCGAATCGCCCAGTCAGCACCGTCTCCCGCCCTGCTAGCTTGAGCGCGTGGCCCCGCAGATCCCCCCGCAGCTCGCCGACCGGCACACGCGTCGCCTGCGCCGCCCGGCCACCGAGCGCACACCGGAGTTCGACCTGAGCTACGCGCGCACCGGGCCCCGAGCATCCACCCCCGTCGTCGTGATCCCGGGCGGCCCCGGCCTCGGGTCGCTCCTCCCCTACCTCGGCTTCCGCCGGCGCGCAGCCCAGGGTGGGCTCGACGTGATCATGGTCGAGCACCGCGGCGTCGGCTTCTCGCGCGCCGACCTGCGCGGCCGCGACCTGCCGGCGTCGGCGATGCGCATCAGCGACGTCATCGACGACATCGCCGCCGTGCTCGACCACGAGGGCATCGGCCAAGCGCATATCGTCGGCGCTTCCTACGGCACGTACCTCGCCTCGGCGTTCGGGGCCCGCTACCCGGAACGCGTCGCCGGCATGCTGCTCGACTCGGCCCTCCAGTCGGCCGAGTCGCTCAACCTGGAGCGCCACACCGTGCGCGAGCTGTTCTGGCGCGGCGACACCGCCACCGCCGAGGCCGTGCACGCGCTCATCGACCAGGGCGTCGACTCGCGCATCCTGCTCGACGTGGCGAGGGCTGCATACGAGCTCGGCGGCGACGAGCTGCTCCTCCCCGTGCTGCGGCAGCGCGCCAACCACGCCCACACGGCCGCCTGGAGCGCCCTGCAGCTCTACGCGACCCGCGACCGCTCGATCGTGCGGTTCCCCGGCATCTACGAGTTCGACCTCGCAGGCGTCATCGGCTTCCGCGAACTCGGCTACGGCGGCACCCCGGACGGACTCCCCCTCGACCCTGCCCTCACCTACTCCGAGATCGCCGACCTCTTTCCCGCCTTCGCGGGCGAACCCTTCGACCTCGCCGCCGAGACGCCGAAGTTCACGTGGCCGCTCGTGCTGCTCGTCGGCACACGCGACCTGCGCACCCCTCCGCCCATCGCCCGCGCCGTTGCGGCGACGGCACGGGATGCGGTGCTCGTGCACATCGAGAACGGCCACTCCGCCCTCGAATCGCACCCGCTCGCACTGCTCAACGCGATCCGCGCGCTCGTCCGGGGACGGGAGCACGCGCTGCCCGGAGCCGCGGCGGCGATCAACCGGCTGCCGCGCCGGGGACTCGCCGCGCGCATCCCGGAGCTGCTGGGAGCCGCGACCCTCGTCGAGAGCACGGTTCGGCCGTAGCCCGCCGACCGCCGCCCCTCAACCGCGAGCGGGGTCCATCCCATCGACGACACCGGTGATGCTGTGGTTGATCGGGTGGTAGGTGTTGATGCCGATGTTGTAGTAGACGCCGCCCCGGTAGGAGCGGCGATGCTCTCGGAGGGCGGGCGTCCCGACAGGCATCTGGAGCGACCCGGCGAGGACGTCGTCGAGGACGACGGCCGTGAGCTTGTACTCGATCCGATCGGCCGCCCAGCCGTTTCCCGCGAATTCGGCTTCGATGCTCCCCCGGGTCAGCGTCTCCTCGTCGAAGACCACGGCATCGGGGCGGACGTAGTTCTCGAAGCTGGCGATCGGCACCCCGCTCGCGTACCTGTCTCGGACGATGTGCAGGAGGCGAGCCCCGATGGGGAACCCCGTGACCGACGACACGTCGGCGTCGGCGTGCGTCCAGGAGAACTCCCGAACGTCGGTGCTCGGCTCGCGCTTGCTCGCCGCGATCAGCTCGAAGAGCGTGTGCGAGGTCTCGGGATGATGCTGGATGGCGGCGGCACCCTCGACTCGGGTTCCGCTGCCCTGGGTCCGGGAGATCAGTCCTCTGGCCTCGATATCCCCCATCGCACGCCGCAGCGTCGACCGGGCCACCCCGAACCCTTCGCAGAGCTGCCGTTCCGTCGGCAGCAGGTCTCCGCTCTGCAGCACGCGCCGCCGGAGAGCTTCCTCCATCTGCGCGATGACCTGCGCATACAGCGGCGCCCTGCTTGTCACATCGACGGCGACGAACGCCTCGCCGAAGGACACACGTCGTGGAGCATCGCTCACTGCTGATTCTCTTTCCTCGCTTGTCGCGACGTGCGACGCCGGGATCTCCCGGCGCCGCACCGCTGGCCTCACTCTAGGAACGAGAGCTGCGCCACAGATCCTGCCAAGTGACCGTCTTGGTGTAATCATCCTGCAGGGTGTCGGTGTTGTACGGCTGGAACCCGCCCGCCTCCTTCAACTCGATAACGCCCCAATCGTCTGCCACGGGCTGCACCTCCGGATCGAACGAGGACTTGCTGTCGGGCATGATGAACTCCATCCCCTCCTGCGATGTCGCGAAATGGATGTAGAGCTTCGCGGCGTTCGGGCTCGCGCTGTTCGTCGCGTACGCCATCGTCTGCGGTGTCGCGGCCCCCGCATACGGGTTCATGCCCTCGCAGGGCGCGAGCTTGTATCCCTTGTCGACATTGTTGCGGTACTTCGCGGCATACATGAGGCCGAAGGGCGGGTCGCTCTGACCGGCAGCCCCCACCGCGTCGGAGACCTCCTCATCGTTCTTGAAGATCGTTGGGCTGTTGCCCGCGAGACGCTTCACCCACTCGTGAACCGCCGTGGGCTCCTCGGTCACGAGCTCCTCGCCGAAGTGCTCTTCGTAGGCTGCGGCGTACTCGTCCGCGTGATGGTTCGCCGCCTGGTTCCAGATCGTCGTGTACAGCGCCCGGCTCTCCGGGTCGGGGATGGCGACGCTCCCCGCCCACTCCTCGTCCGTGAGCTGCCAGATGTTCGAGATCGGGCAGGTGTCCCCGTACACCTCGGTGTTGTACGTCCAGATCGCCTGGTTGTCGCTGGTCAGATACGGGTACTGCGCGTGCGCAGGCAGGCGGTCGTAGGCGTCACCCGGAACCCAGTTCGTGAGCACCCCGTCGGCGAGCAGCTCGCTGTAGAAGGTGGGCACTTCCGAGTTCGCGACGACATCGCCGATGACGTTGTCCGCCTCGTACTCCTTGGCCACCTTGTCCATGACGTTGGTCTCGATCTTGATGCCCGTCGCCGGGATGCCGTACTTCGCAGTGAACGCCTCCGCGATCTGCACGACCTTCCCGGTCTCGTCGTAGATCGTGATGGGGCCTTCGTTCTTCGCGGCGTCGATGAGCGCATCGAGGTCGAAGCCCTCGGCCGTCTCGTCTGCTGCGAGGTCCGGGCGCTCCACGGTGTTCTCGGCAACGCTGCCGTCCGCACCGGGAGGCGCGCAGGCCGACAGCGAGAGCAGCGCCGCCGCGGACACTCCGACGGCGAGCGCCCTGCGGAGGGCCCGCGAACGTGTTCTGGTCATGATGGTTCCTTTCGGGGAGATGAGATCAGTTGTCGGAGAAGACCGACGGGACAGGACGGGTGCTCTGGAGGCGCATCAGCGATTCGATGTGCGGGAAGACGGCGCCGGCGACGGTGCCGTAGTAGTGGCGGTTCAGGTGATCAGATGCACCCGGCAGCTGCTCGCCGCCGCCGTACGTGCGGTAGATTCCACCGGCCCGCTTCAGGATGAAGGCCGGTGCGGCGACATCCCAAGGGGACGCCTCGAACGAGAAGACGGCGTCTGCCCAGCCCGCGGCGACGTGTGTCAGCGTGATGGCGCTGCTCCCGAGATCGCGGACGTGCGAGTACGTGTCCTCGAGCTCTGCGTAGGCCTCCAGCGCTTCCACCCGCAGGTGCACCAGGTCGCGCGGCAGCGGGAAGCTGGCGAGGACCGTGGCACGTTCGGGGGTTGTCGCTCCCTCTGATCGCAGGTCTTCGCCGTTGAGAAACGCGCCACGCTCATCCGCGACGAACATGTTGTCGGCCACCGGGTCGTAGACCACGCCGGCGACAACCTCCCCGTCGACGGCCGCGCCGATGCACACGGCCCACAGGGCGATGCCGCGTGCGAAGTTGGAGGTTCCGTCGATCGGGTCGATGAACCAGGTCACGTCACCGGCACCGCTCGCGCCTCCTTCTTCTCCCACGATCCTCGAGTCGGGCAGCTCCTTCTCGATGACGCCCCTGATGAACTGCTCGGCGCGAACGTCGTACACGGTCACCAGGTCGTGGAAGTTCGCCTTCTCGTCGATGCTCATGCCCTTGGAGCGGAAGCCCTCGAGGGCGAGCGCCCCTGCGCCCCGCGCCGCCTCCTCGGCGATCCGTGCGAGTTCGATGCTGCTGATGGTCTTCGTGGTCATGCGGTTTCCACCTTCATGCGTTGTTCGTCCTGATCGAAGACGTGCAGCGCGGATTGCGCGGCACGCAGTGTGACCCGGTCGCCCGCCCGGACCGGCGCGGCGACGGATGAGGTCGTGTAGACGTGGCGTTCGCCGACGAGGACGTCGGTGGTCCAGCTGCCCCCGGTGGGCATGACGGACGCCACCGTCCCGTCGAGCGTGAGCTCATCGGTGACCCCCGTGTCCCCAGCAGGCTCGACCCGGATCGCCTCGGGCCTCACTCCGAGCGATCCGAGCCGACCAGCATCCACCCTCGCCGCGAGGTACTCGTATGCCGACGCAGAATCGGCACCGGCGGGAGTGAAGTCGAAGAAATTCATGGGTGGCACGCCGAGGAAGTTCGCGACGAACCGATTCGCTGGCCTGTCGTAGATGTCGAGGGGTGTGCCCACCTGCTGCAGCTTCCCCTTGTTCAGCACGGCGACGCGGGTCGCGAGGGTCATCGCCTCCCACTGGTCGTGCGTGACGAAGACGATCGTCGACTTCGACTCGTTGTGGATGCGCTTCAGCTCGGTCCGCATCTCCAGGCGCAGCCGGGAGTCGAGGTTCGACAGCGGCTCGTCCAGCAGCATCGTGTCCGGCTGCACGGCGAGCATGCGGGCGAGGGCCACGCGCTGCTGCTGCCCTCCAGAGAGCTGCGCCGGATAGCGATCGCGGTAGTCCGTGATGGAGAGCGAACGCAGCACCTCGTCGATTCGTTTCGCACGGGCCGCCTTGTCCAGCCTCCGGAGCTTCAGGCCGTAGTCGATGTTGTCGGCGACCGTCAGGTGCGGCCAGAGCGCGTAGCTCTGGAACACGAGACCCAGGTCGCGCCGCTCAGGAGGAACGAAACGAGCGGCTCCGGGTTCGTCGACGGCGCGGTCGCCGATGCGGATGGATCCGCTGGTCGCGTTCTCGAGGCCGGCGATCATGCGGATCGTGGTCGTCTTCCCGCATCCGGACGGGCCGAGGAGGCACATGAAGTCGCCGTCCTCGATGGTCAGATCGAGGTCGTCGACAGCGTTGGAGGCTGCCCCGTAGTTCTTGACGATGCTCTTGAGATCGATGGTGGGCATGGGGTTAGCCTCCTAGGCCGCGGGACAGGTCGGTCTTCATGATTTTCTGGACGGCGTAGGTGCCGAAGAAGGCGAGGGCGGAGACGACGAGGACGACCCCGTTGCCGGCTTGCGTGTACCCCACATCCAGAAGACGGATGGACAGTGTGGTGAGCACTTCGAGGCCGGGGACCGCGAGGATGACGACCAGGCTCAGGCTCTTGACGCCGGAGATGAAGGACATGAGCATCGACGTCGCCACGGCGCTCTTCTGGACGGGCAGGATGATCGTGCGGAAGCGGTGGAACCAGCCTGCGCCTGCGACTCGCGCGGCCTCCTCGGTCTCGCTCCCGAGCTGCATCATCGCGGAGATGCCGGCCCGCGAGGCGAAGGGCATCTGCTCCGTGAAGTAGATGATCACCAGCAGCGCCGCGGTCCCGTAGAGGGCCGGCACCGGCCCCCGCTGTACGGCGAACAGCGACAGGTAGGCGGTCGCGAACGCGATGCCGGGAACCAGGTACGGGAAGAACAGCATCTGTCGCAGCGTCCCGGAGAGTAGCCTCGACTCCGACCTGACGATGACGTAGCCGACGAGCAGCCCGACGACGCCGGCCATCACCGACGACAGCCCGACGATCCAGAACGTGTTGAAGGCCGCGCTGAGGACTTCCGCGTTGAGGAGGATCCCGTTCGGGAATCCGAACGTCTGCAGGTTTGTGCCGATCCAGAAGTCGAGTGTGAAGTTGTCGGGCGCGAAGCTGCCCGGCACGCGCATGACGGTTGAGAGCGCCAGCACGAGAATGGGGAGCGCCACGCTGACCGTGAAGAGCGCGACGCAGGCCAGGGTCGCGAAGATGCGAGACCTGCCGAGCCGCACCTCGTTTCCCGCCGAGCCGCTCTTCCCCGAGATCGTCACGAAGCGCTTCGCTTCCTTGAGGAAGTGCATGTCGACCCACAGCGAGATCGCGCCGATGAGCACGATCGCCGCGACGATGACCGCCGCAGAGCCTTGCTGGTTGTTGTAGACGCTCCGGTAGAGGCTCGTCGCGAGGACGTTCATGTTGACGGGCAGGCCGAGGACGTAGGCGACGCCGAACTCTCCGAGCACTTTGGCGAGGATGAGCGTCACCGCTGAGATCAGCGAGGGTCGGAGGATCGGCAGGACGATCGTGAAGGCGGTCCTGATGCGTGATGATCCGAGAATCTGGGCCGACTCCTCGAGTGTGGAATCGAAGCGCTTGAGGGCGTTGCCGACGAGCAGGATCACGAACGGGACGAAGTGGATCGCGAAGATCAGGATGATGGGCACTCGGCCGTAAGCGAGCCAGTCCGGGACGACGACCCCCATCGCCTCAAGCCATCCGGCCTGGCCTCCCGCTGAGCGATTCTTGAACATCGTCAGCCAGGCGAGCGCGAAGGTCCAGGCCGGGAGCATGTACGGCACGATGAGCGCGGTCGCGAACCACTTGCGACCCCACATGTTCGTGCGGACGAGCAGCCAGGCGGCGCACACGCCGATGACGAGCGCGAGCGCCACGCTGCAGACCGCGATGACGACGGTGTTGCCGAGCGGCCCCCAGAATATGGCGGCGGCCTGCGGCGAGAAGAGCACCCGCCAGAGGTAGTAGGAGGTGAACGACCCTTCCTCCTGCTGGGTGATGGCTGTGTCGGCCCGGTCGACCGTGATCCCGTCTCCGAGCAGCGAGATGATCGGCGCGACGATCAGGTAGGTGAAGAGCAGCAGGGCCAGGATGCCGATCGTCGTCGTGGGGTTCGTCGAGAGGACCCTGAGCCGGTACGCGAGCGGCGTTTTCGTCTTCGGTGGACGCTTGCCGCGCCTGGCTCGCGGGGGCACGGGCGGTTCCCCCTCCGGCGTCTCCGGAATGATGATGCTGGTTGTCAAGACATCCTCGTCTCACAGTGCAGGTGAATTGGTACCTTATTAGGTATGTTTAGAGGAAACACCCGCCCCACCAAAATGTCAAGACAATAGATCGAAGTGACACCTCATTTCCGCGCCGGTCCAACAGAGCCCGCTGCGTCGGTGCGCACAACGGACTCGGGGCGGTGAGCCGAAGCCCACCGCCCCGAGAGACGACCGAGAGAGACCGAGGCTACTCGCTGATGACGGCGTCGACCTCGACCTCAAGCAGCAGGTCCTTGGCGACGAGACCCGCTGTGCCGATGAATGCGCAGGCCGGTCGGATGTCGCCGAAGACCTCGCCGTGCACGGCGCCGACGGCGTCGAAGTCGCGCTCGATGTCGACGAGGAACACTCGCGTGCGCACGACGTCGCTCAGTGAAGAGCCCGCCTGCTCGAGCGCGGCCCCGATGCGTTCGAAGATCTCCCGCGCCTGCTCTTCAGCGTCGACACCCGGGGCCGTCGTACCCGCCACGAAGACGAGGTTGCCGACCTTCACGGCTCGCGAGTAGCCGACCGTCGCCTCGTACGGCGAGCCGGAGGAGATGTTCGTGCGTTCGGTCATGTGGGGCTCCTTCTTGTGGTCAGGTTCCGCCTCCGACTTGGGAAGCGCGTCCTGGCAGGCGATGTCAGGGAGAGCATGCCATGCGGCGGGCGCCGGGTGAACCCGCCTCAGACCCCGACACGGCCCCCGTCGTCATCGCGGTCCAGCTCCGGCTCCCCGGACTCGAGCGCCGCCCGAGCTGTCGGCGCCTCGATCCGCGCCGGGTCATCGGCATCCGGCCGGTCCGCGTCCGGTCCCCCCGTGTCGGCCTTCACCACGTCGAGCATCCCCGTCGTGGCCTCCGTGTACCACTCGGTGAGCGCCGGGTCCTCGGTATCGAGCCAGGCACCAGCCCCGTGCTCCGACTCGACGACGCTCGCCCCGAACACGAAGTCGTCACCGTGCTCGGCGATGCCCGCGCGCACGCCCTCGTCGATGGCCTCCTTCGCGTACCGGCGGCGCATCATGTAGGGGTCCGTGCGCAGGTCCTTCGCCCACGCCCACATGATGCCCATGACGACGAACGCGAACGGCAGCGCAGTGACGACCATGATCGCCTGCAGCCCCGACAGCGCATCCCGGCCGCCTGCGAGCAGCAGCGAAGCCGCGATCAGGCCGAGCATGAGGCCCCAGAAGATCGTGACCCAGCGCGATGGCTCGGCCTTGCCCTGCTGGCTCATCGACCCCATGACGATGGACGCGGAGTCGGCGGACGTGACGAAGAAGATGACGATGGATACCAGCGCGACAACACTCGTGATGGCGCCCAGCGGGAGCTCCGCCAGGAGAGCGAACAGCTGAGCCTCGGCCGAACCGGCCGCACTCACGCCAGCGCCCTGGGTCTCCAGCCACATCGAGGTGCCCCCGACGATGCCGAACCAGACGAGACACACCGCGGACGGCACGACGATGACGACCGTCACGAACTCGCGCAGCGTGCGCCCGCGGGAGATCTTCGCGATGAACAGGCCCACGAACGGCGTCCACGAGACCCACCACGCCCAGTAGTACGTCGTCCAGGCCTGCATGAACACCTCCGTCTCCTCACCCATGGAGGCGTTGCGCATCAGCATGGTGCCGAGCTCACTGAAGTACGTGACGCCGGCGGCCGGGATGATGTTCGCCAGCAGCAGCGTCGGCCCGGCGACGAGTACGAACAGGCCGAGGAGGCCCGCGACGACCATGTTGATGTTCGACAGGATGCGGATCCCCCGCTTCACACCCGACACGGCGGACAGGATGAACAGGGCCGTGAGCACGGCGATGGCCCCGATGATGAAGCCGTTGCCGAGCGCTCCGAGCCCTGTCACCATCTCCACGCCCGACGCGATCTGCAGCGCGCCGATCCCCAGCGAGACTGCCGTGCCGAAGAGCGTCACGAGGATCGCGAAGATGTCGATCAGCGGGCCGAACCATCCCTGCGTGCGCTGCGAGAACACCGAGTCGAACAGGGCCGAGATCAGTGGTGGACGGCCGCGGCGGTACGCCGCGTAGGCGATGGCACCGCCGACGAGCGCGTAGTAGGCCCAGGCCATCGGCCCCCAGTGCAGGACGGTCTGCGCGATCGCCGTGTGCATCGCATCCACGCTGCCCGGGTCGACGTCGAAGCCGTGCGGCGGCGCCAGGAAGTACGTGAGCGGCTCCATCGGGCCGTAGAAGAGCAGCCCGATGCCGATGCCAGCGGAGAACAGCATCGCGATCCAGGACACCATCGTGAACTCGGGCTTCTCATCGTCCGCGCCGAGGCGCACCCCACCGGTGCGCCCGTAGCCGACGACGAGCATGAAGATGGCGACGACGATCGTCAGGAGCGAGAACAGCCAGCCGAAGTTCTCCGTCACCCAGTCGAGCGACACGGAGCCGACGGCCGAGATGCTCGCCGGGTCGACGAGAGCCCAGCCGATGACCGCGACGACGCCGGCGCCGGCGACCCCGAACACCCACCAGTTCGTCCGGAAGGCCCGGCCCGTCTCCTCGACGCCGATGCCGGGGATGAGCGCCGGATGCAGCGGATCCGGGTCGATCACCTCCCGGATGATGCGCGACACGGGCTTGCGCTCGGGCCCGAAGGCAGCCGGCTCCTGTGCGGATCGGGAGGGTGGCGCGTCCTGTGAGTTCATGGCGTGCGGTGCATCCGTTTCTCTCGGGGGAAGGCAAACGGGGTGCAACGTTACCCGAAGGTCTTCCCGCAGCCGAGTCGAGCTCGCACCGCTGCGACCGTCCTCTGACGCCGCGACGGGCGCTGAGCAACCTCGGAGGCCCGCGCGCGAGACTTGGCTGAGTGAACCACCTCACACCCCAGCATCGAGGAGACCCAATGCCGCTCAACATCGCCGACCTCACGATCAGCAGCCCCGACTTCGAGGCCGGAAGCCGCCTCGCGGACACGTTCAGCGCTGACGGAGGCAACACCGCCCCTCGGCTCGAGATCACGGGAGTCCCGGCCGACGCCGTCGAGCTCGCGCTCATCGTCCACGACCCGGATGCGCCCATGCCGCTCGGCTTCACGCACTGGATCGTGTACGGCCTCCCAGCCCAGGACGGCCCCGTCGACGCCACCGCCGACCACGCCAGGACCGCCGAGAACACGGCGGGCAAGAGCGAGTACATGGGGCCTCAGCCGCCGGAGGGCCACGGCGACCACCACTACTACTTCACGGTCTACGCGCTCGACCACCACGTCGAAGGCACGCCGACCCGCGAGGAGTTCCTCGACGGGTACGCGCACGCGATCCTCGAGCAGAACCGACTCGTCGGCGTGTACTCGAACTAGGCGCATCCCGGAGATCGCGCGGTCACAGGCAGCGCCCCGGCAGCTCCCCCTACATTGGGGGCCGTGACCCACCCCCGCGATTCCTCCCAGGGTGTCGAGGGCGAGCTCGCCCAGGACACCGCGTTCGACGACCGCGTCGTGCGAAAAGCCGACTCCAGAGCGGCGGTCGCCGTCCGCCAGGGCATCCAGCGCGTCGGAGACAAGGTCGGTCCGAACAGCGCGCTGATCCTGCTGCTCGTGATCGGCGCGGCGATCATCCTCGGCCTCAGCATCCTCGCCGCCGAGATCTACGAGGCCGTCACCGACCGGGACGGCGTCGCGGGCCTCGACCAGCCGCTGCTCGACTACGCGATCACCCTCAGGTCCCCGCAGGCCGACGCCATCATCACCGCGTACACGGACATCGCCGGGCAGATCGGCATGCCCGTCATCGCCGTCGGAACGCTGCTGATCCTGTCGATCCGCCGCCGATCGTGGACGCCGGTCATCCTCATCGTGGCCGCGGGCGGCGGTTCCCTGCTCATGACGGTCGTCGCGAAGAACTTCATCGGGCGCGTCCGCCCCGAGCAGTCGGAGGCCGTTCCCCCGTACGAGACCTCGGCGTCGTTCCCCAGCGGGCACACCCTCAACGCCGTCGCCGTCATCGGCGTCATCGCCTACCTGCTCATCCTGCGCCGCCAGACCCGGCGCGCCCGAGTCCTCATCGCCCTCGGCGCCGCACTGTTCGCGCTCACCGTCGGCCTCTCACGCGTGTATCTGGGACACCACTGGTTCACGGATGTGCTCGCCGGCTGGGTCCTCGGAGCCGCCTGGCTCGCGTTGGTCATCTGCGCGCACCGCCTGTACCTGCTCATCCGCGAGCAGCGGCATGCTCGCCAGCTCGAGCAGACAGCCCAGGACAGGGCCGTCTGAGGTGCCGTCTGAGGCAATCCGTCTTGCCACGAGTCTCCCAGGAGGCACAGACGACTCGTGGATGCGCGCTCGCTACGGTCGCCGGCATGGTTAATCTCAAGAAGCGGGTGTCCACTGTCATCGCCGGTGCCGTCGTCGCGGGTGGCCTCATGTTCGGCGGGGCGACCGCCGCCCAGGCGGTGACCCCCAACTACAACGTCGGCCCGTTCGCGACGGTGAGCGAGTGCGAGGCGGCGAAGATCACCTACATCTCCTCCTGGACGAAGATCAGCCAGGACTGCACGTACTACCCGAAGCAGGGTGGCTTCGTCGACAACGGCTACTACTTCCACTACCGCGCGATCGCCTGATCGAGGTCGCCGGCAGCGCGCGGCTCAGCAGGCTATGCCCTCCGCCACACCGTACGTGGCGGAGGGCATCCTCGTTCCCTGGCCACCGCGGCGAACGAACGTGCTGCGAGCGTCACCGCGGCTCGGCGCGAACGCGCGCAGCAAGCGCGGCAGCACAGGCGGCGCGGGACCTCAGACGCGCTGCTCGTGCACGGCCTCAAGCGCCGCGCGATCCTCCGGCAGCATGCCGTCGATCGGCTCGCCGTTCCAGACGATGTCCGCGCCAAGAGCCGCGAGCAGCTCCTTGCGCTCCCCGTGCGAGAGCTGGGCCCCGTGCACGATCGTCGCCGGGCTCCACAGCATCGCGAGCTCGTCGTGCCAGCCCGCGCCGACGTCGCGCACGTGCAGCAGGTCGTGGAGCGACTTCGGGAGGTGCTTGATGGGCTCGGCGAACGCATCAGCGAGCACCGCGAGCTTCACCTGACGCTCGACGCCCGGCGCGACCACGAACGGCTCCGGGTTGGTGCCCTTGAACGCCTCCGAGACCTCCTCGGCCTCGAGCAGGATGACACCGCTCGTGGGCCGCGGGTTGCATTCGATCGCGAACAGTCCGCCGTCGTTGTCGACGAAGTCGAACGACAGCTGCCCCGTGTAACCCGGGTCGAGGGTGTCGACGAGCTTCTGCGTGTAGTCGAGCGTCTCCGTGCTGTCGATCGCGAGGAACGAGATGCCGGTGCTGTGCGCCCACTGCTCGGGCGCGCGGTAGGTACAGTGCGCCGTCACGCGGCCATCGACGACGATGCTGTACGTGCAGATCATGGGGCCGTCCACGAACGGCTGCACGAGCCACGGCTGGTCGGGCGTCGGCACCGCGTCGTCCACCGACATCTTGCCGGCGAGCGGTCCGGTGTTCGTGAGCAGCCCCACGCCGCCGCGCGAGAACGCGGCGCGCGCGAAGTACCTCGGGTACTGGTCGATCGCCGCCCGCAACTCCTCGGGGCTGTTCGCCACGATCGTCTCCGGCACGGGCACGCCGGCCTCGATGGCGAGGCGCTTGAAGCTGGCCTTGTCGTGCAGGCGGGCGAGCTGCTCGAACCCGCCCGTGAAGATGCTCGTGCCGTCCGGCAGCTCGTGGCCGCGAGCCGCGAGGTAGAACGCCTCCTCGAACGTCGGGATGACGACGTCGATCCCGTGCTCTTCCACGATGTTCACGAGGTCTTCGATGAACTCGTCCGTGTTGAAGCGCGGAGAGTTCGTCACGAAGTGCCCCGCGAGATAGCGGGAGTGGTTTCCGATGGCCCCCTCGTACGTGTCGCTCGCGAACACCGTGTGACCGGTGCTGCCGAGCTTGCGGATGATGTCAAGCGCGAACGTGTTCCGCGAACTGGTGACGAGTACTCGCACGGGGAGATCCTCTCGAAGGGGAAGCGGGGTTCCCGCCAGCCTAGTGAAGTGCCCACCCCAGCCTCGCCCCGGGGATTCACGAGGAAACTCCCCATCGAACTCCCCACTTCGGCCCCTCGGGCCGACGCAAATCTGCATCCCCCGTTCGCTGTGCAGATCTCCCCGGGATGTGAAGTCCGGTCGCCGAGCGGCGACACTCCCACGACCGCTGGCCTGAGCGTCGTGACGCACGTCAGAGACCGCTCCCCCCGCCGAGCTGCGCTCGAACACGCAGAGCAGCTCGCGCACTTCGCCGACGCTGCCCTGGCCGAAGGGATCAGCGTCGACACGTGCGTGTTCTACTCGAGCCGCGCCGCGACCGTCCACACGGACGCTGCCGAGGTGACACCTTCGGCTGATCGCACCGCGGTCATCGCCGACGAATCCCAGTTCCTCGATCTCCTCGCACGCCGCGAGCGCGCCGGACGCCGCCCGCTCACTGCAGCTCAGATCGAGCGACTCGCGACGCTCCTCCATGAGCAGGGAGCGAAGATCGACGCCTTCGGGGACTACGAGCGAGTCGCTCGCAAGACCGCACCAGTGGAACCGATCACCTCACCGTGAACGACTGACAACCGAGATTGGTCATCGCCCCACTTCCAGTGATCGCGACCGCGCAAGTTGCATGCTGTCCGGCCGAAAGCTTCGCTGCAGCCCAGAAGGAGTGGCTTCCCGGAACCCAGGAGAGGTACGGAGTGGGCCCGTTCGCGGAAACTGCAGTGAACCACCGACCGTCGATGAGAACGGCGACGGATATCGCGTCCCTCATCCGGTCCGGATCGTATGCCCATCCGTAGATCGCCGTGGTCCGGTTGCCGATGTCGGCAATCGCCATGCTGCCGACGGGCGGAGTCGGCTCGGCCACAGTCACTGATCGACAAGCGGGGTAGTGGTGCTCGCCTGCACCGAATCCCACCGCCACAGAGCAGATGAAGTGCGACCCCGGCTTCAGATCGAACGTCCACGAATAGCTGTGCTCTCCGGGGATCCCGTACGCGTAGAGATGCGTGGATGGCTTTGAAGCCATGGTGGCTCCCATCCATTTCGCGTTGATCGTCACGCCCACCTGGATGGAGTTGAAAAGATCAGAATAGTCGAGGGCGATTCCTGAGACCGTGACCTTCGATCCGCTCACGCGCACATCCATCGTCGAAGACGCGTTGAAGCGAGAATTGGCATTGTTGAACGTGTTTCCGTCGCGCACGAATGATGCCAAGTACTTCGCTGAGACGGCCCGGCCAGGTGCACTGAAATGCGTCTTGTCGATCGCGGAAGCCCAGAACGATGCAGGGTTAAATCCCGCGGCGATGGCGTTCAGGTCCGCCTGTCCCCGCGTGATGCCCGCATCATAGAGGGCGCCGTTGCTCAGGTAGTCCGCGAGCGGAATCGTCCGCTCGCCATACGTCTGCTCAGCCCAGGCGTTGACGTCCAAGCGATTGAGCGTGCGCAGGGCGCCGTGGCCTTCCCAGGCCGGCGGGATCGTGACCACGAAATAGGGGGCCGTCGACACGCTCTGGTGCAGACTCACCATTGCCGCGATGTCGCGCTTGATCTGGGCCGGTGAGAACAAGTTGTTGGTTCCGGCCCAGATAATCGACGTAGCGCCGGGCAAGGGCATGTCGAGCGATTCGAGCGCCGCGCCAGCCTTCGCCAGCGTCGCAGCGCCAGAGGATGTGCGGGTGAAGCTCCACTGCAGCGACGATTCAGCAAGGTCAGGGCGATGCGTGATTCGTCCATCGATTCCGTTGATTCGGGTATCCATGACGAAGCGGCCGAAGTCCCCGGCGGAGACGGGCAGCCCATTCGGCTGCCCGAGCTTCACGCTCCCCGAGCTCGGAATAGTGACATCTCTCGAAAGACTCAGCGGATAGACGCCAGCCATCGTGGCGATCGCGGGGCTCGTCATGCCACCATCGGCGTTGTTCACCACGGTGAAGCCCGGTAGCGCGGAGCTCATGACACCGGTCGCACACAGGCTATTGATCATCGAGTCGCCGAAGCACTGCACCGTGTTCGGAACCGCCTGGCGCGGCGCCGCGGTCGGTGCCGGAGTCGGGGTCGACGTCTCGTCGGGGATCGGTGGGGTCGGAGATGACGGAGAGGCTTCCGGTGGCGCGTCACTCGGTACCGACTCTGGAAGCTGAGTGGGCGAAGGAACCACCTGGGTCTCCTCGACCGGTCCGGTATCAGTGCCCGGTGGTGGTGGTGTCTGAGGCGCGGTCGGATCGGGCGTGACCGAGGACTGCGGGAACTCACTCGAAGGCGGCGTGGGTGCAGGTGAGGAGGTGAACGCAGACGCTGCAGGGGCTGACAGAAGCGCGCCCACGATGGTGCCTGTCATTGCCAGAACCACAATTGAATTACGGACGATGGGGCGCATTCCCATTCCCTTTCGAACATTTCCAGGCGCGCGAATGCGTTCCCGATCTCGAAGAATACCGATCCGCGTAATGCCGCGGAGTGGCGAATTGACCGGGGAATTCAGCGTCCACGAAGGTTCCCAGCACGCCGGTTTCGGCGAGTGCACAGAAAAGATGGACGCGTCGAAGGCGTCCCCTCACCGTCTCGCATGACTGGCCTGTTCGGAAACCGCGCCCGACGCCCGGTGCCCGGCGCCCGGCGCCCGGCGCCCGGCGCCCGGCGCCCGGCGCCCGGCGCCCGGCGCCCAGCAACGAGTTACGGGCGAACGCGAAAAGGCCCCGCTCGGCGGGGCCTTTTTCGTGTTGCTTCTCTTGCTCAAACTGGCTGGGGTACCTGGACTCGAACCAAGAACAAAGGTACCAGAAACCTCCGTGTTGCCAATTACACCATACCCCAATGGCACCGAAGCGCCTCAGAGAGCATAGCGCACTCCCGGACGCTGAACAAATCAGCCCCTCAGCCCGTCGACCCCCGCAGCCTCGGCGACTCCCCCGACGGGATCCGCGACCAGCTTGCGGCCGGTGAAGCGACGAACCAGGATCTCGAGCACGAAGCTGGCCACGAACACCACCAGCAGCGTGATCCACGTGCTCGCCGGGCCGGTCGAGATCGTGTACCCGAGCAACAGGGCGAACAGCGCAGCGTTGAGGGCGATGGCCGCGATGAGCGGCCACAGCTTCGCCCCAGTCTGCTTCCGCAGCTTGATGTGGCCGACGCTCACGGCGCCGTAGATGACCAGGAACGCGAGGCTCGCCATCTGCCCCCACCGCGGAGAGCGGGAAGAACATGACGAACGCCACCGTAAGCGCGGCAGACGCGAACAGGCCACCCGTTCCGCCCAGCCACACCTTCTTCTTGAACTGCTGCGGCAGCTGCCCCGTCCGGGCCATCATGAATGCGAGGTTTGCGTCGCCGAAGAGGGTCGCGTTGACACCCGACGCCGTCGCCAGCAGCGCCGCCGCACCGATCACGACGAAGCCGACCTGGCCGAAGATCGCAAGACCCGCCTCGGCGACGACATGCCCCTGATGCTGCTCGACCTCGGGCACGGACAGGATCATGACCACCAACGACGAGACGACAACGTACACGGCGACGACGATGATGAGCGACAGGTACATGGCTCGCGGCAGCTCTCGTGCGGGGTTCTTCATATCCGCCGCCGAGTTGGTGACCACCCCGAACCCCTCGTACGTGACGTACAGGAGTCCCGCGGCGAACAGGATCCCGAGCGCACCGGCCTACCCCGCCTCCTCGAAGATGAACTTCGGGTCGGCCTTGAAGAGCCCGGCCACGATGAACGCGAGCAGGATGAGCAGCTCGATCGCGATCACGAACTGCTCAGAGCGGCCCACGAGCTTCGAGCCGACGAGGTTGACGACGACGACCAGCAGCACGAGACCCACCCCGAACGCCTTCGCCGCCCAGGCCGGCGCATCGAACGGGAGCATGCTCACCGCATAACCGCCGAAGCCGACCGCATACAGCGACATTGCGATGATCCACCCGATGAACTGGAACATGTTCAAGCCGCCCGCGACGACAGTGTCGCCGAAGCAGCGGATGAGGAACTGACCGGCGCCACCACGACTCGGGAACTTCGCACCGAGCTTCGCGTACGAGTAGACGCTGAAGGCGGAGACCGCGCCACCCACGATGAACGCGACCGGGATCCACACGCCCGCCGTCGTCGCCGCCAGACCGAGCAGCGTGTAGAGGCCAGCGCCCATCATGCCGCCGACACCGATCGCGGTGCCGCCGAGCAGCGAGATGGCGCCCTTCGGCTTCGAAGCCGCGCCTGCGGCTGGTGTGTCTCCGGTCATGACTGGCCCTTCACGAGGAGCGAGGCGTCGCCTCACCGGCGCCCGCGGGAGCGGCGACGGTGCCGACAGTGTCAAGCTAGCGCAACCCGCACCCTCCGAACAGCCCACGGGCGCGCCCCGGACCAGCCTGCATCACGCCGCCCCCGCGCGGGCCACCAGCAGACGCGGCAAACCACGCGGGGCTCACGTGGGTCAGAGGCCGAGGAGGTCCCGGTCCACAGCCATGCCGGTCTGCGCACCGTTCCCCGCCGCGACGATGAGCATCTGCGGCCCGGGCCCCGTCAGCTCCCCCGTCGCGTAGATGCCGGGCACGCTCGTGCGACCCAGCTCATCCGCCGCCACGAGGCCGAACGCGTCGAAGTCGACACCGAGGTCGCTCGCGAAGTCGAGCTTCGCCACGTAGTTGGGGCGCACGAAGACGGCCTCGGTCGTCACGACGTCGCCATCCTCAAGCGCAACCCCCGTCACTCCCCCCGGCCCGCCTTCGACATCGACGACGGCCCGGTTCTCGACGACGACTCCGCGCTCGATGAGGTCGAGCTCCTGCAGCTCAGCAAGCTGCCCTTCCCCCGCGAACACGGTCAGCGCGCCGGTGAAGCGCGTCAGCTGCACCGCCCGCTCGTAGAGATCCGTCACCCCCGGCGCCGCGATCACGGAGACCCGGCGGTCGCGCTGCGTCCACCCGTCGCACTCGACGCAGCTGTGGATGCTCGTGCCGTAGAACGCGCGCAGCATCGGCAACGCAGGCAGCACCTCCGTGAGGCCCGTCGCCAGGATCACCGAACGCGCGAACACCGCCCGCGCCGGCGTGCCGCGCACCCCCTTCGCCTCGACCGCGAACCGGTACGGCACGCGTACCCCATCCCGGCGACGAGATGCGATCTCTCGCGGGTCAGCGCTGACACTCGAACCGTCAGCCGCGGGGACGCCACCCGCCACGAACGCGAACGACCCCTCGAACGCGGCCCCCTGCGAGGCCTCCGCGCCCGCCGACTCCTCGTCGCTCAACGCGCGCACCCGAGAGACCTGGGCGAACTGGATCTCCGCATCCTCGTACGCCTCGACGTCCTCACGCCCCAGCCTGCGCAGCTCGTTCGGGGCGGTGTGGTCGCGCGTCAGGAAGCCGTGCGCCTCGAGCGTCGCCGAATGCCGGGGCCGATTGCCGTCGAGCACCAACGTCGAGTACCGGTGCCGCGCGAGGATCAGCGCCGCCTGCAACCCCGCAGGCCCACCCCCGATGACAACAACGTCGTAGTGCGTGCCCAAGGCCTCGGTCATGCAGTCCTCCCGGAGTCTCCCGCCCGCAGGCTCAGGCAGGCGGGCATCCTCTGAGGGTATCCTCACCCGCCCCGACGTGCGAGGGCTGGCGCGATCCGCGGGCCTCCGGGCGCCATCGGGACCACCCGCTCTGCCCCACTCGCGCCGACTGCGCGACTTCACTAGCCCCTCGCCCCGGACACAAGTCTCGGGATGGGTAAATCGCTTCGGGATGAGAAAGAAACCATCCCGAAGTGATTAACCCATCCCGAAACGAGGGGGTGAGTGCTCGGCACGCGCGAGGGGGTGAGCGCGCGCGCAGCGCGGGCTACGCGGCGAGGCGCGAGGCGAGCGAGCGGATGCGCGCGAGCGACTGCTCGCGGCCGAGCAGCTCGAGCGACTCGAAGAGCGGCGGGGAGATCTTGCGGCCGGAGACGGCGACGCGGATCGGGCCGAACGCGACGCGCGGCTTGAGGCCGAGGCCGTCGATGAGCGCGCCGCGGAGCGCCGCTTCGATCTGCTCCGTCGTCCACGCATCCGGTGCCTCGAGCGCGTCGAGGGCCGTGATGGATGCGTCGAGCACGCCGGAGACGTCGCCCTTCAGCGACCCGACCGCCGTGTCCTCGACCTCGAGGTCTGCGGCGTCAACGAACAGGAAGCCGAGCATCTCCGGGGCCTCGCCGAGGAGCTGCATGCGCTCCTGCACGAGTGGGGCCGCGCGACCGAGCAGCTCGAGCTGCGCATCCGTCGTCTCGAGCGGGAGCACCCCGGCGAGCTGCAGCGGGGCGACGAGGCGTGACGCGAAGTCGTCGGCGCCGAGCAGGCGCATGTGCTCGCCGTTGATGGCCTCGGCCTTCGTGAGGTCGAATCGCGCCGGGTTCGGGTTGACGTCTTCCACGTCGAACGCGACGATCATCTCGTCCATCGTGAACACGTCACGGTCGGCGGCGATCGACCAGCCGAGCAGCGACAGGTAGTTGAGGAGCCCCTCCGGCAGGAAGCCGCGGTCGCGGTGGTGGAAGAGGTTCGACTCGGGGTCGCGCTTGGAGAGCTTCTTGTTTCCCTCGCCCATGACGTAGGGCAGGTGGCCGAAGCGCGGGATGAACTCGGCGACTCCCACGTCGATGAGCGCGTGGTACAGCGCGATCTGGCGTGGCGTCGACGAGAGCAGGTCCTCGCCGCGGAGCACGTGGGTGATGCCCATGAGCGCGTCGTCGACGGGGTTCACGAGCGTGTACAGCGGCTTGCCGTTCGGCCGCACGAGCACGAAGTCGGGGAACGACCCCGCCTTGAACGTGATCTCGCCGCGCACGAGGTCGTCGAAGGAGAGGTCGGTGTCCGGCACCCGCAGGCGCAGCGCCGGCTCGCGCCCCTCGGCCTTGAGGCGGGCGATCTCGTCGGCGGACAGGTCGCGCTCGTAGTTGTCGTAGCCCATCTTCGGGTCGCGACCGGCGGCGATGTTGCGCGCCTCGATCTCCTCGCCCGTCGCGAACGACTCGTACAGGTGGCCGGCGTCGCGGAGCTTCTGGATGACGTCGAGGTAGATGTCGGTGCGCTGCGACTGGCGGTACGGCTCGTGCGGCCCGCCTGCGTTGACGCCCTCGTCCCAGCCGAGGCCGAGCCAGCCGAGCCCGTCGATGATCTGCTGGTAGCTCTCCTCGGAGTCGCGCTCCGCATCCGTGTCCTCGATGCGGAACACGAACGTGCCCCCGGTGTGCTTCGCGTAGGCCCAGTTGAAGAGGGCCGTGCGGATGAGCCCGACGTGCGGGGTGCCCGTGGGAGACGGGCAGAAGCGGACGCGGACATCGCTGCCCGTTGCGGTGGTTACGAGCGAAGAAGAGGATGCAGTCATGAGGCCCCCAGCTTACCGGGGCGAGCCCACGCGCCGGGAGCTCCGTCGGCAGCTCAGCCGGCAGTTCAGCCGAGCACCTTCCGCCAGGCGCCCTCGCTGATGAACGGACGGAAGCCGAGGGCCTCGTTGACGTTCAGCATCGGCCGGTTCTCTTCGGCGTTGTACGTGTAGACCCGCTCGACGTCGGGGTGCAGGCTCCTCCACGCGAGCAGGTTCTCCGCCTTCACGAGCAGGCCGAGCCGGTGGCCGCGGTGCTCGCTCAGCACGAGCGTGTCCTCCTGGTCGGCCCGCTTCGTGCCGTCGGCCATCCGCTGCAGCTCGGTGAAGGCCACGAGCTCGCCGCTCGGGAGGTGCTCGATCGCGCCGACCAGCACCTGGTCGCCTCGGGCGATGGCCGTCGACTCGAGCTCCTCGCGAACGCGCTTCGCGTCCCACTCCTGCTCATCTTCGGCGAGGTCGCCCTGCGGGGCGTCCGTGCTCATGCGGGCCTTCAGCTGCGCGTAGCCGTCGACGTGCTCCTCGGGCGTCGGGTACGACCATGAGACGTAGCGGTAGTCGTCGCCGGCGACCTCGGCCGCGCCGTCGCGCAGCCCGCGGAGGCCGGCGTCGCGCTCCTCCCCGAGCTCGAGCACGCTCATCCGCTCGACCTGTCCCAGCTCGAAGCCGCGCGCGACCAGCATCTGGGCGGCCGGGTCGAGGGCGGGGATGTCGCCCACCCCGGTCGGTGACGGGATGCGCGGCCCGTCGACCTCCCGGTGCACCACCCAGGTGCGGATCTCGGTGCGGCCCGCTTCGCGCACCAGGCGCTCACCCAGCTCGTAGGCGGCGGCCCCGAACCCGCGGCCCCTCGCCTCCGGGTGGATCTCGAGCATCATCTTCGCCATGTGGACGTCCTCCGTGAGCGGGAGGTCGAAGAGGACCCGGCCGACGAGGCGCCCGTGCTCGCGGATGAGACGACCGTCGCGGCGCTCGTAGTCGCTCGCCTCGTAGCCCGGGAGCAGCACCTCAGCAGGCAGGACGAAGTCGTCGTTGCGGTACGTCTCCCGGGCGACGGCGTTGCGGAGCGCCGTCATCTCGTGGAACGACTCGGCCGACGCATCGCCGAGCGATGACGGGATGGCCAGGGGTTCAGCGGTGAATCCGCCTGGCTGACTGGCGGCGGGGGCAGTGGTGTCGAGCGACATCGGATGCTTCCTGTTGGTGCGGTGAAGCTGCGGCATCGCAGCCGGCCAGGATATCGACGGCGACGCGCTCACCTCAAGCGGGCGGCGTGGCGACCGTCCGTCGCGCATCGCGCTTCATGGACACAACGACCAGAACCGTTCCAGAACTGGACGCCGGGGTAAGGCAAGGCTTATCTTGGCTCGGTGACTGCTTCCGCTGCTCTCCAGACCCGCCCCGCCTACCGGCCATACTGCGCCGAGGTCCGCTCGGTGCAGCATCTGTCGCCGGCATTCACGCGGGTGACGTTCACGTGCGAGGAGTTCGAGCACTTCGGCACCACCGGGCTCGACCAACGGATCAAGCTCATCCTCCCCATGGCCGACGGCACGACCAGCGACTTCGGGCAGCGCGACCCTGAGGTCCTCGACGCCGGCCTCTGGTACGAGCGCTGGCGCGAGACGCCGACGGCAGAGCGCAGTCCCCTGCGCACCTACACGGTTCGCCGCGTCGACCCGGACGCGCGCGAGATCGACGTCGACTTCGTCGTGCACCACGGTGCTGGCCCCGCGGGAGCCTGGGCCGAGACCGCGAAGCCCGGCGACGACCTCGTCATCGTGGGCCCCGACCAACGCAGCGAGCACTCGCACCTCGGCGCCGACTGGCACCCAGGTACCGCCAAGCGCCTGCTCCTCGCGGGCGACGAGACCGCGGTCCCCGCCATCGGCTCCATCCTCGAGTCGCTCGACGAGCGGTGCGACGTGGACGCGCTCCTCGAGGTGCCGACGAGCGCAGACATCATCCGCATCGACGCGCCCGCGAACGTCCGCATCACCTGGCTGCCACGCGACGGCGCCAAGCACGGGGCGCGCCTCACGGAGGCCCTGACCAGCTGGTGCGAGGCCTCCCCCGACGCGCTCGCGCAGGCCGCATCCCCACGCCCGCAGCAGATCGCCGACATCGACGTCGACGTCGACCTCCTCTGGGACAGCCCAGAGGACGGCGAAGGCGAGTTCTACGCGTGGATGGCCGGGGAAGCGGCGACCATCAAGACGCTCCGCCGCCACCTCGTGACCGTGAACGGCGTCGACCGCAAGCGCGTCGCCTTCATGGGGTACTGGCGCCTCGGCCAGTCCGAGCACCAGGAATGATCGCGGGCGCACGCGCGCCGCATCCGCCTGGTCGCCGTCGGCGCCGTCGCGCTGCTGATTGCCGCCGTGATCCTGAGCCTCCTCGTCGGAGCCCGCCCCATCGCCCCCTCCGTGGTCCTGGATGCGCTGCTCTCCCCCGATCCAGAGCTCGCGGACCACACCGTCGTGCGAGACCAGCGCATCCCCCGCACCCTGATCGGCCTCCTCGCGGGCGCGGCGCTCGCCGTCGCGGGCACCCTCATGCAGGGCATCACACGCAACCCGCTCGCCGACCCGGGACTCCTCGGCATCAACGCGGGGGCCTCCGTCGCCGTGCTCGTGGCCATCACGTTCTTCAGCATCTCCGCGCCGATCGGATTCGTGTGGTTCGCGTTCGCGGGAGCCGCCGTCGCCGCCGTGGTCGTGGCCTTCGTCGGCACTCGGGGGCCCGACGGCGACAATCCGGCGAAGCTCGCGCTGACCGGGGCCGCGGTCACCGCCGGCCTCACCGCCGTGACCACCCTCATCCTCACCACCTCCATCGTGGCGCTCGACGTCTTCCGCTACTGGCAGGTCGGAGGGCTCACCTCGCGCGGCCTCGACACCGTCGCCGTCGTCGCCATCCCGCTCCTCATCGGCGGCATCATCGCCGTCGCGAGCGCGCGCGGCCTCGACCTCATCGCCCTCGGCGCCGACACCGCGGCAGGCCTCGGGCAGAACGTGGCCCGCACCCGCGCGCTCGGCATCCTCGCCACCGTCTTGCTCTGCGGGGGCGCCACCTCGATCGCCGGCCCCATCGTCTTCATCGGGCTCCTCGTCCCCCACGCGCTGCGCGCCCTCGTCGGCGACGACTACCGGCGCCTCCTCCTCATCGGCGCGCCCCTCGGCGGCGCCGTCCTGCTCATCGCCGACATCATCGGCCGAGTCATCGCCCTCCCCGGCGAAGTGCAGGCCGGCGTGGTCGTCGCCTTCGTCGGCGCCCCGGTCCTCATCACGCTCGTGCTGCGTCGGAAGCAGGTGGCGCTGTGACGGGATGGGATACGCGCACGCTCGCCCCCGCCGCCGAGCACGCAGGGGCCGACTCGCCACTCGAAGCGGTGCGAGCCCGCGTCCGCCGCCGGCGTTCCGCCGTCTTCGTCGGCCTCAGCGTGGCCCTGGCCGCGGTTGTCCTCGTCGGCGTGACGACGGGCGACTACCCGCTGACGCTCGAACAGCTCGGCCGCGCACTCCTCGGCGGCGGCGACCGTCTCGAGACGTACGTGCTGTTCCAGGTGCGACTCCCCCGGGTCCTCATGGGCGTCCTCGTCGGAGCGTGCCTCGGCGTGGCCGGTGCTCTCTTGCAGGGCGTGCTGCGGAATCCCCTCGCGAGCCCCGACCTCCTCGGCATCAGCGGAGGCAGCAGCGTCGCCGCTGTGTTCCTGCTCCTCGTCTTCGGCGTCACGGGGCCCTTCCTCGCACTCGCAGCGTTCGCCGGAGGCCTCGCGGTCGCCGGCGTCCTCCTCCTCGCGGCTGGCCGGCGCGGCGAGGCCGGCTTCCGCCTCATCCTCGCCGGCATCGGCATCTCGTTCCTCTGCGTCGCCATCATGAACTACCTCATGGTCCGCAGCCAGGTCGAGCTCGCCCAGGCCGCGCTGCTCTGGGTCACGGGCTCCCTCGCCTCCACCGCCTGGTGGCACCTCCTCGTCGTCGGCGTCGTCGCCCTTGCGGCGCTCCCCGCCGTGACGCTCTCGGCCCGCTGGCTGCCCATCACGCAGCTCGGCGCATCCACGTCCGCCGGACTCGGCGTCAGCACCAGTCGGGTTCGGATGACCGCGGTCCTCACCGCGGTCCTGCTCACCGCCGTCACCTGCGCCTTCGCGGGACCCATCTCCTTCATCGCCCTGTGCGCGCCCGCCATCGCCAGGTCGCTGCTCGGCCACGGCGCCATCGGCGTCGGCGCGAGCGCGCTCACCGGAGCGGCCCTCCTCACCGGCGCCGACCTCGTCGCGCAGTTCGCGATCCCCGAGACCTCACTGCCAGTCGGAGTCGTCACCGGAGCCGTCGGCGCCGTGTTCCTGCTCTGGCTCCTCGCCTCCACGAAAGGACGCCAGCTGTGAACGGCGACGACTTCGCGCTTGCACCCACCGTCGACCCCGCCGCGAGCGCCGGCCCGGGCCCGCGCCTCTCCGCACGCGGGCTCTCCGCCGGCTACCCGCGCCGCACGGTCATCGAGGGACTCGACCTCGACATCACCCCCGGCCGCATCACGATGATCATCGGCGCCAACGCCTGCGGCAAATCCACCCTCCTCGGCGTGCTCGCCCGCCTCACCGCGCCGCTCGCGGGCAGCGTTCGCCTCGACGACGTCGACGTGGCGAGCATCCCGAGGCGCCGGTTCGCGCAGACCGTCGGGATGCTCCCCCAGCATCCGACCGCCCCCGACGGCCTCACGGTCGCAGAGCTCGTCTCCCGCGGACGCCACCCCCACCGCGGACTCTTCGACCGCTGGGGCCAGGCCGACACGAAGCACGTCGACGAGGCAATGCGCCGCACCGGCGTCGCCGAACTCGCCGACCGCCCCGTCGGCGACCTCTCCGGCGGGCAGCGCCAGCGAGTGTGGATCGCGATGTCGCTCGCCCAGAACCCCAAGGTGCTCCTCCTCGACGAACCCACGACGTTCCTCGACCTCAGCCACCAGCTCGAGGTCCTCGACCTGCTCGTGAGCCTCAACCGGCGCGAGGGAACCACCATCGTGGTCGTGCTCCACGAGCTGAACCTCGCCGCCCGCTACGCCGACGAGCTCATCGTCATGCGCGATGGACGGATCGTCGCAAGCGGAGCTCCCACCGACGTCCTGACGAAGGAGGTCGTCGCCGACGCGTTCGCGCTCGACGCGCTCGTCATGCCAGACCCCCTCACCAAGACGCCCCTCATCGTGCCCGTGCCAGGCGGCGCCCACACCGGCAGCGAGCCCGCATAGTCCCGCCGCACCCCGACTTCCTCACGTCACGCCCCGTTCGAAAGGAACCACCAATGCACCGAATCCTCCGACCGATCGCCGCCGCAGCGGTCGCGGTCACGGCGCTCGCGCTCAGCGCCTGCTCCCCCGCGGCCACCGACGCGGGCGACACGTCCGCCGCCCCAGGCGACGCATCCAGCTTCCCCGTCACCTTCGAGCACATGTACGGCAGCACCACGATCGAAGAGGCACCGACCCGGATCGCGACGTGGGGCTGGGGCGTCACCGACGCGGTCCTCGCCCTCGGCATCGTCCCAGTCGCCATGGCCTCGATGGACTACGGCGGAGGCGACGACCGCATCGCGCCGTGGGTGTCCGACAAGATCGAGGAGCTCGGCGGCGAGATCCCCGTCATCCTCGACAACGCCACCTACGAGCTCTCCGTCGAAGCGCTCCTGGCCACCGACCCCGACGTGTTCATCGCGTCCTACTCGGGGCTCACCCAGGAGGAGTACGACGCCGTCACCGCAGCCGGTGTGCCGGTCGTCGCGCCGGAGGAAGCCATCTGGTCGACGCCGTGGCGCGACGTCATCACCGACACCGGCAAGGCACTCGGACTCGAGTCGGACGCCACCGCGGTCCTCGCCGACCTCGACCAGCAGGTCGCCGACCAGGCCGCAGAGCACCCCGAGTTCGAAGGCACCACCATCGCCTACGCCTCGGAGGACGTCGACACCTTCTACCTCCTGCTCGAGAACGACCCGCGCGTCGAGCTGCTCACCGACCTCGGGTTCACGAGCGCACCATCCGTCGCAGAGCTCGCCACCGGAGAGTCGACCTTCTCCACCACGGTCTCCAGCGAGAACCTCGACCGGATCGACGCGGACGTCGTCTTCACGCAGACCGAGACCGAGGAGCAGCTGCAGACGTTCCTGACCTCGGACCGCACGAAGCTCATCCCCGCCGTCTCGAAGGGTGCCGTCGCGGCGCTCGTCGGCGAAGAGAACGGGGCGGCCATCTCGCCGACCGCGCTCTCCATCCCGTTCTTCCTCCCGACGCTGGTCGAGCAGCTCGCCGCCGCCACGGAGGTCGCGAACAGCTAGCCGCGGCGCTCACGCGCGCACGGCGCAGATCGCCGCCAGCCGATGTGCCCTTTCGGGACGCCCAGAAGGGCACATTGACTGGCGGCGATGGGCCGACGCAAGGTCGGCGGGGGCTCCAGCTAGACGCCGACGGCGCGGCTCAGCGCGGCGAACTCGGCGGAGAGTGCGGCCCTAGCGGGCGGTGACGGGGTTCGAGAGCGAGCCGATGCCCTCGATCGTGCAGGTGACGGTGTCGCCCTTCGCGAGGGGGCCGACGCCAGCGGGAGTTCCGGTGAGGATGATGTCGCCGGGCAGCAGCGTGAACACGCTCGACGCGTACTCGACGAGCTTCGCCACCGAGGTGATCATCTGCGAGAGGTCGCCTTCCTGGCGCAGCTCCCCGTTGACCTCGGCCGTGATGCGACCCTTCGACGGGTTGAAGTCGGTCTCGATGATCGGGCCGAGCGGGCAGAACGAGTCGAAGCCCTTGGCGCGGGCCCACTGGCCGTCGCTCTTCTGCAGGTCGCGGGCCGTCACGTCGTTCGCGATCGTGTAGCCGAAGATCACCTGGCCCGCGTCGGCGGCCGGCACGTTGCGGGCGACCTGCCCGATGACCACGGCGAGCTCAGCCTCGTGGTCGACGCGCTCCGACTGCGGCGGCAGCACGATGGGGTGGCGCGGGCCGATCACCGAGGTGTTCGGCTTGAGGAACATCATGGGGACCTCGGCGGCCTCGTTGCCGAGCTCGTTGGCGTGCTCCGCGTAGTTGCGGCCGAAGCCAATGACCTTCGAGCGCGGCAGCACGGGCGACTGCAGCTGCACCTGGTCGATCGGGATGCGTTCGTCGAGCGTCTCGTAGCCGAGGTAGAGGGGGTCACCCGCCAGCTTGACGTAGACCTTCTCCTCCTCGTCGAGGATGCCGAAAGTGAGCTGACCCTGGTATTCGAAGCGCGCGATCTTCACCGGGCCAGCCTACAGCGGACCGGGCCGCCCGCGGTCGGGCGATGCCCAGCCACGTCACGCCAGGCCGGCACGAACTACTGCAGCGCCGGGGCCGGCTCCGCGTCGCCGTCGGCGCCCGTCTTGATCGTCTCGCCGCGGAAGAAGCCGGGGCTGCGGAAGTACTGCACGACCATGAGCACGACCCCGAGCAGCAGCACGCCGATGCCGAGCACGAAGACGAGGCCTATGCCGTCCTGGGCGATGCCGTCCGCGTCGTAGCTGGTCGCGAAGATCGCCGAGCCGGACCCGAACGACGGCGAGAGCGACGCCCTGGCGGTCTCGAAGAAGAAGTAGAGCAGCGCGAGGCCGCCGAGCAGCGGGAACACGAAGCGGAAGAACACGTTGCGCGTGGATGCGAGCAGCGAGCGACGGAAGTACCAGACGCAGGCGAGCCCGGTCACGCCGTAGTAGAAGCAGACCATGAGGCCGAGGGCCGCGATCGTGTCCCACAGCGCGTTCTCGGAAAGCAGGCGCAGCACGATGTAGAAGGCGATCGCCGCGACGGCCGAGGCGATCGTCGCGACCGACGGCGACTTGAAGCGCGGGCTGACGCTCGCGTACGACTTCGGCAGCGCTCCGTAGTGCCCCATCGCGAGCAGCGTGCGCGACGGCGACACCATGGTCGACTGCAGCGAGGCGGCCGAGCTGAACATGACGGCGACCGTCATGAGCAGTGCGAACGGCCCCATGATCGGCTCGGCGAGGGAAGCGAGGATGCTCTCCTGGTTGTCCGGGTTGCCGGCGCCGAGCCCCGCCTCGCCGATCCCCGCGTACGCGAGCACGGCGAGCGTCATGAGCACGTAGATGGCGACCATGACGAAGATCGTGAGCATGGATGCGCGTCCTGGCGTCTTCTCCGGGTCCTTCGCCTCCTCGTTCATCGTGATGACCGTGTCCCACCCCCAGAAGAGGAAGATCGACAGCGAGACGCCCGCCGAGATCGCGGCGAGCGAGCCGACCTCGAACGGGTTGAACCAGGACAGCTCGACGGGCGTCGCGTCGAACGCGGTGCCGTTCCCGACGTGCACGAACGCCGCGATGATGAACCAGACGATCGCGATGAGCTGCACCACGACGAGCACGTACTGCACCTTCTTCGTCGACTCGACGCCCCGATACGAGATCCACGCCGCCAGCGCGGTGAAGATCACGGTCATCGGGATGTTGACCCACAGCACGCGTGTGAGGTCGGCGAGCGCCGGGTTCTGGAAGATCTGCGCCAGCATGATGAAGAAGAAGTCGACGGCGACGGCCGCCAGGTTGGAGAGCACCAGCACGGTGGCGGCGATGAGCCCCCATCCGCCCATCCACCCGATCCACGGGCCGAACGCGCGGGTCGCCCACGTGAACGACGTGCCGGAGTCGGGCATCGCCGTGTTGAGCTCCCGGTAGCCGAAGACCACGAGCAGCATGGGGATGAAGCCGACCATCATGATCGCCGGCGTGTACACGCCGGCCTCCGCGATGGTGGGGCCCAGGCCGGAGGTGACGGCGTAGGCGGGGGCGATGCAGGAGACGCCGATGACCGCGGCTCCGAGCACGCCGACCTTGCCGGCGGAGAGGCCCTTCGCGCTCAGTCCCCCGCCGTGCAGCTCCTCATTGAGCTTCGCGGCGGCTGCGGTTTCCGAAGTTGTCATTTGGTGATGATGACCCATCGACGGTGACCCGTCAATGGGCCGAAATGGCCCCGAAATATACGTGAATCGACAGAACGGCCAGTGGCCTCCACCGACCCGTCGGTTTGCAATCCGGTCGGGCCCGCGAGACATTGGCACCTGCTCGCGCGTGTCCTCCCCCTCGAGAGTTGGTGGGCAGCACCCTCGACCGAGAGGCACCATGAAGAGGCCAACAGACCCGCATCCCGTCATCGAGACCCTGCTCGACGGTGCCGACGACGACGCAGCCCGTCCCAGCCCGCGGTCGCCGAGGCGCGCATCCGCACCCTCCGCCCGCCGCCCCAGGGCTGGCGAGGGCCGCCACGTGTCCAGGCGCAGGCGCACGAGCTCGAAGTTCGTGAGACGCCGCATCATGGTCGCCGCGGCGGCGGCGGTCTGCGTGACCATGGTCGCGGGCATCAGCTTCGTGTCGGCCACGTACTTCCAGGTCGTCGGCAACCTCGCCGACAACGCGGTCGGGCGCGCCGACGGAACGGGCACCGAGATCTCCGGGTGGGACGGCGCCGTTAACATCCTCATCATGGGCTCCGATTCGCGGGACGGGCAGACGAGCGCCGACTACGGGGAGGCCGGCGGGGCCAGATCCGACGTCATGATGCTCCTGCATGTGTCGGCTGACCGCGAGGACGCGACGCTCATCAGCATCCCCCGCGACACCATGCTGCCGACCCCGGAATGCACGACTCCGGCGGGCGACATCGTGCCAGCGCAGGAGGCCGCGCAGATCAACGGCGCCCTCGAGAACGGGCCGTTCTGCTCGCTCGACACGATCCGTGCCTTCACGGGGCTCCCCATCGACCATTTCATCGTCGTCGGCTTTGACGGCGTCATCGGCATCACGGAGGCGATCGGCGGCGTCGACGTGTGCGTCGAGAACGACATCGCCGACGACTACTCGGGTCTCTACATGACCGCCGGCACGCACACTCTCAAGGGTGAGGCCGCCCTCGCGTTCCTCCGCACCCGCCACGGCTTCGCCGACGGCAGCGACCTCGGCCGCATCCAGGCGCAGCAGGCGTTCCTCGCCTCCCTCGCCCGGAAGGTGACGAGCGCTGGCACCCTCACGAACCCGGGTGCCCTCTACGGACTCGCCGACTCCGCGTCCAAGGCCATGACGGTCGATGAGGCGCTCGCGCAGCCGAGCAGCCTCGTTGCCCTCGCGCAGACGCTCTCGAACGTCGACCTCAGCCGGATCGTCATGCTGCAGCTGCCCGTCGTGCCGTACTGGGCAGACCCGAACCGGGTGGAGCCGCTGCCCGAGGAGACCGACGCGATCTTCGCGACGCTGCGAGCCGACCTGCCGCTGTCGTTCCAGGACGACGAGGCACCGGATGCGCCGGCCGGGGTGGCCCCGGAGCCCCAGCCGGACGACGCGCCGCAGCCCGAGGACGCGGCCGGAGCGCCGAGCGAACCCCTGACGCTGTCCGACGACATCGTCGGCCGGACGGCGGAGGACACCACCTGCGCGAGCTGACGAAGCACTCCGCATGAACACAGAAACTGGAGTTGCGCATCCGATCATCTGGCCGGGATGCGCAACTCCAGTTTCTGTGTCACGCCCGGCGCGGGCCGGGCGAGAGCGCCCGAGCGCTAGTCCTTCAGCACCTCGATCGACTGCGTGTCGCGGTCGTTGCCGATCTGGATCGTCTCGCCGCGGAAGAAGCCGGGGTTGCGGAAGTACTGCACGACCATGATGACGACGCCGAGCAGCAGCACGCCGATGCCGAGCACGAACACGAGGCCGATGCCGTCCTGGGCGATGCCGTCCGCGTCGTAGCTCGTCGCGAAGAGCGCCGAGCCGGAGCCGAACGACGGCGAGAGCGATGCGACTGCTGTCTCGTAGAAGAAGTAGAGCAGCACGATGCCGCCGAGCAGCGGGAACAGGAACCGGAAGAAGAAGTTCCGTGCGGAGGCGAAGAGGCTGTGCCTGAAGTACCAGACGCAGGCGAGGCCCGTGACGCCGTAGTAGAAGCAGATCATGAGGCCGAGGGCCGCGATCGTGTCCCACAGCGCGTTCTCGGACAGCAGCCTCATGACGACGTAGAAGACGACGGCGGCGATGGCCGAGGCCAGGGTCGCGACCGACGGCGACTTGAAGCGAGGGCTGACGTCCGCGAACCGCTTCGGCAGCGCCCCGTAGTGCCCCATCGCGAGGATCGTGCGCGACGGGGAGACCATCGTCGACTGCAGCGACGCCGCCGACGACGAGAGGATGGCGAGCGACATGAGCAGCGCGAACGGCCCCATGACCGGGCCAGCGAGCGCCGCGAAGATGCTCTCCTGGTTGTCCGGGTTCCCCGCCCCGAGACCCTCGGTGCCGATGCCCGCGAAGACGAGCACGGCGAGCGTCGTGAGCAGGTAGATCACCATGATGATGATGATCGTGAGCATGGCGGCGCGGCCCGGGGTCTTCTTCGGGTCCTTCGCCTCCTCGTTCATCGTGATGACCGTGTCCCAGCCCCAGAAGAGGAAGATCGACAGCGAGACGCCGGCGGCGACCAACGACATGTCACCGAGCTCGAAGGGGTTGAACCAGGACAGCTCGACGGGCGTCGGGTCGAAGGCCGTGTTGTTGCTCAGGTGCATGAACGCGGCGATGATGAACCAGGCGAGCGCGACGAGCTGGAACGCCACGAGCCCGACCTGGATCTTCTCGGTCGCCTCGACTCCCCGGTACGAGATCCACGCGGCGAGCGCCGTGAAGAGGACCGTGACGGGGATGTTGATCCACAGCACCCGCGTGAGGTCGGCGAGCTCCGGATTCTGGAAGACCTGCGCCAGCAGGATGAAGAGGAAGTCGACCGCGACAGCGGCGAGGTTCGAGAGCACGAGGACGGTTGCCGCGATGAGCCCCCATCCGCCCATCCACCCGATCCACGGCCCGAACGCGCGCGACGCCCACGTGAAGGTCGTGCCGGAGTCGGGCATCGCCGAGTTCAGCTCGCGGTAGCCGAAGACCACGAGCACCATCGGGATGAAGCCGATGAAGAGGATCGCGGGCGTCTGCACGCCGACCTGCGCGATGGTCGGGCCGAGGCCCGAGGTCAGCGTGTAGGCCGGGGCGATGCACGAGATGCCGATGATGGTGGCGCCGATGACGCCCACCTTGCCGGCGGAGAGGCCCTTGGAGCTGAGCCCGCCCCGCTCCGTGCTGTCTGCTGTCTTCGTCATCGCCCTGTTCCTGTCTCAGTGGATTCGGCACCGGGGGCGGGCTTGGGCGCCTCGGCGGGGAGCACCGCGCGTGGCACGACGATGACCGGCACCGTCAGCACCCGCAGCAGTCGCTGCGCGCGGGCGCCGAGGAAGATGCGGCCTCCCTGCGCGAGTCGGCTGGAGCCGACGAACGCCACGTCGCCCGCACTCCAGTTCGCCTTCTCCAACGCGGCCTCGAGGTTCTCGCCCTCGACGGTCTCGACGGTCGCCTTCCCGGACTCGAGCAGCGCCTCCGCGCGCCCCGCGAGCACGGCGCCGCCGAACTCGCGCACGAACTCCTCGACCTCCTGCACCTGGCTCGGCGGAACGCGGTCGAGCTGCACGAGCGAGAGGAGACGCAGCTGCACGTCGCGCTGGAGCGCGCTCTCGACGGACGTGCCGATGAGCGCGGCCGCACCGGAGCGCGTCCCGAAGAGGGTCGTGATGCGCGTGACGGGGCCCTCCTCCGCGAAGCCAGCTGGCGCGAGCGCCACCGGCAGCGGCGAGGCGTGCAGGAGCGTGGATGCGACGGTCCCGACCGTGAACTGACGCAGGAGCGCCGTCGTGGCCGCCCCGATGACGATCGCGACCGCACCGAACTCCGAGGCGACATCCATGAGGCCCTGCGCCTCGCCCGAGGCGCTGCGGACGACGCCCGTCGCCTGGATACCCTCGGGCACCTGGGCGAGCGCTTCGCTCATCCACGTGTCGATCTGCTTGCCGATGATGCTGTCCGCATCGTCGAGCGGCAGCGGGTGCGTGCCGCTGTACGGCGACGTCTCCGGGGTGATCATCGCGATGATGAGCTCCGTGTCCGTGCCCTTGGCGAGGAAGGAGGCGAGGGCGAGGGCGTCATGCCCTCGGTCGCTCGCGATGTAGCCCACTACGAAACGCTGCGTCATGCTGCCTCTCCAGTTCTTCGGGTGTCGTCCGATTTCACGTGCCGTGGGCGCTCAGGACTCGAGGATGCGCTTCGCCGTAGCTTCGCCCATCCGCACTGCGCCGTCAACGTGCTGGTAGCCCTCTGCCGCGAGGTCGGAGCTCGACCAGAAGATGGGGCCGACCGGGTCGTGCTGGATGGCGCCCCAGCGGGCGAGCCCACCGAGGTCGTAGCTGGTCGCGTACGCGCCTCGCGTCCACTCCTCCGCGCCGAAGTCGGAGAGGTAGAACACCTCGGGCTCGAGTGCCTTCGGGCCGAGGAATTCGGCGACGGCCCCGAGCACGGCCGCCTTGCGCTCCTCTTCGCCGAGCGCCCACATGGCCTCGGCCGCCTCGTCGGTGATGAACCCGACGAGCGTGCCGCGCTCGTCTTCGTGGTTGGTGTTGTCGTAGACCTCCTGCACGAGGTGGCCGGCGCCGAAGGCGGTGCCGCTGAGGCCCTCTTCCCGCCAGAACGGCGTCGCGTAGGTGGCGTGCACCTTGATGACGAGGCCCATGGAGATGTGCTGGTGCACGATCATCTGCTGGCGAGGCAGCGCGGGCACGAACGAGACGCGCGAGTAGAGGTTCGGCGGCACGGCCATGATGGCGTGCTGGGCCTTCACGGTGATGTGGTCGGCGATGGCCGTCACCGGGGCGGCCTTGCCTGCGCCGTTGTCGTCCCAGTGGAGGAAGCGCACGGGGTTGTTCAGGAACACGACGTCGTCGCCGAGTTCCGCGGCCATCTGCTGGCTGACCGACTGCATGCCCCCGACGACGCGCTTGTCGAGGATGAAGCTCTCGTCGACGAGGTTCGAGAACGAGCCGGCGGATGCGGCCATGAGCACCGCCTGCAGGGCGGAGAACGCGAAGGCCGGCTTGGTGAGCATGCCGCCCGCGACGAAGAGCCCGATGTTGTTGCAGGCTTCCTCGTCGTCGGACTGCTGACGCAGCCAGTGGTGGAAGGAGATGGTGTCGAGCTCGCGCGCCTTGGCGTGCGCCCAGGGCTCGTGGGGGCCGATCTCGGCGGCGAGGCCGTCGAGGATCTCGATCATGCGGTCCATCTCGGCGGCCGTGTGCTCGCTGACGGGGAAGGTGTCTCCCTCGTAGACGGTGCGCTCGCCCTTGGGGCTGATGTAGACCGACTTGCCTTCGCGGTAGCGCGAGAAGGTGTCCTTGCCGAGCTCTTCGAGAAGCGCGAGGAGTGCCGTCTGGTCCGGCGACACCCACTGGCCGCCGATCTCGAAGGACTGGCCGTCGATGATGTTGGTCCACGTGCGCCCGCCGACGCGGTCTCGAGCTTCGAGGACGGCGACGGTCTTGCCCGCCTGGGTGAGGCGGCGTGCCGCCGTGAGTCCGGATGGGCCCGCTCCGATGATGACGACGTCGCGTTCGATGGTCTGCATTTCCGCTCTTTCCGTTGTGACAGCCCCAAGCGCCCTGGCTTCGCCGTCGAAGTGAGTCAGGATGGCGACCGGGTTCGTGACCGTGCCATCCAAATGAACAGGATTAATTTACGTTAGTCGACACCGCGCCCTCGGACAAGGAGCATTTGCGAGGCGATATGGTCGGGAGACGGGAGGGCCAGTGAGCACCAGCGAACATGTCGAGTCCGATGGACAGCGGCGTGCCGGGCGACCCCGCACGCGCATCCTGACGCAGAAGCGCATCACCGACGCCGCCATGCGGGTCGCGAGCCACGACGGCTACGACGCCCTGACCATGGCGAAGCTCGCCAAGGCGCTCGATGTGACCCCCGCCGCGCTCTACAACCACGCGCACTCGAAGCGGCAGATCCTCCGCTGGATCGAGGACCGCCTCATGGCCGCCGTCGACGCCTCCGCCTTCGAGACCGAGCCATGGGACCTGGCCCTGGCCGCGTGGGCGCGCAGCTACCGGCTCGTCATGAAGGAGCACGACTCGCTCGTCGAGGCGATCGCGAAGATGCCCGTGGCAGGTGCGACCGAGACCCTCGCGATGTATGAGAGCGTCGCCGCAGGCCTCCGCCGCGCGGGCTGGCCCGACGCGAGCATCATGCCGGCGATCGTCGCCATCGAGTCGTTCATCTACGGATCCGCGTACGACCTCAACGCCCCGCTCGACATCTTCGACCTCGGCGACCAGGCGGATGCGGCGCCGACGCTCGCGGCGGCCGTCGCCGCACATCCACCCCGCGAGCTGCGCGAGCAGGCCTTCGAACGCGGCCTCGAGGCACTCATCCGGGGCCTCGGCGCCGCGGCCGGCCTCGAGACGACGACCCACTGACCCGTTCCGGGCCACCGCGCCCCGCCCGTTCCGAACCGTCGCGCTGAATCCGTCCTGGTGCCCAGCCCCGGCGCAGACATGCGGAAGATGCAGGCTCGTCTCGAAACGAACCTGCATGAGCCCCATGTTTACACGCCGTTCGGCGG
>NZ_JBNPQH010000006.1:0-118381 GCF_050315415.1 Pseudoclavibacter sp. Marseille-Q434 | reverse complement strand
CTGGGCTGACCCGAGGCGGGGTTGGGACTTCATCTCCACCGGGCACGGGGACGTGCCGTGGGAGGACTGCTTCCGCATGCTCAACGCGATCGGCTACGAGGGCCCGTTGTCGGTGGAGTGGGAGGACGCCGGCATGGACCGCCTCGTGGGTGCCCCTGAGGCGCTGGGGTTCGTGCGCAAGCTCTCCACGTACCGCCCGTCGGAGGCCGCCTTCGACTCGGCCTTCTCGACCAAGCAGGACTAGCGCACGACCGCGCGTCAGGCAGGCGCGGACGCGGGTGCGCCCTCGGCGATGTCGTCGAGGATTCGCGTCAAGCGGTAGGGCACCACCTCGGAGAGCGAGACCGTGGTGCTGGTCCGGGTGACGCCGGGCAGCTCGAGCATCGCCCGCGTCACCCGGTGCAGGTCGCTGGTGTCCTTCGCCACGACGCGCACGAGCAGATCGGCGTCACCGGTCGTGGAATGCACCTCCACCACCTGCGCCATCTCACCGAGCCGCGTGTATGCCTCGTCAGCGGCGTTCTGGCTGAGTGAGAGGGCCACGAACGCGGTCAGGGGAAAACCCAGCGACGTCGCGTCGAGGCGGCGACTCTCAGGGGCGAGCATCCCCTCTCGCTCGAGGCGCGCGAGCCTGGCGTGCACCGTGTTTCGTGCGACGCCCAGCTCGCGGGCGAGGGCCAGCACGGAGGCTCCCGGCTGGTGGTCGAGCGCGCGGATGATCCGCGCATCCAAGGCGTCGAAGCCGCGCTGGCTGGTCATATCTCTCCCTCGTGAACGGTCTCCTGGGCAGAATGCTCAACCCCAGCATCTTGTCTTGCGCAGACTACCTTCGGGGGGTGAAGCTTCGCGCATGACCGAAGCAGCTGTCCGTGCGCCTGAACTCGTCGAGCCCCCGCGGCACCGAGCCATCGACGACATCGCCGGCCTCGCGGTCGGTGCCCTCGTCATCTCCTTCGGGCTGTTCCTGCTCAAAGCCGGTGGGGTCGTCACGGGAGGTACTGCAGGCCTCTCGCTGCTCCTTGGCTACGTGCTGCCCATCCCCTTCGGCGTCATCTTTGTCGTCGTCAACCTGCCGTTCTTCGCGCTCGCCGCGAGGGGAAAGGGGTGGCGGTTCGTCGCGCGGAGTCTCGTCTCCATCATGCTCGTTTCGCTGCTCACCTCACTGCACGCCTCCGCGGTCGGGCCGCTGGAGCTGCACCCCGTCTACGCGGCGGTTCTCGGCAACGTGCTCTGCGGGGTCGGGTTGCTGATCCTCTTCCGGCACAACTCGAGCCTCGGCGGCTTCACGGTGGTCGCGCTCGTCGTGCAGGAACGGTTCGGCTTCCGCGCTGGGTACGTGCTGCTCGCGCTCGACCTGTGTGTCGTGCTCGCATCGTTCACGGTCCTCGCGCCCGTCCTGGTGCTGGTCTCTGCGCTGGGCGCCGCAGTCCTGAGCAGCATCATCATGCTGAACCACCGCCCGGGGCGCTATCGAGCGACCTGACATTCGACGTCGGTTGATGTCGGTCCCGGCATCTCTGCACTGCAGAAGGGCGGCGAACCCGATGGGTTCGCCGCCCTTGGACTCCCACAAGGCAGAAACGCATGCGCGCGATTGCCTCGTGAAAGTAGTGATGGGCACCAACCTCCCCCGAAGTTGGTGCCCATCGTCCCCTGCCGCGGTCGCCGTGGCGAGTGATGCAGTTGGGCGTCGTCCCCCGATGACGCCCGCCCCGATGTCGATTGGGGCCCGCAATTCCTCAAACCGGGCGTTACACGCCGGCGCGGGGAGTATTTGGTTGCTCTCTGTTCCGTTGTTGATCTTGAGCCGAGACTCGAGATCGGGGGAGGTGATGTCGGTACTTCCAAACCATGCTTCGCTTTCGCGGAGCGGCTCGGATTGAGCTTGTCTCGCTCATCACTGGAAGGAAACTAACACGACATGTGGCCGCAAATGCACTCCTTGGGGGTCCGAATAGGCGCATTTAGTCCATGGATATCGTCCGCGTGCCGTCTGGTCGGTCGGGATCGCAGAATCCGTCTCTGACCAGGGGAGTTTCGGAAAAGGCAGCTGGACCGATCCACGCAGTGGGCGCGGCGGCTGTGTCGTGTTTTATGGACCTATGCAGCTTGATCCCCAGAAGTCGCTCCGCGGTCGCCACGTCGTGCTCCACCCTGCTGACAGTGCGGGGTGGGCGGAGCTCGGCGATGTCCTGTGCGTGCCAGAGGTGTTCGCGTCCGGATGGGGTGGGGGGCCAGCTGGGCTTCCGGCTCGCTCAGACTGGGTCGAGTGGGTGGCGGACTACACGCCCGGGCCACAGCTCGGCTGCACCTACATCATCCGAGCGGAGGGTGGGCCCCTCCATGGCCGTGCAGTCGGGACCACCTCGATCGGGCGTGTCGACCTCGCCAGCCAAGCGGCGGAGATCGGATGGACCGCGTACGATCCGGCCGTCTGGGGCAGCGTCGTGAATCCCGCGACCAAGCTCGTCCTGCTCGACCACCTCTTCGAGGTCGGATTCGGGCGCGTGGCGTTCAGCGCGGACAACCGCAACGAACGCTCGCAGGCGGCCCTCGCGAAGCTCGGCGCGACTCGGGAAGGCGTGCTGCGTCGGCACCGCCCTCGTGCAGATGGGAGTTGGCGAGACACGGTTCGCTTCTCGATCATCGAGTCGGAGTGGCCAGACGTCCGCCAGGGCCTTCTGGCGCGCGTCGAGCGCGGGGACTGAGCGTTTCCTTCACGAGTCGTGGTTCCATGGACTCATGACGACTCCTGTGTACACCGCAATTGCCCACGCTTCCGGTGGTGGCCGCGACGGCCACGTGCGTTCGGAAGACGACCGCATCGACCTCGACACGCGTCCCCCCGAGGAGATGGGCGGCAGCGGCGAGGGCACCAATCCAGAGCAGCTCTTCGCGGCCGGCTACTCGGCCTGCTTCCTCGGCGCGTTCCATGCCGCGGGCAAGCAGCTCGAGAAGGATACGAAGGATGCGGCGGTCTCGACCTCCGTGGGGATCGGCAAGCGCGAGCCCACGGGCTTCGAGCTCTCGGTCGTCCACGACGTGTACGCGCCGAACCTCTCCGCCGAGGAGACCGCCGAGGTCGCTCGCGTCGCGCACGAGGACATCTGCCCGTACTCGCACGCCACCCGCGGCAACGTCGACGTGCAGATCAACGTCGTCAGCTGATGACCGAGCTCAACGGACAGACGAACCCTGCCGACCAGGTCACGAGGGCCGAGCTGGCCAGCATCGTGGACCACACGCTCCTGAAGACGGACGCGACGCCAGACCAGGTCGTCGCTCTCCTCAACGAGGCCAAGGTGCTCAACGCGTTCTCGATCTGCGTCTCACCCAACATGCTGCCCGTGCAGGGTGAAGCCGGAGACGTGAAGATCGCGACCGTCATCGGTTTCCCATCCGGGAAGCACCACTCGGCGATCAAGGCCGCAGAAGCCGCGAGAGCTGTCGCGGACGGGGCTGACGAGCTCGACATGGTGATCGACATCGGCATGCTCAAGGCGGGCCGCGCCGACCTCGTGCAGGCCGACGTGGCTGCAGTGCGCGTGGCGGCGCCGCACGCCCTGCTCAAGGTCATCATCGAGTCCGCGGCCCTCACGGACGACGAGATCGTCGCCGCGTGCGAAGCCTCCGAGGCTGCCGGTGCCGACTACGTGAAGACGTCGACGGGGTTCTCGGCGGCCGGAGGAGCATCGACCCACGCCGTCGCGCTCATGAGGAAGACGGTCGGCGAGCGGCTCGGCGTGAAGGCGTCTGGCGGAATCCGCTCGACGGCTGACGCGCTTGCCATGGTCGAGGCGGGTGCGTCGCGGCTCGGGCTGTCCGGTACGGCAGCCGTTCTCGACGGCCTGCCCGCCTAGGCACTCGCTTGCGCGCGAAACGCGCGTCGCCCCTTCGGGCGACGCGCGTTCCGCATGTGTGGCGCTCATTCTGCGACGTGCAGGCGCGGACGCCTACTCGGAGGTCCCTGCGTTCCGGAGCATGTACTCGACGTACTCCTTATCCTCTGAGGGAATATCTTGCTTCCAGCGAATGATGAAGATGTCGCGAATCTGCACGTCATCCTCAATTCGGGCTGCGTCCGCGTCCTCTTTCGAAGAGAACTTGAAGGCATCCGCCTGGTCTGAGCTGAATGCCTCCACACACGCGCCTGCACCTTCACAGGCCTGCGCTGTCACGTCCTCCTGTGACGTCAGGATCGTCGCGGCTTCTGTATCCCAAACTCCCGCGAGCGTCACGTCGTCCCGCAGGTAATCGCAAGCAGTCAGGAGAACTCCGGGCACGACCAGCAGAACTGCACACGACATCCACTTCAACGCCTGGTGCTTCACTAGGGATTTCCGTTGGAGTAGTTCCAGTTGCACTTGTGCCGGAAGACCTCGTGCCAGTTCTCCTTGGGGAGCGATGGGCGATACGGCTCCAGGTCCCAGGTCGGGTTCGTCAGCACATCGATGCCGTAGACCGCGTGGCAGTAATACTGCTGCCGGGTCGAATGGTTGATGTTGTATCGACCAGGCGACCTGTTCGCGAACTCATTCCATCCATCGGCCATGATGATCGACAAGCCGATGTTGGGGGCCTGGGGCGTGTTCACCGCACCCATGCGGATCGCGCGATTCCAGCCGGATGGTTTCAGGACGTGCACGCCATTGATCCATCTGACGTAGTCGAACAGGTTGGTGCCCCAGAACGGGTCGGCGACGACTGGGTACTGGAAGTCGCCGGCCAGATGCTCCACGACCTGGACGACCTGGGTTCCTGTCACCTCGTAATGCGTTGGAACCTCGACGCCGTTCGCGTCCTTGGCCCAGGCCGGCGCCACTCCGCCGAGCAGTGAGCCGTCGGCCGCACGCAAGAAGAGCGCACCGTCGTCGGACTCCTGAATGTAGGAGAGACCTTCTGCGTCGAATTCGTAGGGAATCTCCTGGGTCGTGGTCCCTTCCGCGATGGTCGAGACCACCTGCACCGAGCCGTCTTCCTTGACCACCGCGGTGGAGCTGATGCCACTCGCGTGATCCGCGAAGAGCGTCCCTTCGTTCGTGATGTCGGCTGGCGTCTCTGCCCCCGTCGCCTGCACGAGGGACATCGTGACGGCGCTGCCGTCGGTTGGATCCACCTCGATGGAGCTCGAGCTGGCTTCCAAGGAGACGGTCATTCGCTCCGTCTGGTCGCCTCCGGGGTCGATCTCCGCGGTCGCTTCGGAGTCGCTGGCGATGATGTCCTCATGGAGGTTGTCGAAGACCTCCGGCGTGACCTCCTCGATGGCCTCCTGCGACTCCGATTCGCTCGGTGTCTCCCCTGCCTGGTCTGCCTGTGCGGGCGCGGCGCTCATGATGGCGATGCCCATGAGCCCGGCCAGCGCGGCGGCTGCAACTTTTCGTTTCATGTTCCCCCCGGTTCGAAAGTGCTACTTATGAGTAGCGCGATCGACCTTACAGGGAATGAAGAAGAATTTGGCCCGGTCCATGACTACGCACGAGAATGCCGACGTGTCCCGGACCCGTGCGCCGTCGTGCTCTCGTTCGGGCGCTTCGGGCGCTTCAGGCGCGGGTCAGATGTTGGTGCACCGCCGCGTGGATGCCCTCGATGTCGCCCTGCTCTGTGAGTTCGACGAGGGCTTCGTGGTGTGTGCTGAAGTCGCCGTGGGATGGATGCGCGCCGACGCCGTGCGACGAGCAGATCAGCGACTCGGTGGCGATCGTCGCGTACGCGCGGGAGAGTCGCGAGTTGCCGGCGCTGTCCACGAAGCGGCTGTGGAACTCGTAGTCGAGGCGCAGCGAACGCGCCTCCTGGTCCGCTCGGATGGCGGCGCTGAGTTCGGCGGCAATCGAGGACAGTGCGGCTGCGATGCGTGCGCGCTCGCCCGCTGGCTTGGCGGCGATCACGGCTGCCGCGGCGCATTCGAGCACCTCGCGGGCCGCGAAGATCTCCGCTGCGTCATCGTCGGTCAGCTCGCGGACGAACACCCCGCGGTTGCGTCTGCTCTCGAGGAGGCCCTCCTGCACGAGTCGCTGCAGGGCTTCGCGGACCGGTCCCCTGGACACCTGGAAGTCGCCGGCGAGGCGCGCCTCGTTCATCTGAGCGCCGGGCGCGTAGCTGCCATCGACGACGCGTTCGCGGAGATGCTCGGCGATGATCGCCGAGGTCGGCTGACTCTGCAGGCCTGTGGATGTCATGAGTGCAGCTGCCCCGAGTGCGCCTCGTGCCCGACGTGGGCGGCCGGTTCCACCTGGAACGTGCTGTGGCTCGTCTCGAAGTGCTCTTTCAAGCACGCGTCGAGTTCGCAGAGCACGGCGTCGAGTCCACGCTCGTCGAGGGCCTCTGGCGCGACGACGACGTGGGCCGAGAACATGGGGACCCCGGAGGTGATGGTCCACGCGTGGACGTCGTGCACATCCACGACCCCCGGAACGGAGCGGAGGTGCTCGCGGGTGGCATCGAGGTCGACGTTCTTCGGCGTCGCCTCCATGAGCACGTCGACGACTTCGCGGAGGAGGCTGATCGCCCTGGGGAAGATGAGGAAGGCGATGAGGATGGATGCGATCTGGTCGGCGACCATCCACCCCGTCACCCAGATGACGATGGCGGCGATGATGACGGCGACGGACCCCAGCAGGTCGCCGAGCACCTCGAGGTACGCGCCGCGCACGTTGAGGCTCTCCTTCTGTCCAGAGCGAAGCACCAGCAGGGACACGAGGTTCGCGAGGGCGCCGATGACGGCGGCGGCCAGCATGATGCCCGACTCGATCTCGACCTCCTGTCCGAATCGTCGGATCGCCTCGATGAAGATCGTCACGGCGATGACGCCGAGGATGAGGCCGTTGGTGAGGGCGGCGAGCACCTCGGCGCGCTGGAAGCCGAAGGTCCGGCGCGAGGATGCGGGCAGTGTCGCGACGTAGCTCGCGAGCAGCGCGACGGTGACGCCGGCCGCATCGGTCAGCATGTGTCCGGCGTCGGCGAGCAGGGAGAGCGAGTTCGAGGCGAAGGCGCCGACCACCTGCACGAGGAACACGCTTGCGGTGATCGCGAGCACGATGACGAGCTTCTTGCGGTGCTTGCCCGTTGCTGTGGTGTGGTCGCCAAGGCCGTGGCTGTGACCGTGCCCGTCATCACCCTCGGTCGCGCGGTCGACGCACGGATGTGCGGGGCTGAACGCCTCGCCGCCCGCGTGGTCGTGCTCGGACGGGTGGTCGCCGTGGTGGCTGGCGTCGTCTGGCTCGTGGGGGAGGGGCATGTGCTCAGGGTAGTCCGACTGTCGATTGTTGACAATCAGTGGCTCGATGACTTCTCGTCGGTTCGTGACCCCCGCTAGGCTCGTCCCATGCCTTCTTCGACCGACGCCCCCACTCACGCAGAGCACGCGGCGGATGACGCGGCACTGCGTCGCCTGACCTCGATCCGGGGAAGCATCGACAACATCGACGCCGCGCTGGTGCACATGCTCGCGGAGCGCTTCAAGTTCACCACCCTCGTCGGTGAGCTGAAGGCTGAATACGGCCTCCCGCCCGCGGACCCCGACCGGGAGCGTCGTCAGATCCTCCGATTGCGTCAGCTCGCGGAGGAGTCGCACCTGGACCCCGAGTTCGCGGAGACCTTCATCAACTTCATCATCGCCGAGGTGATCCGCCACCACGAGCGCATCGCCGAGCAGGGCTAGCGGTCGAGGGGTCGCTCGCGCCGGCTCCTAGCGAGCGGCGAGCGCATCCGCCATGCGCTGGATGATCTCCTCCAGCACCGGCTTGGGGGTCGCGAAGACGATGCGCACGTACTGCTCGAAGCCGGCCCCGCAGGAGGCGCCCGCCGTGAGGGTGACGCCGGCGTTGTCGAGGAAGAACTTCGCAGGCGGGCCCTCGATGCCGAGCGCTGACACGTCGAGCCAAGCGACGTAGGTCGACTCGGGCACGATGGTGCGCACGCCGGGGAGGTGCTCGGCGATGAGCGCGAAGAGGAGCTCTCGGTTCTCGATGAGCGCCCCGTTGACGTCGTCGAGCCACTCGTCGCTGCTGCTGTACGCGGCTTCGGCCGCGAAGGCGCCGAGGATCGAGGACCCCCAGACGACGCCGAAGCCGAACGTTCGGTAGTGCTCGAGGTCGTCGTCATTCGTGAAGATGATCTGGGCGGATTTGAGGCCGGCGACGTTCCAGGCCTTCGAGGCGGCCGTCGACGTCACGGAGTGACGCGCGGCTTCGGCGGAGATGGATGCGTAGGGGATGTGTGGCGGCCCGTCGAGGGTGAGGGGCGCCCAGATCTCGTCGGCGAAGACGCGGCCGCCGCCGCGTTCGACGATGTCGGCCAGGCGGAGCAGCTCCTCGCGCGTGTAGATCGCGCCGGTCGGGTTGTGCGGGTTGACGAGGACGACGTTCGCAGGCCCGTTCGCGAAGGCGCGCTCGATGCCGTCGAAGTCGAGCGTCCACCGGGCGCCCTCGATCACGCCGGGCACTTCGATGGTCTCGCGCCCCTGCAGCGCCTCGGTCACGAGGAACGGCATGTAGGCGGGCGTCGGCACGATGATGGGGGAGCCCGGCGCGGTGAAGTGGCGCACGAACACGTCGAAGGCGCCCATGACGTCGGCGATGTGGTGGATGCGCTCGGGTTCGACCGCCCACCCGTAGCGTCGTTCGAAGTAGGCGGATGCCGCGGCCGTGGTCCGCGCCCAGGTCGGCGGGGCGAGGTAGCCGAGCTCGTCCTTGGCGACGGCGCCGAGGATCGCCTCGCGCACGTTCGGGGCCGTCCCGAAGTCCATCTCGGCGACCCACGCGCCGATCGTGCCCTCGTTGAGGCTCCACTTGCGACTGTCGGGGCGATCGAGCTCGTCGCGGGTGATCGCGTCGAAGCGCGAGGTGGACTCGGTCGTGCTGGTGGGCGAGGGCATGGGGGAAGCGTAGCCACGTGAACGCTCGGGGCCCTCCGCGTATTTCCAAAGGTTTCGCCGCGGCTCCAAAAGCCGACGCGACTTCCGTACGTTGACCGTGTGGCCATTGAAGAGCGAAACGAACAGACCTTTGCGACCAGGCAGATCCACGCCGGCGCAGTCGTCGACAGCGACGTCGGCGCGCGTGTGACCCCGATCTACCAGAGCGCGGGGTACGTCTTCCCGTCGTACGACGAGGCAGAGGCGCGCTTCTCCGGTGAGAGCGTCGGGCGGGCGTACTCGCGCGGCGACAATCCGACGAACGTCGTCGCCGGCAAGCGCATCGCGAACCTCGAGGGTGGACGAAACGGCCTCGTCGTCTCGAGCGGGCAGGCGGCCATCGCGATGACGCTCTTCTCGCTGGCCGCATCCGGTGACCACATCCTCTCCACGGCCAGCCTGTACGGCGGCACGCGTCAGCTCTTCGATGGCAGCCTCACTCGGCAGGGCCTGAACTTCGAGTTCCTCACGGCCGAGGCGACCGAAGAGGACTGGCTCGCCCGGGTGCGTCCGGAGACGCGCGCCGTCTACACCGAGTCGATCCCCAACCCCAAGAACGACGTCGTCGACCTCGAGCTCCTCGGCCGTGTCGCGGCGAAGGCTGGCGTTCCGCTCATCGTCGACAACACGGTCGCGACGCCCTACCTGTGTCGGCCCATCGAGTGGGGCGCCGACATCGTGATCCACTCGACATCGAAGTGGCTGTCAGGCCACGGCTCCGTCATCGGGGGCGTCATCGTCGACGCCGGCAAGTTCGACTGGGCGGCGAACTCGGAACGGTTCCCGCACTTTACGAAAGGCTCCTTCGAGGGGGCGCCGTCGTTCATCGAGCGATACGGCGCCGACACGTTCATCAGCTACGTGAAGTCGGTGACGGTGCTCGACTACGGCCCCACGGTGCCGCCCACGAGCACGTTCCTGCTGCTGCACGGCATCGAGACGCTGTCGCTGCGGATGGAGCGGCACGTCGAGAACGCGCAACGCGTCGCGGAGTGGCTCGAGGCGCGTCCCGAGGTCGGCTCGGTCGACTACTCGGGCCTGTCGTCGAACGCCTACTACGAGCTCGCGCAGAAGTACCTCCCGGATGGGGCCGGTTCGGTCGTCTCGTTCGACCTGCCGGGTGGGCCGGAAGCGGCGCGGAAGTTCGTTGAGGCTCTCGAGCTGGTCAGCCACATGACGCACATCGGCGACGTGCGGACGCTCGCGCTGCACATGCAGTCGACGATCTTCAAGCGCTCCTCGCAGGAGCAGCGCGACGAGGCCGGGGTGACGCCAGGGCTCATCCGCCTCTCCATCGGCATCGAGGGGATCGACGACATCCTCGCCGACCTCGAGCGGGGACTCGCGGCGACCAGGGCGTAACCGGGCGCGCGCATCCCGCCTGCCGGTCGCACCGGTTGCCCCATCACGCACGTTCGCGGGCCCGGTGCCGGCGAACGGCGGCCCGGTTCGCGCATCGCACCGAGCAGTACCGCTGGCGCCCGTTGCGAGTCGTGTCGACGACCACGTTCCTGCACTCGTCGCCGGCGTCCAGTCCGGCTGCGCACCTGCTCAGGCGGTGCATCCCGCGGGTGGTGAGGTGCAGTGCCGTGCCCACGGTGATCACCGCCAGCAGGATCTCGGGCAGCGACATGTCCCAGTCCCGGTAGTGGAGGTGCCACCCCTCGCTGTCGTGGTTCGTGAGGCGCGGGTAGGCCGTCGCGGAGGCCATGAGGGTGTTCAGCACGTCAGCGCGCTGCTCGTCGGTGGGCGCATCCACGACCCTGAGCCAGTCGTCGACCACCGCGCGTGTGCGCGTGTGGTCGTCGGCCTCGGGCGGGAACGGCATCGTCATGCCGTGTTCGCGAGTTCGGGCGAGCAGGGCAGGGCGGTCCGCTGGCCAGTCGTTGGCGAGGGATGCGGCGAGTTCGACCGCGTATTCACCGTAAGGGTTGAGATGCATAAGGCTATTACACCAGGCTCGAGGGTATGAAGAAGCTGACCCCCGCAGGCGACTCCGCAACACGCCCCATCCGACTCCCGAACTCGGCCCGCCGCGGCCACCAGGACTCCCGCCTTCACCAGGACTCCCGCGCATCCGCAACGGGCTGCGTCGAGCACGGCTGGACGACGGCATCGCGCCACTCGACCTCGCTCGGCACGGTGATCTACAGCGAATGCGCAACCTGCGGGGCGCACCGGGCCGAGCTGCTCGAAGCTCGCTCCCTCTTCCCAGCACCCATCTCGCACACGATCGCGAGCGCCCCGGCGCGATCCGCTCGTGCGTGAGTGCGCGCACGCGGTCCGGCCGCCCCGCATCCATCTTCGGGATGACCAAGTTCACCACTTCGGATGACGCGTTCGACCCGGTCCAACACCTAGGGTCGATGACGTGCACCCCCGTCGAGCCGTCGCCTTCGCCGCCCTCAGCGTGCTCGCCGCGACATCGCTCTCGGCGTGCGCGACGCCAGAGCCCGTGCGGCTGCTCGACCACCTCTCGGTGAACGAGCTCTCGGCCACGATGGAGATCGACGAGCTGCTCCCCGACGACGCATCCGCGTTTGTGCTCGGCTGCCCATACAGCAACGTGGACACGCTCGCCGCGGACTCCGGCATCGACCGCAACCTGTTCCGCATCGGCGACCGCCACCTGCCCGGGCTCAACACCGACGGCCCGATCGCCCTGCTGCCGGTCATCGACGGCAAGGTGCGTCCGGGGGTGTCCTACAACACGCAAGACGTGTCCATGTGCGGGACGCACGACACGACGGTCGTCGAGCGAGGCTCCACCCTCACGTTCGCTCAAGACGGCTACGGGCAGTGGTTCGCTGTCTCCGTGCAGTCAGGCACGCAGGTCTGAGGCGCCGTTGCCCCGGCCAGACGCGGTGAGGTCCCCGATCCCGCCCTCGGCGTCCGGCCAGCACATGGTGATGAGGTGTCCTGCGTGCGCGGTTCCCGGTGAGGGGTGCTGGGCTGAAGTGTGACGGCCGAAGCCGTGACGCTGCCCACCGCGTCGACAGGTGGACTGGAAACCGCCAGCCCTCGGTGTGTGCTCGCGCCGTTCGCCTACCGACTCACCGCGTCTTCGTTCGCATGCTGGTCCTCGGGGCTCAGGCCTCGAGGAGCTCGACCTCCCAGTTCGTGCGTTGGATGACGACGTCGAGCTCGCGCAGCGCCTGAGCGACACCGTCCGCCTTGGCTCGCACGTCGCGAACAGGCAGGGCCGACATCTGCCGCAGCTCGCTGCGCATCTGCCGCTGCCCCCACGACCCCGCCGCCGCATCCGCCGCCCGAACCAGGATGCTGTGCTGACTGCGCAGCGTCTCGCGCGCCGCGAGGAGGGCCGTTATCGTGCGCCCGTCCTCCGTCGGCGCGGTGGCGTTCGTGATGTTGATCGATGTGACGAGTCGCTCGAGCTGCAGCAGGCGCGTCGCGCACTCGTCGAGGAGCTCGGCGGCGTCTTCCGTCGGCTGCTCACCCTCCTGGTAGGAGGCGTTCGCGACGATGCGAGCCTGCAACGACTCGATGCGCTTCTGCAGGTCGGCGCGCTCCAGGAGCGCTTCGGCGAGTTTCATACGCCTAACGTTCTCATGAGGCGGCTGGCTCGATGGTGGCAAGCTCTGCCGCCTCAGGCATTGATCATGACCTCAGCGTTCGAAGGGCCTCCGCAGATGTCCGTGTCGACGCGCTGCCATTCCGGTGGGATGAGCGTGTCGGTGATCACTGCGCCGTCGATGTCGAACTGGCGCACGGTGAGTTGTTCAGGATGGTACATGTCGACCGAGAATTTCCAGATGCCTCCGCTCGCGTCGCCGCTCGTGGGTAGCACTCCGCCAGTGAGCGCGAGATCGTCCCCAAGCGTGGAGATGCACGTCCCCTCGGGGCAGACCTCGACGGCGGCTATGCCGGAGTGGTCGCCCACGAAAACGAGCGTGAGCGTGTCATGCCAGCCGACCGCAGGGCAGGCGGCGATCGGAGGTGCCGCGCAGGCGCCAAGGCTGATTGCTGCGGTAAGCGCCACGATGCTCGCGCCTGCGTGTCGCGACCGGGTCCGGACCGTGACGAGATGAGCGTCGCTGTCTCGGCATTTCATGGCCAGAGGCTAGCGCGTGATCGGCAGCGGTGCGCGGTGGATATGCGGAGTTTCCGGGATGCCCCGCGCGGGGTCGCTAGCCTGGCGACATGTCCTGGATCTACTCGGCCGCCTTCTCTGCGGAGCCCCTCTACCTGAACACCGCGTCGATGGGTCTGCCGCCGCAGGCGACGACGGAAGCCTTGACGCGTGAACTGGTCGGCTGGAGTGCGGGGCGCAGGCAGGCGAACGACTACGACGGCACCGTCAGTCGGTCGCGGCAGCTCTACGCGGAGCTCGTGCACGTGCCCGCCCCGTGGGTGGCGATCGGCAATCAGGTCTCACCCCTCGTGGGGCTCATCGCCGCATCCGTGCCCGATGGCGCCGAGGTGCTCTTCGCGGAGAACGACTTCACAAGCATCAGCTTCCCGTTCGCGGCCCACGCCGACCGGGGGCTGCGCCTGCGCGAGGTGCCCGTGCACCGCATCGCGGAGGAAATCGGACCGGAGACGGTGTGGGTTGTCGTGTCGGCCGTGCAGTCGCGCACCGGCGCCGTCGCCGACCTCGACGCCATCGACGCCGCCGCTAAGCGGCACGGCGCACGCACCCTCATCGACCTCACGCAGTCCGCCGGGTGGAAGGACGTCGACGCGAGCCGGTTCGATGCGACCGTGTGCGCCGCCTACAAGTGGCTGCTCTGCCCACGCGGCACCGCGTTCCTGACGCTCACCCCGGAACTGCACGAGCGCATCCGCCCCCTCGCCGCGAACTGGTACGCGGGCGAAGACCCCTGGTCGAGCATCTACGGGCTGCCGCTCCGTCTCGCCGCCGACGCACGCCGCTTCGACGTCTCGCCCGCCTGGCACGCGTGGGTCGGTACGGAGGCCTCGCTCGAATTCCTGCTCAGCATCGGTGCGCCCGAACTGGAGGCGCACGCGCTCGAAGTGAGCGCCGCGTTCGCGTCTGCGGCGGGGCTCCCGGATGCACGCTCCGCGATCCTCGCCCTCGCCCCCGTCGAGGGAGCTGCGGACGAGATCAGGGACACGCTCGAGCGGCTCGACGTCATGGCCGCGAACCGCGCCGGTAACTTGCGACTCTCCTTCCACGTCCACAACACCGCCGAGGAAGTCGAGCCGCTCGGCGCGGCGCTGAGAGGCCTCGTGCACATCGTCACAGGGCGCTGACGCGGACCCCATCCCGCAACTAGACTCCCGCCGTGCGCGGTAAGAACTTCTTCGACAACCTGGCCAGAAAGGTCGGCGGCAAGACCCCGTCGACGACTGTCGGGCGCCGCGCGCAGCGGGCCCTCCTCGCCGAACGCAGCATCCGCGAAGTCCTCGAACTGGCCGTGCGCGTCGGCGAGACGATGCTCGCCCTCGGCGCGTCGGCGACCGATGTGACCGACGCCATCCGCCGCACCACGAAGGCCTTCGGCGTCGACTGCCAGATCGACCTCACGTTCACGTCGATTCTCGTCGTCCACGACGGTGTCAACGACGGGGCCGGCATCAGCCTGCTGCGCGTCGTCAACAGCCGCCTGCCCGACTACGACCGCCTCACCCGCGTCATGGAGCTGTCGCGCGAGATCGCCGCCGACCCGAACGACATCGACGTCGCCGAGACGATCGACGACCCGGCCAAGCTCGAGGAGGCCCTCAACCAGCTCGAGTCGTTCCACCAGCGCCTCGACGAGATCCTCGTCGCCCCGCAGCGATTCCGCCGCTCGATGGTCACCCTCTGGCTTGCGCTCATGGCGGGAGGCGTCGGCTTCCTCCTCGGCGGCGGCCCCCTCGTGTGCCTCCTCTCAGCAGCGACGACGGTGGTCGTCGACCTCGTGCTGCAGGCCCTCGGCCGCTGGGGCCTGCCCGCCTTCTTCCTGCAGATCGCCGGCGCCGCCATCGCGACTGGCGTCGCCGTCGGCCTCCTCGCGGCGCTCCCCGTGCTCCCCGGCGAATTCGCCGCCCTCCCGCCCGCGCTCGTCGTCGCATCCGGCCTGGTCGTGCTGCTCGCCGGGATGTCGTTCGTCGGCGCCGCCGACGATGCCATCAACGGCTTCCCCATCACCGCCATGGGGCGGCTCCTCGAAGTGGTGCTGCTCACGCTGGGCCTCATCGTCGGCATCGCCATCGTGCTCGACGTGGCCCGCGGCCTCGGCATCGACCTGCGTCTCGTCGAACGGTCCGTGCAGCCCTGGCCGTCTGCCGTGCAGGTCATCGGCGCCGCCATCGCGGCCGCCGCCTGGGCGCTCGCCTCCTACGCGACCATGCGCACCGCGTTCGTCGTCATGATCTTCGGCGGCATCGCCTACCTCGGCTACGACGTGCTCGTCACCGCAGGCACGGAGCCGCTCGTCGCGACCGCCGTGCCAGCGCTGATCATCGGCATCCTGGGCGAAGGCCTCTCCCGCAAGCTGCACATCCCCGCCACCATCACAACGGTCTGCGGCACCGTGCCGCTGCTGCCAGGCCTCGCCATCTACCAGGGCATGCTCGACATCACCTCGAGCGACTCCTCCGACGACGGCGTGCTGCGACTCGTGCAGGCAGGCTCCATCGGCATCGGAATCGCCGGCGGCGTCACCCTCGGCCGCTTCCTCGCCCGCCAGTTCAGGACCCGCCGTCGCCGCCGCAACGCGACGCCGGAAGCGAAGGTCATGTCCAAGCGGCAGTTCCGCGGCACCGCAAGTGCCGGACCGGAGACACGCGCGCTGTACATGATCCCCGATGAGGTCGCCGTCGGCCTCGAGACCGGCATGCTGCGCATCGTCTCGGTCGACGAGGTCGTGGATGCAGGGCAGGCGGACGCCGAAGCCGCCGCGCCTCCCGCGCCTTCAGCCCGTCCGCATCCCAACGTCGCCCTCAAACGAGGCGACCTGAGCGCCCGCGGGGAATGACTGTCGGAGGCGAGGCATAGAGTCTCCTCGGTCCCGCCGCGCTCTGAGAACCGGAGCAGGCGAGCGAACGACCTCCAAGCACAACCCGAAGGAGCACGAATGACGACCGCGAAGGCATACGCCGCCCCCTCAGCAACCGAGCCGCTCGAGCCCACCACCATCGAGCGCCGCGCCGTCGGAGAGAACGACGTGCTCATCGACATCGCATACTCCGGCATCTGCCACTCCGACATCCACACGGTGCGCGGCGAATGGGGCAAGGTGCCGTACCCGCTCGCCCCCGGCCACGAGATCGTCGGAACCGTCGCCGAAGTCGGAAGCGGCGTCACCAAGCACAAGGTCGGCGACCGTGTCGGCGTCGGCTGCATGGTCAACTCCTGCCGCGAGTGCGACAACTGCAAGGCCGGCTCCGAGCAGTACTGCACCAACGGCAACGTCATGACGTACGGAGGCAAGGACCGCGACGGCAGCATCACGCAGGGCGGCTACGCCACGAACGTGGTCGTCGACGCCGACTTCGTGCTCAGCGTTCCCGAGAGCATCCCCTACGAGAAGGCCGCGCCGCTGCTCTGCGCCGGCGTCACCACCTACTCGCCCCTCGCGCACTGGCAGGCGGGCCCAGGCAAGAAGGTCGCCGTCGTCGGCATGGGCGGCCTCGGCCACATGGCCGTGAAGATCGCCGTCGCCATGGGCGCCGAGGTGACCGTGCTCTCGCAGACCCTCAGCAAGCAGGAAGACGGGCTGCGCTTCGGCGCCAAGCACTACTACGCGACGAGCGACGAGGCCACGTTCTCCGAGCTGCGGAACACGTTCGACCTCATCATCAACACGGTCAGCGCGAACCTCGACATCGACCAGTACCTGAACCTGCTGACGCTCGACGGCACCATGGTCTACGTCGGCGCACCAGCCCAGCCCATCCCCGTGACCGCGTTCACGCTGTTCAACAACCGCCGCTCCTTCGCGGGGTCGACGATCGGCAGCATCCGCGAGACGCAGGAGATGCTCGACTTCTGCGCCGAGCACGACATCGCACCCGAGGTCGAGCTCATCGAAGCGGCCCAGATCAACGAGGCCTACGAGCGGGTCCTGAAGTCTGACGTCCGCTACCGCTTCGTGATCGACGCGACGACCTTCTAGCGGCGGCGCGGCCGCCGCTCTCGGCCAGACTGAGGTCTCGGGCTGGAGAACTCGCCTCGTGATGGGAACCTTCCCGCAACGAAGTGAGTTCCCCAGCCCGAGTCTCGTTGGGGGAGTGCCACGGGGTTTCGGGATGGGAAAGTCGCTACGTGCTGGAGAACTTTCGGCAACGAAGCGAGTTCGCCAGCCCGAGTCTCGTCGGCAGTCGGCAGTCGGCAGCTACGCGCGGGCGGGGACGTCGTGCCAGCGGCCGTCTTCGATGGAGGCCTCTGCGGCCTCGACGATCTGCGCGGCGACGAGCCCATCGGCGACCGACGGCGCGACCTGCTTGCCGGTGACGACGCTCTCCAGGAAGCGGGCGGCCTCGATGGTCTTGAGGTCGTCGAAGCCCATGCCGGTTCCGCCGCCCGGCTGGAAGCGGTGGAACTCGCCGTGGCCGGGGGACATGTAGACGGTCGTGTAGCCGTAGGGGTTCGATGAGTCGAGGCAGACCTCGAGCTCGTTGAGGCGCTGGAAGTCCCACCGCAGCGAACCGTTCGTGCCGTAGACCTCGAGGGCGTACTCGGCGCGGGGCCCGCGCATGATGCGGCTGGAGTCCATGATGCCGATGGCGCCGTTGTCGAAGCGCATGAGCAGTGCCGCGTAGTCCTCGTTCTCGACGGGCTTCAGCTCGCCCGTACCCGGCGCCGAACGGTCGACGATGCCCGTGCCCGGCGCGGGGCGCTCGGTGATGAACGTCTCCGCCGTCGCCGAGACGCTGCCGATGCGGCCGACGACGTGCTGGGCGAGGTCGAGGCCGTGCGAGAGGAGGTCTCCGAGCACGCCAGAGCCGGCGCGTTCGCGTTCGAACCGCCACGTGAGCGGCGCGAGGGCGTCGGATGAGTAGTCGGCGAGGAGCGCGCCGCGCACGTTCGTGACCCGGCCGATCGCGCCCTCTTCGATGAGCTGTTTCATGTGCGCGATCGCGGGGGCGTTGCGGTAGTTGAACCCGACGGCGGTGACGATGCCGGCTGCATCCACTGCGGATGCGATGCGCCGCGAGTCGGACGCGTAGCGTCCCATGGGCTTCTCGATCCAGAACGGCTTGCCTGCTTCGGCGGCCGCGATCGCCATCTCTGCGTGGAGGAAGTTGGGCGAGCAGATCGAGACGACGTCGACTTCGGGGTCGGCGAGCACCTCGTGGTAGTCGGCGACGGTGCGCTCGAAGCCGAGGCGCTCCTCGGCCTGCGCGCGTGCCTCTGGCACGGGGTCGGCGGCGACGACGAGGCGCGTCTTGATGCCGAGCTCTGGGAAGTGGTCTGGCACGGCGCGGTAGGCGCGCGAGTGGAGGCGGCCCATCCAGCCGACGCTGATGAGGCCGACCCCGATGGTGCGGGGGCTGGTGGCGGTCTGGTCTGTCATGGGAACTCCTTTGTCCAGGTTGGAGCTGTCATATGTTCGGACAACGAGACATTTCTACTCCGTTCGCTCCCGTCGTAGCTCTGCGTAACCTTGCGTTACCTGAAGGCGCCCAGTTTCGGCGCACGCACGGCCGTCATGCTGGGTCGATGGTTTTCGCCGAGGGACAGATGTCAGCTGGGGCACCGGATCGAGTGGTCGTGCGGGGCGCGCGCGAGCACAACCTTCGCGGCGTGAACGTGGACATCCCGAGGAACGCGCTGGTCGCATTCACCGGCGTCTCCGGTTCGGGGAAGAGCTCGCTCGCCTTCGGCACGCTGTACGCGGAGGCGCAGCGCCGCTACTTCGAGTCGGTCGCTCCGTACGCGCGCCGCCTGATGAACCAGGTCTCCCCACCCGACGTCGACTCGGTCGAGGGCCTGCCGCCGGCGGTCGCGCTCCCGCAGCAGCGGGGCGGTGGCAGTGCGCGCTCGACGGTCGGCAGCACCTCCACGATCGCGAACGTCGTGCGGATGCTCTTCTCGAGGGTGGGCGAGTACCCGGCGGGCGCGCCCATGCTGCTCGCGGAGGACTTCTCGGCGAACACTGTGCAGGGTGCCTGCCCGAACTGCCACGGCCTCGGCCGTGTCTACGAGGTGCCGGAATCGCTCATGGTCCCAGATGCGTCGCTCAGCATCCGCGATGGGGCGATCGCCGCCTGGCCGACTGCCTGGCACGGCAAGCAGCTGCGCGACAGCCTCGTCTCGCTCGGCTACGACATCGACATCCCGTGGCGCGAGGTGCCCGCCCAGCAGCGGTCGTGGCTGCTGCACACGACCGAGAAGCCGCAGGTGCCGGTGTTCACGGGCAGGTCGCCGGCGCAGGTGCGCGCGGCTGTCGCGGCGGGAGACGAGCCCTCCTATATGAGCACGTTCGTCGGCGTGAAGCGGTACGTGCTCGACACGTTCGCGAACTCGAAGAGCGAGCGGATGCGCGAGAAGGCCGCCGCGTTCATGGAGAGCGTGATCTGCCCAGACTGTCGCGGAACGAGGCTGAAGCCGGATGCGCTCGCAGTGACGTTCGAGGGGCGCGACATCACGCAGATCGCGGCGATGCCGCTTCGTGAGCTGGCCGCACTCATGAAGCAGGTGCTTGGCCCCGAGTGGAACCGCTCGCGGGGAGCAGCGCTGGCGCCCGAGCAGGTGCTCGCCGCCCGACGCCTGGCGGGCGAGCTCTGCGCTCGCCTCGCGCCGCTCTCGGACCTCGGGCTCGGCTACCTCTCCCTCGACCGGCAGACCGGCACGCTGTCCGGTGGCGAGCTCCAGCGGCTGCGCCTCGCCAACCAGCTCCTCGCCGGGCTCTTCGGCGTCGTCTTCGTGCTCGACGAGCCCTCGGCCGGCCTGCACCCCGCGGACACCGAGGCGCTGCTGGGGATCCTTCGGGGCCTCCGGGACCGCGGCAACACCGTCTTCTACGTCGAGCATTCGCTCGACGTCATCCGCGAGGCCGACTGGATCGTCGACATCGGCCCGGGGGCCGGCGCTACCGGCGGCCGAATCGTCTACTCCGGGGGTCTCGACGGCCTGCGCGGCGCCGAGGAATCGGTGACGCGTCGCTACCTGTTCGACGGCCCCGACTCTCCCAGGCCGACGATCCGCGCGCCGCGGCCCCGCGACCAGCGCGTCGCCCTCGACGGGGTCGTGCGCAACAACATCCGCGGCCTCTCGGTGGAGTTCCCGCTCGGCTGCCTGACCGCGGTCACCGGTGTCTCGGGGTCGGGCAAGACGACGCTCGTCAACCAGGCGCTCCCCGACCTGCTGCGCGCGAGTCTCGCCAGCGAGGTCGGCGAGACGACCGCCACCGACGAGCCGGACCGCAACGACCCGATGCTCGCCATCGAAGCGTCGGCGACACAGGGTCGGGCCGTCGGGCCAGCCGACCGACTCAAGCGGATCGTGCAGGTCAGCCAGGCGCCCATCGGCCGCACCTCGCGCTCGAACGTCGCGACGTACACGGGGCTGTTCGACCGCATCCGCTCGCTGTTCGCGTCGACGGATGAGGCGAAGCGGCGCCGCTACAGCGCCAGCCGTTTCTCGTTCAATCTGCCAAGCGGCAGGTGCCCGACCTGCAAGGGCGAGGGCACGATGGAGGTCGAGCTGCTCTTCCTGCCCACGGTGCAGGCGCCCTGCTCGACCTGCGGCGGCAGGCGCTACAACGCCGAGACGCTGGAGGTCGAGTTCGAGGGCTCCTCGATCGCCGACGTGCTCGACCTGAGCGTCACCGCGGCGCGAGAGAAGTTCGCCGGTCGCGCCGACGTGCTCCAGCACCTGGACGCCCTCGCGGATGTGGGCCTCGGCTACGTCTCGCTCGGCCAGCCCGCGCCTGAGCTGTCGGGAGGGGAGGCGCAGCGGGTGAAGCTCGCCTCGGAGCTGCGCCGCGCGCAGCAGGGGGACACGCTCTACCTGCTCGACGAGCCGACATCCGGGCTCCACCCCGCCGACTCCGATCGCCTGCTCGGGCACCTGCACGACCTCGTCGACCTGGGGAACACCGTCATCATGGTCGAGCACGACATGCGCGTCGTCGCGGGGGCCGACTGGGTCGTCGACATGGGGCCGGGCGCGGGGGATGAGGGCGGCGAGATCGTCGCGCAGGGCACCCCGCAAGAGGTCGCCGCGGTCGAGGGCAGCGCGACGTCCGCGTACCTGAAGGCGGCGGTGGATCGGCTCGCGGCGACTGGGGTGTGAGGGCGACGGATGCGCGGGCGAGGCTCTGCTGGCGAGCGCGGATGCGTCGGCGACCGTGAGGGATTCGGCCGACCGGCGCATCCTGTCGTCACGAGGGTCTCAGCGCCCGCGCGGGGCTGAACCGTCCGCACCGCCGGCCTCTGGCGTCAGCTCCGTGTCGAGGTCGCGCACCTCCGTCTTGAGGATGCGCATCGACTGACCGACGCTCTTCGCGAGGGCCGGCAGCTTCGATGCGCCGAAGATGAGCACGATGATGGCGAGCACGGCGATGCCGTGCCAGCCCGTGAGGTTCGCGAGCATGATGGTCGCCTTCCTTTCTGTGGGTCTGTCGGGGTCGCGGGCGCTTGAAGTGCTCCGCCAGATGGGATGCGCGGGGCTCAGCTGCCGGGGCCTCCAGAGTTTCCGGGGCCGCCGGAACCGCCAGGCCCACCTGCGCCCCCGCCGCCTGACGGCGCGGCTCCCGCGGTCGGGGCGGTCGCGGTGTCGACGCGCACGGTGAGTGCGACGTTGTAACCGCTTGTCGCATCGCCCGTGACCGTCGCGAGCTGCAGCGCACCGCCGTCGTCGCCGAACACGTTGTCGGAGTCGAGGCTGACCTGCGCCAGGTTGGACGCGGATCCCTCGTAGCCGGCGAGCGCGTAGACGGCGCTCGAGGCGTACTCGGGCAGGGCGACCTGCGAGGTCGAGATGGCGTTCGTCGACTCGGTGATGTCGTCGATCGTGGGGTACACCTCGAAGTGGATGTGCGGCCATCGCCCCGTGTAGCAGGCGGGGAAGATCGAGGTGAAGGTGACGCTGCCAGAACCGTCGGCGACCTGCACGCCGCGCAGGAACGTCTCGTTCTCGATACCCTCCGAGTACATGGAGTAGCCGCCGGTCGCGTCGCAGTGCCAGACGTACACGGCGACGTCCTCGAAGGGCCGGTCGCCGTTCGCCATGTCGAGCACCGTCAGGGTGAGGGTCATGGGCACGCCGGCCGCGGCCATGGTGCTGCCGATGCTCGTGCGGATGTCGCTGCGCACGACCCCGGACTGCTCGAGCACGTCGGCACCGTTCGAGCCATCGCCGGGGTAGGGGCCGGCCGTCTCGTCGGGGATCTCGCTCGCTGGCAGGGAGCCTGCCGTCGCTGTGGCGCTCGCGGAGGGGGTGGCGCTGGCGGTGGCCGTGCTCGAGGCGCCTGATCTCGTCGGCGCGCAGGCGGCGAGTGCGACCGTCCCGACTCCGACGCCGAAGACGCTGAGCAGTCCCCGCCGCGACATGAGCGTGCCGAGGTCGAACGCGACGCCCTGGTCGACGACCTCCTCGTCTGCGCGGTCGAGGAGCCTGCCTTCGTAGGCGGGGCCGTCCGGCGTGAGGTCGGGCTCGGGGATCTTGATCATGGTGACTCTCCTGGTCTGTTTCACGGAACTTCGGACAGCCTCGGTTGTTCCTCAGGCAGGGGGCTATGGCGCAGCTATGTCTGAGCTATGGCGGAGATCCCAGGCCGAATGTCCGTGGCTCGTGCTTAGCTATGCGCACACTTCAGGGAAGACGTGAACGGGGGAGCGACGTGACTCAGCAGCTCGATGTCCGGGAAGAGAGATCAGGCAGCACGGCGGCGCCGGGACCAGCCGGTCTGCAGCGTGCGTCGAAGCTCCGGCAGTCCCTCCTCCGGCTCGGGTCTGGGGCGCTCACGAAGACCTACGACCTGTACCACCTGCATCCGGCCGTCTGGCGGTGGACCGCCCGCCACTACGTGCCCGCGATGGGCGACTTCGCGAAGTTCAACGCGTGGATGATCTGCCAGCGCGCGAACCTCGACGTGCCCGCCTACCAGCGGTGGCTGCACGAGAACGACTTCAGGTTCCGGTGGTGGCAGCTCTCCAGCTACCCGGAGACGAACAAGGACGACTACGTCAAGCGCTACACGGAAGACGAGCGCTGCTGGGGCGGCGAGATCGACACGATCGGCACGGTCGTCGACGAATCGAGCGGGTCGAGCGGGTCACCCTTCAACTGGATCCGCGGGCGGCACGAGCTCAAGACCATCCACAACAACGTGGCGGGATACATCACGCTGCTGTTCGGCACGAAGAAGCTCTTCGGCATCAACGCCTTCTCGATGGGCGCCTGGGCGACCGGCACAAATACCGGGCATGCGCTCTCGAAGATCTCCATGGTGAAGAACACCGGTCCAGACATCGACAAGATCGTCGACACCATCCGCCACTTCGGGCCGAAGTACCAGTACCTGGTGAGCGCCTACCCGCCCTTCCTGAAGCACCTCCGCGACCGGCTCGACGGCGAGGAGTGGTTCGACTGGTCGAAGCACCGCCTCAACGGCTTCGTCGGCGGGGAGGCGATGACGGAGGGTCTGCGCGACTACCTCGAGGAGCGCTTCGGCCGCGTCTACTCGGGGTACGGGGCCTCCGACCTCACGATCGGCATGGCCGGGGAGTCGGATGCGTGCGTGTGGCTGCGCCGCGCGATGTTCGCCGACGAGCGGCTGCGGCGGGTTCTCCTCGGCGACGACGAGTCGCGCATCCCGATGGTCTTCCAGTACAACCCCCTCGAGACCTACCTCGAGACGAACGCGAGCAACGAGCTTGTCGTGACGCTGAACTCTTCCGCAGTGCTCAGCCCGAAGCTGCGCTACAACATCGGCGACGAGGCGAAGATCCTCTCGTTCCCCGAGGTGCGAGAGAAGATCGCCGAGCTCGACCCGGCGCTGTCGAGGGCATTCCACCGGGCGTTCGCGGTGCAGCGGATGAAGCTGCCCTTCCTCTTGCTCTTCGGTCGGAAGGACTCGACGATCTCCTACATGGGGGCCAACCTGTACCCGATCGACATCGAGAACGGGCTCTACCGCGACAACCCGCACGCCGGCGACATCGAGTCGTTCAAGCTCGGCCTGCTCGAGCTCGACGGGCACGAGCAGCGGCCCGTCGTGCACCTCCAGCTGCGCGACGGAGCGATGCTGACCGACGACGAGGTCGCGAAGCTCAGCGAGACGACCAGGCTCGGCATCGTCGAGCACCTGGCCTCGGTCTCGCGCGACTTCGCGCAGTCGCTCGACGAGGACCCGTCGACGGGCGACCTCCGCATCGAGGTGCATCCCTTCGGCACGGGGCCGTTCACGGGAGGCAACGCGAAGATCAAGAACGTCTACGTCGTCAAGAACGCCGAGTAGGCCGTGTTCACGACAGACTTCTCGAAGGCGCCCATTCAAGGACGGGCCGAGGCGCTCGTCATCGTCGAGGGGCGCAGCGCCGACCACGACGGCGTGATCTGGCGGCAGCGCTTCCGCGACCGACGAGTCGTCGGTGAGCTCCTGCTCTTCGAGAGCATCGAGCGAGCGCGGGAGGTCGCCGCCTCGCATCGGGGACGCACGAAGCTGCTGCTCGCAGAGGCCCGCGGCTACTCGAACGGCATCTGGCGGGCCGACCCCGAGCCGCCGCCCGGCGAGATGGCGCACAACCCGCACTTCGCGCCGGTCACAAAGGAACGGGAACAGGGTCGCACTCCGCCGCTCGTCGCCGAGCCCACGCGCAAGCCGAAGAAGCTGACCACCCCCATCCCACCGCCGTCGCACACGATCTTCGACACTGCATCGATGTTCGTCGGTGCAACCCGCTACACGACCCCCCTCGCCTGGGCCGTGACGGGCCGCATCTGGGGGCAGATGACCGGCAAGATGCGACGGATGCCCGACTACTGCTGGCACGGCATCTACTGGGAGGCGCCATGGACGCTCGGGACCCTCGCGAACTTCTCGACGCGCGACGCCCTCATCCGCTTCGCCAGGATGCCCGAGCACCGCCACCTCATGCAGTGGATCGTGAAGGACACGAAGAACGCCGACGCCGGGTTCATCCGCCTCTTCGCCAGCGAGGAGGAACTGGCGAGCGTCGAGGGTGGCGCGACGCAGGCGGCTGACTCGGCGGGGCCGGGTGCAGACGACCACGGTCGTGGCGGCGTTGATGGGGGTGACGGCGGCGACGCGGGGGGGGGCAGACGCGGCCCGTGCCCGCACTCCCGCTGTGACAAGCGGTGCCGACCGGCCCGCGCGCCAGCACTTCATCGAGGTGAGGCGCGTGGAGTCCGAGCTCGAGTTCCTGGAGTTCGTCGAGCTGCCGGGACGTGTGTCCGACCCGAGCCGCGAGGTGCCAGTGCTCGAGTCGACGCTCCGTTCCTGGTGGAAGGGCAAGGGGGCGCACGAGTCGACGGTCGAGCTGCTCATCGCCTACCGGGGCGGCGAGCCGGTCGCCCGTACGGTCGCGCACACGAGCGCCGCGTTGGACGCGAAGCTCGACTCGAGTCTGCAGCTGTTCGGAGCCGTCGCGGCCGCCGATGCGGAGGCGCTCGGTGCGATCATCACCGCCCTCGAGGGGCGTGCCGGGAAGGTCGGGCGGCGGGAACTCCTCGGCCCCGTCACTCTGCTCCCGAACCAGGTGGGCGGCGTCATCACGAGCGGCTTCGGCGAGCGGGGCTTCGTGGAGGGCGCCTGGAACCCCGACTGGGTGCCCGCCGCCTACGAGCGGCTCGGCTTCACGACCTGGAACGAGTCGGCGACCTGGATCGCGCGCCTCGAGCAGGGGCGCCTCGGACAGATCGAGGGCGACGCCTTCACTGCCCCCACCGATGCGGAGCTCGCAGCCGCCGGCGTCGTCATCGAGCGGGCGTCGCGGTTGCGCTTCCCGCGCGACGTCGCGCGCCAGCGGGAGCTGGTCAACGCCGCGTTTGCCGAGCTGCCCTACTACACGCAGATCTCTCCGGCCCAGATGCGCGAGGCGACCAGCGGGCTCGTCGCCATCATCGATCCCAGCATCTGGGCGTTCGCGCTCGACGCGAAGACCCGCGAGCCGCTCGGGTTCCTGCTCTGCGTCCCCGACGTCACGCGCATCGTGCAGCGCTCCTCCGGCCGCATCGGCCCGAGGCAGCTGCTCGAGATCTGGCGGTCGAAGCGGGAGCCGAGAGAAGCCGTCCTCACCATCCAGGGCACCGTCCCCGAGGCGCGGGGGCGCGGCATCAGCACGCTCCTCGGTCGGACCGTCGGGGAGGCGCTCATCGAGGGCGGGTACACGGCGCTGCGCTCGACCTACATCGGACACGACAACCCGGCGTCGGCGCGGCAGCTCAGCCGAATGGGCGGCGAGGTGCTGCACAAGACCGTGTTCTACAGGAAGCAGGTGGGCGCGGTGCCCGGTCCGCGCACAAGCAACGAGGGGGAGCAGCGATGACCAGCATCCACACGCTGAACCAGATCATCGCCGACGCGGCGTCGGCGCCATCGGCCCACAACACCCAGCCCTGGTCGCCGCGGATGATCGGCGACGGAGAAGCGGTCGAGCTCCGAGTCGCGCGCACGCGGACCCTGCCGGCCTCGGACCCAACCGGGCGTGACACCCTGCTCGGCCTGGGCGCGTGGCTCGAAGCGTTCAGCGTCAGCGCGGCCGCGCACCGAGTGGACTTCGATGTCGAGCTCCTGCCCGCGCTCGCGGACCCGGAGGCCATCGTGCACGCGAGGAGCGACGAGCCCGTGCTCCGCATCCAGCTGCGCCAAGCCCCGGACGACGGTGGCGACGGCCAAGGGAGCGGCACCCCGAACGAGAACGCCAGCGAGAGCGGCAGCGCCAGCGGCACCGGCGCCCACGAGCACGGCACCGCGGTGCATACGCCTGACAGCAGGAGCGCGGCCGCCGGGGGCGCGACACCTGCATCTTCGGCAGGTCCGGATTCCGACCGACAGCTGCTGGCGTCGCGGAAGACGGTGCGCAGCGATCTCGCGCCAGCGAAGGGGCTCGTGATCGAGCTCGCCAGTTCGCTGCCCGACTGGCTGCGGCTCGTGCCCGTCGACGCCGACGACCTGCGGCACTTCTCGTCGCTCGGCACCGCCGACACTCTGCGGGATCCCGCCGTTGCGCGCGAGCTCGCGCACTGGCTGCGGCTGCACCCCACGCATCCGCGTTACCACGTCGATGGGCTCAACGACCGGGTGCTCGGGTTACCCGCGGTCGCCTCGCGCCTCGTGTCGCCCTTCACGCGCAATCGCCGCCTGCGCGAGGCCGCGGTGCGCATCGTGACCCCGGTCGGGGAGCTGTGGCGCCGCGCGCTGCTCGAAGTGCCGGTCTCGGCGGCGGGCGAGGACGCGCCCGCCGCGGCGACCGCCTTCGTGCTGGTGGCCGACAGCAAGCTGCTCGACCTCGGATCGGGCGCAGAGGTGACCCGCGTGCTCAACTCCCCGCTCGGACTCCCACCGGAACGGGTGCTGGAGGCCGGCCAGGCGCTCATGCGGCTGTGGCTGATGGCCACGGCCCGCGGAGCGGCATTCGCGCCAGCCTCCGAGATCATCGACTCGTCGCTCGCGCAGGGCGAGCTGCGCTACCGACTCGGGCTCTCGCGCCGCGACGTGCCGCTCTTCGTCACGCGGGTCGGTGCGGCAAGGGACCCGAACCCGCCGCGCGCGCCGCGCCGCTGACCGGCTCGGCCAGCCGAGTGCCCGGGTTGCGGGAAGGCGCGCTGACAGCTCAGCCCAGCCCGCGCATCCACTCGGAAATCAAGTCGATGCCGCGCGTGAACGCGGGGTCGCGCGGCCGGTTCAAGAACGCGTGCGTACTGCCGGTCAGCACGCGGTACTCGGTGTCGACACCCGCCTCGGCGAGCTCGCGGGCGAAGAGGGAACCGGATGCGCGCATCGCGTCGCGGTCCGCATCCACCACCAGGCAGGGCGGGAAGCCGCTCAGGTCGTGGCCTCCGGGGAACGCATCGGGAAGCGGCAGGACCTCCTCGCTGCCCGCGTAGTTGAGGTTCATCGCACCGATCAGCCACGGCGTGTGGACGTAACGGCGGCTGCCGCGCAGACGACTCATCAGCTCGGGCGAGCGCTCGGGCAGCTCAGCGTGGAACGTGCCGTACGTGAAAAAGAGCCCGCGTAGGGGCGACGCCCCAGCACGCTCGTAGCGGTAGGCCGCCGCCGCCGCGAGGCACGCCCCGGCGCTCGCACCGCCGAGCACAACCCCATCGTCGCTCCGTGCGCTGACCCCGTCGATGACCGCCATCACATCGTCGAGCGGGATCGGGAAGCGGATCTCCGGCCGACGCTGGCGGCGGGAGCTCCTCGGAACCGGTGCGCCCCTGCGCCCCGCCCGCTCTCTCCCGCCGAGGGTCACGAGCCGGTAGTCGACGGTCGTCACCTCGAACCCCGCCCGTGCCAGGGCAACCGCGACCTCGTGCGTCTCCGGCTGGTCGAGGCCGCCAGAGTAGAAGCCGCCCCCGTGCAGCCAGATGACGGGGCGAATCGGCGAGCGCGCAGCACTGCCGTCGGCGGGGGCGTAGGTCCGCACCGGGACCTGGCCGTGCGGTCCGGCAACGGCGGATTTCGTCGCATCCACCCCATGCGGTGCAGTCGGCGAGCGTCTCAGCATCCGCCCACAATACGGCCACACGCCCTAGGCTCTTCTGATGCACGAGCTACGCCTCTCCCCGGAAACCCAGCGTCGGGCCATCGCTCTGAACATGAGGCAGTCCTGGATCAGCCTGGCCATGCTCGCGCCCATCCTCCTGATGCTCGTCGTCGTCTTCTCCCTCCAGGATTTCTGGCTCGGCTTCGGCTACGGCGTGCTCGTCGTCGTGCTCATCGGCGGGTCTGTGCCGCTCTCGATCTGGCTCGCCCGCACATCGATGCGCGAGACCTACATCCGGTTCGGCGACGGCTGGATCGAGCACAGGTGGATGTTCCGCACACGCCGGTTCGCGGCGGCCGAGGCGACCAGCGTCGTCACGGTCGACCAGATGACGCTCGGCGGCTTGATGGGCGCCCCCACGCACCACCTCATCGTCACGGGCCGCGACCGAAGGCTGCTGATCCTCGTCGGACAGATGTGGACTCAGCAGCAGCTCACCGCGATCATGCACGACCTCGCGAGCCGCGGAGTGCCGTGGATCTCCGTCCCCGAGCCGATCACCCCTCCACAGCTGCGCGACCGCGACCCGCGCCTCGTGCCCTGGTGGCAGGCGCATCCCGTCGCCTTCGCGCTGCTGATCGCCGGTGCGAGCTTCGTCTTCGTGATCATCCTCATCACCGTCGTGGCCTTCGTCGTCTTCACGGCGGTCATGGGCTGAACCCGCCGCTGGGCGACGCCTGGGCGTTGGCCCCGCCCGGCGTCCTACGCTGAGCACGTGCGCTCCCTCACCCGTCTCACCGGCCTCGACCGGATTCAGGCGAGCAAGCGCGTGCCCGCCCTGCAGGTCGCGAAGACCGCCGTCGCTGCGGTCGGCGCGTGGTTGCTGGCCGGCTGGCTCATCCCTGGCCCCCTGCCGGTCTTCGCGGCCGTCGCCGCGCTGCTCGTCGTGCAGCCGAGTGTCAACCAGTCGTTCGCGAAGGCCCTCGAGCGAAGCGCCGGAGTGGTCATCGGCGTCGCCGTCGCGAGCGCCATCTCGCTGGTCCTCGGCCCGCAGTCGTGGGTGATCCTCCTCGCGATCGTCGTCGCGATGATCGTCGCCTGGCTGCTGCGCATGACCTCCACAACCAGCAACCAGGTCGCCATCAGCGCCATGCTCGTCCTGGCGCTCGGCGCATCCACCCCCGAGTACGCGCTCGACCGCATCCTCGAGACCCTCATCGGCGCCGCCTTCGGGCTGCTCATCAACGCCGTGATCCTGCCGCCAGTGCTCGTCGGTCCGGCCCAGCGTGACACCGCGATGCTCGGCAACGAGATCGCCGCGTCGCTCGAGCGCCTCGCCGACGCCATCGAGCAGCCGCAGACCCCCGCGAGCCTCACCGAGCTGCTCCTCAAGGCGCGCCTCCTGCGTCCCATGGCGGGGGCCGCCGAGAACTCCATCGCCGACGGGCTCGAGTCGCTCACCTTCAACCCGCGGAAGTCGAGGCACCACGAAGAGCTTGTCGAATGCGAAGAGCTGCTCGACCGCTTCCGCCCCATCGTCACGCAGCTCACCGGTATGACCCGCGCCGTCGCCGAACACTGGAGCCGACGCTCGCCGACGAACCGCAGGCCATCGCCATCGCCGAGCAGCTGCGACGGGCCGCGCATGACACGCGCATCCTCATCCCGAGCGAACCGGGGGAGCCGCAGTCCTTCATCCTGGAGCCGCCGGCCCTCACCGCGCCGCTGGTCGTCTCAGCGCCGAAGGGCGGCAGCTGGGTGCTGATCGGCTCGCTCATCGAAGACCTCCGCCGCATCCACGAGGGCCTCACCGCAGAGGCGTAGGCGTGGTGGCAGGCGCTGTTCTGGCCCGAGTCACCGCGTCCGCCCGCCCCTGCTGGCCACCTTCCGGGGTGAGACGGCCCCGGATGCGCCCTTCGCCCCCGGGGAGCTCGCATCAACACGGACGCTGGCCGCCGTCGCCGTCGCCGTCGCCCGCCCCGACGCGCAGCGCCGTGCCCCGCACTGCCTGTCCAACGTCAGTGCAATATCAGCCCCTGAGTCGCAAAAACGTCGCCTGGAGCCCGAATCTGCACTGATGTTGGACACGCGTCGTCGGCCCACCGTCCCAGGCAGGGCATGCCAGTACCTGGCACGACCGCCCCTTCCCGGCGCAGGCTGGAATCGATCCAATGGAGGAACGGCGGCGGCCGGCGCTCTCGAGAGGGCGGCGTGGCCCGCCGCAGTTCCCGGAAGCGCAACGAGAGGCACCCATGAAGGCCACGTTCATGTACGCAGCAGGCGACGTCCGAGTCGAGACCGTCGCCGACCCGACCATCAAGCAGCCGACCGACGCGATCGTCCGGGTGACGCAGGCGTGCATCTGCGGCTCGGACCTGCATCCGTATCACTCGATGCAGGCCAGCGAGCAGGGCTCCCCGATGGGCCACGAGCTCATCGGCATCGTCGAGGAGATCGGCGCCGCCGTCACGACCCTCAAAGTCGGCGACTTCGTCATCGCCCCGTTCGCGTTCCAGGACAACACGTGCGTGTTCTGCCGCGAGGGTGTGCAGACGTCGTGCATCCACGGCGGCTTCTACGGCAGCACCGAGATCGGCGGCCTGCAGGCCGAGCTCGCGCGCATCCCGCAAGCCGACGGCAGCCTCGTCGTCGTGCCCGGCGTCGACGCGAACGCGCTCGCCCGCGGCGAGAACGCAGACCTCGCGGCCAGCCTCCTCACGCTGTCCGATGTGTACCTCACCGGCTACCACGCGGCCCACATGGGCCGCGTCGAGGGCGGCAAGATCGTCACCGTGATCGGGGACGGCGCCGTCGGCCTCTCCGCGGTGCTCGCCGCCAAGCAGCTCGGCGCCGAGCGCATCATCCTCATGGGGCGGCACACCTCGCGCACCGACCTCGGCGTCGAGTTCGGCGCGACCGACGTCGTCGCCGCGCGCGGCGACGACGGCATCGCGCAGGTCATGGACCTCACGAACGGCGAAGGCAGCCACGTCGTGCTCGAGGCAGTCGGCCACATGCCCGCCTACGAGCAGGCGTACGGCATCGTCCGTCCCGGCGGCGTCATCTCGCGCGTCGGCGTGCCCCAGTACGAGGAAGCGCCCATCGGCTTCGGGTCGCTCTTCGGCAAGAACGTCACCCTCACGGGTGGGCCAGCTCCCGTGCGCGCGTACATGGAACCCGCGATCCAGCAGGTCCTGAACGGTGACATCAACCCGGGTCGCGTCTTCGACCGCACGATCGGCATCGACGAGGTGCCGGCCGGCTACGCAGCCATGGATGCACGCGAAGCCCTCAAGGTGCTCGTCCAGATGTAGTCGCCCCGCGGCCGTACGCACCACAACCCGAGAAAGGAACCTCCTCGTGAGCACAGAACTCCAGCCGAAGAGCCCGACCAACAAGGGGCCAGCCGAGTGGTTCACCGGCGACGTCTACTTCAACGCCTACTACGCGGGCACCGAGCCGTCGCGCACCCGCCTCAACCTGGTGCGCTTCACACCTGGTGCGCACACGGCCTGGCACCGCCACGCGGTTGGCCAGACGCTGCACGTCACCGAGGGCTACGGGTACGTGCAGTCGCGGGGCGAAGAGCTCATCGAGCTGCGGCCCGGCGACACCGTCTACACGCCAGCCGGCGAGTGGCACTGGCACGGCGCATCCGCCGACAACTTCATGTGCCACCTCGCGCTGTGGGAGGCACCCGGGGCTGACTCCGACGAGCCCGAGACGGTCTGGGGCGAGCTGCTGACGCCGGAGGAGTACCCGTAGCCCTAGTGGCTCAGGAGCAGCGACGAGGGTGGGGATAACGCTGGCACCAATGCTCCGTTCGCCGGACTTCGCCGAGCAAGAGTGAGCCAGAAGCATCCGGAAGCAGCGACTCCGGATGCTTCTGGCTCACTCTTCTTGCCTGAGGGGGCACCGGGCAGGAGGCGCGCCGCTCCGTGCTCCCGCTACTGCTGCTGGTGGGTCAGCGAGACGCCGGCGGGGAGCTCCGTGGCCGCCCAGGACGCGAGCATCCGCAGCCCGTCGGCGCTCGGGCTGCCCTCCGCGGCCGTGTAGACGTTCATCGTCAGGCCCGGCTCGCTCGGCAGCGGCAGTGACTCGAAGTTCAGCTCGAGCAGACCGACGACCGGGTGGTTCAGGCGCTTGACGCCGCTGCGATGGAACTTCACGTCTTTCGCCGCCCACATCTCGCGGAAGAGCTCGCTCTGCGTCGACAGCTCGCCGATGAGCTGGTGCAGCTTGGGGTCGTGCGGGTTCCGGCCCGCCTCCATACGCAGCATCGATGCGGCGTCGGCGGCGATGCGGTCGAAGTCCGGCCAGAAGTCGCGGGCGGCCGGGTTCAGGTAGATGTACCTCGTCGTGTTCACCGGGCGGCGCGGGTCGTCGAAGACGGGGGAGTACAGCGCCCGACCGAGACGGTTGGCTGCGAGCACGTCGTGCCGGTCGTTGCGCACCCACGCGGGAGCCTCGGAGAACGCGTCGAGCATCTGGCGCACAGCCGGACGCAGCTCGCCGCCGCTCTGCTTCTTCGACGCTCGGCGCGACGGTGCGCTCGCCCTGGCGAGGTTGAAGAGGTGCTCGCGCTCAGCCTCGTCGAGCTGCAGGGTCGAGGCGATCGCGTCGAGCACGCTCTCGGATGCGCCGGAGAGGTTGCCGCGCTCGAGCCGCACGTAGTAGTCGACTGAGACGCCCGCGAGCATCGCGACCTCCTCGCGGCGCAGCCCCGCGACACGGCGATTCCCGCCGTACGCGGGCAGGCCGGCCTGTTCGGGGGTGATCTTCGCCCGGCGGGAGCTGAGGAACTCCTTCACCTGCTCGCGCACGTCGTTCATAGCTCCAAGCTACGCCTGGCGGCGCCGCAAGGGGGAGGTCCCGCGAGTACCTGTCACCCGGGCGAGTGAGGGGTTCCTCGTGAGTTGACAGCCAGGGTGACGTCAGGGGCATCGAGAGTACGGGATGGTGGGATCTCCCGCTCACGTCACCTTCACTGTCACGACCGGAAAACGAGAGGCTGTGGTTGGGGCTGCCGAGGTCGGAGGCATCTCCAACCGAAGGCCCAGACGTCGGAGCCTTCGTGAGCCGACAGCCAGGGTGACGTGGGTCTGCGTGCGGCCAGGCAGCTGCGCATGCCTTCGCTCACGTCACCTTGACCGTCAGCAGTATGGGAACGCAACAGTGCGTAAACGCAACAGTGCGTGAACTCGGCAACGGGGGAACTCAGCAGCGACAACGAATCAGTGCGGGCCGCATCGAACTGCGGCCCGCACTGCGAAAGGTGCTGCACTTGTGCGCACCTGTCGGCCCGTAAGTGTCAGGAGCGAGGCCGCCGCGGAGCAGCCTCGTGGAACTCTCGCCTTCAAGGCACGCCCTGAGCGTCAGTTCGCGGAAGCTGACTGCCCGCGGCGTGCGACCTCGGCGATTTCCGCCGGGAAGGCGGCAGGCTCCCGGTCGAGGGGGAGCGTGTCGGGGTCGAGGGCTGCGTCGAGCGCGCCTTCGGCGTCTGCCTGCAAGGCTGCGAAGACGGGGTCGAGGTCGGGCTGACGGGGGCCACGCTTGCTGGCCAACTTCCGGGACTAGACCGGTGCAGGCGCAGGGTTCGGGCATGTTCTTGAGGTCTCGTCCCGGAAGCTGGACCCCCGCGGAGGAGCCAGCGCCGCGCCCCGGGTTCAGGCGCGTGCCGCAGCCGGTCAGGCCTCGGGGATGGGCATCCCGTACGCCTCGAGAGTCAGCGACTCCGGTTCCGGCCCGCGGCGCACTGCCTTGTCGAGGGCGTCGATCTGGGCGACCTCGTCGGCGGTGAGCTCGAAGTCGAAGATGTCGAAGTTCTCGGCGATCCGGTGCGGCTTGACCGACTTCGGGATCACCGAGCGGCCCTCCTGCACGTGCCAGCGCAGCATGACCTGCGCCGGGCTCTTGCCGTGAGCGTCGGCGATGGCGCCGATGGTCGTGTCCTCGAGGGTGCTTGCGCCGTCCCCGTCGCGGTAGAACGTGATGCCGCCGATGGGCGACCAGGCCTGGTCGAGGATGCCGTGGCGCGCATCCGCGTCCTGGACGTCCCGCTGCTGGAAGTAGGGGTGCAGCTCGATCTGGTTGAGGGCTGGAACGACGTCGGTCGCCTCGAGCAGCGCCGCGAGGTGGTCGGGCATGAAGTTGCTCACGCCGATGGCGCGCACCTTGCCGTCGGCCAGGAGGCGTTCGAGGGCCCGGTAGGCGCCAACCGTCTTCTCCCAGGCGGTTGGGAGCGGCTGGTGGAGGATCAGGAGGTCGATCTGCTCGACACCCAGCTTGCGGGCCGACTTCTCGAAGGCGTGCAGCGTCTCTTCGAAGCCGTAGTCGCTGATCCAGATCTTGGTCTCGATGAAGATCTCGTCGCGGGGGAGACCGGACGCGGCGATCGCCTGACCGACTTCCCGCTCGTTCCCGTAGGCGGCGGCCGTGTCGATGTGTCGGTAGCCGACGCGCAGGGCTTCGGCGACTGCGGCCGCCGTCTCCTCTGGCGCTGACTGGTACACGCCGAAGCCGATCGTGGGCAGTTCGACGCCGTTGTTGAGGGTCAGGTTCGTGGTGCTCATGCTGGAAACGCTACGTCGCGGGGCTGATGGGAGACAGGGTTCTGTCAGGGCCCGTCAGGGGAATCGAAGCCGTTTCGAACGGCAGTAAATCTCCTCTTGCGCATGGGGGCGCTCGTGCCTACACTTTCGGCAGGTGCACAAACGATCAGATCTATTTGCAACTTCGTGCACACCCCGACAAAGGAGTCAGAACATGCGGTCTAAGTCGCCGCTCGCCGCCCTCGCGGCCAGCACCGCCGAGCACAGCTCGGCGAACACGTCGGGAGGGAAGCCGGCATGGAAGTAATCACCTGGATCGCCGAGAACTTCATCGGCCTCTTCAATGCCTCCGCCGAGAGCCTCATGGGTCTCATCACCGGCATCCTCCCCCTGCTCCTCGTGCTGCTCACGGCAATGTACGCCGTCACCACGTGGATCGGCGAAGAGCGCGTCACGCGCGCTGTCCGCTGGGCAGGCAAGTACGCGATCACGCGCTACACGGTCATGCCGATCATCGCCGTGATCATGCTGACCAACCCCATGGCGTACACGTTCGGTCGCTTCCTCCCCGAACGCTACAAGCCGGCGTTCTACGACTCCGCGGTGTCGTTCGTGCACCCCGTCACGGCGTTCCTGCCGCACGCCAACGTCGGTGAGCTGTTCGTCTGGACCGGCATCTCCGCCGGAGTCCTCTCGATCGCGCCCGACAAGTACGCGACCCTCGCCGCCCTCTACTTCATGGTCGGCATCGTCGTCATCTTCATCCGCGGCATAACCACGCAGTGGATCACGAAGGTGCTCATCAAGCGCGGTGGCCACGAGGCGGCGTTCGCTCGCTTCGACGAGATGTACGCCGAGGGCCACCTCCAGGGCTCCAAGACCGAAGGTGGTGTCCTGTGAGCACAGACGCTGACAACACGAACGCAGGCGCTGCCGACAAGGGTGGCGCGGGCACGGCCGACTACAAGGGCGTCAAGGTCAACCGCGGTCGCGGCGGCTGGGGCGACGGTCTGACCCTCGTTCCGAACGCCGAGAAGAACATCGTCCTCTCGGTCACCGGCGGCGGCATCCACCCCGTCGCGCAGAAGATCGCGGAGCTGACCGGCGCCGAGGCGGTCGACGGCTTCAAGAACAACGTGCCGGACGCGAACGTGCTCTGCGCGGTCATCAACTGCGGCGGCACGGCGCGCATCGGCGTCTACCCGAAGAAGCGCATCCCGACCGTGGATGTGTACCCCGGCGAACCGGGCGGCCCGCTCGCCCAGTTCATCACCGAGGACATCTTCGTCTCCGACGTCGCGCCCCGGGACGTGGTCGCGCTCGATGCCGAGGCAACCGCAGCGGCTGGCGCACCCGCCGCGGCAGCGGCTCCGGCGCAGAGCCCGGAGGAGATCGCAGCGAAGGCCAAGGCGGATGCACGCGCCAGGGTCGCGGCTCAGGGAAGCGGATTCACGGGCTTCGTCGTGAAGTTCGGCAACGCCATCGGCTACTTCATCAACACGCTGCTCTCCTCGGGCCGCCAGGCGATCAAGCTGACGCTCAACACGATCCTGCCGTTCATGGCGTACGTCTCGCTCCTCATCGGAGTCGTCACGTACACGGGTGCCTCGGACTTCATCGCCAACGCGGTGTCCCCGCTCGCGTCGAACCCGATCGGCCTGATCCTGCTCGGCGTCATCACGGGCCTCCCGTTCCTGTCGCCGATCCTCGGCCCAGGTGCCGCGATCGCCCAGGTCGTCGGTGTCCTCATGGGTACGCAGATCGCGGCCGGCGCGCTGCCGGTGCAGTACGCGCTGCCGACGCTCTTCGCGGTCAACGGCCAGGTCGGCTGTGACTTCATACCCGTCGGCCTCTCCCTCGGTGAGGCAGAGCCCGAGACGGTCGCGGTCGGTGTCCCCGCCGTGCTCTTCTCCAGGCAGATCACGTCGCCCCTCGCGGTCGTGCTCGCCTACTTCGCCTCCTTCCTCCTCGTCTAGGTGGCGCCGGGCGGGCCGAGACCCGGCCCGCCCGCGCATCCGCTGCACCCCTGAACCAAGAAAGGGACCACAACGTGTCCACGACCATCTGGCAGTCAGAAATCGCCCGCATCGGACCCGACGCGAACGACATGTTCGAGGGCGGCGTCTACATCCTCTTCGGCGAACCCGTGCCGGACGCCCTCGCCGAGGTCAGCCTTGTGCACAAGGGGCACACGGGAGAGTTCGTGCCCGTGCAGGCGGGTGACGAGTTCGTGATCGGCGACGAGGCGGTCACGGTCACCGCGGTCGGCGACCTCGCCAACCCGAACCTGCAGGAGCTCGGCCACGTCGTGCTCTACCTGAACGCGGACGACACCGCGCTCCTCCCCGGTGCCATCCAGGCGACCGGCTCCCTCTCCACACCCACCGAGGGCGCATTCGTCAGCGTGCGCCGGAACGAGGCCTAGATCATGGACTGGAGATTCCCCGCCGTCCTCGTGCTCGCACTGGTCCTGAGCATGGTCATGTCCGGCGTGCAGATGCGCGCCTACATGCGGCAGGTCAACGAGATCGCGAAGGCCAACGCAGGCAAGAACCTGAACCTCGTGAGCGGCCGCGGCAAGGGCGCCTTCCGCGGCGCGATCGCCGTGCTGCTCGTCGACCCCACGACCCTTGAGGTCGTCGAGGCCCGCGCGCTCGTCGGCATCAGCGTCTTCGGCCGCCTGAAGCCGGCTCCCGACCTCGAGGGCCCGCTGAAGACGGTCTTCGACCGTGCGGCGGCCCGCCACAAGCACCTCGGAACGGCCGTGCGCCAGGCCATCAGCATGCTGCCCCACCAGGTGCGCGCGCAGGTCCAGCTGCCGCCCGTGAAGGGCAAGGCCAAGCGCGGTCAGCCGACCGCCATCAAGGGCGCGGCGCCGAAGCAATTCGCCGGCCTCTCCCGCGTCAGCAACTAGCCCCGTATCAGCCACCAGGCCCACGACCCAAGCACCAAAGGAACGCACATGAACTACACGCAGCGCCTCATCCAGCGCGAAGCCGAGCTTGGCCGACCCATCCGCGTCGGCGTGGTCGGGGCAGGTCAGATGGGCTCAGGCCTCATCGCCCAGATCGAACGCGCCAAGGGCATGGAAGTCGCCGTCGTCGCCGACATCGCCGTCGAGCGCGGTGTGGATGCGTACACTCGCGCCGGCCGCACCGACGTGCAGGTCGAGAACGACCTCGCCGTCGTCGCCGAGCACATCGAGGCCCGCCGCCCCGTCGTCATCAACGACGGCCTGCTCATCCCGAAGCTCCCCGTCGACGTCGTCCTCGAGGTCTCCGGCGTCACCGAGATCGCCGCGCAGGTCGCCTACGCGTCGCTCCTCGGCAAGAAGGACGTCGCGCTCATGACCGTCGAGGCCGACGTGACCGTCGGCCTGTTCCTCGCGAGCATCGCCAACGCCGGCGAGCAGGTCTACACGATCTGCCGCGGCGACGAGCCCGTCGAAGCGCTCAAGCTCGTCGAGCACGCCACTGACCTCGGCCTCACCGTCGTCGCAGCGGGCAAGGGCAAGAACAACCCCAACCGCCCCACCGACGTGCCGGAAGACGTCATGGAAGAGGCGAAGGCGAAGAACATGAACCCGCGCATCCTGTGCGAGTTCACCGACGGCACCAAGACGCAGATCGAGATGGCGTCGCTGTCGAACGCCACCGGCTTCCCCGTCAACAAGCCGGGCATGCACGGCCCCGCCGCCGACATCGCGACCCTCGCGACGACCCTCATCCCCGTCGAGGACGGCGGCGTGCTCACCTCCACCCCAGCCGTCGAGTACACCGTCGAGGGCGACGTCGCACCAGGCGTCTTCGTCGTCGTGAAGTCGGAAGACGACGTCGTCACGCACGAGCTCGACTACCTGAAGCTCGGCAAGGGCCCCTACTACGCGCTCTACCGCCCGTACCACCTCGCGTCCGTCGAGGCGATCCTCTCGATCAGCGAGGCCGTGCTCGAGCGCCGCGCCGACTTCCAGACCATCACCTGGCGCACCGAGGTCGCCTCGAAGGCGAAGTTCGACCTCACGGCCGGCACGAAGCTCGAGGGCATGGGCGGACACCACGTGCACGGCTGGGCCGTCGACGCCGACGAGGCGCGCGCCAACAACTCCATCCCGATCGGTCTCATCTCCGGCGGCATCCTGAAGCGCGACATCAAGGCGGGCGAGATCGTCTCCTACGACGACGTCGAGCTCGACGAGACCCGCCCGCTCATCGCGATGCGCCGCCTGCAGGACTCGCTCGTCGCCGCCGGAGTCATCGGCGTCTGAAGGCTTCCTCATCCTGCCGCGCCGTTGCCGCTCGGTAGGATCATGTGAACCGGACCACCGGTGCCGCGCCTCGCGTGCGGCACCGGGACGGCTCCCGAACGGTGCGGATGCACGGCTCGGGAGCCGTGGTCGTCCGGCCCCGCCCGCACGCAGGACGCGGGTCGACCACGAGACCGGGGCAGGCGGAACGGGAGCGAGCAGCGTCGCGCATCGCTCCGCAGCCGGACCGGCGCGGGCCGCCGCACGCCGCACGCCGCACGAACCGCCGCACCACGACGAAGGAGCAGACGAGATGCCAGCACCTCGCAACGCCGAGACCCTCGTCCGAGCGGCGCGCCTCTACTACCTCGACGGGCTCTCCCAGAGCGACGTCGCGAACGCCCTCGGCGTCTCCCGGGCGAGCGTCTCCCGCATCCTCTCGGCAGCCCGCGACCAGGGCATCGTCGAGATCCGCATCCACGACCCGCACGTCGTCGGCCGCGTGAGCGAGCTCGAGCAGCAGATCGTTGACGCGTTCGGCGTGGGCGCCGCCGTCGTCGTCGCGAACCTGCCCGGCCGGCATCCGCTCGACGTGGTAGCTGGCGCGGCCGCCGACTACTTCGCGGAACGAGTGCCATCCGTCGGTTCGGTGGGCCTCAGCTGGGGCAAGTCGATCGACGCGTTCGTCGAGCAGATCCACGTCGAATCCACGGGGCGCGCGCTGACCCTGTGCCCGCTGGTGGGCGGCATGCCCTTCGACTCCGGGCCCGCCGGCAACACCGCCCTCGAGCGCCTGTCGCAGAAGTCGGGTGCGAAGGCGTTCCGCTTCGAATCGCCAGCCGTCGTCGAGTCGCCGCAGACCTGGGCGGCCCTCACGCGCGAGTCGTCGATCTCGTCCGCGATCAAGCGGGCGACGGATGTGCAGCTCGCGTTCGTCGGCATCGGCTCGTACGGCCTCCACGCGTCGCGGCACATCGTCTCCGCCATGCGCCTCAGCGACGACGAGCGTGCGGACCTCGACGCGCAGCAGCCGGTCGGCGACATCTGCGGCCGCTTCTTCGACGCATCCGGTCGCGCCCTCGGCTCGCCCGTCTCGGAGCGCGTCATCGGCATCACGCTCGAGCAGCTCGCCGCCATCCCCGAGGTCGTCGGCTTCGCGGCCGGCGCCGAGAAAGCCCCGGGTGTCGCGGGATCCCTGCACACAGGCGCCCTCGACAGCGTCATCCTCGACGAAGACCTCGCCCGCGCCCTCGTCGAACTCGTGTAAGCGAGCGGCCGCAGCAGCGCTGCCGCACCGCGCTACTGCTGCCGCGCTGCCGCACCGCGCTACTGCTGCCGCGCTGCCGCGCTGCCGCGCTGCCGCGCTGCCGCGCTGCCGCGCCGCCGCGCCGCGCTGCCGCGCTGCCGCGCCGCCGCGCCGCGCTGCCGCGCTGCCGCGCCGCCGCGCCGCGCTGCCGCGCTGCCGCGCCGCCGCGCCGCGCTGCCGCGCTGCCGCGCCGCCGCGCCGCGCTGCCGCGCTGCCGCGCCGCCGCGCCGCGCTGCCGCGCTGCCGCGCCGCCGCGCCGCGCTGCCGCGCTGCCGCGCCGCCGCGCCGCGCTGCCGCGCCGCCGCTGCCGCTACCGCATTGCGGTTGCCAGTGTTGCCGGGTCGATCTGCGCTGGTGGCTGCGGTTCCGGGTTCGGTGCGAACGCTGCCAGTCAAGTAGCCCTTTTGCGCGGCCTGGCTGCCATCGCTGCCAGCGATGTGGCCCTTTTCGCGCGGGCTTTTGGGCCATTCGACTGGCAGCGTCCAGCGCGCAGGCTGCGGAGTCGCGCGGAGTCGGGGCTCGTGGCAGAGCACAGAGCACAGAGCGCAGATCGCAGATCGCAGAGCCAAGAGCCCAGGATGCAGAACGACGCCGGCCGATCGCGCCGCTGACGGGGGAGTCAGGGCGAGATCGACCGGTGGTGTTGGTGCGCCGACATCGTCGGCGGCGTTCAGGAGCGAGGAAGCCGGGGCCTACTCGCCCATGACGACGACCTGGCATTTGCGCGCGCGGGCGCGGGTGCGGTCGAAGTCGACGAAGTAGATGTAGCCGGTGACGCCGACGCCGAGCTTGCCGTCGATGACGGCGAACACCTCGCTCGAGCCGAGGATCGTCGCCTTGATGTGGGCCTCCGCGTTGAGCAGCGCCGTCTTGTCGCCGCCGGGCAGGTACACCTCGGCGTCCGGCCACGACTCGACGTCCGCGTAGTGCTCGGGCCCCGGGTAGCGGTACTCGCCCTCGGGGGGTACGGCCGTCTGGTTCGGGGCGATGCGGTTCAGGACGTCATCGAGGTCGGCCTGCAGGAACTCGGTGCCGTCGTCAAGGCGGTCGTGCACGAACTCCTCGAAGAAGACGGCGCACGTCGTGTGGGGCGAGATGACGGTGACGGTGCCGGTCGTGATGCCACTCGCCGCGATCGCCTCCTTCACCTCTGCGGTGACGTCGATGTAGCTGGGGGTGCCGCCGTGTGACTGCAGCTGGAGGGTGGTCTGGGTGACGGTCATCGGTGTTCCTTCGTGGTCGTGGATGCGCGTGCTTCGACGAACGCGCGGATGTCGGTGGATGCGGTGGGTGAGCGGATGCGCGGCGTCGCTCAGGCGCCCGGTCGCAGCGCCTGGATGAACTCGGCGACGTCACTCTCGACCTGCGCCGACACGGCCTTCGCGACCTTGGGGAACAGGATCGTGTTGGGCTCGTCTGCGGCCCGGAGCGCAGCATCCAGTGCCGCCTTCGCCGCGTACGTGTAGTAGTTGATCTTGCGGACGCCGCGGGTGATGGAGCGGTGGTACTCGTCGAGGGTGAGGCCGGAACCGCCGTGCATGACGATGGGCACGCCCGTCGCGTCGCGGAGCTGCTCGATGAGCGCGTAGTTGAGCTTCGGCTCCTGGTGGTACATGCCGTGCACCGTGCCGAACGAGGCGGCGAGCGCCGTGACACCGGTGCGCTCGACGAACTCCTTCGCCTGGGTCGGCTCGGTGTAGAGGGTCTCGTCGGCGATGCCCTGGCTCGGGTCGCCGTTCTCGTTGCCCGTCATGACGCCGAGCTCGCCCTCGACGCCGACACCGCGTTCCTTCGCGAGCTTCACGACCTCGGTTGTGCGGGCGACGTTCTCCTCGTAGGGGAGCGTGGAGCCGTCGATCATGACCGAGTTGAAGCCGATGTCGAGGCCGCGGGCGATGTAGTCGATGTCCTCGCCGTGGTCGACGTGCAGCACGAACGGGGCTTCGCTGCGCGTCGCGAGCGCGAGCATGGCGGGGCCGATGTCGTCGATGGAGAGGGTGCTCTCGTGCACCTGCGCGTGCTGCAGGATGACGGGAACGCCGGCCTTCTCGGCTGCCGCGATGGTGCCGAGCAGCCCCTCGAAGTAGGGGGTGTTGACCGCCGCGATGGCGATGTTGTTCTTCTGTGCGTAGCGGAGCGCTTCGTCGAGTCCGATGAGCATTGGTGTTCTTCTCTCTGGGAGGGTGAGTCAGCTGGCCGGTGCGGCAGCGGATGAGTTGGTGCCGGTGGCCTGCGAGTCGCGGTGGTCGGCGAGCGCCTGGAACATCTCGGTGAGGATCTCGCGCCAGTCGGGGTGCTTGATGATGCCGCTTGTGCCGCCCGAGCAGTCGGCGCCCTGCTGGAGGACGCGCGTGATGTCGGCGCCGCGGCTCACGCCGGCGGCCTGCACGACGAGGATCGACGGGTCGACGTTCTTCACGATCTGGGTGGTGCGCTCGATGTAGTCGCCCGCATCCATCTGCCCGGTGCCGATGTTCGCGGTCGGCTCGCAGATCATGCCCGACGGGTCGAGGTCGGCGACGGCCCGGCACTGCAGGTCGGAGTCGGCGCAGACGATGGTTGCAAGACCGACCTCTTCGCAACGGCGCATCGTGGCGTCGAGGTCGGCCAAGGTGAGGGGGTGCTCGGCGTGGTTGAGCACGACGGCCTTGACGCCGGCCTCCGCGAGGCCTTCGGCGAGGATGTGGCCCATGCCGCGGCCCGGCACGATCGGGTCGACGTGCTGGGCCGTGACGCAGAGGTTCGTCGTCTCGGCGACGACGGACCGCAGGTCGATGTGCTGCGCGGTGAAGACGACGTCGATGTCGAACGCGCCGGCCAGCTCGTCGGTGAGGTGGGCCAGCTTCATGAGCTCGCTGCCCGTCAGGTAGGCCTTCGGGTTGACGATGAGAAACGGGCTCCGTACAGGGATGGGGACAGCCATTGTCAGTTGCTCCTAGCGGATGAATGCACAAAGTTGCACTGTGAATCGTACGAACGTGCAGTTAGGCAAGTATCGCATCCGCGGAACGAAACTGGCAAGGCTTCGGATGCCGGACCTCGCGAGCAGCGCCGTTCGCACCGATTTCGTCTCAGCTGCCGCGAATATGCTGGCCCCTCACACTTGGATCAGGGAGCCACATGACTCGCGAACCCGTCTACTCATTTGCGATCGGGGTCGGCCGCACGGTGTTCGCCGCGCTTCGCGTTCGCCAGACGGTCCACGGCGCGCAGCACATCCCGGACACCGGCGGCGCCGTCATCGCGATGACCCACTTCGGGTACCTGGAGTTCGCCCTCGTCGAATGCGCCACGTGGATGCACAACCGACGGCGCATCCGCTTCATGGCGAAGCAGAGCGTCTTCGAGAAGCCCGTCGTCGGCAGGCTCATGCGGAGCATGCGGCACATCCCCGTGAACATGAAGGCGGGTGCCGACGCGTTCGCGGCGGCCGCGACCTCGTTGCGCGACGGCGAGCTCATCGGGGTGTTCCCCGAGGCGGGCGTCAGTGCGTCGTTCACGATCCGCGACTTCAAGACCGGGGCGGTGCGCCTCGCGGCGCAGGCCGGGGTTCCCATCATCCCCGTCGCGGTGTGGGGCGGGCATCGGCTGCTCACGAAGAACCGCAAGATCAGCTTGAGGGAGCGCCTCGGCATTCCCGTGCACTTCTCATTCGGCGCGCCCATCCACGTCACTGCCGGTGATGACGCCGCCGTCTCCACGGCGAAGCTCAAGACGACCATGGAGGGATTGCTGAGCGAGCTCCAGTCGAGCTACCCGGAAGACGGAACCGGCAAGTGGTGGCAGCCGCGCGCGCTCGGCGGCACGGCCCCCACGCCGGAGGAAGCCGCCGCGGCCGACGCTGCGCGCGACCTCAGACGCGAAGCGGCACGGGCCGCGCAGGCCGCGCGGAAGTAGGACGCGCGTCCGCAGCGGGTCGCGGTCGCGCGGCGAGATCGTCGCCGCGAGGGACCGCGGCCGCAAGGCGTGGCGGGCTGGCGCATCGTGGCCGCCTTGCGTGATGGATGGGCGCATCCAGGGCCGAAACCGCGTCCGGCGGGGCGTTCGTCACGGATGTTGGTCGGTGGGCGAGGGCTGCGGACGCTGGTGCGGCGGCGGCGATCTGTTCCGGGGCGGCAGCGGTGGTGCGGTGACCCGCGATCCGTGTCCAACATGAGTGCAGAATTGGCCCATCCGGGGCAGAAACCGGGCCGGGGGCCAGATATCGCACTGATGTTGGACAGTGATCGGCGGCAGATGGAACCCGGTGCCAGACTTGGCGCATGAACCGTGAGCTTCCCGGAACCCTGATGAGCATCGGCGAGTTCTCGCGCTACTCGGGGTTGAGCGTGCGCATGCTTCGGCATTATGCGGAGCGGGGCGTGCTTGCGCCGGCCGAGGTCGACGAGTTCAGCGGGTACCGACGCTACGCACCCGGTCAGCTGCGGGACGCGGGGCGGGTGCGGATGCTCCGCGACTCGGGGTGCGGGATCCCGGCGATCGCCGAGCTCCTGCCGCTCTTCGACTCGCCTGACCTGCTGCGGCTTCGGCTGCAATCGCACCTCGACGAGCTGAAGGCAGAGGCACGACGGGTGGCCGAGCAGCAGGCGCTCGCAGTGAACCTGCTTGGGGAGCTCGAGGCGCGAGCGCGGCGGCTGGACGTCGTCGAGCGCACGTTCCCGGCGTTGCGCGTGCTCTACCTGCGGCGGACCGTCGCCGACTACCCGTCTGAGGGGTCACTCTGGGGCAACTTCCGCGGCCCGGTCGCCGAGCTCACCTCCCGCGACCCGGAGGCCTTCGGCGACGTGGGCGGTGCCACCTACTTCGACGATGAGTACCGCGATGCCGACGTCGAGATGGCGATCTGGCGCGAGTACCGCGGCGCCTCCGTGCCGGATGGGTATGAGGTCGTCGAGCTTCCCGAGCAGCGCGTCGCGACGGTCACACATCGGGGCGGCTTCGAGACGATCAACGAGGCGACTGCCACCGCGGGTGCCTGGGTTGCCGATCAGCAGCGCACGAGAGTCGGGCCGATCTTCAACGTCTACGTGCGCGGCCCCGGCCGCGACCCGAACCCCGAGAACTGGGTCACCGAGGTGAACGTGCCGATCGCGGTTTGACTCTCACACTGTGTGAGACCTCACCATCGGATCACCGGCGCACGAGGCCGGCGCCGCAGCGCAAGGGCGCGGCGGCTGATCCGGACGAGAGGACAACGACCATGTCGAACACTGTGAACTACTTCGAGATCGGCACCACCGACCCAGAGGCCGCGAAGGCCTTCTATGGCGACACCTTCGGCTGGACGTTCGGCTCGCTCGAGCCGGGCGGTTACGGCATGGTCGACGGTGCTGGCAACGGTGGCGGCCTCTGGGACTCGAGCACCGTCGTCGGTGGCAGCTGGGCGGTCTTCTACGTCGAGGTCGACGACATCGAGGCGAAGCTCGAGCAGGCGGCCGCCAACGGCGGGGAGACCGTCATGCCGCTGGTCGACAACGGCACCATCAAGTTCGCGCACCTCCGCGACCCGCTCGGCAACCGCTTCGGCGTCTGGCAGCGCAAGGCGCAGGGCTGAGCGGCGCGGTCGTACAAGCAGAACCCCGCCCGCGAGAGACTCGCGGGCGGGGTTCTCTCGGTGCTGAGAAGAACCGAGGCTCGCCGATCAGGTGTCGTGCGTGACCGGGGCGTGTTCGGCTCGGCCGTCGTCGTGACCACCCGACGGATAGTCGGCGCGTTCCGGGTGCCGACGGAGCGCGATGACGGAGGCGGCGCATCCGCCCCATACGATCCCGATCGCGACGATGAGCATCGTGATGGCTTCTGGGGTCATCGGGCCGTCTCCTTCTCGCGCAGCTCAGCCGACGTCGGCCAGGCGGTGAACTTGTCTGGGCTGTTGCGCCAGCGGATCAACGTCATGACCGCGCTCGCGAGCAGCATCACGAGCACAGCGCCCCAGCCGAACACGCCGATGTACCAGAGCGGGTAGCCCTCGTAGCCGTCGACGATGAGCGTCCTGATCTGCTCGATGAGCATGTACGTGAGGACGACCGGCGCGATGATGCCCGTCAGCACGAGCCACCACTTGCCGACCTGGAACGTCGACACGGAGTTGAGGTGCAGCCGCATCTCCTCGCCGCGGCGGGCGACCCAGATGACGCCGACGCAGGTGGCGATGGCGGACGCGATGATGCCGATGTTGTTCGTCCACATGTCGACCGTGTCCAGGGCGATGAGGCCCGTCGTCGTCGAGAAGAGGAGGATCGAGATGACGGCGCTCACGCTGCCGAGAATGACCGCCGCCTTGCGAGGCGACCAGCCGAACTTGTCCTGGAACGCTGACGAGACGACCTGCAGGATCGACAGCAGTGAAGTGAATCCCGCCATGACGAGCGACCCGAAGAACAGCGCCCCGAAGATCTGCCCGCCTGGCATCTCCGAGATGATGGCCGGGAAGGTCACGAACGACAGGATCGGGCCGGTCAGCCCCTCCAGCTCGCCCACCGCGACGTTCTGCTGATGCGCCATGAAACCGAGCGTCGCGAAGACGCCGATGCCCGCCAGGATCTCGAACGACGAGTTCGAGAAGGCGACGACGAGTCCCGGGGACGTCATGTTCGAGCGACGGTTCCGGTAGGACGAGTAGGTCACCATGATGCCGTAGGCGATGGACAGCGAGAAGAAGATCTGGCTGTACGCGGCGATCCAGACGCTCGGGTCGCCGAGCGCGACCCAATCGGGTGTGAACAGTGCGTTGAGCCCATCTGCCGCGCCGTCCAGGAAGAGCGCCCGGACCACGAGGATGAGGAACGAGACGAGCAGTAGCGGCAGGAAGATGAAGTTCGTGCGTTCGACACCCTTCGCGATGCCCGCCGCGAGCACGAAGATCGTCACTCCCCAGACGGCGACGAGGGGGATCAGGACCGAGGGCACGAACTGCATCGAGACCCCGGGGTCGCTGAGCTGCAGGAAGTCGCCGGTGAAGAACGCCGCCGGGTCGTCGCCCCAGCCGAGGTTGAACGAGAGCACGAAGAAGCTCAGCGCCCAGGCGATGATCGCCGTGTAGTACAGGCCGATCACGAAGCAGATGAAGACCTGGAACCAGCCGAGGCTCTCCATCCACTTCGCGACGCGACGGAAGGCGGTCGGTGCGGCCCCGCGCATCCGGTGGCCGATCGCATAGTCGAGGAAGAGGATCGGGATGCCCGCGGTGATGAGCGCGACGAGGTACGGGATGAGGAACGCGCCCCCGCCGTTCTCATACGCCACCCCCGGGAAGCGCCAGATGTTGCCGAGCCCGACGGCGGAGCCGATGGCGGCGAGGATGAACCCGGTCTGGCCGGTCCATTGCTCGCGAGGCTTGACCTCGGTTGTTGTGGATGTCGTCATTGAGAATCCCCCAAGAGCGTCGTGAGCGGGTGCGCGTGCGACGACAAGCGCTCTGCTTGCCCGACGAGCCTAGTGAATTCGAGGTGCACCTCGCAGGCCCGGCATCGAATCGTGATTCGCGACGGGCGCGGAACTCTCCGAACGTCGGGCCCTAGCGCTCCAGGAGGTGCAGGCGGCTCACCATGCGGAACGCGTCGGCGCGGCCCGCGGCGGCGGCCACGAACTCCTCGAACGACGCATCCGCGGAGAAGTGCGCCTCGATGTCGTAGTCGACGAGCACGTCGATCGCAGTGACGAAGCGCTGCTGTGGATCGCGGCCGACCGAGGCGAGGAGCGGGACGTCGAGCACGTGCCACGTGTCGAAGTCGCGCGCCCACTGCAGGTACTCGAGCGACGACGTCTTCGCGACGAACAGCTCCGCGAACGTCGCCCAGAGCTCGCGCCCGCGCACGGCGGTGACCTCGAAGGTTCGGCCCCCGAGTTCGAGGCTCGTCGCCTCGGCGGTCGACGGGCGGGTAGCGGTGGATGCGGCGCTCGGCACGTGAGTCCACGACCCGGTCGCGAATCCCCGGCGCTCGACCGTTGCCGCTCGCGAGCGGCGGTAGTCGACGTCGCCAGTCAGCTCGACGACGTCGAGCTCACGCTCGATGAGCTCGATGCCCGGCTCGAAGATGTGGTGGTAGACGGGGCTCGGGAGGAGGCCGTGCGGCGGGTAGTTTGAGGTCGCGACGACCGTGATGCCGTGCTCGAGCGCATACCGCAGCAGGCCGGTGAGCAGCGTCGCGTGGCCGGGGTCGTGCACGTGGAACTCGTCGAACAGCAGCAGGTGAGCATCGCCGATCAGTTCTTCGACAGCATTCGCGAAGACGCTGTCCGAGCCGCGGTTCGCGAAGATGCGGGAGTGCAGCTCGTTGAAGAACGAGTGGAAGTGGACGCGCAGCTTCCGCTCGATCGGGACCGCGTCGTAGAAGGCATCCAGCAGCCACGACTTGCCGCGGCCCGCCGGCCCCCACAGGTAGAGCCCGCGCGGGGGCGCCGAATGGGGAGGAGCGGTGGTGGCGTGATCTGCCTCGTCCTCACCGGGATGGGTCTCCCCGGCCGCACGCGCCTCGCGCTCGACGATCTGCGCGCCGAGGCCCGCGAGACGTAGGGCGACCATCCGCTGCCCATCGTCAAGCGCGAAGCCGGCCGATGCGGCTGAGGCGACGACCGCTTCAAAGACTCCGGCCGCCGCTTGCCTCGCTCCCGCCTCAACAGTTTCGGGATGGGCTTCTCGCTTCGGGATGGGAAGCAACCCATCCCGAAGCGAGGAACCCATCCCAAGACTCACAGCGCGGCGGTCCTCAGGAGATCGCAGCCGCGACGGCGGCGGAGATCGGCGCGGAGTTCGGTCCGACGACGTCGCCGAAGCGCTTCGGCAACGTGGCGCCGCGCGCCTCGGAGAGCTCGGCAAGCGTGAACTCGAAGAGGCCCTGGACCTCGAGCTTCGCGTCGGCACCCATGCCGTCGCTCACGCCGACGCGGGTGACGGGGAAGTCGCGCGCCTCGCACATCGCCTGGAAGCGCACGTCGTCGTCGTGCGGGACGGAGACGAGGATGCGCCCGGCCGACTCGCTGAACAGCGCGGTAGCCGCATCCACCCCCTCCTTCTGCATGAGGCCGTCGAGCACGATGCGCGCGCCGACGCCGAAGCGGGTCGAAGACTCGACGATCGCCGCCGCGAGGCCGCCCTCGGAGAGGTCGTGCGCCGAGGTGAGGAGGCCCTGCTGGCCTGCTCCGATGACGAGGTCGGCGAGTGCCTTCTCGCGCTCGAGGTCGACCTGCGGGGGCAGCCCGCCGAGGTGACCGTGCACGACGTCGGCCCAGATGGAGCCGGACAGCTCTTCGAGCGTCGTGCCGAGGAGGTAGAGGTTGTCGCCCTCCTCCTGCCAGCCGGACGGGACGCGGCGGGCCACGTCGTCGATGAGGCCGAGCACGGCGACGACAGGCGTCGGGTGGATGGGCACGTCGCCGGTCTGGTTGTAGAACGACACGTTGCCGCCCGTGACGGGGATGCCGAGCTCGAGGCACGCGTCGGCGAGGCCCTCGACGGCCTGCGCGAACTGCCACATGACCTCGGGGTTCTCGGGGCTGCCGAAGTTGAGGCAGTCGGAGACGGCGGCCGGGCGTGCACCCGTGGCTGCGACGTTGCGGTACGCCTCGGCGAGGGCGAGCTTGGCGCCCGCGGACGGGTCGAGCTGCGCGTAGCGGCCGTTGGCGTCGAGGCTGATCGCGAAGCCGAGTCCGGACTCCTCGTCGATGCGCACCATGCCGGCGTCCTCTGGCGTGCCGAAGGCCGTGTTGCCGAGCACGTAGCGGTCGTACTGCTGCGTGATCCACTCGGGGTCGGCGAGGTTCGCCGACGAGATGAGGGCGAGCACCTGCTCGCGGAGCTCCTCGCCCGACTGCGGGCGGGGGAGTGCGGATGCGGTGTCAGCCTGCAGCGCGTCGATCCATGCCGGGTAGGCGACGGGGCGGTCGTAGACGGGGCCGTCGATCGCGACGGTGCGCGGGTCGACGTTCACGATCTCCACGCCGCGCCAGTTGATGACGAGGCGGCCGGTGTCGGTGACCTCGCCGAGGACGCTCGTCTCGACGTCCCACTTGTCGACGATCGCCATGAACGCGTCGAGCTTGTCGGGCGCGACGACCGCCATCATGCGCTCCTGGCTCTCCGACATGAGGATCTCCTCAGCCGTCAGGTTCGGGTCACGCAGCAGCACCTTGTCGAGCTCGATGTACATGCCGCCGTCGCCGGCCGCGGCGAGCTCGCTCGTCGCGCAGGAGATGCCGGCGGCGCCCAGGTCCTGGATGCCCTCGACGACCTTCTCGCGGAACAGCTCGAGGCAGCACTCGATGAGCACCTTCTCGGCGAACGGGTCGCCGACCTGGACGGCGGGGCGCTTCGTGGGGCCCTTCTCGTCGAACGAGTCGGAGGCGAGGATGGAGGCGCCGCCGATGCCGTCGCCACCCGTGCGGGCGCCGAAGAGCACCACCTTGTTGCCTGCACCGCGCGCGTTCGCGAGGTGCAGGTCCTCGTGGCGGAGCACGCCGACCGCGAGGGCGTTGACGAGCGGGTTCGCCTGGTAGACGCTGTCGAACCACGTCTCGCCGCCGATGTTCGGCAGGCCGAGGCAGTTGCCGTAGAAGGAGATGCCGCTCGTGACGCCATGCACGACCCGCGCCGTGTCGGCCTCGTCGATGGCGCCGAAGCGCAGCGCATCCATGACCGCGACCGGGCGGGCACCCATCGAGATGATGTCGCGGACGATGCCGCCGACACCGGTCGCGGCTCCCTGGAACGGCTCGATGTAGGAGGGGTGGTTGTGCGACTCGACCTTGAAGGTCACCGCCCAGCCCTCGCCGGCGTCGATGACGCCCGCGTTCTCGCCCATGCCGACCATGAGGTTCTTCTTCATCTCGTCGGAGACCTTCTGGCCGAACTGGCGCAGGTAGTTCTTCGAGGACTTGTAGGAGCAGTGCTCCGACCACATGACCGAGTACATGGCCAGCTCGCCCGACGTGGGGCGGCGGCCGAGGATCTCGCGGATCTTGTCGTACTCGTCAGGCTTCAGTCCGAGGGCGCCGTACGGCTGTTCCTTCTCGGGAGTCGCCTTCGCGTTGTCGACGGTGTCTGGCACGTGGGTGGTCTGGCTGCTCACTGGCGAGGCTCCTTCTGGCGGCGCGATGCGGAGAAGTCGGGGCGTGTCCGCACCGGACGAGTCTACGGCGTTCGGGGGCGCCCGCGCGAAGGGGTGTGGATGGACGCTGGCGGCGCGGACCGAGCGCGGGGCTGCTAAACCAGCCGCACGTCGCAGCCGGCAGCGCGCAGTGCCTCGACTTCGCGCGCGTCTGCCTCGGTGCCCGTGATGAGGCTCTCGAACTCGTCGAGGGCGCCGATCACGCCGACGTGGGCGCGGCCGAGCTTGCTGGCGTCGGCGACGACCACCGAGCGGTCGGCTGCGTGGAGCATGGCCCGCTTGAGCTCGGACTCCGGCAGGTTCACGTTGGTGACGCCCGCGCCGACCTGCACGCCCGTGCAGCCGATGACGGCCAGGTCGGTGTGGATGCGCTCGAGCATCGCGGACGCGTAGGGCGCGACGAGCGAGTGCTGCAGCGGGCGCAGGGTGCCGCCGGTCACGACGACCGTGAAGCGGGGGATGGCCGACTCGAGGGCGAGCGCGATCGAGAGGCCGTTCGTGATGATGACGACGTCGTCGAGATCCTCCCGCACGAGCAGGGCCTCGGCGACGGCCGTGGTCGTCGTCCCGACATCGAGGAGCACGCTCGAGCCGCTCGTGACGAGCGCTGCCGCGGCGGCGCCGATGCGGCGCTTCTCGTCTGCGGCACTCTGCTGCGCGGTCTCGAAGGAGGTCTCGAGGCCGGCGGGCCCGTGGCCGAAGATCGCACCGCCGTGGACCCGCCCGAGGACCCCCGCGCGCTCGAGCGCCGTGAGGTCGGAGCGAACGGTGACCTCCGAGACGCCGAGCTCGCGGCTCAGGTCAGCGACCCTGGCGAAGCCGGTACGTTTGACGAGCGCGACCACGTCGGCTCTGCGCGCCTCCGCGGGGCGGTCTGGGGTCGTCTCGTTGTTCACCACGATCCACAGCTTACGCCTTCGCAAGCAGATTCACGCTTGACTTTCGAAAACGAAAGTGGCGTAATCGGAGCGTGCACTCCCTCACCAACAACATCGTCAAGCGCGAGACGCTCCTCTCCGACGGTCGCGAGCTCATCTACTTCGACGACGCCGACACGACCCTCGACCCCGAGCGCGCGCTCGACAGTCGCATCCCTGCCGATCGTCCGCCGGTCGCCGAGATGCGCCAGGACCCGCTCACCGGTGAGTGGATCTCGATCGCCGCGGCGCGCCAGAACCGCGTCATGCTGCCGCCCAAGCACCTCGACCCCCTGGCGCCTTCGAGCCCGGCGAACCTCACCGAGGTGCCGAGCAACTACGACGTGGCCGTGTTCGAGAACAAGTCGCCCTCCTTCGGCCCGACGCTCGCCGGCGACGGCTTCAGCCCCGAGGGCGAGCTCGAGGAACTCGCATCCCTTGGCCTCGGCCGCACGAAGCCGTCGATCGGCCGATGCGAGGTCGTCTGCTTCAGCCCCGAATCAGAGGGGTCGTTCGCCTCGCTCTCGCTCTCGCGCGCTCGCACGGTCGTCGAGGCATGGGCTGACCGCACCGCCGCGCTCTCGCAGCTGCCCGGCGTGCAGCAGGTCTTCCCGTTCGAGAACCGCGGCAAGGACATCGGCGTCACGCTGCACCACCCGCACGGCCAGATCTACTCGTACCCCTACGTCACGCCGCGCACTGCTGCGCTCATCCGCTCTGTCGAGAAGTACGGGCCGACGCTCTTCCAGGACATCCTCGACTTCGAGCAGGCCTCCGAGCGGATGCTCATCCGCGGCGAGCACGTCACGTTCTTCGTGCCCTTCGCCGCGCGGTGGCCGCTGGAGGTGCACATGCTCCCGCACCGCCACGTCGCCGACCTCGCCGAGACGACGCCAGAGGAGCGCGACGAGATCGCCCGCGAGTACCGCCGCGTGCTGCGCGCCCTCGACGCGATCTACGACACCCCGACCCCCTACATCGCCGCGTGGCACCAGGCGCCCGTCAACTCGCATCGGGATGACGTCAGGCTCATGCTGCAGATCACCTCGCCTCGGCGTGCGGAGGACAAGCTCAAGTTCCTCGCCGGTTCCGAGTCGGCGATGGGGGCCTTCATCGGCGACGTCCCGCCTGAAGCCACGGCGGGCCTCCTGCGCGCGGCGCTCGCGAAGGTGGACGCAGCGTGACCCGGCCAGAGCTGGCGACGGCGGCGACGGATGCGTTCGCGCGCATCCACGGCGGCGCGCCAGACGGCCTGTGGTCGTCGCCGGGCCGAGTGAACCTGATCGGCGAGCACACCGACTACAACGAGGGCTTCGTGTTCCCGTTCGCGATCAACCGGCACACGGTGGTCGCCGCGAGGCTGCGCGACGACCGGATCGTCCGCGTCTCGAGCGGCCTCCGCGACGGCGTCGAGGAGGTCGCCATCGACGATCTGGCGCCGGATGCGCTCGGCGGCTGGTCCGCGTACGCGCTCGGGGTCATCTGGGCCGCGGGCCAGCTGGGCGCAGACCTCAGCGAAGCCCGGGGGCTCGACCTGCACGTCGAGTCGGATGTGCCCCTCGGGGCAGGGCTGTCCTCATCCGCCGCCCTCGAGGGGGCCGTTGCGGTCGCGATCGACGAGCTGTGGGGCCTCGGGCTCGACCGCCGGACACTCGCTCGCATCGGGCGCCTCGCCGAGAACGAGGCCGTCGGCGCCCCGACCGGGATCATGGACCAGTCGGCGGTGCTGCTCGGCCAGCGCGACTCGGGTGTGCTGCTCGACTGCCGTTCGCTCGAGTCGACCATCGTGCCGCTCGCGTTCGAGGCGCAGGGGCTCGCGGTGCTCGTCATCGACACCCGCGTCGAGCATGCCCACGCGAACGGCGGCTACGCCGAACGGCGAGCCTCGTGCGAGCGCGGGGCTGCGGGGCTGGGCGTCTCATCGCTGCGCGACGTGGCCGTCGACGACCTGGAGCGCGCCGAGCAGGTCCTGGATGAGGAGACGTTCCGCCGGGTGCGCCACATCGTCACCGAGAACGCAAGGGTTCTTGCCGTCGTGGACGCGCTCCGCGACAGTGGCCCGCGCAGCATCGGCCCGCTGCTCGCCGAGTCCCACGCATCGATGCGCGACGATTTCGAGATCTCCGTGCCGGAACTCGACCTCGCGGTATCGACGGCCGTCGCTGCAGGTGCCATCGGCTCGCGCATGACGGGCGGCGGCTTCGGGGGAGCGGCCATCGCGCTCGTGGAACGCGACGACCTCGCCTCCATCTCGCAGCGCATCCACGAGGCCTTTGCCGCCGCGGGGTTCACGGAGCCGGCGACGTTCGAGGTGCTCCCCTCCCAGGGCGCTACCCGCGTCTGAGCCGCGCCCCGACGCCCGCTGGCTCCTGCCCGGCTGGCTCCTCCGCTCCAGCTCGTCTAGCGGAGCCGCTTGCCAGACCTGGGCCTTGCGCATCCGCTGCAGGTTGAGCGGCTGCGCTTGCCACAGGTCTGATGCCTTGCCGGGACTTCTCGGCGCAGACGTCGGGCTCGCGCATCCGCTCGCCGGAAAGCGGATGCGCGCGGCCCAGGTCTGCGGCTCGGGCGCCCGCTGTTACTCGCGCGGGGCGAGCGACACGATGAGGTCGGTGCGCAGGTCGTCGGGGTTCATGTCGGGGCTCGGCTCGGTGACGTAGATCTCCACCATCGAACCGGGGGCCTCGCCGGAGTCGGCGACATCCTGCATCAGGCGACCCCATGATTCGCCGAGGCCATCGAACGAGCCGAGGTGCGTGGCACCGGCCGCCGGACCGGCTGGCAACCAGGAATTCTGGATGGCGATGTCGCCGACGATGATCTTCTCCCGCACCGACTCGGTGACGGGGAAGCCGATCTCCACGTCGAAGGTCTGCGACGGGTCGCCGTGGTAGACGGCCAGCGCGGGCCCCGCCGGATGCACTTTGTCGGCCCCGATCGCTGCGCCCATCGCCTGGAACGTCGTGTCGAAGAGCGCGCGCAGGTCGCCCATGCTGACGTTGTCGTAGCGCGCGACCGCCAGGGGGACGGCGGTCAGCTCGAAGCGCTCGACGCCTTGGCGGGGCGATTCGGGCAGCGGAAGTGTCTCTGGCATGGTGTCCTCCTCGACGTCCCGCTCAGGCGGGAGCAGATGCTTGACGCCAACCTAGGGCAAGCAGCCGTATGCCGACGCCAGGTTCGGTGTTCTCGCGGGAACTTCTCCACAAGGACCGGAACTCGACGCGCTCGGTGCGCGGCCGAGGCGCTACGATCGCGCAGGTGACGCGCCGGTGCAGGAGACGGTCGGGTGGATGCGCCACCGGAACCACGAGAGACACGAGCTGCGCATGAACACCGTCGAGAACAACGGCATCGACACCGGGGCGACGCAGAAGCGGCCGCTTGCGCGGGCGCTCACGGCCCGGCACATCCGCTTCATGGCGCTCGGCTCGGCGATCGGAACGGGCCTCTTCTACGGCTCGTCGGCCGCGATCCAGGCCGCAGGCCCCGCCGTGCTGCTCGCGTACATGATCGCCGGCGCCGCCGTCTTCATGGTGATGCGTGCGCTCGGCGAGATGACCGTGCGTCACCCCGTGACCGGCTCGTTCGGGCAGTTCGCGAACCGCTACCTCGGCGCGCGCTGGGGCTTCATCACCGGCTGGACGTACGCGTTCGAGATGATCGTCGTCGCGATCGCCGACGTCACCGCCTTCGGCGTCTACATGGGCTTCTGGTACCCGGACGTCGCGCGCTGGGTGTGGATCGTCGCCGTCATCCTCTTCATCGCCGCCATCAACCTGCTCGGCGTGCGCGCATTCGGGGAGCTCGAGTTCTGGCTCGCCCTCGTCAAGGTCACGGCGATCATCGCCATGATCGCGGGTGGCATCGCGATCATCATCTTCGGCTTCAGCAACCAGTCACCGGATGCGTCCGGCATCGGCGCGCTCTTCAACCCGGCGACGGGCGGCTTCTTCCCGATGGGCATCGAGGGAGTCATCGCCTCCTTCGCGATCGTGGTCTTCGCGTTCGGCGGCATCGAGATCATCGGCATCACGGCGGGTGAAGCGCAGGACCCGAAGCGCGTCATCCCGAAGGCCATCAACAGCGTGCCGCTGCGCATCCTCCTCTTCTACGTGGGCGCGCTCGCGGTCATCATGATGCTCGCGCCGTGGAACACGATCACGGGAGACGCGAGCCCGTTCGTCTCGATCTTCGACGGCCTCGGGATCCCCGCGGCCCCGCACATCCTGAACTTCGTGGTCATCACGGCAGCGCTCTCGGCCATCAACTCGGACGTGTTCGGGGCCGGCCGCATGATCTACGGCCTCGCCGAGCAGGGGCAGGCGCCGCGCGTGTTCCTGCGCGTCTCGAGGAACGGCGTGCCGTGGGCGACGGTCGCGCTCATGGTCGCGGCGCTCGCGGTCGGCGCGTGGATGAACGCCGTGATCCCCGAGGACGTGTTCCTTGTGATCGCGTCCATCGCGACGTTCGCGACGGTGTGGGTGTGGATCATGATCGTCTGCTCGCACATCGCGATGAAGCGGGACATCGCACGCGGCGGCCGCAGCGCATCCGAGTTCCCCGTGCCGCTGTGGCCGTACGCATCGTGGGCGACGCTCGGGTTCCTCGTGTTCGTGCTCGGCGTGCTCGGCTGGTTCGAGAACACGCGCGTCGCCCTCGTGGTCGGAGCCGTCTGGTTGGCGCTGCTGCTCGTCGCCTACCAGTTCGCCGTCGGCACGGCCGGCAAGCGCCGCGCCGACCTCGTCGACGAGACGCGAGCAGTGGAGGTGCAGGCCGGCGGGCCTACGCCGCAAGTCAAGGGCACCCCGCGCGACTGACCCGCCCCGATACGATGGGGACGCACACTCCCGGCACGACAGACGACTGAGGCGCCAGATCTTGCAATTCATCTCAACACGCGGCGGCACGCTCGGCGCATACTCCGACGTTCTCCTCGAGGGCCTCGCCCCGAACGGCGGGCTCGCCGTCCCGGAGCTGCTGCCGCAGTTCACGAACGACGACCTCGAGCGGTGGCGGCCGCTCGACTACGCCGGTCTCGCGACCGAGGTGCTCGCGCTGTTCGCGACCGACATCCCCCGCGAAGACCTCGAGCAGCTGACGGCGCACGCCTACGGCGAGGGCCGCTTCGCCTCCGAGGATGTCGTCCCGCTGCAGAAGCTGGATGCGCAGCTCACGCTCGTGGGCCTGTCCGAGGGGCCGACCCTCGCGTTCAAGGACATGGCCATGCAGTACCTGGGCCAGACCCTCGACTACGTGCTCGCCAAGCGCGACCGCGTGCTCAACGTGCTCGGCGCGACCTCGGGCGACACCGGCTCGGCCGCGGAGCACGCCCTGCGCGGACGCGAGCGCGTCTCCGTCTTCATGCTCTCCCCGCAGGGCCGCATGAGCGCGTTCCAGCGCGCGCAGATGTACTCGCTGCAGGACGAGAACGTGCACAACATCGCCGTCAAGGGCGTCTTCGACGACTGCCAGAACCTCGTGAAGCGCCTCGCTGAAGACATCGACTTCAAGCGCGGCAACAACATCGGCGCCGTCAACTCCATCAACTTCGGCCGCATCTCGGCCCAGATCGCCTACTACGTGTGGGCGTGGCTGCGAGCCACCGACGAGCTGTCGGCGGATGCTCGCGACGGCTTCGAGGTGTCGTTCGCGGTGCCGTCCGGCAACTTCGGCAACATCCTCTCCGGCCTGTACGCGAAGCTCATGGGCCTGCCCGTGCGCAAGCTCGTGCTCGCCGTCAACGAGAACAACGTGCTCGACGAGTTCTTCCGCACGGGCTTCTACCGCCCGCGCAACGCCGAGAATACGCTCGCCACGTCGAGCCCCTCGATGGACGTGTCGCGCGCGTCGAACCTCGAGCGCTTCGTGTTCGAGCTGCTCGGTCGCGACGGCGGGGGCACGGCAGCCGCGTGGAGCGAGCTGGCCGAGACGGGCGAGATCGACCTGTCGGTGGCGCAGCACACGTTCGAGCCGCTCTTCGGCATCGTCAGCGGAACGAGCACCCACGCCGACCGTCTCGCGACGATCCGCAGCGTGCACGACGCATCCGGTGTCACGATCGACCCGCACACAGCCGACGGCGTGAAGGTCGCGCGCGAGCACCTCGAGGACGGCGTTCCCATGCTCGTGCTCGAGACCGCGAAGCCGCAGAAGTTCGCCGACACGATCTCCGAGGCGCTCGGCGCCGAGGTCGAGGTCGACGCGGAGACGCGGGCGCTCCTCGACGCGCCCCAGCGGGTCGTCGAGCTCGACGACGACGAGCAGCTCCTGCGCGACTTCATCGCGGAGCGCGTGCTGCGCTAACGCCCAGCCCCATCCGGGCGTACACGTATGGAAAATGCATGCTCCTTGCACCGGGAGCATGCATTTTTCGTAGGTCTGCGCCGCAGCGGGCGGGTGCGGGAGGCAGTCGCGCGCGGGGGCGCCCGCGAGCCGCCTACTTGTAGTGGTGCTCCGCGCGGGCGGCCTTCTCGACGACGTCCTGGATGCGCGCGGCGCGGATCGCTGGCGTCTTGATGCCGGTGATGCGGAAGATGACCTGGAAGCGCTCCTGCTTCTTCATCGCCTCGAAGAAGGCGAGGGCGGCTGGGTTCGCGTCGAGTGCCGCCTGCAGGTCGGCGGGCACCACTGCGTCCTTGACCCGGTAGGCGGCGTCCCACCGGCCGTCGGCCTTCGCCCGCTCGATCTCCGCGAGGCCGCCCGGCTGCATCCGCCCCTCTTCGATGAGGCGGGCCACGTGCCCGACGTTGATCTGCGACCACGGGCTGTTCTTCCGCCGTGGCGTGAACGCCTGCAGCATGTAGTCGTCGTCGAATCGCGCCGACTGGCCGTCGATCCACCCGTAGCAGAGCGCCACTTCGAGCGCCTCCTGCCAGGTGATGCCCGGCGCCTTCGAGAGCTTCTTGCGCAGCTTCAGCCGCACGCCGCCGTCGTCGGGGTCGGCAGCGAGAAACGCCTCCCACTGCTCGATCGTGAACTCGTGGATGGGTTTGTCGGCAAAGCTCACCATGCCGTCATCCTAGGAGGCCGTCGGACAGGCTGGCGCTGTCCGACTTCCGTGATGGATGCGCCCCACCGGCCACCGGGGACGCATCCGAGCCCGTTTCATCACGGAAATCGGTCAGGGCCCGCGCCCAGCAGAGAGCTGAGCACGGGCCCTGATCGTCGGCCCAAGCCGCCGAGGCGCTTCGCCTGCGCCGCCTACCCGCCGATGAAGCTCATGAGCAGCCGCACGGAGAGCGCGAGCACCGCGACGAGGCCGAAGATGCCGAACAGGTTCTGCCACCACTTGTTGCGCATCTCGCCCATGAGCGAGCGGCGGTTCGCCATGATGATGATGAGTGCCGCCAGGATGGGCGCGACCAGGATGGTGAGGGCCTGGGCGAGCACGATGAGCTCGACGGGCGAGGTCTGGAAGATGAGCGTCACCGCCAGACCGAAGGCGAGGATGAAGCCGCTCGTGACGCGGGCCGTGATGGTGTTCGCGGATCCACCCCTGCCGAACGCGTCGGACAGCATCGTGCCGCCGGCGATCGCGTTGGGGATCATCGAGGAGAACGCCGCTCCCGCGAAGCCGAGGGCGAAGATGAAGCCGCCGACGGGTCCCGCGAGCGGTTCGAAGATCGCCGCCAGGCCGGTGATCGAGGTCGCGGTCTCGGCGGTCTTGCCCAGGGCGCCCGCCGCGACGACGATGACGAGCCCCGTCATGATGCCAGGCGCGATGATGCCTGGGATCGTGTCGACCAGCGTCACGTCGCGGTAGTCCTCCTCCGTGCGGCCGCGCTCCTTCGTGCCGTAGGAGGTGTAGAAGGCGGCGTTGATGGAGAAGTTCGTGCCGACGAGCGCCACGATGAGCAGCCAGGAGCCCTCGGGTGCGGTCGGGATGAGCCCGCGGCCCGCCTCCGCCCAGTCGGGGTTGACGACGAACGCGCTCACGACGAAGCAGATCGCCATGAGGGCGACGATGCCGATGAGCACCTTCTCGATGACGTTGTAGATGCTGCGGATGAAGAGCACGGCCGCGACGCCGAGGGTGCAGATGGCGGTCCACATGACGGGCGACGAGCCCTCGACGAGCATCGAGAGTCCGAGGCCCGAGCCGACCGCGTTTCCCACGGAGAAGCACAGCGTGATGAGGAAGACGCCGACGCCGGCGACGACCCCGAGCGGCTTCCCGAGGTGGTCCTTGATGGAGGCGATGAGGGACACGGGCGATTTGATGCCGAGTCGCACGCTCATGTCGGTGAGGAAGATCATGAGCACCGTCGAGACGGCGATGACCCAGATGAGGGCGTACTGGTACGAGCTTCCGGCCTGGACGGCCGTGGTGAGGTTGCCGGGCCCGAACTGCCAGGCGCCCGCGACGAACGCGGGTCCGATGAGGGCCAGCTGCTGCCAGAAGCGGCGGCGAGTGCGGCGGGATTCGACGATCGTGCGGACTGCTTCGGTCGAGATGCGTGCGTGGCCGGTGCCCGGCGTCGAGTGGAGGCGGGTGTCGCCCATGGGGGTCTCCTTCGGGGAGTGCGGCTGATCGGATGCGGGGCATCCGGCCGCGAAGTCGTCATTGACTTGGGGGTCGCGCAGGTTGGGGGAACCGGCGCGACCGGTGCCGCTTCCGTGGCGTGCGTGGCGGCGTGTGTCGTCGATCTTCGAGCAGTCGACGTCAAGCGTATGGGGCAGCGACCCTGTTGTCGCTGCCCCTGCCTGCTAGGAGGCGACCGTCACGCGGTCGAGCCCTGCGATGGCGAACGCCTCGGCGATCTCGCGGTCCGCGCCGTCCGCGAGTGGCAGGAGCGGGGTGCGGACGGTCGCGTGGTCGAGGATGCCGCGGTGCACGAGGCCCCACTTGAGTGCGACCGTGCCCTCCATGTGCGAGCCGCGGTGGTACACGTTCTTCGTGACGGGGAGCAGGCGCTCGTGGATCTCGTGCGCCCGGTCGTAGTCGTGCGCCTTGCCGGCCTCGATGAGCTCGACGAGCGCCTCGGGAGCGATGTTGCCGTAGCCGACGAGCAGGCCGTCGACGTCGAACATCGTGGGCAGCAGGTACTCGTCGTGGCAGGAGAGGATCTGCAGCTCCGGGTAGGCGGCACGGAGCGCGGGGATCTCGGTGTACCAGCGGCGCATGTTGCGGACGCCGTTCTTCGTCGCGAAGACGCCCTCCTGGCCGGCGATCTCGAGCTGCGTGTCGAGGTTGTAGCTGGCCTTCGTGTTGTCGGGGTACTGGAAGAGGATCAGCGGGAGTCCGCTCTCCTCGTAGATGTCGCGGTAGCGCGTCTGGGGCGCGCCGTCCTGGTAGCCGAAGCGCAGCCACCCGTGGGACGGGTAGACGAGGCCGGCGGACGCGCCAGCATCCACTGCCCGCTTGGCTTCCTCGGCGGCGACGGCGTTGCCCTCCTGGGTGATGCCGGCGACGATCGGGATGCGCGAGTCGACCGACTCGCGGAAGGCCGTGATGACCTTCGCCTGCTCGGTCTGCGTGAGGAACGTCCCCTCGCCGGCGTGGCCGAGGACGACGAGGCTCTTGACGCCGTCGACGGAGCCGAGCCAGGAGCCGAGGCGGTGGATGGCGTCGTAGTCGACGGCGCCGTCCTCGGTGAAGGGGGTGACGGGGGCGGGGGAGAGGCCGCGGAGATCGATCGACATCTTGTCTTCCTTTGCTCATCGTTGAGGTGGTGGGTCCCGGCCGTTGCGGGCTGGCGTTGCTTCTGGTCCTGCCAGGGTGCAAACGTTTGCGGGAACGATTGCAAGTCTTGATGCAAACGTTCCCGGTGTCAACCCCCGAATCCTGTGATTGCTGCCGGAGCGGTGTCAGCGACCGGGATACACTCCTCCGCATGAGGCGAAACGACAGTGCTGTTGCCCCCGGAGCGGGCGAGCGCCGAGTCGTGACCCTCAAAGAGGTCGCCGCCGAAGCCGGCGTCAGCATCTCGACCGTCAGCCGCATCCTCGACGAGCGCACCGCGCAGTCGCAGTCGGCGACCGCCGTGCGCGTCCGCGAGATCGCGAACGAGCTCGGCTACCGGCGCAACGTGTTCGCGTCCCAGCTCCGCCGCGGATCGACGAGCACGATCGGCGTGCTCGTGCCGCGCCTCAGCGACACGGTCATGGCGCTCATGTACGAGGCGGTCGAGCGTGCAGCGGCCGCGCGCGGCTACGTCGCGGTCGTCGCGACGACCGGCGACGACGCCGAAGGCGAGCAGCGCGCCGCCCAGGTCCTCCTCGACCGCAACGTGGATGCGCTCATCATCGCCTCATCTCGACGCGTCGACTCCTTCCCCCAGTCGCTGCAGGAGTCTGGCATCCCGCTCGCACTCGTCCTGCGCACCGACGGCGTCAGCCCGTCCTCCCTCGGCGACGACGAAGTCGGCGGCTACCTCGCCGTGCGGCACCTCATCGACCTCGGCCACCGCGACATCGCACTCGTCACGGGTCCCGACTTCACGTCCAGTGCACGAGACCGCCTGGCCGGAGCGCTGCGGGCGGCGCGCGAGGCCGGCATCGAGATCCCTCCGCACCGCATCGCGGGCGACGGCTTCCGCATCGAACACGGCGCCGCCGCCGCCGAGCGCATCCTCGACGCGGCCGACGTGCCGCCGACCGCGATCTTCGCCGCGAACGACAACCTCGCCCTCGGCGTCATGGCCGCCTCGCACCGCCACGGCCTGCGGATCGGCACCGACCTGGCCCTCGTGGGCTACAACGACGTCCCCTTGGCCGAGGCCCTGCCCGTGCCGCTCACCTCGGTGCGCACGTCGTTCGACCAGATCGCCACGACCGCGCTCGAGCTGCTGCTGACGCCCGGCGCAGGTCCCGTCATCCGCCGCGCGATGCCGACCCTCATCCCGCGCGCATCCAGCTGCCCGCCGCCGCAGCGCTGACCGCGGCTCCGTCGGCCCGTCGCGGGTGCCGAGTGCGCCGCGGTCCTGTCCAACATCAGTGCAATATGGCCGCATTTCGCCCCGTCAGGCCGTCGTTCGCGCGTTCTTGCACTGATGTTGGACAGGTCCGCCGCTCGGTGGCTGGGTCGACCGGCGCTCCGGGGCTTCGTGCCTCGTGCTCGCGCCCGTGCTCTGGCCCTGCCCCCTGTGGCCAACTTCCGTGATCGATGCGCGCCCGTGGCGTTCGTGGCGCCGGACGAAGGCGCTTTGTCCCGCAGCTTGGTCAGGTGAACGTCGTTACTCGTCGAGGAGGTCGAGGAGCGTGCGGATGATCGCCTCGCGCTCCCCGTCGCTCGGGAGCAGCTTCGCGGCTTCGGGGAGGCTCTCGCGCGACTCGCTCACGAACGACGTCGAATGGTAGAGGCCGTCGCCGAGGAGCTTCGTCATGTGGGCGACGAGAGGGCTGCCGGTCGATTCGAGGATCGCGTCGTGCCACGAGCGCTCCAGCTCGAGCACGGCTCGGGTCGCGCCCTGGTTGCCGTTGCGGGAGAGGTTCATGACGGCGAGCCAGGCGGTGTCGAGCTCGTCGCCGACCGAGCTGCTCATCTCGATGAAGTGGCGGACGGTGGTCGCGGCGTCGCCGTGCAGCTGGTCGGCGCTTGCTCGCGCCATGCCGGTGAAGCGCTCGATGAGCGCATCCGCCAGCGCCTCCTTCGAGGGGAAGTGGTAGATGAGTCCGCCCTTGGAGACGCCCGCGATGCGGGCGACGGCGTCGAGGGTGGTCGCGGCGACGCCCACGGTGGTCAGTGACTCCTCGTAGGCGTCGAGGATCTTCTCTCTGGCGGAGCTCATGGCCGACATCTTACAGTTGCCAGCTATACCGGCTGGTCGGTATAGTCGTTCTTCATGACCACACTGATCGAACAGCGCGCAGGCCGGAAGGAATGGCTCGGCCTCGCGGTGCTGATGCTCCCCGTCCTCCTCGTGTCGATCGACAACACGGTCCTGAGCTTCGCCCTTCCCTACATCGCGCTCGACCTCAAGCCGAGCGCCGCGATGCAGCTCTGGATCATCGACATCTACCCGCTTGTGCTCGCGGGCCTCCTCGTCACGATGGGCTCATTCGGCGACCGCATCGGCCGCCGCAAGCTGCTGCTCATCGGCTCTACGGGATTCGCGCTCGTCTCCGTGCTCGCGGCCTTCTCCGTCTCCGCCGAGATGCTGCTGCTCTCGCGTCTGCTGCTCGGTGTCTTCGGCGCCATGATCATGCCGTGCACGCTCTCGCTGCTGCGCGGCATGTTCCACGACCGCGCCCAGCGCCGCCTCGCCATCGCCATCTGGGCGACCGGCTTCTCGGCGGGCACCGCCATCGGGCCGATCGTCGGCGGCGTGCTCCTCGAGCACTTCCACTGGGGTTCCGTCTTCCTCATCGCGGTGCCGTTCCTGCTGCCGCTGCTCGTCTTCGCGCCGCTGCTCGTCACCGAGTCGCGCGACCCGAACCCCGGCCCCATCGATGTTCCCGCGATCCTGCTCTCCATGGCGGCGCTCGCGCCCATCGTCTTCGCCATCAAGCACACGGCGACCGACGGCCTCGACCTCATCTCGGTGGGCTCGCTCCTGGTCGGCCTGCTGTCCGGTTGGCTGTTCGTGCGTCGACTCCTGAAGCAGGAGAATCCGATCCTCGACATGCGCTTGTTCGCGGTGCCCGCCTTCACCGGCTCGGTGCTCGTGAACCTCGTCAGCGTCGTCGCGCTCGTGGGTCTGCTCTTCTTCCTGTCGCAGCACCTCCAGCTCATCCTCGGACTCACTCCGCTGCAGGCCGGCCTCATGCTGCTGCCAGGGACGGTCATGATGATCGTCGCCGGCCTCCTCATCGTGCGCGTCGTGCGCCGCGTGAAGGTGCACATCGCGATGGCGTTCGGCCTCGGCCTCGCGTTCCTCGCCTACCTGTCGCTCGCGATCACGGGCGGCTCAGCGCCGCTGTGGATGCTCGTGGCGGCGTTCACGCTGCTCGCGGCGGGAATCGCGATCGCCGAGACGCTCTCCAACGATGTCATCATCGCGAGTGTCCCGCCGGCCAAGGCCGGCGCGGCGTCTGCCGTCTCGGAGACGGCCTACGAGGTGGGCGCGGTGCTCGGCACGAGCGTCCTCGGTGGTGTCCTGACGTCCAGCTACCGCTCCGGCATGGTCGTCCCGGAAGGGGTGACCGCCGAGCAGGCGGAGGCGGCGCGGGAGACCCTGGCCGGTGCCGTGAACGTCTCGAACGAGCTCGAGGCGGGTGGCATGGCGTCGCAGGCGCAGACGCTCCTCGACTCCGCGTTCCACGCCTTCGATGCGGGCAGCACCGTCACGTCGGCGGTCGGTGCCGTGCTCATGGTCGGCGCGATCTTCCTCGCGCTGCGCATGGTCAGCAAGACGCCCGCGTAGTCGGCGTCGCCGGCAGCTGTCGCTCGCATCGCGCGGACCCTCGGTGGGTCGTAGGGCTGTGCAGCCAGTCAGGTTGACGTGAACCCCGAACCGGGGGTCGGGCTCCAGATTCGGAGCCCCACGTCACCCTGACCGGCAGCGCCTGCGTGGCAGACCGACCCACATCGTCGCTCGTCAGAAATCGCGCGAGACACCCGGACCCGGTACTGTCGCTGTCGAGCCGTCTTCCAACGCAGGAATCCGCTTCTGCACTGAATCCGTTCCGCAGTGGGTGGGCTACTCAACCGTGATGGCTGTTTGCGTGTATTGCCACACCCAGAGGAGAACCAACGCATGAAGATCGGACTGCTGACCAGCGGCGGCGACTGCCCAGGACTCAACGCTGTCATTCGTGGCAGCGTGCTCCACGGCATCAAGACCTATGACAACGAGTTCGTGGGCTTCCGCGACGGCTGGCGTGGCGTCATCGAGGGTGACGTCATGGATCTTCCTCGCACGAAGGTGCGTGGCCTCGCAAAGCAGGGCGGCACGATCCTCGGCACCTCGCGCACGAACCCGTTCGACGGCCCCAACGGCGGTCCCGAGAACATCGCCGTCATGATGGAGCGCCACTCCGTGGATGCGCTTATCGCGATCGGCGGAGAGGGCACGCTGGCCGGCGCCAAGCGTCTCGCTGACGCCGGCATCCCAGTGGTCGGCGTGCCGAAGACCATCGACAACGACCTCCAGGCCACCGACTACACGTTCGGCTTCGACACGGCCGTGCAGATCGCGACGGACGCCATGGACCGCCTCCGCACGACCGGTGAGTCGCATCACCGCGTCATGGTGGCCGAGGTGATGGGCCGCAACGTCGGCTGGATCGCGCTGCACTCCGGCATGGCGGCTGGCGCTCACGCCGTGCTCATTCCGGAGCAGAAGGTGCCGATGACGCAGGTCGCGGAGTGGGTTTCCGAGGTGCACCAGCGTGGGCGCTCGCCGCTCGTCGTGGTCGCCGAGGGCTTCATCCCCGAGGGCATGGACGAGGTGCTCTCGCAGGGCACCGAGGTCTCCGGTCGGCCCCTTCTCGGCGGAGTTGGCGACTACGTGACTGCTGAGCTGGAGAAGCTGACGGGCATCGAGACGCGCAACACGACGCTCGGCCACATCCAGCGTGGTGGCGCGCCGACGGGGTTCGACCGCGTGCTTGCGACCCGTTTCGGCCAGTACGCCGTCGACATGGTCAACGGCAAGCAGTGGGGCAACATGGTCGCGCTGCGCGGCACCGAGATGCAGACCGTCGCCTTCGAGGAGGCCCTCGACGGCCTCAAGACCGTCCCCCAGGACCGCTGGGACCAGGCGAAGATCTTCTTCGGCCGCTAGGCCGTCGGGTCGTTGACCCGAGATGCACGAAGAGGGCGGATGCAGGTGCATCCGCCCTCTTCGTGCACGCGCAGGGTGCTCAGTGGGTGCCGGTGGGTCCGACGAGGGCGCCGCTGAGGGAGCCGGTCAGGATGACGACGGCGAGCACGATGACGGCCGCGCTCATGGTGATCGGCCGGTCAACGAACCAGCGGACGATGCGCTGCAGCGAGAAGCCCTTGGATGGAGCGTCTCGCCAGCCGCCCTCGAGGGCGCCCCGGCGCTCAGCCCACCAGTCGTAGACGAGCGTCGCGAACGGCGGGATGGCCGCGAACCAGCCGAGCCCGAACATCCACCACGGCCAGCGCTGGTTGATGCCGACGAACGCCGTCACGACCAGGTAGACCATGAACATGGCGCCGTGCAGCGAGCCGCCGACGGACACGAGCAGGTCGGTGGTCTGCGTGACGTACTTGAGGAACATGCCGGTGAGCAGCAGGGCCCACGTGATGGCCTCGCCGATCGAGACCGCCCGGAGCAGGACGCGCGGGGTGAGGCGCCGGCCGTCGGTGGGGGTCGTCGATCCGATCGCCGTGGCCTGCGCCGTGCGCCCGGCCGTCGTGCTCGCTTCTGACACCGTCTAGACGCGCGCGAGCAGCGCCTCGACGGCGCTGCGGAAGATCGGGAGGCCGTCGAGGCCGGAGGCCATGTGGGTCGCTGTGTCCGGTCCGAAGCCGAGCTCGACCGCGTGCTCGGGGTGCGGCATGAGGCCGACGACGTTGCCGCGTTCGTTCGTGAGGCCCGCGATGTTGTTGCGTGAGCCGTTCGGGTTGACGTCGACGTAGCGGAACGCGACCTGGCCCTCGCCCTCGATGCGAGCGAGCGTCTCGTCGTCGGCGATGAACCCGCCCTCGCCGTTCTTCAGCGGGATGGTGATCTCGGCGTTCTTCTCGTACGCGTTGGTCCACACGGTGTCGTTGTTCTCGACGCGCAGCACCTGGTCGCGGCACACGAACTTGCCGTGGTCGTTGCGGATGAGCCCACCGGGCAGCAGGTGCGCCTCGGTCAGCATCTGGAAGCCGTTGCAGATGCCGAGCACGGGGAGGCCCGCGTTGGCGGCCGTGATGACCTCGGCCATGATCGGCGAGTGGCTGGCGATCGCGCCTGCGCGCAGGTAGTCGCCGTAGCTGAAGCCGCCGGGGAGGATGATGGCGTCGACGCCGTGCAGGTCGTGCTCGCCGTGCCAGAGGGCGACGGCTTCACCGCCCGCGAGGCGCACGGCGCGCTGGGCGTCGCGATCGTCGAGCGAACCCGGGAACGTGATGACGCCGACGCGGGGGCTCATGAAGCGGAGCCCTTCGACTGGACCTCGGCCGCGATGACCGATGCGAGGGACGCCTCGGTGTCGGCGGCGACCGCGTCGTCAGCGTCGTCGTCGGCCGACTCGGCGCCGTCTGGCAGGACGTCGATCGAGATGACGTCCTCGATGACCCCGTTGGCGAGCAGCTCGTCGGCGACCTGCGAGATCTCCTCCATGAGCTCTGCCGTGACTTCGCGGTCGGTGGTGATCTCGAAGCGCTTGCCCACGCGCACGTCGTGCAGGTGGTCCTTGCCGAGGCGCGAGAGGGCGCCGGCGACGGCCTTGCCCTGCGGGTCGAGGAGTTCCTGCTTTGGCATGACGATGACGACGATCTTGGGCATCGGGAGCGGCTCCGATCGGTGGAGGAAAGAGACGCCCCCAGCTTACCGTCAGGCGCGGATGCGCGAGGCTCGTCCAGAATGTCGGTGCACACGCATAGCCTTGACCCACATTCTCGGCCGTTGGCATCCCCGCCGGCCGCTATCGCTGACATCTCGGGAGCATCCATGCGCGACAAGCTCAAGCGCCTCTTCGGCGGCGGCAAGCGGGCGGGGCGTCCCGCGCCAGTGCTGCCCGCGCCGTCCGCGTCCTCCGTCGCGGCGCAGCTGGCGGCGCAGTCGTCGCCTGTCGAGCACCTCGATGCTCCGGCGCGAGATGAGGTCATGGTCGGCGGCAACGCGGTCCAGGCATACGCGCCAGACGATGGCGAGGGCCGCGGCCGGCGCCCGACGAGCGTCGGCGTCATGTGGACCGACCAGCTGGGTCGCGTCGCGACGCGGGCGCTGCAGGGGCTCGTCATCGTCGCTGCCGCCACCCTGCTCATCTTCGCTGGACTGCAGGTCACGATCGTCGTCATCCCGGTGCTGCTGGCGCTCATCGTGTCGGCCGCCGCGTGGCCGATCATCCGATTCCTCACGTCGAAGAAGTGGCCGCCCGCGCTCGCGACCATCACCGTGCTGCTGGCCATCATCGTCTTCCTCGGCGGTGCGCTCACGATGGTCGTGCTGCTCGTGCGCAACCAGTGGTCGGAGCTGTCGGAGCAGGCGGTCCAGGGGTTCAACCAGGCTATCGAGTGGGTGAACGCGACGTTCCCGATCACGATCGACCAGGACCAGATCAACGAGTGGCTGGGCCAGGCGCAGGACTTCATCTTCACGAGCCAGTTCGGCAATGCCGCCGCGAGTGGGCTCACCGCCGGCATCTCCGGCGTCACCACGTTCATCACGAGCGGCGTGCTCTTCGTCGTCATCCTGTTCTTCTTCATGAAAGACGGCCCCCTCATCTGGGGCTTCCTGACGAAGCCGCTCAAGGGTGCGAACAAGCGCCGCGCGCGACTCATGGGGTCCCGCGCTGTGGAGGTCATGGGCGGGTACGTGCGAGGCACGGTCATCGTGGCCCTCGTGGATGCGGTGTTCATCGGCATCGGGCTCGCCATCGTCGGCGTCCCCCTCGCCTTCCCGCTGGCCGTGCTCGTGTTCATCCTCGCGTTCATCCCGATCGTGGGCGCGACGCTGGCCGGCATCCTCGCAGCGCTCGTGGCGCTCGTCACGAACGGGCTCGTCCCGGCCATCGTGGTCGTCGGCATCGTCGTGCTCGTCAATCAGCTCGAGGGCAACTTCCTCCAGCCGGTCGTGCTCGGCAAGTCGCTCAAGCTGCACGAGCTCGTCGTGCTCATCGCGCTGACGGTCGGCACGATCCTCGGTGGCATCGTCGGGACCCTGCTCGCGGTGCCCGTCGCAGCCGTCAGCTGGGCTCTCATCCGCGCCTGGTACGAGCCCCTCGAGAAGCTGCAGGAAGACGAAGCCCTGCCTGATGACATGCGAACCAGGCTGCCCTGGCGCAAGAACCTCGACGAAGACGACGCCCCGGCCGGCGCCTCCTCAGGCGCCAAGGGCTCGAGCATCGACGTCTGATGTTCGCAGGGCTGATCCGGGGGATCCGGGAGAAGGGCGTCCTCGCCGAGCTCAGTTCGGCAGGCATCGCCGTGGCCGTGCTCGTCGGCGTCTGGACTCTCTCCACGATCTCGGACGTCTCGCAGTTCCCGTACGACGCATCCACGTGGTCGTACGTGGGCATGGGGGCTCCCGCGCTCCTCGGCATCTGGCTGAGCGTCGAGCTCCTCGGTCTGCCTGACGCCGAGGATCGGCCGCTGCTCGGGCGCTTCATGGTGCGCACGATGGTGGTCGGGCCGTTGCTCTTCACGGCCTCCTGGCTGCTCGGCACCCTGCTCCTCCTGGTGCTGACGCTCACGGGCGGCATCGTGCCGGAGCTGAACGAGACGGACGGGCCCGTCGCCGAGGTGCTGCTCAACGCCTTCCTGACGTGGCTGGTCGGCGTCGCAGCGGTGCTCCTCGGGGCCTTGCTCGGGCTGGTGTTCATCGTGCTTCCCGTCCTCTCCTGGCGTGACCCCGCGAGGGCGGCCGAGATCAACGCCGAGACCGTGCCGAAGGGTGACCTGGCCCGTGCGCGGCTCGAGCGGCTGACCTTCTCGGGCATGCTCGCCCTCATCTTCCTGGCGCCCGCCCTCTGGGTCTTCGGTGAGGACAACGCCAAGGCGAGGAGCGCCCCTGAGGCGTTCGTCAACGTGTGGCGTGCCGTCGTCGACTTCGAGCCGTCCTGGTGGGACCGGTACCTCTGGGACATCGTCTGGGTTCTCGGGATGCTCAGTGCGCTGCTGCTCGTCGCGCTGGTCGTCATCATCGTCCGACAGCGGTCGAAGCACGGCTCATCGTCCAAGGGCCGCGGTTCGAAGGCCGGCGGAGAGTAGCTCAGCACGCATCGGTCGCTGCCCGGGCCACCACGAATCGAACGCACGCGCGGAGGCACTCTCGGTGGGCGGCCATCCTCGCTGCGCCGACATCTGGCGACGGTAATACCTGTTGTGATAATGTCAGGACATATGCGGCAGGCGGGTAGCGATCGGCACGGGCTCGAGGAAGAGCATCCGCGTCGTCGATGGCTCGCGAGGCTCAGCGCCCCGGACCTCGGGGAGCGTGGCTGCCGCGGCACCGGCGAACCCGGCCAACAGCCACCGATGAGGAGAACAGCATGACCCTGCTCGAAACAGCGCCTTCCAACGACAACGGCACCCCGGCGACGGAGCTCGCACCCCTCGCCTGGGCCGCGCAGAACACGCAGACCGCCCTCTGGAACGACTCGGCGGACCCGGAGGAGCTCACGAAGTCCATCGAGTTCGGGGCTGTCGGTGCGACCTGCAACCCGGTCATCGCGTTCGCGGCGATCAAGAAGCGTCCCGATGTCTGGGGTCCGCGCATCAAGGAGATCGCCGCGCAGAACCCCACCTGGGGCGAATCGGAGATCGGCTGGCAGGCCGTGCGTGACCTCTCGATCAACGCGGCCCGACTCCTCGAATCCGAGTTCGAGCGCAGCGGGGGCCGCAACGGCCGCCTCTCCATCCAGACCGATCCGCGCCTGCACCGCGACGCCGCGGCCCTCGCCGACCAGGCCGAGGAGTTCTCGAAGCTCGCGAAGAACATCATCGTCAAGATCCCCGCGACGAAGACAGGCATCGAGGCGATGGAAGAGGCCGCCTACCGTGGCGTCAGCATCAACGCGACCCTGAGCTTCACGGTGCCGCAGGCTGTTGCCGTCGGTGCCGCGCTCGAGCGCGCCCTCGAGCGCCGCGCGGCCGATGGTCTCCCCGAGCAGGAGTTCGGCCACGTGGTCACGATCATGGGCGGACGTCTCGACGACTGGCTCAAGAAGTGGACGACCGCGAACCGCATCCTCGTCACGCCCGGCATCCTCGAGTGGGCAGGCGTTGCGGCGCTCAAGCGCGCGCACGCCGTGTTCCAGGAGCGCGGCTACCGCAGCCGCGTGCTGTCGGCGGCCTTCCGCAACCAGCTCCAGTGGTCCGAGCTCGTCGGTGGCGACATCGTCGTCTCGCCGCCGTTCGACTGGCAGGCCCGCATCAACGAGAACAACCTCCCCGTCTCCGAGCGCATCCACGTGCCCGTCGATGCCGCGATCCTCGAGGAGCTGGGCACGCTCAGCGAGTTCCGCCGCGCTTACGAGGTCGACGGCATGGCTCCGGAGGAGTTCGAGGACTTCGGGGCGGCGCGCAACACGCTCCGCCAGTTCCTCGATGCGGACGCACAGCTCGACGCCCTCGTGCGCGAGATCCTGGTGCCCGCCGCCTAAGGCGCCCACGGCGGAGGCGCCCACGGCGGCTATCCGCCACCATCCGCTTCCTGAACTGAGCTCGGCCGCGCCGCGTCGCGACACCCGGAGCGTGCCGAGCTCATCCCGCCTGCTGCTCAATCAGCGTGGCGGCGCAGGGGAGGGTCCGTAGTTTTCTCGCGAGGAAAGCCGACGGGCCCTCCCCTTTTCGCGTGCCCGCGCCCACGTCAGTGCGCGGGGGTCCCGCGGTGGGCGGCGGGCAGTACGACGTTGTCGATGATGCCGACGAGGAACTCCCTGTCCGGTGGCTGGCGCAGGATGAGGGTGCGAAATGCGGCCATCGCCGGCGCAATCATGCTGAGGGTGTCCAGCTCGACATCGGCGGCGATCTCGCCGCGCTCGATGGCGCGCTCGAAGAGCACGCGGTTGGCGGCGGCGCGGGGAGCGACGATCGCCGCGTGCGCTGCGGCGGCCATCTCCGGGTCGCGCGCGATCATCGAGACGACACCGGTCATGACGTTGAGCTTGCGCTCGGCGTCGCGGATGTTCGGGGGGCGCACCATGGCGATGAGGTCGCCGCGCAGGGTGCCCGTGTCGGGGAGCGCCTCGAGGTCGAGGTCCTTCGACTTCATGCAGGCCACTGCGTCGAGCACGAGGTCCGACTTCGAGGCCCAGCGCCGGTACAGCGTGGCCTTGCCGGCCTTCGCGCGGGTTGCGACCATGTCGATCGTCATGCCGTCGTATCCGGTCTCGGCGAGCACATCCAGCGCCGCCTCGAGGATGTCGGTATCGCGCGTGTGGTCGCGCTTGCGTCCGAGCCGCGGCTTCCCGGCTGTCTCGTCTGGTGTCGCCGGTGCTGCGGGGGAGCTGTCGGCGAGGTGTGTCTTCGTCATCGAAACCGCCTCTCGTCGCTGCACAGACTAGCCGTGCACATTACGGAACTCAGTGTATCCGAAACGGCCGAGTCTCGGATATGGTGATGCGCATGCCTGAAACCTCTGCACCCGCGACGGATCGTCGCCGCTGGTTGACGCTGGTCGTCGTCGGTCTCGCCCAGCTGATGGTCGTGCTCGACGCGACCGTCGTCAACATCGCCCTGCCGTCCGCGCAAGCGGACCTCGGGTTCTCCGATGGCCAGCGCCAGTGGATCATCACGGCCTACTCGCTCGCCTTCGGCAGCCTCCTGCTCCTCGGAGGCCGCCTCTCCGACCTCATGGGTCGCAAGCGCACGTTTGTCATCGGGCTCATCGGCTTCGCGGTCGCCTCCGCCCTCGGCGGCGCTGCCCCGTCCTTCGAGCTGCTCGTCGCAGCCCGCGCCCTGCAGGGTGTCTTCGGTGCGCTGCTCGCGCCGACGGCCCTTGCCGTCCTCACGACGACCTTTACGATCCCCAAGGAGCGCGCCAGGGCCTTCGGCGTCTTCGGCGCGATCGCTGGCGCGGGCGGAGCAGTCGGTCTGCTCCTCGGTGGCGTGCTCACGGAGGCGTTCGATTGGCGCTGGAACCTCTACATCAACGTCGCGATCGCTGCCGTCGCGCTGGTCGGCGCCTTCGTCTTCGTGCCGTCGATCGCCCGCACCGGTCCACGCCCGAAGCTCGACATCCCGGGAACGCTGCTGGTCTCCGCCGGCCTCTTCGCGCTTGTCTATGGCTTCTCGCACGCCGAGACCGACGGGTGGGATTCGCCGCTCACGTGGGGCATGCTCGCCGGCGCGGTCGTGTTCCTCGCCGGGTTCGTGGTCTGGCAGACTCGCGCCGGGCACCCGCTGCTTCCCCTGCACATCGTCCGCGACCGCAACCGCGGCGCCGCCTACCTGTCGGTCATGATCGCGGGCGCCGGCATGTTCGGCGTCTTCCTCTTCGTCACGTACTACCTGCAGCTCACGCTCGGCTACTCGCCCATTCAGACGGGGCTCGCGTTCCTGCCTATGATCGCGATGCTCGTGCTGGCCGCACAGCTGGGCACGAACCTCTTCGTGCCGCGCTTCGGCCCGAAGGTGCTCGTCCCGATCGGCATGACGATCGCCGCGAGCGGCATGGTCTGGCTCACGTTCCTGGATGCGACGAGCTCGTACGCGGCGCACGTCATGCCGCCGCTCATGATGATCGGCTTCGCGATGGGGACGATCATGCCCGCGTCGATGCAGACGGCCACCCTCGGCGTCGACCGCGAGTTCGCCGGGGTCGCGTCGGCGATGGTCAACACGAGCCAGCAGGTTGGCGGTTCGGTGGGCACCGCACTGCTCAACACGCTCGCCGCGACGGCCGCCACCGACTATCTGCTCGAGCATGGCCGGGATGCGGTCGGCGACGCCATGATCGCCAGCTACGCCGCCGCCTACTGGTGGGGCGCGGGCTTCTTCGCGCTCGGTGCTGTCGTCTCCGCGTTGCTGTTCCGACGCCGGAACCAGGGGCTCTCACTCAGTCGGGAGATCGAGGCGGAAGAGGCCGCAGAGCCGACCCTCGCCCACTAGACGTGCGGCCGCCGGTCTGGGCTTCCGTGTCCATGCCGCGCGTCCGGGCGCATGCTCAAGCGTCGCGGGTCACCGCTCCTGCAGGTCGACGAGACGCACCTTGCCGACCACCGGCGCATCCAGCTCGAGCCCCTCGGCCTCGCGCACGGCCTTCTTGATGGGCAGGATGTAGGCGTCGTCGCTCGGGAAGATCGATGTGCGCCACGTGGAACCGCCGACGGCCGCCTCGACCCGCACCGAGCCGAAGCCGTGCGTGAAGCGCTCCGTGGCGGCCGCGATCTTGTCGGACGCGTCCTCGCTGAGGCTCACGAACGTCCACAGCTCACGCCGCTTGTCCCAGCGCCACAGGGGATTCGAGAACGAGAACTCCATGCGACCATGATCGCGCACGAGAGCGGTCGCGGCGAGCTCCGCGATGCGGGGGCTAGTGCCCGCCGCCCGGCAGCACGTCGCGCATCCGCTGCAGGCGGGTCTCGCTCTCGGCGTTCAAGCCGACGACCTCCACGGTGGCGCCGTGCCTCTCATACTTCTCGATGACGGCATCAAGAGCTGCGACGGTCGACGCATCCCAGACGTGCGCCGCACTCAGGTCGATGACCACCCGTGCCGGGTCGGACGCGTAGTCGAACTGCGCGTACAGATCGTTCGACGACGCGAAGAACAGTTGGCCCGTCACCGCGTACGAGGCGAGCGCACCGTCGTCCGACAGGGTCCGCCGCACCTCGACGACGTGTGCGACACGACGCGCGAAGAGCAGCACGGCGCACAGCACGCCCGCCCCGACGCCGATCGCGAGGTTGTGCGTCGCGACCGTCGCGACAACCGTCACGAGCATGACCGCGGTCTCGCTGAGCGGCATCCCGCGCAGCGTCGACGGGCGGATCGAGTGCCAGTCGAACGTCGCCCAGCACACGAAGATCATGACGGCGACAAGCGCGGCCATGGGGATGAGCGCCACAACGTCGCCCAGCAGCACGACCAGGAGCAGCAGGAAGACCCCGGCGAGGAACGTCGAGATGCGCGTGCGCGCGCCGGACGCCTTCACATTGATCATCGTCTGCCCGATCATCGCGCAGCCGCCCATGCCGCCGAAGAACGCGGTGATGACGTTCGCGGCACCCTGCCCCCACGCCTCGCGGGTCTTGCTGGAACGCGTATCCGTGATGTCGTCGACGAGCTTCGCCGTCATGAGCGATTCGAGCAGCCCGACGAATGCCATGGCCAACGCAAACGGGAAGACGATCTGCAGCGTCTCCAACGTGAGCGGCACATCCGGCACGAAGAACCCCGGCAGGGTGCTCGGCAGCTCGCCCTTGTCGCCCACCGTGGGAACGCTGAGCGACGCGAGCACCGTGATGAGCGTGAGCACCACGATCGCGACCAGCGGAGCAGGCACGACGGTCGTCAGTCTGGGAAGCCCGAACACGATGATGAGGGCCAGCAGGGTGAGCGGATACACGAGCCACGGCACCCCGAGCAGCTCGGGCACCTGCGCCAGGAACACGAGAATCGCGAGCGCGTTCACGAACCCGACCATCACCTGGCGCGGGATGAACCGCATGAGCTTCGCAACCCCGATCACGGCGAGCAGCACCTGCAGCACACCGGCGAGGAGCACCGCGGCGATGAGGTAGTCGAGCCCGTGCGAGGCCATGAGCGGCGCGATCACGAGCGCGACGGCGCCCGTCGCCGCCGAGATCATGGCGGGCCGGCCGCCCAGGACGGCGATCGAGACGGCCATCGTGAACGAGGCGAAGAGACCCACCCGGGGGTCCACTCCCGCGATGACCGAGAACGCGATCGCCTCGGGAATCAGCGCGAGCGCCACGACCAGGCCGCCGAGCACCTCCACCTTGAGCAGGCGAGGTGATCGCAGCGTTCGGAGCACCGACTGTCGCTGCTCGGGAGTGATGGCCGTGACGGCGGACACCGGCGCGGATGGGGCAGAGGGAGGCACAGCGGATCCAGTCTCGAGGGTGAGGAAGCAGGAGGACCCGCGAGTCCATGAGCGGCAGCGGAATTCCAGGGCGGTGTCGAGATCGTTCAGACCGCGGAATGACGACCATAGGTCCGCTACGTGCGCCGAGCAAGGGGCGTGCTCGTCCGCACGGCACTGGCCTCGGCGTCTGAGACGTGGCTAGGCGCCGACTCCGAGGCGGTCGAAGAGCTCCGCGTAGCGAGCCTGGGTGCGCTCGATGACCTCGGCCGGAAGCGCGGGCGGTTCACCCTGCTTGTCCCAGTTCGAGGACAGCCAGTCGCGGACGATCTGCTTGTCGAACGACGACAGCCGCTGCTTCAGCGGCAGCGTGGTGTCGGCGTACAGCTTCGCGTCCCAATAGCGTGACGAGTCGCTCGTGAGCACCTCGTCGCCGATCGTGATCTCGCCGTTGGCGGGGTTGCGTCCGAACTCGAACTTCGTGTCGGCCAAGATGACGCCGCGCGCCTCGGCGACCGCGGACGCCTCGCGGAACACCCGCAGCGACAGGTCACGCAGCGCGACTGCATCGTCGAGGCCCACGAGCTCGATCATCTTCTCGAAGCTGATGTTCTCGTCATGCTCACCCTGGGGCGCCTTGTAGGCGGGCGTGAAGATCGGGGCCGGAAGCCGGTCGCCGTCCTCGAGCCCCGTCGGCAGGGCGATCCCGCACACTGTGCCGTGTTCGCGGTACTCGATGAGCCCCGAACCGGTCAGGTAGCCGCGCACGACGCACTCGACGGGGAACATCTCCAACCGCACGACGCGCATCGATCGGGCTGCGGTGTCGGCGGGCAGCGATGCATCCCATCCCGACGGCTCGCGCAGGTGGTTCGGCACCGCGATGCGGTCGAACCACCAGCGGCTCAACGCCGTGAGGCGAGCGCCCTTCCCGGGAATGCCGGGGGAGAGGATGTGGTCGAATGCGCTCACGCGGTCGCTCGCGACGACGAGCAGCACGCGGTCGTCGGTCGGTGACTCGTACACTTCGCGCACCTTGCCGGACGAGACGTGCGACCACCCTTCGAGCGTGGGAGTCAGCGCGGCGTCGGTCACGACTGCTGCTCGCGGGCCGCGAGCTCGGCGATGTCTGTGCGGTACTGCGCGCCGTCGACGTGGATGCGCGAGAGCCCCTGGTACGCGAACGCGCGAGCCTCCGCGATGGTCGCGCCGGTTCCGACGACGTTGAGGATGCGGCCTCCGCTTGTCACGAGCGTGTCGTCGTCGCGTTGGGTCGTGGCCGCCTGCAGCACCTTCACGTTCGGCTCAGCCAGCGCATCCTGAACACCCGTGATGGTGCGGCCGGACTGCACGTCCTCCGGGTAGCCCTCGCTCGCGAGCACGATCGTGACCGCCGCGTTGTCGGCGATCGCGAGCTCGTCTGGCAGATGTCCGAGGGTGCCGGTCGCCGACGCGTACAGCAGTTCGGAGAGCGGCTGGGCGAGGCGCTCGAGCACGGCCTGCGTCTCGGGGTCACCGAAGCGCGCGTTGAACTCGATGACGCGGATGCCGGCGCTCGTCACGATGAGTCCGCAGTACAGGAGTCCCGCGAACGGCGTTCCGGAGGCCCGCATCTCGTCGACGACGGGCTTCGCGACCTGGTCGACGATGAGCTTCGAGAAGGCGCGCTCGCCGCCGAAGCGGTCGCCCAGGAACGGGACGGGCGTGTACGCGCCCATGCCGCCCGTGTTCGGGCCACCGTCGCCGGCAAGGAGGCGCTTGAAGTCCTGTGCGGGCGGGAGCGCCCGGACGTTGACCCCATCGGAGAAGACGAACTGCGAGACCTCCTGGCCGTCGAGGAACTCCTCGACCAGCACGGGGCCAGCGGCAAGCCAGTGCTCGGCGTGGATGAGCGCGTCCTCGCGGCTCTCCGTCACCATGACACCCTTGCCGGACGCGAGACCGTCGGCCTTCACGACGTACGGAGCGCCGAACTCGTCGATCGCCGCGGCCGCCTCGTCGAGCGTCGTCGCGAGGCGTGCGCCGCCCGTCGGGACGCCGGCGCGGGACATGACGTCCTTCGCGAAGGTCTTCGAGCCCTCGATCTCGGCGGCGGCCTTCGACGGGCCGAACACGGGGATACCGGCGTCGCGCAGCGCGTCGGCGACACCCGCGACGAGTGGCGCTTCCGGGCCGATGACGACGAGGTCGAAGCCCTCGTCCTTGGCGAACGCCGTCACGAGCGACGGGTTGTTCACATCGAGCCTGATCACCTCAGACTCGTCGGCGATACCCGGATTGCCCGGGGCCGTGACGATCGAGTGTGCGCGCTCGCTGTGGAGGGCGGCAACAATTGCGTGCTCGCGGGCACCGGATCCGAGGACGAGAATTCTCACCGCACCAGCCTAACCGGGGACGACGTCTCCCGCTTCCGCGTGAAGGCAGATGACCGGTCGGCGACACCGGCGGCGCTTCTGCCTGCGCCTCGTCGCGCACCGGTCGCCAGCTCCGGTGACTGCTTCCTCGGATCACGGTGTCCGCCGAACGGAAACGCCGAAGAGTCGCCGAAGTTGGCAGCCCGCCCCGGTGAGGTGCGTCGCTCACCGACTCCGGGGGCGCGGCTGGAGCACAATAAGGACGTGCCGAAACCCCGAATCGCCGACGCCGCTGGCCTCGGAGCCATCACCGCCTGGTCTGAAGCTCGCGCGGAGGGGCGTCCGACGCCTCGTGCCGACGCCGCGACTGCCGTTCGCTACACGCTGCAGGCCCTCGAGGACCGGGCGCCCGGCGCGAGCGTCGAGGTTCGCGTGCCGCCGTTCGGGGCCGTGCAGTGCGTCGAGGGTCCCGGCCACACGAGAGGCACGCCGCCGAACGTCATCGAGCTCGACGCCGACACCTGGCTCGAGCTGGCAACGGGCCGGACCTCATGGCAGGAGGCCTTCGAGGCGAACCGCGTGCGCGCCTCCGGCACCCGCGCCGACGTCTCGGCCTGGCTGCCGCTCGTACGTCGCTGAGGGCGTCGTGCCTCGGCGGGGCCGCCGCCCCGGCCACTGCGCATCCTGCGCGCGCTCACCGGGAACTGCGCGACAATGGATGCATGCTCCGCGAGAACGAACCCACTCCGCCGCGACCTGAAGGCGGCGCCGAACCGACGGCTGACCGCACGGTCCAAGCCGGCGACGAGTTGGAGGGCTACGAGGCCGAGTTCGCCGAGCTGATCGACGAAGACGAGGATGACGGCGTCCGCGAGATGGACGCGAAGGTGCACCGGGTCCCGCGCATGAGCAGCTTCCTCGTGCTCGGCGCCATCGTCGGCGTGGTGCTCGTGACGATCCTCACGTTCGCGTTCCCGCCCAACGAGGCGTTCACGCGCATCCAGGTGTTCGCGTTCCTCCTCGCGTTCACGGTGCCCATCACGCTTGCACTCGGCGGGCTCGCCGGGTACATCGCGGGTCGGGTCTCTGCGAAGCAGTCGGTCGACGCGCGTCTCATCCGCGCCGACGAGCTCGAGAACCGCAGCTAACCCCCCCCCCCCGCACGGCCGCTGCAACAGTGGCCGTGCGCGCGCCTCCCTCTGGAACTGACTGGTGTTCACGGACCCAGTTCATCGCGTCGTGACGATTCGAGGCGGGGGGTGTTGCCACTCAAGGTGACGTAGGACTGAAAATGCGGGCGGTGCGGCGGCGACGCTCCCCACGTCACCCTGACTGTCAGCAAAGGCTGTCAGGTCCCGGTCCGAGCCAGGTGCGGAAGAGCGCGAGGACCTCTCGGTTCGCTCAGTCGTCGAGGCCGCGCGCGTGCAGCGCGTCTGACATGGCGTCGGCGCGACGCAGCGCTCGCACGACAAGCGGCACGGCGAAGGCACGCGGGCTGCCGCGGCGGCCGCGTGCGTACTGCGCCTGCCTCGCGGTCTCGGCGAGCTCGCCGATGAGCGGCACCGCTCGCACGCCGAGCGCGAGCTGCAACGCGATTCGGTCGGGATCCACGCCGACGCGTCGGAGCGGCCGGAGCAGCCACACGATGGCGTCGATCATGTCGGTCGTGCGGGTCGTGAGGCTGACGAGGGCTGCCGCGAGGAGCAGCGCGACGATCGACCCGACGACGCCGAGAGCCCGGGCGAGGTCAGCGCTCCACCACTGGAAGGCGAAGATGCCGATCAGGAAGATCCACGTGGGCCGCACGCCGCGCCAGGCGTAGCGCAGGCTCAGTCGCGCGACCGCGAACCCGAGCAGGGCAGTCGCGACCGCGATGCCGGCGGCGAGCGGCGACGCGATCGCGAGCACTGCTGCACCGGCGGCGACGAGCGCGAGCAGCTTCGCCCCTGCCGGCAGCCGGTGGACGACGGATGCCCCGGGCACGTAGACCGCGAGCGGCGACGAGCGGTCAGCCACGGGCTGTGCCCGGCGAGAGCGGGTGCCCCGCAGCGCGCCCTTCGTCGTCGAGGCGGGCGTCCCAGAACCCCGTCGGCCGGGATGCGGGCTTCACGGCGCCCCTTCGGCCTCGATGGCGGCCCGGTACGACGCGATGGCCTCCGACGGTGACCCGTCGAAGTGGATGCGCCCGTCGTGCACCACGAGCACGCGATCGAAGGTGCGGAGCAGGTCGAGGTCGTGGGTCACGAGGACAACCTGCTGCGGCAGGCGTGCGATACGGGCGGCCATGGCGCGTGCGTTGCGCAGGTCGAGGAGGGTCGTGGGCTCGTCGAGGACGAGGATGCTCGGCTCGGTCACGAGCACCGCCGCGAGGGCGAGCAGCTGCTTCTGTCCGCCGGAGAGGAGGTGCGCCGGGTGGTCGGCGCGGTCGGTGAGCCCGACCTGTTCGAGCGCGCTGGCCGTGCGGGCGGCGATCTCGGCCTTGCTGAGGCCCCGCCGCCCGAGCCCGAAGGCGACGTCCTCCCCGACGGTCGGCATGATGATCTGCGAGTCGGGGTCGGTGAAGCAGAACCCCACGCGCCGGCGGACCTCTCGCCCGTCCCGCTTCGTGTCGAAGCCGTCGACCGAGACGGTTCCGCTCGTCGGCAGCAGCAGGCCGTTGAGGAGCCTCGCGAGGCTCGACTTGCCCGAGCCGTTGGCGCCGATGATCCCGATGCGCTGCTCGTGGAGCGTGACCGAGATGTCGTCGAGCACCCGCCGCCGCTGGGCGCCGTCGCCGAACGCGACGCTCACGCCGTGCAGCTCGATCATGCGCAGGCCCCGTTCATCGGGCGGACGTGAGGGGACGCGGGAGCCGAGCGGTCACGCATCCACTGCCGGTGCCGCTGCTGGACTGGACGCGGCCTTCCGCCGGTGCCGACGACCGGAGATGAGCCCCGGGTAGGCCTTGTGGACGCCGCGGGCGATGAGCGCCGCGATGACCGCCTTCGCCAGGTCGCCCGGCAGGAAAGCGAGAGCCGAGACGGCAGCGGCACCGAACCCGATCTGGGCCACGAGCGCGACGCCGATGATGCCGGGGACGTAGAGCACGAGCACGCCGCCGACGACGGTTGCGAGGATGCCGGGCAGAAGGCGGAACGGGTTCCCGAAGCGCTCGACGAGCCAGCCGACGGCAAAGGCCGCGATGGGGAAGCCGATGAAGTAGCCGACCGTGGGGCTCGCCAGCACGGCCAGGCCGCCGCGGCCGCCAGCGAGGAGCGGGAGCCCCGCGAGCACGAGGACGTTGAAGAGCAGCAGCGCGGAGAACCCGCGCTTCGCGCCCAGCACGGCCCCCGCGAGCATGACGCCGAGGGTCTGCAGCGTGATCGGGACGCCCGGGCCGGGGATCGTGATGGCCGGCACCACGCCGAGGGCCGCCACGATGCCCGCGAACACGGCGATCTGCGTGAGGTCGCGGGTTCGGTTGCGGGGCGCGAGGGGAGCGTCGGTCATGCGAGGACTCTACCGGCGCCCCGCCCTGCCGCCCGCCTCGCGTCCGGCGTCTCGCATCCCGCGACACCTGTGGAAAACGCATGCTCGTTTCGCGACGAACATGCGTTTCCCAGATGTCTGGCCCCGTCGGGCGGCAAGGATGCGCCGGCTGGCTAGCTCTTCGTGTTGAGCTCGAGCCAGGCGAGGTACTCGGGGGTGACGGTGCCGGTGACGTAGTTGCCGTCGAAGCAGCTCATGTCGAGCTCCTTCACGTTCGAGCCCTCGGTGATGGCCGTGAACAGGTCGCCGACCTCCTGGTAGACGAGACGGTCGGCGCTGATGACCGACGCGATCTCCTCGATCGAGCGGCCCGATGCGACGAGCTCGCCGCGCGACGGCATGTTGATGCCGTACACGTGCGGGTAGCGGACCGGGGGAGCGGCGGATGCGAAGGTCACCGAGTTGGCACCGGCCTGCCGGGCCATCTCGACGATCTCCTTCGACGTCGTGCCGCGCACGATCGAGTCGTCGACGAGCAGCACGTTCTTGCCGCGGAACTCCGTCGGGAGCGCGTTGAGCTTCTGGCGCACCGACTTCTTGCGCACCTTCTGCCCCGGCATGATGAACGTGCGGCCCACGTAGCGGTTCTTGTAGAAGCCTTCGCGGTAGTCGATGCCGAGGGTCTTCGCCATCTCCATCGCCGTGGGGCGGCCCGAGTCTGGGATGGGCATGACCACGTCGATGTCGCCGGCGCTGATGCTGCGCTCGACGTTCGCGGCGAGGGTCTTCCCCATGCGCAGGCGCGACTCGTAGATCGAGATGCCGTTCATGACGGAGTCGGGGCGAGCGAGGTACACGTACTCGAACGAGCAGGGCACGAGGCGCGGGTTGACGGCGCACTGGCGCGAGAAGAGCTCGCCGCCCATGGAGACGAAGATCGCCTCGCCCGGCTCGACGTCGCGGACGAAGTCGTAGCCGCCCGACTCGAGCACGAGCGACTCGGACGCGACAACCCACTCGTCGCGGCCGTGCTCGTCGTCGCGGCGACCGAGGACGAGGGGGCGGATGCCGAACGGGTCGCGGAAGGCGAGCAGCCCGTATCCGGAGATGAGGGCGACGGATGCGTACGAGCCCTCGACCCGGTCGTGCAGGCGGGAGATCGAGTCGAACAGGTCGTCCGGGGTGAGGTCGTCGCCGTTGATGCCGTGCTGCAGCTCGTTCGCGAGGACGTTGAGCAGCAGCTCGGTGTCACTCGACGAGTTCAGGTGGCGGCGGTCGACGTTGAAGAGCTCCTTGCGCAGCTCTCGCGTGTTCGTGAGGTTGCCGTTGTGCACGAGGACGATGCCGTAGGGCGCGTTCACGTAGAACGGCTGCACCTCGTCGTCGCTCTTCGCGCTGCCAGCCGTCGCATAGCGGACGTGGCCGAGGCCGACGTTGCCGAGCAGGTTGCGCATGTCGCGGGTGCGGTAGCCCTCGCGGACCTGCCCCTTGACCTTCGCGATGTGGAACGTGTCCCCGTCGGCTGTCGCGATGCCGGACGAATCCTGGCCGCGATGCTGCAGGAGCAGGAGGGAATCGTAGATCTGTTGGTTGACGGGACTGGTCGAGACGTGACCAACAATGCCGCACACGCTGGGGGAGCTCCAAGCACAGGTAAGCGCGCCCGCGAGGGCCCGATTTCAAGGAGGCCCACGAGGGGCCCTGAACGATGTTTCGATTTTGTCACAGCTGGCGAGTCCGCGCGCACCAGCGTGGGAAGGGTTCGCTTCCGGCGTCACCCTCGCGGCGGGCTAGGCTGTTGGGCGCATCCCCCGAGGAAAGGGCATCCCTGTGTCAGGCAACGACCTCTACGCCGCCGCTGGCGTCGACACCCGTGCGGGCGACACCGCCGTCGAGCTCATGAAGCGCGCCGTCCAGGCGACCCACGGACCAGAAGTGCTCGGCGGCGTCGGCGGCTTCGCCGGCCTCTTCGACGCGTCGCGTCTGACGTCGTTCACGAAGCCCATCCTCGCGACCTCGACCGACGGCGTCGGCACGAAGGTCGCGATCGCGCAGGCCATCGACAAGCACGACACCATCGGGCAGGACCTCGTGGCGATGGTCGTCGACGACATCGTCGTCGTGGGCGCCGAGCCCCTCTTCATGACCGACTACATCGCCTGCGGCCGCGTCGTCCCCGAGCGCATCGCCTCGATCGTCGAGGGCATCGCGAAGGCGTGCGCCGAGACCGGCACCGCGCTGACCGGCGGCGAGACGGCAGAGCACCCCGGTCTCCTCGGCCCGGACGACTACGACGTGGCTGGCGCCGCGGTCGGCGTCGTCGAGGCCGACCGGATGCTCGGACCAGAGCGTGTGCAGCACGGCGACGTCGTCATCTCGATCGCGTCGAGCGGACTCCACTCGAACGGCTACTCGCTGGTGCGCCGCATCGTCGCCGACCAGGGGCTCGCCTTCACAGACACCTCGGCGGAGCTGGGCGGGGTCGTCGGCGAAGTGCTCCTCGAGCCGACGCGCCTCTACACCGGCCCGCTCGTCCGTCTTCTCGCCGAGCCAGCGCTCGACGGCGCCGTGCACGCCTTCAGCCACGTCACCGGCGGCGGCATCGCAGCGAATCTCGCCCGCGTCCTCCCGCAGGGTGCCTGGATCGAGCTCGACCGCGGCGCCTGGTCCCCGAACGACATCTTCCGCGTCCTCGCGGGCTTCGCCGGCACCGACCTCGAGTCGACGGAAGGCACCTGGAACCTCGGCATCGGCATGTTCGCGGTCGTCGACGCGCAGCGCGCATCCGCGGTCGTCGAGTGGCTCGAGGCTGCTGGCCTCCCCTCCTGGGTCGCCGGCACCATCTCGACCGAGGCCCGCGACTTCGATGGCTTCGAGCAGGGCGCCAAGGGCGTCGACGGCGGCGCCGTGCGCCTCGTCGGCAGCTACGCCAGCTAGCAGGACGGGAGTCGCCGCTTCTCGCGGACGGACGAAGAAGCGGGGCCACGAGTACGCGGGTCTTCGCGCGGCCTGACCAACATCAGTGCAATAAACGTGCTTCGAGGGCGTTTCGACGCTTTCGGGCCTGATATCGCACTGATGTTGGACAGGCGTCCGCGCAACGTCGAACCGGCCGCGGGAAATCCGCGCCCACCTGGCCAAGTTGCGTGATGAAACGGCCGGGTTCGCGCGTTGCGGCGTCTCCCGCGCTCACTGATCCCGGAAGTTGGACAGGCGTCCGTGATGTCTGAGCTCCGCCGCGGCGCAGGAGTGGCAGCCCACCTATTCGGCGGCGAACGCCGCCGCGATGTCCTCGCTCGTGGCCTCATTGGCAAGCAGGGCGGCGAGCAGGATGCGCGCCTGCCCGGCGCGCAGGACCGCCGCGTGGATGGCGCCGACGACCGCGAGGTCGTGCCCGCCCCCGCCTCCGCCGTAGCTGGCCTTGAGGACACCGAAGGGCACGCGGCTCGAGACGACGAGCGGGATGTCGGAGGCCTGGCATTCCCATGCGGCGGAGACGATGCTCTGGCTCGCGTTGCCGGAACCGAGGCCGACGAGCACGATGCCCTGCACGCCGGCTTCGAGGCTCGCGTGCAGGTGCGTGGCGTCGCCGCCAGGCATGACGGCGACGGTGTCGACGCGCATTCCGGTCACCGGGGCCGGCAGGTGCAGGCGGCGGGCGGGCCTGTCGGTGACGCTCCGGAACGCATCCGCGCGGTCTGCGGATGCCTTCGTGAGGCCCCACGCCTTGAGCAGTCGGCCGCCGAACGCGACGAGCACGCCTCGCCCGCGGTTGGCGGGATCGAGCGCGGCGGCGAGGGCCGCGGCGACGTTCGCGGGCCCGTCCGGTGCCTCAGACTCCGCAGTGAACTGCGAACCGGTGAAGATGACGGGCTTCGAGCTCTTGAGCTGCAGGTCGGTGAGCAGCGACGACTCCTCCATGGAGTCGGTGCCGTGCAGCACGATGACGGCGCTGACCTCGTCATCCTCCACCTGGCGGCGCACCTCGTCGCTGATCGACTGCATGTCGCCGAGGGTGAGGCTCGAGGAATCGACGGCCATGAGGTTCACGGGCCGCAGGCGGGCACCTGGCGCGTCTGCGCCCTCGAGCAGCGCATCCGCGCCGAGGCTGGGCGTCGTCGCCCCTGAGGCGGTTGTCGTGCTGGCGATGGTGCCGCCCGTCGCGATGACGGCGATGAGGGGGAGAGGCGCAGTGGTCGTCACGGTCACATGTCTACCCGGTTTCGCCGGGGCGCGCGCTGAGGGTTGACTGCGCGGCGTTCGGGGACCGACGGCCAGGATGCGCGACCCGCGACGCGGGGAACACGGACGCTTTCCCGTGCGTTGGGCACGTAACACAGAGTTAATTCGCGCCTTCCGGGAAGCGCGTCCCGAATTCATGGGGCACATTCCTAAGATGGCCGCACATCACTGATGTTCTGGCTACCGCCGAAGATAGGGAAACCCCAATGCAGAAGACACGCCTGATCACTGGAGGCATCGCCGCGCTTGCAGCGATCGGCCTCCTCTCAGCCTGCTCGAACCCGACCGCCCCCGACGCCGGCGGAACCGACGAGGGCGCCGCGTCCGGCGACACCATCGTCGTCTCCTCGGCGAACTTCCCGGAGTCGGAGATCATCGGCAACCTGTACGCGGAAGCGCTCAAGGATGCCGGCTTCACGGTCGAGACGCAGTTCAACATCGGCTCGCGCGAGGCGTACATCCCGGCGCTGTCGGACGGATCGATCGACCTGATCCCCGACTACACCGGCAACCTCCTCATCTTCCTCGACCCCGAGGCGGACACGGCGGATGCGGAGACCATCAACACGGGGCTCACCGCGGCGCTCGAGGCGGAGGGCCTCACGGGGCTCACCCCGGCCGAGGCTGAGGACAAGGACGCGGTCGTCGTCACGAAGGAGACCGCTGAGAAGTGGAACCTGACGACCATCGCCGACCTCGCCGCGCACAACGCCGAGATCACCTACGGTGCCCCGGCCGAGTTCCAGGAGCGCCCGCAGGGCCTGCCCGGCCTGAAGGCGAACTACGGCGTCGAGCCCAGCGCCTTCACCCCCATCGCTGACGGCGGAGGACCGGCTACGGTCGACGCGCTCGTGAGCGGACAGGTGCAGGTGGCGAACATCTTCACCACGTCGCCCGCGATCGTCGAGAACGACCTGGTCGTGCTCGAGGACCCGAAGAACAACTTCCCGGCGCAGCAGGTCGTCCCGATCGGCAACACCGAGAAGCTCACCCCCGAGGTCGCTGAGGTCATCGACGCCATCTCGGCGCAGCTGACCACCGACGAGCTCATCGCGCTGAACACGCGCGTCTCGGGCGAGGAGAAGGTCGAGCCGACCAAGGCCGCGACCGACTGGCTCACCGAGAAGGGCCTGCTCGGCGCGTAGGCACCGGAGCACCCGCACGACCGCCCAGAGGGTGGATGCGGCCGGTCACGCGCCGTCCGCATCCACACTCTCGGCAGCACCACCAGGCACGACCGCCGAACCCACCTCCCCCGCTTTCTTCACCCCTCCAGTTTCAAGATCCACCAGAAGCGAGTTCCGGATGCAGCAGCACGCAGACGCCGAGCAGCGGCCGCAAGTGCGCCCGACGATGCGCCCCAACAGGCGTGCCGCGCAGGCGAAGCGCTCGGTCACGGACGCGTCGTCCGCTGGCGTCAACGCGCTCGCGGGGACCAGCGCGGAGGCGTCGCTGCCGCTCTCGAGCTTCGTCATCGGTCGCGACCGCATGACCCCGCGCATCCTGGAGCGACTGGCCGTCACCGTCGGCCACCTCGACATCGACCCGCACGTCAGGGTCCGCCTCGCGGAGGCCCGCGGCGTCATCGAGAGCGTCATGGCGCGCGGCGAACCGGCGTACGGCGTGAACCGTGGCCTCGGCCCGCTGCGCGACCAGGAGATCCCCGAGGAGCTCCAGCACGCCTTCCAGCTGTTCGTCCTCGCCTCCCACGACGCCGCTGTCGGCAAGAACCTCACCCCGATCGAGGCTCGTTCCGTCATGCTCGCGCGCCTCGCCGTCATGGCGCAGGGCAACTCTGGGGCGACGACGTCGCTCTTCGAGGGGCTGCGCTGCCTGCTCGAATGCGGCGTGACGCCCGCCATCCCGTCTGAGGGATCCGTCGGCGCGGCAGACCTGTCCATGCTCGCGGCGATCGGGAACGTGCTCGTCGGCCGTGGCCGGGTGCTCGACGAGACGGGCACGCAGACCGTCCCGGCTCGCGAGGCGCTTGCGACGGCGGGGCTCGTCCCGCTGGAGCTCGCCGCGAAGGACGGCCTCGCCCTCGTCGGCGCGAATGCCGCCTCGGTGGGCATCGCCGCCCTCACCTCGGTGCGACTCGACCGCTTCACCGCCTCAGCCGACCTCGTCGTCGCCCACACCTTCGACGCCCTCAACGGCAGCGTCAAGGGCTTCCAGGAGAAGGTCGTCGCGGCGCGCCCCCACCCCGGTCAGATCCGCGCCGCCGCCCGCTTCCGCTCGCTCCTCGGCTCGAGTCGCGCCTACGGCCCCGCCACGGCTGGCTCGCTGCAGGACCCGCTCTCCATGCGCACCGTCCCGCAGGTGCACGGCACGCTCATCGAGCAGGCGGATGTGCTGCGCGAGTCGGTCACGGTCGAGCTGAACGCGCGCAGCGAGAACCCCTACATCGACGTCGACAACGACGTCATCATCTCCAACGGCAACTTCTCGACGATCCAGATGGCGATCACCGCCGACTCGGTCCGCCTCCTCCTCGCGCACTTCGGCATCATGAGCGAGCGGCGCTGCTCCCTCATGATCAGGCGCCTCCGCTCCGAGCGCTCGCTCGTCGAGCAGGTGCTGTCGATCGACGACGCCGAGCATCCGTTCGTGCCCGTCATCCTCGCGAACACGGCCTCATCGCTCATGGCGCGACTCCAGCAGCTCGCGGCGCCCGTCTCGCACCTCGGCGGGGTCGTCGGCGACGGCGTCGAGGACCACAACGCGCAGGGCTACCTCGCCGTGCGCCTCCTCGAGGACAGCCTTGAGGCCGCCGAGCGGCTCCTCGCGATCGAGGCGCTCCTCGCAGTCGGCGTGGGCGTCGCAGCCCCCGCGCCCTCAATGAAGGACCGCGCCCCGCTCGTGGTGCAGCTTTCGAAGCGCATCCGTGAGACGCTCGCCCTCAACGACCCCGCCATCATGACCTCTCAGCGAATCGACCGAGTGCGCGCCGACATCGCCGAGCTGAGCGAGCACGTGCAGGACGCGTGAGCCGTCGGCTCTCGCACCAAGATCACCCCGTCCCCAGCCAAGGAGCAGCATGATCACCTTCGAGAGCGTCACCAAGACGTATCCGGACGGCACCACCGCGGTCAACGACCTCAGCCTCGACATCGAGGAGGGCTCCTTCACGGCCTTCGTCGGCCCCAGCGGATGCGGCAAGACGACGTCGATGCGCATGATCAACAAGATGATCGACGCGTCGAGCGGCCGCATCACGGTTGCAGGCAAGGACGTCGCGGATGTGCCCTCGACGCAGCTGCGCCTCGGCATCGGCTACGTGATCCAGAACGCGGGACTCTTCCCGCACCGGACCGTGCTCGACAACGTCGCCACCGTGCTCCGGCTCAAGGGCGTGCCCGCGAAGGAGGCCCGCGCGAAGGCGATGGACGCCATCGAGCGGGTTCGCCTCCGCCCCGAGCTCGTGCACCGCTACCCCGCCGACCTCTCCGGCGGCCAGCAGCAGCGCGTCGGCGTCGCCCGTGCGCTCGCGGCCGACCCGCCCATCCTGCTCATGGATGAGCCGTTCAGCGCCGTCGACCCGGTGGTGCGCGACGAGCTGCAGCAGGAGATGATCCGCCTGCAGCGCGAGCTGAAGAAGACGATCGTGTTCGTGACGCACGACATCGACGAGGCGCTCATCCTCGGCGACAAGATCGCCGTCTTCGGCCCCGGCGGCGTACTGCACCAGTACGCGGCGGCCGAGGAGGTCATGACGAGGCCCGCGAACACGTTCGTCTCCAGCATGATCTCCAAGGACCGCGGCTACCGGGCCCTCACGTTCCGGGACGCATCCCTCACCGCTGAGCCCCTCGCCGAGCCGGTCGCCGGCATCATCAGCCTCGACCCCCACACATCGGAGTGGTCGCTCGCCGTCGACGACAACGGCCGCCCCGACGCCTGGCTGCACCGCGCGAGCTCGCTGCGCGTCCCCGTCGGCGCCGTCGTCACCCTCGACGACAACCTGCGCCGGTCGCTCGACGCGGTGCTCGCCTCCCCGGCGGGCCTCGCCGTCGTGGTCGACGAATCCGGCGTCGCCGCCGGTGTCGTGCGCGGCGAGACGGTGTTCGCGCGCGTCGCCGACTCGAGCGGCGACCGGTCATGAACTGGCTCATCGCGAACTGGGACACCGTCTGGCCCATCATCATCCAGCACGCGATGCTCTCGGTCGTGCCCACGGTGCTCGGCCTCATCATCGCGCTGCCGCTCGGGATGCTGCTCGTCGGGCGCCCCCGGGGTCGCGCGGTCGCGATCGTCGTCGCGAGCATCGTGTTCACGATCCCGTCGCTCGCGCTGTTCGTGGTCATCCCCTCGATCGTCGGCACGCCGATCATCAGCCCGCTCAACGTGGTCATCGCGCTGACGCTCTACTCGACGGCGCTCCTCATCCGCACCGTGCTCGAGTCGCTCGACGCCGTGCCCGCCGACGTGAAGGACGCGTCGAGCGCCATCGGCTACTCGTCGATCAAGCGGGTCATCGAGGTCGAGCTGCCCCTCGCCATCCCGGTGCTCGTCGCCGGCCTCCGGGTCGTCGCCGTCACCAACGTCTCGCTCGTGTCGGTCGGTGCCGTCATCGGCGTCGGCGGCCTCGGCCAGCTCTTCACGGCCGGCTTCCAGCGCGACTACCCGGACCAGATCTTCGCGGGCATCATCACGATCCTCGTCCTCGCGTTCATCTTCGACCGCATCATCGCCCTCATCGGCGTCGCCACCACACCGTGGCTCCGCAGCGGGCGCGTCAAAGCGAAGCGCGCCGCGAGGCGCACACCCAACGAGCGCACGGAGACCGCCATGCTCGACACCGTCATCGGACTCGATTCTCCGGAAAAGAAGGCAAACGTCTGATGTTCAACGAGATGCTGTCCTATTTCCTCGACCCGGCCAACTGGGTCGGCTCCGCGAGCATCCCGGCGCGTGTCGGCGAGCACCTCTGGTACTCGCTGCTCGCCGTCGCACTCGCCGCCGTCATCGCGTTCCCGCTCGGCCTCGTCATCGGCCACACCGGCAAGGGCACGACCTTCATCGTCGCCACCGCCAACGTGCTCCGGGCACTCCCCAGCCTGGGCCTCATGACGCTGCTCGTGCTGCTCATGGGGCTCGGCCTGTTCCCGCCCGTGATCGCGCTGGTCATCCTCGCCGTGCCGCCGCTCCTCGCCGGCGTCTACTCGGGTGTCGCCAACGTGAGCCGAGCGACCGTGGACGCCGCGCGAGCCATGGGCATGACCGAGTGGCAGATTGTGTGGCAGGTCGAACTGCCCAACGCCATGCCGCTCATCGTCGCCGGCCTCCGCAGCGCGGTGCTGCAGGTCATCGCGACCGCGACCATCGCGGCCTACGTCAACCTCGGCGGCCTCGGGCGCTACATCTTCGACGGCCTGGCCGTCACCGACTACGGGCGCGTGCTCGTCGGCGCGATCCTCGTGACGCTCCTCGCGCTCGTCGTGGATGGCATCCTCGCACTGCTCGGCCGCCTCGTCGTCCCCGGCCGCACGAAGCGGGGTCCGAAGGATGCTGAGGCTAGCTCGGGCTCGGGCGCAGGCTCGGGCGCAGGCTCGAGTGCTGGCGCTGTCTCCGGCGCGACGGTCGCATCCACGAGCGCCGCCACGACCAGCGCGTAGCCGTGCGGTCGGTGTCCGCGGGTTCCCTGGCCTGCGCTGGCACCCCGGTCGCCGGCCCGGCCGGCCCGCGCACCCGCCCCACAGCGCGATCACTGCCAGCCAGGTGGCCCTTCTGGATGTTCCAGAAGGGCCACCTGGCTGGCGGCGTTCGCGGTGGCTCGGGGCTCAGGGGCCATTTGACTGGCAGCGATTGAGGTCGGGTGCGCGGATGCGGTGCGCGGATGCGGTGCGCGGCGGCTACTCGGCGGCGAGGATCTCGTCGACGGGGCGGTAGTCGAGGCCGAGCGCCGTCGCGACGCCGCGGTTGGTGATGTGCCCGCCGTGCACGTTGAGCCCGAGCGAGAGCGCCGGGTTGTCCTGCATGGCACGCTTCCAGCCCTTGTCGGCGATGGCGGTCACGTACGGGAGCGTCGCGTTGGTGAGCGCGCGCGTCGAGGTCTCCGGCACGGCGCCAGGCATGTTCGCGACGCAGTAGTAGATCGAGTTGTGCACCGGGAACGTGGGGTCGTCGTGGGTCGTCGGGTGCGACCCCTCGAAGCATCCGCCCTGGTCGATGGCGATGTCGACGAGCACCGATCCGTGCTTCATGCCCGCAACCATCTCGTCGGTCACGAGCTTCGGTGCGGCGGCCCCCGGGATGAGGACGGAGCCGACGACGAGGTCGGCCTCGGCGAGCTGCGCCGCGATCTCGTACGCCGATGAGGCACGCGTCTGGATCTTGCCCTGGAACTGCACCTCGAGCTCCCGGAGCCGGGGGATGTTGAGGTCGATGATGGTGACGTCGGCGCCCATGCCGACGGCGTTCGCGGCCGCGTGCTCGCCGGCGACGCCGCCGCCGATGACGACGACCTTCGCCTTCGGCGTTCCGGGGACGCCGCCGAGCAGCATGCCGCGCCCGCCGGCGGCCTTCATGAGGTGGTACGCGCCGACCTGCGTCGCGAGGCGGCCAGCGACCTCGCTCATGGGGGTGAGCAGCGGCAGCGAGCGGTTCGGCAGCTGCACCGTCTCGTAGGCGATCGCGGTGGTGCCCGCGCCGACGAGCGCCTCTGCCTGCGCCCGGTCGGCGGCGAGGTGCAGGTAGGTGAAGAGCACGAGGTCTGGCCGCATGTGCCGGTACTCGGAGGCGATGGGCTCCTTGACCTTGAGGAGCAGCTCTGCGCGCGCCCACACCTCGTCGGCGGTGGCGAGGATGCTCGCACCGGCGGCCTCGTAGGCCTCGTCGGTGATGGCGGAGCCGAGCCCTGCGCCCGCCTCGATGAGCACCTCGTGGCCGTGCCGCACGAGCTCGTGCACTCCGGCGGGCGTGATGGCGACGCGGTTCTCGTTGTTCTTGATCTCTGCAGGGATCCCGATGCGCATGATGACCTCGTTGTGTTCGTGCTGATTCGGTGCTGTTCTTCGGAAATCATGCGCAGAAAGTGTTTCGAACGGGTTGAGAGCCGCAGGAACCGCGGCCCTTGGGCCAGTATTGGTAGAAATCTGTCATCGAAGGGGATGCGCATGGCTGGAACGCCGAAGGAACTTCGGGGTGCGGATGCAGGGGCGCTCGACGACATCGACCGCAGGCTCGTCGAGCTGCTGCAGGCCGACTCCCGGCAGTCGAACACGCAGCTCGCGAACGCCGTCGGCATCGCGCAGTCGACGTGCATCGCGCGCGTGCGCTCGCTGGTCGCCCGCGGCGTGATCACGAGGTTCACGGCGGATGTGGGCCTGCCGCAGCTCGGCCTCGCGCTGCAGGCGCTCATCAGCGTCAACATCCGGTCGGGGAAGCGGCAGGAGCTCGCGCATTTCGCGGAGGAGATGCGGGCGCTGCCCGAGGTCGTGCAGATCTTCTTCCTCGGCGGCTCGGAGGACTTCATCGTGCACGTCGCAGTGCGTGATTCGAATGACGTGCGGGAGTTCGTGGTGGCGCACCTGTCGACGCACCCGGCCGTCGCATCCACTCGCACGAGCATCGTCTTCGACCACCACCGCATCCGCTGACCTGAGCTGCGTGCGCTGACCGCGCCGAGCTCAGGCACAGACGTTGGGGGTGCGCATGCTCGGCGCTGCTCGTGCCTGCTGAAGCCCCAGGTTTGGGGATGCTGGAATCGGCCCGGCGTGCAGACGTGGGGGTTGCGCTGGCTCCGTGCTGGGGTGGCCTGCTGAAGCCCCAGGTCTGCAGCCAGCTGGCCGGCATGCGGCAGCTGCATCCGCACTTCGTCCCGTGATCTAAGAACGCAGTAGCCGAAACCACTGTTGCGTTCTTATTCTGTGTGCATGGAGCCAGGAGCGCAGCCGCAGGAAGACCTCGTCGCGACCCTCATCGTGCGCGGGAGGATCCGGGATGCCCGCGGCGTCTGGGGACCGGGCGAGGTGTGGGCTGCGGGGCCTCGGATCGTCGCGGTGCACACCGGTGCGTCCCGCGCCGCGGCTCCCGCAGGAGCCAGGCTGGTCGACGTCGGCGATTCCTACGTGCTGCCCGGAGTGGTGGATGCGCACGTGCACTCCCTCTCGCACGGCGGCGAGGGCATCGCCGCGTCGACGAGGGCGGCGGCCGCGGGTGGCGTGACGACGATCGTGGAGATGCCGTACGACGGCACCGGCCCCATCAACAGCATCGACAAGCTGCGCGCGAAGCAGGATCTCGCGAACGACGAGGCGCACATCGACGTCGCGCTGCTCGGCACCCTCGCACCCGGTGGCGGGTGGCGTGCGGCTGGAGATCTCGCCGAGGCTGGGGCCGTCGGCTTCAAGGTCTCTCTCTTCCACACGCACGAGACGCGCTTCCCGCGCATCGACGACCGCGAGCTGCTGAGCGTCATGGCCGCCGTGCGGGACGCGGGCCGCACCCTCTGCACGCACGCCGAGAACAACGAGATCATCCAGTCGCTGCTCCGGGAGGAGCGGGCGGCGGGCAGCACCGACCCGCAGTCGCACTCGCGGTCGCGGCCGCCCGTCTCGGAGACGCTCGGGGTGCTGACGGCGCTCGAGGTGGCGGCCAACACGGGCGCGCGCCTGCACGTCTGCCACCTGTCGCTGCCGCGCAGCGTCGACCTCGTCGAGTGGTACCGCTCGCAGGGCGCTGACGTCACGCTCGAGACGTGCCCGCACTACCTGACCTTCACCCAGGACGATCTCGAGACGCAGCGCGGGCACCTCAAGATCAACCCTCCGCTGCGCGATGCGACCGCACGTGAGGGCCTGTGGGACCGCATCGGCCGTGGCGCCGTGAGCGTCGTCAGCTCCGACCACGCGCCGTGGTCCCGCGAGCTGAAGGAGCACGAGGTGATGCTCGACAACAGCTCGGGTGCTCCCGGCGTGCAGACGCTCGTCGCGGCGACGCTCGGCGGGGCGCTCCGCCGCGACGCGTCCGAGGCGCTGCTGTCGCAGGCGGTGGATGCGCTCACGATCTCGCCAGCGCGCCGGTACGGCCTCGACGTGCGCAAGGGCTCGCTCGAGGTGGGCAAGGACGCCGACATCGTCGTGTTCACGCCTGGCGACGCATCCATCGAGCTCGACCGGATGCTGTCGAACGCTGGCTGGACGCCATACGAGGGCATGTCGCCGGGCGGCAGCGTGACGCACACGTTCTCCCGCGGTGAGCTGGTCTACTCCGACGCGGCGGGGCTGCTCGCGGCCGCTGGCCGGGGAGAGGTCCTGGTCTGATCATGAGCGACCTGCGACCGAAGGCGGACCCGAACGGGCGGCCCATCTCCGGGGGAGCGGCCGCATCCGGCGGTGGCAGCGGCACCGGTGGAGCGGCGTACAAGTCGCTGCACCGTGGCCTCGAGATCCTGCAGCTCATTCAGGGGCGCGGGCGCCTGAAGATCTCCGAGATCAGCAGCGAGCTCGGGATGCCCCTCTCGACCGTCTACCGCTACGTGACAGTGCTTCGGGATGCGGGCTTCGCGATCGAGATCGACGGCTACCTCATGCCGTCGAGCCGTCTCGCGGAGAGCGACGACGCCTCGCCGCACCTCGTGCGCTACGCGGCCCCCGTCCTCCGCCGCCTCCGCGAGCTCACCGGCATGACCGCGATTCTCGCCGTGCGGGTGCACATCACCGCCGTGTGCCTCGAGGTGTCCTACGCGCATCCGCAGCATCGCATCCCGTTCGGACGCGGCAAGGTGCGCAGCCTCTACGCGGGCGCCACGGCGCTGCCGCTGCTGGCGTACGCGCCGAAGAAGGTGGTGCGCGAGCTGCTTTCCGGCGGTCTGCGCGCGTACACGACCGCGACCATGAGCCCCGAGATGATCGAGCCGTACCTGCGCCAGGTGCGCGCCGAGGGGCACGCCGTCTCCTACGGGCAGATCACCCCGGGCATGGTCGGCATCGGCGTTCCCGTCTTCGCGGGCGGCCGCGTGCTGTGCTCACTGTCGCTTGTCGGTGACGAGCGGCAGACTGGGGCACTGGATGAGCGCATCGCGCTCCTCAAGCAGGGAGCTGCAGAGCTCGCCGCGAAACTGCCATCGAACGTCGACCTCGAAGTCTGGAGCGATCAGAGTGCCTGAATCAGCCGCGACCCCCGCGAACAGCCAGACCCGCGCGGGCGGCGAGACTCCCACGGACGGCGAGACGCCGCCGCCGGCATCCGCGCCCCTCGCCAGTCCCATCCTCGCCCGCGGCACCCAGCCCATCACGGCGCAGCGCGGCACGAAGCTGCGGGCCAGGAACTGGCGGGCCGAGGGCCTGCTTCGCATGTTCGAGAACGTGCTCGAGGTCGGCGAGAACGCGGCGGAACTCATCGTCTACGCCTCGCTCGGGAAGGCCGCCCGCAACTGGGACGAGGCCTGCCGCATCGTCACCTCGCTGCTCGAGCTCGACGAGGCCGAGACGCTCATCCTGCAGACGGGCGCCGCAGTCGGCGTCATGTCGACGAAGCGCGACTCTCCCATGGTGCTGTCCGCCGTCAACAACACCGTCGGCAACTGGGCGACCAGCGACCGCTTCTACGAGCGGTACCGCGCCGGCCAGACCATCTGGGGCGGCCTGACCGCCGCCGCGTGGCAGTACATCGGCCGCCAGGGCGTGCTGCAGGGCACGTACGAGCTGCTGCGCGAGGTGCTCGTCCAGCACTACGACGCGCGGGCGGAGGGCAGGTGGATGCTCACCGCTGGCCTCGGCGGGATGGGGTCGGCCCAGCCGATCTCGGCGCGCATCCTCGGCCTCTCCTCGCTCACGGTCGAGATCGACCAGGTGAAGATCGACCGCGCGCTCGCGGTCGGCGGCATCGACGTGCAAGCGCCGACCCTCGACGACGCGCTCGCGCTGATCGAGGCGGCGCGCGCCGAGGGGATCCCGGCCGCGGTCGCGCTGCACGCCAACGCGGCGGCCGTGTTCACCGAGCTCGCATCCCGAGGCGTCACGCCGGACATCGTCACCGACCAGACCGCCGCGCACGACGCGCGCTACGGCTACGTGCCCCTGGAGTACACGCTCGACGCGTGGATCACTGCCCGCGAGACGGAGCCGGAGCGCGTCGAGGCGCTGGCCCGAGCATCCATGGCCCAGCAGGTCGAGGCCATGCTCACGCTGCAGGAACGCGGCTCGGTCGCCTTCGAGAACGGCAACAACCTGCGTGTCAAGGCGCTCGAGCACCTGGGGGAGGGGGAGGCCGACCGGGTCAACCGCATCCCCGGCTTCATGGAGGCCTACCTGCGGCCGCTCTTCGCGCGGGGTATAGGCCCGTTCCGTTGGGTGTGCCTGTCCGGCGACGTCGACGACCAGCTCACGATGGATGCGCTCGCCTCGTCGCTCTTCCCCGAGCGGCCCGAGATCGCCGAGTGGCTGGCGCTCGCGGGCGTGCACGTGCCCCAGCAGGGGCTGCCGGCCCGATCGTGCTGGCTCGGCCACGGCGAACGCTCGCGCCTCGCGCAGGCCGCGAACGAGCTCGTCGCCGACGGACGCCTCTCGGCTCCCGTGCTCTTCAGCCGCGACCACCTCGACTCGGCCGGCATGACGCATCCGCGCATCGGCACCGAGGGCATGCGGGACGGCTCCGACGGGGTCACCGACTGGCCGCTCCTCGACGCCATGCTGCTCTCGACGGCCGGTGCCGACCTCGTCGCCATCCACTCCGGCGGCGGCGGCTACACGGGGTGGATGCAGTCGGCCGGCGTCTCGATCGTCGCCGACGGCAAGCCGGAGACCCTCGAGCGCCTGCGCCTCGCGCTCGACCTCGACACGGGCCTCGGCGTCATCCGCCACGCGGCCGCCGGCTACGAGGAGGCGACCGTCGCCATCGCGCGCGGAGGCGAGACGGGGGATGCGCCCATCGCGGCCCTCGGGCTGGCCGCGCGCGGCGCATCCGCTGGGCCAGCTGCATCAGCCCCGGGACCACAAGCACTCCCAGCCAGCTCTGACACCGACCCCGAAGGGAACGCTCGTGCGTGAACTCACCCAGGAAGACGCCATCCACGGAGTGCTCGGGGGCGGTGTGCTCGCGTGCGGCGGCGGCGGGTGGAAGCACCACGGCGAGCTCATGGGCCGCATGGCGACCGAGCTGAACCGGCCGGTGCTCGCGAGCATCGACGAGCTGCCGGAGGACAGCTGGGTGGCGACGGTCACGGCCATCGGCGCCCCGGCGGCGAAGAACTGGGAGATCCGCCCGGTCGACTACGTGCACGCGCTGCAGGAGCTCATCAGGGCGACGGATGTGCCCATCGCGGCCGTCATGACCGCCCAGAACGGCTACTCGACGACCCTCAACGGGTGGATCCAGTCGTCGGTGCTCGGCGTGAAGGTGCTTGACGTGGCCGGCGACGTGCGAGCGCATCCGACGGGCAAGCTCGGCTCGCTCGGCCTCGCCGAACGTGAGGGGTACGTGGCGACGCAGGTCGTCTCGGGCGGCAACCGCGCCCTCCACGGGCATTTCCTCTCGGTGAACACAGGCACGATCAACACGTGCGACGACGTGCTGCGCGACATCTCGGTGCGCACGGGCGGCTTCATCGCGGCCGCGCGCAACCCCGTCGAGCTGAGCTATGTGCAGGAGCACGCGGCGCACGGGTCCATCTCGCTGGCCCTCGACCTCGGGCGCGACATGGCCGCTGCGCTCAGGAAGCGCGGCGCAGGGAAGCAGGAGGCGTTCGTACAGGCGGTCGTCGAGCGCCTCGGCGGCACGGTCGTGTCGCGCGGCCCGCTCGGCTTCGAGGTGCCGACCGAGACGCACGGCGGCTGGGACCACGGCACGTTCCGCATCGGCGACTTCACGGTGCCGTACCTCAACGAGTACATGGCCATCGAGTCCGGCGGTGAGCGCATCGCGACCTACCCGGACACGATCATCATCCTCGACGCCAAGCTCGGCGAGGCCGTCGCGGTCAAGGACGCCTACGAGGGCGAGGAGGTCGTGCTCGTCTCGGTGCCCGCATCTGCGCTGCCCGTGTCGTCGTCGGTCATCGACGAGACCGGGCTCGCGGAGATCGAGCAGATCATGGGCATGGACTTCCTGAAGTACCGCGACTCGGGCCTCGTCGGCGGGACGGTCGGTTATGTCAGCTGACACCGCGGATGCGCTGCTCGGCGCCGTTGACCCGTCCAGTCTCCGGCCCGACCGGCAGCGGGTCCTCGCCGATCTGACCGAGCTCGCCGGGCTCGTCGAGAGCGCCGAGCCGGGCTTCTCGCGCCGCGTGTTCTCCGACGCGTACCGCGCGGGGCGCGAGTGGGTGCGAGACCGGATGCGCGCGGCGGGCCTCGAGGCGCACATCGACCCGGCAGGCAACGTCGTCGGGGTGCTGCGCGGCGCGAACTCGGCGCTCAAGCCCCTCATGACCGGGTCGCACACCGACACTGTGCACGCGGGCGGACGCTACGACGGCATCGTCGGCGTGCTCGGCGGCATCGAGGTCGCGAGGCGGCTCCGCGAGGAGGGCATCACGCTCTCGCGCGACCTGTACGTCGTCGACTTCCTCGGCGAGGAGGCGAACTCGTTCGGCGTCTCCTGCATCGGGTCGCGGTCGATCGCCGGACTCCTGCTGCCAGAGCACCTCGAGCGCACCAACGGCGACTCGGCGCTGCGGCTCGGCGACGCCATGACGGGCTTCGGCCTCGACACCGGCGGCGCGCTCGGCCAGGCCTGGGCGCCCGGTTCGCTGCACGCCTACCTCGAACTGCACATCGAGCAGGGCCCGCAGCTCGAGCGCAGCGGCAAACAGATCGGCGTCGTCACGGCGATCGCCGGCATCGAGCGGCTCATGGCCGCCTTCTCCGGCCGCGCCGACCACGCGGGCACCATGCCCATGCAGGGCAGGCAGGACGCGCTCATCGCGGCCGCCGAGGCGATCCTCACGATCGAGCGAGAAGCGTGCGGCGCCCCCATCCACGGAGTGTCGACGACCGGCCGCATCGAGTCGTCGCCCGGATCTTTCAACATCGTTCCAGACGAGGCGCGCATCTGGGCGGAGATGCGCAGCGTGGATGCGTCGTGGCTGCACGGCGCGAAGCGTCGCGTCGCCGAGGACATCGCGGCGGGTGCCGCGCTGCGCGGCGTCGAGACCGCCATCGAGTGGCTCAACGACCAGGATCCGGTCGCGGCAGACCCCGACGTGCAGCGCCTCCTCGGTGACGCAGCCGACGCGCTCGGCTACACGTGGGAGGCGGTGCCCTCCGGTGCAGGCCACGACGCCGCGCACCTCGCCCACCTCGGACCGATGGGCATGATCTTCGTGCCATCCGTCGGCGGGCGCAGCCACGTTCCCGAGGAGTTCACGGAGGCAGACGACATCGCCGTCGGCATCCACGTGCTCGCGACGGCTCTCGTCGCCGCCGACCGCAGCGAGCGTCCACTCGTCGCGAGCTGAGTCCCCTCGGCCGTCGCCGAAGTCTCGGGATGGAAACCTCGCTTCGCTACGGGAAGTTTCCCAGCACGAAGTGAGTTCGTCAGCCCGAGTCCTGAGACGCCGAGATCGCCGGCCAGGTGCCGAGTCGGGCGAAAGTCCAGGCTCGGCCCCCAGGCTTGGCAGTCGGATGCATGTGCATCCGTTCACAGACAACCGATGCGGGAACGGGGAACACCATGGCGACGTTTGTGCTCATCCACGGTGGAGGATCGTCGAGCTGGGACTGGCACCTTGTCGTGCCGAAGCTCGAGGAGGCGGGGCACCGCGCCATCGCGGTCGACCTGCCGGTTGAGGAGCCGGGCCTGTCGCTCGTCGACTACGCCGATTCGGTGTCCGCGCAGCTCGACGAGGCGAGGGGCGACAGCTCCGACGGTGACGGGCAGGGCGAGCAGCTGGTCATCGTCGGCCACTCGCTTGGCGGCTTCACGGCGGCGCTCGTGGCGGAGCGCCTGGACGCCGACGGGCTCGTGTACGTCGCCGGCATGATCCCGAAGCCGGGGGAGACGATGCAGGAGTGGTGGGATGCCACGGGCCACAGCGCGCTCGGTGTCGATTCCGAGGACGAGCTCGTGTTCTACAACCTGGTCCCAGACGACCTGGTCGTCGATGCGAAGGCGCACGTGCGGGAGGAGACGGGGTCGTGGATGGACGCTCCGTGGCCCGGATTGGGGCGGGAGACGTCGACGGGGTTCATCGCCGCCGAGGACGACCTGTTCTTCCCGATCGAGTTCGCGAAGCAGCATGCGCGCGACCGTGCCGGGGTCGAGGCGGTCGTCGTGCCCGGCGGCCACTATGTCGCCATCGGCGCCCCGGATCCCCTGGCGAAGGCGCTCGCGGAGTTTGCTGACGGCCTCTGACCGTTCGGCTCGGTACGCTCGTCGGATGCAGCAGCTCACCGAGGCCCAGATTCGGGATGCGTTCGTGAACGCCTCGCGCAAGGAGGTCAGCGACGTGACCCTGCCGCCCGGTTTCCACGATATCGACTGGGGGCGTCGCGACTACCTTGGCTGGACGGACCCGAAGTTGGGGCGTCGCGCCTACGCGGTGGTCCCCGTCGACGGCGAGCTCGTGGGGATCGTGTTCGAGCGGGCGCGCAAGCTGCCGACGCGTCGGGCGATGTGCTCGTGGTGCGAGGACGTGACGCTGCCCAACGACGTCGTCTTCTACAGCGCGAAGCGCACGGGGGACGCGGGCCGGCGCGGCGACACCGTCGGGACGCTCGTGTGCGCTGCGTTCGAGTGCTCGGCGAACGTGCGCCGCCTGCCTCCGTCCGCGTACATCGGCTATGACCGGGATGCGGCGCGCGAGCAGCGCACGGAGAACCTGCGGACGCGCGCGGCGAGCTTCGCGCGCAACCTCCGCGACGGGGTCTGACCGAGTCCGTCGTGCGCCCGGGTCTCGATCCGGTCACTCCCTCCTTCCGGAGGTGGCGAGTGTCGGTGGCATGGTCCATCGTGGACTCCACGACAGCCACTCGACGAGGAGCGACCTGTGAGCCACGACGCGAAGAACAGCGGAGCAGCACTCCGCGACCCTGAACTGCCACCTGTAGCGGTGGAGGATCTCGATCCAGACGCCGAGAAGCCGAGGTGGACGCCGGCGAAGGTCGCCCTGTGGGTCGGCATCGGGCTCTTGGGCGGTCTGGCCTGGACGATGCTCGCGATCGTCCGCGGCGAGACGGTCAACGCCATCTGGTTCGTGTTCGCCGCCGTCTGCACCTACCTCATCGCCTACCGCTTCTACTCGAAGCTCATCGAGCGCAAGCTCACACGCCCTGACGACCGCCGCGCGACACCTGCCGAGTACAAGGCGAACGGCAAGGACTTCGTGCCGACCGACCGTCGCGTGCTGTACGGCCACCACTTCGCGGCGATCGCCGGCGCAGGTCCTCTGGTCGGGCCGGTGCTGGCAGCGCAGATGGGGTACCTGCCCGGCACGGTGTGGATCATCGTCGGCGTCGTCCTCGCGGGTGCCGTGCAGGACTACCTCATCCTGTTCTTCTCGACCCGCCGCGGAGGTCGCTCGCTCGGGCAGATGGCCCGCGACGAGCTCGGCGTAATCGGCGGCATCGCGGCGCAGATCGCGACGCTCGTCATCATGATCATCATCGTCGCGATCCTCGCGCTCGTGGTCGTCAACGCGCTCGGCGAGAGCCCGTGGGGTGTCTTCAGCGTCTCCATGACCATCCCGATCGCCCTCTTCATGGGGCTCTACCTGCGCTACCTGCGCCCGGGCAAGATCACCGAGATCTCCATCATCGGCTTCGTGCTGCTCATGTTCGCGATCGTCGCCGGCGGCTGGATCGCCGACACCGAGTGGGGCACGCAGCTCTTCACGCTCGACCGCACGACCATCGCCTGGGGCATCATCATCTACGGCTTCGTCGCCGCCGTCCTCCCCGTCTGGCTCCTGCTCGCACCTCGCGACTACCTGTCGACGTTCATGAAGATCGGCGTCATCGTCATGCTCGCCGGCGCGATCGTCGTCGTGCGCCCCGAGATCGAGGTGCCGGCGTTCAGCGAGTTCGCGAGCCGCGTCGACGGTCCGGTCTTCTCGGGCTCGCTCTTCCCGTTCCTCTTCGTGACGATCGCGTGCGGCGCCCTCTCCGGGTTCCACGCGCTCATCGCATCCGGAACCACCCCGAAGCTCGTCGAGAAAGAGAAGCAGACCCGCTTCATCGGCTACGGCGGCATGCTCATGGAGTCGTTCGTCGCCATCATGGCGCTCGTCGCGGCGCTCTCCATCGACCGGGGCATCTACTTCGCCATGAACTCATCGGCGGCCGCGACGGGAGGCACCATCGAGGGTGCCGTCGCGTTCGTCAACTCTCTGGGTCTGACTGGCGTCAACCTGTCGCCGGATGCCCTCTCGACGATGGCGTCGAACGTCGGCGAGGAGAGCATCGTGTCCCGCACGGGCGGCGCGCCGACCCTCGCCGTGGGGCTCGCGCAGATCATGCAGCAGTTCATCGGGGGCGTCGGCATGATGAGCTTCTGGTACCACTTCGCGATCATGTTCGAGGCGCTCTTCATCCTCACCGCTGTTGACGCCGGCACCCGAGTCGCCCGATTCATGCTGCAGGATGCGATCGGCAACTTCGTGCCGAAGTTCCGCGACCCCGACTGGAGGTTGGGCGCCTGGATCGCCACCGCTGTCATGGTGGCGGGCTGGGGCGCGATCCTCATCATGGGCGTCACCGACCCCTTGGGTGGCATCAATACGCTCTTCCCGCTGTTCGGTATCGCGAATCAGCTGCTCGCCGCCATCGCGCTGGCGATCTGCCTCACGATCGTCGCCAAGAAGGGCCTCTTCAAGTGGATGTGGATCGTCGCGCTCCCGCTTGCGTTCGTCGCGGTCGTCACGATCACGGCGTCGGCGTTCAAGATCTTCTCGCCGGTCCCCGCCGTCGGGTACTGGGCGCAGAACGCGGCCTTCCGGGATGCGCTCGCGGCTGGCGAGACGAGCTTCGGCAACGCGAAGACCGTCGAGGCCATGGAAGCGGTCGTGCGCAACACCACCGTGCAGGGTTCCCTGTCGATCCTGTTCGTGACGCTGTCGATCATCGTCATCGTCGCCGCGCTCGTCCGCACCTTCCGCGCGATGCGGGGCGACCTCGGCCAGAGCACGGAGGACCCGGTGACGCCGTCGCGGCTGTACGCCCCAGCGGGGTTCCTGCCGACCAAGCCGGAGCGCGAGCTGCAGCGCGAATGGGACGCGGTCCCCGCCGAAAAGCGCCCCGACATCGTGAGGCACTGACGTGACGAGCACTCCGACCTCTGGGATGCGCCTGGCTGTGGACACAGTCGGGCGCGTCCTGCGAGCCATCCGCTGGTACGTGACGTCGATGATGGGCGACAACGCCTACGAGGTGTACGTCGCGCACCAGCGCCGCGCGCATCCGGGCGTCGAGCCGATGGGCGAGCGCGCGTTCTGGAGGGAGCGCACCGACGAGCAGGACAGGAACCCGCAGGGACGCTGCTGCTGAACCCCGCCTACAGGCCCGCGACGCCCTTCGCCGCCCGATGAGCGATCACCAGACTCGAGATGACGCCCGCCAGCGTCGCCACGACTGCGAGAGCGAGCGATACAAGGTACGGCGCGACTGTTCCGGCGGAGAGCACGGATACCACCGCGAACACGATGCCTGCCCCAGCTCCCGTATTCGCGGGTCGAAGCGCCGCTTCGTGCCCGGCGCGCCAAGCCTCATCCGAGGAACGGGTCGCCGCCGTCCGCAAACCCGCATACCCCCAGCGATCGAGTCGACCATCCGCACCCCAGCGAACCGTGAGCATGCTCACGAGGTTGCCGACGATGAGGATGACCGCCACAGCGATGGCGGCGGGAAAGCTCGGCGGCTGGAGTTCGATCACTGCGGATTTCGAGTTCGGCTCAGAGGCAGACGGCAACTGCGCGGCTCGGGGGAGCCGTTCGCAGACGCCTACGCGCGCTTCTGCTCGTAGCCGCTCGCGTCGTCGTCTTCGTCGGCATCATCATCGTCGAGGTACTCGGACCACTTCGAGAGGATGTCGTCGGCTGGTTCTTCAGTGACTGGCTGCGTCGCCGGATAGCTCGAGGAGCCACCGGACAGTTCACGTGCCAGCGCGTCATAGTTCGTCTCATGTACGGAGTACTTGAGCTCACGGGCGACCTTGGTGTGCTTCGCCTTTTGACGGCCACGCCCCATGCGTAACCCCCTTATAAATCGGGCCGGGCAGGAATGGCCACCCGGTCGCACGTCGGTAACGAAAATCTGACGCTCACATTACCACGGCGGCCGAGCTAATCTTCGGTGCGCCGACCCGGCCACGTCACCCCGCGTCTCTAGACTGACCCCTACCGGACGGAAGCTCGTCGACCGTCCGAGTGACCGCACAGGTGCGCCCCCAGCGCCTCGACAGGAAGCCGGACGTGCACAGCGTGAAGACCGACATCGACCTCGTCGTCATCGGCGCGGGCGTGCCAGGTGTGACCGTCGCCGCGACGCTCGCCGAGATGGGTCTGCGTCCGCTGCGGGATTTCGTTGTCTTCGATGCAGAGCCCCAGCCCGGCGGGTCGTGGGGGCGCGGCTGGGATTTCCAGACGGTCGGTCACACGCCGCTCCTCACGGGGCCTCCCGGGTTGTCCGAGCTGGGTATCCGACTGAGCGACCAGGATCCGGAGGCCATCGTCCGCGACATCATGCCGCCGCTCATGCGCCGCTACGAGGATGCCTACGACCTGTTCGTGGCGCGGCCCGTGCGCGTGCTGAGGGTCGAGGCGATGCGTCGCTCCCCGCATCTGACGGTGCACATCCAGGTGCGTGATCGTCCGCCCCGGACCATCACGACGCGATACGTCATCAACGCCACGGGCGACTGGTCGTCGCCGTTCGTGCCCTGGTATCCGGGGGCATTGGAATTCGCGGGCGAGCAGCTGCCATCCGCCCACATCGAGTCGCTGGCCGGATTCGCGGGCAAGCGCGTCATGGTCGTCGGTGGCGGCCGTTCAGCTGTCACGATCCTGCGCGAGCTCGAGCCGATCGCGGCGGCGACCGCATGGTCGACCCGACGTGAGCCCGACTTCCACGAGCTCCCGCGCCTCACGCTGCCGTCCCGCACCGACTCGCGGCAGCGCGACATGGATGCGCGCCACGAGGCGGAGTTCGTGCGCTTCGTCGAGCGCGGGGAGCGCCTCCCGAGCGAGGTGAGCGTCCGCGGCATCCCCCTCTCGAGGGGGACGCTCGCCGCGATCCGCCGCGGGCTGCTCGTGTCTCGGGGGCCGCTCGCGAGCATCCAGCCGGACGGCGTCACACTCGCGAGCGGCGACCGCTTCGAGGCGGACGCGATCATCTGGGCGACGGGCAGCCGCCCCACGATGCGGCACCTCGCGCCCCTGCAGCTGCGCGAGCAGGGAGGGATGGCCCGGCTACGCGACGGATGGAGCCGCCGCGACAACCGTGTGGCGCTCCTCGGCTACGGCACGAACCGCCGCAACCCCGTCGCAGCCCGGCTCGACGCTGAACGCCTCGCCGAGGGCGTGTTCGACCGCCTCGGCGAGACCCCAGCCGACGTCAAGTAGGGCCTGCCCGGCGCCCCGCGTCCCAGCGCTAACCGCGGTGCGGCGAGGCGAGCACCGACGTGACGACGGGGCGAGTGCCGAGCAGGGCCAGCCAGACGGCGCCGAACCCGAGCGCGAAGCACAGCGCCATCGTGAGCATCGCGAGTGGCGCCACGAGCAGGGAGGCGCCGACGATCGGCAGCACCAGGGCGACCGCGGCGCCCGCCCCGCCGAGTGCGGCGAGCAGCAGGGGCGCCCAGACCTGCGCCCGTTGCGCCTTCTCGAAGACCGTGCGCGGCATGCCCGTGCGGTCCAGGGAGATGAGCAGCCTGCGCTCATCGAGGATCGCGGCGGCCTGCGAGACACCCACGGTGCACGCCAGCATGAGGAAGGCGATGAACAGCGTCAGGAAGACCCCAGTCCGGAGGTCGGTCATGAGCGTGAGGTCCTCCGCCGAGACCCCCTCGGTGCCGCCCACCATGTCCAGCAACGCGAGTCCGCTGCCGCTTATGACGGCGACGAACGCGATCATCGCGATACCGGACACGCTTCGCCAGGCCACGCCGGGCGCCTCCGCGAGGCGGCGCCCCGCGATGAGGCGAGCCGGCGTCTTCGCGCGCTTCGCCATCTGCCGACCGATCAGCCCGACGAGCGGTCCGCCTGCGAGGTTGATGGCGAGCATCCCGATCGCGAACGGCACGACCAGGGCGAGGACGATGCCGACGATGCCGAGCGCCGAGACGAATCCCTGGGCCAAGCTGACGAGGCCGAGCGCGACGAGCAGGGCGACGACGCCGCCAGCGAGTGCGAGCCACTTCACCCGCGGTGCCTTGTCGCGCTTGCGCACGCCCAGGGGCGTGACGCGCACGGCGGCGAGTCCGGCGAAGGAGCTCGCCGCGGCAAGCACCGCGATGCCCGCGGCGGTCGCGGCGAGGATCGGGAACCCGACCCACAGGGACGCGGCCCCGACGGCCCCGCCGTAGAAGTGCAGCAACCCGACGACGGGAAGCAGCGCCGCGTAGAGCGCCGTCCCGGCCAGGATGCCCACGACGGCGATGAGTGTCGCCTCGGCCACGGCGAGCATCGTCACGACGGTCGTGGACGCGCCGAGCAGTCTCAGCGTCGCGAGCCGGTCGTCGCGTCGCCTCGCGGAGAGGCGCGCGGCGGCGACGCCGAGCGTCAGCAGCGGCACGGCCAGCAGGGTCAGCGCGAAGACGGCGAAGAAGCCGTGCGACTGCATGCCGGCCGGCGGGTTGAAGAGCATGATGGTGCCGCCGACGACGATCAGCGTGAGGGCCGTCACGACGGCGAACGCCACGGCGGGGAGGGCGACCGCAGCGACGCCGACGGTGTCGGGCCGGGTGAGCATCCGCAGGAGCGTGAGCGCCGGGATGCGTCCGGTTCCGCGAGGCGCGGGACCCGGGATGCGCGGGCCCTGAGCGACCGTCGAGCTGGCGGTCGGCGTGGCGCCCGCGGACGGGAGCGTGTCGCCGGTGGGCCCCGGGAAGCTCGCCCCTCGCGCGGCGCTCATGCGCGGGCCGCCGAGTCGTCGAGGACGCGGCCGTCGCGCATCCGCACGGTGCGGTCGCAGCGGGCCGCGACCTCGGGATCGTGCGTGACGACGACCAGGCTCCGACCGGCGCGGGAGGTCGCGGCCAGCAGCGCCGTCATGACGTCGGAGCTCGTTGCCGAATCGAGGGCACCCGTCGGTTCGTCGGCGAACACGATGCGGGCGCCCGTGACCTGGGCGCGGGCGATTGCGACGCGCTGCGCCTGGCCGCCGGACAGCTCGCCGATGCGACGCGCCTCCATGCCGCGGAGGCCCATGGCCGCGAGCCACTCGCCGGCGGCGTGCTCGGCGCGCTTGCGCTCGACGCCGCACAGCATGGCCGCGAGGGCGACGTTCTCGAGCGCCGTGAGCTCCGGGAGGAGCATCCCCTCCTGGAACACGAAGCCGAACTCGGTGCGGCGCAGGTCGGTGCGCTTCGCCTCCGACATGTCCGTCATCTCACGGCTGCCACCCTCAGCGTGCAGCTGGATGCTGCCGGAGTCGGGGGTGATGATGCCCGCCAGGCTGTGCAGCAGCGTCGTCTTCCCGGAGCCGGAAGCGCCCATGATCGCGAGCGCCTCGCCCGCCCGGACTGCGAGGCTCACGCCGGCGAGCGCGACCGTCGCGCCGTAGGTCTTCGTGAGCGAGTGCGCCGCGAGGACGGCGCCGGGGTGATGGGCGCCGGCAGCGGTGGAGGTTTGAGCGCCAGGACGCGGCGCCGCTGGTGTCTGGAAGCCTGGGTGAGAAGTCATGGTTCCAAGGTGCCCGCACAGGTGGCCGCGACTCGACCATCTGGGGGCTCATCCGCCCCCTCCTGCAGGAGGGCTTTCCGGGATGCGCGTCATCCGCGAGGATGACCCGCGGTGCCCTGCCACCGGTGGTGTCGCTACCAGGTGAGCAGGCCAAGTCCAAGGTTGGCGCCGAGCAGCTGACCGACCGTCACGCCGATCAGGGCCGCGAACACGCCCCAGAGCATCTGGACGACCACGATGATCGCGGTCTTGCCGAGCTTCCTCGCGCTGAGCGCGTTCGCCGCGTCGAGCATCACTGAGCTCCAGGAGCTCATCCCGCCGCAGAAGCCCGAGATGACGACCATCGAGGCGACGGTCGGGAGCGGCAGCAGTCCCGCCGCCAACCCGGCGATCAACGATGCGATCACGTTCACGATCATGAGGCGCCACTCTGGTGCCACGCGGCGGGGGAGCCGAGCGTCAGCCGCCGTGGGAGAACCGGCCACCGCGGCACCTGTGTGGTGGGCCGGGACCCGCGGCCACCCTTCGACGGCGACGTAGCGGACACAGGCGCCGACACCGCCGGCGATGGCAACCGCGAGGATGAAGAGGACGTCCATCAGCGCGCTCCACCTCCCGCCGGCGGCGGAGAGATGCGGCGCCCGAGAGCGCGGCCGAGGACGATCGCGAGGACCCCGCCGAGCGTGCCGAGCACAAACGCGGCGATTGCCCACGCGGACGTGGAGAAGACGAGTGCCAGCGCAAGCGCGATGAGCGAGAATGTCGTGAAGCCTCCGCAGAAGCCAGGGCCGAGCGCCGCACGCCACCCGGCGCGCTGCGCAGGCCAATGGGCACCCGCCACGATGCCGAGAGCCAGCGACCCCGCGAGGTTGGCGATCAGGGCCGCCAGGATGTCCGAATCGAGGACGTGCATGCTTCCGGCTGACAGCTCGACGAGGTCCGCCGTGCCCTGCGGCATCGTCGCGGTTGAGACGACCGAGCCGAGCCACACCCGGGCGAGCGTGCCGAGGGCTCCGCCGAGGAACACGGCGAGGAGGAGGCGGGCTGGCGTTCGCACGCGGCAACCGTACTCCCAGGGCGAGGGTGGCGCCAGCCCGCTTCCGAGGGTCCCGCCCGCTGGCCAGCTTCGGTGACAGACGGCGGCGTCCGGCGCCGAATCGTGCCAGAACCCGCGTTTCGTCACCGAAGTTGGACGGGGGAGGGCGCAATTCTCCGTGCGGTCGGGCGCGGGTCGCAACGGTCGCCGGGGTCGCCGCGGACACCGAAGGGCCGCCTCCCGTCATGGGAAGCGGCCCTCCGATACCGTGATTCAGGTGCCGGGCGCGTCCTTCTCGTCGCGAGTCCCGAGAGCGTGAGAGATGCGCTCGCGGACTCGTTCCAGCTCCTGGTCGAGGAACGTCACGATCCCGGGTGAGAGGTGCTGCGCGCTCTGCGCGGCGCGGAGCTCCTGTCGAAGCTCGTGCCTGAACTTGTTGAGCACGAGGTCCGCCTGGGACATGGCCTCGAGCTGCTCACGACCGGCGTCACGCCGCGGGTTGCTCGCGGAACTCGTGGTTCCGGTTTTCGGAGCCTCGCTCGTGCCGCTGTTGCTGTTGCTGTGGCTGTCGCTGTCGCTGCCGCTGCCGCTGTCGTCGTTCCAGACGTGCGAGCTGGTCGCCGATGCCCAGGTGTCGAACCTGCCGTGCGTGCGGTGCCCCGAGCTCGGTGCACCCGGCGCACCCGGGGCCTCGGGCGTCGGCGGAGCCTGTGGCGGGTCCTGCGGGCGAGGCTCGCCGGGCGCCGTCGTGCCGTCGGCGAATCCAGGCGCTGAGGATCCCGGAGCTGTCTTGCCCGGGGTGGAGAACGGGGCGTCGCGGGGCTCGTTCCAGCCTTTTGCCGCGCCGGCGAAGAACCCGCGAGCTGACGCAGCTCCTGCTGCTCCCGCACTTGCCGCCTTCTCGAAGCCCGAACGTGCGTCCGGCCCGAGTTCCTGGGCGAGGCGCGCGAACTCGGCGCGGAGCTCTTCGCGCGCGCTGGCGAGGCCATGCCGGACGTCAGCGGCGAGGCGGCGGACGGAGGAGTCGACGTCCTGCTCGATGGCGGCGAGCTCATCGCGTCTCGAGTCGAGCTCGCGTCGCCCCGCTTCCGTGATGCGATAGACGCTCTTGCGGCCGTCGTTGTGCTTCGTCACGAGGCCTTCCTCTTCGAGCTTCGCGAGGCGCGGGTAGATGGTGCCGGCGCTCGGCGAGTAGGTGCCGTCGAAGCGCTCGGAGAGTGCCTGGATGAGCTCGTAGCCGTGGCGTGGCTGGTCCTCGAGGAGGCTCAGCAGATAGAGGCGGAGGTGTCCGTGGGCGAAGACTGGCGGGGTCATGCGGTGCCTCCTGGCTTCGTGGCGTCTGATGCGGTGTCGGTGTCAGCGTCGGCGCTGGCGTCGACCTCGATGTTGCCCCCCGGTTCGGCATCGGCGCCCGCGGTGTCGGGCTTCGCGGTGCCTGCTGCGGGCGTGCTGGCGTGGTCATCCTCGGTCGCGGGCGCGATGCGGGCGTCGATGCGCTCATCGAAGTCGGCCGGTGTGTCGCCTGCCCGCGGGGTGCGCGCGGAGAGCATGACGGAGACGCGGCCGGTGACGGTGCTGATGCGCACGTCGGTGACCTCGCCCTCGACGGGCTCCGAGCGGTAGGTGGTTCCTCTGAGCGGTTCGAGGTGCAGGCCGTCGAGCTGCACGGAGGAGCCGACGGTCGAGACCTGGTAGCTGGGGTGCGTTCCGCTCGGGAGTCGCACGGTCGTTGCCCCGCTGACCGACCTGTTGGCGACGAGGGTGGGGGATCCGGATGTGACGTCGACGATCGTTGCTCCTGAGACTGTGCTGCCGTCGAAGCTCACGATGGGGCCTGTCGCGGTGACGTCGCCTGATGCCGTCTTCACCACGGCCTTGCCAGCGTGGCCGCGGACGCTGATCTCGCCGCCGATGGAGTTGAGGTGCAGCTCGCCTTGGGTGGCGTCGAGGAACTGCTCGCCGCCGACGGTGTTGACGTCGATGCGTCCGTCGATGCCTGCGACCAGCACCTCTGAGCTCACGCCGAGGATGTCGACGTCGACACCTGCTGGGACGAGCACGCTCACGACGACGGTCGGCTGGTTCCAGATCGTCTTGGCGGAGGTCTGCACGTCGGTCCACGACAGCTGGGGGTGGTCGATGAGGAGCTGGTCTCCATCGATGGCGATCTTGAGGTCACGGCCGGTGATGGCGGACACCTCGATGCGGGTACTCGGCTCGTCGTGCGCGAGCACGCTGATGGCGCCGCCTGCGAGTCTCGCGCGAACGCTGCGGACGGTCTGCACGTCGATGACGCGGGGCCCGTCTACGATCCACTGTTCAATGGCCATGGCTGCTCCTCGGGAGGGTGTTCTGGATGCGTTCCGGTGGTGAGTCCGGCAACCGACAGTCACGTTATATCGCGATTCTGAGCATTCGCGTTATATCGCGACATGCGGGCGGGTGGTCGCGGCCCCGAGCGCGTAGGCCATACTGAGCCCGTTCCGCCGTCGCTCGGCGGTGGGGAACGGAAGGCGACGCGCATCATGGAGATTCTGGGCATCACGGGCATCGCGCTGCTCTCCACGCTCATCCTCTTCGGGCTGGCCGCGCTCGTGGCCGTCATCGCCGTGCGGCGGACGCGCGAGGAGCCGCGCAGGTTGAGCAACGGCGTCTGGCTCGTTGCCGCCGTCATCGCAGTGACCTCAGCGCTCTCCGGCCTGAGCAGCGGTTTCGCTGGGCTCGTCGGCGCGGTCACGGGGCTGCCGCTCATCCTCTCCCCGCTCCTGCTGCTCGTGCTCATCGTCACCCTGCTGCTGAACGGGGCGCGCATGCTCCGGCGCGAGGGGCGCTCGCTCGGCAACCTGCTCTCGCTGGTGCTCGCCGTCGTCCTCGCGGCCCTGGCCGCGCTCCCCTTCGCCGCCGTGCTGATCGACGACCGGACCTTCTTCGCGGTGGCCCTCTTCGTCGCCCTCGGCGCCGCCTATCTCGGGGCGGCTTTCGTGCTGTTCCTCGGCTACTCGTGGCTCTACGCTCGGCTGGTGCGCGGCGCGGCCGGCACGTGGGTGATCGTGCTCGGCTCCGGGCTGTCCGGCGGACGCCGCGTGCCGCCCTTGCTCGCGTCTCGCATCCGGACGGGCCTGGATGCGGCGCACCGTGTCGGGGCTGCGGTCGTCGTCATGTCCGGCGGGCAGGGCAGCGACGAGGCGCTGGCCGAGGGTCGTGCCATGCGCGAGTGGGCGCTCGACCCAGCGAACGCGGGCGGTGACCTCGGGAGCCGGGAGGTCGCAGTCGGCGTGGCCAGCCCTCGCATCCTGAGCGAGGAGGAGTCGGTCAACACCGAGGAGAATCTGCGGTTCACGAAGGCAATCCTCGAGCGCGAGGGCGTCACGGGCCCCGGCATCATCGCCACCAGCAACTATCACGCCATGCGAGCGGCGATGCTGGCGCGCGAGCTCGGCATCGATGCGCAGGCCGTGCAGGCGCCCGTCGCCCGCTACTACTGGCCGAGCGCGATCCTGCGCGAATTCGCCGCGATCCTCAGACGGTATCTGCTGCTCAACCTCACCGCTGGTCTGCTCTTCGCGCTGCCGCTGCCTGTTCTCAGCCTCGTGCTGGCGCTCGGGGTGAGCTGAGCTGGGCCGTTGCGCTCAGAGAACCCTCGAATGAGTTCCTGACCACGGATTCGGGAGGCGCTCAGCGGGGTTCCGGAGACTGTCGGAGGTGCGTGCAAGACTGACCGGGTGCACAAACTCGCTGAGATGAGCTTGAGAAACCGCGCGCTGATCGCCCTTGTGACGCTCTCCGTGCTCCTCTTCGGTGGCCTGTCGATGACCTCGCTCAAGCAGGAACTGATTCCGTCGGTCTCCCTGCCTATCGTCTCGGTCGTCACGAGCTACCCGGGCGCCTCGCCCGAGATCGTCGACGAGGACGTATCCCGCCTCGTCGAGACGTCGCTCCAGGGGCTCCAGGGGCTCTCCTCGACCCAGGTCACCTCCAGCGCGAACCTCTCGTCGGTGACGGTCGAATTCGAGTACGGCACCGACACGGTCTACGCAGAGCAGCGCATCCAGCAGGCCCTCAACCGCATCGAGAGCCAACTCCCCGAGGGCACCGAGACGACCGTGCTCAGCGGATCGATCGATGACTTCCCGGTCATCCAGATCGCGGCCACCGGCGGCACAAATGCTGAAGAGCTGGCCGCGAGCCTCGAGAGCTCGACCGTGCCCGGTCTCACCGAACTCGACGGGGTGCGCGAAGCGGCGGTCAGCGGCGCACCGGTCTCTCGCATCGAGATCACCCCAGACCAGGCGGCGCTCGCGGGAGCTGGCGCCAGCATCCAGAGCATCCGCGACACGCTCGACGCCGCCGGCACGCTCATCCCCATCGGCCAGATCACCGAGGGCGACGACGCCCTCACCGTGCAGGCCGGGACGCTGCTGGACAACGTCGACGCCATCGCCGCCCTTCCGCTCAGCGGCGCGAACCCCGCCACGACCACCCTCAGCGACGTCGCCACGCTCGAGCTCGGACCGGAGCCCGCCAGCTCCATCTCCCGCGTCAACGGCGAAGACGCCCTCACGGTCTCCGTCACGAAGCTCGCGAACGCCAACACCGTCGAGGTCTCCCAGGCGGTTCGGGATGCGCTGCCCGCGCTCCAGGCGTCCATCGGCGGGGGCGCGACCCTGCAGATCGTGTTCGACCAGGCCCCGTTCATCCAGCAGTCGATCGACACGCTCGTCGTCGAAGGACTCCTGGGGCTCGTCTTCGCCGTCATCGTCATCTTCGTGTTCCTGCTGTCGTTCCGCGCGACGCTCGTGACCGCGATCTCCATCCCGACCTCGCTGCTCGTCACCTTCATCGGCCTGCAAGCCGCCGAGTACTCCCTCAACATCCTCACGCTCGGGGCGCTCACCATCGCGATCGGTCGAGTCGTCGACGACTCGATCGTGGTCATCGAGAACATCAAGCGGCACATGGCGATGCACCCCGGCGCCAGCCTGCGGGGCAGCGAACGCGTGCGAGTGATCTCCGAAGCGGTCCGCGAGGTGGCCACCGCCGTCACCAGCGCGACGATCGCCACCGTCGCCGTCTACCTCCCCATCGCGTTCGTCGGCGACATCTCCGGAGAGCTCTTCCGCCCGTTCGCGCTCACGAGCGTCATCGCCCTGTTGGCGTCGCTGCTCGTCTCCCTCACCATCGTGCCCGTGCTCGCCTACTGGATGCTCGGCGGGCGGCACCGCAAGCGTCGCGCCCGCGTCGGCACGGCGGAAACCTGGTCGGGCAACGGCAACGGCGCCGACAACGGCGCCGAGACCGGTGACGCGTCGACGCCTTCGGAGCCGAGCAGAGAACGTGAGCACGTGCTCGCGAGCGAATCCGCACCCGCCACGGACGTCGTCGCCGTCCAAGGCTCGGAGACGAAGACGGAGACGGCGAGCAGCGACGGCCCCGTCGAGGCCGTTCGAGTGCGCCCGCGCCGCGAACGCGCGCAGCGTGACGCCGGGAGGTTCGCACCCCTCGGTCTGCGGAGTGACGACGAAGAGCTCCACCCGCGCCGAGCCCGCCGCCGCCAGGCAGAACAGGGAGCGGGCGTCGCAGGTCGTGCAGAGCACGGCCCCGACTCCGAGCTCGCGACCGCGCACGAAGAATCGAGCTGGCTGCAGCGCGGCTACGAGCCGGTGCTGGGATGGACCCTCCGCCGACCCTTCATCACCCTCGGCGCGGCCGTCCTCATCCTCATCCTCACGGGCGCCCTCGCTCCGCTCATGAAGACCAACTTCCTCGGCAACACCGGCAGCAACAGCTTCACGGTGACGCAGGCTCTCGAACCCAACCTCACGCTCGCCGCCTCCGGGGAAGCCGCCTCGCAGGTGGAGGACATCCTGCGAGCCAAGCCAGGTGTCGAGACCGTGCAGCTCACGATCGGCGGAGGCGGCGCGGCCTCGCTCTTCACCGGCGGCGGCGCCTCACGCGCCAGCTTCTCCGTGACCACATCGACAGACGCCGACTCCGACGCGATCCAGGCCGAACTGCGCGAAGAACTCGACGCCCTCCCCGAAGAAGCTGGCGAGATCTCCGTCGGCGGCGGCGGAAGCGCCGGCTTCTCCAGCGCCATCAGCGTCGACCTCACGGCTCCAGACGCGGAGACGCTCCGCGAGGCGAGCGACCAGGTCGTCGCCACCCTCACCGGAGTCGAAGAACTCGGAGAAGTCACGAGCGACCTCGACGAGACCCGCCCCTTCGTGCAGATGGATATCGACCAGGCGACGGCCGCCCAGTACGGGCTCAGCCAGACCGCCATCGGCGGCATCGTCGCCCAGCAGCTCCAGCCCACCCCCGTCGGCTCCCTCACCGTCGACGGCGCCAGCGTGCAGGTCGTGCTGCTCGGGGCGGAACCGCCCGCCAACATCGATGCGCTTCGCGCCACGAGCATCCCAACCGCGCTCGGGCCCGTCCCGCTCACCACGCTCGCGACGGTCGAGATCGTCGACGGACCAGTCTCCATCTCGTCAGAGCGAGGCGTGCCCCTCGCCTCCGTCACCGTCGTCCCGACCGACGACAACCTGAGCTCCGCAAACGCACTCATCACCGAGCAGCTCGACTCGCTGACACTCCCAGAAGGCGCGACGGCTGTGCTCGGCGGCGTCAGCTCAGACCAGGCCGCCGCCTTCCAGCAGCTCGGGCTCGCACTGCTCGCCGCCATCCTCATCGTCTACATCGTCATGGTCGCGACGTTCAAGAGCCTCCTGCAGCCGCTGCTGCTCCTCGTCTCGGTACCCTTCGCCGCGACCGGAGCCATCCTGCTGCAGCTCGCGAGCGGGGTTCCCCTCGGCGTCGCCTCGCTCATCGGCGTGCTCATGCTCATCGGCGTGGTCGTCACGAACGCCATCGTGCTCATCGACCTCGTCAACCAGTTCAGGGAGCGAGGACTCGCCGTTCGCGACGCGATCCTCGCCGGCGGCGCCCGCCGAGTCCGTCCCATCGTCATGACCGCCCTCGCGACGATGCTCGCCCTCACGCCCATGGCGTTGGGCATCACCGGCCACGGCGGGTTCATCTCGCAGCCCCTCGCCCTCGTCGTCATCGGAGGACTCCTCTCCTCAACCGTCCTGACGCTCCTCGTGCTCCCCGCGCTCTACACGGTGGTCGAAGGCCCGCTTGAGCGGCGCCGCGCTCGACGTGACGCGCGCATCGAGGAAGAACTGGCCGCCAACGACGTCGACTGACCCGGTTGGGGGATCGGAGCGCGAGGACGTATCCGGACCCGCTCGGTCGCGGATTCCGGCGAGAGTTCGGGACGCCGCACGTTCCCGTCTGGTCAGAGCGAGCGACGTGAGCTAGCCTGGCAAGTTGG
>NZ_JBNPQH010000005.1:0-171028 GCF_050315415.1 Pseudoclavibacter sp. Marseille-Q434 | reverse complement strand
CGTCCCGATCGATGCCATCGAGCGCATCGTTCGCGAGGTGCGGAGTCACACGGCGGAATCCGGGGAGGACCCGATGGATTCGTTCGGGACACCTCAGCAGACGCGGACCATTTCGCGCCTCGGACCTGGACGCGCAGGGCTCTCTGGTGGATCGTCGCGCTCGCGGGGCTGCTGGGGGCGGGGGCCGGGTTCCTCATCCTCAGCGGGATCTTCGGTCTGCTCGATTCCTCGGCTCAGCTGTGGGGGCTGCCTCCTGGCGTCCGCCTCGGGGGCGGGGTGCTGTGCCTGGCGGGGTTCATCGGTTTGCTGGTCTGGATGGCGGTGGGATCGCGCCGCCGCTCCGCGACGTGGCGGGTGCAGGAGTCGACCTGACGCCGCTTCGGCGAGCGACTCTGCTCTCCGGGTGCAGACTCACATTCGGTTCGGGTGAGAGTGCGAGACTGCCGCCATGACTGAGCAGACTCCCCACCACGTGACACTCGATCTGACCGATGAGGGACGCCACGCGGTCCTCATCGCCGCTCTTCAGGAGTACGCCGACGCCGCCCTCGACAGCGTTGAGCGCGACGAGAGCACCACTGCCGAGCGCGATCACTTCCAGATCATTGCGATCACCGCTCAAGGGCTCGTCGACGAGATCATGGCTGCTGGCGGGCATGCTGTTCCGGTCGCGGCCCCGGATCTGTCATCGAGCTGACTCCACGGTCGCCCTACCAGCGACGACCTCTGATCTTAGCTCAGGGACACCTGAGTCGTAGCCGGTCTCGCGCTCGCGGGCTTCTCGGTCGTCATTCTCCAACTCCTGCTGGCGTCGCTCCTTGCGGCCGCTGGAGTAGCTGGAGAATCCGACAATCGTGACGCACACTCCGGTGGCCACGTTCAGCCAGCTGGCGTTGCCCGTCGCCAGGAGCACTGCCGAGGCGATCGTGAACGCCGCGCCCGTTATGAACAGGACCAGCCGAAGGTTCCGGCGTTCCGCTTGCTCTCATTGCGCATGGACTGCATGGACGGCACTGTAGCGGCCTACGATCCGCCGCCGTAGGTTATGGCACTCTCGCGCAGGAGCTGACCCGCCGCATCCTCCGCGAGTTCGAGAAGTGCCGCCTCGTGCCAGCGTCGTGACGCTGTCCCGTCACGCGTCGCGACGAAGCGCCTGGCGTCTCGCGATGCTCCCCGCAGCCAGAACGCAACCGACGGTCAGGGCACCTGCTGCGAGGAGCGGGGGTGCAGTGAGGTCTGTCTGCGCGAGGAGCGAGGTTGGAGACCAAGCCGCCACTGCATCCACCTGGCTCAGGAGAGGGAGAGCCAGCAGGAGGACTGCGGAGATCGCGAGGGCTGCGGCGGTTCGGCGGATCGCCGTCATGATCAGATAGCCGATGCTCATGGACATCACCAGGTACACGGTGGATGCGGCCCAGGTCGTGCTGATGAACGTCGCGGTCAGGGGCCCGATCGCGGCCACGCTGACGATGCCCGCGCATGCCAGGCCGAGGGTGTAGCTCGCGACCGCTGCCAGGCAGTCCACGCCGAGGCGGGGCACGGTGAGGGCAGTGATCGTTCTCACGCGGGTGCGGTAGAAGATCGACGAGCCGGCTCTTGTGTCCCAGGTCAGCGACGTGACCGCGGTGGCGACGGACAGGATGAGGCCGAGCTGCATCGCGCTCTGGTTGTAGAGGGCGATCCCGTCGGCGGGCGTCGCGGCAGCGGCGGTCATGCTGATCTGCTCGGCACTCGCTGCTGCGTCGAAGATCTCCTGCATGTGGGTTGCGAGAACGGGCGCCGAGAGGCCGAAGAACGTGAAGGCCACGATCATGCCGAGCAGGAGCCCTGTCCGCAGGAGTCGGAGGCTCTCCACACGAGCGGATGTGCGGATAACACGTGTCATGGGTGGGGGTCTCCGATGAGCCGAGCGAATGCGGCGTCGAGGTCTCGATCCTCGAGTGTGACTTCGACGAGCGGGGCGGGCAGCGCGGCGATCAGCCGAGGGAGCTCTGTGTCCGCCTGCTCGAAGCTCGAGAAGCGCACCTGACAGATCGCGTCACTAGTGAAGCGGATGCGCGCCTCCGGGAACTGTGCGCGGAGCATGTGCTCGGACGTGCGTGCCCCTTCCGGGGTGAGCTGTGTGTTGAGTCGGATGTTCCAGATGGGGTCCGCAGCGCGTGTGAGGAGCTGTGACGTCGTTCCGGACGAGATCAGGCGCCCCTCGTTCATGACCACGACGTGGTCGGCGAGCTGTTCCACTTCGCTGAGGAGGTGGCTGGAGAGGAGGATGCACCTGTGCTGTCGTTGCTCCTCGAGCACAGCTCGGATGTCCGCTCGGCCGATCGGGTCGAGCGCGCTGTTGGGTTCGTCGAGGATGAGCACGTCGGGATCCAGGACCAGCGCGGCTGCCAGCCCGAGGCGTTGCAGCATGCCTCTCGAGAAGTTCGCGACACCGCGGTCCTCGACCTTCCGCAGCCCGCAGAGGGCGAGCGCTTCTCGTGGTGCGATGCGGCTGGGGGTGCCGCCGCACATCGCGGTGGAGTTCTCGACAACCTCGCGCGCGGTGAGCCAGGACTCGAACTCGGGAACGTCGGGGCAGTACGCCGTCCGTGCGCCGGGCTGGGACACGACGTGTCCGGAGTCGGCTGATGCGAGCCCCGCGATGATGGTGAAGAGGACGGTCTTGCCCGCTCCGTTCGGTCCGATCACGGCGGTGATGCCCCGATTCGCCGCCTCGAACGTGATGTCGCGGATGCCGGTGTCCTTGGCGAACGTGCGCGTGATCCGATCGACCCGGAGCGCGATATCGCTGGTGCTCACCGGAGGTCGCTGTCGCGAAGGGGGGCTGCCGGGCCGCGGCCGAGGAGGACGTAGGCGATGGCGCCGAACGGGATCACTGCGATCGTGATCATGGCCCAGGCCATCTTGGGCAGATATCGCACCTCGGGGCGTCGGGCGAGATCGACGAGGCACCACGCGACGAGCACGAGCACGAGGGCGAGAACAGGGAGGAGCGGGGCCAGCAGGTCGAAGTTGCCATTCATGGGGTGTCCATCCGGTGGATTCGGGTCAGGTGCCGAGGAAGCGAGTGCTTCGGAGGTCGTGCGCTGTCAGCTGGGCTGAGGGGCGACTGGCCGCCGAAGCGCCGCGGAGGGCGTCAGGCGCCGTCCATCTCGGGGCGGGGGAGCGCGATCGTCGTCAGCGCGCGGCGACGGCGCCCCTCACCGGAAGGGTTCGCCATGACCGTGCCCAGCGCATCCATGACGGAGGCGAAGAAGGCATCGAGTTCCTCATCCGTCGCCCAGAAGTCCGCCTGTGCGAAGCTCACCCGGTCGCGGACGAGATCGCGCGTCTCGCCGTCCACGTAGGTCCCGAAGTCGCGGATCAACCCGGAGACGAAGACCGTGAACACGGTCATCAGCTCCTCGGATGTGAGTGACAGCAGTTCATTCGAGCTCGGGTTCGCCAGATTCGCCCCGACACGGTAGGAGCGCTCACTTGCGCCGCGCACGCGCCGTTCGCCCGCGACCTCGATGAGCTCGTGCTCGAGCAGGTGCTTGATGTGGCGGTACAGGGTCGCGATCGGCACGTCGCCGAGTCGTTCGTGCAGTTCGTGCGAGGTCAGCTCGTCACTCGCGAGCAATGACTGGACGATGCGAAGCCGGATCGGGTGCAGGAGGGGAGACGAAGAGACCATGAACAGACTGTATCAGTATTGATATTGATATTGATACTGATACAGGTGCGAGCGGCTCTGTGGCGACTCCAGGGGGTGGGGTCAGTTGAGGGTGGCGAGGCGCGCGACGAACTCGTCGGCAGCGGCTACCTGTTTGCGGAGCTTCGCCTGGCGTTCAAGCGCTTCAGTGCGAATCTCATCCAGTCGGGCCTGGTTTTCGGTGTTCTCCGGATGCGCCTCGAGCTCGTCGACGACGTCGAGCAGCTCTCGCATCTGCTCCAGGCTGTAGCCGAGCGGCTTCATCCGCCGGATGAGCAGCAGGCGCTCCTCGTCCTCTGCGGTGTACAGGCGGAACCCGCCGTCGGTGCGAGCAGACGGCACGAGGAGCCCGATCTCGTCGTAATGGCGCAGCGATCGAATGGACATGCCGGTGCGGTCGGCGAGCTTGCCGATCTGCATCGTCTCCTCGGCCATGCGGGCACTCCTCTTGGCTTAACTCTCACGTTACGGTAGGTTTGCGTGAGGTTGCGGTTCTCCGCGATCCTCTCACTCTTTCCGAGACGCCTCAGGCTCTCGTGGTGCGCAACGGCGCGTGCTCCCTCGTCCTATTCCTGCACCCACCGAGGAGCTCCCGTGACCACCGTCACCCCTACTTCCGACCCATCAGCCCGCTACCGCATCGAGCCGACCGTGCTGCAGGCGCTGCGCAGCCCCCGCATCCTGACTCGCGAGGTGCTCGCTGGTCTGGTCGTGGCGATCGCGCTCATCCCCGAAGCCATCGCATTCTCGATCATCGCCGGCGTCGACCCACGGGTCGGCCTCTTTTCCTCGTTCGTGATGGCCGTCGGGATCTCGTTCCTCGGCGGTCGACCCGCGATGATCACGGCCGCGACCGGTGCCATCGCGCTTGTCATCGCGCCCGTCGCCCGCGACTACGGCATGGAGTACTTCATCGCCACCGTCATCCTCGGCGGCCTCATCCAGATCGTCCTCGCCCTGCTCGGAGTCGCGAAGCTCATGCGCTTCATCCCGCGCAGCGTCATGGTCGGGTTCGTGAACGCCCTCGCCATCCTCATCTTCATCTCGCAGGTGCCGCAGCTGCTCGGCGTGCCCTGGCTCGTCTACCCGCTCGTGGTCGCAGGCCTCCTCATCATGTACCTGCTGCCGCGGCTCACGAAGGTCGTGCCAGCGCCGCTCATCGCGATCGTGCTCCTGACCGGCGCCGCCGTGGCCTTCGGCCTGAACGTGCCCACCGTCGGCGATCAGGGAGAGCTGCCGCGCAGCCTGCCCGAGCTGTTCATCCCGAACGTGCCACTCAGCCTGGAAACGCTGCAGATTATCGCCCCGTTCGCCATCGCGATGGCCGTGGTGGGCATCCTCGAGTCGCTCATGACCGCGAAGCTCGTCGATGAGATCACCGACACCCACTCCCGCAAGACCCGCGAGACCTGGGCGCAGGGCGTCGCTAACATGCTCTCCGGCATCTTCGGCGGCATGGGCGGATGCGCGATGATCGGCCAGACCATGATCAACGTGAAAGCATCCGGCGCTCGCACCCGCATCTCGACGTTCCTCGCCGGCGTCTTCCTGCTGGTTCTCGTCCTCGCGCTCGGAGACGTGGTCGCGGTCATCCCCATGGCAGCCCTCGTCGCCGTGATGATCGTCGTCTCCATCGCGACCTTCGACTGGCACAGCATCACCCCCGCCACGCTGAAGCGCATGCCCAAGAGCGAACTCGCAGTCATGGTCATCACCGTCATCGCGACCGTCTGGACCCACAACCTCGCCATCGGCGTCGTCCTCGGCGTCCTCGTCGCCATGGTCCTCTTCGCCCGCCGCGTCGCGCACTTCACCAACGTCACCCGTCGCATCGACGGCGACACCGCCCACTACGACGTGGAGGGAGAGCTGTTCTTCGCCTCCAGCAACGACCTCACTACGCAGTTCGAGTACACGTCAGACCCGGACCGCATCATCATCGACATGGCCCGCTCGCACATCTGGGATGCCTCCACCGTCGCCGCGCTCGATGCCATCGTCACGAAGTATGAGGCCCACGGCAAGCGCGTGCACATCGTGGGCATGAACGACGCGACCGCCGCCTTCCACCAACGGCTCAGCGGCGGAGTGGCGTCGAGCCACTGACCCCGTGGCCGCGCTGCTACCCGATGACCGGGCGTTCCTCCGGCAGTGTGAAGAGCACGTTGCGCTGACGCACGGCGAGCGCCGTCGCGAGCGCGATCGGGCCGACTCGACCCATGAGCATGAGCGCGGAGAGCACGTACTTGCCGAAGGGGTTGAGCTCCTCGGAGAGGCCGATGGAGAGCCCGCAGGTCGCGAACGCCGAGATGACCTCGAAGAGCGCTCGGTCGAGCCCGACCGGGTTCGTCAGCATGATCATGGACGTGGAGACGAGCACGAGCGTGGCCCCGAGGAAGGTGACGCTGATCGCGAGACGCTGCGTGCCGACCGGGATGCGGCGGCCCGCCACGTTCACGTGCTTGCTGCCTCGGGCTTCGGCGACGATCGCGAGGAACAGGACGGCGAGAGTGGTGACCTTGATGCCGCCGGCGGTCGAGGCGGACCCGCCGCCCACGAACACGAGCGCATCCGTGAACAGCCAGGCCGTCGGCGACGACATGGCGGGATCGACGATCGAGAAGCCCCCGGAGCGCATCATGACCGAGGCGAAGAGCCCGTGGAAGATGCTGTCCGGCACCGAGCGCTTACCGATGGTGGCGGGGTTGTTCCACTCTGCGACGCACCAGCCGACGGCGCCGAGAGCGAGGAGGATGAGCGTCGTCGCCAGCGTGAGCTTCGTGTGCAGCGTCCACTGCTTCCGCACCCAACGCGCTCGAATCAGGTTGAGGAAGACGGGGAAGCCGAGGCTGCCGACGAACACGCCGACCATGATCGGGATGAGGATCGCGAAGTTTCCGTCAAAGGTGGCGAGCCCCTCCGCATGCAGGGTGAAGCCGGCGTTGCCAAACGCGGACACCGCGAAGAACAGCCCGTGCCAGAGGCCGAGGCCGAACGACCCCTCGGTTGCGGTGAATGCCGGCACGAGCACCACCATGATGGCGGCCTCGATCGTGAACGTGGTCAGCAGCACCACGCGGAGCCGTCGCGTCACGCGATGCATCAGGTTCACGACGGTAAACTGTGCCGCGGTGTGTCGGGAAGCCTGGTCGACGATGTCCTGTCGTCGAACCCGTCTGGAGCACCACCGTGTCCGAAACGCCGTCCCCGACCACCGAGCAGACCCCGGTCGCCGTTCCCGCTCGAGGAAGCTACCGCGAATCCCGCCGCATCGGCGACATCCTCCGCAAGGAGACCGTCGGGGGAGTGCTCCTCGCCGTCATGGCCCTCGTCGCCGTCGTGTGGGCCAACTCGCCCGCCGCTGACAGCTACTTCGCGCTGCGCGACTTCCGCATCGGGTACGAGCCCTGGCACCTGGAGCTGAGCCTGGGCGCCTGGGCGGCCGACGGCCTGCTGGCGATCTTCTTCTTCATGGTCGGTCTCGAGCTCAAGCGCGAGTTCGTCTCCGGGGACCTGCGCAGCTTCCGGACGGCCGCAGTGCCGATCGCGGCAGCTGTCGGCGGCGTCGCGGTGCCAGCGGGCATCTACGCGCTCGTCGTCGCGCGTTCCCCTGAGCTGCTCGGCGGCTGGGCCATCCCCACCGCAACCGACATCGCCTTCGCGGTCGCCGTGCTCGCGCTCATCGGCTCGCACCTGCCGAGCCCGCTCCGCATCTTCCTCCTCACGCTGGCCGTCGTGGATGACCTGCTCGCGATCAGCATCATCGCGATCTTCTACACGGACACCATCGACCTCGTGCCGCTGCTGGTCGCCCTGGGCGTCATCGCCGTGTACGGATTCATCGCGCAGCGCTATCGGAGCCTCTTCGACCGCCACGCGTTCGCCGCCTGGCTCGTGCTGCTGCCCATCGGCGTCGTCGCGTGGGCGTTCCTGCACGCCTCCGGCATCCACGCCACCATCGCAGGAGTCCTGCTGGCCTTCACCATCCCCGTCCTGCAGGAGAAGGGGTCGGAGGCACCCGACCGTGCGGGGCTGGCCGAGGAGTTCGAGCATCGCTTCCGTCCGATCTCGGCGGGCATCGCCGTCCCGATCTTCGCGTTCTTCTCCGCGGGTGTCGCCGTGGGAGGTGCCGACGGCCTTCTGTCCGCGCTCACCGACCCGGTCACGATCGGCGTCGTCGCAGCGCTCGTGCTCGGCAAGCCCATCGGGATCGTCAGCACGACGTGGCTCGTCACCCGGTCGAAGCGCTTCACGCTCGACCCGCAGCTGCGGTGGATCGACATCACGGGGGTGGCGCTGCTGGCGGGAATCGGCTTCACCGTCTCCCTCTTGATCGCCGAGCTCAGTTTCCCGGCCGGGTCCGCCGAACAGGATCACGCGAAGGTCGCGATCCTGCTCGCTTCCGTCATCGCCGCCGCCGCGGCAGCGGTCATCCTGAGCGCGCGGAACCGCAAGTACCGGCGGCTGCGCGAGGCGGAGCGCGTCGACGCGGATGGCGACGGCATCCCGGACGTGTTCCAGACGGCGACGGAGCAGGTTCAGAAGTAGTCGCTCATCGCGGCCGCCGCGATGCTGCGCTCTTCCACATCCGACCATCGCAGCGCACTGTCGGACGCTGTTCCGGCGGGGCGCTGGATGTGCGCGGCGAGCCGGCGGCTCAGCCCTTCGGGCGACTCGCAGCCGGTGACGTCGAGCAGGACCACGTCGACGGATTCGCCGAGCTCGCGCTCCAATGACGCGTGCACGCGCATCGCCAGGCCGGCGGCCGCCGAGTCGAGCCGGCGGTTCGTCGCATCCGCCGCATACACCACGATGAAGTGCGCGAACTGCCCGTAGCGGCGCGCTTCGACGACCGCATCCTTCAGAACCGACTTCAGCTGTCGACGTGCGGTCTGCGGTGCCGATGACGTTCGGAGGTCGATGGCCACCACGAACGCTCGCGCGCTCATGGTGAGGGATGCGGGCCGTTCGGCTCGGCAGTCGACCACTCCGGTCGAGGCGGCGAACGCCTGCAGGTGGGGAATCTGGTCGCCGAAGAGGAGCGAGGGGCGGGGCATAGGTGGGGTCCGTTCTGCTGCGAAACGATCGTTCGATCGCTGCCGACCAGACTTCCCGGCGCACCAAGCCCGCAAGGGCAGGAAGCCAACACTAGTCCGAGTCCGGCGAGAACGGGGGAGCATCGGCGGAGGGCCCGCGGGGCGCTCGCCCTGCCCGCCCCCGGAGGCATCACTCAGGGGACGCGCGGGCGATGTGCACCGCGAGGAAGGCCACTTCCTCGTCGGGCAGCTCGACCCCGTGCGCTTCGCGGATGAACGTCCGAACCCGCTCCGCGGTGGCGATGGCGCGCGGGGCGCGCTCGCTGAGGTTCCTGAACAGGAAGTCGTCGCCGGCGAGCAGCTGGCCGGCGAAGAACCGTTCGGCGAAGAACTGCAGGTGCGTCAGGAAGCGGGATGCGTGGAGGTCTTTGCGTGAGACTCGCACCGCCGACGTCATGGTCACGATGCTGGTGACCTTCGCGACGAGATCGACGACCCGCATGGAGTCGACCCCGGGCTTCCCTGTGTCGGCGTTGACGAGGTGGAAGGCCACATTGGCCGCTTCCTCCTCGCCGAGTCGCACTCCGAGCCGCCGCTCGACATGTTCGAGGGCGCTCACGCCGACCGCGTGATGGTCTGGGTAGACCGTTCGCACTTCCCACGCGAGCCTGTTGGTGAGCGTCAATCCCTGTCGGTGTCGCTCCACGGCGAAGTGCAGGTGGTCGGTGAGGGTGAGGTACACGTGTGGATCGAGGGTCAGTCCCGCCCGGGCCGCATCTGCGGCGATCTCCCTCGTCAGCTCCACGTACTCGGCCGGTATCTGCGCGAGCAGCTCGACGAGGTTCCGGTGGTCCGCATCCGGGAGCGAGATGAACTCCTGGTCGGTGATGGCCGGTGAGACCTCGTCGCCCGGCTTCTGCCCGTACCCGATCCCCTTGCCCAGGAGGACACGCTCGACGCCGCGGTCGTCGACGACGAGGACCACACTGGAGTTGAGGACTTTCTTGATGGCGGGCACGGGGGTCTCCTTTGACGCCGCTAGTAGTTTCTGCTCTCGAGCTGAGAGGGCTGAGCTGAGCCGTGCTGCGCTCAGCTCAGCTCAGCCGATCGGCTCAGTTGAGATTCGAGCCGTTGGACTCGATGACCTGTCGGTACCAGTGGAACGAGTCCTTGCGTCGGCGCTCCAAGGTGCCGTTGCCGAGGTCGTCCAGGTCCACGTGGATGAAGCCGTACCGCTTGCTCATCTGCGACGTCGACGAGCTTACGAGGTCGATCGGGCCCCAACTCGTGTACCCCATCAGGTCCACGCCCTCGTCGACGGCCTGGATCATCTGCTCGAAGTGCGCTCGGAAGTACTCGACGCGGTAGTCGTCGCGGATGCGGCCATCCGCATCGACCGTGTCGCGCATCCCGAGCCCGTTCTCGACGATGAAGAGCGGCTTGCGGTAGCGGTCGTAGAGGTCGAGCAGTGAGATGCGCAGCCCGATGGGGTCGATCTGCCACCCCCACTCGGAAGAACCCAGGTAGGGGTTCTTCACGCCGAGCACCGTGTTGCCCGGAGTGCGCTCTGCATCGGGATCGACGGATTCGGTCATCGACATGTAGTAGCTGAACGAGACGAAGTCCGCGGTGTTCTCGCGGAGGAGCTCGGCATCGCCCTCCTCGAACGGAACCGTGACGCCCATCTCTGCGAGCTGGCGCAGCACGATCGGCGAGTACGAACCGCCGGCCTGCACGTCCGAGCACATGTAGAGGAGGCGCTCCTTGGCGCGCGTCGCTGCGACATCGTCGGGGTGGCAGGTGCGGGGATAGGTGGTGAGCATCGTGATCATGCACCCCATCTGGGCGTCCGGGTGCAGCTCCCGCAGCAGGCGGGTGGCCGAGGCCCCGGCGACGAACTGGTGGTGCAGCGCCGTGTAGCAGGCCTGCGTGATCGAGGTCTCCGTCACTGTCTCCTCGATGATCCCACCGGAGGTGAAGGGGTGGCGCTCCATGCCGTCGATCTCGTTGAAGGAGATCCACATCTTCACGAGGTGCCCGAACTTCTCGAAGCAGGTGCGGGCGAAGCGCTCGAACAGGCCGATGGTGGCTCGATCGAGCCAGCCGTTGCGCGTCACGGCCAGTTCGAGGGGGGCATCGAAGTGCGAGAGGGTGACGAGCGGCTGGATGCCGAGGCGCTGCATCTCCTCGAACAGGTCCAGGTAGTAGGCGACGCCGGCTTCGTTGGGTTCCAGCTCCTCGCCGGTCGGGTAGAGGCGCGACCAGAGGATCGAGACACGGAGGACGGAGAAGCCCATCTCGGCGAACAGTGCGAGGTCTTCCCGGTAGCGGTGCACGAAGTCGATGCCTCGCCGCTTCGGGAAGTACGTGGGGTCGGGGTCGGCTTTGGCGTCGGCGATGCTCTCCAGCGTGACCGCGTGGAGTGCCGCGAAGTCGTCGTTGTCGGCGTTCGGGTGCCGGCGGAGCACGTCGGTGACGACCCAGCCTCGCCCGTCTTCTCCCCAGCCGCCTTCGGCTTGGTTCGCGGCGAGTGCGCCGCCCCAGAGGAAGGTGTCAGACAGTGCCATTTGCGGTCTCCTTGATGGTGGTGAGTTCGATGAGCTGTGCTGCACGCTCGGTGTGCTGACCCGTCGTGAATCGCACGTCTCTTCCTGCTGAGTTCACGACGACGACGGGTGTGATGGTGTCGAGTCCGGCTGCCCTGATCGCGTCGAGGTCGGCGTCGATGACGGGCTGTCCCGCTTCGACGCGGTCGCCCTGCGCGACGTGCGTCGTGAAGGGTGCACCGTCGAGCGCGACGGTGTCCATGCCCACGTGGACGAGGACTTCGACGCCGTCGTCGGTGCGGATGCCGATGGCGTGCCGTGAGTCCAGCATGGAGGTGACGGTTCCCGTGACGGGTGCCACGACACGTCCGTCGGCGGGGCGTATCGCGACGCCTTCTCCGAGGACGCCGGATGAGAAGACCCCGTCCTCGAGGGATGAGAGCTCGACGACCTCGCCCTTCATGGGGGCCACGATGGCGAGCGACACCGTGTCGTCCGCTGCGTCCAGCGGCTGGCTCTCGGCTTGGCCGAGCACTCGCAGGGTGCCGGAGTCCGAGTCCTTCCAGAGGACCACCCCGACCACGAAGGAGACGACGAGCCCGATGACGAGACCGATCAGCGCGTGGATGAGGTTCCACGGGTCGAGCGAGTCGATGAACATGGAGATGCTGGCCAGGCCGGGGCTGACGATCGCGAACGTGTCGACGAACGTGATGCCGAGGTAGGCGCCGGAGGTGATGGCGCCGGCGAGGACGGCGATGAGGGCTCGACGGTTCTGCAGCGTCACGCCGTAGAGGGCGGGCTCGGTGACGCCGAACAGCGCTGAGAAGCCAGCTGAGACGGCGATCGCCCGGAGCCCCTGGTTGCGGGTGCGGAGGGCCACGGCGAAGCTCGCCCCCGCCTCGGAGATGTTGTGGGCGAGCGACGCGGTCAGGTAGAAGCTCTCCTTGCCGTAGGTCGCCATCGTCGTGATCGTCGGGGGCAGCAGCGGCTTGTGCATGCCGACCGAGATGAGGAACGGCAGGATGGCGGCGAGGAGCGCGACGGCGATCCACCCGAAGGTGTTGTGGAAGTTGAAGAGGAGGCCGGCGAAGAGGTCGCCGATCTCGAAGCCGAGCGGGCCGATGAGGAAGACGGTCGCGGGGGCCACGACGAGGTAGCACATCAGGGGCACGAAGAACGTTCGGATGGGCGGCCAGGAGAACTTCGTGAAGAAGCGCTCGGTGCCCCAGAGCAGCAGCACGGCGAGGATTGCGGGGAACACCTGCGAGTTGTAGTTGACGACGGGGACGGGGATCCCGAACAGCGCTGTGCCGCCTTCCTGGGTCACGAGGGCCGTGAAGGCGGGGAAGAGCAGGAGCGCCACCGTGCCGAGCGCCACCGGGCGGTTGACGTCGAGCTTCTTGGCCGTGGTGTAGGCGACGAGGAGCGGCAGGAAGGCGAACACCGCGTCGGGGACGGCGGAGATGAGCGCGTACGAGTCCGTCTCGCGGTCGATCCAGCCAAGGGCCGCTGCCAGGACGAGCAGCGACTTGAAGATGCCGGCGCCCGCGATCGCGGGGATGATGGGCACGAAGACGCTGACGACGAAGTCCAGCACCTTCGAGCCGACCCGCTTGACGGTCCACGGGGTTCGGGTCTTCTCGGCTGCGGTGGCGGTCGGTGACCCTGAGCGGAGCTTCTCGACCGCTCGGTAGTACTCGAGAACTCGTCCTCCCACGATGACCTGCGTCTGCGGGCCTCGGACGACGCCGAGCACGCCCGGGATGGACTTGAGTGCCGACTCGTCGACGGTGCTGTCGTCGGCGAGGGTAAACCTCAGACGGGTCGAGCAGTGCTGCAGGGCAGACACGTTGCTGCTCCCGCCGACGTGCTCGAGGATCTCGGCTGCCTCTGAGCTGATGTTCATGTTGTGCTCCTCCATTGGAACTCCGGGGGACCGCATCCGGGCAACAAAAAAGGACCCGACCGTTAGCTCTGAAGAGCAACAATCGGATCCTGCCTGCATGACCAGTCACATGTCCGTTGCATGAACATACACGGATCCCGGATCGGTGTCCACCGTCGGTTCGGAGGTACACTCGGCCTCAGCAGGGTGCGTGCGTGGCACCTTCACGCCAGGTGACCTACGGGGCCTTCGCGATCCGACCGGAGAGCGACGACTGGAGTCCCCTTGACGAATCCCAGCACCAGGGAGCGTGCCCTGGCGGCGCTTGCGGCTCTCGCATTCGGCTTCGTGATCGCGGGTGCCAACAGCATCAACCCGCTGCTTCCGATGCTCCGGGTCGAGGTTCCGCTGGGCCCGCTCGGAGTCTCGCTGACATTCGTGGCCTACGTGTCCGCGGCGGTCCTGACCCTCTTGGTGGTCGGCTTCTCCCGCGTGCGCGTGTCACCGGGTGCGGCCGTGGTCGTGGCGCTGCTGGTCGCGGCCTGCGCGAATGCGCTTCTCGCGTCGCCCGTGGACTGGCAGATCCTCGCGGGGCGGGCTGCAACAGGTATCGCGGTCGGGCTCGCCACCGGTGGCGCGGCAGGTCTGGTCGTCGAGGCGCTGCAGGGGCGCGGGCGGGGCTTGGCCGCTACGGGGAACCTCGTCGGCGCGGTCGTCGGCACTGCCATCGCGCAGGGCGTGGCGGCGGTCGAGAGCACCGCCGGCGTGACGCTCATGTACGTCACGGGTGCCGGAGTCTCGCTGCTGCTCGCCGTTGCGCTTCTCCTCCTGCTCCGGGCACGGGCGGGGGCACGGGTGCCGCAGGGTGAACCGCCGAGGAGCACGACCGATGCCGCGCCATCTCATCGACTGACGCGCGCAGACGTGGGGACGATCCTGCGTGCCGCCATCGTGTGGACAGGGCTCAGCGCCGGTGTCGTGTACGCGCCGACGATCTTCGCTGACGCCGCCATGCCAGCCGCGCAGTTCGCGGGAAGTGTCACGATGCTCGTGGCCGCGGCCATCGCCCAGCTCGGGAGCGCGCCCCTCGGGCGCTTGCTTCCCAGGGCGAGCGGTCACCTCGCCTTCGCCGTCGGCGCTGCGCTGGCGGTGACATCGGTGCTGACCACGAGCAATGCGCTTGCCTTCATCGCGCTGGCGCTCGTCGGCGGGGGAGGGGCCGTGGCGTACCGGACGTCGCTCGTGCACCTGACGCGGGGAGCTGCGCCAAAGCTGCAGAGCGTGCTCGCATCGAAGTTCGCCGTCGCCACCTATGCCGCGTCGGCCTCGGCAGTGCTCACGATCGGGCTGCTCGGCGGTGTGCTGCCGACGGAGATCGTGCTTGCCGCGTTCGCGACGCTCCTGAGCCTCGCCGCGCTTCTCATGCACTGGCGTGCGCCGAGGCTCCGGGACCTGTCCGGGTGAGTCCGCACCGAGCTGGCGGGCGAGTTCTGCAGCAGCTCGTGCACCGTGCCCGCCTGCCCGATATCACTGGCCAGGAGGATGCCGACTGCCGCGTGGGTCGTGACTCACGGGCGCTCCTCGATGCGACGAGATCTCCAACGGGCCTCCTTCGGCGCGTCGGTGGCGGAGGCCAGGGACAGGCGAAGAACCTGCTTCGCGAGCAGGTCTGCGAGCACGACCGCCTGACGCACCTGCATCGGGGTGAACCCTGCTGGCGTGCTCGCGTACATGTCCACCGCCCCGATCGGCGTGGGCCCGACGAACATCGGGAACGCGAACAGCGCACCGACCTGCTCTCGCGAGACCGCATCCTTGAACGCCGACCACCGGTGTGCAGGGAGCGCCGTCACGTTCTCGGTCAGCACCGGCTTCCTCGTCGCGAGCGCGTCCCAGCATGGCCCCTCACGGAGGTCGAGCTGGATCTCGTCGATCCGAGCCGCCACCTCGTTCGAGGCCGACAACGTCGCGCTGCCGAGGACGTCGCCCATGGTGGACACTGATGCGCCCGTCACTCGGAACGTCTGCAGGAACAGGTCAGCGGTGCAGTCCAGGGAGTCCACTGGCGCCGCCAATGTCTCCAATGCCCGTTCGAAGCGCTCTCGTCGCATGGAGGGACCTCCTCGGCTCCACAACCCTGGTCCCGCCCGAGCGTAGGGCGGCTGGGCGTCGGGATGCACCCGGTAGCCAGGGAGCTCGAGGAGTGGTAGGAACCGGCAGCGCGGGACTGAGGGAGCCCGAACCGGTCGAGGAACTCGCTCTCGAGCTCTACTGCGCCAGTCGCCCCGCCCAGTCGAGCATCAGCGGCATCGATGCGGTCGACAGCAGCGTCTGCACGCCGATGATGGTCGCCATGAGTCGCGTGTCACCGCCGAGCTTCGCGGAGAGGATGGCGGCGGACGGGGCGGTGGGGACGGCGGTCAGGATGACGATGGCGTGGAGCGTCAGCTCGTCAGCGCCGAGCGCGATGGCCAGGGCGGCCGCGGCGAGCGGCAGCGCGGCGAGCTTGATGAGGGTCGGGACGGTCACCTCGAGGAGGTCGCGCCTCCTCCAGGCGAAGCTGATGCTGGCACCGGCGATGAGGGTGCCGCACAGCAGGGCCGATGATGCTGCGAGGTCGAGGGTGCTCGCGATCGCTGTCGGCAGCGCGATGCCCGTGATGCTCACCCCCAGGCCGGCGAGGCAGCTGAGGATGAGCGGGTTCGTGGCGATCTCCCGGAGGAGCTTCGGCCGCGGGGCGTCGTCGTCGTGGGCGCCGTACAGGGTGAGCGTCGAGACGCAGAGGAGATTGACGACCGGCACCGAGATGGCGCAGGCGATCGCGAACGTGGCGATTCCGAGCTCGCCGTGCAGGGCGCTGATGAAGGCCAGGCCGATATAGGTGTTGATGCGGATCGCCCCCTGCACCATGGAGCCGAGTGCGGGGCCGGTCGATCTCAGCAGGGGCCTCGACGCGATGAGTACGCCCGTGACGGTGATGATCGGAACCGTCGTCGTCAGCAGGAGCGGACCGATGTCGATGGCTCCGAGGTCGGCGTTCCCGATCGAGGTGACGAAGAGCGCGGGACCGAGCACGTAGTACGTGAGGAGTTCGAGGCCGCTCCAGAACTCGCCGGACCTCAGCATGGTGCGCCGCAGGACCGCACCGCCGATGAGCGTCAGCAGCACGGGCACGATCGCAGTCATGATGATTCCCACGCCCCCACCGTGGTGCAATAGGTCAATGCAGTTCAACCATGACAACATGACGGGTGCGCTGCTCGCCGCCGAGCTCGTAAACGCCGAGGCCAGCAATGGTCCAGAAGCACGCGTCGGTGCGGCGCTCGAGCTGCACGGGATCCGCGGTCGAGCTGCACTGTCCACATTCGTCGATGGCGTGCTCGAGTGGGCTCGACTGCTCCGTCGGGTCTTCGAGGGCCAGGATGCGCGGACGCGCTGCGACGAGGTCAACGCGCTTCTCGCGCTCGGGGCCAGCAAGGGCGTCTACCTGAGCACGCACGACGGTCTCGACCCTCACCTGCACTTCGCCCCGGACAGCGACGACCTCCTGGCCAGGGTCCGGGCCGTCACAGCGGGTGGTCTGGCGATCTTCCTGACCGAATCGCGCGGCAGCCGTCTCGGCGTCTGCTCCCGGCGCGGTTGCGAGCAGGTGTTCGTCGACGTCGGCAGGAACGCGACTCGTCGGTACTGCTCGACGCGGTGCGGGAACAACGACGCCGTCGACCGCTACCGTCAGCGCGGCTGACGACCGGCGCATCCGCCGGAGGGGCGACGAAAGCCCCGACGGGCTCAGTCGGCGTCGACGACCTCGGGCACCGACAGTGCCCACGCATTCATCGCGTCGAGCACGGTCCTCAGCTGCTCGCCCACTTCGGTGAGCTCGTAGACGACTCGCGGTGGAATCTCCGGGTAGGCCGTCCGGGTGACGAGCCCGCTCGCCTCGAAGCGCCGCAGTCGGTTCGTGAGCGTGTGCGCGCTGATGCCAGGGAGGCGGTCTTTGATCTCCGTGAATCGGAGGGGGCCGTGGAGCAGCTCCCGCACGATCAAGGTGGCCCAGGGGCCTTCGAGGAGGATGAGGAAGCGTGCCACACCGCACTCTGGGAGATCGTCGCATCGAGACATGGGTTCGAGCATAGGCCTTTAGTGCAGTTGACGTAACCGATGCATCGTATGCACTAATAGACGCATGACCTATCTGATCCACGGCGCCACTGGCGCCCAGGGTGCCCCCGTCGCCGCAGCTCTCGCCGCTGCCGGCCTCGACGTCACCGCCGCTGTCCGCACGCCGAGCACCTATGAGGGGCCGGGAACGGCCGTGGCCGTCGACTTCACCGACACCGCCTCGCTGACCAGCGCCTACCGCGACGTCGACGGGGTCTTCGTCCACCTGCCCATCGGGTCGCCTGCACAGCAGCTCGCGGCGGCCACCGCCGTGGCCGACGCCGCGGAGGCATCCCGTCCCGCCCGAGTCGTGGTCTCCACGAGCGGATACACGCTCGAGGACCCGGAGAGCGCGCTCGCGGTGCTGGTGCGCAGGCTCGACGAGGCTGGGATCTCCACCGCCGTCGTGCAGCCCCGCCTGTACCTCGAGAACCTCCTGCTGCCGTTTGTCGCGGGACCGGCGAAGGAGCGCGGCGTGCTCAGCTACCCCATACGGGAGGACTATGCGGTCTCCTGGAGCTCTCACCTCGATGTCGCGGACGTCGTCGTCGGCCTCATGCGAGACAGCTCGATCACCGGGATCGTCGGTGTCGGCGCCTTGCCGGGTCTGCTCGGCAAGGACCTCGCGGCGAGCTTCGAAGCACGCCTCGGGAAGCCCGTCAGCTTCGAGAGCCGCGACCCGGACGACTTCGGGACGGACCTCGCCAGGCTCATCGGCCCGGGGGCGGCGCCCGTCATCGACTCCTACAAGTGGCGAGCCACGCAGCCCGACGAGGTCATCGACGAGGCGACGAGCGCGCAGCAGCGCCTCGGCATCAGCCCCCGCTCTGTGACCGACTGGCTCGGGCAGATGGGCGTCTGACCGAGGGCGTCCGTCACGCGAGCGAAGCCGGGAGCCTTCGAGCTCGGCTCCCCTGCTTAGCTCGTGGACGAGGGGCAACCGCGCGTGTGTCCATCGACCGCCGCCTACTGTGTGGTGGAGAAGACCCGGGAGGTCGCAATGGAGAGCCGCACGCAGCCGACTTCCATCAAGGTGCGAGGTGCACGGGCCCATAACCTGAAGAACGTCGACGTGGACGTCCCGCTCGGTCGCCTCGTGGCGATAGCGGGAGTGTCCGGGTCGGGGAAGTCGTCGCTGGCGCTCGGTGTCCTGTACGCGGAGGGCTCGCGGCGCTACATCGAGGCGCTCTCGACGTACACGCGGCGACGCATGACCCACGCGACCCGGGCGACGGTGGACTCCGTTCAGCATGTCCCTGCTGCGCTGGCGCTCCGTCAGCGCCCAGGCATCCCTGGAGTGCGATCGACCTTCGGCACGTCGACGGAGCTGCTGAACGTGCTCCGCGTGATGTTCTCGCGCCTCGGGTCCCATCTGTGTCCGAACGGGCATCGGATCGCGCCGACGATCGATGTCGCTGCGAACAAGGATCTCGTCTGCCCCGAGTGCGGCGTGAGCTTCTCCCCGCCGGGCGCGGAGTCGCTCGCATTCAACTCGGACGGCGCCTGTGCCGAGTGCAGCGGTACCGGATTCGTGCGCGACGTGGATGACGATGCGCTTGTCCCCGACCCGTCGAAGACGATCGCAGATGGAGCGGTGGCTCCGTGGGGGATGTTCGGCCTTGCCGTGATGCCCCAGGTCGCCGCGGAGCTCGGGGTCCGCATCGACGTGCCCTACCGCGAGCTGACCGACCAGGAACGGCTCATCGTCATGGACGGGGCTCCGGTCAAGCGCGAGATCAGAGTGCCGTCCCGATCCGGCAAGCTCTTCGACCTGAACTTCACCTATCGGAACGCGCGGCAGGCGGTTCGCGAGGCGATCGACAATGCGAGCAGCGAAGCGGGGATCGCCCGTGTGAACCGCTTCATCACGACGCATCAGTGCACGGTCTGCCACGGAACTCGACTCTCGGAGCAGGCGCTCGGCAGCGAGGTCTGTGGCATCGATCTCGCGCAGGCGGCGAGGAAGGACCTCGAGGCGATCCTCGCGTGGGTGGCGGCGGTCCCGGAGTCGATGGATGACACCCTGCAGTCGATGGCGGCGCTCATCGCCGGGCAGTTCGCCGAGATGGGGCAGCGGCTGCTGCAACTCGGGTTGGGGTATCTGACGCTCGACCGAGCGAGCTCGACGCTCTCCACCGGAGAGCGCCAGCGAGTCCAGCTGGCGCGAGCCGTGCGCAACGAGACGACCGGCGTGCTCTACGTCCTCGACGAGCCTTCGATCGGACTGCATCCGGCGAACATCGACGGCCTGATCGGGGTGATGCACGACCTCCTCGCCGACGGCAACTCCGTCGTGCTCGTCGACCACGACGTGCAGGTGCTCCGCGAGGCGGACTGGCTGATCGAGATCGGCCCAGGGTCCGGCGGGGCGGGAGGCACCGTGCTCGCGGAGGGAACCGTCCCCGAGATCGGCGCCCACCCGGCATCGCTGATCGGAGAGTTCCTGGATGGGCGAGCTGAGACCATCACCAGGGTGCGGAGCGACGCGGCGGGCGTCTTCACGCAGGGCACCGTGCGACTCGAGACCTCGGCGGTGCACACCGTGCACCCGCTGCAGGTCAGCATCCCGAAGGGGCGTCTCACCGCGGTGACCGGCATGTCGGGGTCCGGGAAGACGACGCTCGTCCTCGAGAGCCTGGTGCCGGCGATCACCGCGGCCCGTCAGGGCACGGTGCCGCCGAGTCACGTGCGAAGGCTGGACCCTGCGGGCCTCAACGAAGCCAACGTCGTCGACGCGTCTCCCATCGGCACGAACGTCCGTTCGACCGTGGCGACGTACAGCGGGGTCCTGGATGATCTGCGTCGACTGTTCGCGGCGACTCCTGAATCACGTGAGCGCGGGCTCAAGGCGGGTGACTTCTCGTACAACACGGGCTCGCTCCGTTGCCCGCGATGCGAGGGCACCGGTCAGGTGGTGCTGGATGTGCAGTTCCTGCCGGACGTCGACATCCCCTGTCCCGACTGCGGGGGCAGCCGGTACCGGCCTGACGCGCAGGCGATCCGGATCGCCACGGAGGGAGGTGAGCGCAGCATGCCGGACCTGCTCTCGGCCTCGGTCTCGGACGCCGCCGAGATGCTCGCAGGCCTTCCCAGACTCGCGAGGAAGCTGCGGACCCTGGTCGAACTCGGTCTCGGCTACCTGACGCTGGGCGAGGACACCCCTGCGCTGTCGGGGGGTGAAGCGCAGCGCCTCAAGCTCGCCACCGAGCTCGGGCGCAAGCACGGCGGCAGCCTCTTCATCCTCGACGAGCCGTCCGTCGGCCTGCATCCCCTCGATACGAGAGTGCTGCTCGACGTCATCGATCGGCTCCTGGCGACCGGTGCCACGGTGATCATCATCGAGCACGACCTCGACATGATCGCTAATGCCGACTACGTCATCGACATGGGGCCGGGTGGCGGCACCCCGGGAGGCCGCGTCGTCGCGACCGGCACGCCGGAGGAAGTGTCGATCAGCCCCGAGAGCGTGACCGGGCGATACCTGGCCCCGATGCTTCGGGACGTGCGGCACAAGCCGTCGCGCTCCTAGCGCGGGCGTGCGAGCAACGAGTGGGCGCGCGGTGGGCACCCTCTCGCTCCTGCGCGCTACGTCTTCGACGAGCTGCGCTACCGCCGATACGAGTTGAAGTGCGACAGTCTCAACACCCCGTCCCGCCGCACAACCGAGCGCCTCCGCTTCGTGTTCGAGGGCGCGTTCCGGTAGCCGTCGCGGGGGTGGGGCCGATGCTCACGCGAGGTCGGCGAGGTCCTCCGCAGTGAGAGTGATGGCGTCTGCGGCCATGTTCTCCGCGAGGTGAGCGGGTGACCCGGTCCCGGGGATCGCGAGGGTGACCGGTGAGCGCGCGAGAAGCCAGGCGAGGGCGATCTGTGCGGTGGTCGCCTCGTGGCGGGCTGCGACGGTGGTGAGCCGGTCATCCGTGATGTCGGAGAAGCCGCCACCGAGCGGGAAGAAGGGGACGAAGGCGATCCCGACCTCCTCGCAGGCGGCGAGCACCTCGAGGTCGTCGCGTTGCGTGGCGACGAAGTGGTTCTGGACCGCCGCGACCGGGGCCACAGTGAGCGCCTCGTGCAGGTGCGCCGTCCCGGCGTTGCTCAGCCCGAGGTGTCGGATCAACCCCTCGTCGCGCATCGCGGCGAGCGCCTCGAAGCGAGCTGCGGCCGATTCCTCGGGTGCGCCGAGTCGCAGGTAGACCAGGTCGAGGCGCTCGAGGCCCAGGTTCTCGAGGTTGGTCTCGACCATCTGCCGCAAGGCGCTCGGGTCGGTTGTCATCTCCACGCCACCCCCTGGTGTCCGCTGGGGGCCCACCTTCGTGGCGATGACCAGGTCATCGCGGTACGGGTGCAGCGCCTCGCGGATGAGGGTGTTCGCGCTGAGTGCGCCGTCATCGCTGACATAGAAGTCGGCGGTGTCGATGTGGTCGACACCCGCCGCGATGGCCTGGCGCAGGACCTCGCGGCTGGTCTCGGCATCGCGGGCGGGGCCGCTGAAGCCGTTCGCGGCCAGACGCATGGCGCCGTAGCCGAGGCGACGGATCGGCAGATCTCCCCCGAGAAGGAAGGTGTTCTGGTTGCTCACGTGGTGGCTCCTGTTCAGGGGGGGGTGGTCAGTCGGTGATGATGGCGTCGCGGCGGATCCATTCAGGACCGGCAGCCGCGCTGTGCAGGAAATGGGCGACGTCTTCACGACTGATCGTCGGGGCGCCCTTCATGGGGACGTGCTCGCCGGACCGGTAGGTTCCCTTGCCGGGCTTGTGGGTCAGCGTCGTGGGATAGACGAGTGTCAGGTCGAGATCACTGGCGCGCAGCAGACGCTCTGAGGCTGTCTTGTCGGCGTAGACGGAACGCAGGAAGGTGCTGTACATGATCTTCTGGACGGGCGTCGAGGAGGGATAGGTGTCACCGGCGCCGAACGAGGACAGCCACACGACCCGAGTGGTGCCGGTCTGCTCCGCTGCTGAGACCAGCGCGGCGGCGGCCCGTGAGAACAGGTCGGTCGGCCCCATGGACCGACCCCGGCCGAGGGTCGAGATGACCACATCCTGGCCGATCATCGCCGTCGCGAGATCCGCGGGTGCGGTCGGGTCGCCTCCGAGGACCGTGATCTGGCTCGAGAGGTCGGCGAGCGCTTCCGGGCGACGCACCAGGGCGGTGACGCTGTCTCCCGCGCGTTGCGCGCGCTCGAGGACGAGGCGTCCTGTGGGTCCGGTGGCACCGATTACGAGCACCTTCATGGGAGGCTCCCTGTCTGCTGGCTCAGTTCCGACTGAACGCCGGCACACTGAAGCGGACATCTGTCCGCTTGAGACGACCGTAGCGGACAGTTGTCCGTTTATCAAGGCGTGGGCATGGCGGGCACTCGTGATGCTCGCCTCGGAACCTGCGACAGGGAATGCGCCCGGGGTGATCAGGCTGGCGCTCGGAGCCCTGCCATGACCAGGTCGAGAAGTCGGGAAGCCTGGCTCTGCCAGTCACCGGAGGGATCGATCTGCCAGATGCCCGCGATGGCCAAGAGAAAGTCGCCGGTGGTGATGTCGGCGCGTATTTTGCCGGCATCGCGATTGGCGACCAGCAGCGACTCGACCGCGTCGCGCACCATCACGTAGGCGGGATTCGCGTCCATAGCGGGCCTCCCCGCCTGATCGAAGGCCTCGGCAAGGCCGGACTTGACCATCGCGAAAGCTGCCAGACGGTTCATCCACTCACGGAGGGCGTCATCGGCCGCGAGCTCCTGAAGGAGCGTCGAGGCGCTGGTCACGACCTGCTGGACCTCGCGCTGGTAGACCTCGAGCACCAGGGACTCCCTGTTCGGGAAGTTCCGATAGAACGTGCCCTGACCGACGCCGGCCCGCTTCGCGATGACGCTCAGCGCCACATCCGGATCCCTGGTCAGCTCTGCAGTGGCGGCCTCGAGCACCTTCTCGCGGTTGCGCTGCGCGTCGGAGCGCTGGGGGGTCGTGCCAGTCGACGTCATGGTCAATCTCCTTCAGCGGACCGGATCCGAGCTGCTGCGTTGTCCTGCGAGCGTAACGGACGCCTGTCCGCATGGCGCCTTCGCAGCTTGCGGTCCAGATGCGCTCGGTGCGCTCGGGTCGGTGGGCGTCTCCCGGCCCGGGGACTTCTCCTCAGCTGACCGGCCCGGGCCCCGTGGCACCGTGGCACCGTCTCAAGGCTCCAGGGCATCCAGGATCGCGACGATCGGGCCTTCCTTGGCGTCACGCCACCCTTGACCTGCCCAGAGGTGGACGAGCGTGCTGTCGCCCGCGGCCGTCGCGTTCGCCCGCATCGCGCGGGTCAGGTGGTGGAGCGCCGGATACCCGACGGGCGCATCCGCGTGGCTTTCGACGAAGGCGTTCACGAGCGCCCGTGCGGGGCGGCCGGTAAAGGCACGCGTGAGGGTCGTCTCGGTGTAGCGGTCATCTGCGAGTGCGGCCTTATGCGTTGCGGACGCTCCGCTCTCGTCGGACCGGAGTACCGCGGTTCCGACCGCGACCAGGTCTGCGCCCGCGTCGAGCATTTCGCGTACCTGGTCGCGACGAGTGATACCACCCGATGCGATCAGCGGCAGGTCCGTGACCGTGCGCACGCGCTCGACGAGCGTCGCGAGCGGGACGTTCTCCGGGAAGGTGTCCGCATCCCAGACGCCGCTGTGACCGCCGGCGTCGTACCCCTGAACGGTGAGGGCATCGGCGCCGGCTGCTGCAGACCGTCGCGCCTCGTCGACGGACGTCACCGTCTGGATCGTGAGGACCCCAGCCGTCTTCAGCCTCCGGAACACGTCCGGTGAGGGGAGCCCGAACGTGAAGCTCACCACCGGGGTTCGACTGCGGATGACAGCATCCAACTTCTCCGACCACTCGTCGTCGTCTTCCAGCCTGGGCGCCATGGTCGCGGCGTCGTCGTGCGTGGACGCGTGCTGCCGAATGCGCTCCCAGTACGCGGCGTACCCCGCTTCGTCGATGGGGTGGGGGTTGGGGACGAAGAGATTGACACCGAATACCGGCACCCCTGCCTCGGTCACCTCAGCGATCTGCGCCTCCAGGGCCGCCGCTGTCTTGTACCCGCCAGCGAGCTGCGCGAAGTGTCCTGCTCTTGCGGCCGCGATGACGAGGGCGGGAGTGCTCGGACCGCCAGCCATGGGCGCGACGGCGATGCGCGTGAACGTGTCCAGGGGCGAGGGGAGGGGCATTGTCGAACCTTTCCGTGATCACCCTGTGCAGGGTGACTCGATCACTTTCGCACCAGTTCCAGTGGCGACGAGCGCCTGGTCATCGGCGAGGGGGAGCAACGGGTAGTCGGGGCCGTAGGCGTCCAGGGTTCTGCGGATCAGCTCCGGCGGGTAGGGCGGCAGCTGCCCGTCCGCGTGCGGGATGACCGTCTGCTCCACCAAGCCGAGGCCGGCGAGATCCGTGAGCGTCGGCCCATCCGCAGGATCATCCATCAGCGATGCAGGCGTAACGTCGGGCCCCGCGATGATCGACCCGGCGCTGGAGCCGACGTAGGGGAACCCCGCTCGCACGAACCTGACCAGGGGCTCGTCGCAGCCGGAAACGCGCAGCCCCTCGAGGAGCGCGAAGGTGCTCCCACTGGCCACGTACACCGCATCCAGCCCTTCCAGCACGCGCTCGAACTCGGTCGGGTCCAAGTCGCGAACGGTGATCCCGACGATCTCATGGCCGAGCTTCGCCACCGAATCGCGTTCCGCTCGCACGAACGGAGCCTCCGCGAACGCCGCCTGAGCGTCGTCGATGTAGCCGAGGCGGAGCGGAGCTGCCCCACCAGTCGAGTCGGCGAGGAAGGGTGCCAGCGCACCCGTGCAGCGAGAAAGCAGCAGGATGTTCACGCCGGGAACGGTACCAGCCACCCCCGACAACGGCGCCGACCCGGTGTCCGCGACACGGGCCGCGCTACTCGTCCTCGTCGAGCGGATGCGCGATGGTCGGGATCGGAGCCGTCAGCGGTCGCCCTTCCCGCTGCAGCTTCCGCTTCTGCAGCTGCCAGAGCACGGTGAGGATGAGGAACCAGACGGGTGCTGCGAGGAACGGCAGGCGCGTGTCGTCGCCGTAGATGAGCGTGCCGGCAATGAACACGAAGAACGCGAGCACGAGCCAGGGGGCGACGCGTGCGAGCGGCATCTTGAACTTCGACGCGCGGTGCTTCTCGGGGTACCGCCGCAGGTACACGATGTAGCTCACGACGATGGAGCCCCACGTGAAGAGGATGAGCGTCGCGCACATCGACGAGACGAACGTGAAGGCGGCGATGACCTCGTCGCCCGCGAAGAGCAGCGGTACGGCGGAGAAGAGGAAGACGCAGGTGAAGAAGACGGCCTTCGTCGGCACGCCCTGCCTGCTGGTCGACGCGAACCCCGCGAGGCCGAAGCCGGCGATCGCGAGCGTCGACACGAAGGGGCTCTTGCCCGGCTCGATCTTGTCCCACGGTGTGACGCTCATGATGACGATGAGGGCGCCGACGTAGAAGATGAGGATGCGTGCGACGATCGAGTTGATGGCCTTCGGCAGCGTCTTGCGGGGGTTCTCGGTCTCGGCGGCGGCAGTGCCGACGAGCTCGACCCCGATGAACGAGAAGATCCCCATCTGGAAGCCGAGCACGAACCCGCTCGCGCCCATCGGGAACATCCCGCCGTGTCGGCCAGTCGCTCGGCTACCCCGTTCGCGAGCTGATGCGCACCGACGACCTCTACATGATCCATGGCCTCGTCGCCGAAGGGCTCGGCTTCGCCCTCTCGACGGATGCCGCCATCGACCCCGACTTCGACGTCGTGCTGCGCCCCGCCGTGCAGGACCTGGGGGAGCGGCACGTGTCGTTTGTCACCCGCCGGGGATCCGTGCCGAAAGCTGCGGGCTGGCTCGCGGAGATCCTGCTCAGCGGCCGAGCGCCTGCAGCGGGTCGCCCGTGAGTCGGAACGTGTCCCACTCATCCATCGGGAACGCCCCGAGGCTCGTGTAGAACCCGATCGACGGCTCGTTCCACTTCAGCACCGACCACTCGAGGCGCCGGTACCCCTTCGCGACGCACTCCTGCGCAAGCGAGCCGAGCAGCGCCTTCCCGATGCCCCCGCCGCGCGCATCCTCCCGCACGTAGAGGTCCTCCAGCCAGATGCCGTGCTCGCCCTCCCAGGTCGAATAGCTCAGGAACCAGAGGGCGATGCCGTCGAGGCGCGTGGAGTCGGCGCCGGCCTCGGTCTCGCGCGGCGCTTCCGCGACCGTCGCGAACACCGCGGGGTTCTCGCCGAAGAAGTTGCGGTGGAGCTGCTCCTCGGTCGTCTTGACCGCGTCGGGTTCGCGCTCGTAGACGGCGAGCCCGCGGATGAGGTCGAGGATCTGCGGCACGTCGGCGGGAACAGCAGGGCGGATGGTCGGCTCGGTCACGGCACGACGCTAACAGCCGGTCGATCCGATTCGCTGGTCGGCGGAATCCTGTGGTAGCTTCCCGGCAGGACATGTAACTGGTCAAGCAGGCAGGATCCGAACGCTTCACTCACGTGACGGCGATCGGGTCCTTTTTTTGTGCCCACTTTTCCAGGCAGGCGTCCACCTACTTCCCCCACCCCTTGGATCCAAAGGAGGACCCATCATGACTCGACAGGATGACGCGAAGGCGATTCTCGCCGGCGTCGGCGGCGCTGAGAACATCAGCGGGCTCACTCACTGCAGCACGCGACTGCGCTTCACGCTCGCCGACGACGCCCTGGCCGACCTCAACGCGCTGAAGTCGCTTCCCGGCGTTCTCGGCGCCGTGCGCAGCGGTGCGCAGACCCAAGTCGTCGTCGGCAATGACGTGGTCCCTATCTTCGACGCGATCGAGCGCGAACGCCGCGGCACGGCGGATGCTCCGGCAGCCGGGGGCACCGCAACGCGGCGTGAGTTCTCGTGGAAGCGCGCGGGCGGAGTCCTCATGGACTTCATCGTGAGCGTGTTCTCGCCGCTGGTTCCCGCCATTGCCGGTGCGGGCATCCTGAAGTCGTTGCTGGTCGGAGCCGGGGCTCTCGGCTGGCTGTCCGTCGAGTCCGAGACCTACCTCCTCCTCTCGGCCATCCCCGACGCGGTCTTCGCCTTCCTCCCGCTCCTCGTCGCCTACACGACGGCAAAGAAGCTCAACGTCAATCGTCCGCTCGCGCTCGGCGTCGTGGCCATCCTGCTGTTCGCGAACTTCACGACCCTCATCAACCAGGACGGCGGGGTCTCCCTCTTCGGCATCCCGGTCCAGGCGGTCAACTACAACTCGCAGGTCTTCCCGTCGATCCTCGCTGTGCTGCTGCTGTGGCCGCTCGAGCGCTTCTTCAACAAGGTCTCGCCGGGGCCGATCCGCGTGTTCTTCGCGCCCTTCATGTGCTACCTCATCGTCGCGCCGCTGCTGATCCTGGTGCTCGGCCCGGTCGGATTCTGGCTCGGCTCGATCCTCACGGGGGCCATGATCGGCCTCTACAACACGCTCGGCTGGGTCGCGGTCGCCATCCTCGCCGCGCTGCTCCCGCTTGTCATCTCCGTCGGCATGCACAAGGCCTTCATCCCACCGACCATCGCCACAATGGCGCAGACGGGTAAGGACACGTTCTACCTCGTCGCCTCGCTCGGCCACAACATGGCCGAGGCCGGCGCCATGTTCGCCGTCGCGCTCCGCACCCGCAGCAACCGTCTGCGCGCTACGGCTGTCTCCGCCGGTATCTCTGCGCTCTTCGGCATCACCGAACCGGCGATCTACGGCGTCACCCTGCAGAACCGCAAGGTGCTCGTCTCCGTGATGGCCGGTGCTTTCGCCAGCGGTGCCTACCTGGGTCTCACGGTCGTCTCGGCTTTCGCGCTCGTGGGCCCCGGCCTCGCGAGCTTCACGATGTTCGTGGACGGCCTCAACCCCATGAACATCGTGCACGCGGCGATCGGCGCGGTCATCGGCATCGCGGTGGCGTTCATCATCTCGCTCATCACGTGGAAGGACTCGACCTCGCCGTCACTGCGTGACGAGAGTGTCGACGCGGATGCTCTGGGAGCGTCGGCCGAGTCGAGCTCAGCGGCGGTCGCGCAGCCAGCAGCGGCAGCTGCAGCTCCGGCCGGCGCCGCGACAGTGATCGCTCCGATGACCGGCGAGGTCGTCGCGCTCTCGAGCGTCACCGACCCCGTGTTCTCCGGAGGAGTGCTCGGGGACGGGGTGGCCATCCAGCCCGATTCCGGTGCGGTCCGCGCCCCCATCGCCGGCACCGTCACCTCGCTCATGGACTCGCATCACGCCATCGGCGTCACGTCGGACGATGGGGTCGAGGTCCTCGTGCACGTCGGCCTCGACACGGTCAAGCTCGACGGCGCCCCCTTCACGGTGCATGTCGCCCAGGGCGACCGGGTCGAGCAGGGGCAGCTGGTCATCGAGGCCGACCTGGAGGCGATCCGCGCGGCGGGCTGCGACACGACGACCCCCGTCGTCGTCGTCAACTCCGCGAAGTTCCCCGTCACTGTCCTCGCCTCCGGGCACACCACGATCGGCGACCCGCTCGCGAGCATCGCCGCCACACACCACAACGTAGAGAAGGAGCTTGCCAATGGCACTGCCTGACGGATTCCTCTGGGGCGGCGCGATCGCCGCGAACCAGGTCGAAGGCGCGTGGAAGGACGGCGGGCGAGGTCCCGCGGTCACTGACGTCAACACGTACAAGCCGAAGGCCGACCCCAAGCAGTACGCGGTCCACCACGTGAACACGCTCGAGAGCATCCAGGCCGCCATGGCCGACCCCGACGAGCTCACGTACTACCCGAAGCGGCGCGGCATCGACTTCTACCACCGCTACCCGGAGGACCTGGCGCTCTTCGCCGAGATGGGCTTCAAGGTGCTGCGCGTGTCGATCGCGTGGACCCGCCTCTACCCGACCGGCGAGGAGCTGGAGCCGAACGAGGAAGGGGTGCAGCACTACCTCGACTTCTTCACCGAGATGCGCCGGCTCGGCATCGAGCCGCTCGTCACGCTCGCGCACTACGACCCGCCGCTGCACCTCGCGCTCAAGAACAACGCGTGGGCTGACCGCAGCATCCTGCCGCTCTTCGAGCGCTTCGTGCGCACCTGCTTCGACCGGTTCGGCCACCTCGTCACGAAGTGGCTGAGCTTCAACGAGATCGACGGCATCATCCGTCACCCGTTCACGTCGGGCGGCATCATCGAGGAGACCGTGGATGGCAGCGTTGAGCAGGCCTGCTACACGGCGCTCCACCACCAGTTCGTCGCATCCGCGCGTGCCACGCAGCTGCTCCACGAGCAGTACCCGGACTCGCAGATGGGCTGCATGCTCACGATGCTGACCACGTACCCGAACACCTGCCACCCCGACGATGTCGCGGCGACGCAGGCGAAGGAGCGGATGCTGTTCCTCTGCACCGACGTCCAGGCCGGCGGGGCCTACCCTCGCCTCGCGCTCAAGGCCCTCGAGCAGATGGGCGTCGAGATTCCGTTCGAGGACGGCGACGCCGAGCTGCTCCGCGAGCACCCGGTCGACTTCATCTCGTTCAGCTACTACATGTCGCTCACCGAGTCGGTGAACCCGGACGCGGAGCGCACGCCGGGCAACACGATCCTCGGGGTCAAGAACCCGTTCCTCTCGTCGAGCGAGTGGGGATGGCAGATCGACCCCACCGGGCTTCGCATCTCGCTCATCGAGCTCTACGACCGCTACAACAAGCCCCTGTTCATCGTCGAGAACGGTCTCGGGATGCGCGACGAGCTCGAGGAGGACGGAACCATCCACGACCCGTACCGAATCGACTACTTCCGCGCGCACTTCGAGGAGATGATCCGCGCGGTGGATGAGGGCGTCGACCTGCTCGGCTACACCAGCTGGGCCCCCATCGACAGCATCAGCGCATCCACCTCCCAGATCACGAAGCGCTACGGGTTCATCCACGTGGATATGGACGATCTTGGGCGTGGAACAATGGAACGTCGCCGCAAGGATTCGTTCTACTGGTACCAGAAGGTCATCGCGACGAACGGAGCGGATCTGTCCTGAGCCTCGCGCCGCCCCACGGTGGCCGCACAGGCAGTGTCGACGGAGACACACCAATGCAGACAATCAGAAAAGTTCTCAACTCGAGTGTCGTGCTCGCCGCTGACGAGCACGGCACCGAGTTCGTGGTGCTCGGAAAGGGCATCGGATACGGGCGCAAGCCGGGCGAGGAAGTCGTGCAGGACGGGGCGAACCAGGTGTTCGTCTCGCTCCCGAAGGGCGACCAGCGCAACCTCGAGGACCTGCTCACCCAGATTCCGGGGGAGTACATCGAGCTCACGAGGGCGATCGTCGCGCGCGCCGAGGCCGGTGGGCTGGACCTCGATCCGCACATCTACCTCGCGCTCACCGACCACCTGCACTTCGCTGTCGAACGACACCGCAAGGGGCTGGCGACGGTGAACCGGCTCGCCTGGGAAGTCCGAACCATCTACCCGAAGCAGTACGAGATCGGTCTCGCGGCCGTCTCGATGCTCAACACCCGCACGGGGGTCGAGCTGCCGGAGCAGGAGGCCGCGAACATCGCGTTCCACCTGGTCAACGCCGATACCGGCAACACCGGGGTCGACTCGATGCGGATCGTACAGCTCGTCAGCCAGGTGGCGACGGTCGTCACCCACTCCACGGGCAGGCAGCTGCACAACAACGAGCTGCACGGCGCGCGGTTCGTCGCGCACCTGCAGTACTTCGCGCGGCGCTTCTTCGACGGCAAGCTCGCGACGAGCGCCGACGACTTCCTCTTCAACAGCCTCAGCGAGCGCTACCCGGCCGCCGTCTCGGCGGCCGAGCGTGTGCGCGTGTTCGTGCGTCAGGAGTACGAGCAGGAGCTGCCGAACGAGGAGATCGCGTTCCTGGCGCTGCACATCGCGAGGGTCTCGACCGACTGAGCCTCGGCGCTCACCGGCGAGCCGGGCGTCAGACCCAGCGCACCCAGTTGGCGCCGCTGCCGGTCTCGACCTGCTGCAGCTCGGTGAGGTGGTTGCCGTTGACCTCGTACAGCGACACCTGCGTGGAACCCTCGCCCGCGGCGACGAGGAAGTGCCCGTCGGGGCTCATCCCGAATCCTCTCGGCTGTTGCTGCGTGACCGTGAACGCTCGCGCGTCCTCGAGTGAGCCGTCCTCGGAGACCTTGAGGGGCGCGAGCGTGCTCGTCGTGCGCTCGGAGGTCCACAGGAACTGCTCGTCCGCACCCCAGTGCACGTCAGCGCCCCAGATGGAACGGGGCTCGAGCGGATTCGCACCGAGAGTCCCCCGCTGGAGGCCTTGGAGTGCGTCCGCGAAGCTCGCCGCGTCGACGAGCGACAGGATGCCCGTGGCCTGGTCGCGCGCGAAGCGCAGCACCTCGCCGCTGAACTCGGTGATCACGTAGGCGTCGGTCTCTGCTCCGTTGAGCACGATGTGGCGGGGCCCGCTGCCGGCCGGTGCTGCCGCGCCGACGGGGTCGAGCGGCTCGAGGTCGAGGTCGTCCGTGATCGCGTACTGTCCCACGAGGTCGTCGCCGAGCGAGACGAAGTACGCGAAGCGGCCGTCGCTGCTCGGGGCCACCGAGTGGAGGTGCAGGTGCTCGACGACGGCCGTCGGCTCGCCGACCTCGCCGTCATCGACCGGCGCGATGAGGCCGTAGTTCGCCGAGTACGCGGCGCCGAGCAACGCGGACCCGTTCTTCGTGAGCGCAACGTAGTTGAGTCCACCGCGGGGCGTATCGCGCCGCGAGACCTGCGTCAGCTCGCCCGACTCGCGGTCGAGGCGCAGCGTCACGATGCCGGCCGGGCTGCCCTTCACCGAGGCGTAGACGAGGTCGCGCGCGGCGTCGACGACGAAGTTCGAGCATCCGGTCAGCCCGGAAGCGACAGCGAGCCGCTCGAGGGCGGTGCCGTCGAAGCGGAACACCGAGATCGAGCCTTCGCCTGCATTCGCGACGAGTACGAGTTGGGTGGTCATGCAGTCTCCTTCTGTGTTGCTGTGGCCGCGCGCGCAGCCACGACGACCGAGAGCACGTCGGCGCTGTGGTCGAGACGGCGGTCTCGCGCGTCTATGTCGTGCTCGCGGATGATGCGCTCGAATTCCTGGAACTCCTCCACCATGCGGTGCGGGTACTTCGTGAGGTCGACCTGCTCGGCGCCGCCGCCGCGGGGCGCGTAGCTCACAGAGGCCATGACGTTCGGCGGGCCGTCGACGACGATCCAGCCGTCCTCGCCCTGGATCTTGCTCCGGATGGGGCCGTCAGAGTCCTTCGCGCAGACGCACACGGCGGTGGTCTCGCCGTAGTCGAGGACCAACACGCCTGACGTGTCGACGCCGCGCTGCACGTTCGGCGTGTAGCTCACGTGCTTCGGCCGACCGAGCAGCCCGACGACGAAGTGGATGGCGTAGATGCCGAGGTCCATGAGCGCTCCGCCGCCCTGCGCGGGGTCGAAGGCCGGCAGCACGGTGCCCTCGCGGAAGGCGTCATAGCGGGAGGAGTACTGCGAGTAGTCCGACTGGATGAGCTTGACCTTGCCGACCAGGTCGAAGTGCTCTCTGATCCAGCGGTAGTTCGCGAGGTACTGCGTCGTGATGGCCTCGATGAGAATCAGGTCGCGTTCCGTCGCGAGGGCGCGCAGCTCCTGCAGCTCCGATTCCTCGAGCACGAACGGCTTCTCGCAGATGACGTGCTTCCCGGCCTCGAGCGCCTTGCGGGAGACCTCGAAGTGCAGGGAGTTGGGCACGGCGACCCAGACCGTGTCGACGGATGCGTCGGCGAGGCACTCGTCGAGGTCCGTGTAGACCCGCTCGATGCCGAACTGCGTCTGGAGCTCTTCGAGACGCTCGCGACGGCGACCGGAGATCGCGGCGAGCTCGAGCCCGGGGACGTCGGCCACGTGGGGAAGGAAGTCGGCGACGATCTGCCCGGCGCCGATCACAGCGAGCCTCATCGGCGGGTCCTCGGCTGCGTGGCGCGCGTGGGGGAGATCGTGGGATGCACGCTGTCGATCCTATTCGGGGCCCGACCCGTGCTGGTCGTCCGTGCCCGTTCGCGGGTTGTCGTAGCACCGCCGCCTGCGAACGCGGGCGAGATCGCGGAGGAAACATCCAGGGCCTCGCCGCCTCGCCCGCCATCGCGGGGAGGGGAGTTCTCCCCGCCTCCCGCACGCGCCCTGCAGTGCGAGTGCATCGCAATCTGCGGGTCTACGCTCGCCGACATCCCGGACCAGCCGGGCCTGTCGAAGGAGTTCTCATGCGTCGAATCGCCTCAAGCATCACCGCAGCCCTCTTCGCCGTCGGGATCGCCGTCTCCGCCCCGGCGATCGCGAATGCCGGCACGGAGCAGATGTACTGGACCGGCGGATCGCTCGCCGACTGCCAGGCAGTGCAGCGCACGTACATCAGCTCGTGGACGAAGATCACCGAGTCCTGCCACCGCAACGGCAACGGCTACTCGTTCACCTGGACCTCCATCTAGGCGCCCAGAGCCGGGCGTTCAGCGCTCGAGTTCGGAGGCGCCCGGCGAGACGACGCTGAGTGTGACCGTCCGCTTGTCCGGGTCGACCGACTCGACGCGAACCACGACCGGGGCGCCCAGCTCGAGCGCCGAGGCGTCGCCTACGACCCTCGCCCTCACCGCCGGATCGCGCAGCAGCACGGTCGCCCTCGCCCGTCGCTCCGTGGCTTCACCGGTCGGTGAGGACTCGACGACGATCCCGTCGAGCTCCTCGCCGACCAGTGATCCGAGCAGCACTGCCTCGAGCAGGTCGACGGTTCCTCGCTCGTACGCGTTCGCGCGCTGCGACCCCGCTGCCATCTCAGCCGGGAGCGCGCCGAGCGCATCCACCACCCAGGACGGCACCTCTCGGCCGGCGCAGTATGCGAGCGCGATCTCGGTGCTGTACCGGTCGACGAGGCGTCGGAGGGGCGCCGTGACGTGCGCGTACTCGGCGGCGATAGCGCTGTGCGATGCGCCGCGCGGGACCTCCTGATGCTCCGGCGTTCCGAACGCCACGTACCCAGCGCCGCGGAACAGACGGGTCGCCTCGGTCGCGAACGCCGCGTACTCGGGACGCGACGTGTCGATGGTTCGCACGAACTCGGCGTAGGAAAAGCTCGGGGACCAGTCGAACCCGAGGGCCGTGGCGACGCGGCGCAAGCGCTCGACATCTTCGGGGCGAGCCTCGTCGAGGGTGCGCCAGATGCCGACGCCGGCGCGGCGATGCAGCCTCGCCGCGGCGATGCCGGTGAGCAGCGACAGCTGCGCGTTGAGCTCCTCGCTCGCCAGCGGCTCGCGCAGCACCAGCCGGTAGCGGGACCCGTTTTCGCTACGCTCGATCTCCTGGTCTGGGACCTCGAGCGTTGCGCCCCCGCGCGTGAACTGGGCGTCGATGCGCAGCTGACCCACCTCGGCGAGAAGCTGCAGCAGCTCGTCGGCGGTTCCGTCGTCGAGCTGACGCTGCACGGACCCGTAGTCGAGCTGCGCCCGCGAACGGACCACGGATCGACGTACGTCGATGTCGTCGAGCAGCTCACCTGACGCGTCGAGCCGCATCCGCCACACCACTGCCGGTCTGTCGACGTCGGGGAGCAGGCTCGCGGCACCCTCGCTGAGGACGGTCGGATGCAGGCCGAAACGGCCGTCGGGGCCGTACACGGTGAGGGCGCGTCGGTGGGTCTCGGCGTCGAGCGCGCCACCCGGCTCGACGAACGAGGCGACGTCGGCGATCGCGTAGAACACCTCGAACCCGGCGGGTTCAGCGTCGGCTGCCGCGACGCGTCGGAGGAAGAAGGCCTGGTCGAGGTCGCGGGACCCGACGGGGTCGAGGGTCACGAAGGGCAGGTCGCGGAGGTCCTGCCTGACGGAGTCTGGTCCGGCGTCGAACTCGAGTGCCGCAGCTGCCTCGGCCTCGAGCAGCGCGTCGGCGGGGTAGCCGACGGGGATCTCGAGTTCGGTGCGCAGCCGCTCGAGGTACGGGGCGAGCACATCGGCGGCCGCGCCGGCCTGCACCGCGCGCTTGCTCATCGGGTGCTCAACTCCGGAGCGTGGACTCGGCTGTTCGACTGCATAGCGTCAACGTAGCCGGTGCCGCCGACATTCGAGCCGAGCATGCATCCCGCGCCGAAGCCACCTCACCTCTCGATCTCGCCCCCGTCCGCCTCGCGGCTGGCACCGACCGGCGTGACGCGGCCGCAACGCTCTGAGCGGAACCGGATGCGCCCCATACGTTTTCCATAGAACGGTGGGTCACGATAAGCGCATGGTTGACTTCAACAAGATTCTCGGCGCGGCCTCCAAGGCCCTCGGCAACTCCGGTGGCTCCAGCAACTCCGGCAACCGGGGCGGCGGGAAGAGCGGCTCCGGGGACTGGAAGGACATGGTCCGCAAGGTCGCCGACCAGGTGACCGGCGACGGTCAGCAGTCGCGCGGCCAGCAGGACTACCAGAGTCAGCAGGGCTACCAGAACCAGCAGGGCCACCCGGGGCAGGCGCCCCAGTACGGCCAGCAGGGCCGGTACGACCAGCGGCCGCCGAGCGCACCGAGCTACGGCTCCCGACCCGGTGCGAGCGCCGGGTCGGGAAGCGCCGCCGACAAGGCGGCCATCGCGAAGTACGACTACCTCCTCAGGACGGCTGCGCCCGATCAGCTCGAGCAGGCCCACCGTGAGGCGTTCCAGCGCCTCACGCCTGAGCAGCGCGACCAGGTGCGCGAGCGCCTGAGCGCCGAGTCCGGCCCGTACGACCGCCCCCAGTCGAGCTCGCCGGACGACCTGGCCCGCGCCGCGACGCGCGGAGAAGTGCAGCGGCCCGGGTTCATGGCGAAGGTGCTCGGCGCGGGAAAGCGCATCGCCTCCTCGCGTGGCGGTGGCAACTTCACTCCCGGTTCCAGCCGTGGCGGCTCTTCCCGCTTCGGCCGAGGCATGGGCGTCGCGGGAGCCGGAGCGGCTGCGGCCGGTCCGGGAGCGCTCGGCGGTATCGCGCTCGGCGTCGTCGGGGGCGCCGTGGCGAGCTCCGTCGCCCTGCCGCTGCTCGGCGACGCGATGGCATCCGGTATCGACTTCGACGGCATCGCCGCATCCGGCATCGAGGGGTTCGAGGGGCTCACCGCCGACCTCGGTGAGTTCGGCGGCATCGGCGAGACCGTCTCCGGTCTCGGCGAGCAGGTCGGCGGATTCGGCGACCAGTTCGCCGGTGCCGGAGAGCAGCTCTCAGGAGCCGGCGATCAGTTCCTCGGCGGCGTCGAGGAGCAGGCAGGCAACTTCGGCTTCGATATCCCCGGCCTCGGAGACCTGTTCGGCAAGTAGCTCACGCCTCCTCGAAGGTTTCAAGCCTGGCACTGACCAACTCCCGTGATGGATGAGCGTTCGCGCGGCCCCTGAGCTCGCGATCCGCGCATCCATCATGGATGTTGGCCCCGATGCCCGCGTCCGGGGTCGCCGACCGCGACCCCGCGCCGCGGGCGTCGGCCGTTAGGCTCGGATGATGGCGAACCGCAGTTATCTCTACGTTGTCGACGAGATCCCAGGTCAGGGGGCCCCGCTCAAGCGGGTCACCGGTCTCTCGGAGTGGAAGTGGGATGTGCCGCTCGTGCACGAGCTGCTCGTCTCCGGGTCCGGCCGCCTCGTTCCCTCGACGATCTGGGATGCGCCTGCCATGGCGATCCTCGGCGACTACGACCAGGGCGTCGCCAACCTCGAGCGCCTCTTCGCGCAGCTCCCGCACGACGAGGAGACGCAGCGGCAGATCGCCGAGGCGCGCAACGCGCTGAACGACCCCGCGAACCGCGGTCGCTACCTGCTGCTCGAAGTCGCTGAGATCCACGTGCTGGGCGTCACGGACGACGACAACCCGTTCCCGGAGATGCTGACCGAGGCGCAGGGCATGGTACGCGACGACGAGGCGAGCGTGGATTCGCTCATCCGCTACGCGCTCGGGCTTCCCGCCGAGAAGCGCCAACAGCTCACCGGCTCCGGGTCGTGGGCCAACAACCTGTACTTCGCGCCATCCGGGGTACCGCAGCAGGAGCCTGCCGCGGCGCCGGATGCCCAGCCAGAAGTCCAGCCAGCACCGCCGGCCGCCGCCCAGTACGCAGCGCAGACCGAGCAGCAGGCGCCGCAGTTCCCGCCGCCGACGGGACAGCCGCAGCAGGTCCTTCTCGTCAGGCCTCTCGCGAACGGGGCCGTGCAGTGGGGCGTCGGGCTGCTCGCGCTCATCCCGTTCCCGTTCGTGAGCGCCATCGTCGCGGGAATCGTCATGACGGCGGTCGGACGGTCGCGCGCACCGGCGACCGAGGCCGGGGAGCGGAACCGGACGAACGCCGCCAACTGGGGGATCACCTACCTGATCTCCTCAGTCATCCTCATCGCGCTGCACATCGCGTTCCTCATGACCTTGGACGAGTACTCGTCGACGTTCTACCCGATCGGCATCCCCATCACCATCTGGTTCGCCCTCTCGGTGACGCACGTCGTGCTCTCGATCGTGGGCCTCGTGAAGGCCTCGCGGGGCGTCGTCTTCAAGCCCATCGCGCTGCCGTTCTTCAGTCCCCGCGCGCAGGTTCGCTGACTACGCAGCTGCCCGTGAGCTCGGCGTCTGCGAGCGGCCCCTGTCCAACTTGCGTGATGGATGGCCGAATCCGGTGTCTCACGGCGAACAACAGGGCATCTCGTCCCGGAAGTTGGCCCGTCGGCAAGTCCCGGAGAACCGCCCGCGGCGCTAGTCGTCGCCGCGCGTGAGGCGCTGCGAGAAGTAGACGGGGATGAACGACAGCAGGATGAGGACGGTCGCAGCAACGTTGACGAGGCTCGCCTCGTTGGGCCGGCCCATCTGGTTCATGATCCAGAGCGGCAGGGTGTCGACGCCCGGAGGGGCGGTGAAGATCGTGACCACCACTTCGTCGAAGCTGAGCGCAAACGCGAGGAGCGCGCCTGCGATGAACGCCGAACGGAACTGCGGGAAGGTGACGAGGCGGAAGGTCTCCCAGATGCCCGCGCCGAGGTCCATCGAAGCTTCCTCGAGGCTCTGGTTCATGCGCCGCAGCCTGGCGAGCACGTTGTTGAAGACCATGACGATGCAGAACGTGCCGTGGGCGATGATCATCCCGAAGTAGCCGAGCTGGATGCCGATGGGGTCGAGGATGCTCGAGTACGTGTTGCTGAGGGCGACACCGGTGACGACACCCGGCAGGGCGATGGGCAGCACAACCAACAGGTTCACCGCATCCCGCCCGAAGAACGAGTACCGCTGCAGGGCAAAGGCGACGAGCGTGCCGAGGATGCAGGCGATGATCGTCGCACCGGTCGCCGTGATGATCGAGTTCAGGATCGCCGTGTGGAGCGACGTCTCGCCTGCCGCCTTCACCCACCAGTCGAGCGAGAAGCCGGGGATGGGCCAGGCGGAGATGCGGGCGGAGCTGAACGAGTTGGCGACGACGAGGAGCAGGGGCACGTAGATGAACCCGAGGACGGCGATGACAAACGCCCCCAGAGCGAAGCGAGCGGTCTTGGAAAGCCTGAGCATGCGGACTCCTTGGAAGGGGCGCTTCTTTTGGAGAAGCGCTAGAGCCGCTCGAGCGCGCCGGTGCGGCGCACGGAGAGCAGGTAGATGAGGACAAACGCGATGGGGATGACGGAGAAGGCTGCCGCGAGCGGCGGGTTGAGGTTGATGTTCGAGGCGATGATGCTGCCGATCATCTGCGTGGAACCGCCCACGAACTCGGCCGTGATGTAGTCGCCGAGGCTCAAGGAGAACGTGAAGACGGAGCCCGCGATGAGCGCCGGCACGATGAGCGGCAAGACCACGGAGCGTACGGTGAGCCAGTTGCCGGCGCCGAGGTCGGAGGCCGCGTCGAACAGGTTGTCCGGGATCTGCCTGACGGCCGTGTAGACCGGCATCGCCATGTACGGGAACCACAGGTAGCAGAGCGTGAGGATCACGGTCGGGATGCTGAAGCCCGGTCCGGAGATGCCGAACGGGTTCATCAGCCAGTTGAAGAGGCCGTCCTCCGTGAACGTGATCCGCATGGCGAGCACCTTGACGAGGTAGCCGGCCCACAGCGGCATGGTGATGGCGATGACCAGCAGCTCGCGGTTGCGTGGGCTGGCGATCTTCGCCATGAAGATGCCGAGCGGGATGGCGATGGCGGCGCAGATGAGGGTCACGGCGATCGCGATGCCGAGGGTGCGGAAACTCGTCGAGAGGTAGGCAGGCGTCGTGATGATCGCCTCGAAGTTGGCGAGCGTGAAGCCTGGCTTGACCTTCGATGTGAAGGGGTCGGTGACCCAGAAGGCGGTCACGAGCAGGAAGGCCAACGAGAAGATGTAGATGCCGACGAGCCACAGCATCGGAGCGGCGAGCAGCCCGCCGAGCCGCGCGCTGCGGTGTCGGTGGAGCCACGAGTCGAGTGTCGTCACGAGGTGATGCCTTTCAGTGGTCGACGGCTTGGGAGGGCGGCGCCTGAGGGGTGGCCGGCGGCGGCTTTTCAGGGCCGCCGCCGGCCGGGACGAAGGCGGGTCAGCCCTTCACGGACTGCCAGGCGTTGGTCCACTCCTGGAAGTTCGTGCACTGCACGTCGGTGCGGCCGTCGACGCACTGCTCGATCGGGGTGGTCCAGAACCACACCTTCGAGAAGTACTCCTCGTCGAGGGCGTGGAACTCCTCGCAGTGAGCGGTCGCCTCGGCGTTGAGTTCGCAGAAGGCGCCGTTGGCAGGGGCCATGCCGAAGTTCATCGCGATCTGGCCGTTGACCTCGGCTGCGCTGGTGTAATCCATCCACAGGTAGGCGCAGTTCGGGTTGGCGGACTCAGCCGAGACCATCCAGGCGTCGGACCAGCCGGTGGAGCCTTCCTCTGGCAGCACACCCTTGAGGCGGTCGTCTTCCGAGAGCTTGCGGAGCACCTCCCACGAGGTGCCGACGACTGACGTGCCGCCCGTGAACGAGGTGATCTGGGCGACCGGGTCGCTCCAGTACTCGCTGACGATGCCGTTCTGTGTCTTGAGCAGCTCGACCGCCGCGGTCAGCTGCGCCTCGTCGAGCGCGTATGGGTTCGTGATGCCGAGGTCGGGCTGGGTGGCCATGAGGTAGACGGCGGCGTCGGCGATGTAGATGGGGGCGTCGTACGCAATGATCTGCCCCGCGTACGGGCTGTCGGCCTCCCAGGCGACGTCCCAGCTGGTGGGCGCCTCGGTGACGACCTCGCTGTTGTACTGCAGGATGTTCGCGCCGCGACCGATCGGGACGCCGTAGCTCTTGCCGTTGATCGTGTCGTACACCTGGCCCTTCATGCCCTCGACGATGTCGTCGCCGAAGTTGGGGATGAGGTCGACGTTGATGGGGGCGACGTCACCGCCGGCGATGAGGCGGAGGCTCGCGTCTCCGGAAGCCGAGACGAGGTCGTACTCGCCCGTTCGCATGAGGGTGACCATCTCGTCGCTGGTGCCCGCGACGCGGCGGTTGACGACGCATCCGGTCTCTGCGGTGAACTGGTCGCTCCAAGCGGGCTCGACGAATCCGCTCCAGGCGACGATGTTGACTTGTCCCTCGCCCTCGCCGAGCTCTTCGAGCATCGGTACGTCTGGCACGTCGATGCTGAGGCCGCCTTCGCCGCCCCCGCCTCCCGCGTCGGAGCTGCAGCCCGTCAATACCAGGGCGGATGCGGCGGCCATGGCAGCGAGTGCCACGTGCGATTTCTTCATGGGTGCTGTCCTTCGGTTTGAGGGTCAGGTGGTGGGGTGGAGCGGGTGGAGAGGATTAGGAAGACGGGTCAGGAGATGACGGCGACGTGCTCTTCGTGCCAGGTCGCCCGCACCGTGGAGCCGCGTGCGAAACCGCGGCTCGTGGTGCTCGTCTCGGTGTTGTGCATCTCAGAGATGAGGCGCACATTCGTGTCGGTGCGGATGATGAAGCGCGTGCTCGGGCCCGTGTAGACGACCTCCTCGATGACTCCGACGGCCCCGTGCAGGCCCGGCGAGACGGCTTCGTCGATGGCGTGCAGCGTGATGCGTTCGGGCCGGATGCTGACCAGCCCGTCGATTCCGGTGGCGGACTTGGCCGCATCCGCGTCGAGGAGGTTGGAGACGCCGAGGAAGCCGGCGACGAACGGGGTCGCGGGGGAGTCGTACACCTCGATGGGGCTGCCGATCTGTTCGATGCGACCCTTGTTGAAGACGGCGATGCGGTCGCTGAGCGTCAGTGCCTCTTCCTGGTCGTGGGTGACGAAGATGAAAGTGATGCCGATCTCGCGCTGGATCTGCTTGAGCTCGATCTGCATCTGCTCGCGGAGCTGCTTGTCGAGCGCACCGAGGGGCTCATCGAGGAGGAGCACGCGGGGCTTCAGGATGAGGGCGCGCGCGAGGGCGATGCGTTGGCGCTGTCCGCCCGAGAGCTGGCTGGGCTTGCGGTCGGCGAGGTGCGCGAGCTGCACCTGCTCGAGCGCCTGCTGCACCCGCTCGGCGCGCTCAGCCTTGCTCGCTCGGCGCACTCGGAGGCCGTAGGCCACGTTTCGCGCGACCGTCATGTGCGGGAAGAGTGCGTAGTCCTGGAAGACCGTGTTCACCTCGCGGCTGAACGGCGGCGCGTTGGTGACATCCGTGCCGCCGAGCTCGATGGTGCCGCCTGTCGGCTGCTCGAACCCGGCGATCATGCGGAGCACCGTGGTCTTGCCGGAGCCGGACGGGCCGAGCATCGAGAAGAACTCGCCGGATCGAACCTGCAGGTCGAGCGATTCGACGGCAGTGAAGTCGCCGAACCTCTTGCTGACGCCCGTCAGGGTGACGCCGGCGGGCGCCTGAGTGGGCTGGTCGGTCACGCCTTCGCGTGTGTCGGTGGTCGACAAGTGGTCCTCCTTGGAACGGCGCTGTCTGCGGATTAAGCGCAAACATATAGTTCCAGAAGTCATATTTCAAGCTCGTGTCCAAGATGTAACAGTGCGGATGCGCCACAATGGCGAGGTGCCGCAGCTCCCGCAGACAGAACCCGAAGCCGGGGTACCGTCGCGCCTGCGCAACGCCGTCTTCCAAGCCGTCGCCGACGAGGGCAAGGCTGCGCTCGTCGAACGGCGCCTGAGCGTCGCGATCAACCGCGGGGTGCTGCAAGCCGGCGAACGGCTCCCCCCGGAGAGCGAGCTCGCGAAGTCCCTCGGCGTCTCGCCGGTCACCGTACGCGAGGCGCTTGTGCTGCTCCGGCAGCGGGGCCTCGTCACAACAAAACGCGGACGAGGGGGCGGCAGCTTCGTGACGGCCGGCGCCGACCCCGCGTCGCACGCCGCTGACGAGCTCGCCTCGACCTCGCGAACCGCCCTGCGCGACCTCGCCGCGCACTACTTCGCCGTGACCGCCGGCTGTCTTGAGCTTGCCGCATCCCGTGCCGCACCCAGCGAAGTCGATGCGATCCGCTCCAGACTCACGGCGTTTGGCGGGGACCTCTCACAGGATTCGAACGGCCAGGTGGTTCAGCCTACGCCGGCGCAGTGGCGCCACGTCGCCGATGACGTCGTCGTCGAGCTGTGCGCGCTCGGGCAGTCGGTGCGGCTCACCAAGGAGCAGATGCGGGTGCAGTCGGAGGTTTCGCCGCTGCTCGGGCTCCTGGCTGTGGACAGCTCTGAGCGTGAGATCCAGCGAGGCGAGATACTGAAGCTCGTCGACGAAGTCGAGCGGGGGGATGTCGCCGGCGCGCGTGAGGTGCTGCGCTCGACCATGCTCGACGTCGTCAGACGGCTCGAGGAGAAGCGCAGGCTGCTGACCGAGCAGTAGGACTCTTGACCGCGAGAAGCGGTGGAGAGCAGGGGAAGTATGGCTGGGGGGCCAAGAGATGCCGATCAATGACAACGAGGTGCGAGCCGCCGCGCTCGCGGGGCTTCCGACGTGGTCGTGGGGTGATTTCTCGGAGAATCCGCCGCAGGTGGCGAACCTCATGAGGCTCGAACCCAACGGCTGGCTTGCGCTCATCGCGTACCTCGCCGGCCCCAGCTGGGTGTACCAGGAGGCTGCACGGTACGAGACCGTCGGTGGCGGACAGCGCGTCGGTGGACCCGCCGATGTGTCTGCGAGCGACGCCGTCATCGCGGAGATCCATGACGACATGGTCGAGTACCTCGCGGAAGCGGGGGTTCCCGAGCCGCCCCGAGCGGTGCAGTGGATGCTGTGCCTCCCAGAGGGGGTCAGTGAGGGAGAGATCAATGGCGTATGCAACCTTGCGGTGCAGGACGCAGTCCCTGGTGACCTGCGCACACAAGCTCTCGAAATGCACGCCGCGCTCCGCGTACTTCTCAACGGGCGGATGCCAGCGCTGTCCTGGTGACTACCGCCCGGCGCGGTGTTTTCGGAGAGGATGCCCGCCACCCGACCTCTGTGCAAGCGGCGCTTGGCTGTGTAACATCGGCCATCACCGATGCAGAGGAGCGGCTCCATGACGATCGATGCCACTGCGGTGCGATACGGGCCCGCGCCAATCCTCGACGAGTACTTCCGGGCGACCCTCGACGTGCTGGCTTCGGCGAGTGCCGACCTGGGTGCCGTGCTCGGGGAACTCGAGGCACGGGGTGAGCTCACGGACCGACACCTCGACGAGCTTGTCGAGCCGCTTGCGCTCGCGGTGTTCCAGCGCACGTCGCCGGTTGCCTTCGGGGCGGGATTTGTCGCATCCCTCGACCTTCGCGGACCGTCGCGCGGCCACCTGTCCTGGTGGCAGGGACCCATGCGCTCGCAGTTGCGGCTCGCAGCGCAGAGTCCCAGTCGGGAGCACATCGACTACAGCGGCTTCGAGTGGTTCCGGGTGCCGCAGGAAACAGGCAAGGGCCACGTCGCCGGCCCGCACGTCGACTACCTCTGCAGCGACGAGTACACGCTCACCGTCAGCCTGCCCGTGTGGCACGGGAGGCGTTTCTTGGGGGTTGTCGCCATGGATCTTCTCGTCGACGACGTCGAGCGGGAGCTGATCCCCGCGCTGCGCGAGTTCGGTGACGTGAGTGTCGTGAACGCGTCCCAGCGGGTGCTCGCGTCGACCGAGGCGCGGCTCGCTCCGGGCGACTCGGTGCGCGCTCTTGAGGGCTACGCGAGCAGCGACTGCGCCCTCGCCGGGCTGCGGGTGCTCACGCGCGGCTAGGGCCTGTCGCCTGTGACGCCGATCGGCTCGGGGGCGCCCTGCGTCTTCGTCGGGGTATCCCCGTCAGCTTCCTTGGCTAACTTCCGGGATGGATGCGCTTCTCCGGGCGTTTGCGCGCACCGGAGCGCGGTTTCGTCACGGAAGTTGGACAGAGCACAGCGGGGTGAGGCTCTGCCTCAGAGTTCGAGGGCGACGGCGAGCGTCAATGCTGCGAGGACCACGCAGGCCGGCGTCATCGTGGCCCGCTCGGCGCGACTTCGAGAGATGCCGTTCATGACGATGCCGATGACGAAGTAGCCGAACAGCACCCAGGTGGACACGACCGCAAACGTCGAGTTGCCGCCAGGGAGGGAACCTGCTCTGCTGAGCAGCAACACCGCGAACGCCGCGTAGAGCAGCACGGAAAGTGCACTGCCGATGCGGAGGTTCTTGGGGAGAGTCTCGTGCTGACCGCCCCACAGGAGGTGGCCAACCGGCGTGCCCAGGGCACCGAGCACTTGCACGACGGCGATGCCCGCGAGCACCGCCGTGGCGATGACAGCGAAGAGCGCGCTCATGATCCCGCCTCGGTTGTCTCCAGTTCGCGCAGCCATTCGAGGGCGAGTCGCGTCGAGCGAACCCCATAGTCGAGGGTCGCAAACGGGAACATCTGAACTCGAGCCAGCTCGGCCGCGTCTGGCCGAGTGGCCGCGATCGCATCCAAGCGCTCGAGCTCGGCGTCGGCTCGGGTGCGGATGGTCGCAAGCACAAGCATCCGCTCGCCCGACTCGGGCAGGTGGCCCAGGAAGAACACTCTGGCGAGCATCGCCTGCTCGAGGTCGGAGCCGGTGATCGGCTCGAGCATCCACGACCGCCAGGCGGCCCGGCCTTCTGTGGTGACGTGGTGGAGCTTGCGATAGCGGGGCGAATCGGTGTCTTCGGCGACGGTCACGAATCCGTCCTCCGTGAGGGTGCGGAGCGCGCGCTGGATGCTGCCGGAGCTTGCGCTGTAGAAGAGCGAGATGACGCTCGCGAAGCGCCGCTGCACCTCGTAGAGCGAGAGTGGGCCGCCGAGGAGGAGGCCAAGGATGACGAACCGCATGCGCACCGAACTCCAGTCGTGTATGCCTAATAGGGATATAAGCCTAGCTTGCCTGTGGCCGGTCAGCGTGTGCGGGCGGCCCAGGTGGAGTGCGAAGTTCTGTGCGCGGGCGTGTTCGGATCAACGTGCGACGATGCAGGCATGAGTCCTGATTTCACGCCGGCCCTTGTACCGGAACTGCTGGTCACCGACGTGCGCCGGAGCCTGGACTTCTGGGTCGGTGTCTGTGGTTTCACGGTCAAGTACGACCGGCCGGAAGAGGGGTTCGCGTACCTCACGCTCGGCACGGCGCACCTCATGCTCGAGCAGCGCGGCGTCGGACGCAACTGCGTGACCGGCCCGCTTGAGGTCCCGCTTGACAGGGGTATCAACTTCCAGATCGCCGTGCCGGACGCGGATGTGATCGCCGGCGCCATCCTGGAGTCTGGCCGCGAGCTCTTCATGCCGCCGGAGACGAAGTGGTACCGGGTCGGCGAGGACGACATCGGGGTCCGTCAATGTCTCGTGACGGACCCCGACGGTTATCTCATCCGCTTCCAGGAGAGCCTGGGGTGGCGAGCAACTGGCTAGCTCTGCGCGACCGCGGGCGCCTGACGACCGCGGCGGGCGGCGATGAACGAGCGCACGCCGGCCGTGATGAGCGCGACGAGCAGGACCAGCATGATCGTGCTGCTGATGATCGCGCCCGGGCGCTCGGCCGTGCCGGCGAAGAGGTCGCCGAGCTGAGCGACGTTCATGAGCGAGCCGAGGGCACCCAGCAGTGCTACGGCGAGCGCGCCGTGGATGGCGTGCTTGCGGAGCTTCGGGTTGCGGGCGATGAGGCCTGCGATCACGAGCAGGACGCCGACTGCTGCTGGGATGAGAGCCGTGAGGCTGCCGGTGTCGCTGACGAAGTACGCGACGGCACCGGTCACGACGAGGAGGGCACCGATGAGGATGGTGAGGAGAGGCATGCGGGATGGGATCCAATCTCGCGGTAGGCCAGCGGCATCCCAGGCGGACCGCTTCGCGCGGGCTCGGCCCTGGCGCGTGACGGCCGGCGACAGGGGAGCCGCTGGTCGTTGGTGTCTGGTTCCGCCAACTTTACCAGTCGGTCGGTTTCGACCCGCGGTCCGGAGCCCAGATCGTCAGCGGGCTGCGCCCTCGATCGCGTCGCGCCCTGCCTCGCGCGATTCGAATGCGCCGAGGAAGGTGCCCTGGCCGTCGTGGGCGCGGAACTCTCCTTGGACGAGCTCGACGAACCCGGCGAAGTCGTCGCCCGTCGGGGTCTCGCGCATGGCCACCCAGAGCCCGTTCGCGGGTGAGAGCCAGCGCAGTCGGCGAGGGGTCGCCTCTACTGCCGACTGGGGTGTCGACTGTCGGGGGATCTCGAGCAGGCTCATGGGGTTCCTCGGTTCGAAGTGGTTGGCCGGATAGTTAGGCTAGCTAGCTATTCCTGGGAGTGGGCATAGGGTTGCCTGAGGGCGGTGCTGCGGATCAGGCGACGGCGTCGGGTGATTCGGGGAGCGTCTGTCCGCCATCGACGACGATCGTCTGACCGGTGATGAATGCGGCTTCCCTGCTCGCGAGGAACGCCGCCGCGAAGCCGATCTCCTCCGCGCGGCCGAGTCTCCGCAGCGGAACGGCCGACGTCATCGACGCGAGGTACTGCTCGCCCATCTCCTCGAGTCCAGCTGATTCGACGTTGCCTGGCAGCACGGCGTTGACGGTGATCGCGTGCTTGGCCAGTTCGATCGCCGCCGTGCGCATGAAGCCCAGCTGGGCCGCCTTGGACGCGCCGTAGTGCGACCATCCCGGGTAGCCGGTGATCGGGCCCGTGATGGATGAGGTCATGACGACCCGGCCTCGCCCCAATTCCTGCAGGGCGGGCAGGCACGCCTGCACGGCATAGATCGTTCCCTTCACGTTCGTGTCGAGCACCTCGTCGAGCTGTGCCGGCGTCATCGTGTCGAGCTCGGCCTGCGGGAAGATGCCAGCGTTGGCGCACAGCACATCGATACCGCCGAGCAGGTTGGTAGCAGATGCGGCCAGGTCGCGGCACGACTCCGGGTCGGCGACGTCGACCGTGAAGCCGACCACGCGCCCTGGTTCCTCCGGCCCCGCAAGCTCCTCGAGCGAGGCGACGGCCGCATCCACTCCCGTCTGAGAGCGGCCAGCGACGGCAACGCGCGCGCCCGCCTGCACGAACACGCTGGCGATGCCGAAGCCGATGCCCTTCGTGCCGCCCGTCATGACGACGCGGGTATCGGACAGGTCGAAGAGCGGTGCAGTCGGCATGGGGCGCCTTTCGTGGATGGGCAGGTGTGGCCATTCCATCGCGACGAGGAGCTGCGGCGGGCGGGGCGAAACCTCCCGGCGATCGCTCGTAACCCAGTGTTTACGCCGAGCCGCGCCGTCACCACCAGAACGGAGGCTGGGTGACGTAGGGCGCCTCGAGCCGCGCCACCTCGTCATCGGTGAGCGTCAGCTCGAGCGCGGCGACGGCGTCGTCAAGGTGCCTGGCCTTCGTCGCGCCCACGATCGGTGCCGCCACCGTCGGGTTGCGCAGCACCCAGGCGAGCGCGACCCGAGCCATCGGCACGTCGCGTTCTGCAGCGATCTGCTCGACGACATCGATGATCGGGCCATCGGCGTCGGCGTCGAACGCCTTCGCGACGGCGTCGACCTCGGCGCGTGACGACGATTGGCCGCGCGGGCGGGTCAGGCGCCCCTTGCCGTTCGGCGAGTAGGGCACGAGGCCGACGCCCATGTCGGCGCACATGGGGATCATCTCCCGCTCCTCCTCGCGCTTCAGCAGGTTGTACTGGTCCTGCATGGCGACGAAGGGCGTCCATCCGCCGACGGCCGCCGCCTGCTGCAGCTTCGCGAACTGCCACGCGTACATCGACGATGCGCCGAGGTAGCGCACCTTGCCCGCGCGTACGAGGTCGTCGAGCGTCTGCATCGTCTCCTCGACCGGGGTCGCGTCGTCGAACCGGTGGATGTACAGCACGTCGACGTGGTCGGTGCCGAGCCGCTCGAGAGAGGCGTTCGCCTGCTCGAGGATAGCCTTCCGGGAGAGGCCCGAGCCGCCGGGGCCGTCGTGCATCTTGCCGGAGACCTTGGTCGCGAGCACGATGTCCTCGCGTCGGCTGAAGCGGCGCATCGCGCGGCCGATGATCTCCTCGCTGGTGCCCTGCTGGTAGACGTTCGCGGTGTCCCAGAAGGTGATGCCGAGCTCCACCGCCTGGCGGAGCAGCGGCGCCGCCGCGTCGTCATCGAGGGTCCAGCTGTGCAGGCCGCGATTCGGGTCGCCGAAGCTCATGCAGCCGAGGGCGAGGCGACTGACGCGGAGGCCGGTTCGGCCGAGGTTCGTGTACTCCATGCCAGGAGCGTATGGCGGACCACCGACATCGAGGGAGTTCCTGCGAGTACCCGTTACGCAGTGCCCGGCTTGCTGGCTCTCGCCACCCGACGCCAGGCCTGGGGGTTGTGCAGGTGAAGGTACGCGCGGGGATGTGCAACTGCGAGGTCTGCGGACGTGGCTTCGCCAGACCTGGGGGTTGTGCCTGCCTTTCGGCGCGCCCGGGTGCGCAAGGGCAATGTCTGCGCGCGCCGCCGCCGCCCGCGCCGGCGCCACCGCCGTAACCCAGTGTTTACAGGGGCGAACGCTCTGGAAACATCCGCATGTCTACTATTGGCGAACAAGGTTTCATGTCAGGTAACATCGACAACATGCGGGAGACGACCATGACGCAACTAGCCCCCAAGCTGGTCGAGGCCACCCCACCAGGTGGGGACAGCCTCGCGGCCGGCGACCGCATCACGCTCCGCGACCTCGCGCAGGCGCATGGCGTGCACTTCATCCTCGCCACCTTCGTCGACCTCAACGGGAAGCCGTGCGCGAAGCTCGTGCCGACCTCGGCGGCCGACGAGCTCGAAGCGGGCGCCCTCGGGTTCGCGGGCTTCGCCGCCGGCCTCATCGGCCAGGAGCAGCACGACCCCGACCTCATCGCGATCCCCGACCTCGACTCGTTCACGCCGCTGCCGTTCGTGCGCGAGGGGCTCGCGCTCGTGCATTGCGACCCGCACGTCAACGGCAAGCCGTGGCCGTACGCGCCCCGGAACATCCTGAAGCGCGCCATCGCCGAGCTCGCCACACGCGGCATGACGGCCAAGGTCGGCGCCGAGGTCGAGTACTTCCTCGTCGACCGTGCAGAAGACGGCACCCTCGCCCCGGCGGACAAGCGGGACAACGGCCCGCGCCCCTGCTACGACGCCCGAGGCGTGACGCGGATGTACGACCACCTCGCATCCGTCTCGACCGCCATCAACTCGCTCGGCTGGGGCAACTACGCCAACGACCACGAGGACGGCGCCGGCCAGTTCGAGCAGAACTTCGACTACGCCGACGCGCTCACGACGGCCGACCGGGTCATCACGCTCCGCTACATCCTCAACGTGCTCGCCGAGGAGCGCGGCATGACGGCCACGTTCATGCCCAAGCCCTTCACCAACCGCACGGGCACGGGCCTCCACCTGCACCTCTCCCTCTGGAGCGAGCAGGACGAGCCGCTCTTCCCCGCGACGACGGGCACCGACAGCGAAGCGGATGCGCGCGGCCTCGGCCTCTCGCCCGTCGCGTACGGCTTCGTGGCCGGCCTCCTCGAGCACGCCCCCGCGCTGCAGGCGTTCCTCGCCCCCTCGGTGAACTCGTACAAGCGCATCGGCACGGCCACCTCCAGCTCCGGGGCGACCTGGTCGCCGCGCAAGGCGTCGTACGGCGGCAACGACCGCACGCACATGGTGCGCGTGCCGGACAACAAGCGCGTCGAGCTCCGTTCGGGTGACGGTGCCGCCAACCCCTACCTCGCGGTCGCGACGGCCATCATGGCGGGCATCGACGGCATCGACAACAGCATCGACCCGGGCAACCCGTCGGGGCCAGGGCAGGCGCCGGAGGGCGCGGCCGTGCTCCCCGCAACGCTCCTCCACGCCGTCGAAGCGCTGCGCCACGACCCCGTGATCCTCGCCAGCCTCAGCGGAGACGAGGCCACCGGCCGCTACTTCGCCGACGCGAAGGAGACCGAGTTCCTCACCTGGCACGCCCAGGTCAGCAACTGGGAGCTCGACACCTACCTCACCGCCTTCTAACCGCCCGCATCCAGAAGCCAGACCAGCTCACCCCCTCGAAAGGACCACGCCCGTGTGTGGAATCGCCGCGCTGCAGTTGCGCAACCCCCAGCTCAGGCCGCAGATGGGCGACCTGCTCTCGACCATGCTCTGCGAGATGGTCGACCGCGGACCCGACTCCGCCGGCCTCGCCGTCTACGACAACCCAGACCTCACCGGCAGTGCGGCGTCGACCCTCAGCCTGCTCGGGGGCACGCAGCTGCTCACCGCAGAAGAGCTGACGGCCGAGCTCGAGCGCACCCTGCCTGCGGGCGCCGCCCCCAAGGTCTCGGTCGTCGGGGACACGACGCTCGTCAGCGGGGAGCTGTCGACGAGCCTCCTCGCGGATGCGGTCAGCGCGGCCCTCCCGACCGCCACGATCATCGGCCGCGGCGGCCACCTCGCCGTCATGAAGAGCGTCGGCAACCCCATGGATGTCGCCTCCAACCACGGCCTCGAGTCGATGTCCGGCAGCCAGGGCGTCTCGCACACCCGCATGGCCACCGAGTCGGCCGTGACGGCGGGCGGCACGCATCCCTTCGCCGTCGCTGACGACCTGTGCCTCGTGCACAACGGCTCCTTCTCCAACCACGCGTCCATCCGCCGCGAGCTGAAGCGCACTGGCGTGCAGTTCGACTCCGAGAACGACACCGAGGTCGGCGCCCGCTACATCGCCTCCCGCCTCGAGCAGGGCGACACCCTCGAGGAAGCGCTCATCAACCTCGGCGAGGTCTTCGACGGCTTCTACACGCTTGTCGTCACCACCGCCGACAGCATGGCCATCGTGCGCGACCCCATCGCCTGCAAGCCAGCCATCGTCGCCGTCACCGACGACTACGTGGCCATGGCCTCCGAATACCGCGCCCTCGCGCAGCTCCCCGGCATCGAATCGGCCGACATCTTCGAACCAGTCCCCGGAAAGGTCTACACGTGGTCACTCTAGACAGCACCCAGTACGCGGCAGCCCCGGCGGTCGCACCGGCCCCCACGTCGCTTCCGGCGGCGGCTCCGGCATCAGCTTCGGCGGCAGCCACCACTACCACCATCGACCTCGCGGGCCAGGATGTGCGAGTCGTGAACGCGGCAGTGCAGACGGCCGAAGGCGGAACCAGGTGGAGCATCCAGCACCCCGCCGGGAAGCACAACGTCGCGGTCGGCATCACCTCCGCCATCGACGTCACGATCGACGGGCACGTCGGCTACTACGCCGCCGGGATGCACCAGCAGGGCTCGGTCACGATCAACGGCAACGCCGGCGTCGGGCTCGCCGAGAACATCATGAGCGGCACCGTGCACGTCACGGGTGACGCCTCCCAGTCGGCGGCCGCGACCGGCCACGGCGGTCTCGTCGTCATCGACGGCAACGCGGGGGCCCGCTGTGGCATCTCCATGAAGGGCGTGGACATCGTCGTGGGCGGCAGCATCGGCCACATGTCGGCGTTCATGGCGCAGGCCGGACGCCTCGTCGTGTGCGGCGACGCAGGGGAAGCGCTCGGTGACTCCATCTACGAGACGCGCATCTACGTGCAGGGCACCGTCGAATCGCTCGGCGCCGACTGCATCGAGAAGCCCATGCGCGACGAGCACCTCGCGGAACTCGCCGAGCTGCTGCTCGCCGCCGGCCGCGACGACGACCCGGCGGCCTTCAAGCGCTACGGCTCGGCCCGCAAGCTCTACCACTTCAACGTCGACAACGCCTACTAGGCCGAGCAGAGAGAGCCAGCCATGACGCTCATCGAACAGCCCACATCCACGGTCACCGCAACTCCCACCCAGTCGCCCGCGCAGCTCGCCGAGCTCGGCCTCCGCGAGTCGGCGACCTTCGACCGCGCGACGATCTCCGACATCCAGCGCGCCGCCCGCACCGGCATCTACGACATCCGCGGGTGGGGTGCGAAGCGGCAACTGCCGCACTTCGACGACCTGCTGTTCCTCGGCGCATCCATGTCGCGCTACCCGCTCGAGGGGTACCGCGAGCGCTGCGGCACCGACGTCGTGCTCGGCGACCGCTTCGCCTCGAAGCCGCTGCACCTCGACATTCCCGTCACCATCGCGGGCATGAGCTTCGGCGCCCTCTCCGCCAACGCCAAGGAGGCCCTCGGCCGAGGCGCGTCCGAGGTCGGCACCTCCACGACGACCGGCGACGGCGGCATGACGCCGGAGGAGCGCGGCCAGTCGAAGCACCTCGTCTACCAGTACCTGCCCTCCCGATACGGCATGAACCCGGACGACCTGCGCAAGGCCGACGCGATCGAGATCGTGCTCGGGCAGGGCGCGAAGCCTGGCGGCGGCGGCATGCTGCTCGGGCAGAAGATCACCGAGCGTGTGGCCGGGATGCGAACCCTGCCCATCGGTATCGACCAGCGCTCCGCGAGCCGCCACCCCGACTGGACGGGCCCCGACGACCTCACGATCAAGATCGCCGAGCTCCGCGAGATCACCGGCTGGGAGAAGCCGATCTACGTGAAGATCGGCGCATCCCGCCCCTACTACGACACGGCGCTCGCCGTGAAGGCCGGCGCTGACGTGGTGGTGCTCGACGGCATGCAGGGCGGCACGGCTGCAACGCAGCAGGTGTTCATCGAGAACGTCGGCATCCCGACGCTCGCCGCGATTCCGCAGGCCGTCGCAGCGCTGCAGGAGCTCGGGATGCACCGCAAGGTGCAGCTCATCGTGTCCGGCGGCATCCGCACGGGCGCCGACGTCGCGAAGGCCATGGCGCTCGGCGCCGATGCGGTCGCGATCGGCACAGCCGCGCTCATCGCGCTCGGCGACAACGACCCCCGCTACCAGCAGGAGTACGCCGACATCGGCTCGGCCGCGGGCTTCTACGACGACTTCCAAGACGGGCGCGACCCGGCCGGCATCTCGACGCAGGACCCGGAGCTCGCCTCCCGCCTCAACCCAGTCGAGGGCGGGCGACGCCTCGCGAACTACCTGCGCGTGCTGACCATGGAGGCGCAGACCATCGCCCGCGCGTGCGGCAAGTCGCACATCCGCAACCTCGAGCCGGAGGACCTCGTCGCGCTGACCGTCGAGTCGGCCGCCATGGCCAACGTGCCGCTCGCCGGCACCAGCTGGATCCCCGGCAAGCAGTACTGAGGGCAGGCCGGCCTCCTCAGCCTCTGACTGCCGCAGCCTGGCCAACTTCCATGACGAGACGACACATCGGAGCCTCGAAGCCTCGGATGCCCAGGTTTCATCACGGAAGTTGGTCAGGTGTCGAGTACCGGACGGTTGCCTCCTCGAGTCGGGCGAGACGCTCGACCCGGTCGCCCGCGAGCTCCACGACGCGGCGCCCGACGAACTCCGGCTCGGAGGCGAGGTCGAGGAGGGCATCGTCCATGGCATCCCGGAGTTCGAGGTCCTCGTCCTCGCCGACCGCGATCTGGTCCCGATAGGCGAGGGGCACGAGGGCGACGAGATCGATCTGCTCGGTGGCTTGCCTCGTGAGCGCCGTCCCGCGCTGGATGGCGGCGCGCGACCGCCCGGGCCTGCCGAGCGCATCGAGTGCGTGCAGGTAGGCCAGAAAGTCGACGGGCCCGCGTTCGGCGATGACGTTGGAGCCCGCCGGAAGCTCGGCCAGCCGGTGAGCCGCGATGTCGAGCTGGCGGCTGAACAGGGCCGCGTCGAGTTCATCGAAGCGGTCGTCGATGAGTTCCTCGAACGGATCCGGCAGCACGAGGTACTCCGGATGCGCGGCCGCGAAGTCGCTGATGAGCGTGCTCTTGCCACTCGCATGGGTTCCCGACACGACGATCCGCATGGCACGCGAGCCTAGGTCGTCGCGCGCGCCACCGCCATCGCAGCGACTCGCGACAGCGCCGGCAACTCGCCGGGCGCTGCCGGTCCACGTCTGCGCGGCACACTCCGTCTCCACGGGCTTGACCACCACGCCCTTTCACTAACTCCCGTGGCCAACTTCCGTGATCAGAGGGTGCCTCGAGGGTCTATCGAGCGGGAAGCTCAGGTTTCGTCACGGATGTTGGCCAATGGCTGGCCAGCATCCGTGCGATAGCGGCGCAATCTCAGTGTTCGACGGCGAATCGGCCCGATATTGCACTGATGTTGGTCAGGCGGCCGCATCCGCCGAGCGTTCGGCACGCGCCCGCCGATGCGCGCAAACGATGCGTCTGCAACGTTGTAGAGTGACGCGCACGAGCATCCCTGCAACGGCGCGCGCTGTGCTCGGAACCTGCAGCGCGCCGCCTGAAGAGAGACGACCACGCCCATGGCTGCGACCCTCCATGACGTTGCCCGAGTGGCGGGTGTGTCGATCAAGACGGTGTCGAACGTCATCCACAACTATCCGCATATCCGTGCCAACACGAAGCAGCGGGTGCTGGATGCGATCGCCGAGGTCGGGTACCGCCCGAACCTGGCCGCTCGCGGGTTGCGTCTCGGGCGCACTGGCGTGATCAGCCTCGTCATCCCGGATCTGCGGAACGCCTACTTCTCGGAGCTGGCCGAGGCGGTGATGCGTGCGGCGGCTGCCCACGATCTCTCGGTGCTGATCGAGCAGTCCGGCGGTTCTCGCGAGAGCGAGATCGCGGCGCTGAAGGGGCCGAGGGCTGAGTTTGTTGACGGGATCTTGTTCAGCGTGCTCGAGCTGGGGGAGGAGGATGCGCCGTTGCTGGCTGACGTGCGCGTGCCGATGGTGCTGCTGGGGGAGCGCATCTTCAACGGTCCCACTGACCATGTGACGATGCGCAACACGGAGGGCACGCGCGCCGCGACGGAGCATCTCATCGAGGTGGGATGCACGCGCATCATCGCGCTTGGCTCTCACCCGGACGAGGAGGTCGGGTCGGCTGCGCTGCGCACGTTGGGGTATCGGCAGGCGCTCGAAGCCGCCGGCCTGCCGTTCCGCGACGAGCTGGTGAGGCCGGTCGGCACGTGGCATCGCTTCGATGGTGCCGAGGCGATGCGGGAGGTGCTGGCGTCCGGCATCGAGTTCGACGGCATCGTCGGGTTCAATGACTCGCTCGCGCTCGGCGCAATGCGGGTGCTGAGCGAGCGGGGCATCCGCATGCCCGAGGATGTCGCCGTGGTCGGCTTCGACGACATCGACGAGACGCGGTACTCGCTGCCGACGCTGACCACGATCGCGCCGGGCCGCGACGAGATCGCGAAGCGAGCGGTGGAGATGCTCGTGGAGCGCATGGACAACCGGGATGCGCCGCCCGAGCCGCGCGAGCTGCTGACGGAGTTCACGCTCGTGCGCCGGGAGTCGACTGCGCGCTGAGCTCGTCTCGAATCGGGCCTTGACAGGGTCGATCTCTTTCGGCAGGATCGCATTTACAACGTTTACCTACAACGTTGTAAATCGCAGAGGCGATGACAATGACGTTTCATCCTCGAGAGGTTCGCTCCCCCATGAACAAGAGAACTCTGACGGCCATCAGCGCCGCAGCACTCACGGCCGTCGCGCTGAGCGCATGCTCGTCTGGCGGAGGCGGTGGCACCGCTGCTGCGGACGCCACGTGCACGAACACGATCGTGAACGAGGACGCCCCGCAGGTGCTCGTCTGGGCTTGGTACCCCGCGTTCGAGCAGGTCGTCGACCTGTACAACCAGACCCACGACGATGTTCAGGTGTGCTGGACGAACGCCGGCCAGGGGAACGACGAGTACACGAAGTTCTCCACCGCCATCGAGGCCGGCTCGGGAGCCCCCGACGTGATCATGCTCGAGAGCGAGGTGCTCTCGAGCTTCACGATCCGGGATGCCCTGGTGGACATCAGCGAGTTCGGCGCGAACGACCTCTCCGGCAGCTACACGGAGGGTGCCTGGAGTGACGTGACGAGCGGCGACGCCGTCTACGCCATCCCGGTCGACAGCGGCCCCATGGGCATGCTCTACCGCCAGGACCTCTTCGACGCGGCGGGTATCGCCGTGCCGACGACATGGGACGAGTTCGCCACGGCAGCGCAGCAGCTCAAGGACGCCGGTTCCGGCGGAGTCCTGGCCAACTTCCCCACAAACGGTCGCGCCTTCAACCAGGCGCTCTTCGCGCAGGCAGGCTCCGAGCCGTTCGTCTACGACAAGACCAACCCCACCGAGGTCGGCATCAACGTCAACGACGACAACGCCAAGGAGGTGCTCGCCTACTGGGACGACCTGGTGAAGAAGGACCTCGTCACGACGGACGACGCCTTCACCGCCGACTACAACACGAGCCTCGTCGATGGCACCTACGCCGTCTACCTCGCCGCGGCCTGGGGCCCCGGCTACCTGCAGGGTCTGTCGGACGCCGACGGAACCGCCGAGTGGCGCGCGGCCCCGCTCCCGCAGTGGGATGCGGCCAACCCGGTCGACGTGAACTGGGGCGGGTCCACGTTCGCCGTGACCGAGCAGGCCGACGACAAGGCGCTTGCCGCTCGCGTCGCCATGGAGATCTTCGGCACGGAGGAGGCTTGGAAGATCGGCATCGAGGAGGGCGCGCTGTTCCCGACCTACACCCCGGTCCTCGAGTCGGAGTACTTCACCGAGCTCGAAGCAGAGTTCTTCGGTGGGCAGCAGGTCAACAAGGAGGTCTTCCTCCCCGCGGCGGCTGGCTACTCCGGCTTCACGTTCAGCCCGTTCCAGAACTACGCCTTCGACCAGCTCACGGAGCAGCAGTACGCGATGGTGCAGGGCCAGAAGTCGTCGGATCAGGCGCTGGACGACCTGCAGGCGTCGCTCGTGCAGTACGCCACGGAGCAGGGCTTCACCGTCACCGAGTAGTCGGCAGCGCCGACCCCCGTCCGGGCATCGGCGTCGACCGCCGCGCGACAGCGGCCGACCCGATGCCCGGACGCCTCCTCCAGTGCGCCCACCGCAGCACCGGCTTCGTGATGACAGACAGCGTGATGACAGACAGAAGGACTCGAAATGGCTACTCCGAATGCCGTGATCGTGCCGAGTGCACGTGAGGCGGAACCGGGCGAGCAGGAAAGCGCCCCGCCTCCTCGCAAGCAGGGCAGACCCCGCAAGCCGCGGGCAGTGATCGGCCCCATCGAGCGTCGTCGGCAGCGCATCGGGTGGCTGTTCGTCGCCCCGTTCGCGGTCGTGTTCGTGACGTTCCTGATCGTGCCGCTCTTCTACGCGTTCTGGATGAGCCTGCAGACGTCGACGCTCGCGATGGGCACGTCGTTCACGTGGTTCGACAACTACGCGAAGGCGTTCACCGACCCGATCTTCCTCGACGGCCTGCTGCGCGTCGGACAGTTCGCGCTCGTCATGATCCCGTTACAGATGCTCGTGGCGCTCATCGCCGCGCTGGTGCTCGACAGCCTGACGACGTGGGCGTCGAAGTTCTCGCGGCTCATGATCTTCCTGCCGTACGCCATCCCGGTCGTCATTGGGGCGCTCATGTGGGGCTTCCTCTACAGCCCGCGCTTCGGTCCGGCCAGTGACCTGTTCGAGCTCTTCGGGCTCGCGGCTCCCGACTTCCTCGCGCAGAGCGCCATCTTCGGCAGCCTCGTGAACATCGTCACCTGGCAGTGGGCCGGCTACTACATGATCATCATCTACGCGGCCCTCCAGGGCATCGACCGCTCCATCTACGAGGCGGCCCGCATCGACGGCGTCACCTCGCTGCAGATGGCGCTGCGCATCAAGGTGCCCATGATCTCGTCGTCGATGGTCATGGTGCTCATCTTCGCGATGATCGGGACGCTGCAGTTCTTCACCGAGCCGCAAGTGCTCCGCGGCATCGCGCAGGGCGCGATCCCCGTGTCGTACACGCCGAACATGTACGCCTACTCGCTGGCCTTCTCCTACAGCCAGTTCAACTACGCGTCGGCGATCTCGTTCGCGCTCGGAGTCGTCGTGTTCATCGGCTCCTACTTCTTCCTCTTCCTCACACGCAAGCAGAGCGGGCTGAAATGACCACGGAGACCGCGGCGAGTTCCACGCTCACCCCACGACAGCAGCGCAGCTTCGCGCGCGCCCAGCGCAACGCCGACCTCCGCAGAGGCGGGTCGAAGGCGAAGCGCACCTTCTCGCACATCCTGCTGCTCGCATTCGTCATCTACTTCATCATGCCGCTGTGGTGGCTCATCGTGGCGTCCACCAAGGACACGGCGGGGCTCTTCACCGGCAGCGGCGGGCCGCTCTGGTTCGACGACAGCTTCAACCTCTTCGACAACATCGCGCAGCTCAGCACCCACCAGGGCGGCATCTACTGGCGCTGGCTCGGCAACTCGTTCCTCTACGCCTTCACGGGAGGCATCGGGGCGACGATCCTCGCGGTGTTCGCCGGCTACGGCTTCGCGAAGTACCGCTTCCGCGGCCGCACGGTCTTCTTCAACGTGCTGCTCGGCGCTGTCATGGTGCCGCTCACGGCCTTGGTCATCCCGACCTTCGTCCTCCTCAGCGAGGCCGGCCTCGTCAACACGATCTGGGCGGTCATCCTCCCGTCGCTGCTGAACCCGTTCGGCGTGTACCTCATGCGCATCTACGCCCAGGATGCGGTGCCAGACGAGATCCTGGACGCGGCACGAGTCGACGGGGCGGGGGAGATCCGCATCTTCTTCCAGGTCGCGCTGCCACTGCTGCGCCCCGCGATCGTCACCGTCCTGCTCCTCAGCGTCGTCGGCACGTGGAACAACTTCTTCCTGCCGCTCGCCGTGCTGAGCGACCCGAACCTCCTCCCCGTCACCGTCGGGCTCAACAGCTGGACGGCGCTCTCCAACGCGGGAGCCGGCGGCGAGCAGGTCTGGAACCTCATCGTCACTGGCGCCTTCCTCTCCATCGTGCCGCTTGTCATCGCCTTCCTCTCGCTGCAGAAGTACTGGCAGGGCGGCCTCTCGCTCGGCGCAGTCAAGTAACCCCGCGCATCCCCAGCTCTCACCCCTCAACAGAAAGACAGCAGAACACCCCATGGTCACTGCACGACTCACCATCGACCCCCACTTCGCAGTCGGCGACATCAACCGCCGAGTCTTCGGCTCGTTCATCGAGCACCTCGGACGCGCCGTCTACGACGGCATCTACGAGCCAGGCCACCCGACGGCAGACGAGAACGGCTTCCGCCGCGACGTCATCGACCTCGTCAAGGAGCTCGGCGTCTCCGCCATCCGCTACCCCGGTGGCAACTTCGTCTCCGGCTTCCGCTGGGAGGACAGCGTCGGCCCCAAGGCTGAACGCCCGCGCCGCCTCGACCTCGCCTGGCACTCGACCGAGACCAACGAGGTCGGCCTGCACGAGTTCGCGACCTGGCTCGACAAGGTCGACAGCGAGCTCATGCTCGCAGTGAACCTCGGCACGCGCGGCACCCTGGAAGCCCTCGACCTCCTCGAGTACTCCAACATCCCCGCAGGCACCGCACTCAGCGAGCAGCGCATCGCCAACGGCAGGACCAACGCGTTCGGAGTGAAGATGTGGTGCCTCGGGAACGAGATGGACGGGCCGTGGCAGCTCGGCCACCGCTCGGCCGACGACTACGGCAAGATCGCATCCCAGACAGCGAAGGCCATGCGCCAGATCGACCCGACGCTTGAGCTCGTCGCCTGCGGCTCGTCGAGCGCGCAGATGCCGACCTTCGGCGAGTGGGAGCGCGTCGTGCTCACGCACACGTACGACGACGTCGACTACATCTCCTGCCACGCCTACTACGAGGAGAAGAACGGCGACCTCGACAGCTTCCTCGCCTCCGCGGTCAACATGGATGGCTTCATCGAGTCGGTCATCGCGACCGCCGACCACGTCAAGGCCGTCAAGGGCAGCGACAAGACCATCAACATCTCGTTCGACGAGTGGAACGTCTGGTACCTCGACCGGTACCACGACGTCGACAAGGTCGAGGGCGTCGACAACTGGCCCATCGCCCCGCGCATCCTCGAGGACGTCTACTCGGTGGCCGACGCGGTCGTCTTCGGCAACCTCATGATCTCGCTCCTCAAGCGCGCCGACCGGGTGACCAGCGCCTCCCTCGCGCAGCTCGTCAACGTCATCGCGCCCATCATGACCGAGCCGGGCGGTCCGGCCTGGAAGCAGACGACCTACTTCCCGTTCGCCCTCACCTCGCGCCTCGCCAAGGGGCAGGCGCTCGAGGTTCGCCTCGAGAGCCCCACCCACACGACCGAGGTCTACGGCACCGTCGCGACCCTGGACGCCGTTGCCACCCACGATGCCGAGACCGGCTCGACGGCGCTGTTCCTCGTCAACCGCAGCCGCGACGAGGAGGCGGTCGTCACGATCGACATCGCCGCGCTGGGCGGGGCAAGGGTCGTGGATGCGCAGACGCTCGCCGACGACGACGTGTACGCCAAGAACACGCTCGAGGACCCGGAGCGGGTCGGACTCGTTGCCAACGACACCGCCCGTGTCGAAGACGGAATGCTGACGGTCACCCTGCCCCCCGTATCGTGGACGGCGGTAGAGCTCCGAGCCTGACAACCTGGCCGAGCCCCGCCGGGTGCATCCACTTCGCAACGTCGCAGAAAGCAGGACAGCAGTGACCTCCAACTGGGCTGGCAACATCACCTTCGAGGCGGAGCGCGTCGCCGCCCCGACGAGCACGGCCGAGGTCAGCGAGGTGGTGCGCGCCGCGGTGGCTGCCGGACAGTCGGTGCGGGCGCTCGGCAGCGGGCACTCGTTCAACCGGATCGCCGACACGAGCGGAGTGCAGGTGTCGACGCGGGGGCTGCGCAGCCCGCTCCGTATCGACGAGGACCGGCGGTGGGTGTCGATCGGCGCTGGCACCCGCTACGGGGAGCTCGCGATCGACCTCGCCGAGCACGGCCTGGCGCTCGCGAACCTCGCCTCCCTCCCGCACATCTCCATCGCCGGAGCGGTCGCGACGGGCACCCACGGTTCCGGGAACACCAACCGGAGCCTCGCCGCCGCCGTCGCCGCCATCGAGTTCGTCGCGGGCGACGGGGAAGTGGTCGTGCTCGAGCGGGGCGACGAGGGCTTCGACGGGGCCGTCGTCTCGCTGGGGGCCCTCGGAATCGTGACGCGCATCCGCCTCGACGTCGTGCCCCACTTCGAGGTGCGGCAGCGGGTCTTCGAGAACCTGCCGTTCGCGGCGCTGCTCGAGAACTTCGACGAGATCACCGGCACCGGGTACAGCGTGAGCGCCTTCACGACGTGGGCCGAACCCGAGGTCATCGACCAGGTGTGGGTGAAGCAGCTCGCGAGCGAGCTCGCGCCTGGCGACTTCTACGGGGCCACGCCCGCGACTGAGGCCCTGCACCCCATTCGTGGCATCTCCGCCGTGGCCTGCAGCGAGCAGTTCGGCGTCGCCGGCCCCTGGTACGAGCGGCTCCCGCACTTCAAGCTCGAGTTCCAGCCGTCCAACGGGGCCGAGCTGCAGAGCGAGTACCTCATCCCGCGGCTCCGGGCGCAGGATGCGCTGCTCGCGCTCGCGGGCATCGCCGACCGCATCCGCCCCCACCTGCTCGTCAACGAGGTGCGCACGGTCGCGCGCGACTCTCTCTGGCTGAGCCCCATGCACGGCAACGACGTCGTCGGCCTGCACTTCACATGGAAGCAGGACCCGGAGGTCGCCGAGCTGCTGCCGCTGCTCGACGAGATCTTCGAGCCACTCGGCGGTCGCCCGCACTGGGGCAAGGTCTTCGACGAGCGGATCGACGTCGCCGAGCGGTACCCGCGCATCGGCGACTTCCGGAAGCTCGTCGGGCGCTACGACTCGAACGGCGTCTTCGCGAACGACTTCACGCGACGCGTGCTGCGGTAGGCCTGGGGCTGGACGCGTTTCGAGCCCTGGCGCGCGGAACGGCACGTTTCTGCACTGATGTTGGTCACGGGGGAGTTCGCTGAGCGGCCGCGCCCCACTGCGCCTCGAACTGACCCTGTTGTGATCTCGCACGATCGTGCTAATTTACATATGTAAATTAGTTCCGAGCGAGGAGTGCCGTGATCCAGGAAGATGCGAGGTTCGTCCGTTCGCGGGCGGCGCTCATCGCTGCCGTCGTCGAACTGCTCGATGAAGGGCGCGACGCAGCCCAGCTGAGCATCACCGACATCGTCGGCCGGGCCGGAGTCAGTCGTCCCACGTTCTACAAGCACTTCGACGACACCGCCGCGCTCATCCGCGAGGCCGCCCTCCGCCGCCTGCAATCGGCCTTCGATCGGATTCCGAGCGTCGGCGACGACCCCTCTTGGCCGACCTTCGTGCGCGGCACGCTCCGCGCGCTCCTCCACGAACTCGACGCAGACGCCCCCTTCTACCGGGCGGCCCTCGAGAGCAGCTTCGGCCTCCTCACGGGCGACGTCATCGCATACCTCGCCACGAGGCTCCTCGAATCGTCACCGCTCGGACCCGTCATCCGACGGCGCCCGGGCCCCGACACCCCGCGGGACCGCGCCGAGTTCCTCGCGGCCGGCGCCATGTGGCACGTCACGCGGTGGCTCTTCGCTGACGTTAATGTCCCAGTCGAAGCGGACACGAACCCGACCGCCGACTCCTCGGCCGCTGCTCGCGCATCCACCGATGAACTCGTCGAGCGCCTCTCCTCCCTGCTCCTCGCATCCTCCGGCGCGACTGTCGCCGAGCTTGACGCCCTCCGCGCCGAGCACGTTCGCTCATAGGACTTCACACCCACATGCGTTCCTTCTCACTTCCCGCCTTCGTGCGCTCGCACCGGCGGACGCTCATCGTCATCGTCGGCATCGCGCTCATTCCCCTCATCTACGCGGGATCGCTGATCTGGTCGAACGAGGACCCGACGCACCGCCTCGACCACATCAACGCGGCCATCGTGAACAGCGACCAGGCGGCGACCCCCGCGACGACCGCCGAGGGGGAGCCGGCCGAACCCGTCGATCTCGGCGCGACGCTCACCGAGAAGCTCGTCGACAGCACCGAGTCGAACAACTTCAGCTGGCACGAGATGTCGGCGGATGAGGCGCAGAGCGAGCTCGAGTCGGGCAAGGTGCTCGCCGTGCTCGAGATCCCGGCGGGTTTCTCGGCGGCGGCCGTCTCGGCGGGTGGTGACGACCCGCTGGACGCGGCCATCGCTCGCCTCTCCATCACGACCAACGACGGGGCGAACATCATCGTCGGCAACATCGCGTCGACGGTCGGCACGACGGTCGCCGACGAGCTGGCGACAGAGGTCTCCGACGAGTACCTCCGCAACGTCTACGTGGGCTTCACCGACATCCACGAGAGCGTCTCCGAGGCTGCCGACGGCGCGACCGAGCTCAACGACGGCGCCGAGCAGGCGCGCACCGGCTCTGGCCAGCTCGTCGTCGGGCTCGGCCAGCTGCGCGAGGGCGGGCTCACCCTCGCCGACGGCAGCGCGACGCTCGCCGACGGCGCGGCTCAGGTGGATGCGGGCGTGCAGCAGCTCAACGCCGGTCTCGTCACCGCCAACTCGGGTGCACAGACGCTCAGCTCCGGCGCCGCGGACGCCAACGCGGGCGCGCAGCAGCTCAGCGCGGGCGCTGCGACCGCGAACACGGGTGCACAGGAGTTGAGCGCGAAGCTCACAGAGGCGAGCTCCGGTGCGCAGCTCCTTAGCGCTGGGCTCGCGGAGTTGAACTCCAAGACGAGCGACCTGCCTGCGAGCGTCACGACGCTCACGGAAGGGGCGACGACTCTCGACGCTGGAGCGACGGCTCTCGCCGGTGGCCTCGAGACGGCCCTTGGAGCGAGCAGGGGCCTCGACGACGGCACCACTGCCCTCGCCGCCGGTGCCGGGGACCTCTCAGGCGGCATCGATTCGCTGCTTGCCGACTACGACTCGCTGTCCGATGCCCAACGCAAGGAACTGCTGACGCAGCTCTCCACTGCTGGACAGTCCCTCGGCGCGAAGGCCGGCGAACTGAGCGCCGGGACATCCGCGCTCGTCGGTGACGCCGCCGCGGGGACCGGGCTGAGCTACCTCCAAGCGAAGTCGACCGAACTCGCCGCTGGCGCCACCCAGCTCTCCGACGGCGTCTCACCGCTCAGCGGCAAGGTCGACGAGCTCGTTGCAGCGGTCTCGACTGTTTCGACGAAGTCGGCGGAACTCGCCTCCGGAACCCAGCAGCTCTCCACCGGCGCTTCCACGCTCGCGACGGGCACCCAGTCGCTCGCCGACGGAACGTCGACGCTGGCGACCGGGACCAAGTCGCTCGCGGACGGCGCATCCTCGCTCGCGACGGGCACGCAGACACTCGCGGACGGCGCATCCACCCTCGCGCAGTCGACGCCGAAGCTCGCGTCGGGTGCATCCGAGCTCTCGTCGGGCGCGACAACCCTCGCTGACGGAACCGCCGACGCCGAGTCGGGCGGCGCCGAGCTGAACGACGGCATCACGCAGCTCGCCGACGGCAGCAAGACGCTCGCGGATGGCCTCGACGACGGGGTCTCCGACATCCCGAGCTACACGGACGCGCAGGCCGACCACCTCGCCGGCGTCACGTCGACGCCAGTGGAGATCACGAAGACCCGCCTCAACGAGGTGCCCGCGTACGGCTACGGTCTCGCGCCCTACTTCATGACGCTCGGCCTCTGGGTCGGCGCGCTCGCCTTCTACCTCATGTTTCCGCCGCTGCGCGAGCGTCTTGTGCTCGGCCGTCAGCCCGCGATCGTCGTGGCGCTGCGCAGCTTCGCGCCCGGCGCGATGCTCGGCGCCGCGCAGAGCCTGCTCATGCTCACGATCGTCCGCTTCGGACTCGGCCTCGAACCCGCCGACATGCTCGGCCTCATCGCGCTGGCGCTGCTCACAAGCGTCACGTTCGTCGCCGTCAACCAGGCCTTCAACGCGCTCCTCGGCCCTCCCGGACGCTTCCTCGCGCTCATCATGATCGTGCTCCAGCTCTCCTCAGCCGGCGGCACCTACCCGGTCGAGACGGCACCCGCGTTCTTCCAGCTCATCCACTCGTGGCTGCCGCTGAACTACGCCGTCACGGCGTTCCGCTCGCTCGTCGCCGGCGGGTCGATCGGCATCGGGGAGGCGTACGGGATGCTCACCGTCTGGCTCGTCGCGGCCCTCGCCCTCACGACGCTGTCGATCGTCATCAAGCGCCGCCGGGAACGCCTGAAGCCGGCCGCAGCACCCGCTCCTGCGCGCACCCCGAAAGCGCTGTCAGGCGGGCCGCGGCGTCCGTGACCTAGTTGTTCGCCGCATTGGCGGCGACGCTCGCCGCGACTGCAGCGTTGATCGTGATGGCGTTCATGGTGCGGGCGACGGCCGAACTGGCCGCGGTGGCTCCCCAGTCACCTGCCTCGAGGGCCTTGGCGCGGTTGATGACGTCGGTCTCCCAGGGGATCTCCCGGTGCAGCGTCGGCATCGAGCCGCTGGCGGAGATGAGCGCCGCGAGGGCAGCGGTTCGCGCGTCGGGTTCCGCGCCGTCGATGAGCACGGCCTGCACGCGGCTCATGAGCGTGGCGCGGCGTCCCGTATCGCCCAGGCTGAGCGTTGTCTTCGGGATGAACCCGAACGTCTTGCCCTGCTCGCGGGTGAGGTCGCCGCGGAAGATGAGGCTCTCGAGCAGCTGCCCGCGGAGGTTCGGCCCGATGGCGGCGAGCATGCCCTGCACCTCGCGCCGCTTCTCCCGCGAGTACTCCCAGGCCGACCGCAGAATCTCGTCCTCGGGCGCCTCATCACCGACCGAGAGCACAAGCGTGCCGCGAAGCCCTGCCTGCTCGATTCCGATCTGGTCGTTCAAGGCCAACTCAGTGAGCACCGCCCCGCCGAGCACGTAGAAGAGGGTGCCTTCGCCGCCGATGGTGCCGTCGTCCGGGTTGAAGAGCAGCAGCAAGAGGTCTTCTGCGAGCAGCGGCTGCGGCTCACTGGCGTGGTCGGCGCCGGTGTCGTCGGCGTCGTGGATGCGGTCGGGCTGTTCCATGGATCCCCCTGGCTGGTGCGCGAGTCGTCGTGCGCGCCAAGCTAGCATCCGCGCCTCAGGCCGATTCCTGGCGCGCCTCAGCCTTCGGCGCGGTCTCCGTACGCGGTGACCGACAGGAAGCGGGCGGGCAGCTCGATGAGCTCTTCCGGCCCGTGTGGGCCTTCGCCGTCGAACTGGAGGGTGTCGCCCGGGCCCATCTCGTAGCGCGCATCCCCGTGTCCGTAGGCCATGCGGCCTTCGAGCATGTAGAGCAGCTCGGTGCCTGGATGCTGGAACAGCGGGAAGACCTCGCTCGCCTCGGTGAGGGTCACGAGCACAGCCTCCATGCGCTTGTGCTGGCCGCGCAGGGCGCCGAGGAGCTCGTAGAGGTGCCCGGATCGGGAGCCGCGGCGCACGATCTGCGCGCCGTGGCCTGCTGGCACGTAGACGGCTTCGCGGTCGGAGTCGACGCCGCGGAAGAGCGCCGTGACGGGCACGTCGAGGCCGTGCGCGAGGCGGCCGAGCGTGGTGAGGCTGCAGGAGGTGAGGGCGTTCTCGATCTTCGACAGCATGGCCTTCGAGATGCCCACCTTCTCGGCCATCTCGGCGACGGACAGGCCGGTCGCGAGCCGGTACGCGCGCACCTGGGCTGCGATGGCCCGCTCGAGGTCGCCCGGCTGCGGGCCGACCGTGGCCGGATCGACCTCGCGGTCCACCGAACCCACGCCGATCTCGTCGTGGTCGTGTGCGTCGCTCATGCAGCCTCCGGGGTTCCGCTCAAGCCTAGCTTTCGAGCGTTCGCGAGCCGGACGCCTGGCATCGTTTGGTGTTGGGAGTCCCTTGCCCCTAGCGTTGCGGCATGACGAGCGCGAGCGCAGGGGCAGAGCGTGGCTGGGTTCTGCGCGCGGCGATGAGGGCCGGCCTGCTCGCGGTCATCGCCGGGTTCCTTGCCTACATGCTGCTGATCTTCCCAGGGGCGGCGGCCTCATCCAGCGTCGATCGCGACTCGGCCGAGGGCGCCCGACTCGCGGGGACGCTCATCCCGATCGCCGTGGCGAGCATCGCTGCCGCGCTGGTGCTGGGGGTCTGGCTGACGCTCGACGTTGCTCGGGCGATCAGCCTCAGCTTCCGGCGCGCGGTGTCGAGGGGTGAGCGGATGCGGCTGCGAGCGTCGCTGCCGTGGGTCGCCGCGCTCGCGGTGCTGGTCGCGGTGGGCTGTGCGACGCTCAGCGTCGCCGTCATCGTGGACAGCATCGTCGCCGGCATCGGCGTGGATGCGGATCAGACCAAGTACTGGGGGAGCACCGGCGCGATCATCGGGGACGCGTTCGGTGCAGCCTGCATCCCGTTCGTGGTCGCGACCGGTGTCGCGCTGGTCACGTGGACGATCCGCGCGGCAACAAAACTTGACCGCCACGCGAAACACGCCGGGAGTAGCGTTGCGGCGTGACTTCTTCTTCGTTCAATGACCTTCTGACCGCCCAGATCGGCAACGAGTTCTCGGCATCGCAGCAGTACATCGCGATCGCCGTGTGGTTCGACAACCACGACCTCCCGCAGCTGGCGGCGCACTTCTACCAGCAGTCGGTCGAGGAGCGCAATCACGCGATGATGCTCGTGCAGTACCGCCTCGACCGCGACCTCGGCGTCACGATTCCCGGCGTCGCCGCCCCCAGGACCGAGTTCGCGAACGTCGTCGAGCCCATCGAGCTCGCGCTCGAGCAGGAGCGGGAGGTGACGTCGCAGATCGAGGCGCTGTTCCGCGCGGCACGTGCGGATGGCGACGCGATCGGCGAGCAGGCGATGCTCTGGTTCCTGAAGGAGCAGGTCGAGGAGGTCGCCTCCATGTCGACGCTCGTCACGATCGCGAAGCGCGCCGGCGACAACCTCTTCGACATCGAGAACTTCATCGCCCGCGAGACCGTCGGCGACAGCGGCCAGGACGCGGATGCTCCTGCCGCGGCCGGCGGGGCGCTCTAGGCGCTCGCCGCGGGGCAGATCGCGCAGTCGTCAGTCACCCCCGCGGCCCGGCCGTCTCCGGATGGCTTCCACGCACGTGGATGGCTTGCAAGCCATCCCAAAGCGCGAAAGCCATCCGGAGACGAAGCGACGGTTGGGGGAGGCACGGCCCGAACGAGGCACGAGCGAACTCTGGGATCGCACTGGACGCGTCACGTACGCTGGAGCGGTGCATCTCGAACCGACGACGAAGGCCGCGCGTGCGCAGCTGACCGAGCTCGCAGAGTGCGCGGCTGCGGGCCTCGAGCCCGCCGTGCCGCTGTCGCCCGTGGATGAGCGGCTCGTGCGCGTCTCGCGATCTGCGGCTGTGCTCATCCTCTTCGGGATGCTCGACTCGCTCCCCAGCGACCGCGACGCCCAGTCGGGGGCCGTGTCTCGTGACCTCGACGTGCTGCTGCTCGCGCGCGCGTCGACGCTGCGCTCGCATCCTGGACAGGTCGCGTTCCCGGGCGGACGCGTCGACCCGGAGGACCGCGACGCGGTTGCCGCGGCCATCCGCGAAGCCGTCGAAGAGACGGGGCTCGACGCCGACGGCATCGACGTGCTCGGCCCCCTCGAGCCCGTGCCACTCACGTACTCCCGCCACCTCGTGACGCCGGTGCTCGCCTGGTGGCGGCGCACCTCTGCCGTCGGGGTCGTCGACGAGGCGGAGTCAGCTGCGGTGTTCCGCGCCCCCGTCGCCGACCTGCTGAACCCCGCGAACCGCGGCGTCACCGTGCTGCGCCGCGACGGCGAGGAGTGGCGCGGCCCCGGCTTCCTGGTGCGCGATGACAGTGGCCAGCACCTCGTCTGGGGTTTCACGGCGATGCTGCTCGACGGCATCTTCGACCGCCTCGGCTGGACCGAGCCGTGGGACGAGGCGCAGGAGTTCGAGCTCCCGGAGGGCTGAGCGCCCTCGCATGCTCCTGCCCACGCGGCACGCGTGTCCGAGAGCGGGCGCGGATCGGGCTGCCGCCGCATCCGCCCGCATTCTCGGGATGGAGAACTCGCTTCGTGCTGGGAAGTTTCCCGCAACGAAGTGAGGTTGCCATCCCGAAGTCGGAGCGCGGTCGGTCAGAATCCGGGGGTGGTGGATGCGAGGTGCTGTCGCATCCGCTTCGTCGACGCCTAGAAGATCATCGGGCGGTCGTCGTCGAGGGAGGTCTCGAGGTCGAGCTCCACGACGACGGGCACGTGGTCGCTCGGGCCGTCGCCCTTGCGCTCGTCGCGTTCGATGGACGCATCCACGACGAGGTCGTCGAACTCCGGGGTGCCGAGGATGAAGTCGATGCGCATGCCCTCGTTGCGGGGGAATCGGAGCGACTTGTAGTCCCAGTAGGTGTAGCCCTCGACGCCGCGCGAGCGCACGGTGTCGACGAAGCCGGCCTCGAGGAACGCCTCGAACGCGGCACGCTCGGGTGCCGACACGTGGGTCGAGTCGACGAATGCGGCCAGGTCCCAGACGTCGATGTCGAGGGGAGCGATGTTGAAGTCGCCCATGAGCGCAAGCGGGGTGTCTGGATGCGCCTGCCGCCACCTGGTCATGTCTGCGAGCAGCGCCTTCAGCCAGGCGAGCTTGTACGGGTAGTGGTCGTTGGTGAGCTCGCGGCCGTTCGGCACGTAGAGCGACCACAGGCGCACGTCTTCGACGGTGACGCCGAGGGCGCGGGCTTCGAGCGGAAGCGTGCCCTCCGGCGTGGGCTTGCCGAAGCCTGGCATGTCGGCGAACGTGATCTCGGGGTCGCTCATGGGGAGGCGGCTCGCGAAGGCGACGCCGTTCCACTGGCTGAGGCCGTGGATCTCGAGCTCGTAGCCGGCTTCTTCGAACACCTCGCGGGGGAACTGCTCGGGCTTGCACTTGATCTCCTGCATCGCGAGCACGTCGATGTCGGCGCGCACCATCCAGTCGATGACTCGTCCCGAGCGGGCGCGGATGGAGTTGACGTTCCAGGTGGCGATGCGCATGGGGTCAAGGCTATCGCCCGGCGCTCTCAGGGAACTCGCACGCACACGCCGGCGCCGACATTGACGCAAAGTAGTTTGTAAAGCAAACTGGTTTGCATGGACACCAATGAACGCCGGACCCGCGCCGATGGCAGCATCCCGCAGGCGAGCGACGACGACCGTGCCCTCGCGCCGAGCGAGATGCTCGCCCTCATGCGTGACCAGCAGCGCACGACGCGCACCCGGCTCGACCGGGCGCTGTACATCCTCCTCGGCACCTGGGCGGTCGCCTGGTTCGTCGGCTTCCAGGCGCTGTGGAGTGCCGAGGATGGGGGAGCGAGCCCAATCGTTCGCATCCCCACCGCCACGGCCTTCATCATTTTCGGCGTGGCGATGATCGTCGGCGTCATCGTGTCAGCCGTCTGTGGCGTCTCGATGGGGCGTGGGATGCGCGGCCGCAGCAACACCGCGGGCACGCTCTACGGCTTCTCGTGGTCGATCTCGATGATGGGCGCCTGGTTCTTCGCGGCGTCGCTGCTGCGTCAGGTCCCGGACCCGGCCCTCGCGCCGCTGCTCATGCCCGGCATCTTCGTCGTCACGATCGGCGTGCTCTACATGGCGGGCGCCGCGATGTCCCGCTCCGGGGCCCAGTTCGCGCTCGGGGTCGCCGTCATCGTGCTCGCCGTCGTCGCCACCGCGCTGGGCGCGCCCACCCACTACCTCGTCTACGGCACGGCGGGCCCGCTCATCTTCATCGCCTTCATCGTGCTGCTACGCACGGGGGTCATCTCGAGCGAGCCGCCCCTGCGCGAGACCACTCCGCGGGGCGAGGTGCACGCATGAGCGACCCGAGCGCCGAGTTCGACCCGATCATCCACGCGCCCGCCCGACTGCGCATCATGACGACCCTCGCCGAGAGCCTCGACGACGGCGACGAGATGACGTTCTCGAAGCTGCGCAGCCTCCTCGACATGACGGCGGGCAACCTCACGACGCACCTCTCGAAGCTCGAGGACGCCGGCTACGTCGTCATCGACAAGGCCTTCGCGGGCCGCAAGCCCGTCACGTATCTGACCATCAGCCCCGCCGGTCGAGCCGCGTTTCGCAGCTACCGGACGGCGCTCCTGAAACTCCTCGGGAGATGACATGAACGCCCAGCCCGCCAACGCCCAGCCCGCCAGCGCGCGGCCTTCCACGATCGTCGAGGTCGACGAAGTGGTCAAACGATTCGGCCAGCACACGGCCCTCGACGGGATCTCGCTGAACGTCACCGCCGGTGAGTGCGTCGGCCTGCTCGGGCCGAACGGCGCCGGCAAGACGACACTGCTGTCGCTCCTGCTCGGCCTGCGCTCGCCGACGACCGGCACGGTGCGACTCTTCGGCGGCGACCCGCTCGACGTCCGCACGCGCATCCGAGTGGGGTCGACGCCGCAGGCCAGCGCGCTGCCGGAGGCGCTCAAGGTTGCGGAGGTGCTCGACTACGTTGCGGCCCACTACCCGCAGCCCGCGGCCAGGAACGAGCTGGTGGATGCGTTCGACCTGGGCCCGCTGCTCGGCAAGCAGTGCGGCTCGCTCTCCGGCGGGCAGCAGCGGCGTCTCGCCGTGGCGCTCTCGTTCGTCGGCGACCCCGACCTCGTGCTCCTCGACGAGCCGACGACGGGCCTCGACGTCGACGCGCGTCGCAGCCTCTGGGACGCGCTCCGCGCCAAGCACCGCGCCGGCTGCGCCGTCATCGTCACGAGCCACCACCTCGAGGAGATCGAGCAGCTCGCCGAGCGGGTCGTCGTCATCGACCATGGCAGCGTCATCACGGACGGCAGCCTCGCCTCGGTGGTCGGCAGCGTCTCCCGCCGCAGGTCACGATGCGGGGCGTCGATGCGGCCCGCATCCAGGCCATCGACGCCGACGCGCTGACCGAGACGGTCGAGGGTCCGGGCGGTTCAGCGGGTTCGGGGCGGGCAGCGGATGCGGGGTTCGTGACCGCGCTCGTGCGCGACTCGGACGCGTTCATCCGCTCGCTCGTCGCATCCGGCGCGCCCTTCACGGACCTGACGGTGCGCGGGGCGACGCTCGAGGAAGCCTTCCTCGCCATGACGCAGAACGACGAGGCCTCGCCCGCCGTCAAGAACGCACAGAACGGGAGCTGAGGACCATGTCCACTGCAGCACTCATCGCCACGCACGTGAAGTACTCGCTCATCGAGACGGCGCGCGTGCCGATCGCCGTCATCGGGTCGCTCGTCTTCCCGACGCTCGCGTTCTGCTTCTTCGTGCTGCCGCAGCGCGCGATCACCGAGGATCCGGTGATCGCCACGCAGGCCGTCGCGTCCATGATCGTGTTCGCCTTCATGACCAACGGGCTCTTCAGCCTCGGCCTCGACCTGGCCGAACAGCGCTCGAAGCCGTGGGTGCCGTACCTGCGCACACTGCCGGGGAAGCCGTCCGCGCGCATCGCGGGGCTTGTCATCGGGACGCTCGTGATGGCGGTCGTCTCGATCGTGCCGCTGCTCATCGTCGGCGGGCTCTTCACAGCGGCCGCCCCGACCCTCATGCAGGTGGTGTTCGGCCTCATCGCGGTGGTGCTCACGGCGGTTCCGTCCGCCCTCATCGGCGCGATCGTCGGCACGACCGCGGGGCCGAAGGCGGCGATCGCGATCACGCAGGTGCTCATGTTCCTGCTCGCCTTCGGAGGTGGCCTGTTCCTGCCGCCCATGATGTTCCCCGGCTGGCTGGATGCCGCCTCGAAGGTGCTGCCCGTGCGGCAGGCGCGCGAGGTGGTCATCGCGGTGGTCTCCGGCGGGCAGTTCCCGATGTGGGCGCTCTTCGGCCTCCTGGCGTGGACGGCCGTCCTCGGCTTCCTCGCGGTGTTCTTCTACAAGCGAGACGAGGGCCGGAAGTTCTCGTAGGGGCCGTGGACAACCTGGCTATGAACGCTGAAAATCTCCATCAATCTGGCCGAGGGAACGCCACTTAGACGGAATCCATGAGAATGGATCTTCTTCGTTTGTTGCGGTCCAGAATCACCGCTACATTGATCCGCGTCGGCGCAAAGGGGCCCGACTCGGATCGAGGGGTGGCAGGGTGAAGCACGCGCAGCCTGGCAACGAAGACGTGGTCAGCGTCGTGTCGGACAGCGACCGACCTGCCCGGCGCCGGGGCTTCTCTGCCACCGTCGCGCTGGTCATCGTCGCCACGCTGGCGGTAGCCGCATCCCTCGTCGCCTTCTCCGTCTTCCGCCCCACCCCGCCCGGACTCACAACCGCCTCCGTGCCTTCAGAAGTGCAACTCGTGGCCGAGGAACTGACCGACGCACGAGCCGTGGAGCTGACTGCACAGCTGGGTGACGACGCCTCCTTGCCGTCACCGACGAGCGGCACGCTGACCGACTCGTCCTGCACTGCAGGCGGCGACCTCGTCTCAGGGGGGAGCTCCTTCAAGGTCGGCGAGACTCCGCTCGTGAGCCTCCACACGTCCACGCCGCTCTGGCGGGACCTCAGCTATGGCCTCAAGGGTCCCGACGTCACCGCACTGCAGGTGGCGCTTGCGGGCCTCGGCTATGACGTGTCCGAGACTGACACCTTCGACTGGCAGACGTGGTCTGCCTGGGACGACCTCGTCGAGTCGGTGTACGGCGACACCAAGCAAGGCGAGCTGGCACTCGCACAGGTGCTCTGGCTCCCCTCGGCGACGATCTCGGTGCAGTCCTGCCCGGTCCCGCTCGGACAGACAGCCGCGCAGGGCGAGGCTCTTGTCGACCTCGCGAACCCACTCCTATCGGCCTCCGTGAAGAGCTACCCGACAGACCTCGTGCCCGGTGCGCGAAAGCTGACGCTTGAGGGCGTCGACGTCGCGATCGACGAGGCGGGAGCCGTGACGCCTGAAGGGCTCTCCGTGCTGGCCGGCACGAATGCGTTGGCGAAGTACGCGGCGAGCCCTGACGATGCGAGCATTCAAGCCGAGCTCGTGCTGGTCGGTGCGACCACCGTCTACGCGGTCCCCCCGGCCGCGGTCGCGATGACCAGCGAAACAGGTGGATGCGTCGCGACGCCGGACGGCGGGTCGCTCCAGGTGGCCGTCGTGTCCTCGAAGCTCGGTCGCACCTACGTCTCGTTCCCGGAGCCGCCGACAGCCGCAGCCGTCAAGGCCGTCGCGAAGAAGGACCTGGCATGTTCGTGACGCTCGCCGACGTCGGACATCGTTACCCCGGCCATCCGCTGCTCTTCGAGAACGTCTCCGCGCGCCTCGACCCTGGCCATGTCTACGCGCTCACGGGCCCGTCCGGATCAGGGAAGTCGACGCTGCTCGGGATGCTCGCCGGCTGGATCCCACCCGTGCTCGGCAACATCACGCGTGTCGGCGTGGAGCGGATCGGCTGGGTGTTTCAGAACCCGCACGGCGTTGCGCGGAGGACGGCGCTCGACCACGTGGCGCTTGCGTTCGTCGCACGGGGGGAGACAAGAACACGTGCGGATGTTCGCGCTCGGGAACTGCTCGAACGCTTCGGCCTGGGACACGCGGCCGATCGCCAGTTCAGGGCTCTCTCCGGAGGTGAGGGGCAGCGGCTCATGCTCGCACGCGGCATCGCCGCCGCCCCCGACCTGCTCCTGGTCGACGAGCCGACGGCGCAGCTCGACCTGCGCACGGCAGCTTCCGTCAGCGACGCCCTCGGGCGCATCGCCACCGACGGCACGATCATTGTCGTCGCCACGCACGACGCCCGCACGAGAGACGCCTGCACGGACGTCATCGACCTGGGGGTGTTCCAATGAGCGCGATGCGGTTCCGCGAAGTGCGGCGGGAGGCTGGCCGAAACCTGTCGTCCGGAGCGAGTCGCGCGGTGTTGCTGATGCTGCTTGTCGCCGCCGGCTCAGCCACGCTCGCGGCGTTGGACACTGCCGAGATGACCGGCGTCATCCGGGCCGCGGAGGACTTCCGCGCTCGTGGCGCATCGATCACAATCCTGGTGGCTGAGGACAGCATTGACGGGCGCGCGTGCGACGCACTCGGCCGGGTGGACGGGGTGCGCGCGGCGGGCGCGCTGGCCGAGCGCGAAACGCCGCTCCGCGTGGCGAGCATCCCGCAGAACCCGCTCACCTACTTCGAGTCGTCACCGGGCTTCGCGACGATGCTCCCCGCCGCGACGGGAGGCACGGAGCCGGGGCTGCTCATGCCGATCGCGGTCGTCGAGACCCTCGGGCTGACCTTGGGTGACCCGATCCAGACAGCCGACGGGCCAACGACCCTCGGCGGGACGTACGAGTACCCGGACGACGGGCGCACGACCGGAATGGGGTACGCGGCGATCGCGCCGATCGCGCCTGACTCCAAGTTCGATGAGTGCTGGATCGACGCCTTCCCGGTCTCGCAGGCAACCACCGACCTGCTCTACACGGCCATCGCGGCCGACTCGAATCTGCCTGACACGGGGCCGCAGCTGAGCCAGCACAACCTGCAGCTGGGGAAGCCGGTCAACCCGGAGTCTGCGTTCGCCGGTAGGTCGACTGGCGCGTTCCCGCTCGCGGGCTTCGGCATCGGCGCGATGGTCGGCTTCGGGGCCGTCTGGCTGCGGCGGCTCGAGATCGCTTCGGCCTTTCACGTCGGGGTGCAACGAAGCGACCAGACGGTGACGCTCCTGCTTGAGGCGCTCGCGTGGTCGTGTGCCGGGGCATTGGTGGCATTCCCTGCGATCGCCCTGCTGACACAGAACCTGGCGGCGAGTGACCTCATTCCGGTCGCCGCGACCGCCGCTTTGACTCCCGCGCTGACCGTCTCCGGGGCGATCCTCGGAACGCTGGCGGCGGCCCTGCTGGTGCGAGAACGACGGCTGTTCTCGTACTTCAAGGGTCGTTGACGGTACCGGTCAGCGCGGGTCGGCGCCGCCAAGGGGGAGGCGTCGGAACACAGAAAGGGGACGAAGATGTCCACCATCACACTGAAGAACAAGGTCGGACGCAAGCTCGGCACGCTGCTGCTCGCCGGAGCGCTCGCAACCGGAGGGGTCGCGGTAGCGCAGGTCGCAGCTGCACCGGAAGCAGAAGCGGCGGTCTGCGGGTCGGTCTCGGCGCGGCCCGGTTACGCCTACGCGAGCAACGGCTGCGGCTATGCGCAGGCCTCTGTCGGACGCATCGTCAGCGGAAAGGGGAAGTCGGTGACGGCGACCAAGTACCGCGGCTGGGTCTCGGTGTCGTACAAGGCCGGTTCGCACTGGTACTCGCAGGGCAAGGTCTGGTAGCGCCGAGGGCGGTCTAGTGCAGGCGGGGCCCCGCGACCTCAACGCGGGGCCCCGCTTCCGAACATCCATTGACGGGGAGAGACAGATGGTCATTTCACACGCACGATTGATGTGTACGTCGGTTGCCCTGCTCGCGGCGGTCGCACTGACCGGTTGCGCGCAGGCGGACACCTCTGACGAGGGCATGACACAGACGGGCGGGTCCCTCACACTGGAGCAACTCCTTGATGAGGGCCTGGCGAACTCGAAATCGGATTTCCAGACGGAGGTGCTCACGGCCGCTCGTGAGTCCGGGGAGATCTCCGAGGCAGATTGGAAGGAGGGAAACAACCTGAGACTCCAGTGCCTTCAGGAGAAGGGTTTCGACGCCGAACTGCTGTATGAAGGTGCCGAGGTCTACTTGCAGACGGATGCCGATCCAGGGGCAGCAAGCCCCGACGAAGGGGATTCTGAGCTGCAGGCTGCGGATCTGGACTGTTACGAGAAGACCAGTGCGTTCATCAACGAGGCATACTCACTCATCAACGGCGGCCAATCTTCGGTGGATCCAGACGAGATGCAGCGTGCCGTACTGCAGTGCCTCATCGACCGTGAGCTCGTGCCGGCCGACACCACGTACGAGGAGTTCGTTGCCGACCTCGAGCAGAACGAGGGAAAGCAGTACTCGCCGCAGAGCACCGAAGCGAACGACCCCGTCGCGGCCTGCTGGATGGAGAACTCCTAGGTGCGTTCGGCGGCGACCTCCAGCCTCGTTCCCTAGCGTCAGGTCATGGACGCTACTGGGGAAGAGACTGTAACCGCTGCCGTGACCGTGCCACAGGCCGTGTTCCTGCTGGCCCTCGACGATGAGACGGGGAGGCCGCTCGTCGACAGGTCTGCGCTGGCGCAGGTGCTGTCGGCGGCGGGTCTCGTCGAGCTGATCATGCTCGGGAGGCTCCGCATCGCGGGCCCGACAAAGACCGAGTCGGGGGTGGATGCTGACGCCAAGCCCGGCACGTTCGTGGCGGTCGGTCAGCCGCTCGACCCGGCTGGTGCTGACGCCGACCTCGAGGCGCTCGTCGAGACTGCCGTCGGTCGCAAGCCGGACTCGGCGGTGAAGCTCATCGTCGGCTTCGGCGGACCCAAGTCGGAGGCGACGAAGCTCAAGGAGGGCATCGCCGAGGAGTTCGTGGACGCGGGCGTGCTCGGCCACGAGGAGAAGAAGTTCCTCGGCGGCACGTTCTCGGAACGCTGGCCGCGCGGGGAGAACGCGCAGCTCGAGGACTCCATCCAGGCTGAGGCCAGGGCACTGCTCACAGGTGAGGTCGAGCCGCGAGAGACCGACCGGGTTGCCGCGGCCCTCGCGCTCCTCCACGCGGTCCGCGTTCTGCCGCGCGTCTTCCCGGACCTCGACCGTGCATCCATCTCGAAGCGCGCCGAGGAGCTCATCGACTCGGCCGCCGTCGCGGGTGAGCTCGGGAAGATGATCAGGGAGGCGCAGCTCGTGATGATGACGACCGTCGCGACGCTGGTCATCACGACGCGAGATTGACAGCTCCCGAGCCGCCGACGCTTGCTGCCTCGGGCCCTCACCTCTGAAACTCGGGATGACAAAGTCGCTTCGTGTTGGGAAGTTTTCCTCAACGAAGCGACTTTCCCATCCCGAGACGGATCGCCGGGCGGGCGGACCCGGACGGGAGCGCGACCGGCCGCGCGCGCCCCCCTAGCGGACGAGCGAGCGGAGGCGGCGCAGCGCGACGGACAGCGTGGCGAGGCCCGTGTCGTCGCCGGCGTGCACCGCATCCGATGCCTCGTCGAGCGCGCGCGTGGCGGTGGGGCCGAGCCCGGCGATCCACGCGTCGACGCGTGAGTCGGCCTCGGCCTGCTCGGTCTGGGCGATGACGGATGCGGCGAGCTCGACCATGACGGCGTACAGGTCGTCGCGCATCGCGGCGCGCGCCATGGACCCCCAGCGGTCGTCCTGCGGCAGCGCGGTGACGCGCGTGAGCATGTCGTCGAAGCTGACGCGGGCCGACAGCGAGTAGTAGACGCCCGCGAACTCCTCTAGGGCCCACCCCTCGTTCCCGGCGCGCTCGATGATGTCGAGCAGCGGCATGAGCTCGAGCAGGCCGGCTCCGCGCAGCGCGAGCTCCCGCGGTACCCCGGCCGCCTCGAACTCGCTCACACGGTCCGCGAAGCGCTCGCGTTCCACGCCCTGCTGCAGCTCGCCGATCCGCGACGCGAACTGGGCGACCGGCTCCGTGAAGCGGGTGATCTCCTCGCCGATGTCGATGCGGTCTGGCCTGTGCTGCACGAACCAGCGGGTGGCGCGGTCGAGGAGTCGGCGGAAGCCGAGGTACAGCTCGGTCTGCGTGGAGGTCGAGACGAGGTTGTCGGTCGCCTCGACTTCGACGACGAACCCGCGCAGGTCGAAGATCTCGCGGGCTGCGACGTAGGCGCGTGCGATCTCCTCGCTCGTGGCGCCCGTCTCGTCGGCGGCGCGGTAGGCGAACGTGATGCCGCCCCGGTTGACCATGGAGTTCACGACGGAGTTGACGACGATCTCCTGCCGCAGCGGATGCGCGTGCAGATCGGGCCCGTACTGCTCGCGCACCTCGGCCGGGAAGTACTCGGCCAGGGTGTGCGAGAACCAGGGGTCGTCGGCGAGCTCGGTCGTGGCGAGGTCGCTCTTGAGGGCGAGCTTGGCGTAGGCGACAAGCACCGAGAACTCTGGCCTGGTGAGGCCGCGGCCATCCTCGATGCGGCGCTTGATCTCGGCGTTCGACGGCAGGAACTCGAGCTCGCGGTCGAGCTCGTCGCGCTCCTCCAGCCACGTGATGAGGCGCTTGTGCGATGGCAGCATGGATGCGGCGTTCGAGCGCGAGTTGCCGAGGAGCACGTTCTGCTCGTAGTTGTCGCGCAGCACCTGGGTTGCGACCTCATCCGTCATCGCGCGCAGCACCTCGTTGCGGGCCTCACGGTCGAGCCGCCCGTCGCGCTCGACGGCGCCGAGGAGGATCTTGATGTTCACCTCGCGGTCGGAGGTGCCGACGCCCGCGGAGTTGTCGATGGCGTCGGTGTTGAGGCTGACCCCGGCCATGGCGGCTTCGATGCGGCCGCGCTGGCTGACTCCGAGGTTGCCGCCTTCGCCGACGACCCTGAGCCGCAGCTCGCGGCCGTCGACGCGGATCGCGTCGTTGCCGCGGTCGCCGATCTCCGCGTTCGTCTCGTCGCTCGCCTTGATGTAGGTGCCGATGGCGCCGTTCCAGAGCAGGTCGACCGGGGCCAGGAGGACGGCCCTCTTGAGCTCGAGCGGGGTGACCCGCTGCACGTCGGCTTCGAGGCCGAGCGCCTCCCGCATCTGCGGGGTCACGGGGATGGACTTCTGCGTGAGCGGGAAGACCCCGCCGCCTTCCGACATGACGGTGCGGTCGAAGTCGTCCCATGACGAGCCGGGGAGGTCGAAGAGTCGCTGGCGTTCGACGAACGTGGCCGCGGCATCCGGTGTCGGGTCGATGAACACGTGCCGGTGGTCGAACGCCGCGACGAGGCGGATGTGCTCGGAGCGCAGCATGCCGTTGCCGAAGACGTCACCCGACATGTCGCCGACGCCGACGACCGTGAAGTCCTCGGTCTGCGTGTCGTGGCCCAGCTCCCGGAAGTGCCGCTTGACCGACTCCCACGCGCCTCGCGCGGTGATGCCCATGCCCTTGTGGTCGTAGCCGGCTGAGCCGCCGGACGCGAACGCATCCGCCAGCCAGAAGTCGTAGCTCTCGGAGATGCCGTTGGCGATGTCCGAGAACGAGGCGGTGCCCTTGTCGGCTGCGACGACGAGGTACGGGTCGTCGCCGTCGTGGCGGACCACGTCGGTCGGCGGCACGATGTCGGTGCCGACGCGGTTGTCGGTGATGTCGAGGAGGCCGCGGATGAAGGTGCGGTAGGCCGACTTCCCGGCCTCGAGCCACGCGCCTCGGTCGCTCGGGGAGGGCAGCCGCTTCGCGAAGAAACCGCCCTTCGACCCGGTCGGCACGATGACGGCGTTCTTCACCATCTGCGCCTTCACGAGCCCGAGCACCTCGGTGCGGAAGTCCTCGCGGCGGTCGCTCCAGCGCAGCCCTCCTCGGGCGACGCGGCCGAAGCGCAGGTGCACGCCCTCGACCTCGGGCGAGTACACCCAGATCTCCGCCATGGGATGCGGCTTCGGGAGCCCGGGGACACGCGTGCAGTTGAGCTTCATGGAGACCCAGTGCTTCGGCTTGCCCTCCGCATCCACCTGGTAGAAGTTGGTGCGCCAGGTCGCGTCGATGATGCCGATCATCGAGCGAAGGATGCGGTCCTGGTCCAGGCTGGCGACGTCGTCGAGCGCCGCCTCGAGCCGTGCCGCCACCGTGGCGAGCTCGGCGTCTCGGTCGCCGCCCAGCTCGGGGTCGAACTTCGTCTCGAAGAGCCGCACGATGTCGGCCGCGATGGCGGGGTTCCCGGTGAGCGCCTGCTCGATGTACTCGACGGAGAAGGTCGCGCCGATCTGGCGCAGGTACATGCTGATGGCGCGCAGGATCACGATCTGGCGCCAGCGCAGGCCGCCGAGCAGCACAAGCGAGTTCAGCCGGTCGGTCTCGGACTCTCCCGACCAGACGGCGCTGAACACCGACTCGAGCTCCGCGCCCCAGTCGGCGTCGTTCCAGACCTCTGCGGCAGGGGCTGTCAGCCCGAAGTCGGAGATGTGCAGGTTCGTGCCGTCCGGCAGGGTGATGACGTACGGGTGCTCGTCGACGACGTCGACCCCGAGGTCGGTGAGGGCGGGGAGCACTCTCGTGATGGGGTACACGTGGTGGGAGGCGAACGTGAAGTAGCGCTTCCCCGGTTCGTCGCGTTCGGGGGCGTAGAGGTGCACGGCGAAGGGTGTCTCCGCGTCGAGCTGCTCGAGCAGGGCGATGTCGTGGACCGCGTCCTCGGGTGGGATGTTCTCCTTGTACCCCTCGGGGAATGCTGACGCGTACCGGCCGAGGATCTCCGCCGCACGCTCCTCGTCGTAGATGCGGTGCAGGCCATCCACGAGCTCCTCATCCCAGCCGCGGATGGCGCGCTCGATGCGGGGCTGCAGGTCCTGCTCGCTGACGTCGGGCAGCGGGATGCCCTTGGGCGCGCGCACGACGAAGTGCAGCTGGGCGAGCGGGGATTCGCCGACCCGGGTGGCGTGGTCGACCTGGCTCGCGTTGAAGGTCGTGCGCAGGAGCTCCTCGATGCGGAGGCGAACCGTCGTGTTGTAGCGGTCGCGCGGCAGGTAGATGAGGGCCGACGCGAAGCGGCCGAACTCGTCGCGGCGCAGGAAGATGCGGTAGCGGCGCCGCTCGCGCAGGCGGCTCACCTCGGAGGCAACGGCGTGCAGGTGCTCGACGCTGTCCTGGAAGAGCTCGTCGCGCGGGTACTGCTCGAGGGTCTGCAGGAGGTCCTTGCCGGAGTGCGAGTTCGGGGCGTGCCCGGACGCGCGGAGCACGGCCCGCACCTTCGCGCCGACGATCGGCAGCGTGAGCACGGACGCCGCGTAGGCGACCGACGTGAACATCCCGAGGAAGCGCAGCTCGCCCGTGACGTTGCCTGCCTCGTCGAAGCTGCGGATGCCGATGTAGTCGAGGTACACGTCGCGGTGCACGGTGGCTCGCGAGTTGGCCTTCGTGATCGTGAGGAGGCGCGGTTCTCGTGCGGTGCGCTGCGCCTCTGGGGTGAGGCGGGTGCTCGCGGTCGAGGGCCTGCGCAGGATGCCGAGCCCGGTGTGGGGGAGCGGGCGCAGCACCTCCTGGCCCTCCTCGTCCGTCTCGAGGGCGTATTCGCGGTAGCCGAGGAATGTGAAGTTGTCTTCGGCGAGCCAGGTCAGGAACTCGACGGCTGAGGCGATCTCCTCCTGCGTGACGCTCGTCGGCGGCTCGGTGCGCAGGTCGGTGACGAGGTCGAGGCAGGCGCGGCGCATGGGGCGCCAGTCGGCGACCGCCGCGTGCACGTCGGCGAGCACGTTGCGCAGTCGCTCGGCGAGCTCTTCGCGGCCCTCATCGGTGGCGACGCGGTCGATTTCGAGGTGGATCCACGACTCGAGCTCGCCGCCGTGCGTGTGCATTTCGAGCAGCTCGCCGTCGTCGTCGCGGCGCACCGAGACGACGGGATGCGCGAGGAGGTGCACGGCGAGCCCCTGTCGCGCGACGGCGGCCGTGACGGAGTCGACGAGGAACGGGGCGTCGGCCGTGCAGATGTCGACGATGGTGCGTCGCGAGCTCCAGCCGTCCTCCTTGAGGGTCGGCGTGAAGACGGCGATGAGGGTCTCGTCGCTGCGGCGGCGCGACGCGAGCCTCCGCATGGTGGCGGCGGCTCCGACGATGTCGCGCGGTTCGCGAGTCGCGATGTCGTCGGCGTCGACGTCGTCGATCAGCCGCTCGAGGCCTGCGCGGATGCTCGGCTCGACGTCGTCGAGCGCCTCGCGCAGTCCGGTGAATTCAGTTCCGTGGATCATGCCCTACCCCTTTACAGGCGGGCCGTCATTGGCCCGCCGTCGCACCCCGTGCCTCGATGGTAGCCGGGGTGGGAGGGCTCGGGTGCCGCTCAGAGGGTGACGGTGAGTCCCGTGCGAGCGCTCTCGCGGGCCGCATCCAGGATCTCGACCGTGTGCACGGCCTGCTCGAGCAGCACCGGGGGAGCGGCTTCGCCTCGGACGGCGGCGAGCAGCTGGCGGTAGAACTCGGAGTAGTCGCCGCGCGCCGAGGGCACGGGCGTGCTGCCCTCCGCGGTGTGCAGCACGCCCCAGCGTTCCTCGGTCTCGACGCCCCAGTCGGCGGCGTCGGCGGATGCGGGTCGCAAGCCGGCGTCGATCTGCGAGGTCTGCACGTCGTCCATGCGCGACTCGTACGAGCCGAGGTCGCCGTAGGCGATGAGCTCGCGGCCTTCGAGGTGGTTGATCTTGCTGGACGCGACACGGGAGAAGACGCCGCTCGCGTGGTGGAGGGCGACGTCGAAGCCGCAGTCGACGTCGACGCCACCGGCCGTGGTGATGTCGAGGTGGGCGCTCACGCGCTCGACGGGACCGAAGAGGAACGCCATCTGGTCGACGAGGTGGCTGCCGAGGTCCCGCAGGAGGCCGTGAGCCGGCCCGGTCTCGAGGGTGCCGGAATCGTCCTGGTCCATGCGCGAGGAGACGCGCCAGATCTCGCCGAGCCTCCCCTCGTCGATGACCTGCTTGAGCGTGACGAGGTCGGTGTCCCAGCGGCGGTTCTGGTAGGCGGTGAGGATGCGCCCGCTGCGCTCGGCGGCGGCCTGCAGCTCGCGCGCGCCTTTGACCGTCGGCGCGAACGGCTTGTCCGCGACGACGTGGACTCCCCGCTCGAGGGCGTGCAGCACGAGCTCGCGGCGTGTGTCGGGCGGGGTGGTGATGACAACCGCGTCCACACCGGCGTCGAGGAGCGCATCCAGGGAGTCGAACGCGGGGACTCCCGGGGCTTCGGTCGTGAGGATCGCGCGCCGCGCTGGTGAGCGGGTCACCACCCCGGCCAGCTCCCAGCCCGCCACGGCCTGGATATACGGCACGTGGAAGCGGTGGCCGCCAGCCCCGTAGCCGACGACGCCGATGCGGGACGGTGTGGATGCGCTCATGGGGCTCTCTCTTCTGCGCGGGCACTTGGTGCTAATGACAGGACAAGGCTAGGGCCTGGGTGGCCGGGCGGCAACGGCTCGACTGTCGGAGGTGTGGTGTTGAATGAGCGCAGACAGGAAACAAGGGGGTGCGACCGTGGTTGAAGGCAAGAACGGATACACGCCGCCGGCGGACTACCGGGCACCCGACTTCGTGCGGCAGTGGTCGGACTCCGCGACGCGAGGTGCCGATCGCATCGAGCAGGAACGCGAGCAGCGCACGAGAGACGGCGAGCGCGATGCCGCTCAGCGCGCCCAGGACGGGCAGCGTGCGCTCGAGCAGAGCTCGCAGGACGCGCAGCGAGCCGCCGGTCAGGCAGCTCGGGACGCGCAGCGCGCGGCCGAGCAGCTCGCACGCGATGAGGGGCGGGCCGCCACGAGCACCGCCGCGCGCGCCACGTACGACCTCGACCGCAGCGGGGAGGGTGCGCAGCGTGGACTGGCCTACTCGCACGGCTCCGCCAACGACGCGCTGCTGCGTCGTCGCGCGCAGCTGCCGACGCAGGCGCAGGCGCAGGCGCCGTCGTCGGCCCCGGCTCCGCCTGCTGGCCAGGTGTCCACCCCAGGTCCGGCCCCGACCTCTCCATCTGCTTCGCAGCCGACCACGCCGGGCGTGCATCCGACTCCCGCCGTCCCCAAGAGCCGAGCGGCCAAGGGCCCCGCCGCGAAGAACGCCGCACATCTCGGACAGCCGGGCCTCGGGCCTGGGGCCGCGGTCTTCGCCGGGCTCGCGGCCATCGTCGCGGCGTTCCTCGGCTACTGGATCCCGGTCGTCATCGCGATCCTGTTCTCGATGGCGCCCATCAAGCGCGGCTTCGCGTCGGGTGCCAAGGGCATCGCGGCCGCGATCCTCGCGATCCTGCTGCTCGCATCCGCCGCCTTCGTCCAGGTCGTGCAGGTGCTGCCAGGCGCCTTCGGAAGCGACGAGACCGAGGTCAGCACCGAGTCGACGCCCGTGGAGCTCGAGGGCGACCCCATCGAGTCCGGAACTCTCCCCGAGTTCACGTTGCAGGCCGGAAACCCCGTCGGAGGATTCGGCGAGGCCAACCTCGATGTCGTGCTGCCCGAAGGCGCCGGACAGCTGGCGGTGCTGCAGGTCGACGACAAGGTCGGTGGCCTCAGCGCGTCCATGTACAGCGGCGATCAGGTTGTCGAGTTCCAGTACCTGGAGCGGGCGACCGGCGGAACGGCACAATGGCTCATCAACACCCAGGCGGCCTTCGAGCAGTCGTTCGGCGACGACCCGACGTCGCTGGTCGTCGACCGCATCACGATCATGAGCGAGGGGGAGTGGACGGCCGAGATCCTGCCGGTCTCGGTGCTCCCTCCGTTCGACGTGGCGCTCGACGGGGTCGGCCCGGGGCTCTACCTCTACACGGGTGCGGGCGGCGAGGCCTCGATCACATCGAGCGACTACGGCAACTTCGCGATGACCGTGCACGGCTCGGAGTTCGACTACATCACCGCCGAGATCCCTGAGGTCCAGGCGAGGACCTGGCCGGCGGGCCCCTTCGTCATCGAGGTCGTCGAGGCGACCAAGATCGACGGCACACCGCTGCCCTGGAGCATCCAGGTCGCAAGCCCCTAGTTCCAGCCAAGACCCCACCGCGTGCGCTTCGAGGCGCCCAGACGGGCCTCGCTGACTCTCCACCCGGTGACGGCGTGACCTTCTGTGACGCAGCACTGCGCCGCGCGACCCTCTCGGAACTCCCGCGTACCGGCCCCTGCTGACGGGCATCCGTTCGCCAATACCTTCTCGACATGCCCTCGCATCTGAGGGTCAGCCCCTCCGCCGGAGGGTCCGCCGAGAGGAGAACGCGATGTCACAGATCGACACCGCACCGACCACCGACAGCCCGCCGTCGACGCCGCCGGACGACGCCACACCCTTGGCGAGCCGCCGGATGCAGACGCTCGGGCCCGGTGAGCACCTCAAGGTCGTGCACCCCAAGCACTGGGTGCTCTGGATCCTCTCCGCCGTCGCCGTGTTCGCGGTCGCCCAGTTCGCGTGGTCGCTCGTCACGAACCAGCGCTACGAGTGGAACGTCTTCGGCGAGTACTTCTTCAGCCCGATCGTCGTCAATGCGCTCATCCTGACCCTGCAGCTGACGGTGCTCTCCGGGGCGATCGGGTTCATCCTCGGCGCCCTCCTCGCCGTCGCCCGCCTCTCGAAGTCGCCGCTGCTGAACTCCCTCTCGTGGAGCTTCATCTGGTTCTTCCGCTCCGTACCGCTCGTCGTGCAGCTCGTGGTCTGGTACAACCTCGGCTACCTGTACCCGACGCTCGGCCTCGGGACGCCGTTCACGACGGACTTCTGGCTCGTCGAGTTCCCGACCGTGCAGCTCATCTCCTCGTTCGCCGCCGCGACGCTCGGCCTCTCCCTGCACCAGGCGGCCTATTCGGCGGAGATCATCCGCGCCGGCATCCTCTCGGTCGACCAGGGCCAGCTGGAAGCATCCGCCGCGCTCGGCCTCCCGCGCCGGTACCGCTTCTTCCGCATCATCCTGCCGCAGGCGGCACGCGCCATCACGCCGAACGCGTTCAACGAGATCATCGGCCTCGTGAAGGGCACCTCGGTGGTGTTCGTCGTCGCGCTGCCCGAGCTGTTCTACACGGTGCAGGTCATCTACAACCGCAACCAGCGCATCATCCCGCTGCTGCTCGTCGCGGTCGTCTGGTACGCCATCATCACCACGCTCCTCTCGATCGCGCAGTACTACATCGAGCGCCACTTCTCGAGAGGCGCGCACCGAGAGCTGCCGCCGACGCCCATCCAGAAGGCGAGGGCCTGGATCTCCGAGAAGTGGGCGCTGCTCGACGACGGTGAGCAAAGCGGAGGCAGAGAGAAACAGCGCGAGAAGCCCGAACAACCCGACGGGCGCGCAGCCGCTGACACCAAGGCCGACCGGAAGAAGAACGGGATCCCAGCATGAGCCAGGCAACCATCACCCGGAACGCCGAGGCCGAACTCGAGCGCAGCAGCGCAGCATCCGGGCAGGTCAGCGTGTGCGGCGTGAGCAAGTCGTACGGCGCGCATGAGGTGCTGCACGACATCGACCTCGAGATCGAACCGGGCGAGGTCGTCGCGCTCCTCGGCCCGTCCGGCTCCGGCAAGTCGACGCTCCTGCGCACCATCAACCACCTCGAGTCCGTCGACGGCGGATCGATCCTCATCGATGGCGAGTACATCGGCTACGTCAGGAAGGGAGACCGCCTCTTCGAGCTGCGCGAAGCTGAAACGCTTCGCCGCCGGACGAGGGTTGGCATGGTCTTCCAGAACTTCAACCTGTTCCCGCACCTCACCGCGCTGCAGAACATCACGGCCGCTCCGGTCGCGCTGCAGCGGGCCTCCAAAGCGGATGCGGACGCGCAGGCGCGGGGACTGCTCAAGCGCGTGGGCCTCGAGGGCAAGGAGCACCACTACCCGCGTCAGCTCTCCGGCGGGCAGCAGCAGCGCGTCGCGATCGCGAGGGCGCTTGCCCTCAAGCCTGACGTGCTCCTCTTCGACGAGCCGACGAGCGCGCTCGACCCGGAACTGGTCGGCGAGGTGCTCGACGTGATCCGCGAGCTCGCGCACGGCGGCACGACGCTCGTCATCGTGACGCACGAGATCGGCTTCGCACGTGAGGTCGCAGACCGCATCGTGTTCCTCGATGCGGGTCGCATCATCGAGCAGGGCACGCCGGAGCAGGTGCTCACGAACCCGCGGCACCCCCGGACGCAGGACTTCATCCGCAAGGTGCTCTAGCTCGCAGCGGGCCGATCCCTGCCCGCATTCCTCTTCAGAACTTCAGCAACGCATCCACTCCGAAAGGTGCCTCTCATGGCAAAGCTCAACAAGAAGAAGGTCGGCGTCATCGCCGGCGGTGTGGCGGCACTCGCCGTCATCGGGGTCGTCGCCACGACCCTTATCGTCAATGGCCAGTCGGCCCCGGTCACGGCAGCCGAGCCCGACGGTGCCCAGCCGGCAAGCGGGCTCATCGAGTTCGACCTGACCAGCGCCAACGTCGACGGCCGCCCGCAGATCGACCCGGTGCCAGAGGCCATCGCCGCGCTCGAGGCGTCCGGCTGGCAGCCCGCTGAGGCCGGCAAGCTCACGGTCGTCGGCAGCGCGTACATCCCGCCGCTCAGCTTCCTCGCCGAGGACGACAACGTGACGCGCCTGGGCAGCGAGGCCGACTTCGCGCAGCTCATCGCCGACGGGCTCGGCCTCGAGCTCAAGGGCGAGGTCGCCGCGTGGGCTGACTGGCCTCTCGGTGTGCAGTCCGGCAAGTACGACCTGATCACCTCGAACGTCACCGTCACGGAGGAGCGCAAGGACCTCTTCGACTTCGCCACGTACCGTGAGGACGTGCTGGGCTTCTACGTGAAGGCCGACAGCGAGATCGAGTCGATCACCGAGGCCAAGGACGTCGCGGGACTGTCGGTCATCGTCGGCGCCGGCACGAACCAGGAGAAGATCCTCGTCGCCTGGGACGAGGAGAACCAGGCAGCCGGGCTCGAACCGGTCGACTTCCAGTACTACGAGGACGACGCGGCGGGCACGCTCGCCCTGCAGTCCGGACGAGTGGATGCGACCTTCGGTCCGAATGCGACGGCCGCGTTCAAGGCGGCGAGCGACGGCGAGACGAAGCTCGTCGGCACCATCAACGGCGGCTTCCCGGCCAACGCGCAGATCGCCGCGGGCACGGCGAAGGACAACGGCCTCATCGAAGCCGTCGAGATCGTCCTCAACCACGCCATCGAGAACGGCCAGTACGACGCGATCCTCGACCGCTGGGGCCTGCAGGAAGAGCGCATCGACGTCTCCGAGGTGAACCCGGCGGGCCTGCCGCGCGAGGAGTAGCCATCTCCCACTCGTCAGTGACGGAACCCGCCGCGTCCTCGAAGCCCGAGGGCGCGGCGGGTTTCGCGATCAGTCGGAAGACGTGACCGACTTCAGGAAGTCGATGGTCGACGCGAGCGCGCTCTGCGCATCCGCCCCCTCGAGCTTGAACTGGTACTCGTGCTGCAGCGCCGGCTCGTGGTCCTCCGGGTAGAAGACCGCGGTGACCGGCACGCCGAGGCCCTGCAGCTTCGTCGCGAACGGCTGCGACTGGTTCGCGGTCAGCGGGTCGGCGTTGCCGCCCGAGATCCAGGTCTGCGGGAAGTCGGCGGTCACGTAGTCGAGGGTCGACATCTCCTGCCCTGCGGGGGTGTCAGCCCAGTCCTTGTCGCCCTGGTACGCCCACAGCGCCACGCGGAAGCCGTAGCCGCCGAGGCCAGGCGCGCTCGGGATGCCGCTCACGTCGTAGATGCCGCAGTTCAGCACCATCCCAGCGAGCTGGTCGGCGGCGAGCGCCGGGGCGAGGCCGACGAGCTCCGCGTACTCGGGGTTCGTGGCGAGGGCCGCGAGCTGGCTCGCGAGCTGCGCGCCCGCGGAATCGCCCGCGAGGATGATCTGGTTCGGGTCGATGTTGTACTCGGCCGCGTTCGCCGTCAGGTGCGCGAGCGCCTCGTTGAGCTGCGTGAGCGCCGTCGGATAGGTGGCCTCCGGCGCGACCGTGTAGTTGACGGCGACCGTCGTGAACCCCTCCGCGGCGAGGATCTGCACATACGGGTCGACGTTCTGCTTGCCACCCGAGATCCACGCGCCCCCGTGGATCCACACGACCGTCGGCAGCGCCTCGGTCGTGCCGGCGGGTGAGTACAGGTTGAAGGTCGTGTCCGAACCGCCGCCGCCGTACGGCACATCGAGCTGCGACTGCAGGCTGTCAGCGGTCGGCGCGAAGGCCTCCATCTCGGTGACGGTGCGCTTCGCATCCAGCTCGAACAGGCCGCGGATGACCATGGCAGCGGGCCAGGGCGTCGACACCCAGATGATCGCGCCGACAAGGCCGGCGGACAGCACGCCGAGCGGCACCGTCCTGCTCTTGCGGCGGTACCAGGGCTTCGCTGCGTTCCTGGCTGGTCTCGGCGTGACACTCGGGGGGATGCTCACCCTCGCATTCTTCCAGTACCGCGATCCATGCAGACGCACACCGCCGTGTTGTCCGCGAGCCCGGGTATGCAATATGTTGCAGATCACCCCCTCCTCGATGCAGCGATGCAGCGCCGACCGCCCAGATCGGTGGCGCTCCTGCGAGCATCCCGACGCCGAACGGCCCATGCATGTACGCCCTCCTCGTGATCCTCCAGACGGTGGTGCTCCCGCTGCTCTTCGGGGGCGTGCACCTGGGTGTCGCGGGCGGCAATCCAGCGCTCGTCTTCGGGATCTGGTTCGCGTTCTGGGGCGTCGGGTCGCGCCTCATCGTCGCGGGCATCAGTCAGCTCACGAACCCCCTGCGAACCACGCAGACCATCCTCGGGGCCGCCGCCGCCGACGAGAGCGATGAGCCTGAGGAACACGCTGCCGGTACGCGCATGCAGACGCTCAACGCGACCGGCGCCGCGACCGCGCAGGTGGTGCAGGAACTCGGGCTCGCGAACCTCAGCCTGGGCACCGTCGCACTGGTCTCCTCGCTGGTCCCCGGTTGGGGACTCGTGGGCGCGCTTCCCGGCGCGATCTACCTGGGCCTCGCCGGCATCCGGCACCTCGCGAAGCGCGGCAAGAGCACCAACGAGCTCGTCGCGACCTGGACCGACCTGCTCGTCTTCGTGATCGTCGTGGGCGGCGTCGTCGCGGCCGCCCTCCGCGGCTGGTGAACGACCCGCTTCCCGGCTTGTCGCGTCGCGTGCTGCGATAGCGTCGAGCACACCATGATGCTTCGCCTGGCTCGCGCGCTGCTCGTGCGCAGCGCGGTGCGCGACGTGCGGACGGGCCTGCTGTCGATCGCGGTCACCGGCCGGCCTCCGAGCGGCGGCGCGGTGCTCGCCGCCAACCACGGCTCATGGTGGGACGCCTACCTGATCGGCCTCTACGCCAGGAACACCGGGTTCGACGTGGCCGTCATGATGGGCGACGAGCAGCTGCGCCGCTTCCCATTCCTGCGCCTCGTCGGGGCAGTGCCCCCGCGGGCGGTCCGCACGCTCGCCGACCGTGCGCGCGCCGGCGACTGGGCGCTCATCTTCCCGGAGGGCGAGCTGCGCGCGGGGCGCGGGCTCGCGTCGCTGCACCCGGGCGCCGAATGGGTTGCGGCGCGCGCCGAGGTTCCGCTGGTCCCCGTCGCCATCCGTGTCGTCATGCGCGGGGCGGCCAAACCCGAGGCGTTCATCCGCTTCGGCGCGCCCGTGCGCCCCGAGCAGCTCGCCGCCGCGCTCGGGTCGATGCTCGAGGAGCTCGACCGGGCCCTCGACGCCGCCGACCCCGCACGGCCCCTGCCGGGCTACCGCATCGTGTTCGACGCGCAACGATTTCGCCGAGACAGAGTCGGCTTCGCCGGACGGATGCTCGCGTTCCTGACCAGGCCGGAGGGCTTCAGGGCTCGTCCTGGTCGTCAGGGCGAGCGGGGCCGCGAGTGAACCGGTCGCTCGTGAGCCGCGTGGTCGCCGGAGTCTCCCTCGCGTACCTCGGCGCGAGGGCGATCGTGCTGCTCGCGAACGCGCTGACGCAGCCGAGCCTGCGGGCGGCGGCCGCGACGGCAACCGGGACCAGCCGCGCCCGTGCCCGTGCTGGGACCGGGCCTGGATCGTCGGCCTCACCAGCTCCGGCTGAGCGCTCGGGCCACGCATCCGCGCCGCGGGTCGCGCTGCTCATCCCTGCCCGCGATGAGGAACCGACGCTGCGGGAGACGCTGCCCGGATTCCTGGGTCAGGGAGCCGACGAGGTGGTCGTGCTCGACGACGAGTCGGCCGACGCGACCCGCGCGGTCGCCGAGGCCGCGGGTGCCCGCGTGCTTCGGGGTGCGCCGCGCCCCGAGGGGTGGACGGGCAAGAACTGGGCGTGCGCGCAGCTCGCCGCCGCCGGCGAGGCGCCCGAGCCGCCGAGGCCCGACGATGTGCTCGTCTTCACCGATGCCGACGTGCGCTGGAACCCCGGTGCGCTTGACGCGCTGCTGGTGACCATGCGTGCATCCCGGGCCGACCTCCTCACGGTCTTCCCACATCAGGAGACGCGGACCCTCGGCGAGCGGCTCATCACGCCCCTCAACGACGCGGTCGTGCTCGGGTCGGTGCCGATGGCCCTGCACGGGCGCAGGGCGCCGGTCGTTGCGAACGGCCAGGTCATGGCGTTCACGCGCGCCGCCTACGCCCGCGTCGGAGGCCACGTGGCGGTGAGCGGTGAGCTCGTGGAAGACATGCGTCTCGCCGAACGGATGCGCGCCGCTGGCGGCCGAGTCGTGACCGTGCGGGGTGGGAGCGCGATCGGTGTGCGCATGTACGACGGGTACCGGAGCTCGGTGCGCGGCTTCGCGAAGTCGCTCCTCGGCCTCCATCACGGGTCGCGGGCGCTCATGCTGGCGACGAGTCTCCTGACGGTCTGCGTCTACTCGCTGCCGTGGGTCCTGCCCTTCTTGCCCGGTGCGGGGGAGTCGCGCGCAACCGGGCGCATCCTTCGCCTCGTGCGGTTCATGGGCCTGCTCGATCGCACGGTCTCCAACCTCATCGCGGGGCGGCGACGCCCCCTCGACCTCGCCGAAGGGCTGCTCGGCCCGATGAGCCCGCTGCTCGTGCTGCCCGTGTACGCGTTGGCGGGGCGCCGCAGCGTCGCCTGGAAGGGCCGCGCCTACGAGGCATGACCACGCACCGCGTCTACGAGCAGTAGAAGACGTGCGTAGACTTCTGGCGTGACCTCCGCCGGCCTGCTGACCCCCGCCGTGGGGGAAGTGGACCCGCTAGACCTCGACCTCGACCTCGACCGAGACCCCGCCCTGGCCCCGCCCGTGGATGCGCGGCCACGAGACGCCGCACGGGTGCGCCGAGTTCGGCTCGCGTTCGTCGCAGCATCGGTCTCCACGTTCATCGCGCTCGCCTCGCACGTCTTCGCCGGCGGCGGCATGCCCGGCCTGCTCGGCGTCGCGTTGCCGTTTGCGCTGGCCGTGCTCGCTTGCCTGCTGCTGGCTCGCATCCGCACCGACTCGCTTCGCCTCGCCCTGTCTGTCGGCGCGAGCCAGTTCCTCTTCCACACGCTGTTCGTGCTCGGCACGCCGCCGGCCGCCAGCGGTTCGGCGAGCGCAGCGGATGCGCATGCCGGGCACGCGGGTCACGGCCAGCTCGCGGCCTCGTCGGCGATGGCGGACTTCGCGTCGGGCTCGGGCGTCAGCTCCCCGACCACCGCCCTGCACCTCGGACACGACGGCCCGCTCATGTGGGCGATGCACGCGTTCGCCGCGGTGCTCACGGCGCTTGCCCTGTACTTCGGGGAGGCCCTCCTCGCGAGTCTCGCGCGCGTGAGGCACGCCGCCGTCGAGCTGCTTCGGCCGCTCGTTCGCGGCATCTTCCTGCTCCTCGTTCGCGCCGTGCGCCCCGCCGCGGTGATCGACTCGGCGCCGCTCGAGTTGCCCTGGGTGCCCGCGCTGCCGGTGCGCGCTGCGCGCACCCTGCGGCGCCGAGGCCCGCCCGCGGTCGCGATGCTCCCAGCATTCGCGACCTCGAACTAGCGCCACAGCTCTCGTCTCAGCTTCCCTGCTGAGGTGCTGTCTGGTGCCGGTCGGCGTCGATCATTCTCCGTCCGCGACGCTCGCGCGCCTTCCGCGCGACGCCTTCGTGCGCGGGCGGACAGACCCGAGGAACTCTCGAGATGTCTTTCGACTCAGCACCAACATCCACGACGCGCCGGACACCCCCGGCGCGCAGAACATCCACGACCGGCAGCACACCGACCACAGCTGCCCCGACAGCACCGAGGAGACTCGCCGTCACGGCCATCGCGCTGCTCATGGCCTGTCTCCTGGGGTTCGCCGGTGCGACCCCAGCGCGGGCGCACGACCAGCTCATCGCGAGCTCGCCATCGCCGGACGCGTCGCTCGACACGTCACCGCCGGACATCACCCTCAGCTACTCCGCGAACATCATGGAGATCGGCCCGATGATCGTGCTGCAGGACGCCGCGGGCCGCGACTGGGCGACCGGCGAGCCCGTCATCGACGGGACGACGGTCACGAGCGCCGTCGACGACACCCTGCCCGACGGCGCGTACACCGTCAACTGGCGGGTCGTCTCCTCGGATGGGCACCCGATCACGGGCACCATCCCGTTCACGGTCGGCGATCCCACGGCGGCGGACGCGCCCGCGGCACCGGCACCCTCGGACCCGGCCACCGCTGACCGCGACCCGACCCCGCCCCCGCCCCCGCTGAGGCGGCGCCCTCCGAGTCCGAGTCACCCTCCGGCGCGACGACCCAGCCGACGTCCGAGATCACCTCGCAAGCGGCGTTCGACGTGCCGCGGATGCTGCTCATCGGCGCGCTCGGGGCGCTCGTCGCGCTCGGTGTCGCCTGGCTGATCGTCCGCGCACGCAAGGGCGGTCAGGCGCAGCCTGAATCGGCTGAGGCCGACACCGATGCGCGCTGACGCCGCCGCCACTCCTTCTCTCTTCTCTCTCCGCAAAGGAACCACGCTCATGACCCGTACCACCACGAACCTCCCTCGCCCCCTCGCAGCGGCCGCCCTCCTCGCTGCTGCTGCGCTCGTCCTCACCGGATGCACGGCCGCCGGGTCGACGGCCACCCCCGACGCCGCCTCGGCGGGTCCCGCCGCCGAATCCGTCACCGTCGAGAACGCCTGGGTGAAGGCCGCCGACTCCGGCATGTCAGCGGCGTTCGGCGAGATCGAGAACACGGGTGCGGGGGACGTGACGATCGTGTCGGTCGCGAGCCCCGCATCCACCGCGCTCGAACTGCACGAGACCGTCGAGAACGAGACGGGCGAGATGACGATGCGTGAGAAGGGTGGCGGGTTCACGATCGCCCCCGGCGAGACGCTGACGCTCGAACCCGGGGGCAACCACATCATGCTCATGGACCTGCCCGAGCCCGTTGTCGCGGGGGACGAGCTGAGCTTCACGCTCACGTTCTCGGACGAGTCGACCCTCGATTTCACTGCCCCGGCCAAGGACTACGCCGGGGCCAACGAGAACTACGAAGACGGCGACATGGGCGGCGACATGGAGATGGACCACTCCGACATGGACCACGCCGAGCACGGCGACGACGCGGACAACAGCTAGTGCCCGGCGACCAGAGCCCTGGTCGCCCCCGCCCGACTCGGCGACAGCTCCTCTTCGGGGGTGCTGTCGCCGGGTTCGGCGCGGTCGCGGCCGTGGGCGCCGACCAGGCGCTCCGTCTCGCGGGACGCCAAGAGCCAGCGGGAGCGGCGGATGCGGCTGCCGACGCGAGCCCGGGCGGTGCCGGCGAGCTGACCGGGTCAGGCGTCGTCCCGTTCTACGGGCCGCACCAGGCGGGCATCGCGACCGTGCCGCAGGCGCACGCGACCCTCGTCGCCCTCGATCTGCGAGACGGCATCGACCGCGCTGGGCTGCGGCGACTCATGCAGCTCCTGACCGACGATGCGGCGCGCCTCACCCGCGGTGAGCCGGCACTGGCCGACTCCGAACCCGAGCTCGCGCACCTGCCGGCCAACCTGACGGTGACATTCGGGTTCGGTCCCGAGTTCGTGCGGCGCGCATCCACCACTGCAATGCAGGCGCCCGCCTGGCTGCGCCCGCTGCCGCCGTTCGGCATCGATCGGCTCGAGGCGGCGTGGAGCGACGGCGACCTGCTGCTGCAGGTCGCGTCCGACGACCCGTTCACGGTCGCCCACGCGTTGCGGATGCTGCTGAAGGACACGCGCAGTTTCGCGACGGTGCGGTGGACGCAGCCCGGGTTCCGCCGGGCGCGCGGGTCGGAGGCCCCGGGCACCACGATGCGGAACCTGTTCGGGCAGGTCGACGGGACCGTCAACCCGGCGCCTCCGACGCTCGACTTCGAGCAGCTCGTCTGGATTCGCGAGGGCGCGTTCGCGGGCGGGACGGGCATGGTCGTGCGGCGCATCCGCATGGACCTCGACAAGTGGGACAGGCTCGACCGCAGCGGTCGCGAGCAGTCGGTTGGCCGCACGCTCGCGAACGGCGCCCCGCTGACCGGCACGGACGAGCACGACGAGCCGGACTTCTCGGCCGAGAACGCGGCCGGGTTTCCCGTCATCGCCGAGTTCTCGCACATCCGGCGGGCGCGATCCGAGGACACGTCGGAGCGGTTCTTCCGTCGCGCCTACAACTACGACGATGCGCCCACGGGGGAGGAGATCTCGAACTCGGGGCTGCTCTTCATCGCCTTCCACGCGGACGTGGATGCGCAATTCGTGCCCATCCAGCAGCGCCTCGACGAGCTCGACCTGCTCAACGAGTGGACGACGCCCATCGGGTCTGCCGTGTTCGTCGTGCCGCCCGGATGCGCGGAAGGCGGTTACGTCGGCGAGGGGATCCTCGGATGAGCGGACCAAGACCGCGCGCCCGGCGCGTCTCGAGCACTGGGTGGCTCGGGCAGCTGCTGATGCGCCTCCACTTCCTCGCGGGCGTCTTCGTCGGCCCGTTCATCCTCGTGGCGGCGCTGAGCGGCGCACTCTACGCGCTGACCCCGCAACTCGAGCAGCTGGTCTACGACCACGAGCTGCATGCGCCGGTCTCCGAGAGCGCCCTGCCGCTCGGAGAGCAGATCAAGGCCGCAGACGCGCACGTCGGGCAGGACGAGACGATCGTCGCCGTGCGTCCGGCCCCGAACCCGGGCGATACGACGCGGGTCATGTACGCGGATGCGACGCTCGGGGAGAGCACGACACGGGCGGTGTTCCTCGACCCCGCGACGGCAGAGGTGCGCGGTGACCTGCCCGTCTACGGCACGTCCGGTTCGCTGCCGCTGCGCACCTGGATCTCCGAGCTTCACCGAAGCCTGCACCTCGGCGATGCTGGACGGCTCTACAGCGAGCTCGCGGCATCCTGGCTCGGGGTCGTCGCGCTTGCAGGGGCAGGGCTCTGGGCCACCAGGTACCGGCGGGCGCGAACGGCGAAACGGGCGACGCAGCAGCGCAACCTGCTGCGGCCGAACCTGCTCGCTACGGGGTTCGCGCGCACCCGCAGCCTGCATGCATCCACCGGCATCTGGGTGCTGGCCGGGGCGCTGTTCCTGTCGGCCACGGGCATCACGTGGTCGCAGTACGGGGGAGCGAACTTCACGGAGCTGCGAGCCGCGGTGGGATGGACGACGCCCGCGCTGAGCACGAGCCTCGACGGCGCCGGCGCCGCGGCCGCAGATGAGCACGCAGAGCATGCTGGCCACGGGCACGGGGGTGTGACACCGAGCCTCGATGCTGGCGAGCTGAGCCCGGGCGCCTACGACTCGGTGCTCTCCATCGCGCGCGAGGTGAACGTGAACACCGGGCTCGTCGAGATCCGGCCGCCGGCGGAACCCGGCACGGCGTGGGTCGTGCAGGAGATCCAGCGCAGCTTCCCGACGGAGGTGGATGCGGTTGCCATCGACGGCACGACCATGCAGGTGGTCGACCGGGTCGACTTCGCAGAGTTCGGGCCGGTCGCGAAGCTCAGCCGCTGGGGCATCGACCTGCACATGGGTTCGCTGTTCGGCCTCGCCAATCAGCTGGTCCTCTTCGCGGTTGCGGTGGGTATGGCGGCGATGGTCGTGTGGGGGTACGTGATGTGGTGGCAGCGTCGGCCGAGGCACGACCCGTCGCGGTTGGTCGGTGCCGCTCCGCCTCGTGGAGCGCTGCGCCGCGCGCCGTGGTGGGGCGTGCTGCTCGCGCTCGCCGTGGCCGTGGCGCTTGGCATGTTCCTGCCGCTGATGGGCGTGAGCCTGATCGTTTTCCTGGCCATCGACGTCACGGTCGGGATGCTCGCTCGTCGGCGATCGCGATCCGGGGCGCGGCCGTCCGACCTGCCGCGCGGTCAGCGGGCCGGCGGGGTCAGTCCCGCGAGCGATGGCTCGAGTGCGGGTCGGAGCGTGGGTTCGAGCTTGGACTCGAGGTGACGCCGGGCCACACGTAGTCGAGGCCGCGTTCCGCATCGGGGAACAGAGCGCCGTAGAACTCCTCGTCCTTGGCGATGAGCTTCGAGCGGTGCGACTCGTGGAGTGCCTCGTCGCCCAGCCAAGGTGGAGGGTCGGACACCCTGAAGTCCGGCCCTCTGCTGGTCGCCGCCTCCTCGAAGACGGCAAGCGTCTTCTCGGCGCAGGTGTCGGCGTAACCGCGTCCCACCCATTCCGCGCAGAACGCGCCCTGGTAGTCGAGGAGGGCCCGTTCGTAGCCGATCCACATCTTCACGACGGGATGCTGCTGCCACCCGTAACCGGGCACGGTCAGCGCCTTCATGACCTGCAGGGTCTCGACGCGCTGCTTGCCGAGGCGCTGCCGGTCGAGCACCCGCGCGGATTCTGCGAAGTCTGCATAGGGGAGGAACGTCTGCATCGATCCGTTCTACCGTGCGGGGATCCGCGGACGCGGGGAGGGTGTCGGCAGCTTCCCGAACGATCTTCTCGGACCGGACCAAGAATGTCGGTGGTCGGGTGGAAGCTGATCGCATGATCGATGAAGCACTCGCGACGAGAATCCCGGAGGGGTGGAGGCCACCCGACTCGCTGGTGGAGCGCGTGCGAATGCTCGAGCGCTTCCTGGTGGTCCGGTCGATCGTCGATGCCGACGCTGATCTCGCCCGTGCCCAGGCTGAGCAGGCGCGCGTCTACGCACTCGCGGCTCGGACGGCCCTCGCAGAGGACGAGCGCGAGGGCACACTCGAGCAGGAGTGGGCGCTTCGCTCGTGGAAGGCGGAGATCGCCGCGGTCACGAAGACCTCGAGGCAGGCGGTGTCTGGCATCATGGGCCGCTCGGCGATCCTCACTGAGGACTTCCCGCTCGTTCATGCCGCGCTCGCGGCGGGCGAGGTGTCGATGGCGCATGCCCGCATCGTGTGCGAGGCGGGAACGATCGTCGTGCACGAGGACCCCGCGGAACAGGCCGCGCGTCGCGAGCTGTTCGTGCAGCTCGCGCTCGAGAAGGCGCGTTCGACGTCACCGGGCAGGCTGAAGGACTTCGCCATCAAGCAGGCGGAGCGGCTGACGGCGTCGTCGCTCGAGGAACGCTACGAGCAGTCGATGACGTCCCGGGCCGTGCTCGTCTCGAGTGAGGCGGATGGCATGGGGTCGCTCGGCGCGCGGCACTCGCTGCCGGTGCTCACGGCGATCGATGGGCGGTTGTCCGAGATCGCGAAGGCCATCATCGCGGCGCGGGGCTCTGATTCCGACGACCCGCGGACCTTCCACCAGGTGCGGGCCGACGTGTTTGCCGAGCTGCTGCTCACGGGCAGGCTGACGACCTCTCCGGAAGCGGCGGGCATCACCGCGAAGGTGTCCATCACCTTGCCGGCGCTCGCGATGCTCCACGCTCAGCACGGCGACGGCGACGGCGACGGCCGCGCGCTCGATACGACGCCCGCGCTCCTCGACGGCGTCACGCCCATCCCGATGAGCGTCGCGAAGGCGCTCGCAGCCAACGCACCGGCCTTCGAGCGCATCCTGACCCACCCGATCACTGGAACGGTCGTCGAGGTCGACCGCTACCGGCCGACGGAGGCGATGCGCGCGTGGCTGCGGGCTCGGGATGTGCACTGCAGGTTCCCGGGATGCCGGCTCCCTGCAGAGCGTTGCGACCTCGACCACACGATCCCGGCAGCTGAAGGCGGGCCGACGAGCCTCGTCAACCTCGCTGACCTCTGTCGCTGGAACCACACGGTCAAAGGCAACACCGGTTGGGAGGTCTGCCAGCTGCCCGGCGGAGTCATGGAATGGACATCGCCCACGGGCATCCCGCTGAAGGATGTTCCCGAACCGAGGGGCGTCACCTTCGGACCCTCCCCGCCCGGCGAACCGGGCCTCGAGATCGGAGGAACTGCCTACCGGGCGCAGCAGCCCGGGCCCGGGCTTGGACCGAGGGCCGGCGAGGAGCCGGGCATCATGCCGGGCCTCGACCCTCCACCGTTTTGACCGGGCTCCGATTCGTTCCCCGACTCTCGTGAACGCCCGCAGCTCCCCGCCGCCGCGCGGTGCGGCGACAAGGAGCTGCAGAGCGGACGAGCTGCGGTGAGGAGCTGGGCTGCCCTGCCCCGGCCTGTGCCCCGGCCTGTGCCCTGGACTTACGCCGTCGTCGGCCCGTAGAACCCGTTGATCTCGGAGAGCTCGAGCTCTGCGGTCGCCTGGATGAGGGCGAGCAGGTCGGTGTCGAGGCCAGGCGCGAACTCCTCCAGACGCTCGTGGGCGATGAACGACGGAGCTCCGGCGGGGGCCTGCTCCGAAGCGTCCAACGTCGTGCCGTCCTTCGAAGGCGAGTCGCCCTGGAAGATCTTCCCTGCCTCCGACTTGCCGTCGAGGTCGAACGAGTACTGCTTGCTCTGCAGGCCCAGGTCGAGCAGCTCCTTCACCTCGGGGAACGACTCGGCGTTCGTCTTCGGGATGGGCAGCAGCGACTTCCAGTTCACGCCGAGCGTCTCGAGGGCCTTCGCGTACGCATTCTCGTGCGCCTGGTCGCGCACGATCAGGTAGGCGATCGTGCCACGCGCCGTCGGGTTGTCGGTCATCTCGTAGATGCGGCACTTCTGCAGCCGCCCCGTCGACTCGAGCATGAGGTTGTAGAGCAGGTCGAGGGGCAGGTTCCCGGAGTTGTAGACGTAGCTGCCGCTCCACGGGTTGCCCGCCGCATCCACGGGCAGAGCACCCTGCGCGCCGACCAGGTAGTGGTGAATGTTGCTCGTGTCGAGGGCGATCTTCAAGGGCGTCGCGCCGCCGGCACCCGGCTTGTCGAGCGGGTCCGTGAGCTTGCCCGTGTACTCGGGCGACCCATCGAGCAGCCGGGAGATGGTCGTGCCGATCAGCTCGACGTGGCTGATCTCCTCGGTGCCGATGCCCTGGATGAGGTCACGGTACGGCTTCGCCGTCGGGCCGCGGAAGTTCATCGCCTGGAAGAGGTACTGCATCATGGTGCGCATCTCGCCGAACTGCCCGCCGAGCCCCTCCTGCAGGGCATTCGCGGCCGCGGGGTCTGGCTCGCCGTCGGCGATGTCGTTGATCCAGGTCTGTGCGTGGAAGTACATGGGGGAGTCTCCTCGTCATCGTTCCGGTTCGACGCGGATGCGCCGGTACCGAGAGACCATCAACCGCGCCTGTGTTTTCAAGAGGGGTACCGCGAACCGGGCCCGAAGGTGTAGAACGCGCGATACCGGCTACTCCACGGGCGTCGCCGCTCGCGAGTTCTTCGAGCGCCGGATGGCGCGCAGCACGACGTACGTGACGACCCCGACGGCCACGATGATGCCGCCGCGCAGCCACACCTCGCCGCTCTGCTGGGTGAGGAGCACGATGCAGGAGATGATCGCGAGCACGGGGAGCACGGTCCAGGCCTTGAAGTGCGCGTGCTCGACCTTGTCTCGGCGCAGCACGAGCACGGCGAGGTTCGTGCTGAGGAACACGATGAGCAGCAGGATGACGACGGTCTCGGCGAGCACGGCGATGCCGCCCGTCGCGGTGAGCACGATCGCGAAGACCGTGGTGACGACGATCGCGACCCACGGGGTGCGTCGCCCGGGGAGCACGCGCCCCAGCATGCGAGGCAGCAGCCCCTGGCCCGCCATGCCGTAGGTGAGGCGGCTGGCCATGATCATGGTCAGCAGCGCGCCGTTGGCGACCGCGATGAGGGCGATCGCGCTGAACAGCCAGGCCGGCACGGGCACCCCGGTCGCCTCGATGACGTTGAGGAGCGGACCGGTGGACTCGGCGAGCTCGTCGGAGGGCACGGCGATGGATGCTGCTGTGCCGACGAGCATGTACATGAAGCCCGCCGTGAGCAGTGAGAAGAACAGCGCCTTCGGGTAGACCTTCGACGGCTCGCGCACCTCCTCAATGAGGTTCGCGCTCGTCTCGAAGCCGACGTAGGAGTAGTAGGCGAGGAGGGCCGCGCCGAGCACGGCGGGGAACGGGTTGATGTCGTCGCCGAACGACACAGCCCGGCCGATGTCACCGCCGCCGTTCCCGACGAGCACCCCGACGAGCACCACCACCAGGACGAGGCCCGTCAGCTCGATGCAGGTCATGACGATGTTCGAGCGCAGGGACTCCTTGATGCCGCGCAGGTTGACGAGCGCGATGAGCACCAGCAGGAGGGATGCGCCGACGACCGGCGGCAGGTCGATGAACGTGGCGAGGTAGTCGCCGCTGAACGCGAGAGCAAGGCTGGCCGCGCTGACGACACCTGCCGCGAGCATGCAGAATCCCACCATGAACGACACGAACTCGGAGCGGTACGCGCGCTGCGCGAACACCGCCGAACCACCCGCCTTCGGGTACTTCGTGACGAGCTCGGCGTAGGACGCGGCCGTCAGCAGTGCCATGCCGAGCGCCACCAGCAGGGGCAACCAGGTGACGCCGCCCACTTCGCCGGAGATGGTGCCGACGAGAGCGTAGATGCCAGCCCCGAGCACGTCGCCGAGGATGAACACGAACAGGAGCAGCCCAGTGACGTCGCGCTTGAGGGCCGGGGTCGACGACGGGGAAGATGTGGGGGACATGCCCCGATTGTCGCGCGCATCCGGAGGGTAGTCCTCGCCCTTGTCAGGTACGTCGCCGTATGCAACGGCGCCGGCCGTGCACCCGCGGCCCTGAGTACCCGCGGCCCTGTGCATCCGCACTGCACGCGACTCCGGCCTGGCCAATGGAGCGGCCCGTTGCTACCGTTGAACCTTGAAGCCCCGGAATCGGGCTTGCGGACGAGGGAGCAGTACCCGCACCACGACAAGACTGACTCAGGAGGAGCCGTCGTGGCTTGGTTCGTGTTGATTCTGTCTGGAATGCTGGAGGCCGTCTGGGCCTCAGCGCTCTCCGCCTCGAAGGGCTTCAAGAGGCCCGTCCCCGTCGTCGTCTTCCTGGTGTCGCTCACCATCAGCATGGCCGGCCTCGCGTGGGCGATGACGCAGCTGCCGACCGGCACCGCATACGCGGTCTGGGTGGGCATCGGCGCGACGCTCACCGTCATCTGGGCGATGGTCACCAAGCAGGAGCGGGTTTCCGTCGCACGGGTCCTGTTGCTCGTGCTGCTCGTCGGCTCGGTCATCGGCCTCAAGGTGGTGAGCTGACCATGGCGTGGATCGCACTCGTCATCAGCGGCATCCTCGAAGCCGTCTGGGCCACCGCCCTCGGCCAGTCGGAGGGGTTCACGCAGCCCCTCCCCACGATCGTCTTCTTCGTCGGGGTCGTGCTCAGCATGCTCGGCCTCGGCTGGGCGGCGGCGCGCATCCCGATCGGCACCGCCTACGCCGTCTGGGTCGGCATCGGGGCGGCCCTCACCGTCATCTACGCGATGGCGACCGGCGACGAAGCGTTCTCCCCGTGGAAGGCCGTCTTCATCTCCGGCATCATCCTCGCCGTCATCGGACTGAAGCTCGTGCCAGACAAGAAGAAGGAAGCGATCGCTGAGCCCGTGGCGCCTCCGGCGCTCTGACCTGTGCCGCGCGCTGATCGCAGCCCACCTCCTCCTGGCGGACAGCTGTGCGGCAAACTTCGGCGACAACTCGCGCCTGACGGACGCTCAACGGACGCGAACGCCCCCGTCGTCACCGAAGTTTGCTGGTCGTGTCGGCGACCGGAATTGCGAACCGCGATCGTGGCGGCCCTCGGCGCGCATCCAGTCGAGCGTCCGTGGCCGCACGTACGCTGTCCCTTTCGACCCCAGGCACCCCCACGTCCCGACCCCAGGAAGGGCCCGCATCATCGTCTCGTCCGCAAGCTCCCCCGCTCGCGCCCGTCTCCTCACGGCTCTCGGTGCCGGCGTCGCGTCGGCCTCGTTGCTGACGGGATGCGCCGGGTCGTTCTTCTCGCCCGCGTACGGCGAGGACGAGGTGGGGAGTGGGGCGCAGGAGCCGCAGGTGCAGACGGAACCCTACCTCGACCCTGCCGCTGAGGGATACCCGGTGGCGCCGCCGCAGCAGCTGCCCGAGTCGGCCGGGTTCGGCATCTGGGATGTGCCGGTTGCGGAGCTCGCTTCGCCCGCCTGGGTGCAGGCGACGTCCGATGCGACGGGCATCCCGGTCCGCGCCCTCTCGGCGTACGCGGGGGCCGCGATCCGGGTCGCGGAGACGCGGCCGGAGTGCGGCATCGGCTGGAACACGCTCGCCGGTATCGGTGCGGTCGAGTCCAAGCACGGCACCTACGGCGGGTCGCAGGTGCTGGACTCCGGCCAGGTCGAGCCGCCCATCATCGGGGTGCCCCTCGACGGCAGCGAGGGATTCCTCGCGATTCCTGACACCGACGGCGGCGCCCTCGACGGTGATACCGAATGGGACCGGGCAGTCGGCCCGATGCAGTTCATCCCGGAGACGTGGGCGAAGCACGGGCAGGACGCGAACTTCGACGGGGTCGCCGACCCCCACCACATCGACGACGCCGTGCAGACGGCGGCCGCCTACCTGTGCGAGCGGGGCGGCGACCTCACCACCGACGACGGGTGGAACACGGCGATCTCGGCGTACAACCTGCCGGCCGAGTACGCGCGCGAAGTCGCGGGGTACGCGGAGCTCTACGCGAGCTAGAGGTCCTCTGCGCTCGGCGCCACGACGCCGCCCGGGCTGTTGGCCATGCGAAGCAGGTGCGCGAGGACTCGACGGTCGAGGTCGGTCGGCCGCTCGCCTCGGTAGTTGAACAGGACCGGGACGTTGGCGCTCATCCAGACGGCGTCGCGGCCGCCGCCGGTGAGCGCGTCGTTGCGCCAGCTCAACAGGAACGACTCGCCGCGCCTGAGTTTCGTTCCGACGACGGCTTCGAGGTGCGCGAGCACTCGGTCGTCGAACTCGGTTGGTGTGTTGTCATAGATGAAGGTGCCCATAGTGTTGTCTGGCGCGGATGCAGTGAGCATTTCCGCGCCAGACGACGCTATTGAACCTGGCAGTTAGCGCCGAATCTCTTGACAAATCATAGAGTTTCCTCTAGTCAGGGCCAATCTCGACGCAGGGAATCGCCATGGTCGCGACGAACGCCCCGTCCGAGTGCATCACCGGTGGGGCGGACTCGTCGAAGATCGCGGCCTCGCCCTCGGCGAGCTCGGTGCCGCCGAGGCTCAGGCGGCCGCTGATGAGGTAGATGGCTCGAACGTCGGGGTCGAACTCGATGGGGTCGCTCACGAAGACCCGGCCGAGGATGATGGGCTGCATCTCCGACTTGCGGGTCACCCGCAGCAGCCTGGTGCTCTTCGCGCGCCCGATGGAGCTGCGCAGCAAGAGGAGCGGGGTCGTCGACTCGACGACGATCTGGTGGTCGGCCCGCACCTTCTCCTGCCGGGTGCCATCCACGAGTCGCAGCTGCGGGCCGCTGATGCCGAGCCAGTGGTCGACGGTTCCCTCGGGCCGGTGCAGCGACTTCACGTTGCGTTTCACGTCGACGAGCGACAGGCTCCACCTCGGATCGACCTCGTCGTCCGGGTCGCGCCAGATCTCGTGCACGCTCCCGGAGCGAAGGTCGGTGCCGAGCCGTTCCCGTGGCAGCGACTGCGGCGTGACGATCTTCATCGAACGGCATCCAATCTACGAAGCTCGGTTGCTGGGGAACCCCGTTGTCAGGGGGGAGAGGCCAGAAGGTGGCGGCCAGTCTGCAGACTGTGCCGCCACCTTCATGGTCAGTGAGCGGATGCTCGTCGTGCGGGGCGGATGCTAGACGCGGGCATCCTCGAGCACGTAGCCGGCCTCACCGTGCGAGACGGTGTCGAGGCCTGCGATCTCGTCCTCGTCCTTCACGCGGAAGCCGATCGTCTTGTGGATGACGAACCCGATGATGAACGCGCCGACGAAGGAGTAGGCCATGACCGCGAAGGCTGCGATGGCCTGCACGAGGAGCTGCGTGCCGTCACCGCCGAGGAAGAGGCCGGTTCCGTTGGCGAAGAAGCCCAGGTAGAGGGTTCCGATGAGGCCGCCGACGAGGTGGATGCCGACCACGTCGAGCGAGTCGTCGAGGCCCAGCTTGAACTTGAAGTCGATCGCGAGGGCGCAGACCGCACCGGCGATGACGCCGAGGAGGATCGCCCAGACCGGGTCGAGGGATGCGCAGGCCGGGGTGATGGCGACGAGACCGGCGACGGCACCGGACGCGGCACCGACCGAGGTTGGCTTGCCGTCGCGGATTTTCTCGACGACGAGCCAGGCGAGGAGCGCCGCCGCGGGGGCCGCGATGGTGTTGACGACGGCGAGGGCGGCGACGCCGTCAGCGGCGAGCTCGGAGCCGGCGTTGAAGCCGAACCAGCCGAACCAGAGGAGGCCGGCGCCCAGGAGGACGAAGGGCGGGTTGTGGGGGACGTGCGCTCCCTTGCCGAAGCCAACGCGACGCCCGAGGACGAGGGCGAGGGCGAGGGCCGCCGCACCGGCGCAGATGTGCACTGCCGTGCCACCGGCGAAGTCGATGACGCCGACGCCGAACGTCTCCTGCAGCCCGTAGGTGATCCAGCCGCCGTAGGCGAAGGAGCCGTCGTCGGCGAGGCCGAAGTTGAAGACCCAGCTGGCGACGGGGAAGTAGACGACGGTCGCCCAGATGCCGGCGAAGATCATCCACGAGCCGAACTTCGCGCGGTCGGCGATGGCGCCGGACACGAGGGCGACGGTGATGATCGCGAAGGTCGCCTGGAAGGCGGCGAACGCGAGCGGCGGGTAGGCGGCGTCTTCCGGGACCTCGAGGAGGCTGGAGAGCCCCATCGCGGACGGGTCGATCGCGAAGAGCGGGCTCAGGCCGTCAGCTGCCGGGAAGGCGATCGAGTAGCCGTAGAGCACCCACAGCACGCCGATCAGGCCGATCGCGCCGAAGCTCATCATCATCATGCTGATCACGCTCTTCGCCTTCACGAGGCCGCCGTAGAAGAAGGCGAGTCCAGGTGTCATCAGCAGCACGAGCGCCGCCGCGAAGAGGATGAATGCGGTATTTCCTTGATCCATCGTTGTAGACCTCTCTGCAAGGGACGCCGTGGGCGTCGGGGTGCACTCAGCTTGCGCTCAGGCTGTTTCGCCTGTGCGACCGTGGTGTTACGCGAACGAATGAAGTTCATGTCCGGCGTGTTTCCGCGGTGTCGCACGAACCGCGGTGTCGCCTTGCGCAATGTGACGCCCTGAGTAGTCCGGCGTAGCTGCGGTCTTACGGTTGCGGGTGGGCTCTGCCTACCATCCCCGCATGAGCACCTCGGCCTCCCTCGTCCAAGACGCATCCGTCGATCGCGCCCAGTTCAACCGAGACTGGGAGGCGTGGCACGTCGAGCACGAGAAGCGGCGCACCGACGGGCACGGGTTCCTCGCAGTGACGAGCCTCACGTTCCTCTCGGAGGAACCGCAGGCCATCGAGGGCATCCCAGGTGCCTGGTCGCTTGAGGATGGTCAGGCGGTTGTCGACCTCGCAGACGGCGAGACCCTCGAGGCCGACGGGCTGCTCTTGCAGGGTCCGCGCCTTCACCGCTTCCCGTGCATCGCCGAGCGCGACGGGGTCAGCGCCCGCGCCGGGAAGGTGCTCATCGAGATCGCCAAGCGCGGCGGCTTCACGATCGTGCGCCCCCGCGACCCCGACTACGACTATCTGGCCTCCTACTCGGGCACCCCCACGTACCTGCCCAACCTGCGCTGGCGCGCCGAGGGCAGCTTCGAGGCGTTCGACGAGCCCCGCGACGTCACGGTCGGCGCGGCCGTCGAGGGGCTCGAGCACGTGTACTCCTCTCCGGGCAAGGTCACCTTCGAGCTGCGCGGGGAGCGGTTCTCGCTCACGGCGTTCAACGGTCACGAGTCTGGCTCACTGCTCGTGCTGTTCACGGATGCGACGAGCGGCCTCACGACGTACGCCGCGAACCGCGCCCTGTCGGTGTCGGCCCCGGATGCGGACGGCCGCGTCACGGTCGACTTCAACCGCGCCGTGAACCTGCCGTGCGCGTACACGGTCTTCGCGACGTGCCCGCTGCCTCCCGCCGAGAACCGGCTGCCGGTGGGCATCGAGGCTGGCGAGAAGACGCCGCTGTCCAAGGCCGGCGACGACGCGGGGAGTGAGCCCGCCGCATGACGCAGACCGCACCCGTCGCGACGCAGGATGCACGTGCGACACTGCCCGCGGTTGTGCGCGTCCGCGAGGCGCGGCCCGCCGACTGGTCAGAGGTGGTCCGGGTCAGCGAGGCGGCCTTCGCGGCCGGGCCGTACGGTCACTTGCCCGTCGGCGAGGAGCGACAGCGCCTCGTGCGCGACGTCGAAGGCCGGGCCGCGGCGGGCAGCGTGCTCGTGGCGGAGCGTCTGACTGAGCGTCGGGCAGAGCAGGCCAGCGAGATCCTCGGCACGCTCAGCATCGCCCGGGCGGGCACGGGCCCGTCGCGGCTCGCGGTCGCCGACGAGGCGGAGGTTCGGCTCCTCGCCGTCTCGCCGACCGCCCAGCGGCTCGGCGTCGCGAGGCGCCTCATGCTCGCGGCGAGCGAGACCGCCCTCGGCTGGGGTGCGTCCGCGCTCGTGCTCGACACGGGTGACCGCAACTTCGCGGCGCAGGCGCTCTACGAGGGGCTCGGCTACCGGCGCACCAACGAGCCCGGCCAGCCCGGCGTCGCGAGCGAGGGACGCATCCCGCACGTCGACTACCGGCTGCAGCTGCAACCCGCCCCTGGCGTCGTCGTGCGGCTCGTGCGACCCAGCGAGGTCGACGCGGTCGCCGAGCTGTCGCTGCGCGCCTACGACCTCGAGTACAGCATCTCCGGCAGCTACCGCGACGACATCATCTCCGTCGGCGAGCGGGCGGCGGCCCATCAGGTGTGGGTGGCGGTGGATCCGCAGAGCGGCGAGCTGCTCGGATCCGTCGCGACGCCGAAGCCGGGGGAGCACCTCACCTCGTTGCCGCAGCGTGAGGACGAGCTCGACTTCCGGCTCTTGGCGGTCGACCCGAGCGCCCGCGGACGCGGTGTCGGGGCCGCGCTCACGACGCTCGTGATCGAGCTCGCACGGTTGCGGGGTCTGCGTCGAGTCGTCATGAACAGCGGCCCGCAGATGGTGCGCGCTCACCGCCTGTACGAGCGCCTCGGGTTCTCGATCCTCGAGTCGCGCGTGCGCACCGTCGATCCGGGTGACGGCCGCGCGCCGTTCCAGCTGCTCGCGTTCTCGATCGACGTGTGACCTAGCGAGCCGCCCCGCGCGAGTCTGGACGTTGCCCAGGAGCCACCGATCCGACGCGGAGGTCGGTTCCGAATGATGGTGGAAGCGTCGCAGGGTGCGGCGCGGGAAGGCAACCAATGACTGAGATCCTCGCTCACCACGGCCTGCTCACCGACACGAAGCTCCACGTCGACGACACGGGCGGGACTGGCCGCCCTGTTGTGCTCATCCACGGCTGGCCCCTCTCGGGAGAGGCCTGGAATCACCAGGTGCCGGCATTCGAGGCGGCCGGCCACCGCGTGGTGACCTACGACCGCCGCGGCTTCGGCCGCAGCGACAAGCCGCTGACCGGATACAGCTACGACGACTTCGCGGACGACCTGCAGGCCGTCCTCGAGGCCCTCGACCTGCGCGACGTGACGCTCGTCGGGTTCTCCATGGGAGGCGGCGAGGTCGCACGCTACCTCGCCAAGTTCGGTGACGAGCGCGTGCACAGCGTGGTCTTCGCATCCGCCGTGCCGCCGTACCTGCTGAAGACGCCCGCCAACCCCGACGGTCCCCTCGAGGCCGGGGAAGCCGCGAAGATGACGGCCGCGCTCACCGCGAACCAGGAGTCGTTCTACGACGACTTCATCACCACGTTCTACTCGGTCGACGGCACCCTCGTCGTCTCCGAGGCCGAGCGGCGGGCAGCTGTCGAGCTCACGGAGCAGGCGTTCAAGCCAGCCGCACTGCAGGCCATGGCGGCGTTCGCGAACACCGACTTCCGCGACGACCTGCAGGCGGTGAAGGTGCCGACGCTCGTCATCCACGGAGACAGCGACGCGACCGTGCCGTTCGAGGGCTCCGGGGCCCGCACCAACGAAGCCGTCGCCGGCTCTGAGCTGCACGTCGTGGCGGATGCGCCCCACGGCGTCAACGTCAGTCACGCCGAAGAGTGGAATCGGGTCGTGCTAGAGTTCCTGAGCCGCTGACCCTCGCCCCCGTGCTGACCCCGAGACCCGCTCGCCACCTCCTGGCGGGCGGGTCTTCGGCGTCTCACGGGCACCTCACAGTGGGCGTGCGCCCGGTGACAGCGAATGCACCGACATCGCCGTCATCGCAGGGCTCGCAGGATTCGCTGGGAATCGCGGATCGTGCCCCGCAGACGCCGATGAGCCCCCGGTCCGTTTGACAGCAGGTCGACCGGCTTGCTGGGCTGGCCTCAGATCGACTCGCAGGACCGGAAGCATCCCGAGACAACGAAGGCCAGGCAGGCGCCGGCCGGAGGAGGCGTGATGAAGACGAACAGCGTGATGGAGACCAAGGAGCTCGACTCGACGACGTCGAGCGGCGCCGACGAGACCCGGCCCGCCGCAGCGCACCGTGGCGGCCCGGCCCCGAGCCGCGACGCCCACGGCCTGCCAACGGGGGCCGCCCTGCGGGAGTGGCGTCGCGCGCATCCGAGGGCCACGATCGCGGACGCCATCGCCGCGCACTGACGGGCGCGGCGGGCGATTAGGCTTGGCCCGTGACGACAGACCGCGACGCCCTCATCGAACTCATCCGCGACGAAGCCGTGTTCCACGGTGACTTCACCCTCACGAGCGGGAAGAAGGCGACGTACTACATCGACCTCCGCAAGCTGAGCCTCGACCACCGCGCGTCTCCGCTCATGGGCCGCGTGCTGCTCGACCTCATCGAGGAGTTCGGGCCCGTGGACGCTGTGGGTGGCCTCACGATGGGCGCCGACCCGCTCGCGAGCGCCGTCATGCACCAGGGGCTCGCCCAGGGGAAGGTCGTCGACGCGTTCGTCGTGCGCAAGGAGCCGAAGGACCACGGCCGCGGCCGCCAGGTCGAGGGCCCCGACCTCGAGGGCAAACGAGTTGTCGTGCTCGAGGACACCTCCACGACGGGCGGCTCGCCGCTGAAGGCCATCGAGGCCCTCGAGAAGGTCGGAGCGAACGTCGTCGGCGTCGCCGTCATCGTCGACCGCGCCACGGAAGCGCAGGGCATCATCGAGGCCGCGGGCTACCCGTACCGCGCCGCCATCGGCCTCGAAGACCTGGGCCTCGCCTAGGCGCTCGCGGCGTGACCAACATCCGTGGAGCAGCTGGGCGCCGCAACCGCGGCGTGCTGGCGGCGCTACTCGGCGTGCTCGTCCTCGGCGGGGTCGCGCTCGGAGTCTGGCTCCAGCCGTTCGGCGACGGGACAGTGCCGCCAGAAGAGACCGCCGGCCCGCCCACGACGACGGTGCCGCTCGCCGGCGTCGATGCCTCCCTGCTCGAGCCCGGCCAGTGCATCCAGGACTTCGTGTCGGCGTGGGAGCCACGCTTCGAGGTCGTCGACTGCGCCCTCGAGCACTCCGGACAGCTGCTCGCCGAGGTCGAGGCGACACCCCTCTCCGAGAGCGACGAGTACCCGGGCGAGGAAGCGCTGCGCGACCGCGCCCAGATCACCTGCCAGGCGACGGACGTCCTCGACACGACCGTCGCGGCGACCGTCCCCGGACTCGTCATCGAGGCCAGCTACCCGCTGAGCCAGGACGACTGGGACGCAGGGCACCGCAGCTACCGCTGCTTCGCCTCCACACCGGGAGCATCCACGACTGGCTCGCTCACTGCCAGCGAGTAGTCCGGCGGCAGCCCAGGGCGCGACGACTACCCTGATCGCATGACCTTCGTGAGTGAATCCATCGACATCGATGTGCCCGTCGACGTGCTGTTCAGCCTGTACGCGGAGCCGGAGTCGCTCCCCAGCGTCCTCAGCATCGTCAAGCACGTCGAGGTGCTCGGCCCCGACCTCATCCGCTGGGATGTGGAGCTCGTCGGCCAGCGTCGGTCCATCGACGCAAAGGTCGTCGTCAACGAGCCAGGGGAGCGCCTGCGCTGGGAGTCGGTCGAGGGGCGCGCGTCGTTCGCGGCTGAGGTGCGCACCGAGGCGATCACGCCCGCGAGCACCCGAGTGACCGTCGACGCTGAGTTCGACGCCGGCGGCATCGCCGAGCGCCTCGGCCTCGCGAAGCCCATCGCCGCCGCCGCCATCGCCAGCGAGCTCCGCAACGCGAAGAAGAGCGCGGAGGCGCAGGCCGCACAGTAGCGCGTGCGGGAAGCTGGGCGGGAGCGGATAGCCCGGTGAGCCTCCGCTGAAGACCCTTGAAGGGTCGAGCGTCATCTGCCCACGATGGACGCATGTCCATGGCAGAACCATTCATCCCCCGCCCCCACGAGCAGCGCGAGATGCCCGCCGCCTTCGAGCCTGGCCCAGGTGCGCCCGGTGCCGCCGGAGCCGAGCCTCCAGCCCAGCAGCCCGACGTCCTGCCGCCGCCCGACCCTGAGGAGCAGGCCATCGAAGACGCGGGCCTCGACGACGACATCAACCGCTGAACGACAGCAACCGCTGAACGACCGCAGCCGAGACGGAGGAATCATGAGCGACACCAACGAGTTCTCGAACCCGAGCACGATGCCCGACCGGAACGACCCCGAGCCCGCAGAGCCGGACGCGGTCGACTCGGACACGGTCATCGACGACAAGCCGGACTCCGCTGAGGGCGTCGACGCGCCGGACAGCCCCGTCGACTACGCCATCAAGGTGGCGCGGGGCGACCACTCGACTGAGGCCTGACCCAGCTGTTCGCTTGACGCGGAGCGTCACGAGGTCGCGCTTCGCAGGGACCTGTCGTACTCTGACAGCAGAGTCCACGTGCTCCGGGGTCGGTGTAATTCCGAGCCGGCGGTTATAGTCCGCGACCTGTTCCCGCAAGGGAGTGGCTGATCTGGTGAAATTCCGGAACCGACGGTGAAAGTCCGGAAGGGAGGTGCACGTGACGGCACGCCTCGGCGTACCGTCAGCTCGTGGAATCCGCTGACCTGTTCGGCGAACCCACGCGCCTCGTCATCCCCGGAGCTTTCCACGAAAGCCGGGTAGATGAACACGACGTCAGCACGCATCTCCGCACCGATCTCGGTGGCGGTCGCGGTGCTCGCTGTGTGGTGGGCCGTCACGGCCGCCGGTCTCATCTCGCCGCAGTTCCTCCCCGCGCCGGGACAGCTCGCCGAGCGCTTCTGGCTCGACGTGACGCAGGGGCCCATGCTCTCCCACGCCTGGGTGACGCTGTCCGCGGCCCTGCTCGGCAGCCTCCTCGCGATCCTCGTCGCTGTCCCGCTCGGCTACCTCATCGCGCGCTTGCCCTGGGTCGACGTCGCGATCACCCCGTACGTCGCCGCGTCGCAGGCCGTGCCGGCCATCGCGCTGGCCCCGCTGCTCGTGCTGTGGATCGGCTACGGCCTCGCGCCCACGGTCGTGCTGTGCGCCATCATGTCGTTCTTCCCGATGATCGTCACCACGGTGCTCGGGGTGCGGCAGCTCCCGCAGGACGTCATCGAGGCCGGCCGCATCGACGGCGCCAACTGGTACCAGCTGCTGTGGTGGGTCGAGGGCCCGCTCGCGCTGCCCAGCGTGCTCGCCGGAATCCGTGCCGGCGTGACGCTGTCGATCACGGGTGCCGTCGTCGGCGAGTTCACGATGGGCGGCCGGGGCCTCGGGATGCTCCTCACCCTCAACCGCGACGCCAACGACATCCCTGGCATCTTCTCCACGCTCCTCATGCTCGTCCTGCTGGCAGTCGCGCTCTACATCCTCATGCGCCTGTTCCAGAACGCCGTCACCTGGAACGACGACGAGCCCAAGACGAAACGACGAGCCCGCGTGCTCGCCGACGAACCCCTCCCCGCCTGACCCGAACCCTCTGACCAAAACCGCCTGACCCCGCCCATCTCGACCAGGAGACGCTCATGAACCTTCACCTCACCACCGCAGGCCACGCTGCTCGCGGCCCTCGGGTACTGCACTCCCTGGTCGCTGCGGGTGCTGTGGCGGCCATGGCCGTGCTCGTCGGATGCTCGACCTCCCCCGATGGCAACGCCACAGACGTGACGGCAGACCCCGCGGGAGCCGCCACCATCGGCCTCACGTACACCCCGAACATCCAGTTCGTGCCGTTCTACGTGGCCGAGGCGAAGGGCTTCTTCGAGGATGAGGGCGTCGATGTCGAGCTGCGCCATCACGGTGAAGGCGAGGACCTCTTCGGGGCTCTCGCGAACGGCACCGAGGACTTCGTGTACGCGGGCGGCGACGAGATCACGCAGGCCCGTGCCGCAGACATCCCCGTCACCTCGGTCGCGACGCTCTACAACACGTACCCGGCGACGCTCATCGTGCCGGAGGACTCCGACATCAAGACGGCAGCGGATGCACGCGGCAAGACGATCGGCACGCCAGGACCCTACGGGCAGACGTACTTCGCGCTGCTTTCGCTGCTCCAGAGCAACGGGCTGACGGCGGACGACGTGAAGATCGAGCACATCGGCTACACGCAGCAGGCGGCGCTCACGACCGGCGCCGTCGACGGGGTCATGGGCTACGTCAACAACGACGCGGTGCAGTTCGAGAAGGCCGGCTTCCCGGTGCGCACGATCGAGATCGCGCCGGCGGACGCGCCGACCCTCGTCGGGCCGTCGCTCGGCGTCGCCGACTCGATCATCGAGGGGGACGACGCCACGATCAGACCCGTGCTCGAGGCGCTTGCCCTCGCGACGCAGTACGTGATCGACAACCCGGACGAGTCCATCGACATCGCCGCCGAGTACATCCCGACCCTCTACACGGACGAGGCGAAGAGCGACGCGCTCGCGACGCTCGAGGCGACCATCCCGTTCCTGTCCGCGCAGGACGGGCAGCCGCTCTTCACGAACGACGCCGAGGTATGGGCCACGATGGCGACGTTCATGAGCGAGCAGGACCTGCTCGAGAAGCCCCTCAAGGGCGACGCCTTCACGAACGCGTACGTGCCGCAGGGCTAGGAGGCGCGCGCCTCCGGGCCCTGCGGCCGCTCGGTCACGCGGGCCAGATGGTGCCGCTCGAAGCCGAGCCGCACGGGGCCGGGCGTGACCACCCGCCCGTTTTCGTGACGCGGACGCCGATGTCGATCGTTCCGTCGACGGCGACGGTCAGCTCGCGCGGCCCGACCGAGGCCCAGTCGGTGGACCCGTACCCGAGCCCGTGGCCGAAGGCGATGGCGGCTCGCAGGGGCGCGAAGCCGGTCAGGCATTCCTCGTGTGCGATGGCCGGGATGCCGAAGCGCTGCGCGGCGACGACCCGATCCTGCCGCGAGCGGAGCCGGTCCAGGCGTTGCCGCTCTGCGCCGCGCTCACGCGTCCGCCCCCTCCCACACGCCGTCGACTCGACGGGGCACGCGCGACCGCGGATCCTCCCTGAGCTCGTCCGGCAGGAACCTGTCCGGCGTGCTCTGCCAGGTCACTGCTCGCATCCACCTGTCGATGGCCGATGCCCCGACGGAGGTGCTGGAGGCGTTCGTCGATGCCGGGTACGGGCCTCCGTGCGTCGTCGCCCAGGCCACGCGGACACCCGTCGGCACGCCGTTGACGATGACCCGGCCGCTCGTCGATGCGGCCGCGTCGAGCAGTTCGTCGATCGCGTCGAGGTCCTGGCCTGTCGCGCGAACGGTCGTCGTGAGCTGACCCCCGAGCGCACGGAGCGTTCCGGGGACCTCGTCAAGCGACCCGTAGGTGACCAGCAGCGCTGCCGGGCCGAAGACCTCCTCCTCCAGCGTGCCCGCGAGCTCGCCCAGCGAGGTGATCCCGAGCATCGGCGTCTGGCCCTGCGACGTCGCCCGGCCGTCGACGAGGGTCCGCACTCCCGCCCGCCGCCAGTCATCGAGACGGTGCTCGTATCGCTCCGTGATGCCGGGGGAGAGGAGCGGCTGCGGCTCGACGTCGGCGATGCGCCCGGAGATGGTGGCGATGAGCGTCTCCGCCGACTCCGGGATGAAGATCAGCCCCGGCTTCGTGCAGAGCTGTCCGGCGCTCGCGGTGACGGCGGCGGCCAGCTGCTCGGCGAGCTCCTCGGCATCGGTCTCGGCGGCCTCTGGCGCGACGACCGTCGGATTGGTGCTGCTCATCTCCGCGAACACCGGGATCGGGGTCTCCCTCGCCGCAGCGAAGTCGAAGAGCGCCCGCCCGCCTGACACCGAGCCGGTGAAGCCGACGGCCGCCACGGAGGGATCCTCGACGAGTGCGCGGCCCGCATCCCGTTCGGTCACGATCCGGAGGGCACCGACGGGGAAGCCGTTCGACTCGAGCGCGTCGCGCACCACCAGGTGGGTCGCGCTGCTCGTCTCGGGGAGATCGGGATGCGTCTTCACGACCACGGGGCAACCCGCGGCGAGGGCGGAAACCGTGTCCCCACCGAAGACGCCGAAGGCGAATGGGAAGTTGCCCGCCGCGAAGACGGCAACCGGCCCGATCGGCACGCGCATTCGGCGCAGCTCCGGCGCGCCAGGCGCCTCGTGGTCGATCGCCGCGTCGAGGTACCTGCCCTCGTCGATGAGGTCGGCGAACAGCTCGGCCTGCGAGGCCGTGCGTTCGATCTCCCCACCGAGGCGGGCTGCGCTGAGGCTCGTCTCGGCGGCCGCGATCGCGACCAGCTCCGATGCATCCTCCCGGATGGCGGCCGCCGCGGCGCGGAGCCCACGGGCGCGAACACCGCGTTCCGTGTTCCGGAGGAGGGTCCAGGCGTCGACGCTCACCCCTTGACCGCCCCAGCGCTGAGGCCCTGAACCAGGTACTTCTGCACGTAGGCGAAGACCGCGACGACGGGCACGACCGCGACGACGCCGCCGGCTGCCAGCGCGCCGAAGTCGGTCCCGAACTCGCCGAGCAGGTAGCTCAGCCCGACCGGGATCGTGAACTGGTCCTGCGAGGTGATGAACATGATCGCGAAGAGGAAGTTGTTCCACGCGCTGATGAAGGCGAACGAGCCGACGGCGACGATGCCCGGCTTGAGCAGCGGCAGGACGACGGTGATGAAGGCTCTGAACCGAGAGCATCCGTCGACCCACGCCTGCTCCTCCAGGTCGATGGGCACGTTGCGTATGAACCCGGCCATCAAGACCAGCGAGAGTGGCAGCTGGAAGACCGTGTCGGAGATGATGAGCGCCCAGAGCGAGTTCGTCAGGCCGAGCCCGTTGAAGACCTGGAACAGGGGGATCAGCAGCATCGCACCTGGGATGAACTGCGTGCAGAGCATGATCAGCACGAACGCCGACTTGCCCTTGAAGGCGAACCGGGCGAGCGCGTAGCCGCCGAGGAGGCCGATGACGGTGGAGATGACAAGGCTCACGCCGGCCACGTACAGGCTGTTGAGGAAAAAGACGCCGAAGCCGTTCCCGTTCCACACCTTGATGAAGTGGTCGAAGGTGATGGGCCATGGCACCAGCGATGTCGAGCCGGCTGGGCGGAAGGCGAACAGCAGCATCCAGTAGAACGGCACGAGCGTGAAGATCAGCGCGATCGTCAGCGGCACGGCGAGCAGGAGCCGGTCGAGCAGCGACTTCGGCCGCGGCTTGTTGAGCGGAGCCTCCTTCTTGCTCGTGGGCGTTTCGGGCTCTGTGGGCGCCGGAAGGCCCTGCGGCTGCGCGAGTGTGGTGAGGGACATGTCAGTTCTCCCGTCCGAAGCGGTTCGCTCGGAGATAGATCACGGTGAACACGATGAGGATGATGAAGGCGATGACGGTCAGCGCCGACCCGTAGCCGAACTCGCGGTCGAAGATCGCGGTCTGGGCGACGTAGAGGGGAAGCGTGGTCGTCGAGCCGGCGGGCCCACCGCCCGTCAGCGTGAAGAGGAGGTCGACGTTGTTGAACTCCCACACCGCCCTGAGCAGGGTCGCGATGACCACGGCCTGGCGCACGTGCGGCCAGGTGATCGACACGAACTTGCGGATGCGACCCGCACCGTCCATCTCGGCGGACTCGTAGAGGTCCTGCGGGACCGACTGCAGGTCGGCGAGGATGAGGATCGCGAAGAAGGGCGCGCCCTTCCAGAGCTCGGCGAGGACCGCCGCCCAGAACGCCGTTCCCTCGCCGGACAGCAGCGAGGTGCCGTACTGGACGAGGCCCATGTCGGCCAGGTAGCGCCCGAGGCCCGTCGTCGGGTTGTAGATGAGCAGCCAGATCGTGGTGGTGAGGATGCCGGCGACCGCCCACGGCGTGAAGACCAGCGAGCGCACGATGCCTCGGCCCTTGAACGCCTGGTTGATGAGGAGGGCCAGGATCATCCCGAAGATGAACTGGAGGCCGACCTCGACGATCACCCACTGGAACGTGAAGCCGAGACTGCGCCAGAACTTCTCGTCCGAGGCGATGTCGGCGAAGTTGCCGAGCCCCACGAAGCCGTTGTAGATCGGGAACGTCGGGTTGTACTGCTGGAGGCTGTAGTAGAAGACGCTGCCTACGGGGTAGACGAGGAAGATCAGGACCAGCGCGGCGGCCGGGGCGATCAGTGCGTACGGGTACCACTTCGTGCGGTTCATCTTCGGCCTTGGCGGCTTCGTCTGGGGGACCGTTTTCGTCATCATTTCCTTTCCACCGTGGCGGGAGAGAGCTCCCGCCACGGCGCGGCTTGATCGCAGGATCAAGATGTGAGTTCTTGGTACCGTTCGTTGGCCTCGGTGAGGGAGTCCGCCCACTTGGTGCAGAACTCGGTGACCGTCATCTGCCCCTGGAGGACGCGCTGCCAGTCGGGGAGCATGTCGGTGCCGGTGATGGACGTCCACTCGGGCAGGTAGTAGGGCACGTTCATGGACACGGCGTCGGGGTTCTGGCTCGACGCGATGGCTGCTGAGATGGCTGGGTTGTCCTGCACCCACTGGTCCTCGAACACCGCGGTGTTGCCGGGGATGTAGCCGGAGGCCTCGGCCCAGAAGCTGTTGCCCTCCTGGCCCATCGTGAACTCGAGGAACTTGGAGGCGGCCTCCTTCTTCTCGCTCTGCTCGAACATCGCGAAGCCGGTCGTGAGGCGTCCGATCACCTCGACGCCGTTGTCCGCCTCGTACGGGGTGTTGACGGCGATCTGCTCGGGCTCGAGAGTCTGCAGCATGGTCGGGTACGAGCCGATCGAGTGGCTGAGCATGCCGGCACCGCCGCCGGTGAACTGCGCGATCATCACCTTGAAGTCGGCCGTCAGGTCGCTCTCGGCGGTCGTCGTCTTGTAGAGGTCGACGTACTTCTGGGCGGCCTCGATGACCGCCGGGTCGTCGAGGGTCGCCTTGCCGCTCTCGTCGAAGATCTCGGCGATGCCTGCTCGCGTGTAGACCATCTGCATGAACTGCGGGAAGAAGCCGTTGCCACCGCGGATGGTGTACCCGAACTGTCCGGACGACTGGTCGGTCAGCGCGGCCGCTGCCGCGTCGAACTCGTCCCAGTTCTCCGGCACGCCGAGGCCCGCATCCGCGAGCCAGTCGGCCCGGTAGTAGATGGTGTCGGCGATCGCCGTGGCCGGTGTCATGTAGAGGGCCCCGTCTGGGACGGCCTTGCGCGTGCTGTCGACGAGGCCGGGGTCGAGCTGCTCCTCCCATCCGCCCGCCTCGATGAGGTCGTCGATGGGGGCGAGCGCGCCCTGGGCGACGAGGCCGGAGAGGTCGGAAGCCTTCGGGGTGACGAGGTCAGGGGTCGAGTTTGTCGCGATCGCGGTGCCGATCTTCTGCATGTAGGAGTCGGTCGGGAGCCCGAGGTACTCGATCTTGATGTCCGGGTTCTCGGCCTCGAACATGGAGATGAGCTCTTGGAGGCTCTCCGTCCGCTCCGGCCTGGTGTCCGTATCCCACAGCTGCAGCGTGACGACGCCGTCCTCCGCGACGTCGCCTCCGCCCGCGCAGGCTGTCAGCGCGAGTGTCGCGGTGAGTGCGCCGGCAAGCGCTGCGGTCGTGAGCTTCCGTCTCCGGGGGTGAGAACGCGTCATTGCGATTCCTTTCGTGGCCTCGTTGCCGTTGCACCGTCGAGCGGCGATGCGGTCGATCATATACTAGACACCATACATGCTCTATCAGATCGTGCTAGTGTCCATTTCGAAGGAGGGCCACATGAGCTTTGAACCCTTGGCCCCGATGGCGACGCCGTTGTCGCGTACTGGGCATGTAGTTGAATCGTTGAGGAAATCGATCCTCTCTGGAGCACTTCGAGCGGGGCAGCCCCTGGTCGAGTCAGAGCTCGCCGCGAGCTTCGGGGTGTCGAAGACCCCCGTGCGCGAAGCGCTGAAGACGCTGGCGGGACTCGGCTTGGTCACGATGATGGAGTACCGCGGCGCCGTGGTCCGCTCCGTCGACTACGAGATGGCGCGTGCCGTCTTCGAGGTGCGCTGTCTGCTCGAGCCGGAGGCTGTCAGGCTCGCGGTCGGCAACGGCATCGATCTGACCGCGGCGCAGCACGCTCTCGAGCGCTCCGAAGCCGCGAAGGACAGCGCCGAGCGGAGCATCGCCAACCGCGACTTCCACCGGCTGACCTACGCGAGCTGCGGCAACCCCCTCCTGCTCTCCATGCTCGACGACCTGCGCGACCAGACGGCGCTCATCAGCGTGACGGCCTGGCAGAACGGGATCACCTGGGTCCACGAGGCGCACGAGCACGTCGCGATCCTCGAGGCCGCCGCGCGAGGCGACGCCGAAGAGGCCAAGCACCTCGTCGACCTCCACATCCGACGCTTCACCGAACACGCCCTCACTCTCCTGGAGGAACACCATGCATGAGCAAGCAGCCCGCCTCTCGGACGTCGTGGCGATCCCGGTGACGCCGTTCGCCGACGGCGCCATCGACTTCCAGACCCTGAGATCAGTGCTCGACCGGATGCTCGACGCGGGCGTTCGGGTCCTCACCCCCAACGGGAACACTGGCGAGTTCTACGCGCTCCGCCCCGACGAGCGCCTCGACATCGTGCGTGCCGTCTCGACCCACGCGAGCGGCAGGGCGCTCATCGTCGCCGGCATCGGCTTCGACACCGACACGGCGATCGCGGATGGCCGGGCGGCGGCGGAGGTCGGCGCCGAGATGGTCATGATCCACCAGCCCGTGCATCCCTACATCTCCCGCACGGGGTGGATCGACTACCACGCGACGATCGCGGACGCGCTCCCCGAGCTGGGGGTCGTGCTCTACGTCCGGAACCCGTGGGTGGACGGCTCGATGATCGCGGAGCTGGCGGCCCGGAGCCCAAACGTCGTCGGTGTCAAGTACGCCATCGCCGACCCGGTCATGTTCGCCCGGGTGCGCAGCGCAGCCCCGCAGCTCGCCTGGATCGCCGGCCTCGCCGAGCCGTACGCGCTCTCCTACTTCGCGCACGGGGCGACCGGCTTCACCTCCGGCCTCGTCTGCGTCAACCCGGGCCTCTCCCTCGAGCTGCTGGACGCGTTGCGGGATGGCGACACGGCGACCGCGCGTCGGCTCACGGAATCCATCCGCGAGTTCGAGGAGCTCCGTGCCCTCGACTCCAACGCCAACAACGTGAGCGTCATCAAGGAGGCGCTCTTCCAGCTCGGCGTCGGCTCACGAGCCGTCCGCCCGCCGAGCGCGGAGGTCGACGCTGCGACGGCGGCCCACGTGTCGCGCATCCTCACCGCGTGGTCGGCCAACCACGAGCTGCACTCGCACGCGGACCTCGCGGCGAGCGCATGAAGATCGTCGGGCTGGAGGCCTTCCTCGCCCGGGTCGGCGACCGGCCGCGCGTGCTTGTCCGTCTCGACACGGACGAGGGCATCTCGGGCTGGGGTGAGGCCTACAACCACGGGCCGGACGAGGCGCTGTTCCCCATCTTCCAGTTCCTGCTCGAGCAGATCCGGAACGAGGACCCGACGCGGGTGGAGCACGTCACCCAGAAGCTGCTTCGGCTCGCCCGCTTCCCCCCTGGCGCGATCGGGCTCGCCGCGATCGCGGCGCTCGACCACGCGATGTGGGAGATCAGCGCCGTCTCGCTCGGGGTGCCCGTCTACCGGCTCCTCGGGGGACGGGTGAGGGACAGGGTCGGCGTGTACTGCGGGCTGTACTCGGCCCCGGACCCGGAGGATGTGCGCGACCGCACCGCGGAGCTCAACGAGACCTACGGTTTCACGTCGTTCAAGCTCAGCCCGTGGCGGACCGACATCCACGACCGCAGGTGGGGGCTCGTCGTCAACGAGGTCGCGTCCTACTTCGGCGCCATCCGTGAGCACGCGGACCCGCGGTGGGAGTTCGGGTTCGACGCCCACGCGCAGGTCTTCGAGCCGTACAAGGCCATCGAGCTCGGCAATGCGCTCGCGCCGTTCCAGCCCATGTTCCTCGAGGAGCCGCTGCGGCCAGAGCACTTCGCCTCGTGGGGGCACCTCCGGGACCGGCTCGACGTTCCCCTCGCGACTGGCGAGAGCCTCTACTCCGCGCACGAGTTCCTCTCGCTGTTCAACGCGGGCGGCGTCGACATCGCGCAGCCCGACATCGCCGTCGTCGGCGGCCTGTCGCAGATGCGTCGCATCGCGACGGTCGCGGAGCTGCACAACGTCATGCTCGCGCCTCACAACCCGATGGGTCCGCTGGCGACCGCGCACAACGTGCACTTCGCGGCGGCCTGCAGCAACTTCCTGACGCTCGAGTACAAGTTCGACGAGACCACGTGGTGCCCGGATCCCTATGTTCCGGAGGGCGGCTACCTCGAGCTGCGGGACGACCGACCGGGCTGGGGTGTGACGATCGACGAAGACGCTCTGCGGGCGTCCGACACCACGGTGTGGCACCGGCGCCTCGACATCAGGCCTGATGGGGCCTGGGGCTGGGCCTAGCTGTTCGCTGTGCCATCCCCGTCGCGTTCGGCCATCCGCTTCTGGATGGCGGACGTGACGGGGCCGGTCAGGAGCAGCAGCAGCCACGTGTAGCGCGCCGGGTCTGGCCCGAACAGGAACGCGACCGGGATGGACAGGGCGAACACGGCCGGCACGACGAACGTGAAGGCCGAGCGGCGGCGCGCCGCGACCGAGTCCTCCGTGAGGCCGCGGCGCACCGCGATGACCCAGATCACGTGCTGCGCGAGGGACGCGCAGATGATGCTGATGGCGTAGACCACGACGGGCAACGGCTGCGAGTCGACCGTCGACTCGCTCATCGACGCCGTCGTGAACGGCAGCACCACGATGAAGAACATGGCCACGATGTTGGCGTTCAGCACCGCGCCGTCGAGCGCGTCGACCTGCCCCATGAGGCGGTGGTTGACCTTCCAGAAGTTCGCGATCACGAAGAAGCTGATCGTGAACGCCAGCAGCTGGTCGAGCACACCGGAGCCGGCGAAGGCATCCCAGCTCGTCCAGTGCTCGGCCGTCGGCGGCTTGATGTCGACGATCAGCAGGGTGATCGCGACCGCGTAGATGGCGTCGAAGAAGGTCAGCCCTCGGTCGAACTCGATGGTGCCGCGTGCGTAGCTGCGTGAAACCATGTGGGGGATGCTCCGTGCTAATCGAGGGTGCGGATGACCCGCGCCGGGTTGCCGACGGCGACGACGTTCGACGGCAGGTCCTTCGTGACGACGGCTCCTGCACCCACGACCGTGTTCTCGCCGATCGTGACGCCCGGGCAGACGATGACGCCCCCGCCGAGCCAGACGTTGTCGCCCAGCGTGATCGGCTCGCCCGCTTCGTAGCCGGCGCGCCGGGGCTCCGGGTCGAGCGGATGCGTCGGCGTCAGCAGCTGCACGTTCGGCCCGATCTGACAGTGCGCCCCGATCGTGATCGGTGTCACGTCGAGGGCGACGAGACCCACGTTCACGAACGTGCCGGCGCCGATCGTGATGTTCGAGCCGTAGTCGACGTACAGGGGCGCCTTCACGGCAACCCCCTCGCCGAGGCTGCCGATGAGCTCCGCGAGGATCTCGGACGCGCGCTCCCCGTCGACCGGGAACGTCGCGTTGTAGTCAGCCTGCAGCCGGGTGGCGCGTTCCGCACCCGCCGCCAGCTCGGGGTCGTCCGCGTGGTACAGCTCACCGGCGAGCATCCGCTGCTTCATCGTGCGGCCATCGTCGAGGTTCAGCATCATGGCGAGAACACTAGCGTGCGCGCTCGGGGCAACGAATGACGTTAATCTCGACAGGTGACCTCGCTGTGGAACGCCGCCGGCCCCGACCTCGTGGTGCACGGCGACAACCTCGACGCCATGCGCCGCCTCCCCGACGGCGCCTTCCAGGTCATCTACCTCGACCCGCCCTTCAACACCGGCAAGCAGCAGAGGCGCCAGTCGATCAAGGTGAAGCGGCAGTCCCCGGCTGAGGAAGCCGTCGAGGCCGCCGAACTCGGCGAGGCGCTCGCACACGACGAGGCCCCAGCATCCACCCCGCTGACCCGCACCGGGTTCCAGGGGCGCAGCTACGAGCACACCCTCGGCGAGCTGTCGGCGTTCAACGACGAGTTCGCCGACTACTGGGGCTTCCTCGAACCGCGGCTCGTCGAGGCATGGCGGCTGCTCGACGAGACCGGCACCCTCTACCTGCACCTCGACTTCCGGGAGTCGCACTACGCGAAGGTCGTGCTCGACGCGCTCGTCGGGCGCGACAAGTTCCTCAACGAGATCATCTGGGCCTACGACTACGGGGCCCGCACCTCGAAGCGCTGGCCAGCGAAGCACGACACGATCCTCGTCTACGTGAAGAACCCGAAGCGGTACCACTTCGACGCCGCCGAGGTCGACCGGGAACCCTACATGGCACCCGGCCTCGTGACCGAGGCGAAGCGCGAGCGCGGCAAGCTGCCGACCGACGTGTGGTGGCACACCATCGTGTCGCCGACCGGCAAGGAGCGCACCGGCTACGCGACGCAGAAACCCGCCGGGCTGCTGCGGCGCATGATCCGCGCATCCAGCCGCGAGGGCGACTGGGTGGCCGACTTCTTCGGCGGCTCCGGGACGACAGCTGCGGTCGCGCGCGAGTGCGGCCGCAGAGTCGTGACGGTCGACGTCTCAGTGGATGCGCTCCGCACCATGCGCAGACGCCTCGGCCCGGAGGGCGTCGAGTACCGCAAGCTCACGAAAGACGGCACGCGCCTGCTGTCGGCCGCACCGAAGCGCGCCAAGCGAAGCCGCTGAGCCTGGCAGCTGTTGAGCCTGGCAGGTTGGCCCGGTTTGCGGGGCTAGCGTGCCTGGTCTGGGTCCGTTGAGGACGGGCCGTTCCAGGTATCCGGAGCTGAGTACGGGTCAGACTGCGGCGCTGACGGGTACTGGTTCGGCTGCTGGCCGTACCCCTGCACTGGAGCCTGGTACGGCTGGTTCGGGAACTGCCCCGGGTACTGCTGACTCGGGTAGTACCCCTGGTTGGGCGCGGGGTACTGGCCGGTCCCGTCGAAGCGAGCGCCGGCCGGCACGGACGGCAGGCAGGCGAACACGACGAGCGCGATCGGGCCGAGGAATGGGAAGAGCCCGATGAACGCGAAGAAGCCGGAGAAGTTCGCGTCGTGGAGGCGGCGCACCGTGATGGAGATCGTGGGCAGCAGCAGCGCGAGGTTGACGAGGAGGCTGAAGAGGCCGAACAGGCCACCGCCGATCGCGACCCAGGTGCGGGTCGAGCCGCTGCTGAAGTCGAAGCCCATCGAGATCGCGTTGAAGGCGATCGTGACTCCCGCGAGGGCCAGCGCGACCCACCAGTACTCGCTGCGACTCGCGCGCCCGCGGTAGACGAACGTCTTCTTCACGAAGCGCGTGATCGCTTCGGGGAACGGAGCCCCGTAGTAGGGCTGGTCAAGAGCCGGCTGGCCGGCTGGAGCGTGTCCGTAGGTCATGTCGTTCCTCGGTGGTCGCGCGAGTACTGCAACGCCACACCCTAGTGCAGCGTGGACCAGCGGCTCAGGGCGGTGACCGTCTCGTACACGGCAGCGAGGGTCTCCGCGACGCCGCGGAGGTCGTCCGAGGTGGTGGATGCTCCCCACGTGAACCGCAGGGCGGTGCGGGCGTCGTCCTCGGGGATCCCCAACGCGAGCAGCACGTGCGACGGCTCGTCGTGCCCCGCCGCGCAGGCCGCCCCCGCCGACGCGAGCACGCCTCGCCGCCCGAGCTCCAGCAGCACCGTCTCGCCGTTGACCCCCGGCAGCACAAACGACGCGTGGCGGGGGAGGCGAGCCGATGCGTGGCCCGTGAGCCGTGCGTCCGGGATGCGCGAGAGCACGTCGGCGACAAACGCGTCTCGTGGGCGCGCGGGCAGGTCACGGGTGCTCGCAGGCGGCCGCTGCTCGGCTTCCGCACGCCGGTCAGCATCGGCGAGCTGAAGCGCGACGGCGAACGCCACCGCGAACGCCACATTCTCCGTGCCGGATCGGCGCCCTCGCTCCTGCCCGCCGCCGTGGATGAGGGGCTCGAGCGGGAGCCGCGAGCGCACCGCGAGCACGCCGACGCCCTTCGGGGCGCCGAGCTTGTGACCCGACAGGCTCACCGCATCCACGCCCGTCGCGGTCAAGGACACGTCGAGCGAGCCGGCCGCCTGGATGGCGTCGGTGTGGAACGGCACGCCGCGGGCGTGGGCGACGGCGGCCAGCGCGGTGATGTCCTGCACCGTGCCGACCTCGTTGTTCGCCGTCGCGAGCGACACGAGAGTCGTGTCCTCGCGGAGGGCCGAGGCGAGCGATTCCCCGCTGACCAGGCCAGACGCATCCACGTCGACGAACGTCACCTCGAAACCGTGGAGACGCGCGAGGTAGTCGGCGGATGCGAGCACGGACTCGTGCTCGAGGCGGCTCGTCACGAGGTGCCGCCCGCGCGGATTCCCCAGGGCGATGCCCTTGATCGCGAGGTTGTTCGCCTCGGTGCCACCCGACGTGACGACCACCTCGGCGGACCGGCAGCCGAGGACACCGGCCACCGCCTTGTGAGCGTCGGCGAGGGCCGCAGAAGCCTGCTCGCCGAGCCCGTGCGTGCTCGACGGGTTGCCGAACGACGCCGTCAGGAACGGCCAGGCCGCGGCGAGCGCCTCCTCCCGGACCGGGGACGTCGCGGCCGCATCGAGGTGGAGCATGTCAGCGCCTGGCCTCAGGTGCGGGATCGGCCGCGGGCTCGAGCGCCATGTCGAGGCCCAGGTCGATGGCCCGCGCGCTATGGGTGAGGGCGCCGACCGAGATGACATCGACGCCCGTCTCCGCGATCGCCGCGACCGTGTCGAGGTTCACTCCGCCACTCGCCTCGACGACCGCCCGCCCGTTGATGAGCGCGACGCCCTCGCGCAGCTCGGCCAGCGAGAAGTTGTCGAGCATGATCGTGTCCACCCCGGCCGCGAGCACCGGAGCGACCTGGTCGAGCCGGTCGACCTCCACCTCGAAGTGCGTCGTGTGGCCCAGCTTGTCCTTCGCCGCCCGCAGCGCTTGCGTCAACCCGAGGCCGGACTGCTGCAGGAGCACGGCGAGGTGATTGTCCTTCGCCATCACCGCGTCCGACAGCGAGAAGCGGTGGTTGCGGCCTCCACCGTTCGCGACGGCGTGCCGCTCGAAGGCACGCAGACCCGGCGTCGTCTTGCGCGTGTCCGTGATGCGCGCCGACGTGTGCGCGACCGCGTCGACGTAGCTGCGAGTGAGCGTCGCGATGCCGCTCATGCGCTGCGCGAAGTTCAACGCCACCCGTTCCGCCGTGAGCACCGACCGCGCGGGTCCCGCGACGGCCGCCAGCACATCCCCTGGGGCGAACTCGTCACCGTCGTCGGCGTGCAGATCGACCTGGATGCGCGCGTCCGTCAGCCGGAAGGCCGCCGCGAACACCTCCATCCCCGACAGCACACCCGCCTCGCGCGCGACGAAGGTGGCGCTCGCGGTGGCGTCGTGCGGGATGAGCGTCGAGGCCGAGATGTCACCCCAGGGGGCGTCCTCGAGCAGGGCGGCGCTCACGGTGGTCATGATGTGGGCAGGAGTGAGCATCAGTGCGCCATGGCCTTCGGCTTGAGAGGGAGTGGGCGTGGGTGTGGGTGTGGGTGTGGGAACAGGCTCGGGGACAAGGGCGGTGCCTGGGCGTGAGGCTCGCGGGCGCTGGGACGGTCAGCTCGGAAGTGGGCGCCCGCCGACTCGCCGCGGGCCCGGGCGGCCGCCACGGTGAGCTGGGCGAGCGTGAGCAGATTGGTGTCCTCGCGCGCGGCGACCGACGAGTCCGGCCCGGCCGCGTCTCGGTCAGCGGCCCAGGACGCGAGGGTCCGCGCGGCGTCGTCGAGTGCGGGGCCGCTGCGATGCAGGCCCGCGGACGCCCACATCAGCGTCTGCAGTGCCGGCCGCGAGAATGCGGGAGCTACATGGCCCGCCGTTCGCTGTCCAACATCAGTGCGATTTCGGCCCGAATCGGGCCCGTTCGGCGGAATCGGGGCGAAATCGCACTGATGTTGGTCAGGAGTGGGGGAGACCGCGACGTCCGAGACGCGGTCAAGCTGGGCCTGGCCGAGCAGCGCCTGGCCGTGCGGCGCCTGCTCGCGGAGCCCCTCCGCGACGCGGTGCCCGAAGACGGCGCCCTCGAGGAGCGAGTTCGACGCGAGGCGGTTCGCGCCGTGCACGCCCGTGCGGGCGGTCTCGCCCGCGGCGTAGAGGCCGGGGACGCTCGTCCGCCCGAGCAGGTCGGTGACGACGCCGCCCATCAGGTAGTGCGCCGCGGGCGTGACGGGCACCGTCTCGCGCGACCAGTCGAGCCCGGCCTCGTGGAGGCGGGCCGTGATGCTCGGGAACCGGTGCTCGAGGAAGCCCCGGCCCAGGTGCCGCGCGTCGAGCCGCACTGGCCGCCCGCCCTGCTTCGCCATCTCGTCGGCGATGCCGCGAGCCACGACGTCTCGCGGGGCGAGCTCGGCGTCGGGGTGCACGCCGACCAGGAACCGCTCACCCGCGTCGTTGAGCAGCAGGGCGCCCTCGCCGCGCACCGCCTCGGAGATGAGCGCACCCCCTGATCCGGCGAGCACGGTCGGGTGGAACTGCACGAACTCCAGGTCGGCGATCTCGGCTCCGGCTCGGGCGGCGGCGGCGATGCCGTCGCCCGTCGCGACCGCGGGGTTGCTCGTGTGCGCGAAGAGCTGGCCGGCGCCGCCCGTCGCGAGCACAACCGCGTCGGCCTCGAAGAAGCCGGGCGTACTGTCATCCGGGCCGAGCAGCCACGCGCCGACCACACGCGTGGCTGCTGGATCGACGTCGTCTGCTGCGGTGCTCACGGCGAGGTCCACGAGGAAGGTGTGCTCCAGCAGCCGGAGCTCGCCGCGTTCGGCCGCCGCGCGGGCGGCGTCGCTCAGCGCTCGTTGGATCTCGCGACCGGTGCCGTCTCCGAAGGCGTGCAGGATGCGCGGACGCGAGTGCGCGGCCTCGAGCCCGCGCGAGAGGGCACCACTCGTGCCAGCGTCGAAGCGCGCGCCGAGAGCGACCAGGTCGCGGATGCGCGCATCCGCCGAGCCGCATAGCACCTCGATCGCGCGCCGGTCGCCGAGCCCCGCGCCAGCTGCGAGCGTGTCGCGCACGTGCGACTCGACGCTGTCACCAGCGCTCGCATCAGCATCAGCACCAGCATCAGCGCCAGCCGCGAGCACTGCCGCGATTCCGCCCTGAGCATGCGAGGTGGCGGTATTGCCGAGCGTCGCCTTCGTTGCGACCATCACGTCGTGCCCGTCGGCGGCCGCCGCCAGTGCTGCGGTCAGCCCCGCGATGCCGCTGCCGACGACCAGCACCCGCAGCCGAGCGTCAGCGCTCCGAGCATCAGCGCCCGCGGCCATCTCAGGACGCCATCGTCGTGTCCGGCCGGGCCGCGAGCATCCGCTCGACCGCGACCCTGGCGGGCTCGGCGACGCTCGCCGGCACGCTGATCTGGTTGCGCACCTCGCCGGCCACGAGTCTTTCGAGCACCCAGGCGATGTAGCTGGGGTGGATGCGGTACATCGTCGAGCACGGGCACACGACCGGGTCGAGGCAGAAGATCGTGTGCTGGGGGTACTCGGCGGCGAGGCGCTGGACGAGGTTGATCTCGGTGCCGATCGCGAAGACCGAGCCGTCCGGGGCGGCTGCGATGGCCTTCGTGATGTAGTCGGTGGAGCCGTACTCGTCGGCGGCGTCGACGATCGCCATGGGGCACTCTGGGTGCACGATGACGCGCACCTCCGGGTACTCGGCGCGGGCCTTCTCGATCTGGGCGACGGTGAAGCGCTTGTGCACGGAGCAGAAGCCGTTCCAGAGGATCACCTTGGCGGCGTCGAGCGTCTCGGGGGTCTGGCCGCCGAGGGGGCGGCGCGAGTTCCAGAGCGGCATCTCCTCGAGCGTCACGCCCATGGCCTTCGCGGTGTTGCGGCCGAGGTGCTGGTCGGGGAAGAACAGCACCCGCTGCCCGCGCTCGAAGGCCCACTGCAGCACGGTCTCGGCGTTGGAGGAGGTGCAGACGATGCCCCCGTTGCGCCCGCAGAACGCCTTGAGCTCGGCGGAGGAGTTCATGTAGGTGACGGGGATGACGGGCACGCGCCCAGCGGCGTCCGGTTCCGTTCCGTAGAGGTCGGCGAGCTGCTCCCAGCACTCTTCGACGGAGTCGCTGTCGGCCATGTCTGCCATTGAGCATCCGGCGGCGAGGTTCGGGAGGATCACCGCCTGCTCGGGGGCGGACACGATGTCGGCTGTCTCGGCCATGAAGTGCACCCCGCAGAACACGATGGCCTCTGCCTCCGGCTTCGCTTTCGCGGCGTTGGCGAGCTGGAAGGAGTCGCCGATGAAGTCGGCGTACTGCACGACCTCGTCGCGCTGGTAGAAGTGGCCGAGGGTCACGACGCGGTCGCCGAGGGTCGCCTTGGCGGCGAGGATGCGGGCGTGGATGTCCGCGTCAGTCGCGGTCCGGTACTCCTCGGGCAGGAGCTCCTGCCTTGGCGCCGTCGGCGGGAGCCGGTCGGCCATTGACGCCCCAGGCCCGTAGGACGGCGCTTGCAGGTCGAACGCCCACGGCGACTTCACGAGCTCCGGCGAGCAGCTCTCGCCGGCCTGCTTCCCGGTCTGGATGCGCGTGATCGTGGTGTGCACTGAGGCGGTTGTGGTCATGGGGGCTGCCCTTCGCGGCGGGGGAGGTCGTGAGGAGGGGCTCTGCTCGGACGGGGCTGGGGCCTCGATGTACCTGTAGAGCTTCGGGGGTCGGTGCCTGGTGCCGGCGAGGGTCTCGCCGGTCTCGGCGAGCGACTTCGAGGCGAGCATGTCGCGGCGGAAGTTCGCGGCGTCGATGGGGCGGTCGAGGACGGCTTCGTAGACCTCGCGGAGCTGGGCGATGGTGAAGGATTCGCCGAGGAAGCTGTGCGCGATGGAGCTGTACTCGACCTTGTTCCGCAGGCGCCAGAGGGCGTAGTCGATGATGCGGCGGTGGTCGAAGGCGAGGGGTGGGAGGTCGTCGACGGGGTGCCAGCGGACGTTGTCGCCGAGGCGCGCCGAGCTCGCTTCCTCGTTGCCGACGAGCGCCCAGTAGACGACGGACACGACCCGCGGGTCGGCCCCGAAGACGCGGTCGGCATCGCCGAAGGCGTAGAGCTGCTCGAGGTACTTGGGGGCGAGTCGCATCGTCTCGAAGAGGGTGCGTGACGCTGCGGCGGCGAGGTCCTCGTCGCCGAGCGGCCCGCCTGGCAGGGCGAGGAGGTCGATGAACGGCTGCCGCTGCCGTCGTACCAGCGGCACCCAGATCGTGGGCGCGGGAGCGCGGTGCGACGAGGGAGGTGACGGGCGCAGCGCGAAGATCACCGTGGAGACGGCGAGGGTCGCGTTGTCGGATGGCATCCTCCACCTCCTCTCCGACTTAGAGTCAGTTCGACTTTAAGTGCAGTGTACGCCACGCACGCCTAGGCTGTGGCGGTGAGCGATCAGCAGCAGTTCGGCAGCGAAGACGACGCCCCGCACGGGGTCGGCCCCTGGCCCGGTGGCCGCGGCGCGTGGCCGGAGGGGCCCTGGTACGACGCGGAGCTGCTCGAGAGCGGCGACCGGCGCAACGTCATCGACCGCTACCGGTACTGGTCGATGGATGCGATCGTCGCCGACCTCGACACGAAGCGCCACGCCTTCCACGTCGCCATCGAGAACTGGCAGCACGACATGAACATCGGCTCGATCGTGCGCAGTGCGAACGCGTTCGCGGCCGACACCGTGCACATCGTGGGCAAGCGCCGCTGGAACAAGCGCGGCGCGATGGTCACGGACCGCTACCAGCACGTCGTGCACCACGAGACCGTCGCAGCGTTCATCGACTGGGCGCGGAGCGAGGAGATGCCGGTCCTCGCCATCGACAACGTGCCCGGCTGCGTGCCCATCGAGACCTACGAGCTGCCGGAGCGGTGCGTGCTGCTCTTCGGACAGGAGGGGCCAGGGGTCTCGGAGGAGGCGGTCGAGGTCTCGGATGCGGTGCTCGAGATCTCCCAGTTCGGCTCGACCCGCTCGATCAACGCGTCTGCGGCGGCGGCCGTCGCGATGCACACGTGGGTGCTGCAGCACGTCGACTTCGCCTAAGGGGTGGTGCTCGGCTCGTCCGTCGCCAGTCCCGCGGCGCCGGCGAGGATCAGATCCAGGCCTGCCGTGAAGCGATCCGTGGGGTCCTGCCGGCTGAGCGGGTCAGGGGTGCGGGCCTGGAGTGCGCCGACCGCGGCGGCGTGCGCCTGCTGCTGCTCGTGGAAGACCTGCCCGATCGTGTAGTGCACGACCGCGTCCGCACAGGTGCGGCTGCCTGCATGGCCGAGGGCGAAGTCGCTGTGCGCGGCGCCGGAGATCATCCGCACGAGGTCGACCGTCAGCAGGTCGAGCGCGAATGAGCTCGAAACGAGTTCGGCGCCATCCCTGCGGGAGAGGAGCGCGGTGCGGAGCTGTATCGCGAGGGTGCGGGTCTGGCGGGTGCCGGGCTCGACCCCGGCCCCTGGGGGCAGCCACGTCTCGGCGGTGAGGGGATGCAGGATGCGGTCGCTCACGGCCGCGAGCAGCGACTGCTTGTTGGGGAAGTGCCAGTAGAGCGCGCTCGGCTGCACCTCGAGGTAGTCGCTGATGCGTCGCATCGAGAGGTTCGGCAGGCCGTGCTCGTCGAGCACCTCGAGGGCGGTCGTGACGATCTCTGTCCGGCTGAGCTTCTCGAGGCCGGAGCCTCCGGCTGGACCGCGGGGTGTCATGCCGCTAATCTACTGAACACTGTTCACTGAACACCGTTCAGGAAATTCCAGAGAAAGGTCCCACCCCCTATGAGTGCCGATTCGATCACCGCCGCCGGGCGTCCCGCCGGCCGCGCCGTGCCCCGTGTTCTTGCTGACCTCGTGGCCGGGGCCGGCACCCATGCCCGCGCTCGAGGCGGGGCTCTCCGGAACGCCGCACTCGTGCTGGGTGGCACCCTCTTCCTCATCGCCGCCGGCTTCATCGTCGTCCCGCTGCCGTTCACGCCCGTGCCCGTCTCCCTCGCGACCTTCGCGGTGCTGCTGACCGGGGCTTCCCTCGGCCCCGTCCGTGCCGCCGCGAGTGCTGGCCTGTACCTCGCGCTCGGTGCGCTGGGGGCGCCGATCTTCGCCGACGGCGCATCCGGGGTCCTGTTCCCGTCGTTCGGCTACATCGTCGGCTACGTGCTCGCCGCGGTCGCCGTCGGGGCGCTCGCCCGTCGCCGAGCTGACCGCCACGTCCTTTCCACCGTCGGTGCCTCGGTGCTCGGGACGCTCCTCGTCTACGCGGCCGGCGTCCCCTGGCTCGCCCTCTCGCTCGGCGTGGACCTCGGCACCGCGCTTGCGCTCGGGGTCGTGCCGTTCCTCATCGGCGACGCCATCAAGATCGCGGCCGTGAGTGCCCTGCTGCCCTCCGCCTGGAAGCTGCTCAAGCGCTGAGCACCGGTGGATCGCTAGGCGTCTGAGTCCGCGGCTGCGTGCTCGCGGAGGAGTGCCGCCGCGATGCGCCGGGCTGAGGCGGTCGTGTGTCCCGGGTCGCGGAGTCGCATCGCGAGGTCGCCGGAGACGACCAGCAGCAGCTCGTCGGCGAGCTCTCGATCGCGGCTGGTCGCGTTCAGCGCGTCGTCGGTGATGGATGCAGTGAGTCGCCGTCGCAGCGAATCGGTGTCGGTGTCGACGGCCGCGCGCACCTCTGCCGGTGCGTCTGCGTACTCGGCGGCAGAGCCGAGGAACGCGCACCACTGGGCGCGCACGGGATGCTCGCGGAACGCGTCGAGGGCGTCGAACACGGCGAGGACGCGTCCCTCCCACGAGTCCTGGCGGGCGATCGCCGCATCCCAGGCCACGAGCCACTCCGCGTGCCGACGAGCCAGCGTCGCCGCCAGGAGTGACTCCTTGCTCGCATACCCGCGGTACATGGTCGCCGCCGACACTCCCGCGCGCTCGATGACGGCATCCACCGGGGTCGCGTGGATGCCCCGCGTGAAGAACAGCTCCTCGGCGGCATCGAGGAGCTTCGTCGCGCTCGATGTGCGGATGCTCATGTACACACCCTAAGCTCCAAATATGAAACGTACGTTTTCGTTTGGGGATATCTTCCAGCAGAGCCGGGGGCAGGGCACCCGGCAGCGGCGCTCGCAGCGACTCCTCGTGGTGGGCGGCGTCGGCCTGATCGCCGCCTGCTACGGCCTCGTGCGCCTCGCGTACGGGCTCTACCTGCCGGATGTGGAGGCCGAGCTCGGCCTCGACGCCTCGATGGCCGGCGTGGTCTCGGGCGGCGCGTCCGCGATGTACTGCGCTGCCGCGATTGCGGGGTTCTTCCTGGCAGGCCGCATGCCGCGCATCCTCGTGGCAGGCGCCGCGTCGACGGCCGGTGGCGGTGCCCTCGGCATGGCACTCGCGTCACAGGTCGAGGGCTTCGCCGCTTTCGCCATCGTCAGCTCAGCCGGGGCCGGCCTCGCGTCCCCCGCCCTGGTCGAGCTCCTCAGGCGGGCCGTGAGCGGAGACCGCGGGCAACGCCTCCAGGTCGTCGTCAACGCGGGCACCGGACCGGGCCTCGTGCTGGCAGGAGCACTCGCGATGCTCCTGCTGCCCGACTGGCGCCTGGCATGGGCGGCCGCGGCGGTCGTCACGTTCCTCTCCGCGTTCGCCGTGCTCACGTCGACCGCGCTGCCCTCGACCGCGCTGCCCTCGACCGCGCTGCCGTCGTCGGGTCGAGCGCGGCACCGGGACGCGTCGGCAGCAGTTCCGCCGCGCGCCTGGTTCGGGCAGCACCTGCGTGTGATCTGCGCAGCGTTGCTCCTCGGGGCAGGCTCGGCCGCCGTGTGGACGTTCGGGCGCACGGTGCTCGTGGACGGGGGCGCCTCCGGCGACTTCTCGGCGCTCGCATGGATGTGCCTGGGGCTCGGCGGGGCTCTCGTCCTGCCGCTCTCGGCCGCCGTGCGCCGCCTCGGTTCCACGCGGGCGTGGATGCTCACCGCGCTCGTCGTCGCAGCGTCGACGGCACTGATCGGGCTCTTCCCGGGCGTGCGGCCCCTCGCCCTCCTCGCGTGCGTCGCCTTCGGCTGGGGCTACACGGCGGCGACCGGGGCCCTCATCACATGGACCTCCGAGATCGACGAGCGGCGCGCATCCGCGGGCACCGCGCTGCTCTTCGTCGTCCTGGTACTCGGTCAGGGCCTCGGCGCCGCACTGGCAGGCTGGGGGCTCGCCGCTGCGACACCCGGGCTGGTGTTCGTGGTGGCGGCGGCACTGTCGGCAGCGGCGATCGTGCCGGCCCGACCGGTGGCCTCGATCGTTCGCGTTCCGTGAGGAGTTGCACGCGGCCCGTATGGGTTCCGTGAGGGCGAGCACAGCGGCGCCCCGCGAGGAGTTGTATCGGGGACTGCGCCTGAACGGCGCGCAGCCACGCTCACCGCTGGCTGCACACCTCCGAACGGAGTCTCAGTGCTCGACCTCGTCTTCGTCGCGGGCATAATCGCCCTCTTCACCGCCATCGGCCTCCTCGGCAAGGCGGTCGACAAGCTGTGATCGTCTTCGAAATCATCGCCGCCGCCCTCGGCGTCGCCGCGATCGCCTACCTCGTGGTGGCCCTCGTGCATCCCGAGCGGTTCTGATGGACGCGCCCACCATGCTCCACGCCAGCCTCGCGTTCCTCACGGTCGCGCTCATCCTCGCCGCCCTCCACCGCCCGCTCGGCGACTGGATCGCACGCGTGTACTCATCCACCGACGACTGGAGGATCGAACGGGGCGCCTACCGGCTCATCGGCGTCGACCCGTCGTCGGCGCAGACCTGGCAGGCCTACCTGCGCGGAGTGCTCATGTTCTCCACCGTCGGAGTGCTGCTCGTCTACCTCCTGCAGCGCACGCAGCAGTGGCTGCCGTACTCGCTCGGGCTGCCGGCCCCCTCGGAGCACCTCTCGTTCAACACGGCCGCCTCGTTCGTCGCGAACACCAACTGGCAGTCGTACTCGCCAGAGGTGACCCTCGGGTACGCCGTCCAGCTCTCGGCGCTCACGGTCCAGAACTTCGTCTCCGCCGCGGTGGGACTCGCCGTCGCGATCGCCCTCGTGCGGGGCCTCGCAGCCCGCCGCTCGGGCACGCTCGGCAACTTCTGGGTCGACCTCATCAGGGGCACCCTCCGCCTGCTGCTGCCCCTCTCGGCCCTCGCCGCGCTCGCGCTCCTCGCGGGTGGCGTCATCCAGAACTTCAACGGCTTCACCGAGGTGAGCACCCTCACCGGCGCGACCCAGTCGATACCGGGTGGCCCCGTCGCCTCGCAGGAGGCGATCAAGCTCGTCGGCACCAACGGCGGCGGCTTCTTCAACACGAACTCCGCGCACCCCTTCGAGAACCCCAGCGCCACCACGAACCTGCTCGAGGTCATCCTCATGCTGGCGATCCCGTTCTCCCTGCCCCGCACCTTCGGGGTCATGGTGGGAGACCGCCGTCAGGGCTACGCGGTGCTCGCCGTCATGGCGACGCTCTTCACCGTGTCGTTCGCCATCCTCACCGCCGTCGAGTCCGCTGGCATGGGCTCGGCACCGGATGCGGCGGGCGGCGCCATGGAGGGCAAGGAGCAGCGGTTCGGCATCGTCGGGTCGACGCTCTTCGCGACCGCCAGCACCGGCACGTCCACGGGCGCCGTCAACTCCATGCACGACTCCTACACGGCGCTCGGTGGGCTCCTGCCGATGCTCAACATGATGCTCGGCGAGATCGCGCCGGGTGGGGTCGGCTCCGGCCTGTACGCCATGCTGGTGCTCGCGATCATCGCCGTCTTCATCGCAGGCCTCCTCATCGGGCGCACCCCCGAGTACCTGGGCAAGAAGATCGGGCCGCGGGAGATCAAGCTCGCCAGCCTCTTCATCCTCGTCACCCCGGCGCTCGTGCTCACGGGCGTCGCCCTCAGCTTCGCGATCCCCGGCGTCCGCGACGAGCTGGCGGCGACCTCCATCTGGAACCCGGGCATGCACGGCCTCTCCGAAGTGCTCTACGCCTTCACCTCGGCCGCCAACAACAACGGCTCGGCCTTCGCCGGCCTCACCGCGAACACTCCATGGCTGAACACCTCGCTCGGGGTCGCCATGCTGCTCGGCAGATTCGTCCCCATCGTGCTCGTGCTGGCCCTCGCCGGGTCGCTCGCAGCCCAGGACAAGGTGCCGTCGACGGTCGGCACGCTCCCCACCCACCGACCGCAGTTCGTCGCGCTCCTCGCCGGCGTCAGCGTGCTCATCACCGCGCTCACCTACTTCCCCGTGCTCGCACTGGGACCCCTCGCAGAAGGACTCTCCTGACCATGCAGAGCATCCCATTCGCAGCCTCGATGACCGGTGCGATCCGCAAGCTCGACCCGCGTCAGCAGTGGCGGAACCCCGTCATGTTCATCGTGTGGGTCGGCGCGGCGTTCACGACCGCGCTTGCCATCGCCGAGCCGTTCCTCGGTGGGCCCGCCGACTCGGGCGGCACGGTCATCCCCGCCTCCTTCACGTGGGCCATCGCGGTCTGGCTCTGGCTGACGGTGCTGTTCGCGAACCTCGCAGAGGCGGTCGCCGAGGGCCGCGGGAAGGCGCAGGCGGAGACGCTCCGCCAGACGCGCACGAGCACGGTCGCGCACCGCGTCGACACCTACGACGCCGGGACCGACCCCGCGGCCGAGCGCGTCGGCAGCACCGACGTCTCCTCGGCCGACCTGACCCTCGGCGACGTCGTCACGGTGGCGGCGGGCGAGCTCATCCCCGGCGACGGCGACATCGTCTCGGGTATCGCCTCCGTCGACGAGTCGGCCATCACCGGCGAATCAGCCCCCGTCATCCGCGAGTCCGGCGGTGACCGCAGCGCCGTCACGGGCGGCACGCGCGTGCTCTCCGACCGGATCGTCGTGCGCATCACCTCGAAGCCGGGGGAGACGTTCGTCGACCGGATGATCGCGCTCGTCGAGGGGGCCTCCAGGCAGAAGACGCCGAATGAGATCGCGCTCTCGATCCTCCTCGCGTCGCTCTCGATCGTGTTCGTCGTGGTCGCCCTCACCCTCAACCCGATCGCCTCCTACGCGGCGAAGCCGGTCAGCATCACCGTGCTCATCGCGCTGCTCGTGTGCCTCATCCCGACCACCATCGGGGCGCTGCTGTCGGCCATCGGCATCGCGGGCATGGACCGCCTCGTGCAGCACAACGTGCTCGCCATGTCCGGCCGCGCGGTCGAGGCCGCCGGGGACGTGACGACGCTGCTCCTCGACAAGACCGGAACCATCACGTACGGCAACCGTCGGGCGTCCGAGTTCGTGCGGATGGCCGGGGTGCGCGACCAGGACCTGATCCGGGCCGCCGCACTGTCGTCGCTCGCCGACCCGACCCCAGAGGGGGTCTCGATCGTCGAGCTCGCGCGTCTGGAGGGCGTCGACGTCGAAGCCCAGGCAGCCGATTCGAGGCGCGGCGAGATCGTGCCGTTCACGGCCCAGACCCGCATGTCCGGACTCGATCTGGCGGACGGCGCGCGCATCCGCAAGGGGGCAGGCTCAGCGGTCACCGCCTGGCTCGGTGACCAGGGCGCACCCGTGAGCCCAGCGCAGCTCGCCGAGCTGGAGGATGCGACGGGTCGCGTCTCGCAGAGCGGCGGCACCCCGCTCGTCGTGGCAGTGATGGATGCGCCCAGCCCTGAGCGGGGACGGCCGGCCGGCAGTGTCCTCGGGGTCGTGCACCTCAAGGACGTCGTGAAGGAAGGGCTCAGCGACCGCTTCGCCGAGCTTCGCGCCATGGGGATCCGCACCGTCATGGTGACGGGCGACAACCCGCTCACGGCCGCCGCGATCGCCAGAGAGGCCGGAGTCGACGACTTCCTCGCCGAGGCGACGCCGGAGCAGAAGCTCGCCTACATCCGCCGCGAGCAGGAGGGCGGCAACCTCGTCGCGATGACGGGGGATGGCACCAACGACGCTCCCGCGCTCGCACAGGCCGATGTGGGTGTCGCCATGAACACGGGCACGTCCGCGGCGAAGGAGGCGGGCAACATGGTCGACCTCGACTCCGACCCCACGAAGCTCATCGACGTGGTGCGCATCGGCAAGCAGCTCCTCATCACGCGGGGAGCGCTCACGACGTTCTCCATCTCGAACGACATCGCCAAGTACTTCGCGATCATCCCGGCCATGTTCATGGGCGTCTTCCCGGGGCTCGGCGTCCTCAACATCATGGGGCTGCACTCCCCGGCGTCTGCGGTGCTGTCGGCGATCGTCTTCAACGCCATCGTCATCGTGCTGCTCGTCCCGCTCGCGCTTCGGGGCGTGAAGTACCGGCCCGCGAACGCCTCGAGCACGCTCGGCCGCAACCTCCTCGTCTATGGACTCGGCGGCATCGTCGCCCCATTCGTGGGGATCTGGCTCATCGACCTCGTCGTGCGCCTCATCCCGGGCTTCTGAACCCCAACCCGACATCTGCCCCAGAAAGGGACTCCCACCATGAACTCCGCAACCCGCGCCACGGCGCGCACCGCCTGGGTCGCCGTCCGCGCGATGCTCCTCTTCACCGTCGTCCTCGGCGTCGGGTACACCCTGGTCATCACCGGCCTCGGCCAGGCGGCCTTCGGCGCCCAGGCCAACGGATCGGCGGTGCGGGACGGCACCGGTGCGGTCGTCGGCTCGAGCCTCATCGGTCAGTCGTTCGTCGACGCCGACGGCAACCCGCTGCCCGAGTACTTCCAGTCGCGCCCATCGGCGGCGGGGGACGGCTACGACGCGGGCGGGTCCTCCGGCTCGAACCTGGGGCCGGAGAACCCGGATCTCGTGGCCGCCATCGAGGAGCGGCGAGCGCAGGTCGCCGAGTTCAACGGGGTCGCGCCTGACGCCGTGCCGGTGGATGCGGTGACGGCGTCGGCCTCAGGGCTCGACCCTCACATCAGCCCCGCGTACGCGGACCTGCAGGTGCAGCGCGTCGCGGCGACGCGCGCGCTCGACGCCGCCCAGGTCCGTACGCTGGTCGCAGCGCACACCGTCGTCCCTCTGCTCGGGTTCCTCGGGGAGCCCACCGTCAACGTGCTGGAGCTCAATCTGGTGCTCGCGGAGCTGCAGGCGAACCCCTCGGCCCCCACATCCACCCCCACATCCACCCAGGAAGGCAAGGAGCTCTGACCCATGGCGAAGCGGGGACGGCTGCGGGTGCTGCTCGGCGCCGCCCCTGGCGTCGGGAAGACGTTCGCGATGCTCCACGAGGGCACCAGGATGCGCGAAGCAGGCAAGGACGTGGTGGTCGCGGTCGTCGAGACCCACGGCCGGGCCGCGACGGCCGAGGCGGCCGCCGGGCTCGAGGTGGTGGGACGCGCGACGTACCTGCACCGCGGCGTCGAGCTCACGGAGATGGACCTCGATGCGGTGATCGGGCGGCGTGCGGAGGTGGCGCTCGTCGACGAGCTCGCGCACACGAACGCGCCCGGTGCGCGCAACCTGAAGCGCTGGGAGGACGTGGAGGAGCTCCTCGACGCGGGCATCGACGTGGTCTCCACCGTGAACATCCAGCACATCGAGTCCCTGAACGATGTGGTCGAGCAGATCACGGGGGTGCCGCAGCGCGAGACGATCCCGGACGACGTGCTGCGGCGAGCCGATCAGGTCGAGGTCGTCGACCTGTCCCCGCAGGCGCTCCGGGACCGCCTCGCCGGCGGGCTCGTGTACCCGGCTGAACGCATCGACGCGGCGCTCTCCAACTACTTCCGCCTCGGCAACCTCACGGCGCTGCGCGAGCTGGCGCTGCTGTGGCTCGCCGACGACGTCGACCAGTCCCTCAAGCGCTACCGGGACGACCACGGCATCGACGCGACGTGGGAGGCGCGCGAGCGGGTCGTCGTCGCGCTGACCGGGGGAGCGGAGGGGGAGACGCTGCTTCGGCGCGGCGCCCGCATCGCGGCGCGGTCCGGCAGCGGCGAGCTGCTGGCGCTGCATGTGACGAGCCAGGACGGCTTGCGCGTCGGGGATCCTGGGCATCTTGCACGGCAGCGGGCGCTTGCGGAGCAGCTGGGCGGCACCTACCACCAGGTGGTCGGCGAGGACGTGCCGGCGGCCCTCATCGAGTTCGCGAGGTCGGTGAACGCGACGCAGCTCGTCATCGGCGTCAGTCGTCGCAATCGGGTTGCCGCGCTGCTCACTGGCGCGAGCGTGGGCAGTGCCGTCACTCGGGACGCCGGCACCATCGACGTGCACATCGTCAACCATGCGGATGCCGGCGGCCGGCTCAGGCTGCCGAGGCTCGGCGGGGCGCTGACCCCGCGTCGCCGGATCGCCGGCTTCGTGCTGGCCCTCGTCGCGGGTCCGCTGCTCACCTGGCTGCTCGCGTCCCTCGGCAGTGTCGACTCGTTCACGACGCACGCCCTCAGCTACCAGGTGCTGGTCGTGGCGGTCGCCCTGGTCGGCGGCCTCTGGCCAGCGCTCTTCGCGGCCGTGCTGTCTGGCGTCACCCTCGACTTCTTCTTCGTCGCCCCGTTCGGCACCGTCCTCATCACCGACCCGAGCCATGTCACGGCGATCGTGCTGTATCTCGTCATCGCCGCCCTCGTGAGCTTCGTCGTCGACCGGGCGGCGAGAAGGGCGCGCGAAGCCCGTCGGGCGGCCGCGGAGTCCCAGCTGCTGCAGACCGTCGCCGGCAGCGTGCTCCGTGGGCAGAACGCGATGCAGGCCCTCGTCGAGCGGACGCGCGAGGCGTTCGGCCTCGCGGGCGTGCGGCTCGTGGATGCGCGAGGCGTGGATGCGCGGGGCGACGAGACCGAACCGCGCGTGCTCGCGAGCTGCGGTGAGCCGGTGCGCGGGGACCGGCACACCTCGATTCCGGTCGCCCCACCGTCGTCCGGTGGCTCGGGAGTCGCCCTCGAGCTGCACGGTCGCGAGCTCGACGCCTCGGAGCGCCGGCTGCTGACCGTCATCGTCGCGCAGCTCGGCGCGGCCGTCGAGCACCGCGAGCTGCGGGAGGCGGCCGACGAGGTCGCCCCGCTCGCCGCCTCTGACAAGGTCAGGCGGGCGCTGCTGTCCGCGCTCAGTCACGACCTCCGGCGTCCCCTGGCATCCGCGACAGCTGCGGTCACCGGCCTTCGCGTTGCGGGCGACGAGCTCGACGACCACGACCGTGACGAGCTCCTGGAGACCGCGGACGAGAGCCTCGGCACGCTCGCCACGCTCGTGACCGATCTCCTCGACGTGAGCCGCCTCCAGTCGGGGGCGCTCGCCGTCTCCGTCATGAGCATCGACCCGGCCGATGCGATCCTCCCGTCGCTGGACGAGCTGGGGCTCGGCCCCGCCGACGTGGAGCTCGCGCTCGACCCCGCGGTCGCATCCGTCGCCGCCGATCCGGCCCTGCTGCAGCGGGTGCTGGTCAACCTCCTCGCCAACGCGGTCCGCCACTCGCCGCCTAGTCGAACGGTCCGGCTCGCGACCAGCCAGTTCGGGGGCGACGTGCAGATCCGAGTCGTCGATCACGGGCCAGGGATCCCCGCCGAGCGACGCGGTGAGGTCTTCGAGCCGTTCCAGCGGCTCGGCGACACCGACAACACGACCGGCCTCGGGCTGGGGCTCGCCATCTCGAAGGGCTTCGTCGAGGGAATGCAGGGCACACTGGTTCCCGAGGACACCCCGGGGGGCGGGGTCACGATGGTCGTGACACTGCCGATTGACGCGGCGGCGACCGCCGGACGACAGACAGGGGAGGGGAGGCGCGCATGAAGATCCTCATCGCGGACGACGACCCGCAGCTGCTTCGCGCCCTGCGCATCACCCTCACCGCCAAGGGATACAAGGTGCTGATCGCCCGCAACGGGGCGGAAGCCATCTCCGTCGCGATCGACCATCGCCCGGACCTGTACCTCCTCGACCTCGGCATGCCGGAGCTCGACGGGCTCGAGGTCATCGAGGCCATCCGGGGTTGGTCTGAGGCGCCGATCCTCGTCGTCTCGGGGCGCAGCGGGGCGGGCGACAAGGTGGATGCCCTTGACGCGGGCGCGGATGACTACGTCACGAAGCCGTTCTCCATCGACGAGCTGCTCGCGCGCATCCGAGCGTTGTCGCGCCGAGTCCCGCAGGCTGGCGGTGAGCCGGTCGTCGTGTTCGGCGACGTGTCGGTCGACCTGGCGGCGAAGAGCGTCGTTCGCACCGTCGGCGGGGAGTCGACGCACGTGCGCCTCACGCCCACGGAATGGCAGGTGCTGGAGCTGCTCGTGCGCAACGCTGGGCGTCTGGTGACCCGGCAGATGCTGCTCACCAGCATCTGGGGGTCGGAGCACGTCAACGACACCGGCTACCTGAGGCTGTACCTGTCGCAGCTGCGCAGGAAGCTCGAGCCGGTGCCGTCGGCGCCGCGCCACCTGCTGACGGAGGCGGGCATGGGGTACCGGCTCGTGCTCCAGCCGGACGGCGTCGCCTAGTTCGTCGCAGCGTCGTCCGAAGGGGCTGCCCGGCTCGCCTCCTCGGCGCTGGGGAAGTTGATGTCATCCACGTCGACATCGATGTCGCCCACGTCGTCCGGGCCGCCCGTGCCGGGGCGCACGTTCACCTGGTCGGCGTCGATGTCGTTGTCGACGCCACCGTCGACCTCATCCACGCGCTCGGTGCTCGTCTCCTGCTTCTCCTGCGTCTCCGTCTCGCTGCCGGGGGAGTAGCTCGTGTCCTTCTCGAGCTGGTCGCTCTCGGGGAGGCTGTCTTCGCTGTCGTGCATCTGATGGCTCATCGTGCGAGCTTGCGGTCTCGTCCTGGGTGCGCGCGCAATTGTGCGTGTGCGGAGGCCGTGAGTCGCTGAGGGTCCCGGGGTAGGCGTGCCCGCGTCAGGCGCCCGCGCAGGCGAAAGGGCCGGGCCGCAGTTTGCTGCGCCCGGCCCTTCGTCGCGAGTCGACCTCGCTCTCGTCAGTCCTCTTCCGGCTCGAACGTGGAGGCGTCCGGGTCGTAGCCGACCGCGACCCCGTCGTCGGAGTCGGGGATCGTGCCGTCTTCGCCGAGGCCGTTCGGCTTCTCGTCGCCGTCGCTGTCGTGGGAGATGTTCTGGTCGCTCATCGTGGGCCTTCCGTTCGGGGTCTGCTCTGACTTGTGGCGACGATAGCGCTCGACGCTGAAGGGTTTTCCGGATCCGCGCGTGCGTCACCGTCCTACGATGAAGTGTGATCTCGATTCGGCGAGCTGTACCCGCGGATGTGCAGGATCTGCTCGGCATCTGGCGGCGCTCGGTCGAGGCGACGCATGCGTTCCTCTCCGCCGCAGACGTCGACGCGATAGCGCTGGATGTCGAGAGCTACCTGCCTCGCATGTCGGACCTGCGCGTCGCCGAACGCGGTGGGCGGCTCGTCGGATTCGTGGCACTCGAGGGTGACGTCATCGAGATGCTGTTCGTGGATGCGGATGCGCAGGGCACCGGTGTCGGGAGCACGCTGCTCGACGCCGTGCTCGCGGGGCGAGCTCTCACCCGGGTCGACGTGAACGAACAGAACTCGGCGGGGCGTGCGTTCTACGCGCGCCGGGGGTTCGTCGAGGTCGGTCGCTCCGAGACCGATGGCGAGGGGCGGCCCTTCCCGATCCTCCACCTCACAGCCCGAGCAGCAGCGACGCCGCGATGCCGACCATGACGACGGCGATGATGGCGTCGAGGACACGCCAGGCGACGGGCTTCGCGAACACCGGCTGCAGGAGGCGCGCGCCGAAGCCGAGGGCGGCGAACCAGACGACGCTTCCGACAGCAGCGCCTGCACCGAACAGCCATCGCGCCTCGCCGTGTGTGTTCGCGACCGACCCGAGCAGCACGACCGTGTCGAGGTACACGTGCGGGTTCAGCCAGGTGAGCGCGAGGCACGTGAGCACGGTCGGCAGCAGGGCAGAGGATGCCGCGGGGCTGTCCGCATCCATCGCCTTCGGCGTCATCGCCCGGCGGGCCGCGAGCAGCGCGTAGCCGAGCAGGAACGCTGCCCCGGCGATGCGCACGACGGTGGTCAGCCAGGGGAGCGCGGTGAAGACGATGCCGGCTCCGCCTACGCCGAGCAGGATCAGGAGCGCGTCGGAGAGCGCGCAGACGGCGACGACGGCGAGCACGTGCTTCCGCAGGAGCCCCTGCCGAAGCACGAACGCGTTCTGCGCGCCGATCGCGACGATGAGCGACAGGCCGAAGCCGAAGCCGGCGAGTGGGGTGAGCAGGTCCAGGGTCATGCCGCGACGATATGGCGCGTTGAATATCCGGGTCCAGCTCATTTTCCTTGGCAATCATTAGCATTGCTTCATGCCAATTGCTGCGTCTGCGTTCGACCCCCAACGTCTCGCCGCGCTCCGCGCCGCCGTCGAGACGGGCACCTTCGAAGCCGCCGCCCGCGAACTGCGCGTGACCCCGTCCGCGATCAGCCAGCGCATCAAGGCGCTCGAGAGCGAGACGGGCCGGGTGCTGCTGCAGCGCAGCAAACCCGTCGCGCCGACCGAGTCCGGTGAGGTGCTCCTGCGCCTCGCCAGGCAGCTCGATGCGCTCGGACGGGAGGCATCGAGCATCCTCGGCCGCGTGGGGGCCGGTCCCGGAACCGGCACGGTCGCGGACCACGCGAGACCCGCCCTCGAGCGCCTCCCCATCGCCGTCAACGCCGACTCGCTCGCCACGTGGTTGCTGCCCGCGATCGCGCCGCTCGCCGACGAGATCGCGTTCGAGCTGCGCCGGGCCGACGAGACGCAGACCACGGAACTGCTGCGGCGAGGAACGGTGACGGCGGCCATCACCGCCGACCCGGCGCCCGTCCAGGGCTGCACCTCGGTGCTGCTCGGCGCCATGCGCTACGTGCCCATGGCGTCTCCCGGCTTCGCCGCGCGCTGGTTCGAGGCTCCAGGGGAGACGCTGACGGATGCCCTGCATGGCGCCCCGGTCGTGGTCTTCGACCGAGCCGACACGCTGCAGGACCGCTACCTGCAGGCCGTGGGGGTCGACCCCGGAAGCCCGCCCTGCCATTACGTGCCGTCGTCCGCCGACTTCGTCACGGCCATCCGCCTCGGCTTCGGCTGGGGGCTCGTCCCGGAGCAGCAGCTCGAGGACGAACCTTCGTTGGTGCGGATCGACCCTCGGGGCTGGGTCGACGTGCCCCTGTTCTGGCAGCAGTGGCAGCTGCACACGCAAGCGCTCGGGCGGACGGCGGCAACCGTGTCCGCCGCCGCACGCGTGGCCCTACGGGCATCCGTCTGACGCCTCACTGGCAGCCCACGTCAGCGGCCCGCTGCGACCGCCGCGAGCACCACCGGGTCCGCGCATCCTCGGGCGAATCCGCGGATGCGACGGTCGATGTCGCGTTGCAGGATCGCCCCGCCGATGCGCTCGGCGAGCGGGGCAAGCCATCTCGGCCTGCAGGCGAAGTTGTACCGCCAGACGGCGAGTGTCGCGGGTCTGCCGTCGCCGGACTCGTCCTCGGCGGGGCTGAACCGCCAACCCCCGCCGAGTCGTTCGAAGAACCAGGATCCTCGTGTCATCTTCATGCCGACGTTCGACGGCGGCTTGTAGGAGACGTACTCGCTGATCATTCGGAACCCGAGACGGTGCACGGTGAAGGTGCGCACCCCTTTCGCCGGCCGCTCGGCTCCGTCGAGGAAGCGCTGGCGGCGGATGAACGGGTCCCATCGCAGTCGCACGTCGCCGGTCGTCTGGGACACGGCGAAGGCTGTCGCGGGGTCGACGGGGACAACGCAGCGGGACTCGACGACGGGCATGCCCCATCGTCACACGGGGCCATCCCGGGACGTGCGGAGGCGCTCACGGATGCGCCGTCTTGTCAGGTTCGCGGAGGATGACGTGCTTGCCTGGTGGCTGACGGACGCAAACGGCGGGAGCAACCATGAAGGACAACCAGCACAGCGACGAGCGACTCGGGGACTCGATCCAGGGAGATCCGATCGGAGACCCCGCGGACCTGACTGCCAGCGAGGAGAAGTCGGGCGCGGAGCCGGCCGGTGAGAGGGGCGACGTGCTCGGGGCTGTGGGCAAGCTCGCGAACGTGCTCGCGTTCGGGAAGCTCTCCGACGCCTCGTCGGCGACCGCGACGGCCGACGGCACGTTGCCGTCGGACCCTGACGACGACGGCACCGGTGGCACTGGCGGCGCGCGCCGCGCCGGGGCTTGACGAGTCGCACGGGTCAGGCCCGGCCGTCTTCGATCAGTCGACGATGAACAACCGCGCGCCGGCCTCCGTGCGCGAGCGGTGGGCCTCCATGTCGGTCCCGACCTGGTAGCTCTGGCCAGCGCTCAGCGTCACCAGGCGGCCATCGTCGAGCTCGGTGACCAGCGTGCCGTCGAGCACGAATAGCACGTGTCCGCGTGAGCACCAGTGGTCGGCGAGGTAGCCGGGAGAGTAGTCGACCATCCGGATGCGAGTCTCACCGATCTGCTGGGTCCGCCACCGCGCGTCGCCCGTGGTGCCCGTGTGGACGGTCGGCTCCAGCGAGGCCCAGTCGGTGGTGGTGAAGGCGTGCCCGAGAAGATCCATGGCTCGACGCTACCGCCCTGCGCAGCCGCCCCGCACCGCCGGTCGGGCTACCTGTCGGCGTTCTCGAGCGGCTGGGATGCGCGCATCGCCTCCGCGGTGATCTCGAGCGACCGGACGCGGTCGGCGCTCTGCAGCGCGCCGTGTCCGATGATCAGCTCGTCAGCCCCGGTCGTCTCGGCGAACTCCGTGAGATAGTCCCGCACCTCCGGCCCGGTGCCGACAGCCGTGTAGCGCATCATGTTCGCGATCTGCTGCCCCTGGGGGCTCGCCAGGATCTGGTCCATCTGCTCGTCCGTGAAGTCGGAGTTGGGTCCTCGGAGGAGAACGCTGCGAAGGCGGGACCTCCTGGAGCGAGTGAACTGCTCCTGCGCTTCAGCTGCGTCGAGTGCCGCGACGACGTTGACGCCCACGATCAGGTGGGGTGCCTCGAGCTGCTCCGACGGCTGGAAGCGCTCGCGATACAGGGCCACGGCCTGGAAGAGCTGGTCTGGCGCGAAGTGCGACGCGAACGCGTACGGCAGTCCGAGCTGCGCCGCGAGCTGCGCGCCGAAGAGGCTGGATCCGAGGATGTAGAGGGGCACGTTCGTGCCCCCACTTGGCACTGCCTGCACACCCGGGATGGTCGACTCACCGCGGAGGAAGGCCTGCAGCTCGAGAACGTCCTGCGGGAACTCGTTCGCGGACGCGGGGGAGCGGCGCAGGGCCCGGAACGTCGCCTGGTCACTGCCGGGGGCGCGCCCGAGTCCGAGGTCGATGCGGTCCGGATACAGGGTCGCGAGGGTGCCGAACTGCTCGGCGATGACCAGCGGGGAGTGGTTGGGGAGCATGACGCCGCCGGCCCCGAGCCGGATCGTGGAGGTCTGCGACGCGATGTGCCCGATGAGGACGCTCGTCGCGCTCGACGCGATCGTGGGCATGTTGTGGTGCTCGGCGTACCAGACGCGGCGGTACCCGGATCGCTCGGCGGCCTGGGCGAGCTCGACGCTCGCCTGGAAGCTCTCCCTGACGGTCTGGCCAGGGGCGATGGGGGCGAGGTCAAGGATGGAGAGAGGAACAGTCACCTTGGATGCAACCGACGAGCCCCGTCAGGTGTTCCCACCGGCGGGCGGTCGCGTGTCGTGCGCAGCCCGTGTGGCTATTCGTCGCCCAGGTAGAAGGAGGCGGTGCGGGCCGCGGAGTCGTGTGCGTCGTCGGGGTCGGCACCGGCGCTGAGGTGGGCGGTGCACCAGCGGTCGGCCGCGGACTCGATGAAGCGCTTGCCCTCCGCAGTGTCGTTGAAGGCGGAGAGAGCCACCTGCACGTCGGTGCCGGAGTCGCCGAGAGCGAGTGCGAGGGCGAGGAGGGCGCCGTCCCAGCCGATGCCGGTGGCGGCCGGGCCGTATTGAGCCCAGTGCTCGTTGTCCGGCACCGTGTGGTGCAGCGTCAGGCGAGTGCCCGGTCCGGCGGGGTCGAGTGTCAGGCGGACTCGGCTGACATCGCCGTCGTACTCCCACGTCACGCGGAGCTCCGTGTGCGGCTGGCAGTGCTCGATGGTGCCGGATGTGCCGCTGGCGGTCAGCCGGTACCTCCCGCCCTCGGCGAGCTCGCCGTCGACGGGTTCGAACCAGCGCGAGAGGCCCTCTGGTGTTGTGCACGACGTCCACACGGCTTCAGGCGAGTTCGGGAAGGTGCGCTCGAGCGTGACGACGTAGCTCGTGCCGTCTCGCGCGACGCTGCGCGTGACGTTCTTAAGGCTCTCGGTCGACGCTCCGGCGGGGGACACCGGTTTCGTTTCCATGTGGTCAGCGTGCCTGGCGTTGTTGTGGAATGGCGCAGACCCGGGGAATTGCGCAAGGGTCCGGCTTCGAGGCGGATCTTGTCCGTGGCCTGCCGCACAATGAACGGATGCACATCCTGGTCACGTCGCTCGAGCGCGGCTTCGCGCTCGAAGATCGACGCGACGCCGCACCCACCGCCGACGCCGCTTCCTCGCACGCCCCTCGCGTGCGGATCGTCCCTGACGCCATCGGGCTCGCGCAGCTGGTGTCCGAGTGCGAGCGGTCGGCCCCAGCAGGCGACCCGATTCGCTGGGTGTGGAACAGCCAGGACATCGTGCCCCGGCTGCTCGCCCACGGGGTGCGGGTGGGCCGGTGCCACGACCTTCGGCTCGCGGGCCGCATCCTCATCACAGCCGGCTATCTCGATGCGAGCCTCGATGTGGCGGACGCGCGAGGCGGGTCTCACCCGGGCGAGGGCCTCTTCGACCTCGACGCCGAGAACCCGGGCACGCCCGCCGCGACCCGAGAGCTCTTCGAGGCGCAGCTCGCGGCCCTGGAGGCCGCGAACCACGGGGGATCCCGGAAGGGTGCGCTCGCGTTCCTCGTCGGGGTCGAGAGCGCGGGAGCTCTGGTCGCGGCGGAGCTCCGGGCTGCTGGCATGCCGTTCAGCGTCGGGCGCCACGAGCGTGTCCTCGTGGAGGCGCTGGGGCCGCGGGGCGCTGGCGGCAGGCCCGCGAAGCTCGAGGCCGCGGCATCGGTGGTGCGTTCCGCGCTGGACGAGCCGACCCTCAACGTCGATTCTCCCAAGGACCTGCTCGCTGCGCTGCGCCGCGCCGGGCTCGACGTGGCAAGCACCAGCAAGTGGGAGCTGTGGGGCAAGGACCATCCGGTTGTCGAGGCGCTCCTGCACTACAAGCGTCTGCATCGGCTGTTCACGGCGAACGGATGGACCTGGCGCGACGAGTGGATCCATGGCGGACGCTTCCGGCCCGACTACGTTCCGGGTGGCGTCGTGACGGGACGCTGGGCGACCAGCGGCGGCGGGGCCATGCAGCTCCCCAAGGAGATCCGCAGCGCGGTCGTGGCTGACCCGGGTTGGAAGCTCATCGTGGCCGATGCGGCGCAGCTCGAGCCGCGCATCCTTGCAGCCATGTCCGGCGATGAGGCCATGGCAAGAGCGGGCGCGCAGCGCGACATGTACACCGCGTTCGTCGATCGGGGCGTCGTACCCGACCGCGACAGTGCGAAGGTGGCGATGCTCGGCGCGATGTACGGCGCGACGAGCGGGCAGAGCGCGATCCTGTTGCCGGGCCTCGAGCGCGCCTACCCGCACGCGATGGCGCTCGTCGCCTCGGCCGCCCGCTCTGGGGAACGGGGACAGCAGGTGCACACCTGGCTCGGACGAACGTCTCCGTGGCCGCCCGCCGAGTTCTCGCCGCGCGACTTCGGACGCTTCACCCGCAACTTCATCGTGCAGGGCACGGCCGCCGAGTGGGCGCTCACCTGGATGGCAGGCATCCGGCAGCGGCTGGCCCGACTCGGAGCTGGATCGGTTGTGGATGCGCCGCTCGAGCGCAGCCCGCACCTCGCGTACTTCCTGCACGACGAGGTAGTGGTGCACGCGCCCGCCGAGCTGGCAGACCGTGCAGCGGCTGAGGTCGTCGCGGCAGCCGCCGAGGCCGGACGACTCCTCTTCTCGGGCAGCCAGGTCACCTTCCCCGTGGTGGCGCACGTCGTCGACAGCTACGGCGAGGCGAAGTAGCTGAGCGAAGGAGCGCGCTCAGCGCTTCGGCCACACCCACTGCGGACCCTCGAACTGGAGTTGGCCGCGGATGCTCGTCGAGCCCGCCTCCTTCTCGAGCTCGATGACGTTCGCGTCGTCGCGGAGGCCCTCGACGAGCGGCTGCGAGTGCGTGACGACGATGACCTGCGTCTGCTCGGATGCGCTGCGGATGAGGCCCGCGAGCGTCGGGAGGAGGCTCGGATGGAGGCTTGCCTCTGGCTCGTTGAGCACCAGCAGCTCGGGCATGCGGGGCGAGAGCAGGGCGGTGGCGAGGAGGATCATCCGCAGCGTGCCGTCGGACAGCTCGCGGGCGTCGAGCGGCCTTGCGAGGCCGGGCTGCGACATGACGAGCCGCGCCATGCCGGACGCGTCTTCCTCGATGCCCACCCGGGAACCGGGGAAGGCGGCATCGATGGCGGCGTGGAAGGCTCTCGCGTTGCCGACCCGCTGCACCGTCGCGAGGGCCGCGGGGAGGCGCGAGCCGTCATCCGGCAGCACTGGGGTGAAGGTCGCTGGGCTCGGCAGCCTCGCCGGGGCTGCCGCGTCGGTGCGGAGGTAGTCGAGGAAGCGCCAGCCGCGCGCCGACTCGCGGAGCGCGTAGAGCTCGGGCGCCGTCGACGGGTCGGCGAGGGTGGCGAGCATCGACTCGGCCTCGCGCACGCTCCACTCGGCGCGCACCAGCTTGAAGTCGGCGTCGCGCACCTTGACGAGGTTGCCGCGCCGTTCGACGAGTGTCGTTGAGGGGCGCAGCAGCTCGCTCGACCAGACGAGCTCGCTCTTCACGACCGGATCGAACGGGAAGTCGGAGAGGACAGGGATGCCCAGGTCGATCGCGAAGTTCTGGAGGGGCCTTGAGTCGGGGCGCTCGTGAGGCGGCATGCCGAGGTCGGTCGCGTACGAGGCGGTCGAGGTGCGGAGGCCGAGCTTGAGGGTGACGGGCGTGCCACGGGAGCGCTTGCCCGCGTGCAGCGCTGCCCGCAGCCCGCCTTCCATCGCGAGCGACGACAGGGCGCCCTCGCGGATGATGTCGTGCAGCAGGCGCAGGGCTCGGTACAGGTTCGACTTGCCGCTGCCGTTCGCGCCGGTGATGACGTTGAGGCGTTCGAGTGCCACCGTGACGCTCTTGATGGACCGGTAGTTCTCGATGGCGAGGAGTTCAAGCATGCTCACACGCTAGGAGGTGCCACCGACAATGTCGCTTGAGGGAGCGGAAGAGCCCCTCGGGCGGAGGTGAGCTCCGGCCCGAGGGGCTCCCGATCGACCAGGACTACTTGACCTGGCGGATGAGCTTCTTGTTGACGAACTCCTCGATGCCGAGCGAGCCGAGCTCGCGGCCGAAGCCCGAGCGCTTCACGCCGCCGAACGGCAGCTCCGGGCTGTCGAGGCCGACGCCGTTGATGTAGACCATGCCGGCTTCGATGGCGTCGGCAACGCGCTGTGCCTGCTCCTGGTCGGTCGTGAAGAGGTACGAGCCGAGGCCGAACGGGGTCGCGTTGGCGAGCTCGATGGCCTCCTCTTCGCTGCTGACCTTGTAGAGCGCCGCGACGGGGCCGAAGAACTCCTCCGTGTAGGCGTCGTTGTCTGGCGTGACGCCGGCGAGCACCGTCGACTCGAAGAAGTTGCCGTCGTGACCGCCGCCTGCGAGCAGCTGCGCGCCCTGAGCGACCGCGCGTTCGACCTGCTCCGCGAGGTTCTTCGTGGCTGGCGCCGAGGAGAGCGGGCCGAGCTCGGCGTCGTCCTTGGTCGGGTCGACGGGGGCCACCGAGGTCATCGCGGCCGTGAACTTCTCGGCGAACTCGTCGTAGAGCGAGTCGATGACGATCATGCGCTTCGCGCCGTTGCAGGCCTGTCCGGAGTTGTCGAGGCGGGCGGCGACCGCGGCCTCGACGGCCTCGTCGACGCTGTCGGTGCTGAGCAGGATGAACGGGTCGGACCCGCCGAGCTCGAGCACGACCTTCTTGAGGTTGCGCCCTGCGATCTCGGCGACGGCCGCCCCGGCACGCTCGGAACCGGTCAGGGAGACGCCGTGGATGCGGTCGTCGGCGATGATGTCGGCGATCTGCTCGTTGGTGGCGAAGATGTTGACGTACGCGCCCGTCGGGAAGCCCGCGTCCGCGAAGATCTGCTCGAGCGCGGTTGCCGACTCGGGGCACTGCCCGGCGTGCTTCAACAGGATCGGGTTGCCGAGCACGAGGTTCGGGCCGGCGAAGCGGGCGACCTGGTAGTAGGGGAAGTTCCAGGGCATGATGCCGAGGAGGGGCCCGATGGCGGAGCGCCGGATGAGGGCGGTTCCCTCGCCGCCGAGCAGCTCGATCGGGGCGTCCTTCAGGAAGTTCTCCGCGTTGTCGGCGTAGTACTGCAGGATGTCGGCGCTGAAGTCGACCTCGCCGTAGGACTGCTCCATGGGCTTGCCCATCTCGCGGGTGATGATCTGGGCGAGCTCCTCGCGGCGCTCGCGGTGCAGCTCGGCGGCACGGCGCATGAGGGCGGCGCGCTCTGCGACGGTGCTGGGCTTCGACCACGTGCGGTACGCGGTATCGAGGCTCTGCAGCGCAGTCTCGATGCCGTCCTCGGTGACGAGCGGGAATTCCTCTCCCTGCTCGCCGGTCGCTGGGTTCACAACTACGTAGGTGCTCAAACTCACTCCAGACATTGGATGCGTGCGCGCAGCATCGCGCGATTGGGTGAAGCCTAGGAGATGTGGCCTTGGAAACCCAGGGTTCGCGCCGAATTAACTGAATCTCGTTCATTTACGAGATGTGGGATGGTCAGCGCCGAGGAGCGGCGCCGAGCGTGCCTTTTCCAGCGGCGTCGTCCTAGGCTCGCGATCGGCGGGACGCGCCCGCCGGCGAGGGGATGACATGAGCGAGACGCAGGTCGCCGATGAGCAGTTCTACCGCTCCTTCAAGCGGTTCCTCGAGCGGGTCAACGAGACGCCGCCAGACGCGAGGGTGCAGCGAACGCCGTTCGGCGAGGAGCTGAGCGACTTCCTCGGTGCGGATGCCGAGGCGCTCCCTGTGGTCGTCGAGGAGTTCGCGAGCTACCGAATCGTCGACGCCGACATCGCACTCGAGGAGATCGCCGGCCGCGGGGAGGCCCGCCTCGTCGGTGTCGCGGGTGGTTCGGCCCACGCGCACGCCGGACTCGCCGAGCTCATCTCGAGCCCTCACCTCCCCTTCAAGCCGGGCCCGGCCGAGTTCGCCGAGAAGGCGACCGGGCCGGAGACCACCAGGCAGGTCGTGAGCTTCGGTGCCCGACTCCTCTCCTACCGCGGGGCGCGGGTCGTCATCATGCAGCGCGCATCCCGTCCCGACATGGGGCGGCCGCAGAGCCAGCTCGAGGTGCTCACCGCCGCCGAGCCGGCGCTCGTCTCCGAGCTGCTCGGTGAGGTGCGCTCGCTCATGGTCGAGCGCAGCGTCCTTCGCGGCAAGGTGCTGGCGTTCGAGAGCAGCGACTTCCGGATGGATGCCGGTGCGACGTTCTTGGAGCGGCCGGACGTCGCCGAGGGCGATGTCATCCTGCCGTTCGGCGTGCTCGAGTCCGTGGTCGCACACGTCATCGAAATCGGGCGCCAGCGCGAGGTCCTGCTCGCCGCGGGCCAGCACCTGAAACGCGGCGTGCTGCTCTACGGTCCGCCCGGCACCGGCAAGACGCTCACCGTCAGGCACCTCCTCAGCCGCACGGAGGGGGTGACCGCCGTGCTGTTGACCGGGTCGAGCATCCAGCACATCAGCGCGGCCGCGGAACTGGCCCGCACCCTGCAACCATCGATCGTCGTGCTCGAGGACATCGACCTCGTCGCCATGGAACGGCACGCCTCGCCGCAGCCGCTGCTGTTCGAAGTGCTTGACGCGCTTGACGGGCTGGACGGCGACGCCGACGTCGCGTTCATCATGACGACGAACCGCGTGCAGGTGCTCGAGCGTGCTCTCGTCTCCCGGCCCGGTCGCGTCGACCTCGCCGTGGAGATCGCGCTGCCCGGCGGGCCGGAGCGCTTCCGCCTGCTCGAGAAGTACGCGGCGGGGCTGCCGTTCAGCGAGGCGGCGCTGGCTGAGGCGGCGCAACGCGCCGAGCAGACCACCGGCTCGTTCTCGAAGGAGCTGGTCCGGCGGGCAGTGCTCACCGCGGCGAGGAAGGGTGTCGAGGTCGACGACGACATCCTGCTCCACGAACTCGACGAGCTCATGTCGGCGCAGTCCGCCCTCACGCGTCGGCTCCTCGGCGACGGCAGCGAGCCTGACGAAATCGGCGACGGCAGTGACGACGAGGGTGGGATGTCAGTCGCAGCGGCTCAGGCGCGGGCGGCGCTGTTCGAGGGCACGGGGCCGGGGCGGTACTCGACGACGTACGTTCCGCTCGGCGTCCAGCCCGACTTCGGCTGGACCGCGCATGTGCCCGCCTCGGGCGACAGCTACCAGCCAGGGGCGACGAGCGTGCCATCGGGGCCGGAGCATCCGGACACGAAGCATCCGGATACGCAGCGGACGGACGGAGCGTGAACGCGGTGGCCGTCAGGGGCAGATCTGTCGGAGCCGTGTGCGTCGGCGTCGGCGCGCTGCTCGCGATGAGCGGATGCTCGATCCTCATCCCGCAGTACGGGCTCACGATCAGGCAAGCGGTGATTGACGCGGAGTACACGGGCCCGGACTACGCCAGCAACCCCGCGGAGATCACGGAGTCGGCCTGCGGCGACGAGGTCGACTGCGTCGAAGCATGGTCGACGGACCAGGCTGACTACTACCGCTTCGCGACGCGAGACGAGGCCACCGAGTTTGCCGAAGGGCTCGCCGACGGCGCGCAGTCGCACTTCATCGTGATGGACTTCGCCGGCAAGACGGGCATCGACCGTGTCGACCAGGAGGCGGCGTCGTGCCAGTTGCGCGGGGTCCACTTCGATCATGAGGGCCCCTGCATCGACTGATGCTGCTGCTCCGCGACGTCTTCGAGCGGCCGCTCCGGCCGGCTGGTGTCCTGCGAGAACACCGATGTGCGGGCCGGACGCTGTTTTGCTTCCGGTCGCGCGTCGGTCTTTGCTAGTTTGATGAACTAGCTTCCTGGCGTTCGGTGCGCCAGCACGAGGAGGATCATGGCGCAGAAGCCAGCCGAGCACTCGTCCGGGTACTGGTACCCGACGGGAGGGCAGCACGCGACGTCGGTCGACGTGCTGAACCTGCTCCGTGAATACCGTGAGGCTGAGGCGAAGATGCGTGCGCGGACGCGGTCGTCGATGCGCATGAACGAGAACGACCTCCTGGCTCTCCGCTTCCTCCTCCAGCAGCAGCGCCACGGCAAGGTCGTGGTGCAGAAGGACCTGGGGCAGCGCCTCAACATCTCCTCTGCGTCGGTGACCGGTCTCGTGGACCGACTCGTGAAGAGCGGGCATGTCGAGCGTCGCCCGCACCCCACGGACCGTCGGGCCTCGATCATCGCCCCGACAGTCGAGTCCGACCGCGAAGTCCGAGAGACGTTGGGGGTCATGCACCAGCGGATGATCGCGGTGGTCGACTCCCTCAGCACCGAGGAACTCGATGGTGTCGCCAAGTTCCTCTCTGGCATGGTGGGGTCGGTCGAAGCGCCCGCCGCTCACGATGCCCCGACGGCCGACGGTGTGGCGGATCCGGCGCCCGTCATGGTCGTGCATCGCTCCTAATCGGCTCGCGGGATACCCGTCGCATGAGCGGGCGTCAACCCTTGAGCAGATCTTATTTAGTTAAATAAGCTACATATATGCTCGGACAACGACGAAGGCTCACCCGCACTGCAGTAGCCGACGCTCGACGACGCGCTGAAGACCGCTACTGGGATGTCTACCAGCGGACGGTCATGCCAGGTGAGCTCCTCGCCCTCTGCTTCGTGGGCGCCACGATCTCGATCGGCGTCGCCGTGTCCTTCTTCGCCTTCATGCCCTGGTAGCCAGGCGCAGGACCGTCGTGAGCGTGCTCCCGGCCGCTTGGATGTTCGGCACAATCGGCTGGTTCGGCTGACGGATCGGTGCGAGGCTCCCTGTGTGCATCCGCCTGGGTGCGATGGCGCAGAGGAGCGACATGACCGACCCAAGAACGTTGAGCGGACTCGAGCAGCTGCAGGCGCACCTCGCCAGCGGTGCGGAGATCGCTCCCATCGCCCAGCACTTCGGCATGACCGTCGTGAGCTTCGCCGCGGGCGAGGTCGTCTTCGAGGGGGTGCCCGACCGAACGCACTACAACCCGATCGGGACCGTGCACGGCGGCTTCGCCGCCACCTTGCTCGACTCCGCCTGCGGCACCGCTGTCCACACGACCCTCCGCCCAGGCCAGGCCTACACGTCGCTGGAGATCAAGGTCAGCTTCCTGCGGCCCATGACGGCGGATACCGGGCCCGTGCGCGTTCGCGGTCGGGTCGTGAAGTCCGGAGCGCGCGCGGCGTTCGTCGAGGCGGAGCTTCGAGACTCGACAGACGTGCTCCTCGCCACCGCGACCAGCACCTGCGCGATCTTCCCGGTGAGCTGAGACGCGGCGATCCGCTGGGCGAGCGGAGCGCGCTCTCCACAGCAATCCGCCCCGACCGCGCCCCGAAACATCCACAGGATAGAATCGGGCCCGTGACCGGAACGAATCTCCTCGGCATCCCCGAGACACGCCTCGCTGCTGAGCCAGAGGTCGTCGACGACCTCTCGAACCTGCCTCACGACCAGGCCGCGCTCGCGGCCATCGTCGAGAAGCACCCGGCGTCCTCGCTGGCCTGGGCGGCCCTCGCGGATGCGGCGCACGCCGACGGCAGCACCATCGCCTCCTACGCGTATGCGCGGGTCGGCTACCACCGCGGCCTCGACGCCCTCCGCAAGGCGGGCTGGCGCGGGCAGGGCCCGGTGCCGTGGTCGCACGAGCCCAACCGGGGAGTCCTCCGTGCGTTCTACGCGCTTCGGCGAAGCGCGGCGGAGATCGGGGAGGAAGGTGAGCCAGAGCGGCTCGCCGACCTGCTGCACGACGCCGACCCTCAGGCGATCACCGAGATCGAGCGGATGCACGCGGCCAGCTAGGCGCCCACCGGCGCGACAGCTCGAGTCACGGCAACACCAGCAGGGAACAGGGCGGGGCCGTCGAGCCGGTCATCCCGACCGCGTGGCTGACGCCACGCACACGACAGGCGCGAGCTGCGCCGATCCGACAGAGAACAGGGGCACACATGCCAGGCGTAGCGATTATCGGCGGTCAGTGGGGCGACGAGGGCAAGGGCAAGGCGACCGACCTCCTCGGCGACCGCATCGACTACGTCGTGAAGTTCAACGGCGGCAACAACGCCGGCCACACGGTCGTGATCGGCAACGAGAAGTACGCGCTGCACCTGCTGCCCTCTGGCATCCTCACGCCGGGTGTGACCCCGGTCATCGGCAACGGCGTCGTCATCGACCTCGACGTGCTCTTCCACGAGATCGACCACCTCGAGGCACGAGGTGTCGACACCTCGAAGCTGCGTGTGTCCGCGAACGCGCACCTCATCACGGGGTACCACACGACCCTCGACAAGGTCACCGAGCGGTTCCTCGGCAAGCGCCAGATCGGCACGACGGGCCGCGGTATCGGCCCGGCCTACGCTGACAAGATCAACCGCATCGGCATCCGCGTGCAGGACCTCTTCGACGAGAACATCCTCCGCCAGAAGGTCGAAGCCGCGCTCTTCGGCAAGAACCACCTCCTCGTCAAGGTCTACAACCGCCGCGCGATCACGGTCGACGAGATCGTGGATGCGCTCCTCGTCCACGCCGAGCGCCTCCGCCCCATGGTCGGCGACACGTCGCTCGAGCTGTACGACGCCCTCAACGCGGGCCGCAACGTCGTCTTCGAGGGCGGCCAGGCGACGATGCTCGACGTCGACCACGGCACGTACCCGTACGTGACGTCGTCCTCGTCGACCGCGGGAGGTGCGTCCACGGGTGCAGGCGTCGGCCCGACCCAGATCAACCGCATCATCGGCATCGTCAAGGCGTACATCACGCGCGTCGGCGCTGGCCCCTTCCCGACCGAGCTGTTCGACGAGTGGGGCGAGCTGCTCCGCACTCGCGGCGGCGAGTTCGGCACCACCACGGGCCGCCCGCGTCGCACCGGATGGTACGACGTGCCCGTCGCCCGCTACACGGCACGCATCAACGGCGTCACCGACCTCGTCATGACGAAGCTCGACGTGCTCAGCGGCATCGAGCGCATCCCCGTCTGCGTCGCCTACGACGTCGACGGCGTCCGCTTCGACGAGATGCCCGTCTCGCAGTCGGACATCCACCACGCGAAGCCCATCTACGAGTACTTCGACGGATGGACCGAAGACCTCTCCGGCTGCCGCACCTTCGACGAGCTGCCCCAGAACGCTCAGCTGTACGTACAGGCGCTCGAGCGTCTCTCCGGCGCCCGCATCTCCGCCATCGGCGTCGGCCCGAAGCGCGACGAGATCATCCAGATCCACGACCTCATCGACTGACCTCAGCCGGCGGCGAGTCGCCACGTTGCGGGCGTGCGCGGCGGGGCTCTCGCGGCCTGAGACAATCGACGACGTGACTAGCGTTCCCGCCGCCCTGACCGTGCTTCCTGACCCCCAGTTCGTGATGGTCGGCGACGGCCACCGCATCGCCACCTACACGTGGGGTGACACGGATGCGCCGACCGTGATCGTCGTGCACGGCTTCGCATCCAGCACGAAGGACAACTGGGTCGCGACGGGCTGGGTGCGGGACCTGCTGCGCGCCGGCTACCGGGTGCTCGGCCTCGACCAGCGTGGGCACGGGCAGAGCGACAAGCCCCACGAGGGCCGCGACTACGACATCCGCACGCTCGCCTCGGACGTCGAAGCAGTGCTCGACGCCTACCTCGTCGACACCGCCCTGTACGTCGGCTACTCGCTCGGTGCGCGCGTCGGCTGGGAGGTCGCGCAGGACTTCGCCGACCGTATCCCGCGGGTCGTCCTCGGTGGGGTTCCCGACGGCGTTCCACTGGGGCGCCTCGACATCACCCAGGTACGCGAGCTCATCGACAGCGGCACCCCCGTGCAGGACCCGGTGACGCAGAACTACCTCGCCCTGACGGAGCGGGTCGGCGGCAACGACCTCCGTGCGCTCCTCGCGATCGCCGAGGGGATGCGCGCTTCCGGCAAGGCAGACCCGGACCTCGGCCGCGTCCCGCAGCAGCCGGTCCTGTTCGCGACAGGATCGCTCGACGGCATCATCGAGGGGTCGAAGGCGCTCTCGGCCGCGACGCCACAGGCTCGCTTCTTCGAGATCCCCGAGCGTCACCACTTCAACGCACCCGGCTCGCGTGACTTCCGGGCGGCGGCCCTCGCCTTCCTCGCAGAGGAGAGCTGACCGCCCTCCGCGGCACGTAGCCGACGGCGCCGCACGGCGTCTGGGATGCCTCTCGGCCGTGGCGGGCAGGATGCGGGCATGTCGCCCACGTCACTCACGCGTCGCACCACCAGGCCTGACAGGTCGATCCCATGGATCGTGGTCCTGCCCTTCGCCATCTCCGGTGTCATCCACCTCGTGAAGCCCGCGGTCTTCGAGCCGATCATCCCGGAGCCGCTGCGAGCGCGCGGACGCGAGCTGGTCGTCGCATCGGGGGCCGCCGAGCTCGCCTGCGCGGCCGGGCTCCTGCATCCTTCGACGCGACCCCTCGCCGGCCTCGCGAGCGCGGCCGTGCTGCTGGCGGTCTGGCCCGCGAACATGCAGATGAGCGTCGACCTCGGGCGTCGCGCGCTCCGCAAGAGGAACGCATCCTCGTTCGCCGCGTTCGCGATCTCCGTCGCGCGCCTGCCACTGCAGATCCCGCTGATCAAGGCCGCGCTGCGCTGACGCGCTCGAGTCCGACTCCTCGCAAGTTGAGCGCGCTAGCCTTTTCGAATGAGCATCGAAGCGCAGAGCGAGCGGGTCAGGACGCCCTCCGAGCAGCGGGAGATCGAGCGGAAGTACGACATCCCCGAGGGGGCTGGCGAACCTGAGCTGTCGAAGCTCGGCGCTGGACTGCGCGCGGGTGGAGCCAGCACCGAGACGCTCGTCGCCGAGTACGTCGACACCCCAGAGCTCGCCATCCTCGGCGCCCGCTGCGTGCTGCGGCGCCGGACCGGCGGGGACGACGAGGGCTGGCATCTGAAGCGACCGCGAAGCGGAGACGAGCGCATCGAGGTCCACGCGCCCGTCGGTGCCCCGCGACGCATCCCGCCTGAGCTCCGCGCCGAGTTCGCCGAGCTCATCGGCGAGCGACCCGTGCTCCCGCTCGTCGAGTTGACGACGATTCGCACGACCACCGAGGTCCGCGGCGGAGGCGCATGGTCCGCCGGAGGCGCCAGAGATGACGACGACGCGCTCGCCGCCCTCATCTGCGAGGACGTCGTGCGCGCGCGAGTCCTTCGCATCGGCGATGAGCGAACGCTGGAGTGGCGGGAGTTCGAGGTCGAGCTGGCTGAGGGCGCCTCGACTCGGGTCTTCGACGAGATCGAGGCGGTGCTCTTCGACGCCGGCCTGACGCCGTCCGTGCACACGTCGAAGCTCGTGCGCACGCTCGACGGAGTCGAGGCCGCGCAGGCGCCCACGGGGCAGGCGACAGCGGGGGAGGCCGTGGTCTTCGCGATCGCGGGCCGCTTCGGGGAGTTCCAGGCCCACGAGGACGGGGCTCGGCGAGATGCCCCGGATGCGGTCCACCAGGCGCGGGTCGCGCTGCGTCGACTGCGCAGCCTGCTGAAGGTCTTCGGCTCCCTCTTCGAAGCTGACGCGGTCAAGCCGCTTGCCGCCGAGCTGAAATGGGCTGGCGGAGTGCTCGGAGCGCCCCGCGATGCCGAGGTGCTTCGTGAGCTGGTCCTGGCGGAGCTCGACGCGGAGGATGATCTCGACGCGGGGCTCGAGGCCGTGGAGCGAGCTCGAACTCGCCTCGAGCAGGTGCTCGCGGAGCGCCACGACGCCGCCCTCGAGTCGTTCAGGGCCGAGGTCGACTCGGACCGCTGGGATTCCCTCCACGATCGTCTGGTCTCGTTCATCACGGCGCCGCCGTTCACGGATGACGCCGATCGACGTGCCCTCGGCGCGATGCGGCGGTTGACCCGCGGGGCGATCGTCACGGTCGAGCAGCGTGCGGAGCGGGCGCGGAAGAAGCCGAGGAAGCTCGAGCGGTGGCATGACGTCCGCAAGGCGGTGAAGTCGGTTCGCTACGGGTACGAGGCCATCGACGAGCTGCCGGATGCGAAGGCGAAGAAGCAGCGCAAGGAGTGGAAGCACCTCGCGCAGGCGTTCGGCGAGCCCCAGGACGCCGCGATGCTCGACGCGGAGCTCGCCGTCATCATCCAGAACCTCGACGCCGATCACGAACGCGAGCAGGGCGACGCCGGCGCGGAAACGGTCGCCGTCCTCGAGGAGGTGCGCGAGCGTGTCCGGCGTCGCCGGGGCGAGGGCCTCGACACCGCTCGCGACGCGCTCGACGACGTGACCTGAGCTGCATGACGCGGTCAGGCGGTGGTGCCAGGATCGCTGCCATGAACATCGATCTGTCGAATCGCACCGCCCTCGTGACCGGTTCAACGCAGGGCATCGGACTGGCGATAGCCGCGGACCTCGCCGCCGCCGGCGCCACCGTCGTCGTGAACGGGCGCGGTGCGGACGGGGTGGCCGACGCGGTCGCCGAGCTTCGGGGTCGCCTGCCGGACGCGACCATCGAGGGGGTGGCCGCGGACCTCGCGACGGCGGAAGGCGCGTCCACCGTCATGGCGGCGTTTCCGGACATCGACATCCTCGTCAACAACCTGGGCATCTTCGGCAGCACGCCGGCCCTGGAGATCAGCGACGACGAATGGCGTCGCTACTTCGAGGTGAACGTGCTGTCGGCGGCGCGCCTCATGCGCGAGTACCTGCCGGGCATGACGGCACGCGGCTGGGGTCGGGTCATCTCCATCGCGAGCGATTCAGCGGTGGTGATTCCCGAGGAGATGATCCACTACGGCATGAGCAAGACGGCGCTCCTCGCAGTGTCTCGCGGGTACGCGAAGGCGGTGAAGGGCACCGGCGTGACGGTCAACGCCGTCATCGCCGGCCCCACGCACACGGGGGGAGTCGAGGGGTTCGTCGCCGAGATGGTCGGGGATGAGCTCCCCTGGGATGAGGCGCAGCGTGAGTTCATGCGTCGTCACCGTCCGCAGTCGCTGCTTGAGCGCCTCATCGAGCCCGAGGAGATCGCGCACCTGGTCACCTACCTGGCGTCGCCGTTCGCCTCGGCGACGACGGGTGGGGCGTTGCGCGCCGATGGCGGCTACGTGGATTCGATCCTGCCGTGAGCCTCGACATCGGAACGGTCGAAGACCTGTGGGGCGTGCTCGAAGCGGCGACTGAGACGCGTACCCCGTTCACGCTCGGCTACCTCGGGACGGTCGGGGCGGCGGGGGAGCCTCGTGTCCGTGCGGTGATCCTGCGCGAGGTCGATGGGCGGGCGGGCACGGTGGCATTCGCGACGGATGCTCGCACCGCGAAGGTGCGGGAGCTGGGGCGGGATCCTCGGGTCGCCGTCACCTTCTACGACCCCGATCGCGACGTGCAGCTTCGTCTCGAGGGCACTGGGGAGGTCGTCCGAGATGCGGACGCGCGGCGTGCGGCCTGGGACGGGCTCGGGGAGGGGTCGAAGCGGCTGTACGACAAGCCGCTGGTGCCGGCCACGTCTCTCGCCGATGTCGTCTCCGACGGCCTGGGTGGGGGTGACGGGGCGGCGTTCGAGCGCTTCGCGTGGGTCCGCGTCGTGATTGACGCGGTCGACGCCATCGACCTGTCCGGGGTCGAGCACGCACGCGTTTTGCACTCGCGGCGCTCGGACCGCTGGGTCAGCACACGGCTTGTTCCCTAGCAGGCGCGACGGGCAGGGGCGCTAGGCGAGCGCGGCGTCGATGGCCTCCGCCGAGAGCACGTGGTCGATGGCGAGGGCACTGGCCCCCAGGATGGCGGCCTCGCCTCTGGCACGCGAGGCCACGACTCGCAGGTGCTGCGTGGCGAGCGGAAGGGAGCGCGAGTAGACGACCTCGCGGATGCCAGCCATGAGCTGCTCACCGGCTTCGGCGATGCTGCCGCCGATGACGATCATGGACGGGTTGAGCATGCTGACGCACGCCGCGAGGACCGTGCCGACGTCGCGACCGGCCTGACGCAGCGCGCGCGCAGCATCGAGGTCGCCCGAGCGCACGAGCGCCACGATCTGGGCGCTGCCGGACACCTCGACGCCCTCCCTGCGAAGCCGGCGGGCGATGGCGTCGCTGCCGGCGACGGCCTCGAGGCAGCCGAGGTTGCCGCACCGGCAGGGGGTGTCCTCTGCTCCTGGCACCGCGATGTGGCCGATGTCACCCGCGGCTCCTCTCGCTCCGCGTCGCAGGGAGCCGTCGGCGATGATGCCGGATCCGATGCCGGTGGCGACCTTCACGAAGAGCAGGTCGGAGACGTCCGGCCACTCGCTGCGGTGCTCGCCGAGGGCCATGATGTTGACGTCGTTGTCGACGAGCACGGGCGCGTCGAAGTGGGCGCCGAGGCGTCCCGCGACATCGGCGTCGTCCCACCCGGGCATGATGGGCGGGTTGATGGGGCGGCCCGAGCTGAACTCCACTGGCCCGGGGAGGCCGACGCCGACGCTCACGAGCTCGCGTCGCCCACGCCCGGAGGCGGCGAGCATCTCGTCACCCTTCTCGCAGACCCACGCGAGCACTGTGTCCGGACCGAGGTCGATGGGCAGCTTGTCCTCTGAGTCGGCGATGATGTTCGAGGCCAGATCGGTGAGGGCCATCCGCGCGTGGGTGGCACCCAGGTCGATGGCGAGGACAACCCGGCTCTCGGGGGAGAACGCGAAGACCGCAGGCGGCCTGCCGCCTGTCGAGTGGGCCTCGCCGACCGTCACGATGAGGCCTGCCGTCATGAGCATGTCGATGCGAGTGGCAACCGTGGAACGGGCTTGTCCGGTGACGGATGCGAGCTCAGCACGTGTGCGCGGCGCCCCGTCTCGCAGCATCTGGAAGAGCTCCCCAGGTCCTGGCTGGCGCGACACCGGCTTCGGCAGCTGCTCGATGACCATCGGCGTCTCCCTTCTCGAATCGGCGGCCGGTGGGAACCGAACCGACTTCGCCACGTTACCCCGCGGCGAGTCGACGTCGACTGCGACGCTTCTGTGTGGCGGCGTATCTCAATTGTGCAACAGACGTGAGACTTTTGCTTGACCGTCGACAAAAGTGCGCGTAGCTTTCGACACATGGTCAACGAAGACCCCATCTCGGGTCCATCCCCCCTGCTGCAGATGCGCGGCATCGTCAAGCAGTTTCCCGGTGCCCGGGCGCTCGACGGTGTCGACCTCGACGTGCTCCCCGGCGAAGTCCACTGCCTGCTCGGCCAGAACGGCGCGGGCAAGTCGACCCTCATCAAGGTGCTCGCCGGCGCCCACCAGCCGACCGAGGGGCAGCTGCTCCTCGACGGCGAGCCCATCACGATCCCGAACCCCGTCGCGGCCCTCGGCCTCGGCATCGCGACGATGTACCAGGAGCTCGACGTCGTCGACGGCCTGACCGTCGCCGAGAACGTCTACCTCGGGCACGAGCTCGACACGGCGGGCGTCTCGCGGCGTGCCGAGGCGAAGCAGCGCACCAGGGAGATCCTGGCGCGCCTCGGCCACTCGGAGATCTCGCCGTCGACCGAGGTCGGCGAGCTGTCCGCCGCCGGCAAGCAGATCGTCTCCATGGCTCGGGCGCTCTCGCACGACGCGCGCATCATCGTCATGGACGAGCCCTCCGCCGTGCTCGACTCCGAGGAGGTCGCGAACCTCTTCCGAGTCGTCGAGGAGCTCACCAAGGCGGGCGTCGCGATCATCTACATCTCCCACCGTCTGGAGGAGATCCGCACGATCGGCGACCGCATCACGGTGCTCAAGGATGGCCGCACGGTCGCGCAGAACCTCCCGGTCAGCGAGACGCCGACCTCCGAGCTCATCACGCTCATGACCGGCCGCAAGGTCGAGTACCTGTTCCCGGAGTCGCCTGAGCTGCCAGCGGATGCACCCGTGCTGCTCGATGTGCGTGACCTTGCACTCGCAGACACCTTCTCGGACGTCTCCTTCACGGTGTCGGCCGGCGAGATCGTGGGCTTCGCCGGGCTCGTCGGGGCTGGGCGCAGCGAGATCATGGAGACCATCTACGGGGCTCGCACAGCGACGAGCGGCACGGTCACGGTGGAAGGGAAGGCGCTTAAGCGCGGCTCCGTCACCGCCGCGGTGAACGCGGGCATCGGCCTCGCCCCCGAGGAGCGCAAGAGCCAGGGGCTCCTGCTCGACGAGCCCGTCTACCGCAACATCACCCTCTCGACCTTCCAGCGCTTCGCCTCGTTCTCCTGGCTGAAGGAGAGCGACGAGCGCCGGGCGGCAAAAGAGCAGGCCGAGTACCTCGACCTGCGGCCTGCTGGCGTCGAGCGCGATATCCGCACGCTGTCCGGCGGCAACCAGCAGAAGGCGATGCTCGCCCGCTGGCTCGTGCACGGCTGCCGCGTGCTGCTGCTCGACGAGCCGACGCGAGGTGTCGACGTGGGGGCCAGGGCTGAGATCTACGCCCTCATCCGCAAGCTCGCCGACGAAGGGGCGGCGGTTGTCGTCGTCTCCAGCGAGATCCCGGAAGTCCTCGGCCTCGCCGACCGGGTGCTCGTCGTCTCCGAAGGACAGGTCGTGCACCAGGGCCCAGCATCCGCTCTCGATGAGCACGCAGTACTCGACATGGTTATGGAAAGCAGCGCAGCATGAGCACTCAGACTCCCCAGTCCTCTGCCCCGAACGGCGGCTCCCCGTACGACGATGAAGCGATCGCTGCCCCGGCGGCCGACGAGAGCCTCCGCGTCGAGCACGAGGTCGCGAGCGACAACGCCAAGCGGGGCGGCTTCTTCCGGGGCAGCTCGGCCCGCAACTTCGGCCTCATCCTGGCGCTCGTCGTGCTCTGCATCGCGGGCACGGTCTCGGCGGGAGAGCGGTTCGCGAGCGTCGACAACCTCATGGTCGTGCTGAGCCAGGCCTCCATCATCGGCGTCCTCTCCATCGGCATGACCTTCGTCATCACGGCGGGCGGCATCGACCTGTCGGTGGGCTCGGTGCTCGGGCTCGCGTCGGTCTGGGCGACGACGCTCTCCACGCAGGCCTACGCCGAAGCCTGGGGATGGTGGGTCATCGTGCTCACCTCGCTGCTCGTCGGCCTCGGCGCCGGCGTCGTCAACGGCGTCCTCATCGCCTACGGCAAGGTCGTCGCGTTCATCGCCACGCTCGCCATGATGGTCGCCGCCCGCGGGTTCGCCGAGCTCATCGCGGGCCGCCGCACGCAGATCGTCAACGTCGACTCGTTCCTCGAGACGTTCCGCGGCGACCTCCTCGGCATCCCCGTCATCGTGTGGATCTTCGTGCTCGTCGCCATCGGCGGATGGTTCCTCCTCAACCGCACCACGTTCGGCCGCCGCACGGTCGCCGTGGGCGGCAACCCCGAGGCTGCGCGCCTCGCCGGCATCAAGGTGAAGCGCCACACGATGTACCTCTACGCGCTGGTGGGCCTCACCGCTGGCATCGCGTCCATCATGATGCTCGCCCGCACGACGGCGGGCTCCTCCACCAACGGCATGCTCTACGAGCTGGACGCGATCGCGGCGGTCGTCGTCGGCGGCACCCTCCTCGTCGGCGGCCGTGGCACGATCGTCGGCACCGTCCTCGGCGTCCTCATCTTCGCCACCCTCACGAACATCTTCATCCAGGCGAACCTCGACAGCTCCGTCCAGGCCATCGCCAAGGGCGCGATCATCGTGATCGCCGTCCTGCTCCAGCAGCGCTTCTCGTCGCGGGCCAAGACGTCCTAGCCTCCGCGACGGGCGCGAGCCCTGCATCCCCGAGCTCACCGAACCTCACCAGACCCAATCCCCACCAGTAGGACAGCATCAAAGGAGATCCCCATGTCCACGAGTTCCTTCAGGAAGACAGCTTCCCGAAAGCGCCGGATCCTCGCAGCAGGTGCAACGGCCGCTTCGGCGCTGCTGCTGCTCACCGGCTGCCTCTCGAACACCCCGCCGGCGGCGGAGGGCGAAGCGCCAGCCGGCGGCAACGCCACGGCGTCCGACAACGACGCGGCCGGCGAGCCGCTGGTCATCGGCTTCTCGGCCCCCGCGGCCGACCACGGCTGGATGGGCGCCATCACCTCGGCTGCCGAGGCGGAAGCCGCGAAGTACGAGGACGTCGAGCTGCGCGTCGCAGAGGGCACGAATGACGTGAACCTGCAGATCAGCCAGATCGAGGGCTTCATCAACGACGGCGTCGACGCCATCGTGCTGCTGCCCTTCGACGGCGCCGCCCTCACCGAGGTCGCGACGAAGGCGATGGAGGCCGGCATCCCGGTCATCAACGTCGACCGCGAGTTCACGAGTCCCTTCGCCGCCCGCACCACGGTGCTCGGCGACAACTACGGCATGGGCGTCAGCGCAGGCACCTACATGTGCGAGGAGCTCGCCGACAAGCCGGACGCCGTGGTCGCTGAGATCGCGGGCATCGACTCGCTGCCGCTCACCCAGGAGCGCAGCCAGGGCTTCGCGGATGCACTCGGCGACTGCGGTCTCGAGGTCTCGAACCGTGTCGCGGCTGACTTCACCGTGCAGGGCGGCGAGCAGGCGGCCACGAACCTCCTCCAGGCCGCTCCGAAGATCGACGCGATGTGGAACCACGACGACGACCAGGGTGTCGGTGTCCTCTCGGCCATCGAGAACGCCAATCGCGACGAGTTCTTCCTCGTCGGCGGCGCGGGCTCGGCAAACGTGATGCGCGAGATCCAGGAGGGCGACAGCGTCGTCCAGGCGACCGTCATCTACCCGTCGACGCAGGCGGCCGACGGCATCAAGCTGGCCCGCCTCATCGCGCACGACCGCTCGCTCGGCGACCTCACGTCGCAGAGCGTTCCGCGCCTCGTGCAGCTCTACGCGCCCGTCGTGACGAGCGAGAACGTCGACGAGTACATCGACGCGGCGTTCGAGTCGTAACCAGACGCCCACACTGTCCACGCGGGTGGAGTTCTCCTCCTCTCTGACTCCACCCCGCGTCGGCCTCCTGAACGAAAGAGTGAACAATGAGTCAAGACGCACAGCCGGAACTGGGCATCGGGATGGTCGGCTACGCCTTCATGGGTGCCGCACACTCGCAGGCCTGGCGCAACGCGCCCCGGTTCTTCGACCTGCCGCTCGCACCTCGGATGCGTGTCGTCGCGGGTCGCAACGCCGAGAAAGCGGCCAAGGCAGCCGACAAGCTCGGCTGGGCGTCGAGCACCACCGACTGGCGTGAGCTGCTGACACGCGACGACGTGCAGCTCGTCGACATCTGCTCGCCCGGTGACACGCACGCGGAGATCGCGATCGCAGCGCTCGAAGCGGGCAAGCACGTCCTCTGCGAGAAGCCGCTCGCCAACACGGTCGAAGAGGCTGAGCGGATGAACGCGGCGGCCATCGCCGCGGAGGCACGCGGCGTGCGTGCCATGGTCGGCTTCACGTACCGCCGAGTGCCGGCGATCCGCCTCGCGCAGCAGCTCGTCGCGGACGGCCGCATCGGTGACATCCGGCAGGTGCGGGCGCAGTACCTGCAGGACTGGCTCGCCGACGAGAACGCGCCGCTATCGTGGCGCCTCGACAAGGAGAAGGCCGGTTCCGGAGCCCTCGGCGATATCGGCGCGCACATCGTCGACCTCACCCACTTCATCACGGGGCAGCAGCTCAGCGGAGTCTCCGGGCTCGTGGAGACGTTCGTGAACGAGCGGCCCATCGCCGACGACTTCGCCGGTCTCTCCGGAACTGGCGGCAGCGAGCGGGGACCGGTCACCGTCGACGACGCCGCGGTCTTCTTCGGACGCCTGCAGAGCGGAGCCATCGCCGTGTTCGAGGCGACGCGCTTCGCGTACGGACGGAAGAACGCCATCCGCCTCGAGATCAACGGCACCAAGGGCTCGCTCGCCTTCGACTTCGAGGACATGAACGTGCTCGAGTACTTCGACGCGACCGGCGACCAGGCGACCGCCGGCTACACGCGCATCATCGTCACCGAACCCGACCACCATCCCTTCATCAAGGCCTGGTGGCCCGCCGGCCACGGCCTCGGGTACGAGCACGCCTTCACGCACCAGGCTGTCGAGCTCGTCGAGGACATCGCGGCCGACCGGGCACCCGCGCCTTCCTTCGCGGACGGCCTCGCCGTGCAGCGAGTGCTCGCGGCCGTCGAGGAGAGCTCGGCGAACGGCAGCTCGTGGGTCGCGATCCCCGTGTCTGCCACCTCAGCACCGACACCCGTCGAACCAGAACTCCAGAGGAGCTAGCGCATGTCTCGTCCTGTCACGTTGTTCACCGGTCAGTGGGCCGATCTGCCGTTCGAGGAGGTTGCGCGTCTTGCGGGGGAGTGGGGGTATGACGGTCTGGAGATCGCCTGCTGGGGTGATCACCTGGATCCGTGGCGGTGGGATGACGCCGAGTACGTGGCTTCCAAGCTGGAAGTGCTGGAGCGCAATGGTCTGCAGGTGTGGACGATCTCGAACCACCTCAAGGGGCAGGTGGTGTGCGACGACC
>NZ_JBNPQH010000004.1:0-399988 GCF_050315415.1 Pseudoclavibacter sp. Marseille-Q434 | reverse complement strand
GCCCTCGACTACGACGAGTCCACGCAGACGCTCTGGGGAATGTGCGACAACGGATGCGGCGGCACGAGCGCACTGTTCCACTTCGGCGCGGAAGACGGCTCCGCCGGGTACACGGTGACGCACGTCGCCCGCCCCGCCGGACTCCCCGACACGAACAACGAGGGCCTCGCGATCGCCGCCAACGAGACCTGCGTCGACGGCACACGCGCCACCTACTGGCTCGAAGACGGCGTGAAGGCCGACGCACTGAAACAGGGCTCGATCGCGTGCGCCCCCGTTGGGACGCCACCCTCAGAGACCCCGGGCGGCACGGAGACACCGGCACCCACGGGGTCGCCGGCAGCGACGGAGACGCAGGGCGCGACTCCGACGCCCGAGCCGACCTCGGATGGCGGGCCAGGGAGCGGAGCGGAGTCGGGCACGAAGGATGAAGCCCTCGCGACGACCGGTGCCGAGCACCTCCTCCTCGTGACGCTCGCGGCGCTTGCCGCGCTCACGCTCGGCGGCTTCGCGCTCATCCGCCGCCGCGGCGCGTAGCGAACCGAGACGTGCCAGCTGAGGGCAGGGGCATTCGAGCCCCTGCCCTCAGTCGTGCCCGCGCCGCCCCTCCACTCGCCTCGTCTCGCTTGCGACCCGTGGACCGCGCCTTGTTCTTGTTCCGTTCAGGTCCTCGCTACCGCTGAGGCACCCGCCCCGGGTTCGATGACCGCGGCGCATGCGCTCACCCCCGAGTGCACGTCGCTTCGTCCCCCGAGCGCAGAGGAGCGCGTGCGTGCAAGCACAACGAACCACAGTGGCGGCTGCTGTCGCCTTGATCATCGGCGGAGGTGCGGCCCTGGCAGCCCCCATGTCGGCCAGCGCAGCCCCCTCCCCCACGGTGCACGCGAGCGGCGTCGTCATCAACGAGGTCGAGTCCGACGGCGACACGACCGACTGGATCGAGCTGGTCAACACGGGCGACGCCCCCGTCGACCTCTCGGGCTGGGCCGTCAAGGACAACGACGACACCCGCGACTTCCGCTTCGCAGCCGGCACGAGCATCCAGCCTGGCGCCTACCTCGTCGTCGACGACACGCAGTTCGGCTTCGGGCTGGGCAAGGAGGATCAGGCGCGGATCTTCGACGCTGCGGGCGTTCTCGTGGACGCCCACTCGTGGGCCCAGCACGCCGACGTGAGCTACGCACGACTCCCAGACGGCGTCGGCGACTTCGTTCAGACGACCGCGAGCAGCAAGGCCGCTGCCAACGATGTCGAGGCCGCGACCGGCGCCGTCGTCTTCAACGAGATCGAGTCGTCCGGCGGAGAGCCGGGCGACTGGGTGGAGCTGTTCAATCCCGGCGTCGGCGCCATCGACCTCAGTGGCTATGTCCTCACCGACAACTCGCCGGAGGACGAGACGCACCGATTCCTGCTGCCCGAGGGGACGACGCTGCAGGCGGGTGCCTACCTCGTGGTCGAGGAGGCGGACTTCGCCTTCGGCCTGGGTGGCGGCGACAGTGCCATGCTCTTCGCCGCTGACGGGACGACCGTCGTCGACGAGCACTCCTGGACCCAGCACGCCGCCACGAGCTACGGTCGTTCCCCGAACGGCAGCGGGGCATTCACCGAGACCTCCGAGCCGACCAAGGGTGCTGAGAACCGCTTCTCGGGCGTCGCACCGACCTCCGCCGTCGTCATCAACGAGGTCGAGTCGAACGGCGGCACGCCAGGCGACTGGGTCGAGGTCTACAACCGCGGCGCCGACACCGTCGACATCTCCGGCTGGACGATGGTCGACGACAACGCCGGCCACACCCCAGCGCCCGCGCCAGCCGCGACGGTGCTCGCGCCCGGCGAGTTCTTCGTCTACGAGGAGAGCCTCCTCGGCTTCGGGCTCGGCAGCGGTGACAGCGCGACGCTCGCCGACGCATCAGGGAACATCGTCGACACGACGACCTGGATCGACCACGTCGAGGTGAGCTGGGCGCGCTGCGCCGACGGCGACGGCGACTTCCGCTCGACGACCGCGTCGACGAAGGGCGCACTCAACGCGTGCTCGGATGTGCCCGTCGAGACGCCGGGACCGACTGCGCCGCAGGCCGACCCCTGGACCGGCTCACCCGACGTCGCCCCCATCGCGGGAGGCACCACGCTCGGCGAGGACATGTCGGGCCTCGACTACCAGTACTCGCCGGACGGCAGCACGCTGTGGGCCGTTGACAATGGCACGGGCAACCTCTACCGCCTCGACGTCGCGCCCGACGGCAGCGTCTCCCCCGCACCAGGCTGGGAGGAGCCCAAGCGAGTGCGTTTCCAGGCGGATGCGGGCAATCCGTCGGCCGCTGGCCCCGACGCCGAGGGCGTCACGGTCTCGGCAGACCAGCCGGATTCGGTCTACATCGGTTCCGAGCGTGACAACTCCGAGAAGTCGACCAACAAGAACACCATCCTGAAGGTCAACCTGCGCGACGCGACTGGCGCTGACATCGTCGCGACGGCGGAGTGGGACCTCACGGCGAGCCTGCCGCAGGTCGGCGCCAACACGGGCATCGAGGCGATCGAGTGGATCGCGGACAGCGAGCTCGAGGGCAGGCTGCTCGACGAGAACACGGGCGCCCCGTACGACTCGGCGAACTACCCGGGCGCCGACGGCCTGTTCTTCGTCGCCGTCGAGGAGACCGCAGGCGTCTACGCCTACGCGCTCTTCGACGACGGCAGCGCGAGCCGCGTCGCCACCCTCGAGTCCGGCCTCGGCGGCATCATGGCCCTCGACTACGACGAGTCCACGCAGACGCTCTGGGGAATGTGCGACAACGGATGCGGCGGCACGAGCGCACTGTTCCACTTCGGCGCGGAAGACGGCACGGCCGGGTACACGGTGACGCACGTCGCCCGCCCCGCCGGACTCCCCGACACGAACAACGAGGGCTTCGCGATCGCCGCCAACGAGACCTGCGTCGACGGCACACGCGCCACCTACTGGCTCGAAGACGGCGTGAAGGCCGACGCACTGAAACAGGGCTCGATCGCGTGCGCCCCGGACGAGACACCCGCGCCAACGGAGACCCCCGGCGCGACGGAGACCCCCGGGACCACCGTCACTCCGGGCGGGACGACGACACCGGGGGCCAGCACGGCACCGGGAGACGGGGCAGCGCACGGAAACGGGCCTGAATCCGCGGCCGGCGGCACGGGGGAAGCCCTCGCGACGACCGGCGCCGAGCACCTCGTCCTCGTCATGCTCGCCGGGCTCGCCGCGCTCACGCTCGGCGGCTTCGCGCTCACGCGCCGCCGCGACGCGTAAGCCAACCGAGACGTATCAGCTGAGGGCAGGGGCGATTCGCGCCCCTGCCCTCAGCCGTCTCCCGGACGACCCATGGGGCGTCGGCTTCCCGGCTTCCTGCGGGGAGTCCTCCCCCGCATCCACCCCCAGCCACCCAGTTCCGTTAGCGTGTCTTCCAGCACGGTCGGCTTCATCGGATCGCGAGGAAGCGCCCCGCCCCACCTTCGGCCGTGTCATGCCCTCGCCATGAAGGAGACCTCGTGAAGAAGCTCGTGCGCACGTCAGCGGTCGCGCTGACCGCCCTGTTCCTGCTGTCGGGATGCGCGCTCGTCGGGCAGATGTCCGGCGGCGAGACGCCAGAGGTCGAGACGACCTCGACCTCGGAGAGCACTCCAGGTGCGCCCGGCGAGACGACCCCCTCGGAGTCGTCCGACCCCGGCGCGTTCGCCGTCAGCTACGCCTGCCGGATGGCCGACACTCGCACGTTCGCGGAAGCCCCATCCGACCTTGCCGAGATCTGGGCGCTCGGCGACGACGTCACCCGCTGCACGGGCAAGTCGAACGGCGGGACCACGTTCTCGGAGACCGAGCAGAAGGCACTCGACGCCCTCGGACAGGCCGCCACGGACGACGACAAGGATGTGGCACCCGACGACGTGCGCCTCGCCGATGTCTACGCGCTCTGCGCGACCCCGGGGTTCTACTTCGCGATCTCCCCCGGCATCTCGACGGACGAGCAGTCGTCGCAGCTCGAAGCCGCCCTCATCCTCTGCCCTGAGCACCCGGACGCGGAGTCCGCCAGGACCTCGCTGAACACCTACGAGGCCAACGTCACCGCAGGCAATGACGGCACGCGCTTCAACGACGGCGTCTGGAAGGTCGGCGACGAGATCAAGCCGGGCACCTACAAGCCCGAGACGCCGAGCGACAACTGCCGCTGGTTCCGCTACGACGACAAGGGCGAGTGGATCGAGACTTCGTACGACAAGACCCAGGCCGAGATCGTCGTCACGATCGACGCCAAGGACAGCACGTTCGAGTCGCGCAACTGCGGGTACTGGCGCGCCTCCTGACCACCTGTCGCCCTCGCGAACGCAGATGAGCGTGCCCCCTCGAGTGAAGCACTCGAGGGGGCACGCTCGTCTGCGGGGCCGCGGCCCGCGCCGTTCCGGCTAGTGGCCGACGCCCACTGGCGCGGGGTCGCTGTCGACGGCGTTGGCCTCGACTGCGGCACGGATGCGAGCACCGGTCTCCGGGTCGATGTTCACCCAGTACTGGAACGCGTTCGAGCGGACGGGCTCGATGACGGTCTCGAGGGCACCGGCGACAGTCTCCACGAGACGGTCGCGCTGCTCCTGCGTGAAGACCTCGCGGACGAGTGTGCCCGCCTGCGAGAAGTCATCGTCGTCGGCGCGGAGCGTGTACGCGCTGCGCACCAGGTCCCCGTCGGTCTCCCACGAGTTCTCGACCGGGCCGGTCTGGTCGGCGTACGGGCGACCGAACGAGTTCGGAGCGTAGACGGGCGCGGCACCGGAGTGCGACACGGTCATGTTGCCGTCGAACGTGTACGAGTTGGTCGCGTTCTTCGGCCGGTTCACCTCGAGCTGCTGGTAGTTCGTGCCGACGCGGGCGCGCTGGGCGTCCGGGTACGCGAAGACGCGGCCGAGCAGCATCTTGTCCGGCGAGATTCCGGTGCCAGGCACCTGGTTCGAGGGCGAGAAGGCTGCCTGCTCGATCTGCGCGAAGAAGTTCTCCGGGTTGCGGTTGAGTTCGAGGTCACCGACCGGGATGAGCGGGTAGTCGGCGTGCGGCCACACCTTCGTGAGGTCGAACGGGTTGATGCGGTAGGTCTTCGCGTCCTCGAACGGCATGACCTGCACGTTGAGCTTCCAGCGCGGGAAGTCGCCCCGTCCGATGGCCTCGAAGAGGTCGCGGCGGTGGTACTCGGCGTCGGAGCCCGCGAGCTTCTCTGCCTCGTCGTTCGACAGCACCTCGACTCCCTGCTCGGAGATGAAGTGGTACTTCACCCAGAAGCGCTCGCCCGCCGCATTGATCCACGCGTACGTGTGCGAACCGTATCCGTTCATGTGGCGCCACGACTGCGGCAGGCCGCGGTCGCCGAGCAGGTACGTGACCTGGTGCGCGGTCTCGGGGTTGAGGGTCCAGAAGTCCCACTGCATGGTGTTGTCGCGCAGGCCCGAGTCGGGGAGGCGCTTCTGCGAGCGGATGAAGTGCGGGAACTTCATGGGGTCACGCAGGAAGAAGACGGGCGTGTTGTTGCCGACGATGTCGAGGTTGCCCTCGCTCGTGTAGAAGCGCAGCGAGAAGCCGCGCACGTCGCGCCAGGTGTCGGGCGAGCCCTGCTCGCCCGCGACGGTCGAGAAGCGCAGCAGCGTCTCGCTCTCGGCGCCCTGCTGGAAGACGGCGGCGCGCGTGTACTGCGAGACGTCGTGCGTGGCCGTGAAGGTACCGAAGGCGCCTGCACCCTTCGCGTGCGGGTTGCGCTCCGGCACACGCTCGCGGTTGAAGCTCGCGAGCGTCTCAACGAGGCGCACGTCGTGCAGCATGAGCGGGCCGTCTGCGCCTGCGCTCAGGGAGTTCCGGTCGCTTTCCGTGGGACGGCCGTTGGTCTCGGTGGATGGGACTGTCGGGTCGATGTAGTCAGTCATAACGCTCCTCTTCGGATTCAGCTGGGCTGTGAACTGGGGATGAGTCTGGGTGTGCCGACACGGGTCAGCGTGTCGCGCAGTCGGCGCAGACGCCGCGGTAGACGACTTCTGCCGTGTGCACGGCGAACCCGTTCGGCGCGTCCGGGACGAGGCAGGGTGCCTCACCGACCGAGCAGTCGATGTCCTCGATGCGCCCGCACTCGTCGCAGACCGCGTGGTGGTGGTTGTCGCCGATGCGGGTCTCGAAGCGGGCCGCGGTGCGGGGCGCGTCGAACCGACGCACGAGGCCCGCGCGACCGAGGTCGTCGAGGATGCCGTAGACCGCCTGCAGGGTGAGCGAGCCGAGCTCAGCGCGAAGCGAGGTCGCCGCTGCGAAGATCCGCTCGGCCGACGCGTGCGGGTCGGCGTCGAGCAGCTCGAGCACCGTCACGCGCTGGCGCGTCACTCGGAGCCCGGCGTCGCGCAGCGCCGAGCGCCAGAAGGCGGCGTCGTGTCGCTCGCCCACCTCGAGCTCGGTTGTCGTTGCCATGCGTCCATGCTGGCAGTTGTTTTGAACGATTCCAAACAAGGCCACCCTTGCTCGAACCCAGCGTGTCTCTGCTTGACTTGCCAGGTGCCGTCAGCCAGCGAGAAGACCCCCAGCAGCTCCAGCCCGCAGAGCGTCAAGCTCGACTCAGGAGCCCAAGCCCGCTTCTCCCGCGACGGAGAAGAGTGGACCCTGATCGTCGACGGCACCCCGCAATCGGCCGTCAACCCGCTCGACCCGAGAGAGCTCTCGTTCGGGTACATCCGCCACATGGGCTACGTCCTCGACCTCGCCTTCCCCGAATCAGCGGCCATCACGGCCCTGCACCTCGGAGCCGGGGCGCTCACCATCCCCCGCTACGTCGACGCCACCCGGCCCCGCTCACGACAGCAGGTCGTCGAGCTCGAGCGCTCGCTCGTCGACTTCGTGCGCGAGGTCGTGCCGCTGCCGGCCGGGGCGAGCATCCGCATCCGCTACGGGGATGCGCGTGAGCAGCTCGGCAGACTCCCCCGCGGCCTGCTCGGCTCCGTCGACGCGATCGTCGTCGACATCTTCTCCGGCGCGCAGACCCCGGCTCACGTGACGAGCGTGGAGTTCTTCGCCGAGCTCGAACCGTTCTTGAAGTCCGACGGAGTCGTGCTCGTGAACATCGCCGACGGCCACGACCTCGCGTTCGCCCGCGCGGAGGTCGCGACGCTGCTCGAGGTGTTCGGCGAGGTCGCGCTCGTCGGCGACCCCGCCATGCTGAAGGGCCGGCGTTTCGGCAACATCGCGGCCGTCGCCTCGCGCTCCGCCGATGCACTCGCGCTGCCCGGACTCGAGCGACGCGTCGCGTCGGGCTTCCCGCCAGCCGTCGTCGTTCGCGGCAAGGCCGTGCGCGAGTTCACCCGCGGCGCCGAGCCGGCCAGGGACGCATCGGCGACAGCGTCGCCCCTGCCAGGGAAGAGCCTCTTCCGCGAGCGCAGACAGGGCGGCTGGTGAACCCCGCCGACACCTGATCGGATCCGCTGTCCACAACCCGGCGAGGGATGCGCCCAAACCGCCGCCGCTGCGACTAACCTGCTGGGGTGTCAGACGCTCCCATCATCCTCGGCTACGACCCGGAGACCCTCCGCGAGCGCATCGACGTCGACGCCGCGGAGGCTCGCCTCGCGGAGATCGCCGTGCTGCGATCCCTCACCGCGCTGAACGAGAAGGTCGCGCTGCTTCGCATGCTCGGCCGCCTCGACGAGGCGTTCGACACGGCGCAGACCGCGTACCGCCAGTCGCGCTTCACCGGCGCCCGCGAGGACGCCCTCGCGGCACGTGTCCGCAAGGCGCAGGTGCAGCAGTTCCAGGGCAAGCACGACGTCGCACTCCAGGACCTGACCGGCTGCGTCGACGAGGCGCTCACCCATGAGTGGGACGAACTGGCCGCGTTCGCGCTGCAGCACCGCGGCAAGGTGCGCTTCGAGCAGCGCGAGTACACGGAGGCGCTCGTCGACTTCGAGCGGGCCCACGAGCTGCGCCTCGCACGCGGCGTGGCTGCCGACCAGCTGCAGTCGTCGAAGTTCGCGATCCGCGTGACCCGGGCGATCCTCGAGGGCGACGAGGAGCCCTCCTCGGAACTGAGCGAACCGATCACCTCGATCGACTCCTAAGCGGCGCGGTGGCCGACCTGGCCAAGGTGCAGGTGTGGGCGGAAGCCCTCATCCGCATGCACCTCGACGACAGCTGGAGCTTCGGCTTCGACCACGCGAAGAAGCGCGCGGGCGCCTGCAACTTCCGAGACAAGCGCATCACGGTCTCGCGGTACCTGTCGGCGAGGTACGACGACGACACCGTGCACCAGACGCTCCTGCACGAGGTCGCCCACGCGGTCGCCGGCCACAAGGCGGGGCACGGGCCGGAATGGAAGCGCATCGCGGATGAGCTCGGCTACGTCGGCGGGCGCACGCACGACGGTGAAGTTGCGTCCGAGTTCGCCAAGTGGGTCGGCACCTGTCCGAACGGGCACGAAGTGCTGAGGTTCCGTCGCCCGACCAACGGCAGACTCGTGTCTTGCCTGCGTTGCGCGCCCTCCTTCGACCGGAGGTTCCTCATCCGGTGGCGGGAGCGCTCGGACGCAGAGCGGCGAGGCTGACGCGCTGGCGCCTCCCTTTCTGGTCGCAAGCCAGGGAGCACGGAGACTCGATCACTAGCGTGGGTTGCTCCAGCCCTCCGCGCCGCCTGCTTCCGCGGGCCCGAAGAGGGACCTCCACTCCCCAAGGAGGAACGTGCTCGATCCCTGGCTCGCTTTTGCCATCTCACTCGCTGTCGCCGTCGCGGCCGCGGTCGCCCTGACCGCTGCCGTCGCCCTCATCATCCGCCTGGTCGCGAAGCGAATGCGCTGGCCCGAACCGCTTGTGCGGCACACGCGGCGCCCCTTCCGCGTCGTCGTGCTCATCATCGCGCTGTGGATCGCCGTCGCAGTGGCGTTCCCCGCCTCCGGCGAGGGCTCCTGGCGCGAGGTGATCTACCACGCGCTGACGATCTGCGTCATCGCCGCTGGCGCCTGGCTCATGGCCGGCCTCGTCGCCTTCTCGACCGACATCACGCTCGGCCGCAATCGCATCGACGTGGCGAACAACCGGGTCGCTCGTCGCATCCGCACCCAGACCCTGATCCTGCGACGCCTGGCGGTCGCCGTCATCGTGATCATCGCGTTGGGGGCGATCCTCCTGACGTTCCCCGCAGTGCGCACCGTCGGCGCCAGCCTCCTCGCCTCGGCCGGCATCGCGTCGGTCGTCGCGGGACTCGCTGCGCAGTCGGTGCTCGCGAACATCTTCGCCGGCCTGCAGCTCGTGTTCAGCGAGGCCCTGCGGGTCGACGACGTCGTGGTGGTCGAGGACGAGTGGGGCCGGATCGGCGAGATCACGCTGAGCTACGTGGTTGTGGACCTCTGGGACGACCGGCGTCTCGTGCTGCCGTGCACCTACTTCACGACGCAGCCGTTCCAGAACTGGACGAGGCAGGGCAGTGAGCTGCTCGGCTCGGTCGAGCTCGACGTCGACTGGCGGGTCTCTCCAGCCCTCATGCGCGAGCGCCTCGCGGAGGTGCTCACGCAGACCGACCTCTGGGATGGCCGCGCCCAGGTGCTCCAGGTGACCGAGGCCACGGGTGGGCTCGTCCGCATACGCATCCTCGTGACGGCGGTGGATGCGCCGACCCTGTTCGACCTCCGGTGCTTCGTGCGCGAGGCCATGGTCACCTGGCTGCAGCGCACCATGCCGTCGGCACTGCCGGTGCAGCGGGTGCTCATCACCGAGCCCACGGTTCCAGGTGACGCTGCATCCCGTGCGTCTCAGGACGAAGACACCCGCAGCGATGACACGAGTGCGGGAGGTTCTGGGCTCTTCACGGGAAGCGTCGAGGCCCAGGAGCGGGCATCGGTGTTCACGAATGCGATTCCCGTCGTCGACGCGGAGGATCGCGATCGTTGAGGCCTTGCCGGGCCGGGGCTGGGGCGGGGCCGGGGCGGGCTGAGGCCGAGTTCTCGGGCCGTGCGCGTCAGGCGTCGCGGGTTCGACCGCGGGGTTTGAGGCGCACGGTCGGGAGGGCCGGGGAAGCGAGTGTCCTCCCGTCGTGGCTGTCGACGGCGCCGAAGCGCGCATCCGCTGACAGCGACGCCCTGGTCGCTTCCCACTCTGTTCGCGCCGCCGCGACGTCCTCGTGCGAGGAGCCGACGAAGTTCCAGAACATGACGATCTCTTCCTCGAAGGGCACGCCTCCGAGCAGCAGCGCGCGTCCGCCCTCCGCCGCACCCACGACGCTACGTCCCGTCCCGGCGGGCAGGTAGCCGACGGCGCCCACGGGAAGTTCCACGTCGTCGACCGTGATGCCAGGCGAGCATGCCAGCACACCGTGCTCGAAGGCCGGATCCAGTGCGAGTTCCGCTTCCGAGCAGCCCGGGAACGCGAGCTCGACCCCCACGAGCGGCGAGAAGCTCGGGGCGTCGGAGCGCAGACCGGCGTACTCCCCCATGAAAACGGTCGCCTCGACGCGCCCGTCCACTCCCGTCGACGCCTCGAGCTGCGTCGACGGACACCGGTCCAGACCCGCGAAGGCGGGCGCCATGCCGCGACGCTCGGCGGGCAGCGCGACCCAGAGCTGCACCCCGTGGAGCACCGGCGCACGGGTCGAACGTGTCGGCGAGACCTCGGAGTGCGCGATCCCCTGGCCCGCCGTCATCACGTTGACGCCACCGGGCGCGACCTCGTGGACGCTGCCGATCGAGTCGCGGTGCAGCACCTCGCCGGAGAACAGCCAGCTCACCGTCTGCAGGCCCGTGTGCGGGTGCGGGGCGACGTCCATCCCGCCATCCGACGGCAGGTCGACCGGGCCGTAGTGGTCGATGAAGCACCACGCCCCGATGAAGTGGCGGTACTTGTTGGGGACCGAGCGCAGGACGGGCAGCGAGCGGGGTCCGCCGAGCGGCACCTCGCGGGGCAGCAGCAGCTCGATGCCCGCGATGACCTGGCCGGTCTCGTAGGCGTCCTGCAGCCGCGCCTCGATGGGGTTCGCCTCGGCGTTGCTCATATACCGAGGGTAGACGCGAACACATGAGTTTTCATTGACCCGTGGCGTGCGCGAGAATGGATCGGTGATTTCGCAGCTGCACGACCCCAGCATCCGCACGTTCACGAGCGACAACGCCGCGGGCGCCCACCCGCAGGTGCTGGATGCGCTGGTCACCGCGAACGGCGGGCACGTCGGCGCGTACGGGGCCGACCCGTACTCGACGGCGTTCCAGAACCTGTGTCGCGAGCTCTTCGGAGAGGCAGCCATCGGCCTGCCGGTCTTCAACGGCTCGGGCGCCAACGTCGTCGCGCTGCAGTCGATGGTCCCACGCTGGGGCGGAGTCGTGTGCCCAGCATCCGCGCACATCAACACCGACGAGAACGCGGCACCAGAGCGGGTCGGCGGGGTCAAGCTGCTGACCGTCGAGACCCCGGACGGGAGGCTCACCCCCGCCGACGTCGAGCGCGCTGCGGCGGTTCGGCGCGACGTGCACCGCGCGACCCCGCTCGCCGTGAGCATCAGCCAGGCGACCGAGGTCGGCACTGCATACTCGCCGGACGAGGTCCGCGCCCTGGCCGATGCCGCCCACGCAAACGGCATGTGGCTGCACGTGGACGGCGCACGCCTCTCGAACGCCGCCGCACACTTCGGCTGCACGCTCGGCGAGGTCTCGAGCACCGCGGGGGCCGATGTCATCAGCCTTGGCGGGACCAAGAACGGGGCGCTTGCCGCCGAGGCCGTGGTCGTCGTCAACCCAGAGGCCGTGTACGGCGTCGAAGAAGCGCGGAAGATCGACCTGCAGCTGTCCTCGAAGATGCGCTTCGTCTCAGCGCAGCTGCTCGCGCTGTTCGGCGGCGAGCTGTGGCGCGAGAACGCCGAGCACGCGAACGCCATGGCCGCTCGCCTCGCCGCCGGCATCGCCGCTATCGACGGCTGCTCGGTGCCCCTCCCCCGCCAGGCAAACGGCGTCTTCGCCATCCTGCCGGGCGAGGTCGCCGAGCGCGTCAGCGAGCGCTACGCGTTCCACACCTGGGACGCCTCCACCGGCCTCGTGCGCTTCCTCTGCTCCTGGGACACCACCGACGGCGACGTGGATGGACTCATCGCGGCCGTCGCGGGCGCGTAGGACGTGACGCTTCGGCGGGTAGCCTCGGGGCCGTGACTGACTACACCGCCTGGGAACGCCTCTGCACGCTGATCGATGACGACCCGGAGATCTGGCCGAGCGTCCAGGAGGCGCTGCACGGCGGGGCCGACGATGACCACGAAAAGGGTCACGGTGACCACGACCACCAGGCGGACACCGACGAGAGCGGCGTCGAGGAGGACGACGGCGCCGACGAGGCCTGGGGCGCCCTCATCGACGCGCTCGATGACTGTGGCGCCCTCGCGTATCTCCACGCCGACGACACCGCAATGGAACTCGCGGATGCCCTCGCCGGCGTGCCTCGAGTCGTCCGCATCGGGCTCGACACCGATGAGATCGGAGACGTGGACGGGGATGTGCCAACCGCATCCGCAGCTGCGGACGCGCTGCTTGCGCCCGCCGGTCTCGCGCTCGTGTTCCTCGAGGAGGACAGCGACGCCTACCCGCTGGTCGTCGTGCCGCGCGAATCCGTGCCCGAGATCGTCGACACGGCGGCCGCGCTCGGGTTCGTGGCGCGCCAGCTCCCCTAACGGGCGCGAGTCCCCCTCGATCTGTCGTCGGAGCGGTGCAGACCTCGAAACCTGGTGCAGAAAGTTACTGCTCATTCCTAGTAAATAGATTCTACTTCTGCTAGGGTTGACCCATGTACCAGCCGGCAGCGAGCTTCGAGGAGCGGTGGCGTTTCGACGTCAACGACCCAGCTTCCGTCGCCGCCGAACGCGCTGCGATCCTGTCCGAGACCGCCCGCATCGAGTCAGCCAGGCGCGCTATCGACGCTGAGGCGATCCTGCTCCAGGCTCGCGCGTACAACTTCGGCTACCTCCTCGACATTGCCGACGGCCACCCCGAGATGGGCATGCACGTCCGATCGATCTCGGCGGAGATCTCGTTCGAAGTGCAGGCGAAGCACAGTCTCGTGATCCGGCAGCTCGCCGGGTCGTGGAACGCCGTCCGGGAGTTCCCCGCCGCAGTGGATGCAGTGGCAGACGGACGCATCTCCGGCCACCATCTCGACGCCATCGTCTCGTCAGGGCTTCTCATCTCCCACGAAGTGGAATCCGAGCAGGCTTCGCTCCGCGCCCGCTACGTCGAGATCGCTCTCGACCAGGTGAGTGGACAGATCCTCACGGAGGCGGCACTCAGGCGCATCACCGCTCGCATCGCGGAGGAACTCACGCAGATCCCACTCGCGGAGCGGCGCCGGAAGACGCGCATGAAGGGCTTCGTCTCTGTGACCGACGCGGGCGATGGTCACGGAGTGCTGCACGTCGGAGGGTCGCTCCTCCTGCTCACCGCCGTTCGCGACAGAGTCCGCAAGCAGGCGACGCGTGTCCTGCGGGCACGCGCCAAGGCCGAGAAGGCCGCCGCTGCCGCCGGCGAACTTCCAGAGTCAGAACCCGACGAGCGAACACTTGGAGAAGTCAGCGCCGACCTCGTCTGCGACCAGCTCCTCACGGGCGACCCCACCTCGACAACCGCAGCCAATGGCGTCCAGGCGACGGTGAACCTGGTCATCCCAGCAACAACCCTGCTCGCCGACCAACGCGAACCCGGCCGTCCCCCGGCGCTCCTCGACGGCCTCTCACCCGTGCCGATCGACGAAGCCAAGCGCTTGGCCGCACTGGCACCGATGTTCACGAGGATTCTTACACACCCCATAACCGGGACCGTACTGGCCGTCGACACGTACACGCCGACCGCGGCCATGCGGAGATTCCTGGCAGCCCGCGACGTCCACTGCCGTTTCCCGGGCTGCCGCCTCCCAGCACGTGCCTGCCAGATCGACCACACCCAGGAATGGCAGCACGGTGGGAAAACCTGCCTCGGGAACCTCGAACACCTCTGCGTCTTCCACCACGTCATGCGCCACGCCACACCGTGGTCAGTCGACCAGCTCGAAGGCGGAGTCCTCGAGTGGAAGACGCCAGGAGGAACAGTCCTGGCCGACAAGCCGGAGCGGCAGGGCGTTCGGTTCGTGCCGACAGCCGAAATCAACGCGCAGAGCAAAGCCCCATCCACGGCCGACCCCTCGACCGCGACCACATCCGGGGGGCCATCCGGACCTCAGATGGAACGAGACCCGAGCAACGATCCGCCGCCATTCTGACGCGGGCCGACGCACATGCCGATCTCGTCTACACCTCTTCGATGCCGACGCCGCGCAGGAGGAGCCTCTGCTCGCCCACACCCGAGCGTTCTGACACGAAGAGCTGCGAGAACAGCCTCTGCAGGCGCATGGCCATCGAGGGACCGCCATCGGTGCGGACGGAAATGCTCATGTGCTGCCCTCTCGTTCGTCGCGGTCCTTCGTCGCCATGACGAAACCTCTTGCGTCAGCGTAGGAACGCAGGAACCAGGCCGGAAGCAGGCGCCGCAAGACGGGTACACGAGACGACACCGTGCTTCGCCGGGCGAAACACGGCGTCACCGGACAGCCAATCCCGGAGCGAGAAGCCGGGATGCGGCGCACCATGTGCGCATGACATCCGCGCTCACCGCACGCCGCCTCGACATCGCCTCCACCGAGGTCGTCGAAGTGCTCGACGCCCTCGACGAGGAGTACCGCACCAGGTACCGCGAGTTCTACAACGACGACATCGGCGCCCACCCAGTCAGCGACTTCCTCGCCCCGGACGGGGCATTCATCGGCATCCTCGACGGCGACCTCCTCGTCGCCGCCGGCGCGATCCGCCGCTACAACGCCACCACTGCCGAAGTGAAGCGCATGTGGACGCGAGACTCGCACCGCCGCCGCGGACTCGCCCAGCAGGTGCTCCGCGAACTCGACAACGCCGCAGCCGAGCTCGGCTACACCCACATCTTCCTCACCACCGGGTCACGGCAGCCCGAGGCGGTCGCCCTCTACCGCGCCTCCGGCTTCCAAGGCGGCGAGCGACGCATCCCCGAATTCGACCTGCCCGTCTTCGCGTTCGAGAAGCCCGTCACCAGCACCACCAGGAACGCCCCCGCTAACGCCTGAAACGCCCCCGCCAGCGCCTGAGGAGTACCCTCGCAAGGTGCCAGCAACTCCCCCGAACCAGCAGCCGCGTCGACCCAAACGGAGCCGGCTCCGGCGCACGCTCATCTGGAGCTTCTCCATCATCGCCGGCGTCTTCGTCGCCGCAATCGCCGCGTTCCTCATCTGGGCGAACGTCGGCGTCATGGCCGCCGAACCCGAACCGCTCGCGTCCGTCACCGACGACCCGGCGATCACCATCGCGGACGTCGACGGGTCGCTGGTGCTCAGCCCGACCGAAACCGCGAGCACAACCGGGCTCGTCTTCATCCCCGGAGCGAAGGTCGAGCCAGCGGCCTACGCCGCCAAGCTCTCCAGCCTCGTCACCGAGGAGCACATGACCGTCGTCATCCCGCAGCCCCTCCTCAACCTCGCCTTCTTCGACACCCGCACCATCGACGACTACTCGACCGCCGCGCCAGACGTCACGACCTGGGCCGTCGGCGGGCACTCCCTCGGCGGCGTCCGCGCCTGCCAGCTCGCCGATTCACCCGACGTGGCCGGCCTCCTCCTCTTCGGCAGCTACTGTGCCAACGACCTCACGGCCGACACCTCGCTCGACGTCCTCAGCATCACGGGAAGCGCCGACGGACTCACGACCCCGCAGAAGGCAGCCGATGCACGCGGCCTGCTCCCCGCGGACGCCGAGACCCTCGAAGTCGACGGCGCAAACCACGCCATGTTCGGCAACTACGGCCCGCAGTCCGGCGACGGGACGGCGACCATCCCTGACGAGGAGGGGCGCGAGCAGATCGCCGTCGCAACATCAGCCTGGGCGGCAGAGCTGCAGCCAGCCGGTTGACGGTACCAGCCCGGTGATGTCCACCCGCGCGCAGCAGACGGGGACACCTACCCCTCGGCGAGCATCCGTCGCACCGTGAGACCCACGTCGACAGCATCACCCACCCGGCCCTCGCGCGGCTCACCCTCGCCCGGCTCACCCTCGTCCGGCTCACCCTCGTTCGACGGCCCCTCGGTCGACTGCCCCTCCGAAGGCGCGGAGAGCCGCTGCAGGACAACCCCGTCGATGAACGCGAAGAGGGCGAAGGCACGCGCCTCAGGGCCGCTCACACCGAGGCCGGCGACCGCACTGACGGCCCAGCTGCGCAACCGATCGCGCCCCTCCTGGATGGCCGCGGCCACTGACGGATTGTGGGTGCCCTCAAGGACCAGCGCGTAGCGGGCGAGCGTCTGCTCGCGCCCGGTGCCGGTCATGGAATCGACTGCCGCTTCGATGGCGGCGCAGAAGCGCTCGACGCTCGGCTCCCCCCACTCGTACGTGAGGAGCCACTCCGCGTAGTCGCTCCTCACCAGGCGCTCGATGACCCCCTCGATGAGCGCCTGCCTCGTTCGGAAGTGGTTCGAGGTCGACCCGCGCGGCAGCCCAGCCTCAGCGTCGACGCGAGCGTGCGTGAGCGCGCGCATGCCGCCTGAAGCGAGCAGCTGGAGGGCGGCGGAGAGCGAGCGATCACGTGTCGAGGGCACCCTCGAACTATAGACGTAGTGCTGTCACTACGCCTGTAGTAGCCTGCGCGTATGGACAGGCGCGCGACGATCATCGGCGGCGGCATCGCTGGGCTCGCATCAGCGCTCGCGCTGCACGACGCTGGCTTCGAGGTGACCGTCCGCGAGCGCGCCACTGGCCTTCCGAGCAGCGGAACCAGTCTCGGGATGTGGCCTGACGCCATGGCCGCACTCGATGCGATCGGGGTTGGGGCCCGGATACGAGACGAGACCGAGGCGCACGCGGGCGGGAGCATCCGTCGTGCGGACGGGCGGATGCTCGCGCGGCTCGGCACCGGACGCGAGGCGCGCATCGTCCCGAGGTCGACCCTGCTTCGTGCGCTGTCGGACGAGGTGGAGACCCGTCTCGGCCCGGACGCCATCATGTGGGGTGACACCGCAGACGCCGCCGAGAACGCCGAGAACGCCGGCCGCGAAGCGCTGATCGTCGGCGCGGACGGCATCAACAGCATCGTGCGTGCCCGACACTGGCGTGACGCCAGCCCGCGAGCGCTTGGGACGACCGCACCCCGTGGGGTCGTGCCCGGTGAGGCGACCGAGATCTCCGAGACGTGGGGCCGGGGCCGCATCTTCGGCATCACCCCGCACTCCCCCGGCCACACGAACTGGTTCGCCTGCGCCAAAACTGTCCAGCTGCCGCCGAGTCCGCAGCCGTGGGGCCATGCCAAGACGCTGCGTGGCCTCTACGGAGATTGGCACCCCGCTGTCAGGGAGGTGCTCGCTCAGGTCACGGAGCAGTCCATCGACGCCAGGCCCCTGTTCGACGTGCCACGACTCAGCAGCTACGTCCGCCCGGGTGTGGCGCTCGTCGGCGACGCGGCACACGCCATGGCGCCGAACCTGGGGCGCGGGGCCTGTGAGTCGCTCATCGACGCGGCGGCTCTCGGCGCCGAGCTCACCTCAGCGCGCGACCTCGACACCGGGCTCGCCGCCTATAGCCGTCGGCGTCGAGGGCCGAGTCAGCGCACGCGACTCGGCTCGCGCATCCTGAACCGGTTGACCACCGGGCCGTTGACGACGATCATCAACGCCTGGTGAGGCGGTGCCTCACCCATCGTCGAGGCCTCGAGCGGGCCGGCAGCTCGGCCGTTACGAATGAAGCGTGCGTTCGTGTCGGGAGTGCGCGATGAGTCCAGGCACGAACAGCACGAGCGCGACAGGCAGCAGCGCGGCGAGCCCGATGACGTGCCAGAGCTGGCCCGCGGCGACGACGGCCAGCAGTGCCCCGCCCATGCGCAGCCAGCTCGCGAGCTTCGGAGCGCCGGGCGGGTCCTTGAAGATCGGGAGCTTACGGCCGGCGCCCGCCCTGCCGATCAGGAAGTGCGCCCAGGTCGTGAGCGCGAGGCTGAGCCCGAGCAGCACGGCACCGACGATGAACATCACGCTGACACTGTAATCGAGCTCCACGTTACGGCCCACGACGGCAACCAAGACACGGTCAGGCACGCCCCGAAGAATCGAGGCACGATGGATGCAGACGGCCCGATCGGGGCCCCGGCGGCAAGGAGCACACCACGTGAGCGAAGCAGCAGGCCCGAGCAGCGCACCCCAAGGATCCGGGGCCACCCGCGGCATCAGCGTCGGAGCGTCCCCCACGACGCCGAGCAGCACCTACCTGGACCTCGTCGCTGCTGAGACCGCCATCGCCGCCGCCGCCGCCCCGCGCATCACCTCAGCCCACGACGGCGCATCCGGTGACGACACCTCCGCGATCCGCTCCGCCTCCGAGTCGCTGCAGCCCGAGCTGGTGGAGCTCTCCCACCGCATCTTCGAGTACGCGGAGGAGGGATTCGAGGAGACGCAGAGCGTCGCCGATATCGCCGAGCTGCTCGCCGAGCACGGCGTCACGGCTCAGGTGGGTGCCTTCGGGCTCGACACGGCACTGGTCGCCGAGCTGGTCGTCGGCGAAGCGGCACACGATGCGCCGACCGTCGCGATCCTCGCCGAGTACGACGCCCTCCCCGGAGTGGGCCACGGCTGCGGGCACAACATCATCGCCGCCTCCGCCGTGGGCGCGTTCCTCTCTCTTGTCGAGGCGAGCCGAACCCGTGCGCTCCCGGCGGGCCGGATCGTGCTCTACGGGACACCCGCCGAGGAAGGCGGAAACGGCAAGGAGATCATGGCCCGCGCGGGCGCGTTCGACGGCGTCGACGCCGCCATCATGATCCACCCCTTCGGCTACGACGTCACCGACCAGCCCTTCATCGGGCGGCGCATCCTGCGCGTCCGCTACTACGGGGTGCCCGCCCACGCCTCCGCGTCCCCGTTCCAGGGACGCAACGCGCTCGATGCCGCCAACCTGAACTACCAGGCCACTGGCCTCCTGCGGCAGCACCTGTACCCGGGCGACCGCATCCACGGCGTCATCGTCAACGGCGGACAGCGCCCCAACGTGGTCCCCGAGTTCGCGGAACTCGAGTACTACGTGCGCTCGAACGCCGCCGAGACGCTCAAGGAACTGAGCCTGCGCCTCGAGGACATCGCCAACGGCATCGCCCTGGCCACCGGCACAGGGGTCGAGGTCGAGTGGGACCCGCTGCCGTTCACGATGCCGCTGCGCTACAACACGCCACTCTCCGAACGGTGGGCCGTGCACCAGGAGGCCAGGGGCCGTCGCGTGCTCACCAAGGCGTCCGTGCCCTCGCACCTCGCCGCATCCACCGACTTCGGCAACGTGAGCGTGCGCGTGCCCGGCATCCACCCGGTCATCGCGATCAGCCCACCGGACGTCAGCCTCCACACGCGCGAGTTCGCCGAATACGCGACGAGCGACGCCGCGAGCACCGCCATCGCGGACGCAAGCGCCGGCCTCGCGCTCGTCGCCGCCGACTTCCTGGCCGACCCCAACCTCCGTGCCGCGGCCCGCGCCGACTTCGACGCTGCGGGCGGCGCACTCGACGTCGAAGGATTCTTCTCTTGAGCACACCGGTCTCCTCCCATTCCATCTCCTCCCAGTCCATTTCCTCGCAGCCCGTCGCAGCAACACCCGTCGTCTACGCGCTGCACGAGAACCCCGAGTGGTGGCCGCCGTTCCAGGCCGCCTTCGAGGCCGCCGGCGTTCCCGTCGTCGAATGGCGCCTCGTCGAAGGCGTCCTCGACCTCGACGCGCTCCCACCGGAGGGCATCTTCTGGTCGCGCATCAGCGCCTCGTCGCACACCAGGGATCACGCGCTGTCGAAGGACTACGCGCGCTCCGTGCTCAACTGGGTGGAGGCCGCGGGCAGGCAAACCGTCAACGGCCGCCGCGCCATCGAGCTCGAGGTGAGCAAGGTCGACCAGCTGACGCTGCTGCGCCGGGCCGGCATCGACACCCCGCGCACCCTCGCCGTCATCGGCAAGCAGGGGCTGCGGGATGCGGCGCGCGACTTCCCGACCCCGTTCATCACGAAGCACAACCAGGGCGGCAAGGGCCTCGGCGTCCGCCGCTTCGACCACTTCGCCGACTTCGAGGCCTACCTCGACTCCCCCGAGTTCGAGGAGCCGCTCGACGGCATCACGCTCCTGCAGGAGTACCTGCGTCCCGCCGGCGGATTCATCACCCGCGTCGAGATCGTCGGCGGCGAGCACATCTACTCGATCGCGGCCGACACCATCCACGGCGGCTTCCAGCTCTGCCCAGCGGATGCGTGCGCGATCGACCCGGACACGGGCCGGCCGGTCGTTCCCCCGGGCGCCGAGCTGGCGCCCGAACCAGGCACGTCGATCTTCTCGCTACGCCAGGGCGGCCACGACGACCTCGTCGAACGCCTTGTGGCGTTCACGAAGGACATCGGCCTCGAGATCGCCGGCATCGAGTTCATCGAGACCGAGGACGGCCGACAGGTGGTCTACGACATCAACACGAACACCAACTACAACGCCGATGTGGAGCGCGTGGCCGCCGGCTCGGGCCCAGGGGCCATCGCGGCCTACCTGGGGCGCGTGCTGCGGGAGACCTACCCGGACGCGTGAGCCCAGCCACTCACGGCACGGCACGGCACGGCACGGCGCGCGGAGAGGTGGCCGCCGGAGTTCATCTCCGGCGGCCACCTCTTCGTTGCTGGGGATTCTTCTGGGTCAGACCGCGAACGCGCTCGGGGCCCGCGTCCCCCGCTCCGGCACGGGGATGCCGAGGTTGTCGCGCAGGGTCGTTCCCGCGTACTCCTCACGCAGGGAGCCGCGCTCCTGCAGGATCGGCACCACGTGGTCGACGAAGTCGTCGATGCCGCCAGGCGTGAGGTGCGAGCCGATGACCAGCCCGTCCGAGCCGTCGTTCTGCACGAACTCGTCGATCTCCTCGGCCACTTGGGCGGCGGTGCCGACGAACCGCACGCCGCCGAGCTCGTTGCGGGCGAACTCGCGGATGCTCCATCCGTTCTCCTGCGCCTTCTCGCGCCACCTGCGGACCGTGGCGAGCCGGTCGCCGTAGGTGAAGGCGCGGCCCTCGATGATGGGCGCGCTCTCCCCATCCGGATCGAAGTCGGGCAGGGGACCATCGAAGTCGATGTCCGAGAAGTCACGGTTCCAGACCTGCTCGAGACGGACCTGAATGGTGCGCGGGCTGAGCTGCTGCTCCGTCACCCAGCGAGCCTTCTCCTGCGCCTCCTGGTGGGTGTCGCCGAGCACGAAGCTCGACTGCGGCAGGATCTTCAGGTCGTCACGGTTGCGGCCGAAGCCCTCGACTCGAGCCTTGATGTCGGCGTAGAAGTCGCGTGCCTCCTCGAGGCGCGAGTACGGGGAGAAGATGACGTCGGCGTTGGCAGCCGCGAAGTCCCTGCCCTGCGGAGAGATGCCAGCCTGCACGATGATCGGCCTCCCCTGCGGGCTGCGGGGAACCGTGAAGCGCCCGCTGATGTCGAACTGGCTCGTTCCCACGTCGAACCGCCCCTCGTCGGCGGAGTCGAGGAACTGCCCGGTCTCCTTGTCCGCGACGATCGCATCCGCCGACCAGGAGTCCCACAGCTCCCGGACGGTGCTGACGGTCTGCTCGGCCCGCTCGTAGCGCTCCGCGTGCGGCAGGAAGCCCCCGCGGCGGAAGTTCGCGCCCGTGAACGCGTCGAACGACGTCACGACGTTCCAGCCGGCACGTCCACCGGAGAGGTGGTCGAGGCTCGCGAACTGGCGAGCGAGCTCGTACGGCTCGTTGAAGGTGGCGTTGATGGTCCCGACGAGGCCGATGTGCTCGGTCACGGCGGCGATGGCGGCGAGGACCGGGATGGTGTCCGGCCGCCCCGAGATGTCGTGGTCGAAGATCTCGCCGAGCCGCGAGCGCAGCGCGAGGCCCTCGGCGAGGAAGAAGTAGTCGAACTTCCCGGCCTCGGCCTTCTGCGCCACGTGCTTGAACGTGGAGAACTCGATCTGGCTGCCCGCCTCCGGGTGCTCCCAGAGCGTGTGCTCGTTGACCCCGCCGACGTAGGCCGCGAGGATGATCTGCTTCTTCGTCATGGTGATCTCCTGATCGGGTTCGGGTCTAGACGGCGGCGTAGCGGTTGGGCACGGTGGTCTCGAGGCCGAGGAGGCCGCGCAGGGAGCGCTCCTCGTAGCGCTCCCGGAAGAGGCCCTTGCGCTGCAGGAGCGGGACGACGTCCGCGACGATGCGCGGCAGGTCGTCGGTCACGACGCCGGGGTGCAGGCGGAAGCCGTCGTAGCCGAGGCCAGCGAGCGTCTCGAAGTGCTCGATGAGCTCCTCGGCCGAGCCCGCGAAGACCGCCGGAGGCTCTCCGAGCGCGCGCCCCTTCGCGTTGAGGCGGTTGAGGCGGGCGGACCCCGTCTCCTCCGGCTCGTCGAGGAACACGGCGAGGTCGACGAACACCGACAGCTCGCCGTCCCGCTCGACCTTCTTCTCTGCGGCCCGCACCTCGCTCAGGATGCGCACCGCCGAGGCGACGTCGGTCGGCGTCACGAAGAGCAGGTCGGCGCTGGCTGCCGCGAACTCGTACGGCACCTCGGCGTGACCGAGCGCGGCGACAACCGGCTGCCCCTGCGGGGGCCGGGGTGTGATCGACGGTCCGCGCACGCTGAACCACTTGCCCTCGAACTCGATGCGGTGCACTTTGGCCGCGTCGAGGAACCGGTCGGTGGAGGCGTCGCGGATCTCGGCGTCGTCCTCCCAGCTGTCCCAGAGCCTGCGCACGACCTCGACGAAGTCGTTGGCCTCCGCGAAGAGCTCGCCGACGAGCGGCGCATCCCGACGTCCGAAGTGCGCGTGCTCCGCACCGGGCGAGACTCGGGCCTGCCAGCCCGCACGGCCCAGGCTCGTGTAGTCGAGGGTTGCGACGGCCTTCGAGACGTGGAAGGGCTCCGTGTGCGTCGTCGTGACGGTCGGGATGAGGCCGATGCGCTCCGTGACGGGCGAGACGCGGGCGGCGATGAGGAGCGCGTCCAGGCGACCCCTGACCTCGTCGGTCCGGTTGTCCTGGCGGAGGAACTCGCTGCTCTGGAGCGCGAGCGAGTCCTCGATGGTGACGAAGTCGAGGAGGCCCCGCTCGGCGAGCTGCACGAGCCCCACCCAGTACTCGGGCGTGAAGAGCTCGTCTGGGCGGGCGCTCGGCTCCCGCCAGGCCGCCGGGTGGATGCCGGCGCCATCGAGTGCGACGCCGAGGTGGATTCGGTTGGGGTTCGTCATGGTGCGACGCTAGGCCGCGCCCCGAGTTCGGTCCACGGCGCCCGTCGCGGCCCGTTACGCGTCGAAACGCGGGGACATGTTCGTTGAGGGTCCTCGCACCCTTCTCGCGCATGCTGGGACGCATGGCTATCAACGGAGTGCTCGCGCAGATCACCGTGTCGGACCTGGCTCTGGCTACGGAATATTACGGGAGGCTCTTCGGGCGGGGTCCCGACGAGAATCCGATGCCCGGCCTCCTGGAGTGGCACTTCACAAGCGAGGCCGGCCTCCAGCTGTGGGCCGACTCGAGTCGCTCTGGAAAATCCACCGTGGTGTTCAACGACGACGACCTTGAGAGCGTGGCCGCGCGGCTCGACGCCGCGAAGATCGAGCACGGCGGGATCGAAGACGCCACTCACTTCCAGATCCTCCAGGTGCTCGACCCCGAGGGCAATCACGTCGTCTTCACGAGCGCCTCGAGCTAGCAGCGCGCACCGTCGGGGCTACAGTGTGGCCGTGCACGGGAGCCCGATGAGTCGGGCTGAGAGGGAGTACTCGAACTCCGACCGTTGAACCTGATCTGGGTAATGCCAGCGAAGGGAGTCGACTCACCCGTGCCGTCACGCTCCGACGGAAGGCACGCACATGGAATCCATCACTCGAGACCCACTCGCATTCGGGGTGGGGGCGAGAGTCACGCTCTCGGTCATGTCCGACCGCTACGTCGAGGTGATCCTCGACGCGGTCGACGCGGCCGACTCCTCGAGGCTGATCCTCGAGACGGGCGACGTCAGCACGTACGCCGGGGGCGACGAGCAGGCGCTGCTGCGGTGGCTCACCGACCTCACGCAGCACGTCGCCGCGACCGGACTGCACGCCTCCGTCCAGGTGCTGCTCTCTCGCGGCTGCCCCGGCGAGGCGGTGTGCGAGCTGCCAGGCGGCGCGGGGCCGCGGCGAGTGGACGCCCCGCGCGGGCGGCACACGGGGAGCTTCGCGAGCGCCGAATGGGCGCTCTACCCGCTCGAGGACGCGGGGGCGGATGCGCGGACGCCCGACCACATGCGGGAGATCTACGCCGCCATCGAGACGGCCAAGGCGAGCGGCACGTTCGTTGCATCCGAGCACTTCGTCACGAAGCTCAGCGGGGACCTCGGCCGCGTCCTCGAGACCGTCGTCGTGGCCTGGGCCGGGGTCGGCGCGCACGTGCAGCACGTCACGAGCCACCTCACGATCTCACTCAACAGCCCGAGCCACGCGGCAGGCGCATCAGCGGGAGCGCGGGCATGAGCCTCAAGCTGCGCGACATCGTGCTCATGGTCGTGCTCGGCACGGTCTTCGGATTCCTCTACTGGGCGCTGGTGCAGGCCTGGACGGCGCTCTCGATCGCCATGGGGCCGGCGGGTGACCTCGCCCAGCACTTCCTGTTCGGCGGCTGGCTGCTGGTCGCGCCCATCGCGATCGCCATCATCCGGCGGCCGTTCGTCGGCGTCATCGCCGAGGTGCTCGCCTCGGTCATCGAGGTCGTCTTCCTCGGATCGGCGGTCGGCCCTCTGCTGTTCGTCGCGGCCGCGATCCAGGGCGTCGGCAGCGAGCTGCCCTTCGCGATCGGCAGGTACAAGAAGTACGGCTGGCTGCGGTACGCCATCTCCGGCGCGCTCGGTGCTGGCCTCGTGTTCTTCTACTCGGCGTTCCGCTCCGGCTGGTACGGGCAGGAGATCCTGTTCCTGCGATTCGGCATCCAGCTCGCGTCCGGCATCATCCTCGGCGGCCTCCTCGCGAAGCTCATCGTCGACTCACTCGTGCGCACGGGCGTGCTCGACAACTTCGCGATCGTGCAGGACACGAAACCCGTGGCCGTGCGCCGTGCGGCCTGACACGGCGCCCTCGGAGAGCCCGGAGTTCGACATCGAGGCGCACGGCTTCGAGGTGATCCACTCCTCGGGCGACGGGCTGGGGCCGGTGGACCTGCGGGTCCAGCCGGGCGAGCACGTCCTCGTCATCGGGCCGTCCGGCTCCGGGAAGTCGACGCTGCTGCAGGCACTGAGCGGGGTCATCCCCCACGCCGTGCCAGCGCAGGTGAACGGGACCATGCGCGTCTGCGGCGTGGACACGCAGGAGCATGACGTGCCGACGATCTCACGGAACCTGTCCGTCGTGGCGCAGAACCCGGCCTCGTCGGTGTGCCTCCCCGACGTGGCCGACGAAGTCGCCTTCCCGCTCGAGAACCACGCGTGGCCCGCCCCGTCGATCGGTCCTGCCGTGGCGGGGGCCCTCGACACCGTCGGGGCGTCGACGCTGATCGACCGACGCTCCGCGACGCTCTCCGGCGGGGAGACGCAGCGGGTGGCCCTCGCCGCGGCCATCGTCACCCAGCCGCGCGTGCTCGTGCTCGACGAGCCCACGTCCATGCTCGACCCGGAGGGCATCGCATCCGTCCGCCGAGCCATCGACGCCGCGTCCGCGCGCGCGTCGACGGTCGTGCTCGTGGAGCACCGGCTTGACGAGTACGCGGGGGCGCGCGGCATCGCCGGCCTGCCCGGCCGCACGATCGTCGTGGGCCGAGGCGGCATCATCGCCCACGATGGATCGACCGCGCAGGTCCTGCTCGACAACGCGGTCGAACTGCAGGCGGCCGGATGCTGGCTGCCGCTCGAAGCGGAACTCGCCGCCACGACGGGGCTGAGCGGTGGTCTCGCGAACAGGGCCGTGGCCGGAGCCGTCGCCGCGCTCGGTGAAGGCGCACCGTCCCGAACCAGCCCGCCCCCAGGACTGAGCGAGGCCCGCGGTCCGTCCTTGCAGGTGGAGTCGCTCGACGTCGTCGCAGGAGGGGCGCCGAGGCGGAAGCGGCGGAAGCGCACTGCTGCTGCAGCCTCAACTGGGCCCGGCGCCGTGCTCCGCGGCGTGAGCTTCGAGCTTCGAGCGGGCGAGGTCGTGGCGCTCCTCGGTCGCAACGGATGCGGGAAGTCGAGCCTGCTGCGCACGATGGCCGGCCTGGCCCGGCCGGGTGGCGGGACCATCCACGGCCCGCGCCCCGGTCTCATCTTCCAGAACCCCGAGCACCAGTTCGCGCAGTCGACGCTCCGGCGGGAGATGGAGCACGGGCTCGGGCCCGGCGACGCGGAGCGCGTCGCAAAACTCGTCGAACGCTTCGATCTCGCGAGCTCCCTCGACCACAACCCCTTCCGGCTCTCCGGCGGGCAGCAGCGGCGGCTCAGCATCGCGGCCATGCTCGCGCACGACCGGCCGTTCCTCCTCGCCGACGAGCCGGGATACGGCCTCGACCGGCGCGCGAGCATCACGGCCATGCGCGAGCTCGAGCGCACGGCGGCGTCCGGATGCGGCGTGCTGCTCTCGAGCCACGAGCTGCGGGCCGTCTGCGCCCATGCCCACCGCGTGCTGGTGCTCGGCGACGGCGAGCTCCTCGCCGACACGACGCCGTTCGAGCTGCTGCGCGACCCCGAGCTGCTGGAAGCGGCGGGCCTCGAGCGCACACCACTGCTCGCCTGGCTCCTCGATGAGGGCTTCTCGGACGACCGGTCCAGGGGCATCCTGCGCGAGCTCGACGATGCAGGACTGCGGGTGGCGGCGTGACCCCCTATCTGGAGCGGCGCAACCCGACCGTCAAGCTCGCGGTGCTGTTCGTCTGCTCACTCGCGACGCTCTTCGTGCTCAACCCGCTGACGCTCAGTGTGCTGACGGCGCTGGCGATCGTGGCCGCGCTGACGACGACGAGGCTGACCCCCACGAAGCTGCTCGCGGCGTCCCTGCCCTTCGCCGCCTTCGGCCTGGGGCTCATCACCGTCAACGCGCTCAGCCGGCCAGGCACGGAGGTCTTCCCCGATCTGCCCGTGCGCGTGACCAGCGAGGGACTCGCCATCGGCGTCGCACTCGCCCTGCGCACCACCGTCATCGGCATGCTGTCGATCTCCTTCATCGCGAGCACCCCGCCGCGCAACCTCATGACGAGCCTCACGCAGCACGCGAGGCTCAGCCCGCGTTTCGCCTACGCCCTCCTTGCCGGGTTCCGCCTCCTGCAGCTGCTGCCGAGCGAGTGGCAGAGCATCCGTGCGGCGCAGGCCGTGCGGGCGCCGCTCGGGAGGGATGGCATGCCGCGCACGGGCCTGGCCGGATTCGGCTCGGCGTCCTTCTCGCTCCTCGTCGTCTCGATCCGCTCGGGCGAGCGCATCGCGCAGGCCCTCGAGTCGAGGGGGCTCGGAGCTGGGCCCCGCACGGTCTGGCGCCCCGTGCCCCTGGATGCGCGCGATGCCGCGCTCGCCGGAATCGTGCTCGCCGCATTCGCACTCACGGCGGCGGCCGGCGTTGCCGCAGGAACGGGACTGTCCCTTGCCTGAACCCCGTCAACTCGCACTCGTCGGCATGGTGAACCCGCCGACCCAGCGCTACGCGGCGGCGTGGCGGCACCCGGACTCGAGTAGGCACTGGCTGTGCGCGAGCTCGTACGTGCGCATCGCGCGTCTGCTGGAACGCGGCGGGTTCGACATGATGTTCCTGCCGGACGCCCTCGCGGTGCCGGAGGACGCGCTCGGCGACGTCGCGACGACGCTCGCGAGCGGCGGCAAGGGCGCCGTGACGCTTGACCCCATCACCGTGCTCAGCGCCGTTGCCGGTGCGACGAGCAGCATCGGCCTCGGCGCCACGGTGTCGACCTCCTTCCTGCCCCCGTACGCCATCGCCCGCACCCTCGCGAGCCTCGACCACCTCTCCGAGGGCCGAGTGGCCTGGAACATAGTGACCTCCACGACCGACGCGGAGGCGCGCAACATGGGACTCGAGCGCATCCCGCCGAAGGCGCAGCGCTACGACCGCGCCGATCGGGTTGTCACCCAGGTGCTCCAGCTCATGCGCAGCTGGGACGCCGACGCCCTGGTGCACGATGCACATGGCGGAGTGTTCGCCGAGCCGAGGCTCGTCTCCCGAACTCCGGCCCCGCGTGAACATGCTGCGGCTCCCGGCCCGCTCAGCCTGCCGCGCAGCCCGCAGGGGCACCCGGTGCTCATGCAGGCGGGAGCTTCCCAACGCGGCATGGAGTTCGCGGCGAAGTGGGCTGAGCTCGTCTTCGTCGCCTCCGACGGGCTTGAAGGGAACCGCGCCGTCCGCGCCGAGTTGCGCGAGCGTGCGCGCCTCGCGGGGCGCGACCCCGACGAGCTTCGTGTCTGCGCCGCCATCCAGCCGATCGCAGGATCGACGAACATCGATGCAGAGCGTACGAAGGCGTCACTGCTCGCGCGCATCGATGAGGAGTCCGCGGTGCGCTCGCTCGCGCGGCTCATGCACGCGAATCCGGAGGCGATGCACCTGGACGAATCCGCTGGGGCCTTCCTCGCCCAGCACCGCGGGGCGACCGGCAGCGACGGCTTCGAGGACATGCTTGCCGCCGTGTGCGCTCGCGAGGCCCTCACCGTGCGCGAGCTCGCGCTGCGTCAGTCGTTCGACCAGCTCACGCCGTCGCCCACCGGGAGCGGGGCCGAGATCGCGGAGGAGCTCTGCGAGTGGCACGATGCCGGGGCCGCCGACGGTTTCGTCGTGACCCCGGCCATCCTGCCCCGCTCGTTCGAGGACTTCGTCGAGCACGTCGTCCCTGAGCTGCGACGGCGCGGCCGCCTCCCCGCCGAGGGAGCCCAGTCGTTCGCCTCCACGCTCCGCGGGCGACTCACGGAGAAGCTCAGCCCTGCGAGCCCCAGCTGACCGACTGTCCGGCTGCCGCGCGCTGCTGCGGCACGCCCCACGGGTTGGCGTCCTGGAGGGGCTCGGGGAGCGCCTCCTGTGGCGCGCCCTGGTAGGCGACGCCACGCAGGAAGCGGGAGATGGAGGCGGTGCCGACCGAGGTCGATGTGTCGTTCGAGGTCGCCGGGTAGGGACCGCCGTGCTGCATGGCGGGCGTCACGGCGACGCCGGTGGGCCACCCGCCGAAGAGGACGCGTCCCGTCTTCCGGGCAAGCCCCGCGACGAGCGATGACAGTGCCGTCGACTGCTCGCCCTCGGCGGCGTGCACCGTGCCAGTGAGGTTGCCGACGTACAGCTCGTCGAGGCTGGGCGCGAGCGAGGCCTCGTCGTCGTACTCGACGATGACGGAGAACGGACCGAAGACCTCGTCGAGCAGCGTCTCGTCGCCCGCCGAGAGCTTGCTCGCGGGCACGGCCACGATCGTCGGCGTCGCCCACACGTTGCCGTCGTCGTCGCTGCGCACGGTGCCCTCGGCGACGACGCGCGCGCCGTCGGCCGCGAGCACGTCGGCGCGGCGCTGGAGGTAGGCCCGGCCGATGCTCGGGTTCAGGAGGCGGTGCTCGGCGGCCTGCTCAGCGGCCTGCGAGACGCGCAGCTCGAGCTCGCCGGCGGCATCAGTCGCGGGCACCCAGAGGAAGCCGGGCTTCGTGCACAGCTGGCCAGCGGAACCGGCGACGGACGCGGCGTAGCCTGCCGCGATCTCCTCACCGCGCTCGGCGAGCGCGGCAGCGGTCACGAAGACCGGGTTGACGCTGCCGAGCTCCCCGTAGAACTGGATGGGCCGGGGGCGGGCCGCGGCCTTGTCGGCGAGCAGGCGGCCCACGCGGATCGACCCCGTGAAGGTTCCGACGTCGACGCGGTCGTCCTCGAGCACGGTGACGCCGGCCTGCTGGCCGAGCACAAGCGCGAAGACCCCGTCAGGAGCTCCGGCTGCGCGCAGCGCGGCCTCGACGACGCGTGCCGTCGCGACCGAGAGCTCCGGGTGGCCGGAGTGGCCCTTGACGATGAGCGCGCAGCCCGCCGCGAGCGCCGCGGCCGAGTCGCCGCCCGCCACCGAGAAGGCGAAGGGGAAGTTGGAGGCGGAGAAGTTCACGGCGACGCCGACGGGCACGAGCATCCGGCGCACGTCGGGCCGTGGGCCGAGCACGAAGTCGGGGTCCGCTTCGTCGAGGCGCACGTCGAGGTAGGCGCCATCACGGATGACGTCCGCGAAGAGGCGGATCTGCACAGTGGTGCGCTTCAGCTCGCCCGTGAGCCTCGCCTGCGCGAGGCCCGTCTCCCGCATGCCGATGGGGATGAGCTCCCCCGCCGCCTGATCGAGGGCGTCCGCGACCGCGATGAGCGCCGACGCTCGTTCGCTCGGTGGCGTCGCCGCCCAGACCGGGGCGGCGAGCGCGGCCGCCGCGAGGATCTGCTCGAGCTCGGCGTCTGTCGTGTGCGGGGTGGGAGTGCTCATCGATGAGTCCAATCTAGAATTCGAAACCTGCGGGGAACGGGTCTGTCGGGTCGAGCAGGTACTGGCCCATGCCGGTGATCCACGCGCGCCCCGTGATGGTGGGGATCACGGCAGCCCGGTCGCCGACCTGCACCTCGTCGATGAGTCGGCCCGTGAAGCTCGTGCCGATGAACGACTCGTTGACGAAGTCGGTGTGCAGCGGCAGCTCGCCCCTGGCGTGCAACTCCGCCATGCGCGCGGACGTGCCGGTGCCGCACGGCGAGCGGTCGAACCAGCCGGGGTAGATCGCCATGGCGTGCCGCGAGTGGGCTGCGTCGGAGCCCGGCGCGATGAACTCGACGTGGTGCACGTGGTCGACGCCCTCGATAGTCGGATGCCGGGGCGCGTCGTGGGCGTTGATCGCGTCCATGATGGCGAGGCCCGCGTGCAGGATGTCGTCCTTGCGGGCGCGATCGAACGGCAGGTCGACGTCGTCGAGGTCGACCATGGCGTAGTAGTTCCCGCCGAAGGCCAGCGAGTAGCGGAGCGCGTCGATGCCGAGTTCCGGCACCGGGACGACGGCGTCGAGGCGTTCGCAGAAGCTGGGCACATTCTCGATGGTAACGCTAACAGCGCGTCCTTCGCTCACTTCCACACGAGCGATCACGAGACCGGCTGGCGTATCGAGCCGGATCACCGTCTCGGGCTCCTGCACCTCGACCATCCCCGTCTCGACCAGCACCGTCGCCGTCCCGATCGTGCCGTGCCCGCACATCGGGAGCAGACCGGAGACCTCGATGTAGAGGACCCCGAAGTCGGCGTCGGGCCGCGTCGGCGGCTGCAGGATGCTCCCGCTCATCGCGGAGTGCCCGCGCGGCTCGCGCATGAGGAACGTGCGCAGGTCGTCGCGGTGCTCCTGCACGTAGAGGCGCTTCTCGTTCATGGTGGTGCCGGGAATCACCCCGACACCGCCCGTGACGACCCTGGTCGGCATCCCCTCGGTGTGGGAGTCGACGGCGGAGATGACTCGTGATGCTCGCATGTCAGTTGACCTCAGGCTGTGGAGTGGAAGGTGCGACCCTACTGGAGGGCGACGAGCGCGTCGAGGGCGCGCTGCGTGTCGGCGCGCACCTGCGCCTCCATCGCGGGCGTGAGCGCGGCGCGCGGCGGACGGCAGGGCCCGCCGTTGCGGCCGACCATGTCCATCCCGAGCTTGATGGCCTGCACGAACTCCGGGCGCGAGTCCCAGCGGAACGCCGCGATGAGGCTCTTGTAGATCTCTCGTGCCTCGACGTAGCGGCCAGCGGCCATGTGGTCGTAGATCGCGACCGCCTCCGCGGGGAACACGTTGGGGTAGCCCGCGAACCAGCCCGTCGCGCCGTCGATCATGAGCTCGAAGAGCACGTCGTCGCTGCCGGCGATGACGTCGATGCTCGAGCCGGCGGCCTCGCAGGCCTCCTGGATCTCGAAGGCGCGTCGCACGTCGCCAGAGAACTCCTTGACGGCGACGATGCCGTCGATCTTCGCGATCTCGGCGACGAGACGCGGCGTGATGTCGACCTTCGTGTCGAGCGGGTTGTTGTAGATCATGACGGGGAGCCCGACCTCGGCGACCTTCGCGAAGTGCTCGACGACGTCGGCGTCCGCCGAGCGGTACATCGTCGGCGGGAGGCAGAGCACACCGTGGGCTCCGTCTTCCTTCGCGAGCTGCGTCCAGTGCTGCGCCTGGTGCCACCCGGGCCCGTGCACGCCCGCGACGACGATGCCGCGGTCGCCGACGGTCTCGACAGCCACCTGCACGACCTTGCGGCGCTCCTCGTCAGTGAGGGATGAGTACTCGCCGAGCGAGCCGTTGGGCCCAACACCCCGGCAGCCGTTCTCGATGAGCCAGTTGCAGTGCTCGGCGTAGGCGTCGTAGTCGACGGCGAGACCGGCGGGCGCCGAGGCGTCCTCCTTGTAGGGGAGGGCCGTCGCGACGACGACGCCGCCGAGGTCGAGGTGCGTGGAAGCTGTTTCGGTCATGGGTCTTGCCTTCCTGTCAGGGGGTGCTGCTCTTCTGAGATGCCTGCCAGCTCTGCGAGCCGGATGGGGGTCTGGATGGGGCGGCGGTCGACGATGCCCTCGTCGAGTTCGCCGGTCGAACCGGTCGCCGCCTGCAGCAGCTCCTCGGCGCTGCGGCCGCAGATGCGCGCCTGGCAGATGCCGAGGCCCGCGCGGGTGGCGAGCTTCTGGGAGCGCAGGCTGCGTGAGCCGGTGGCGGCCGCCTTGCCGCGGAGCTGGCCTGCGGTGACTTCCTCGCAGCGGCACACGATCGTGTCGTCGCGAAGCCAGTCCTGCCAGCCTGGCCGCACCCCGTGGGCGGCATCGATGCGGGCGGCGAACGCGCCGAAGACGGCGCGCTTGCGCTGCGCGTCGCTGACCTGCGGGGCTCGAGCGGCGCCGCCGGCGGCGCAGTGCCCCGCGACGCGTCCCTCGGCAAGCGAGAGGTCGACGCCCCCGATGCCGGTCACCTCCCCGGCCGCGTAGACGCCTGCCGCGCTCGTCGCGCAGGACTCGTCGATGACCACGAACCTGTCGTCGCTCAGCGCGCATCCGGCCGCGATGGCGACCTCGAGGCGGGGCGTGAACCCGTGCGTGACGCACACGGCGTCGCAGGCCACCTGCCGCTCACTGCCGGGGATCGGCCGCCACTGGGCGTCGACGCTGGCGATCGTCACGCGCTCGACTCGGCCGTCGCCGTGCGCCTCCACGACGGCCTCGCCGACGCGGTACGGGATGCGGTGACGCAGCTGACCTGCCACGTAGCCGAAGAGCTCGCTCACCTTGCCCGGCGCGCCGGCCAGCTGCCACGGCTTGGGCAGCCAGCCAGAGGCGAGACGCGGGATGCGGTTGGCTTCGACGACCTCGATGACGCGCGAACCCACCTGCGCGAGGGACGCAGCGACGGGCAGGAGGAACGGGCCGGCACCCGCGACGACGACGTTGCCGCCGACCGCGATGCGCTCGCTCTTCGCGAAGGCCTGGGCAGCCCCGCCAGTGAAGACGCCGGGCAGATCCCAACCCGGGAAGGGGAGCGTGCGGTCGTGCGCCCCGGTCGCGATGACGATGGCGTCCGGCCTGAGCGTCGACGGTACGCGCGTCGCCGCGTCGGCCGGGCCGGTGAGGAGCTGCAGCGTCGGGATGCCGAGGTCGGGGCCCCGACCGGCCGCAGTCGGCGCATCCACCGCCCACACGCTCGTCTCGGCGAGCACGGCGATGTCGGGGTTCGAGCGGACTCGACGCTCGAGGTCCTGGTACGTCGACCAGCCGTGGTGCATCGCTGCCTGACCGTGGCCGTCGCGCTCGTCCGGCAGGTGTCGCCAGTACTGGCCACCGAGCTCACGACTCGACTCGACGAGCGTCACGCGTGCGCCGTGCTCCGCCGCGGCCACTGCGGCCGCGAGACCGGCCGGTCCCCCGCCGACGACGGCGACGTGGCGCCGTTCTCGCTGCGTCGAGGTCATTGGGAGCTCACCTCGTCCCCGTCGCACGCGCGTCGCTGACAGGCGCGCACATCCGGAACCCCGTCGACGGTGACGAGGCAGTCGAAGCACACGCCGATGCCGCAGAACAGTCCGCGGGGCCTGCCCGCGACCGCCGTCTCGCGCCAGGCGACGCGGCCGGAGCCGAGGAGGACACCCGCGATGCTCTGCCCCGCGATGCCCTCGACGGGCTCGCCGTCGACCGTGATGCGGATGGGCCTCTCGACCCCATCGCCCTGGACTGGACGTTCGCTCATGCGACGGCCTCCAACTCTGCGGCGAGGGCTTGTCGAGACGGAGCGAAGTGGGCGGCGTCGATCTGCGTCGGCTTCCCATCCATGAGGTCGCCGATGAGCGTGGCCGTCGGCAACGAGAGGCCGATGCCGGCCCCCTCGTGGCCCGTCGCGTGCCACAGGCCCGGGAGGCGTGGATCGGCGCCGATGAGCGGCAGATGGTCGGGCATGTACGGGCGGAACCCCGAGTAGCTGCGGATGATCGCCGTCTCGGCGAGGAACGGGAAGATCGACATGGCCTTCCTCGCGAGCTCGCTCAGCACGTTGGCGCGGAACGCGTCGTCGAAGCCGACCTGCTCGCGACTCGAACCGATGAGCACCGTGCCACCTGGCGTCGACTCGACGACGCTCGAGGTCATGAGGGCGACGTCACCGGAACCGACGGCACCGACGTAGTCGGCGTCGTACACCTTGTGGAACACCCGCTGCGGCATCTTCGCAGTGACCAGCACAACTCCTCGACGTGGGCGCACCGGCAACGGCATGCCGAGAACGGCCGACACGTCACCCGACCAGGGACCCGCCGCGACGACGACGTCGTTGCCGCGCACATCCCCCGCGGTCGTCCGCACGCCCACGAGCCTGCCGCCGTCGCGGAGGGCTCCCGTCACCTCGTGGTGCTCCAGGATGCTCGCCCCGCGCAGGCGCGCGAGGGCCACGAGCGCCTCGGTCGCGATGGTCGGCTGCACCTGGCTGTCCCCCGGATACCAGACGGCTGCGGTCATCCGATCGGTGAGCCACGGCTCGAGTCGACGCGCCTCTGCGAGCGTGACCGGCTCGGCAGCGATGTCCGCCTCGCGCTGCGTGGTCGCGAAATCGAGGAGCGCGGACGCTCCCCCGTCGGTCGTCGCGACGACGAGGCCGCCCTTGGCCTCGAACTCGATGTCGGGGAAGTCGTCGCCGAGCTCGTCGCGGAAGGTGTTCGCAAGCCTGGACCAGGCCGCATTCGCGAGCTTGGAGAGCTCGAGCTCCGCCCCGGGGCCCTTGTCCGAGACGAGCAGATTGCCCTCGCAGTGCGCGCTGGTGCCGCTCGCGACTCGCCCGCGCTCGACGAGCGCCACCCGGCGACCTCGGCTGGCGAGCTCAGCCGCGCACGCCGCGCCGATGATGCCGCCACCGATCACGACGACGTCGTAGCTGCTCATCCCGCACCTCCCGTCAGTAATATGTCACACACCAGTTGCCCTCGCAAGCCTGGCCCGCCCCTCGCGCGGGACGGGCCAGGTGGCGGTCAGCCCAAGTAGGCCTCGATGACCGCCTTGTCCTTCGCGAGGTCGGACGCGAGGCCGGAGAGCGTCACGTGCCCGTGCTCGATGACGTACGCGCGGTGCGCGACCTTCAACGCCGCACGCGCGTTCTGCTCGACAAGCAGCACCGTGGCGCCACGCTCGTTGATGCGCCCGATCAGCTCCATCACCTGCTTCACGACAAGCGGCGCCAGTCCCATCGACGGCTCGTCGAGCAGCATGAGCTTCGGTCCGCCGACGTACGCGCGCGCAATGGCGACCATCTGCTGCTCACCACCCGACAGGGTTCCGCCCTGCTGCGTGCGCCGCTCGAGCAGGCGCGGCATGAGCTCGTAGCACTCCTCGACACGATCGGCCACGACCTTCGGGTCCTTGACCTGGTACCCGCCGAGCAGCAGGTTCTCGTGCACCGACATGGTCGAGAAGATGCGGCGCCCCTCAGGCACGTGGATGAGCCCGTCGCGCACGAGGTCCCACGGCTTGGCGCTCGAGATGTCCTTGCCGCGCCAGGTGATCGTGCCGCTCTTCGCCCTGGCCAGACCAGAGAGCATCGTGAGCGTGCTCGTCTTGCCCGCACCGTTGTTGCCGAGCAGCGAGACGACCTCGCCCTCGTTCACCTCGATCGACAGCCCCCGCAGCGCCTGCACGCGCCCGTAGAAGAGGTCGACGTCCTTCACCTCGAGTTCAGCGCTCATGACCGTTCCTCCTCCGCAGAGCCCTGCTCCGCGATGTCCTCTTCGTCGATCCGGTCGCGGAGCGTGCGTGGCCGTTCAGGAGCGTCGAGCTGCTCCTCGCCGACCTCCTCCGCGACCTCGTCCTCCGGATCCTCGACCCCCAGATACGCCTCGATGACCCTCGGGTCGTTCTTGACGTCCTCCGGCAGGCCATCCGCGATTTCACGGCCGAAGTTGAGCACGATCACGCGCTCCGAGATCTCCATCACGAGCCCCATGTCGTGCTCGATGAGCACGATGCCGACCCCCAGGTCCCTGATCTTGCGGATGAGCGAGATCAGCTCCTGCTTCTCGTTGTGATTGAGGCCGGCCGCGGGCTCGTCGAGCAGCAGCAGCTTGGGCTGCGTGGCCAGCGCGCGGGCGATCTCCACACGCCGCTGCTCGCCATAGGGCAGCTGCGACGCGAGCAGGTCGTCGTCCAGCGAGTAGCCGACGAAGTCGAGCCAGCCACGCGCATCCTCGAGCGCCTGCGCCTCGATCTTCCTGTAGCCGATCGTGTGCAGCATCGTCTGGAACACGTTCTGCCGGATGCGCGCATGCATCGCCGTCTTCACGTTGTCGATGACGGACATGTCGCGGAACATGCGCACGTTCTGGAACGTGCGGCTCAGCCCGAGGCGCGTGATCGTCGACGGCTGCTTGCGCATGATGTCGACGCCGTCGAACGTGATCGTGCCCGACGTCGGCCGGTAGAACCCCGTGATGCAGTTGAACGCGCTTGTCTTGCCAGCGCCGTTCGGGCCGATCACCGAGATGATCTCGCCGGCGTACGCGTCGAACGACGTGCCGTCGACGGCCTTCACTCCGCCGAACTGCAGGCGCAGGTCGCGGACGGACAGCAGCGGCTCCCCGGAGTGCGCCCGCCTGAACTCCTCGGCGACCGCGGTCACCGACTCCGTCTTCGGCACATCGATCGGCGCGGTCCCGTAGACCTCACCCGTGCCCGAACCCTGGCTCATGCCTGCTCCTTCGAGAGGTCGATGTTGGCGTCCGGCGCCTCATGGGCCGAGAACCCGTCCTTGGGAGACGGCGGCTCGCCCTTGGCGCGCGACTTGAGGAACGGCAGGATGGCCGTCGCCGGCCAGATGCCCTGCGGCCGGAAGATCATCATGACCACCAGCAGCACGCCGAAGACGAGGAAGCGCCAGTCGGAGAAGTCGCGGAGGATCTCGGGCAGCAGCGAGACGAGCAGGGCACCGACGATGACGCCGGGGATGGAGCCCATGCCGCCCAGCACGACCGCCATGAGCAGCAGCGCCGAGTTGAGGAACACGAACGACGTCGGGCTGATGGCCGTCTGGTGGGCGGCCATGAGCACGCCGGCGAGGCCGCCGAACACCGCGCCGAGCACGTACGCGCCGAGCTTCGTCGTGTACGTGTTGACGCCCATCGCCTCGGCTGCGTCCTCGTCGTCCTTGATCGCGCGCCAGGCACGCCCCATCTTCCCCTTGCCCAGCCGGGAGGCTGCAATGATCGCGGCACCTCCCGCGATGATGACGCAGAGGAAGTACAGGAGGATCTTGCCGTTGAACTCGATACCGCCGATCGTGAGTCCGTCGGCGAACGACCAGCCGAAGAACTCGAACGTGTCGATGCCGGAGATGCCGGATGGACCGCCCGTGACCTCGAGGTTGTTGGCCGTGAGTCGGATGATCTCGCCGAAGCCGAGCGTGACGATCGCGAGGTAGTCGCTGCGCAGGCGCAGCGTCGGCCCGCCGATGATGAGCCCGGCGAGGATGCACGCCACGATGACGAACGGGATCGTCGCGATGAGCGGCATGTCCAGCAGCGTGTTGAGCACGCCGGCCGTGTACGCGCCGACCGCGAAGAAGGCGTAGTAGCCGAGGTCGAGGAGGCCCGCGTAGCCGACGACGATGTTGAGGCCCATCGCGAGCATGATGTAGATCATCGCCGAGGTGCCGATGGAGATGACGTACGGCGTCGCGTTGATGAACGGCAGCAGGAACGCGAAGAGGAACAGCACGAGCCCCACGAGGTTCATGAAGGTCTTCGGGTTCCGGATGCCGGTGCGCGGTGTCGGCCGCTCGACGGTGGGCGCAGGCGCCTGGAGTCTGATGTCGGTCATGGGGTCACATCCGTTCCACGACGCGGGCACCGAGGATGCCGGTTGGTCTGAAGGACAGGAAGAGGATCAGGCACGCGAACGAGAACACGTCACGCCACTCCCCGCCGAGCCAGTGGGTGCCGAACGCTTCGAGCAAGCCGAGCACGAGGCCCCCGAGCATGGCGCCGTAGAGGTTTCCGATGCCGCCGATGACGGCGGCCGTGAACGCCTTCAACCCGATGACGAAGCCGGCGAGGAAGTCGATGGTGCCGTAGTAGGCGCCAGCCATGACCCCGGCGGCGCCCGCGAGCGCGGAGCCGATGAAGAACGTGCGCGAGATGACCTTGTTGACGTTGACGCCCATGAGCTGGGCTGCCGTGGGGTCGAGCGCGATGGCGCGCATGGCCCGCCCGTCGCGGGAGCGCATGATGTAGGTGTTGAGGCCGAACATGAGGGCGGCCGCGACGAGCATCATGACGATCTGCGGCATCGTGATGCGGCCGCCGAGCAGGTCGAGCGTCTCGCCCTCGAGACGCGTCGGGTACACCTTGGGGTCCGGCCCGAAGATCTGGCGCACGCCGTACTCGAGGATGAACGACATGCCGACCGCGGTGATGAGCACGGCGAGTCTGGGGCTCGAGCGCAGCGGGCGGTAGGCCACCCGCTCGATCGTCACGCCGAGGATGCCGGTGAAGATCATCGCGAGCAGCATGACGAGCAGGATCGAGAGGATGCCGCCCCCGGCGAGGCCGGAGAAGGCTGAGAAGATCGTGAGGCCGGCGAACGCGCCGACCATGTAGACGTCGCCGTGCGCGAAGTTGAGCAGCTTGATGATGCCGTACACCATGCTGTACCCGAGCGCGACGAGCGCGTAGAAGGATCCGACGAAGAGCCCGTCGATGATGAGTTGAATCACAGTGGTTCCTGACTGCAGAAGCGGGCGGGGAGTTCCCTCCCCACCCGCCGTGGCTGACTAGCTCTTCAGGTCATCCTCGAGGATGAAGGTGCCGTCGGGTCCGACGGTGACGATGGCGAATCCACCCTCGGTCAACGTTCCCTCTTCCGTGAAGGTGAGGGGGCCGGAGAAGATGTCGAAGCCGTCGAGCGCGTTGAGCGCCTCGATGACCGCGGGTCCATCAGTGCTTCCTGCATCCTCGATCGCCTGGGCGACGACGCGGACGGCGTCGTAGCTCTGCGTCGAGTACGGGCCGGGAGCCGCGCCGAACTTCTCCGTGTAGGCGTCGATCCACTCGGTTGCACCCTCGAGCATGTCGGGGGTCTGCGTGAACGTGCCGAGCACACCCTCGGACGAGCTGCCCGCGATCTCAGCGAACTTCGCGTCGACCGAGCCGTCGGCGACCATGATCTTGCCGGTGTAGCCAGCGGCACGCAGCTGCTGCGTGATCAGGCCACCCTCCTGGTAGTAGCCGGTCCAGTACATCATGTCCGGGTTCGCCGAGACGACCTTGTTGACGTTGGCCGCGTAGTCGGATTCGCCCGCATTGACGGACTCCTCGAGGACGACCTCGATGCCGAGCTCCTTGGCCTGCTCGGAGGCGGACTTCGCGAGGTCCGTCGAGTAGTCGGTGTTGTCATCGACGAGCGCGAGCGTCTTGACACCCTGCTTCTCGGCGTACTTGAGCATGGCCTGGGCCTGCTGCGTGCCGGTGCCGTTGATGAGGAACACGTTGTCGAGGCCGGCCGCGACGAGCTGGTTCGAGTTGGCGGCCGGGATCACCATGGGGATCTCCGCCGTGTTGAAGATCGGGAGCGTCGGGAGCGTCGCGCCCGAGCAGTAGCCGCCCACGGAGGCGACGACGCCGTCGGTGACGAGCTTGTTCGCCGCGGCGGTCGCGCTGGTCGCGTCGCAGGCGTCGTCGGCGGTGACGAGCTCGAGCTGGCGGCCGAGGACGCCGCCGGCTTCGTTGAGCTCATCGATCGCCATCTTCGCGCCGTTCTCCATGTACGGGCCGAAGGCGGATTCGGATCCCGAGAAGGGGGCCGCGAGTCCGAGCTTGATCGGTCCATCCTCGGAGGCGGTGTCACCGCCTCCGGCGACACCTCCGGAGCATCCGGTCAGAGCCAGTGCGGCAGTTGCGAGGAGGGCTCCTGGGAGGAGCACCCGCTTCCAGAGGCCAGCACCCCGAGGGCTGGTGGAACGACGTGCAGTCATGGTGAGTTCCTTCCGAACAGACGTCAGAATCGCCGGACCATCTCCGGTGATGGGATGTCACACATTACTGTTCGGCGGACGCTCGCAGTAGACCCTTCGACACCCTTGAAACACAGTTGTTACAAAGTGTTTCACTAGGTGCAGGGCTTGCTAAGCCTCCTCGGGTAGGCCAGCCCACCAGCCGACGACGTGGCCGATGTGGCGGTGCATGAGCTCGGCAGCCTCATCCGCCTTGCCAGCCTCGAGCAGCACGAGGAGGTCCGCATGCTCGCGCGCCGAAGCGGCGAGCTCCTCGGACCCGAGCATCTCCGTGAGGCCCGTGAGCCTCGTCTGCCGCCGCAGCGCTGTGACGATCGACACGAGCCGATCGTTGCCGGACAGACTGAGCAGCCGCTCGTGGAACTCGATGTCGACGGCGAGATACAGGGGCAGGTCACCCGCAGCCGAGGCGGCGTCGATCCGCGTCGCGAGGTCGCGCAGCTCAGTCCGAGGCGCGACAGGGAAATCGGCAGCGAGCTCCCGGACGACAGGCACCTCGAGCATCTGCCTGACCTCGACGATCTGCCGCAGCTCCTCCACCGAGACGTGCGTGACGCGGAAGCCCTTGTTGCGGACGGGTTCGACGAAGCCGAGCTTCTCGAGGTTCAGCATCGCCTCGCGCACGGGCGTCGCCGACACCTCGAACCGGGCCGCGAGCGCAGGCACGGAGACGAGGGTTCCAGCCGCCAGCCCGCCGGACACGATGGCCGCGGCAACCGAGTCCTCGATCGTGGCTCGTAGGTTCGACTGCTGCGCCGCCGGCCTGAAGTCCAACGCGTCGATCATGGGCACCCCGTTCATCGAGCTCACTCTGGTCGGAAGCGTAAGCACACCTCAGCGGTGCTCATCACGCACACTCAATAATGTGTCACATGGGCTGAAATTGCTCGATCAGAACCTGATCGAGTACGGATCCTCGCCCGAATCCGGCTCCCCACGCCCGGGCCGCTCCGCCGACTGCGCGAGGCCCGTCTCGCGGATGAGGCCCATCCCCAACGCACTCGGCTCAGGAGACGGGCGCCGGACGGCATCCTCAAAGATCTCGAAATCGCGGCGAGACAGCTCCAGCCAGCCAGCACGCAGTCGCTCACCCCAGTACTTGTCGTTGCGCGTCAGGTCGAGGAGTTCCCGAAGCGGGCGGATGGGCGCGGGGCGCGCCTCGCGCATCCACTGCACCTCTCGGCGCCACGGCGACGAGCCCCGACCGCCGGCACGGTACGGCTCTTCGTCGAGCACGTACCCGGCCTGCACCACGCTGCGCATGGGCTCGCCGTCAGGGTTGACCTCCCGCGGGCAGTAGATGACGACGCCGTCGGAGACCCCCATCTGCGCGACCCCCTCGAGCGCACCCCACGGGGCCTGCACGAAGCCGCCCTCGACCATCGCGAGGGCACGATCGAAGGGCTGCACGACGAGCCAGTAGCGGATGGCCATGGGAACGACGCCCGGCAGGGGTTGAGGCTAGGGCCAGAGGCCGAGGTGACCGATAGCAGTCCGCAGCACCTGGCCGCGTCCGCCCTCGAGCTCCTCGAGGAGATCGGGGTCGAGTGCCTGCTGCGGCGTCAGCCACGTGATCTCGAGCGCATCCTGGCGCGGGTTGCACTCCCCCGCGACGGGCACGATGAACTCGAGCGCGACCGCGTGATGCCGCGAATCGAACAGACCGGAGCCGGGCATCGGCGAGAACTCGGCGACCGTGAACGGCGCGAGCGCCTGCGGCAGCGCAGGGAACGCCATCGTGCCGAGGTCCTTCTCCAGGTGCCGCAGCAGCGCATCCCGGATCGACTCGCCGTACTGCACGCGCCCCGACACGAACGAGCGCGTCATGACGCCCTGGTTGTCCGCGCGCAGCAGCACACCGAGATGCTCGACCTTCCCCGCGGCGTCGACACGCACCGGGATGGCCTCGACATACAGCATCGGCACGCGACGCCTGACGAGCGCGAGCTCGTCGTCGTTCATCCAGCCGGACTCAGGATCAGGAGTGCGCACCGTCATGACCCCATTGTGGACCATGTATGTTTCCCGGGTGAGCACTGCATCCACAGGTATCGACCCCACGACACTCCTCTGGCGCGGCGGCGACGCCGAGACGGCGGCCACGAGCAGGGTTCCTCTGGTCGTGGGCCTGCACGGATACGGCGCGGACGGCACCGACATCCTGAGCCTCACCGGCCAGCTGCCGCAGGGCTACCGCTACGTCTCGGTGCCTGCCCCGCACATCCAGCCGGAGGGCGGGCGCGAATGGTTCCCGTTGCGCTTCGCCGACCCGATGACCGGGGAAGTCGCCGTGGATGCCGACGCGCAGCTGAGCCTCGAGCGCGGTGCGAACGACGCGGCATCAGCGCTGCTCGAGCTGCTCGACGGGCTCGGCGTCTTCACCTCAGGCGCGCCGATCGCCCTGCTCGGCTACTCGCAGGGCAGCATCGTCGCCATGCAGGCGCTCCGTCAGCGACCGGGCTCGTTCGCCGGAGCACTCCTCATCTCCGGGCTCGTCGCCGTCGGCACGCTGCCGGGGGATGCCGAGCTCGCCCAGACGCGTCCGCCCGTCTTCTGGGGGCGCGGCGACGCCGACACCGTCATCCCCGCTCTCGCCGTCGAGCACACGGCGGCATGGCTCGAGGCCCACGCCGACGTCCAGAAGTACGTCGAGGCGGGCCTCGGTCACGCCGTGTCCGAGACGGAGCTGCCGCTCATGGCGGCGTTCCTCGAGCGGGTGCTCGAGTAGCTCTCGTCTCAGGCCGTTCTCGCTAGTCGTTCGGGATGAGCAGCCAGAGCGCCAGGTAGATGATGACCTGCGGGCCCGGGATGAGGACCGACAGGACGGTGAGCAGGCGGACGACGAACGGCGACCAGCCGAAACGCTGCGCGATACCCGCGCAGACACCGGCGATCATGCGGCCCCGGCGGGGGCGGACAAGACGCTTCATGTGAGATCACTCCTTCAGAATGTGGTGCGTCCAGCTTCGCCCATCACGGCTGAATGATCGTCCTCCGCGGGGTTGATCCCGTCCTCCTGGAGGCTGATGTCGGTGGTGTGTGGTTCTGTAGTCCCCATGCCGAAATCGACCGCGCTGGATGCGTTCTCACCCGCCACGCGGGAGTGGTTCCAAGGCGCCTTCGTCGGCCCCACTGCCGTGCAGGACGCATCCTGGCGCGAGATCGCCGACGGGCATCACACGCTTGTCGTGGCACCGACTGGTTCGGGCAAGACGCTCAGCGCGTTCCTCTGGGCGATCGACCAGCTGGCCGCCGAGCGCGGGGCGCAGAGCTCGGAGCCGAACGCCGAGCGTCGCACCCGAGTCGTGTACCTGTCGCCCCTCAAGGCCCTCGGCGTCGACGTCGAACGCAACCTGCACTCGCCGCTCGTCGGCATCACGCAGACGGCGAGGCGGCTCGGGGCCGTCGCTCCCGACATCCGCGTCGGCGTGCGCTCCGGCGACACGAGCCCCGCCGAGCGCAGGCAGCAGCTGCGCAACCCTCCCGACATCCTCATCACGACGCCAGAGTCGCTCTACCTCATGCTCACCTCTCAGGCGCGGAAGACGCTCACCGGCGTGACCACCATCATCATCGACGAGGTGCACGCCGTCGCCTCGAGCAAGCGCGGTGCCCACATGGCGCTGACGCTCGAGCGGCTCGATGCCCTCCTCGACAAGCCGGCGCAGCGAATCGGACTCTCGGCGACCGTCCGCCCGCTCGACGAGATGTCGCGTTTCCTCGCAGGCAACGCTCCCGTCAAGGTGGTGGCGCCCCCGAGCACAAAGACCTTCAAGCTGGAGGTGCGCGTCCCGGTCGAAGACCTGAGCGACATCGGCATGACACGGGCGGGGGCCGCCACCCCGACCGCGGCCGACGCGTCCGGTGCCGTCGACGACGCCGACCCGTTCGCTGACTTCGAAGCGGGCGCCGCCGCGGGGACCCTGCGGGATCCGAAGGGCGACGCAGAAGAGAGCGGCTCGGTGTGGCCGCACATCGAAGAGTCCATCGCCGACCTCGTCGAGTCGCACCGCTCCACGATCGTGTTCGTCAACTCTCGGCGACTCGCCGAGCGTCTCACGGCGCGGCTCAACGAGATCGCGGAGGAGCGCGCGGCGGTCGACGCCCCGTCGATCGAGGCCGCCCACGAGAGCGATCCGTACGGTGCCGCGGCGCCCGGCGTGCGCTGGTCCTCCGGCGATCACAGCGCGAAGCCGAAACCCGACCCGAAGCGCCCGCCGGCCGTGTCGATGGGACAGGCAGGCCAGTCCGCCGGCGCCCCGCTGTCGTTTGCGCGCGCCCACCACGGCTCCGTCTCGAAGGAGTCTCGCGCCGAGGTCGAGAACGCGCTCAAGAGCGGCACGCTGCGCTGCGTCGTCGCGACCTCGAGCCTTGAGCTCGGCATCGACATGGGCGACGTCGACCTCGTCGTGCAGGTCGAGTCGCCGCCATCGGTCGCGAGCGGCCTCCAACGGGTCGGCCGCGCCGGGCACCAGGTCGGAGAGACCTCGGAGGGCACGATCTTCCCCAAGCACCGAGCTGACGTGCTGCACTCCTCCGTGCTCGCCTCCCGCATGGTGACGGGGCAGATCGAGCGGATGCGGGTGCTCGCCAACCCGCTCGACGTGCTCGCCCAGCAGACCATCGCGGCCGCCGCCATCGAGGACCTCGACGTCGAGGAGTGGTTCGACCTCGTCCGCCGTTCGGCCCCGTTCGCGTCGCTGTCCCGCCCCCTGTTCGAGGCGACGCTCGACCTCCTCTCCGGCAAGTACCCGTCCGACCAGTTCTCCGAGCTGCGGCCCCGCCTCGTGTGGGACCGCGACCTCGGGCGCCTCACCGGCCGACCCGGTGCCGCCCGGCTGGCGGTCACCTCCGGCGGCACCATCCCGGATCGAGGGCTCTTCGGCGTCTTCCTCGCGGGATCCGAGGACGCCGACGCGCAACGCGGGCCGAGGCGCGTCGGCGAGCTCGACGAGGAGATGGTCTACGAATCACGCGTCGGCGACATCTTCGCCCTCGGCGCGACGAGCTGGCGCATCGCCGAGATCACGTTCGACCGTGTCCTCGTGACCCCCGCCTACGGCCAGCCGGGGCGCCTGCCGTTCTGGACCGGGGACGCCCTCGGACGCCCCTCCGAGCTCGGTCAGGCCATCGGCGCCATCACCCGCGAGATCGCCGCCAAGGGGCGCGTGCCGGAGGCGCTCTCCACGCTCATGGACGACAACGCCGTGCAGAACGCCGTCGCCTACGTCCGCGAGCAGCAGGACGCGACGGGGCAGGTGCCGAGCGACCACACGCTCATCGTCGAACGCACTCGGGACGAGCTCGGCGACTGGCGCATCATCCTGCACTCTCCGTACGGCTCCCCCGTGCACTCGCCCTGGGGGCTCATCGTCGCCGCGCGCATCCGCGACCAGTACGGACTCGACGGCGGAGTCGTCGCGAGCGATGACGGCATCATCGTTCGCATCCCCGAAGGCGACGCCGAACCGCCCGGGGCCGAGCTGTTCGCACTCGAAGCCGACGAGATCGAGCAGATCGTGGCACGCGAGGTGGGCGGCTCCGCGCTCTTCGCCTCGCGCTTCCGCGAGGCCGCGGCCCGAGCGCTGCTGCTTCCGCGCCTCAACCCCGGCAAGCGCTCCCCGCTGTGGCAGCAGCGACAGAAGGCGGCGCAGCTGCTCGACGTCGCCAAGCAGTACCCGACGTTCCCGATCATCCTCGAAGCCGTGCGAGAGGTCCTGCACGACGTCTACGACCTCGATGCGCTCGTCGACCTCGCCAAGCGCATCGCCGGGCGCGAGGTACGCCTCGTCGACGTCACGACCGAGCAGGCCTCTCCGTTCGCGCGAACGCTGCTGTTCGGCTACGTCGGCGCGTTCATGTACGAGGGCGACAGCCCGCTCGCGGAGCGCCGCGCGGCCGCGCTGGCCCTTGACACGAGCCTCCTCGCCGACCTGCTCGGCCGCGTCGAGCTGCGCGAGCTCCTCGACGCGAACGTCATCGCCAGACTCGAGGCAGAGCTGCAGCGCACGGCACCGGACAGGCGGGCCCGCGATGCTGAAGGCGTCGCCGACCTGCTGCGCGTGCTCGGACCGATCAGCGTCGAGGAGATCGCCGAGCGTCTGCTCGGCGACGATGCCCAAGGCACCGACGATGTCGAGGAGCCGGACGGCGGGCACGAGCGAGACGGAGACAGGGCGGAGCGCGAGGCGGCCGCCGAGGCGCGCCCCGGCGCGAGCATTGAGGTCGCGGAGCAGTACGCGGCTGAGCTCGTCAGCGCCAAGCGCGCCCTGCGCGTGCGCATCGCCGGCGTCGAGCGCATCGCCGCGATCGAGGACGCCAGCAGGCTCCGCGACGCGCTCGGGGTAGCGCTGCCGATCGGCGTTCCCGTCGCCTTCATCGACCCGGTCGACGACCCGGTCGGCGACCTCGTCTCCCGCTACGCGCGCTCGCACGGGCCATTCTCCGTCGCCGAGGTCGCGGAGCGCTACGGCACCGGGCAAGCCGTCGTGCGCGAGGCCCTCACCCGTCTCGAGCTGGCGCGCCGCGTCGTCGAGGGCGAGTTCCGCCCAGACCGCGAGGGCTCCGAGTGGGTCGACGAGACCGTGCTCAAGCGACTCCGCGCCCGCTCCCTCGCCGCGCTCCGCAGCGAGATCGAGCCGGTCGACCACTCCGCGTTCGCCAGGTTCCTTCCCGCCTGGCAGCACGTCGGCGGCGACCTGCGCGGCATCGACGGCCTCATCACCGTCATCGACCAGCTCGCGGGCGTGCCCGTCCCCGCATCGGCGCTCGAGACGCTCATCCTGCCCGCCAGGGTTCGCGACTACCACCCGAGCATGCTCGACGAGCTCACGACCGCGGGCGAGGTCCTATGGCGCGGGCACGGCGCGATCGGCTCGAGTGACGGCTGGATCAGCCTGCACCTCGCCGACACTGCGCACCTTACGCTTCCCGACCAGCCAGAGGGCGAGCCGGATGCGCGCGGCAGGCACCTCCTCGACGCGCTCGCCGGCTCCGGCCCCGGCTTCTTCCCCCAGCTGTCGAGGCACGTGCGCCTGATGCTCGAACCCGAGTCAGTCAGCGACCGCGAGCTCTCCGACGCGCTCTGGGCGCTCGTCTGGCAGGGGCGCGTGACCAACGACACGCTTGCACCCCTGCGCGCGCTGCTCTCTGGCGGGCCGGGGGCGGCGAGCACCTCGGCGCACCGCGCCCCGAGCCGCGCCGCCCGCGGCAGGCTCTACCGCGGCCGTGTCGCCATGGCACCCAGCGACTCCGCCGGCAGCCCCACCGCATCCGCCTTCGCATCGCAGCGCCCCGCCCCATCGCAGCCCCACACGAGCGGACGCTGGACGCTCGGGCTGAACGGAGTCAGCGATGCGACCGAGCGCGGCCTCGCCATCGGGGACCTGCTGCTCGACCGCTACGGCATCGTGACCCGGGGCAGCGTCATGGCGGAGGAGATCCTCGGCGGTTTTGCGCTCGTGTACCGCGTCCTGGCGCGCTTCGAGGAGTCTGGCAAGGCCAGGCGAGGCTACTTCATCGAGAAGCTCGGCGCCGCCCAGTTCTCGACCGTTGGCGCCGTCGACCGCCTGCGCGGTTTCACGCACGAGCTCGACGCGGAGAAGCGGTTCGAGACGCTGACGCTCGCCGCCACCGATCCAGCGAACCCATACGGCGCCGCCCTCGCGTGGCCCGACGCCGAGGAGTCGCAGACCAAGCACCGGCCAGGCAGGAAGGCCGGTGGGCTCGTCACGATGGTCGACGGTGAGCTCGCACTGTACGTCGAGCGCGGTGGCAAGACGCTCCTCACCTTCACCGACTCCGACGAGGTGCTTCGGGCGGCGGCGAGGTCGCTCGCCGAGACGATCCGGCGGGCGCGCATCCCGAACCTCGTGATCGAACGCGTCGACGGCACCTTCGTGCTCGAGACGCCCCTCGCGAGCATGCTGCAGGAAGGCGGGTTCTCGCTCACCACCCGCGGCCTGCGGATGCGCGGGAACTGAACACACCAACGATGAGAGGAAACGAATTGGCAGCAGCACGCGGACGACGAGGCAACAGGACCGGCGGCACCGAGGCGAGAATCGAGGCACCGTTCCTGCCGGAACTCGACGAGGCGCGTGCCGTGGACTTCGCGACAGCGCGGGTCCACGAGCTGCAGCACTTCGTCGACGTGCAGGGTGAGGAGATCGACGCCGCCGGCGTGACCTTCTCCGAGTGCCGCATCGAGGGGCTCACCGCCCGCAGGCTCCTGCTCCACTCGGGCCGGGTGAGCGAGTGCGTGCTGGAGCGCGTCGAAGTGCCCGTCGTCGAGGGACAGCGCCAGTCGTTCCGCTCCGTCTCGTGGACGGCCTCGCGACTCGGCTCGGCCGACCTCCACGAGAGCGACCTCCAGAATGTCGAGTTCCGCGACGATCGTCTCGGCTACGTCAATCTGCGAGGGGCCACCCTCACCGACGTGCGGTTCGCGGACTGCGCGTTCGACGAGATCGACCTGGGCGGCGCCACGGCGAAGCGCGTCGCGTTCACGGAGAGCCGCACCGGCATCCTCGACGTCACGGGCGCACGCCTCGAGCACGTCGACCTGCGCGGCCTCGAGTTCTCAACCATCACGGGCCTCGAAGGCCTCCGCGGCGTCACGGTGACGCCCTCGCAGCTCGAGGCGCTTGCTCCCCACCTCGCGGCGCACCTCGGCATCGAGGTGCGTGATGCCCGAAGGTGACACCGTCTACCGCGCGGCGACCCGCCTGAACCGCGCCCTCGCGGGGCGCGAGCTGACCCGCTTCGAGCTGCGGGTTCCGAAGTACGCGGCGCTCGACCTCAGCGGCCTCACCGTCGACGGGGTCGTGCCGCGAGGCAAGCACCTGCTGACGCGCATCGGCGAGCACACCCTGCACACCCACCTCGGTATGGACGGCAGCTGGCAGCTTGTGCAGCTCGGCGCGAAGTGGCCCCGCCCGGACTACCTCGCGAGAGTCGTCCTAGGCACCGCCGCCGGGACCGCTGTCGGCTTCGAGCTGCCGGTTGTCGAGATGCTCGCGCGAGACGACGAGGAGAACGCGGTTGGCCACCTCGGCCCCGACCTGCTCGGCGACAACTGGGATCCGGGCCTCGCCGTGGCGAATCTGCGCCGCGAACCACACGCGGAACTGGCCGGCGCACTCCTCGAGCAGCGAAACCTCGCGGGCCTCGGGAACGTGTACGTGACCGAGCTGCTGTTCCTGCGCGGTCTGCACCCGCACACCCCCGTCTCCGGGGCGGGCGACCTCGACCGGCTCGTCGAGCTCGGACACAAGCTCATCGTCGCGAACCGAGACCGAGTTGAGCGGACGACGACCGGCGATCTGCGCCCAGGGAAGCGCACGTATGTCTACGGCAGGTACGGCAAGCCGTGCCTGCGCTGCGGCACGCGCATCCGCCGCGGCCTGCAGGGCAGAGAGCGCGTCGCCGCCTGGTGCCCCAGCTGCCAGCCCGCCCCGTGAGGCCCGCACCCGCACCCGCTCCCACTGCTGCGCCCGGGCCCGCTGACCGCAGAGTTGTGGGCATGTGCAGCTCCGCCGAACGCTGACGACGCTTTGCCACAACGCTGATGCCCGCCCGCGCATTCACCAAGCCGCTCCGCCCGGAGTCGATGCGCGTAGGACGTGAAGGTCTCCAAACCGGTGGCCGGCTCCAGATCGGCCACCGTGAGTCGGACGTGACTCCAGCGCTCACCCTGGATCTCCCGACTGCGTGTGACGTCGAGACACCACTGGCGCTTGTCCTTCCGATGGCCGTCCCCGTCGTACTCGTACGCGATGCGTGCGCGCAGATCGGCGAGATCGAGGCGAGCGATCCTGCGCTCCCCCGACACGAGCTGGAAGTTCACCGCAGGCTCGGGATACCCGCACTCCACGAGCACAAGACGTGTCACCGTCTCCCACGGCGACTCGACGCCATCCCGAAGCAGACCCGTGGCCGCTCGCAGGCGCGCCGCGCAATGGATGGACACTCCAGAACCTCGCCGGAACGGATCGCGCCGAGACGCCCCTCGCCCGCGGCGGATTTCGCCCCTTCGGCACGATGACATGCACCGTCGGGTCCCGAAGCAGACGGAGCGGCAGCGGGAGGCCGTAGAGACGTGCCGCTGAGACACCGCCGAACGCTTGAACGGCGGACATGATCGGCAGGTAGCTGCGGTCGAGGTCCCGCATCCGCTCGGCCAGCACCTCGAACTCATCGCGGGAACCGTGGTGGCCGAGCAGGCGACCGATCCCTCTCGGATCGTGCGGGACCTCTGGAACGCGCACACCGTGGAAGGGCCTTCCCTCAGCCCGGTTCCTCAGGCGTCCGCGGGAGACGCCCGCGGTACGAGCGTCGGCGACGCTGAACGCGGAGTACCGAAGCTCGCTCGGCAAGGGGATGCGCGGCTCGCGTCCCGATGCGCGCCCAGCGTCGTCGCGTCGTCGGCTGGCTCTGCTCGCGCCGCTCCTGTCACCTGCATCCACCGCTCGAGGCTATGAGGGATCCGGGCGCCGAGACGAGTGCGCTCACGGGCTGTGGAGAACCTCGGCGGTCAATCCCCGACCAGCCGCGGTACCGGACAGAGTTGTGGCGAGGTGTCGCTCTGCGGGGTGGCAGGAGCGTTCTCCCACAACGCTGAGCCTGCCCTGGCCGACGCGGCGCCGAGACAGCGATCCCGCCGTCGGCGCGAGGCCGGCGGCGGGATCGGTGGATGCGGGAGGCGCGAGAGCCTACGCGTAGGGGTTCGGGGTGAGCGTGTACTTCGTGTACAGGTACTCCTCGATGCCCTCGAAACCGCCCTCGCGGCCGATGCCGGACATCTTGACGCCGCCGAACGGGGCCGCCGCGTTGGACAGCACACCGATGTTGAGGCCCATCATGCCCGTCTCGATGCGGTCGATGAGCCGCTGGCCGCGCTTCAGGTCTTCCGTGAACACGTAGGAGACGAGGCCGTACTCGGTGTCGTTGGCGAGGCGGATGGCCTCTTCCTCGTCGGCGAACGTCGTGATCGAGAGGACGGGTCCGAAGATCTCCTCACGGAAGATCTCGCTGGAGGACGGCGTGCGGTTGAGCACGGTCGGCTCGTAGAACGACCCGTCGCCCTCGACGCGCTTGCCGCCGTGGAGCAGCTCGGCACCCGCGGCCACGGCCGAGTCGACGAGCGACGCGACCTTGTCGACGGCCTTGTCCTCGACGAGCGGGCCGATGACGACGCCCTCCTCGGTGCCGCGCCCGATCTTGAACGAGGACACCTTCTCGGTGACGCGGCGCGCGAACTCATCGGCGACGTCCGTGTGCACGAGGATGCGGTTCGCGGCCGTGCAGGCCTGCCCGATGTTGCGGAACTTCGCCGCGATGACGCCTTCGACGGCCTTGTCCAGGTCGGCGTCCTCGAAGACGACGAACGGCGCGTTGCCGCCGAGCTCCATCGACGTGCGCAGCACGTTCTTCGTGGCTTCCTTCATGAGGCCCTGGCCGACCCCGGTCGACCCGGTGAAGGAGATCTTGCGGAGGCGCGGGTCGGCGATGATCGGCGACGAGACGGCCGCGGTGCTGCGGGTCGTGATGACGTTCACAACACCCTTGGGCAGGCCGGCCTCTTCGAGGATCTTCACGAAGTAGAGCGTGGTGAGGGGCGTGAGAGATGCGGGCTTCACGACCGAGGTGCAGCCAGCGGCGATCGCCGGCGCGATCTTGCGCGTCGCCATCGCGAGCGGGAAGTTCCACGGCGTGATGAGGAATGCGGGGCCGACGGGGTGCTTCGAGACGATCATGCGCCCCGTGCCCTCCGGCTGCGTGCCGTAGCGGCCGTGCACGCGCACGGCTTCCTCGCTGAACCAGCGCAGGAACTCGCCACCGTAGGTGACCTCGCCCTGCGCCTCGGCGAGGGGCTTGCCCATCTCGAGCGTCATGATGAGCGCCATCTCGTCGCGGCGCTCCTGCAGGATGTCGAAGGCGCGGCGGAGGATCTCGCCGCGCTCACGCGGGGCCATGCGCGCGAAGTCCTCTTGAGCGGCGACAGCCGCGTCGAGCGCCTGGATGCCCTGCTCCGGGTTCGCGTTGGCGATGTGCTTCAGCGCCGTGCCGGTCGACGGGTCGTTGACCGCGAAGGGCTCGTCCGCACCGTCGATCCATTCGCCGCCGATGAACAGCTTGCCGGGGACCTTCGCAAGCAGTTCCGCTTCGTTGGGGTACGTCATAGTGCAAACTCCTCGGTTGTTGGCGGGCTCGAGTGTGGCGGGCTCAAGCGTTCTCCGGGCTCCAACGCTACTCGTGCGGGCTGGGCGCTTCACGGGCATTTCGCCCAGCCCGCAGCACCTGGGCCGTGCATCCGCACAATCAGGCGAGGAGGTCCCTCACCATGGGGATGACCTTCGTTCCGTAGAGCTCGATGGCCTTCATGCTGTGCTCGTGCGGGAGCGTGCCCGCGCTGTACTTGAGGTCGAAGCGCTGGAGTCCGAGCACCTGCACGGTCGCGGCGATCTTGCGTGCGACGGTCTCGGGCGAGCCGACATAGAGCGCGCCACGCTCCCCCGTCTCCTGCACGTACTGCTCGTATTGCATGGGCGACCAGCCGCGCTCCTTGCCGATGCGCATCATCATGGTCCGGTAGTTCAGCCAATGCTCCTCGCGTGCCTGCTCGTCGGTCTCGGCGATGTGGCCGGGCGAGTGCGCACCGATGGGCCCGTTGGGCTGGCCGAACTGCTCGTTGGCTTTCCGGTAGAGGTTGGCGAAGGGCGCGAAGCGCGCCGATTCTCCGCCGATGATCGCAAGCATGAGCGGCATCGAGTACTGGGCGGCGCGAACGACGGACTGCGGTGTTCCGCCGACGGCGGCCCACGTGCGCAGGCGCCCCTCCTCGAGCTGCGGATGCACGGTCACGTCGTTGAGCGCGCCGCGGACGGTGCCGCTCCAGCTGACGGGTCCGCCCGCCGCGATCTTCATGAACAGGTCGAGCTTCTCCTCGAAGAGCACCTCGTAGTCCTGGAGGTTGAGCCCGAAGAGTGGGAAGGACTCGGTGAAGGAGCCGCGGCCGAGCATGACCTCCGCGCGCCCGTTGGAGATGGCGTCCACGGTCGAGAAGCGCTGGAAGACGCGGACGGGATCGTCGGAGCTGAGCACGGTCACGGCACTCCCGAGGCGAATGCGCTCGGTGCGTGCGGCGATGGCTGCGAGCACGGTCTCTGGGGTCGAGATCGCGAAGTCGTCCCTGTGGTGCTCGCCGACCGCGAACGCGTCGATGCCAACCTCTTCGGCGAGGACGCCTTCTTCGATGACATCGCGAATGACCTGGGCGTGCGGGCGCGGATGCCCTTCGAGGTCGTTGGTCGCGTCGCCGAAGGTGTTGAGGCCGAACTCGATCGTGCCGGTCATGGCAGCTCCATCCATTTCAATGCAATTGCATGAACTCTACTGCCGGAAGCCGACGGCCCGAAGCTCTGCGGGGCACAAAAAAGCGCCGCCCCGGGGGAACACGGCATCCCCGAGGCGGCGCGGCTTGTGGTCGACTGCCGCGCTGCGTGCCCGTCTGGACGAGGCGGCGATCTATGCAATCGAATGAAGTTCGATGATGATGCCAAGAAATACCCGGGCACGTCAACTCAGGCGGGCCTCGCCTCGGCACCGACTCAGGACGACGCACCCCGGGCCAGAGACGTATATGGTCACTCCTACCCCCGGCAATGAAGCAAGAGGTGGAACGTGAAGACTGTGGCACGAACCCTGGAGACCCTCGCGCCCGGCAAGGCGCGCCTCGCTTACGACTACCTCAACGAGCGCATCTCCGATGGCACGTTCCCTCCTGGGTACCGCCTCGTGCTGGGGTCCATCGCGAATCAGATCGGCGTGAGCACCGTACCCGTCCGGGAAGCGATCCGGATGCTCGAAGCCGAGGGCGCTGTCACCTTCGAGCGCAACGTCGGCGCGCAGGTGTCCGGCCTCAACCCCGAGCTCTTCTCGCAGACCCTTGAATCGCTTGCTGTGCTCGGCGGCTACGCAACCGCGAGCGCGGCCCCGCACATGACGCCGGCCGACCTCGCGGAGGCCCGCCAGATCACCGAGTCGATGCGGCAGGCGATCGACGCCCTCGATGCGGTTGCGTTCATGGACCTGAATGCGCGCTTCCACCGCGTGCTCTACCGGCGGTGCCCGAACGCGCATCTTCTCGAGCTCGTCGAACGGACCCGTCTCAGGCTCACGCAGGTGCGTCACTCGACGCTCGGGTTCGTGCCGGAGCACGCCAGGGCCTCCCTCGCCGAGCACGAGCAGCAGATCGATCTCGTCGACTCCGGGGCGCCGGGCGCCGAGATCGAGGCGTCGATTCGCGAGCACCACCTCGCCACGCTGCGGGCAGCGCGCCCGCGTTAGGCAGCCCTCACGCGGATTCACCGGGCATTCACCCCGCGACCATTCTCCGTTCCTCACGCGCTGCTTGCCTTCGTCGAGTCCCCCGACGAAGGAGTTCTCCCATGACCGATGTCTCGCGCCGCACGTTCCTCCCGATGCTCGGGCACACGAAGGGCAAGCGCAGCCCCGTGACGTGCGCCCTCAAATGCGCCAACGCGTGCACGGGTGAGGTCTGCAACACCTCGTCGAATGCCTACTTCCGCGACATCGTGTCCGCGCAGCTTTCGCGTCGCGCGATGCTCGGCGCGAGCGCCGGACTCGCAGGCGCCATCACCCTCGCCTTCAGCGCCGCGCCTCGCGCCGAGGCCGCCCCGAGCGCGTCGCCGTTCGGTCCCGCCGCCTCGCCACTCGAGTTCACCCCGATCTCACCCGTCGACGCCATGTCCGATACGTTCACGGTGCCGGACGGCTACGACTGGCGCGCCCTCATCCGCTGGGGAGACCCGCTCTTCGCCGACAGCCCGATCTTCGACCCAGCGGACCAGACGGAGGCCGCGCAGGCCCGCCAGTTCGGCTACAACTGCGACTACACGGACATCCTGCCGCTCGATGGCACGGACGGCCTGCGCGCGGTGCTGTTCGTCAACCACGAGTACACGAACGAGAACATCATGTTCCCCGCGGCGCAGCTCGAGAACGAGCAGGCGCGGGTTCGGGCCGTCAGCCGAGCCGCACACGGCCTCACCGTCGTGGAGCTCGAGCGCACCTCCGCCGAACACCCCTGGAGCTACGTGGTCGGCGCCGAACGCAACCGCCGCTTCCTGCTCAACACCGTCTACGAGGTCACTGGGCCAGCCGCGGGGTCGCCGCTCCTGACGACGGTGGAGGACCCAGCCGGCCGCTGGGTCAAGGGGACACTGGGCAACTGCGCGGGCGGCACGACCCCGTGGGGCACCATCCTCTCCGGCGAGGAGAACTTCAACGGCTACTTCCGTTCCCCCGGGGTCTCAGCAGAAGACAAGCGGTACGGCCTCTCCGACAGCGAGACCGCCCGCGGCTGGGAGCTGGATGCGCCCCGCTTCGACACGAGGAACGCCGGGTACGAGAACGAAGCCAACCGCTTCGGCTGGATCATCGAGATCGACCCGCTCGACCCGACGAGCACGCCGAAGAAGCACTCGATGCTCGGTCGCCTCAAGCACGAGGGCGCCAACATCTCGATCGCCGCGAATGGCAGGGTCGTCGCCTACACGGGTGACGACGAGCGCTTCGACTACCTGTACAAGTTCGTCTCCCGCGACACCTACATCGAGGGCAACCGCGCCCACAACATGACGCTGCTCGCCAACGGCGACCTCTACGTCGCTCAGTTCGCGGGCAACTCCCCTGCCGCCGAGATCACGGGCTCCGGCGCGCTCCCGAGCGACGCCTCGTTCGATGGCGCGGGCACCTGGCTGCCGCTGGTCGTCGGCGGGGCGTCGCAGATCGCCGGGATGTCCGTCGACCAGGTGCTCGTCAACACCCGCCTCGCCGCAGACCTCGCGGGCGCCACCAAGATGGATCGCTGCGAGGACGTCGAGCCGAACCCCTTCACCGGGAAGGTCTACGTCGCGTGCACCAACAACACCAACCGTGGCACGCCGGGCCGAGCGGGGGTCGACGAGGCCAACCCGCGCGCCGAGAACCGCGACGGGCACGTCGTCGAGATCACCGAAGCCGGAGGCGACCAGACGGCGACGAGCTTCACCTGGAACCTGCTGCTGCTCTGCGGCGACCCTGCCACGAACTCGTCGGCGTACTTCGCGGGCTTCCCCGCGGCGCAGGTGTCGCCCATCTCGTGCCCGGACAACCTCGCGTTCGACTCCGTCGGGAACCTCTGGATCTCGACCGACGGCGCCCCGAGCACGATCGGCTACAACGACGGCCTGTTCCGGGTGACGCTCGAGGGCCCGGAACGCGGCAACGTCGAGCAGTTCCTGGCCGTGCCTCGCGAGAGCGAGACATGCGGGCCGGTCATCCACGACAGCGAGCGCCACGTGTTCGTCGCCGTCCAGCACCCCGGAGAGGACGGCTCCTTCGAGGTGCAGAACTCGCTGTTCCCCGACTTCGTCCCGGTTGGAACGCCCGCGCCGGCTGGTTCGTTCGCTGGCCCCCGGCCCACCATCGTGCAGGTGCTTCCCAAGGAGCAGCTCATCGAGGTGCCGGTCACGCCGACGCCCACGGTGTCCCCGACGGCGACTCCCGCCCCGACCTCGACCCCTCCGCTGACGCCGACCGCCTCCCCGACGGGCACACCCGGCGCGACCGGGACTCCCACGCCGAGCGCTTCGGCGCCCGGATGGGCCACGGCATCCCCCAGCGCCACCGCGACGCCCGACGGACTCGCATCCACCGGCGGTGAGCTGCTCGCGCCGACCATCGGCGGAGCCGCCGTGCTGGCCGCCGGCGCACTCGCCACCGCGGCCGCCATCCGCCGGCGCGGTGAACGACCCGCACAGGCCGGCGAGGGTGACAGCGAGTCGGAGTAGGCGACTTCCCGTCAACGGCCGGGCGAGCAGCGGCTAAGGCCGCTTCTCGCCCGCGGTCGCCGCTGCGATCTCATCCATGAGCAGGGCGAACGCGACGTCGCCTCCCGCCGTCGCGCCCTGGCCGATCGAGACGGGCACGTTGGCGCGCGGGTCCCCCGCGTTGCCGACCACCCAGACGCGGGCGTCCGGATGCTCGGGGCCGCGCACCTCGACCCCGTCGAGGAAGTCCGTCAACGGCACGAAGGCGGGATTCGTGAAGATCGCCTCGAGTTCCAGCTCGGTGCCGTTCGCGAGGCGCACGCCGCGCACACGATCGTCGTCGCCCGCGATCACCTCGTCGACTCCGGAGCGTTCGATGCGGATCCCCCGCGCGGTGAGCGCCCTCGCCTCGACCTCGCCGAGCGCAAACGAGCCGTTCACGAGCAGCACGATGTCAGCGCTCCATTGGCGCAGGAGGTGCGCCTTCATGTCGGAGTGGTCGCCGTTCGCGAGCACGGCGATCGGTCGGTCGCGATGCTCGTAGCCGTCGCAGAACGGGCACGCGTACACGCCACGGCCCCAGAGCGCGCGCAATCCGGGCACGTTGGGGAGCTCGTCGCGGAGCCCCGTCGCCACCACCACCGCACGCGCCCGGAAGGTCCGGCCATCGGTCGTCGCGATGCGCACTCGGGTGCCGTCGTCGTCTGCGACCGAGTCCACGGACGCCGCCTGGGCATCCTCGAAGCTGCCCTCGTGCGCCTCGACCTCGGCCCTGCCGACCCTGCGCAGCTCGCCGGGCTCGAGCCCCTCGTGGCCGAGCACCCCGTGCATGTGGTCGGTGAAGCGATTCCGCGGGACCCCGTGGTCGATCACGAGGACGCGTCGGCACCCTCTCGTGAGGGTCAGCGCAGTGCTCAGCCCGGCCGGGCCGGCGCCGATCACGACGGCGTCCCACAGCTGAGCCTCGGTGTCTGCCGCTCGCAGCGGCGCATCCTGATGTGTCATGCGTCGAGTCTCCGCGCCGGGTCTCGCGTTTCGCAACATCGTTTGCTAACTTCGCAACATGATGGATGCGCAGCAGGGCTCAGCCCACACCTCCCACACCGGACCAGACACGATCTCGGAGCAGACGGCCAGCATCCCCGAAGCGCTCAGCCGCGTCGCGCCGCGACTCCGGGAGATCCGACAAGCGCGGGGTATGACACTCAGCGAGGTCGCCCACGAGACCGGCCTCAGCGTCAGCACGCTCTCGCGCCTCGAATCCGGCGGACGTCGGCCATCCCTCGACGCGCTGCTGCCCCTCGCGCGCTGCTACCGAGTGCCGCTCGACGACCTCGTCGGCGCGCCCTCCACCGGCGACCCGCGCATCCACCCGAAGCCCGTCAAACGCGGCGACCGCGTCTACCTCGCGCTCTCGCGCGCGACCGACGGCATGCAGGCGTTCAAAGTGCTCGTCGCCCCGCAGAAGCCCGCCGACCGCGACAAGCCCGTCCAGCTGCGAGTCCACGAAGGCACCGAATGGTGCTACGTCCTGGCCGGCCGACTCCGCCTGCAGCTCGACGACGAGGTCACGATCCTCGAAGCAGGGGAAGCCGCAGAATTCGACACGACCCGGCCGCACTCCATGACCAACGACGGCGCGACGACCCTCGAGATCCTCTCCCTCTTCAGCCGTCAGGCGGAGCGCAGCCACATCCACGAAACAGGCTGAACGGATCGTCCGAAAATGGACGCATCCCACCCCCAGGACGCCCTACGATATTGATCACCGCGCCGGGGATCTGCGGTGTGCATCGAGGGAGGAGCACACCGGTGAATTCTGTCGTGCACCATAGAACGGCGTCACGGCGCCACCCAACGATGCAAGGTTGGATGCAATGATCGCTCCTCGTCTTCGAGACGTGACACAGCTCACCAGTTCACAAGCCATACTCTTCGACCTCGACGGCGTCATCACGCCGACCGCCGAGGTGCACATGCGCGCATGGGCGAGGCTCTTCACCGACTACCTCACGCTCAAGGGCGTCGGCCCCGCGTACACCGACGACGACTACCTGCGCTACATCGACGGCAGACCGCGCTACGACGGCGTCCGGTCGTTCCTCGCCTCCCGCGGCATCACGCTCGAAAACGGGACCCCAGAGGACTCGCCCGAGCTCGAGACCGTGTGCGGCCTCGGCAACCGCAAGAACGACACCTTCAACTCGGAACTCGCCGAGACCGGCGTCCAGGCGTACCCGGGGTCCGTCGAGTTCCTGAACGCCGCCGTCGACCACGGCCTGCGCGTCGCCGTCGTCTCCAGCTCCCGCAACGCCGTGCCCGTGCTCACAGCAGCCGGCCTCCTCGACCGCTTCGAGACCGTCGTCGACGGCCTCGTCGCCGCACAGCACGGCATCGCCGGCAAGCCGGCCCCAGACACCTACCTCTACGCGGCCCAGCTGCTCGGCCTCACCGCGGCGCAATGCGTCGTCGTCGAGGACGCGCACTCCGGCGTGCAGGCAGGACGCGACGGCGACTTCGGCCTGGTCATCGGGGTGTCCCGCGAGGCGAGCCACGAAGAGCTCATGTCCTCAGGGGCCGACACCGTGGTCGACGACCTCGCAGAGCTCGTGCCGGTGTTCACGAACTCAGACAGCAAGGCTGTCATCTCAGACAGCAAGGCTGTCGTTTCAGACAGCAAGGAAGGCAACGCATGAACCTCTCCACGGAAGACCCGCTGGACCGGCACCGCTTCCCGCTCGACGAGTGGGCACTCGTCGAGCACGAATTCGACGCCAACTCGCAGGGTCTCGTCGAGACGCTCTTCGCCACCGGCAACGGCTACCTCGGCCTCCGCGGCAACCTCGAAGAGAGCCGCGACGGCTACATGTACGGGACCTTCATCAACGGGTTCCACGAGACGTGGCCCATCCGTCACGCAGAGGACGCGTTCGGCTTCGCCCAGGTCGGGCAGACGATCGTCAACGTGCCAGACGCGAAGATCATCCGCCTCTTCGTCGACGACGAGCCGCTTGTCATCAGCGAAGCCGACCTGCTCTCCTACTCACGCGTGCTGTCATTCAAGGACGGCGTCCTGACCCGCGAGCTCGACTGGCGCACGCCGTCGGGCAAGCACGTGCGCATCCGCTCGCACCGACTCGTGTCGTTCACCGACCGCCACTACATGCTCCTCGACTACGAGGTCGAGATGGTCGACCGCGGCGCGTCCATCCTGCTCTCGAGCCAGATCATCAACCGCCAGGACGGCGGCGACGAGTTCCAGCGCGGCAAGAAGGAGACCGAGGTCGCGTTCGACCCGCGCAAGGCGGAATCGTTCACCGACCGGGTCCTCCAGTCCCGCATCGCACGCGAGGAGGGCCTCCGCTCGATGCTCGCCTACCGCACCACGCACTCCGGCATGACCATCGCGGTCGCGGCAGACCACGACATCGTCACCGACAACGAGTGGGATGCGACGACCCGCGTCGACGCGGACTTCGCCGAGACCGCCTTCCGCGTTCGCGCGGAACCGGGCATGCCAGTGCGCATCATCAAGCACGTCGCGTACCACACGTCGAAGAGCGTGCCCACGCGCGAGCTCGCCGACCGTGCCGACCGCACCCTCGACCGCATGCGTGAGATCCCGGTCGAGGATGTCTACACGTGGCAGCGCGAGTGGCTCGACGACTTCTGGGACCGCAGCGACATCATCATCCACGGCCACCCCGTGTACCAGCAGGCGACCCGTTGGAACCTCTTCCAGCTCGCCCAGGCCACGGCCCGCACCGACGGCGGCGGCATCGCGGCCAAGGGCGTCTCCGGCTCCGGATACGGCGGCCACTACTTCTGGGACACCGAGGTGTACGTCCTCCCGTTCCTCAGCTACACGGCCCCGAATGTGGCCCGCAACGCGCTCCGCTTCCGCCACCAGATGCTCGACGCGGCACGCCAGCGCGCGCATGAGATGAACCAGAAGGGCGCCCTCTTCCCGTGGCGCACCATCAACGGCCTCGAGTCGTCCGCCTACTACGCAGCCGGCACCGCCCAGTACCACATCGACGCCGACATCTCGCATGCCCTCATGCAGTACGTCTCAGCCACGGGCGACGATGAGCTCCTCGCGCAGGGCGCCATCGACATCCTCGTCGAGACCGCCCGCCTCTGGGCTGACCTGGGCTTCTGGCGCACCGGCGGAGACGACCACTTCCACATCCACGGCGTCACCGGCCCCGACGAGTACACGACCGTCGTCAACGACAACCTGTACACGAACGTCATGGCCAAGGCGAACCTGCGCGCGGCCTACACCGCCTGCGAGCGGCTCCGCGAGACCGACCCGGCCTCATTCGAACGCCTCACCATGCGCCTCCACCTCGCCGAGGAGGAGCTCGTCGAGTGGGCAGCCGCCGCCGAGGCCATGTACCTGCCGTTCGACGAGAAGCTCGGCATCCACCCGCAGGACGCCCAGTTCCTCGAGAAGGAGCTGTGGGACCTCGAGAACACGCCGCCGTCGCAGCGCCCGCTGCTGCTGCACTTCCACCCGCTCGTCATCTACCGGTTCCAGGTGCTCAAGCAGGCCGACGTCGTGCTCGCGCTGCTCCTGCAGGGCAACGAGTTCACGCCGGAGCAGAAGCGCAAGGACTTCGAGTACTACGACGCGCTCACCACGGGCGACTCGTCGCTCTCCGCGGTCGTGCAGTCGATCATCGCGGCGGAGGTGGGCTACGCGGATCTCGCGGAGCACTACTTCTCCACGGCCCTGTTCGTCGACATCGCGAACCTGCACCACAACACGAGCGACGGCATCCACATCGCCTCGACGGGCGGCATCTGGAGCGCGCTCGTCTACGGCTTCGGCGGGATGCGCGACCACGGTGGGAAGATCACCTTCGACCCCCGACTCCCCGCGGACTGGCCGCGCCTCGAGTTCCGCCTCACGTTGCGCGGGTCGCGCATCCGTGTCGCCCTGGAGCAGGACTCGATGACGTTCACCGCTGAGACGGGTTCGGGCGCTGAGGTGTTCGTGCGCGGCCGCCGGGTCGCGATCGCCCCGGGTGAGCCGACCACCGTCAAGCTCTGCGCCGTGCAGGAGCTCGAGGGGTACCCGACGCTGAGCGACATCGAGGGCTCGATCCGGGAAGACGGCTCCGTCATCACGGCGTCCATCCCGACGATCTCGGTCGACCACGCGGTCCTCGATCCCGGCCTCGACTAGCGGATCCTCACCTCCAAGCCCGGCGACGCCGTCTGCATCCGCAGGCGGCGTCGCCGTTTCCGTGCAGGCTCGCTGCATCGCCAGTTCCGCGCGAGCTCGAGACGTTCACCCCGCGATCGCTGCCAGCCAAATGGTCCTTCAGCGCCTGCGTCGCCGAAGGGCTGCCAGTCAAGTGGCCCTTCTCACCCCTCCTCAAGGGCCATCTGACTGGCAGCGTTCACTGCACGGCCCCGCGCTCCGCGAGGGCACGGCGGATGCTCTCGAAGAGGTTTCGGGGCCACCGCAGATCCGTGTCTGTCACTCGAATCACTCGCCAGCCGGCCCGCTGCAGCGCCTCGGTTCTCTCCAGGTCTCGGCGCGCGGCGGCGGCATCGAGGAAGTGCCCCTCACCCTCGTATTCGATGGCGATCTTGTGTCGGACGTAGGCGAGGTCGATACGCGCGTTGCCGTATCCGGGCACAGACAGCTTGAACTGGATGACCGGTTCGGGGAACCCCGCACCCATGATCAGCAGCCGGAGCTCTGTCTCCTTCGGGGACTCCGATCCCTCCCGCGAAAGCTCGAGCGCTGCTCGGAGGTTCGCGGCCCCTGGGCGTCCCTTCCAGCGTTTCGCCACCTCACGGAGCTCCCCGAGTGAGTGCATCGGCGCGAGGGGGCTTCGGCCCGGATAGCACTCGAACGACGTGCGCAGCGCATCCGCGAACTCCACCGTCCGCGTCAGATCGAGCCGCCCCGCGAGCTGCGCGAGCAGCGTGGCCGGAGACAGCGTCAGCACTCCTCTGTGCTCGGACGTCTCGAAGCGCCTCGCGTCGAGTCGATACCCGCGTATCCGCTTGCCAGTTGGCGGATGCGCCGGCTGTGCGACTGCGACGTGTGTCACCATCTCATCCTCCAGGGCTCTTGGCAGCGGGAGGCCCCACCAGCGCGCTCCCGACACGTCTGCGAGCGCCTGCCCTTCCCCAAGCCCCGCCCGTGCAAAGCTCTCGTCGAGGTCATACGGGCTGAGATCCCGAGCGGATACTCGGATGCCGTGATGTGATGCGACGAGATCGCTCGCCCTCATCCGCTTCCGGGAGACTCCGTTGTCGACGGCTTGTGCGGTCGAGAAGCCCTCGCTCGTCGTGAGGTTCTCCGGCAGGGGTCGAGGTGTGCGCATGCAGCGACGCTAAGTTCGCCGCTGCCTGCATCTCGGAATGCGATCATCACCTGTGGAGACGAGCGTATCCACAGGGTTCCTGATCACCGAGTGGCGTTGAGCCCTCGTCCTGCAGCCCCTGGGCCGACCGATCGCTGCCAGTCAAAGTGCCCTTTCGCGCCTCCGCTCCCCAAGCGCTGCCAGTCAAGTGGCCCTTCTGCCACCCCGATAAGGGCCACTTGACTGGCAGCGATGGAGGTGGGGGTGGAGGCGGAGGCGGGGGTGGAGGTGGGGGTGGAGGTGGCGCGGGCGGCGGGGTGGCAGCGACGAAGGCGGGAATGCGGGGGCGCGCTAGTACAGGAAGATCGGCAGCCAGGCGGGGTGGTGGGCGTGGACGATGACGAGGAACACGACGAGATCGAAGAGCAGGTGCACGCAGATGACGTACGTGAGCGACTTGGTCTTCGTGAAGATCCAGCCCTGGATGAGCGCGAACGGCAGGGTGAGCAGCGGCCCCCATGACTGGTAGCCGAGCTCCCAGAGGAAGGACACGAAGACGATCGACTGCAGCACGTTGGCGACCCAGAACGGGAAGTGGCGAAGGAGCAGCGTGAAGACCGTGCAGATGAAGAACAGCTCGTCCCAGATGCCGACGAAGCCGACGCCGACGAAGAGGCGCCCGATCTCGGACGCGGTCGTGACGGCCGGCCAGTTCTGGTAGACGCCTGAGGTGATGAAGTAGAACGGCAGGATGAGCCAGCCGAGGACCAGGACGAGGCCGAGCCAGAGCTTCTCGAGCCTTGACCAGGGGGTGCCGCGGCGCAGCGGGAACCGGACGGCGTGATCCCTGTAGATCCACCTCGAGATGGCGTACGGCACGGCCACGGCGAGCGAAAGCACTGTGCCCATCACGAAGATGTTGCCCCACGAGATGTCGGCTTTCATCGAGTGGAGGCTGATGATGCCCATGCCGATTCCGATGAGCAGCAGGTCGCGGCCGAGGCCACGATCTGCGACGAACCCGAGGGCGATTCCGGTGGCGAGCGGCAGGTAGCCGAGGTTGTTCTCGAACGCGAAGAGGACGGTCGCGCTGCACACGACCAGAAGTGCGGCGAACAGGTGCAGGAGCTTGAGCCCCTCGGATGCACGTTTCGGGGTGCCGGTGACGGGCGGGTTCTGCGCTCGTTCGCTCATCCGCTCATCTTGTCAGGCCGAGTTGGGCGGATGTTTAGTGCTTTCGCCGCCCCTGATGTAACGCTCCGGTAACTATCACGCCTGGTGCTCCGATCCGCGCAGGCATGGGCGAGACGCTGGGTCGAGACCTGGCAAACGGGCCGAGTTTGGCGGAAAATCAACCCTCTCAGGCGTTACCCGGGGAAGGCACCTTGCTAGCGTTGACTCTCGGAGTAATCGCCGCCACACCGGTTCGGCGCCGCGATTCCCCGCGAAAGACCAACCCGGTGCGCTTTATCCGCTGCCTCTGTGAGGCAATCTCGATCGGCAGCGCGCGCCCGGGGCGATGACCGCGCCCAATCGACATTCTGGCGCAGTCCGTGCCCGGTACCCGCCGCCTCAGCGACCGCCTCGTCATGCGAGGCAGCGTCGCGAACCGCTGCGATCTTTCGCGTCCGATTCATCTACCGCAGGGAGAACGCGTGAACGACACAGCTGTGTCTGTGAAGGGCCTCACGAAGGTCTTCGGGCGCAAGCCCAAGGAAGCCGCGAAGCGACTGAGCTCCGGAACGCCGAGATCAGAACTCGGCCCAGGGGTCACCGCGGCAGTCATCGACGCCACCTTCGACGTCAAGCAGGGCGAGATCTTCGTCGTCATGGGCCTCTCCGGCTCGGGCAAGTCCACCCTCATCCGCACGCTCAACGGCCTGCTCGAGCCGACCGCCGGCAGCATCGTCATCCACGGCACCGACCTCGCGACGGCCGACGCCGCCGAGGTGCGCAGCGTGCGCCAGAACCACGTCTCCATGGTGTTCCAGCACTTCGCGCTCTTCCCGCACCGCACCGTGCTCGAGAACGCCGCCTTCGGTCTCGAGGTGCAGGGCGTGCCCCGCGCAGAGCGCCTCGAACGCGCCCGCAAGGTCCTCGACCGCGTGAGCCTCGGCCAGTGGGCCGACTCGCTGCCATCCGAGCTGTCCGGAGGCATGCAGCAGCGCGTCGGCATCGCCCGCGCGCTCACGGCCGAGACCGACATCCTGCTCATGGACGAGGCGTTCAGCGCACTCGACCCGCTCATCCGTCGCGAGATGCAGGAAGAGCTCGTCGAGCTGCAGGCAGAGCTCGGCAAGACCATCATCTTCATCACGCACGACCTCAACGAGGCGATGTTCCTCGGCGACCGGATCGCCGTGATGCGCGACGGCGCGATCGTGCAGATCGGGACGCCGGAAGACATCCTCACGGACCCGGCAAACGACTACGTCGCGCAGTTCGTGCAGGATGTGGACCGGGCGCGTGTGCTCACCGCTGGCAGCGTCATGGAGCCCGCCCGCGCCGTCGTCCCGCAGAGCGCCGGCCCCCGTGGTGCGCTCCGCGTCATGCGCGACACGCAGACCGGCGGGGCGTTCATCACGTCCACCGGCCGCAAGCTCGAGGGCGCCGTCATCGACCGCCACGTCATGCGCCTCGTGAAGGACGGCCAGCCCGACCTCGTGAGCGCCATCAAGCGCGACATCGCCATGGTCTCCCCCGAGACGCCGCTCTCGGACCTGTTCGAGCTGTCGGTCGACTCGACGCTGCCGATCGCGGTCGTCGACGAGAACCAGCGACTCCTGGGCGTCGTGCCCCGCGTCACGATCCTCGCCTCGCTCGCGAACGTTCCAAGCACGACGGGCCTGCTCCCGATCATCGACCCCGTCTCGAGCGTCAGCCCGGCGGATATCGCAGAGACGCTCGAAGGGAGCCACGCATGATCGCCGCCACCGCGCTCACGACCCTGCCCGCCACGTTCCGACTGCCCCTCGGTGAGGGCGCAGAGGCAGTCGTCGACTGGCTGACGACTGCCCTCGACGGCTTCTTCGCCGTGATCCGCACCATCTTCCAGGGCATGTACGAGGGCGTCTACTGGGTGCTGGAGACCCCGCCGTTCTGGGCGATCCTCATCGTCGTCGCAGCGATCGCGTTCTTCGCCAAGGGCTGGAAGCTCGCAGTCGGGAGCCTCATCGGCTTCCTCATCATCGTGGGCGTCGACCAGTGGGAGAACGCCATGACGACGCTCGCGCTCGTGCTGGTCGCGAGCCTCCTGGCGATCCTCTTCAGCATCCCGCTCGGCATCTGGGCCGCGAAGTCCGACGCAGCATCGAACGCCATCAAGCCGGTCCTCGACTTCATGCAGACCATGCCGGCGTTCGTGTACCTGATCCCGGCCCTCATCCTGTTCCGCGTCGGCGTCGTGCCCGGCATCGTGGCGACCATCATCTTCGCCATGGCTCCCGGCGTGCGCATGACGGAGCTGGGCATCCGCGGGGTCGACAAGGAAGTGGTCGAGGCAGGGCGCGCGTTCGGCGCGACCCCCGGCCGCATCCTGCGTCAGATCCAGCTGCCCCTCGCGATGCCCTCCATCATGGCCGGCGTCAACCAGATCATCATGCTGGCGCTTTCGATGGTCGTCATCGCCGGCATGGTCGGCGCGGGCGGACTCGGTGCGCAGGTCGTGCAAAGCCTCAACCGCATCGACGTCGCGCTCGGATTCGAGGCAGGCATCGCGGTCGTGATCCTCGCCATGTTCCTCGACCGAGTGACGGCCGCCTTCGCCGGGCAGAAGCGGCGCGTGCCGTCGTTCCTCCGCTCGAAGCGCACCCAGCAGCATGAGGCCGCGGGCGACGGCGAAGCCGTTGCGACGCACTCCATGCCGACCAGGGCCCCGATCACCACCTCCGCCTGACCCGCCCCACGACTTCCATTCCCCAAACCAGAAACGAAAGGACGCACATGCGTACCAAGAAACGAATCATCACCGGGATCGCAGCGGCATCCGCTGCGGCACTCGCCCTCACCGGATGCGCAGGCGACACTGCCGCCGAGACGCTCGAGAACGGCGACCAGGCAGACGTCACGATCGCCGTGTTCAACGGCTGGGACGAGGGCATCGCCGCTTCCGAGCTGTGGAAGGCGATCCTCACGGAGAAGGGCTACGACGTGGAGCTCGAGTACGCGGACCCAGCGCCCGTGTTCTCCGGCCTCTCCACGGGCGACTACGACGTGACGCTCGACACGTGGCTCCCCATCACGCACTCCGACTACGTCGAGGAGTACGGCGACGACATCGTCGACCTCGGCGCATGGAACGACGAGGCGTCGCTGACCATCGCGGTCAACGAGGACTCCCCCATCACCTCGCTCGACGAGCTCGCCGGGGCAGCCGACCAGTTCGGCAACACCATCATCGGCATCGAGCCGGGCGCAGGCCTCACGCGCGTCACGCAGGACGACGTCATCCCCGGCTACGGCCTCGAGGGAATGAACTACCAGACCTCGTCCACCGCTGCCATGCTCACCGAGCTCCAGACGGCGACGAACAACGGCGAGAACATCGTCGTCACGCTGTGGCGTCCGCACTGGGCCTACGACGCGTTCCCCGTGCGCGACCTCGAGGACCCGCAGGGCCTCCTGGGCGACTCCGAGGGCATCCACTCGTACAGCAAGGCCGACTTCCAGGAGACGCACCCGACGGTCGCCGGCTGGCTGCAGAACTTCAAGATGGACTCCGAGCAGCTGTACTCGCTCGAGAACCTGATGTTCAACGAGAACGACACGGACGACTACGCGCCGATCGTCGAGCAGTGGATCTCCGAGAACCAGGAGTACGTGGACTCGCTCACCGCGTAGGTTCCACGCTGCACACGGGAAGCGGGCTGCTCATCGAGCAGCCCGCTTCCTGCGTTCGTTCAGATGGTGTCAGCGGTCACGCGCTGCCCCTGGCGGCTCCGGATGCGCTCAGGCAGCTCGACCATGCGCTCGAAGGTCTCGGCGCCGGCATCCTCGAGCCAGGCGCGCGGCGTGAGCCCGCCGGCGAAGCCGTAGACGTGCATACCGGCGGCCACCGCCGCCTGCACGCCGTACCTGCTGTCCTCGACGACGACGCACTTCGCCGGGTCGACGCCCATGCGCTCGGCGGCATGCAGGAACAGGTCGGGCGCCGGTTTGCCGTGCTGGACCTCGGTCGCGCTGAAGATGCGCCCCTCGAAGCGCGGGTGGAGGCCCGTGTGCCCGAGCGTCTTGCTGAGCTTCGCGTGGTCGCCGCTGGAGGCGACGCAGGTCGTGAGCCCGAGCTCGTCCTGGATGACGCCGAGTGCGTCCGGCAGGCCGCTCACCGCCGTCAGCTCGGTGTCGAATGCCCGGAAGAGCGTCTCCCGCTGCAGCTCGAACCATCCCTCCGGCACGGGCCGGCCAAGGCCCTCCTGCAGCTTCCTCTCGAAGGTCGCCTGCGAGGTGCCGAGGAACCTGGAGACGTGCTCGTCCTGCGTGAGCTCCCAGCCGAGTTCCGCGAGCATCTCCCGCTCGATACGGACAGCGAGCACCTCACTGTCGACGAGCACGCCGTCGCAGTCGAAGATGACGAGTTCGACCGCGCTCATGCACCGACCGCTGGCAGGGTGCGCGTCGCGATGAGCTGCTGGTACCAGCGACCCGAGTCCTTCCAGGTGCGCTCGAGCGTGTCGTAGTCGACGCGCAGGATGCCGAAGCGCATGTTGTAGCCGAAGGCCCACTCGAAGTTGTCGAAGAGCGACCAGGCGAAGTAGCCGCGCACGTCAGCGCCGGCGTCGATGGCGTCCCCGATCGCCGCGATGTGGTCGCGGTAGTAGGCGACGCGCTCCGGGTCGTGCACGAGGCCGTCCTCGCCGACGACGTCGGGGAACGCTGCGCCGTTCTCGGTGACCATGAGCGCCTGGCCGGGGTACCGCTCGGTGAGCGAGACGAGCAGCTCGGTGAGCCCATCCGGGAAGATGCTCCACCCCATGGACGTGTAGGGCGCGCCCTGGTCGACGAAGTCGATGTCGGTCACTCCGACCCAAGGGCTCGCCGCGGACTCGCCGTGGCCGTCGTTGCGCGAGCGCTCCCCCACGCCCAGGTACTTCTTGACGCGGAACGTCGTGTAGTAGTTGACGCCCAGCACGTCGATGCGCTGGTGGATGAGCTGCGTGTCACCGGGGAGCACAAACGACCAGTCGGTGACGTGGCGTGTGTCGTGGATGAGGTCGTCGTCGTAGTGGCCGGAGAGCATGGGGCCGAGGAAGACCCGGTTGGCGAGGGCGTCGATCTGCCGGACCGCGTCGAGGTCGTCCGCCGATTCGGGGTCGTCCGGGCGGATGACATGGAAGTTGAGCGTCACGGAGACGACTGCGTCCTCGCCGACGGTCTGACGGATGGCGCGGGTCGCGAGGCCGTGCGCGAGATTCAGGTGGTGGCAGGCTGCGAGTGCCGCTGCTGGCTCGGTGCGGCCCGGGGCGTGGACGCCGGACGCGTACCCGAGGTAGGCCGTGCAGAACGGCTCGTTGAGGGTCGACCACGTGTGCACGCGGTCGCCGAACTCGGCGGCCATGCGCGCCGCGTACTCCGCGAACGCGTACGACGTGTTCCGGTTCGCCCAGCCGCCCTCGTCCTCGAGCTCCTGCGGCAGGTCCCAGTGGTAGAGCGTGGCGACGGGCTTCACACCGGCCGCCACGAGTGCGTCGAGAAGGTCCGAGTAGAAGCGGATGCCCTCCTCGTTGAACCCTCCGGAGCCGCCCGGCTGCACCCGCGACCAGGAGATCGAGAAGCGGTACGCATCCAGACCCATCTCCCTGATGATCTCGACGTCGTCGCGCCACCGGTGGAAGTGGTCGATGGCGACGTCGCCCGTGTCGCCGCCCTCCACCTTGCCCGGCGTGTGCGAGAACGTGTCCCAGATGGACGGGGTCCTCCCGCCCTCCGCCGCGCCGCCCTCGATCTGGTAGGAGGCTGTGGCAGACCCCCAGACGAAGTCGTCAGAGAAGGTTCGAGGGGAAGAGGCCGTGGTTGGTTCTGGCACGATGCTCCTTGGCTGAGTGGATGGCGCGTCGTCGCGCACCCCCACTCTAACGAGCCTCGCCAGCGGGCCCCCGCGCATCCACAGGCACACGAAAAATGCACCCTCGTCCGAAGACGAGGGTGCATTTCCCGTGTGCCTGCGACGGTGAGCTAGCTGTCGTAGCGCTTCTTGTACGGGCGGTCACCCGAGTCGCGCGACGGGCCGCGGTCTGGCGTCAGCTCGATGAGCTTGCCCGAGATGCGCGTGCCGGTGAGCTTGTCGAGCACGTCGTTCGACAGGTCGGCTGGCAGCTCGACGAGCGAGAAGCCCGGGCGGATGTCGATCGCGCCGAAGTCGTCGCGGCTCAGTCCACCCTCGTTGGCGAGCGCGCCGACGATCTGGCGGGGCTCCACCTTGTGGCGCTTCCCGACCGCGAGGCGGTACATGGCCATGGGCTTGCCGCTCGAGCGCGAGCGACGCGGTGCGCGCTCTCCGCCACCACGGCTGTCGCCGCGCGAACCGCCACGGCTGTCGCCGCCGCCTTCGCGCTCGCGACGCTCCTTGCGCTCAGCCTGCTCGCGCTGGTTGCGCTCGAAGCGCTCCTTGCGCTCAGCCTCTGCGTCGAGCAGCAGCGGCGTCTCGCCCTGGGCGACGATCGCGAGCGCTGCTGCGACGTCGGATTCCGGCACGTTGTGGTTGCGCACGTAGTGGTCGATGATGTCGCGGAACTTCTCGACACGGTCGCTCTGCGTGAGCGCCTCGCTGATGGCGTCGTCGAAGCGCGTGAGGCGCGTCGTGTTGACGTCGTCGACGCTGGGGAGCTGCATCTGCGTGAGCTCCTGCTTGGTGGCCTTCTCGATCTGGCCGAGCAGGTAGCGCTCGCGAGGCGTGATGAAGCTGATCGCGTCACCGGTGCGCCCCGCGCGGCCTGTGCGGCCGATGCGGTGCACGTACGACTCGGTGTCGGTCGGGATGTCGAAGTTCACGACGTGGCTGATGCGCTCGACGTCGAGGCCACGGGCCGCGACGTCGGTGGCGACGAGGATGTCGAGCTTGCCCGACTTCAGCTGGTTGACGGTGCGCTCGCGCTGCACCTGGGCGACGTCGCCGTTGATGGCGGCCGCCGAGTATCCGCGTGCGCGGAGCTTCTCGGCAAGGCCCTCGGTCTCGTTCTTCGTGCGGACGAAGATGATCATGCCCTCGAAGTTCTCGACCTCGAGGATGCGCGTGAGCGCGTCGACCTTCTGCGCATACGACACGATGAGGTAGCGCTGCGTGATCGTCGACGAGGTCGTGGTCTTCGTCTTGACCGTGATCTCGGCGGGCTCGTTGAGGTACTTCTTCGAGATGCGACGGATCTGCGACGGCATGGTCGCGGAGAAGAGCGCGACCTGCTTGGTGTCCGGGGTGTCGGCGAGGATCGTCTCGACATCCTCAGCGAAGCCCATCTTGAGCATCTCGTCAGCCTCGTCGAGCACGAGGAACTTGAGTTCGCTCAGGTCGAGCGTGCCCTTCGAGAGGTGGTCCATGATGCGGCCGGGTGTTCCGACGACGATGTGCACGCCGCGTCGGAGCGCGGAGAGCTGGACGCCGTAGCCCTGGCCGCCGTAGATGGGGAGAACGTGCACGCCGCGCATGCGCGCCGCGTACTTCTCGAACGCCTCGCACACCTGGAGGGCGAGCTCGCGGGTCGGGGCGAGCACAAGCGCCTGCGGCGTCTTCTGGTCGACATCGAGCTGGGCGAGGATGGGAAGGGCGAACGCGGCGGTCTTGCCGGTTCCTGTCTGGGCGAGGCCGACGACGTCGCGGCCTTCGAGGAGGGTGGGGATCGTCGCGGCCTGGATGGCGGACGGGGTCTCGTAACCGACGTCGCTGAGGACCTTGAGGACGGGCCCGTCAAGACCGAGATCGGCGAATGTAGGCGCGGCCTGGGCCTCTTCGGAGGGAGCCTCGGCCTCGGTCTGAACGGAAGAATTGCTAGAAGTCACGCTTTAGACTAGTCGTTTCTGTAGGGTTTTGGGCGGTTTCAACTCTGAGTATCGCATCAAGCACTGAACGAAGCAGGTCGGGGCGATCTGCGTCCCGCCCCCAGCGGACGAGCGCGTGGGCGTTGAGGCCGTCGATCATGCCCAGGATCTGCCACGCGACTGCGTCAGGCTCGCGGACGCGGAACTCCCCTGTCGCGCTGCCAGCGACGAGGATGCGAGTGATGGCGTCGTGCCACCTGTCCATCTCGGCACGCACGCCCTCGGCGAGCGTCTCGTTGCGGCGCCCGATCGACCATCCGTCGACCCAGACGTGGGTAACGGCGTCGCGGCTGCCGTCGAGGAGCGTCGCGACCAGCAGGTCGAGCCTGGCGGAGGCGGAGCCCACGGGCGCGAGCTCGACCTCGAGCTCGTCGAGCTCCCCGCCGACGATGGCCCGGAACGTCGAGGTGACGAGCTCGTCCATGTTGGGCTCGTAGTGCGCCACGAGCGCAGGCGCGACGCCGATGCGGCTGGCGACAGCCCGCATGGTGACCCCGGCGAGCCCCTCTTCGAGCGCGAGGGCGGTCGCGGCGGCGGTGATGTCGGCGCGGCGCTCGGCGGCTGGCTTCCTGGTGGCTCTTGACACGATGTCTCGAGTCTACGTACTCTTCGAGCACTTGTTGATCAGTTGATCAACAAGTGTCGCACCGAAACCTGGAGGACCCGGACATGGCCTGGAAGATGCCCGCCGAGACGGCGCCGCACGATCGCACGTGGATGGCCTTCCCCCGCGAGGGAATCACGCTCGGCGACACCGACGGGCAGCGCGAGGCCGGGTACGCCGCCTGGACCGCGGTCGCCCACGCCGTCGCGCGCTTCGAACCCGTGACGATGGTCGTCGACCCGAGCGAGCTCTCTCGCGCGCGCCGCATGCTCGGCGAGGAGATCGAGATCCTCGAAGCACCACTCGACGAGTTCTGGATGCGCGACATCGGCCCCACGTTCGTCACCGACGACGAACGGCCGGGCGTGCTCGGCGCCGTCGACTGGATCTTCAACGGCTGGGGTGCGCCCGCCTGGGCCGAGTGGCAGAAGTCAGCTGGCATCGGCCGCATCGTGGCGGAAGCGAGCGGCGCGGAGCTCGTGAGCTCGCTCCTCGTGAACGAGGGCGGCGGCATCCACGTCGACGGCGCAGGCACGGTCCTCGCGACGGAAACGGTGCAGCTCGACCCACGCCGGAATCCGCTCGCCGACAAGACACGCGTCGAGGCCGAGTTCGCCCGGACGCTCGGCGCGACGCGCACGATCTGGCTGCCGCGCGGCCTCACGCGCGACTACGACGAGTTCGGCACGAACGGCCACGTCGACATCGTCGCGACGCTCACCGCTCCCGGCACCCTGCTGCTGCACGAGCAACAGGACCCCGAGCATCCAGACCACGCCGTGGTCGCCGAGTTGCGCGAGCATCTCGCCGGTCAGCGCGACGCTGCCGGCCGCGAGCTCGAGATCGTCGGCATCCCCGCCCCGAGCACCCTGCGCGACGAAGACGGCTTCGTCGACTGGAGCTACGTCAACCACCTCGTCACGAACGACGGCGTCGTCGCCTGCGGCTTCGACGACGAGGCGGCGGATGCACGGGCGCGCGAGGTACTCGAGTCCGTCTACCCGGGGCGCACGGTCGTCTCGGTCGACGCCCGCGAGCTGTTCGCGCGCGGCGGCGGCATCCACTGCATCACGCAGCAGCAGCCGAGCCTCAGCGTCCCGAGCACCGACGGGGGCCCGCGATGAGCTTCGACGTCGTCGAGGCGGGCATCGCGCATCTGCGCGCCGCTCTGGAGCGCGGCGAGGTCACGAGCGGAGAGCTCGTCGAGGCGTACCTCGCCCGCATCGCGGCCTACGACGCGGCGGGTCCCACGCTCAACTCCGTCATCGTCAGCAACCCAGCGGCGCTGGACGAGGCTCGAGCGTCGGATGCACGTCGCGCGGCCGGCGAGCTGCTCGGCCCCCTCGACGGCATCCCCTACACGGCGAAGGACAGCTACCTCGTCGAGGGCCTGACCGCGGCATCCGGCAGCCCCGCGTTCGCGGACCTCGTCGCGCAACGGGACGCGTTCACGATCGAGCGCCTCCGGGGCGGCGGCGCGATCTGCCTCGGCCTCACGAACATGCCGCCGATGGCCAACGGCGGCATGCAGCGCGGCGAGTACGGCCGAGCCGAGAGCCCGTACAACGGTCAGTTCCTGACGAGCGCATTCGGGTCGGGCTCGTCGAACGGATCCGGCACGGCGACGGCGGCCAGCTTCGCGGCCTTCGGTCTCGGAGAGGAGACCTGGTCGAGCGGACGGGCGCCCGCGTCGAACAACGCCCTGTGCGCCTACACTCCCTCGCGCGGCATCATCTCCGTGCGCGGCAACTGGCCGCTGGTCCCGACCATGGACGTCGTCGTGCCCCACACGAGATCGATGGCCGATCTCCTCGAGGTGCTCGACGTCGTCGTCGCCGACGACCACGAGACCCGCGGAGACTTCTGGCGAGCACAGCCCTGGGTGCGCATCCCCCGCACCTCCGAGGTGCGACCCGCCTCGTACGCGGCGCTGCTGCCCTCCAACCAGGCGGATGCTCGCGCGACGCTCGCCGGCACCCGCATCGGGGTTCCCCGCATGTACATCAACGCGGATCCAGACGCTGGCACGGCCGACGAGCCGGGCATCGGAGGACCGACAGGGCAGAAGATCGATACGCGTCGATCCATAGTCGAACTCTGGGAGGCCGCGCGCGCCGACCTCGAGGCCGCGGGGGCGACCGTCGTGGAGGTCGACTTCCCCATCGTGTCCAACTACGAGGGCGACCGACCCGGGGCCCCGAAGATCTCCACGCGCGGCCTCGTCTCCCCCGAGTACCTGAAGCGCGAGATCGTGGACCTCTCGGCATGGGGTTGGGACGACTTCCTCGCCGCCAACGGCGACCCGAAGCTGAGCTCGCTCACCCAGGTCGACGGCGAGCGCATCTTCCCGCACCCCGACGGCGCCCTTCCCGACCGTTACACGGGCTTCGACGACGACATCGCGACGTACCCCGAGCACGTGCGCGAGCATCCGGTCGCCTCGTTCACCGACATCCCGGAGCTTGCCGCCGGCGTTCGCGGTCTGGAGGAGACCCGGCGCATCGACCTCGAGGAGTGGCTGCTCGCGCAGCGCCTCGATGCCGTCGCCTTCCCGGCGGTGGCCGATGTGGGGCCGGCCGACATGGACGTCGACGAGGCCTCAGCGGACCTCGGCTGGCGCAACGGCGTGTGGGTCGCGAACGGCAACCTCGCGATCCGCCATCTCGGCATCCCGACCGTGACCGTGCCCATGGGCACGATGGCCGACATCGGGATGCCGGTCGGCCTCACCTTCGCTGGCCGCGCCTACGACGACACCGCGCTGCTCCGGCTCGCCGCGGCCTTCGAGGCGACGGGCGAGCGCCGCACGGAGCCTCCGCGCACGCCCCGCCTCTGAGATCGCACCGACCGCGCCGGGCCCCGGAACCTCTACTTCTGCGGCTTGACGATCGCGAGGGCGCCGGTCTCGGCGAACTCCCGCTCGACGTCAGTATCCGTCGCGCTTCCCGGCTTGTGCGTCAGCAGGCTGACGACGACCGCGACGACGAGGTTGAGGATGAAGCCCGGGATGATCTCGTACAGATCGGTGCCGAGTGCTGACCAGATGAAGACCGTCGCGGCACCGGCGACCATGCCCGCCAGCGCACCCCAGTTGGTGAGCTTCTTCCAGTAGAGGCTGAGCAGGATGATCGGGCCGAACGCGGCGCCGAAGCCAGCCCAGGCGAAGCCCACGAGCGCGAGGATCGAGTCGGACGGGTTGATGGCGAGCAGACCCGCGACGAGGGCGACACCGAGGACGGCTCCGCGACCTGCGAGCACCAGCGTCTTCGCGCTTGGCTTCTTCTTGGCGACCACCATGAAGAGGTCTTCGACGAGCGCAGAAGAGCAGACGATGAGCTGGCTCGAGATGGTGCTCATGATCGCTGCGAGCACCGCGGCGAGGATGAACCCGCTGACCAGCGGGTGGAAGAGGACCTGCGCCATGAGGAGGACGACCGTCTCGGGGTCTGCGACATCGACGCCGTTCTCCTGCACGTAGGCGACTGCTACGAGCCCGGCTGTGACTGCGCCGAGGAGCGAGAGGAACATCCACGAGATGCCGATGCGACGACCGGCGGTCGCTGAATGCGAATCGCGCAGCGCCATGAAGCGCACGATGATGTGCGGCTGCCCGACGTAGCCGAGACCCCAGCCGAGGGCCGAGATGATTCCGATGATGACGGGCCAGCTCAGCTCTTCGGGGATGAGGCCCGTGTGGTCGACGCCAGAGGCGACGATGGCCTCGCTGACACCGCCGAAGCCGCCGAGCGAGATGATCGCGACCACTGGGATGGCGATGAGAGCCAACAGCATCATCATGCCCTGGACGACGTCAGTGAACGTCGCGCCGAGGAAGCCGCCGAAGAGGGTGTAGGCGAGAGTGACACCGGCCACGAGCAGCATGCCCGTCAGGTAGTCGCCGCTGAAGCTGCTCTCGAAGAACACGCCGCCTGCGACCATGCCAGAGGAGATGTAGAACGTGAAGAAGACCAGGATCACGATGCCGCTGGCGATGCGAAGCGCGCGCGACTTGTCGTGCAGGCGGTTCTCGAAGAAGCTCGGGACGGTGATTGAGTTGCTGGCGACCTCCGTGTAGGCGCGCAGGCGTGGAGCCACGAAACGCCAGTTGAGGTAGGCGCCGATGAGCAGGCCGATACCGATCCAGGCTTCGAAGAGACCGGAGACGAAGATGGCACCGGGGAGACCCATCATGAGCCATCCGGACATGTCCGAGGCGCCAGCGCTCAATGCTGCTGTCCCAGGGCTCAGACTCCGCCCGCCCAGCATGTAGTCCTCGTGGTCCTTGGTCTGTCGGAAGGCGTAGAGCCCAATGCCCACCATGGCCGCGAAGTAGATCGCGAGCGCGATGAGCTGGAAGGTCAGGTCGGACATCGGCGGTGACTCCTTCTGGAAGCGACGTGCCTCCCCGTATGGGTGCACGACCTTCTCAGGGTTGCTGTCGAGAACGTGAACGACTAGCGAAGATACGCGAAAACGGCCCGTCGACGAAGTCGAGTGCAGCGATCCGGCCACTAGTCTGGCTGCGGGGGAGGCGCCGCAGCGGCGCCCGATTTGGGAGAATCGCCATGCCGCGAGGGCGGATCATTGCTGTGCTCGGACCAGACGGATCAGGGAAGTCGACGGTCATCTCTGGCCTCGTCGCGCACGAGCCTGGCGTGCGCAGCGCGCACCTGGGCCTGTGGACCCGCACGAGATGGAACGTGCTCGAGCGCGTCCCAGGGGGCGGCCTCGCGCTCCGCCTCGGCCGACTCATCCGGGGCGCCGCCGCCGCCAGATGGCACCGGTACCGCGGTCGCACGGTCGTGCTCGACCGTGTTGCGAACGAGCACGTCATCCTGGGTTCCGACGACCCGTCGCTCGGCGGCCGACTGCTCCGGGGCGCGAGCTCGCGCCTCATGCCGACCCTCGACCGAGTGCTCATCCTGGACGCGCCGAGCGGTGTGCTCTGGAGCCGTGCAGGTGAGTTCGGGCCGGACCAGCTCGAGCGTCAGCGCCAGCGGTACCTCGCCTTCGCGAGGCGCTGCGAACGTGCGACGGTGCTGGACGCCACGCGCTCACCGCACGCCGTGGCGACCGACGTGCGAGAGCTGGTTCGCACCACGTGACGGTCGACCCGCATGAGCCGCTCCTCCACGCGTGGCGCCGCAACGACTGGCGGTTCCTGACCGGCGTGCTCGAGCCCGCCCATCTCGGTTACGTCGGTGATCTCTCCCCCGAGGCGCTCGCCGCGCTTCGTCTGCTGCAGCCGGATGTCCGCGCGGTCGGCGGGATGGGGAACGCCGACGATGGCGCCTTCGACCTCGTCTTCAGCGTCTCCTCATCTCCGATGGACATCGCGAGGGGCGTCGCCGCGCTCTCGGACGGGGGCGTCCTGTGCATCGAAGTCGGCGGGACTCCGCTCCAGAGCCCCGCGACGGCTCCGCTCCGTCGCGCGCTGCGACGGGCCAGACGCATTCCCGGAGCGTTCGCCGTCGCCCATTGGAGCGCCCCAGACCTCAGCCGCACGGCCCGTTTCGTGCCGATGCACGACGCCCCGGCGCTCGACGCGACGCTGGCACGGCACGACGGATCACCGAAGCGGCGCCTGCTGTCGCTCGGCGCGCGCCTCGGCGCGAGGATGCACGCGCACTGGCTGTTCGCGCGTCAGGGCCACGTCGTGGTGCGCCGGTCGCGCGCGCCGCATCCGATCTTCGGCGACGCGCATCCCGTCATCATCACGCCTCGCTTCGACACCTCGAGGCATGTGGTAGCGCTGCACGACAGCGCCGTGGGTGCCGGCTCGTGGGTCGCGAAGATCCCCCGTCAGCCTGGGGACGATTCAGGCATCCAGCGTGAGGGCCACATGCTGATGGCGCTCCGGAGTGCCGCGCCCGAGCTCGCGAGCTCCATTGCGCGTGTTGAGCGCTTCGCGACGATCGGCTCGACCAGCTACCTGCTTCGCGAGGCGCTCGACGGGACCGCCCTCGACCCGGGGGCGGTCGAACGCGATCACGATCTGGCCGTGACGGTCGGGATGCGGTTCATCGAGGCGATGCCGCGCACGCGAGCGGCAGCCGAGAACCCCGGCTGGTACGACGAGCTCGTCGAGACCCCGCTCGGCCGACTCGCCGCGCTCAGCGGCCGCGCGTCTCTCACCCGCCTCGTCGAGCGCACCCACGATGCACTCGCCGGCGTGCGCGTGCGCCCCATGCCCGCCGTCTTCGAGCACGGCGACCTCGGTCACCCCAACGTGCTCGTCTCCGAAGCTGGCGGGCTGCGAGTCCTCGACTGGGAGCGGGCGCGCCAGCACGGCCTGCCAGGGCACGACCTCGTCTTCTACCTGCAGTACTGCGCGGAGTCCGCGCGAAGCGCGTTCGCCCGGGATGCGCAGCGGTCGGCGTTCGATCAGCTGTGGGAGCCCGGGGGCCACGGCAGGCGTCTGCTGAAGCAGCATCTCGGGCGGCACGGGCTGCACTTCGACGAGGCGTTCGTGCTGCTCGCCTGGGCGCGCACGGCCGCCACGCTCGCGGATCGCCTCGAGGCGCACGGTGAGGTGGGAGGCGCAGCTGACCGGATCATCTCCGCCGACCGAGACGTGATGCTGTGGGAGCATGCGCTCGACTGGCTCGCCGGCCACGAGCGCTTGCACTGAGTTCGGGAATCAACGACTCGCGGTGCCGAGGAGGGCCAGGTACTCCCCCGCCGCGTCCTCCCACGACCGCATGGGCGCGCTCGCCCCGACCCGCTGCTGGGACCACGGCACCGCCCTGACGGCCCTCAGCAGGTCGATGGTGCGTCTGCCGATGGGCTCCGCCTCCGGCACCACCGTGAGGAGCTCGTGCTTCGGCTGCTCTCGGGCTGCGATCGGCGTCGCGACCACCGGAGTGCCCGCCGCGAGCGCCTCGGAGACCGAGTTTCGGATCCCCAGTCCGGAGACGTCCGCGAAGACCGCGATGTCGCTCGCCGCGTAGACCTCGGACATGGACGGCACGTTGGCCAGCACCTCGACTCGGTCGGAGGCGAGCGCGAGGACCTCGTCCACCGGATTGCGGCCCGCGATGAGGATGCGCGCCGAGGGCTCCTCAGCCCACACGACTGGGGCGATCTCGCGCACGAGCCTGGTCGCCGATTCGATGTTCGGGGCGTAGTCGAGGCTGCCCGTGAAGCTCAGCGTGGGGCGCTCCGGCCGCCCGACTCGCCGTTGTCCAGGGCCGGGGCCACCCGAGACACCGTTGGGGATCGCCTCGACGTCGCGGTCGAGCTCGGCTCGCCAGCGTTCGGCGTCGGCCCGGCTGACCGTTGCCAGCGCGATGTGCCGTGGCAGGTCCCGCTCCTGCGCGAGGCGCGCTCTGGCCAGCGACCGCCGGTAGAGCGCGCGGGGCCCCGAGGCGGCGACGGCTTCCATCTCCAGCCGGAACGACCACGGGTCGACGCTCTGGTAGGCGCAGGGCCCCACGACCGCATCCAGCAGCGACAGGAGGTGCGGCCCGTGCACGAGGGTCGCATCAGCGGTGCGGGAGAGCTCTCGCACGACACGTCGTGCGTTCGCCGTCATTCGCCTGGCGGCGCCGACGGATTCTCGAGCGACGAGTGAGAGCATCTGCGCGTCTCGAAGGCCCCGCTGCGGGAGCTCGTGAACGCGATCCGCCCTCGCCCGCAATGTCTCGTCGACCGCATTCGAACCCGCGAAGCTGACGATCTCCAGGCTCACGTGCGCGGGCATCGCGAGGGCAACGTGGTAGGGAATCAGGCTGCTGCCGTCACCGGTCCTGGCATCGATCGTGGGCGTCGACTCGACGACGTAGAGCATCCTCATCCGGGTGATGATAGCGCGAGAAGTGAACCGCCCCACTAGACTGTGGCTCGCGGCGGGGGGCCGTGTTTCACGAGAGTCGGGGCGGGATGACACACGCGACGCGTTCCGCCGCGCCAGGTATCTGGTGCGGTGAATTCGATCTGTTCAACAACGAGGGGCTGCGGGGCCCGAGGCATGCGAGCTCGCGGCATCACCGCACACGAGTGCTTGTGCGAGCGCACGGCAGGCCGCTCGGCTACCTGCATTTCGATGCCGCCCCAGACACCGTCTCTTCCCGTGAGATCCGGGTTCGCTCAGTGGACTCCTTCGGCGAGACGGTGAACGCGGATGCGCCGGAACCGCTCGTCCATGCGCCGTTCGCGAGCGTCATCGTCTGCACGCGAGACCACACGGAGCTGCTGACCAGCTGCCTCGACCGCATCCAGGCGCTGGACTACCCGGACTTCGAGGTGCTGGTCGTCGACAACGCACCCTCGACCGAGGAGACTCGCGAGCTCTTGACCGCGATCTGCGCCCTGGATTCCCGGTTCCGGTACCTTCGCCAGGAGCGACCGGGGCTCTCTGCGGCGCGCAATGCCGGCCTTGCGGCGGCGCGCGGCGAGATCTTGGCGTACACCGACGACGACGTCCTCGTCGACTCCGGTTGGCTGACCGAGATCGCCCGCACGTTCCGGAGCGAGCCGGGCATCGGCTGCGTGACCGGTCTGGTCGCGACCGCTGCCATCGAGACGAACGCCGAAGGCTACTTCGATGCGCGCTCGCCGTCGTGGTCGGGGCGCATGACCTCCGAGCGCTACGACCTCAGGGGGCGCGACGACGGGTCACCCCTCTACCCGTATTCGGCCGGCATCTTCGGCACCGGCGCCAACCTCGCGCTCGCACGCGAGGCCGTCGATCGCGTCGGCGAGTTCGACGAGGCGCTCGGCGCAGGCACGACGACGAAGGGTGGGGAGGACCTCGACATCTTCGTGCGCGTCCTGCGCGCCGGCTTCGCGATCGCCTACGAACCCGCCGCGCTCGTCTGGCACCAGCATCGTGCCGACGACGACGCGCTCCGAAGCCAGCTGCACGGCTACGGCACGGGGCTCACCGCATTCCTGACGAAGTACCTGGCGAACCCGGCGACGTCGCTCGACATCGTGAGCCGTCTCTTCGCCGGGGTCGCGCGAATGGCGAGTATCCGCACCGCCACCGAGCAGCGGATGCTCGACCGCGTCGAGGCGCCGGCCGGAGCGTGGCGGGAGGAGGTGCGCGGGTACCTGGCTGGCCCCGCGCTCTACGCCAAAGCGAGGTGGGCCAGCCGGACACGGCAGGCGGGGCTCCGCCGATCGTGACGAGTGCGCTGCTGCTCCGCCGAGCCAAGCGCTCGGCCCCGATGCGGTCAGTGCTCGCGTGCATCTCCGTCGGCACCGCGCTCGTCTACCTGGCGGGTCTCCTGCTCGGCCTCGACCAAGTGCGTGTCGGGGCGGGCCTGGCGTTCCTCTTCATCGGACTCGGGGCTGGGTTCTGGGCCCACGGTGCCCGCTTCTCGGCGCAATCCCGCGTGACGTTGACGATCGTGACGGGCCCGACGGTGCTCGTGCTCGGGTCGATGCTCATGATGAGCACCACGCTCTGGGTGCCCACCCCCGCGGCGGCGGCACTCGCCGTCGCGGCAGCCGTGAGTGGAGCTGTCGCGTGGTTCCGAGCGCGGCGCGACCTGGCCAGGCACACATCGTGGAGCGCTCGTCGCGCCGCTGGTCAGCCTGCCGCCGACGCGCCCGGCGCCGTCCCGATCGTGCTGATGGTCACCGCGATCCTCGGCATGGCCCTCTGCATCGGCACAGTTGTCGCCGCTGGCCCGGTGGAACCGCAGTTCGGTGGCTTCCTCCGCGTGCTCGGGCTCCCGTGGGCAGTTGGTTTCCTCGCCGTGCTCCTGAGCCTCGTCTGCTCCCGCCGGGCCACCGAGCTCAGCTCCGCGGTCTCGGCGATCTCGCTGCTGGTCGTCGTCATGCTGACCACCGCGCTCCTCTACGAGGGCCCGCGCTCACCGTCGACCGTGAAGCATGTGGACCTCGTCAACCAGATCCTCACCTCGCACACGACGGACTCCTCCGTCAGCGTGTACAACGGGTGGCCCGGCTTCTTCAGCTCGATCGCCTGGGTCGCCGAGGCGAGTGGCCTGGAGGACGTCGTCGCCTTCGCCCGGTTCTGGCCGCTCATCATCGGCCTCATCCGCGTCGTCGTCCTGCGCGAGTTCCTCGGGCGCATCGTGCGGGACCCACGCGCAGCCTGGATCGCCGTCGGGTTCTGCGTGCTCGTCGACACCATCGGCGCCGACTACTTCTCGCCGCAGTCACTCGGCTACTGCTTCGCGTTCGCGATCGTCGCTGCCGTCATGTCATCGGCGTCAGCACGCGCGAAGGTCGCGATGATCCTGCCCGTCTCGTGTGCGCTCGCCATGACGCATCAGCTGAGCCCGTACATCGTGGGCCTCATGGTCGCCGTGCTCGTGGCGTTCCGGGTCGTGAAACCGTGGTGGTTGCCCGCGCTGGTGCTGGTTCCAGCGATCGCCTGGACCCTGCTGCACTCGGGTGCGGTCAGCGCGTTCCTGAACTTCAGCGAGTTCGGCCGCGCCGGCAACTTCCTGCCGCCCCGCACCGTCGAGTCGATTCCGCTCGTGCGCATCCCCGAAGTCTCGTGGTCGGTCTACGGCTTGGTCGGCGGCATCCTGCTGCTGGTCGCGGCGGCTGGCTGGGTCATTCTCGAGCGGATGCTCGACGCGGTCCTGAGGCGCGGCCGGCAACGCGAGGACCGCCCACCGCTCTCGCTCGGACTGGCTGCGACGGCGACCACTGCCACGGGGCTCATCATCCTCGTCCTGACGCCGTACGGACAGGAGGGCATCTTCCGAGCGGCCCTCTTCGGCATCCCATGGCTGGCGGGGCTGGGTGTCGCCGCGTTCGGCATCAACTCGAGCTGGCCGAGGCGTTCGACGCTGGTCGCCTTCACCCTCGCGCTGTCGCTGTGCTGGCTGCCCGCGTACTCGGCACTGGACCGCATTCACTACGTGCATCCGAGTGACATCGAGGCCATCAATCTCGTGACCCGCGACTCGAACGGAGGCGCTGACGGGCCGATCACCTTGCTGCTCGGCGACGGGGACCTCCCCACATCACCGCGAACGAACGACGAGAACGTCGACTTCATCGAGCGTCTCGAGCTGGGGCTCCCAGTGCAGCAGATCGCTCCTGGCGAATCGATGGACGCTCAGGCGGCCGAGCTCACACGATCGCTCGATGGCTACGTCGGCCCCTTCGAGGCCGACGTGCCGGTCTACGCGCTCTGGTCTCCAGCACAGAGCGGCTTCGGCGAAGCCTACGCACTGCAGACGGAATCGCAGTTCGCAGAACTGCGAGATGCATTCAGCCGAGCCGGGTACTGGAAACCGGTCTTCGAGAAGTCGGGAACTGTCGTCTTTCAGCTAGATGTCGCCGCATATCAGGCCTGGAGCGCCAGCAGCGCCGTCTGACAGCAACATTCTTTGGCCCGGGCCAATGCGCCTGTTAGGGTCGATCACGGCGACGCTCGGGGGGAACTGAGCGTCACCATCTACAAGTTTGGGGGAACTTGATGGAACGTACGTCTGCGCCCACGGTGACGATCGTCATCCCGGCGAAAAACGAGGCTTCGAATCTCGAGGTGATGCTGCCGCAGCTTCCTCACGGCCACGAGGTCATCGTCGTCGACGCGAACTCGAGCGACGGGACCGCGGACGTGGTCCGCCGCCTTCGCCCGGACGCGACGCTCATCGCTCAGACCCGCAGGGGCAAGGGCAACGCGCTCTCCTGCGGCTTCAGCGCGGCGACGGGCGACATCATCGTCATGTTCGACGCGGATGGCTCGGCCGACCCGGTCGAGATTCCGTCGTTCGTCGACGCGCTCGTCGGCGGTGCCGACTTCGCGAAGGGGACGCGTTTCCTGCCAGGAGGTGGCAGCGAGGACATCACCCCGCTGCGCCGTGCGGGGAACGCCGGGCTGAACCTGACGGCGAACCTCGCCTTCGGCACGAAGTTCTCCGACCTCTGCTACGGCTACAACGCGTTCTGGCGCGACATGCTGCCGGTGTTGGAGCTCCCGGAACCCGGTACCTCGCAGCCGGGCCTCATGCTCTGGGGTGACTGCTTCGAGATCGAGACGATCATCAACTGTCGGATGGCGGCGGCGGACGCGCGCATCCGTGAGGTGCCAAGTGTCGAGAAGCGTCGCATCCACGGGGAGAGCCACCTGCGCACGTGGGCGGATGGCACACGCGTGCTGCGGACTCTCGCGACCGAGCGCACCCGCGCTCGTGCGGTGAAGCGTCGCGCGCTCGAGCTGACACCCGTCTAAGCTCAGCCCTGTTCACGCTGCACGCCTGTTCATGGGGAGAACTCCGGGGGGAGCCAATGCCGTCAGTTTCCGTGGTCATCTGCGCGTACACGGAGGACCGCTGGTCCACGATCATGCGTGGGGCGGCGTCAGCAGTCGGGGGCTCGCTCGCCCCAGACGAGCTGATCCTGGTCATCGATCACAACCGAGCGCTCTTCGAACGGGCGAAGCGGCACTTCGGTGACGTCGCGACCGTCGTCGAGAACAGCAGGCGACGGGGGCTCTCCGGAGCTCGCAACACGGGAGTCGACGTGGCTCGGGGTGAGATCGTCGCATTCCTCGACGACGACGCGGTCGCCGATGCCGATTGGCTCGAGCTGCTGATCGCGCAGTATGTCGACGACAGCATCGTTGCCGTCGGGGGTTCCGCGCGACCCGCATGGCCCGCGTCGCGGCCGCCGATGTACCCCACGCCCGGGTCCGCCCTCGATCCGACCGCGGGTCCCGGCGAGTTCGACTGGGTCGTCGGATGCACGTACCTGGGCCAGCCCACGAGCGCCAGCGAGGTGCGCAATCTCATGGGCTGCAACATGTCGCTGCGTCGCGCGGCGATCGTCACGGCTGGCGGCTTCGGCGAGGAGCTCGGCCGGGTGGGGCGCATCCCGCTCGGCGGCGAGGAAACGGAGCTGTGCATCCGGATCACCGCTGCGAACCCGCAGGCCACGGTGATCTTCGAGCCGAGCTCGGCCGTCAGCCACGAAGTGGCGGCGGCACGCGGCACCTGGGGGTACTTCATGCGACGGTGCTACGCGGAGGGACTCTCCAAGGCGTCGATCGCGCGCCTGCAGGGAGCAACGGCCGCCCTCTCGACGGAGAAGGACTACGTGGTGCGCGTGCTCGGACGCGGGGTGCTGCGCGAACTCCGCGCTGGCCGCTTCCAGGGGGCAGCCGCGATCGTCGCTGGGCTCGGGATCACGGGCGTCGGCTACGTTCGCGGGCGCCTGGCGAGGGGAACAGGCGCGAACGCGCATCGGGTGTTCGAGCCCGCCGCCGCGCAGGCATGAGCGAGGACTCAGCTGGGTCTGCGCTCAATCCGCGCCAGCTGGCTCGCAGCGCGGCCCGCGGTGCTGCGATGCAGTCGGGGGCCGTTGCGGTCAGCCGTCTGGTGCTGCTCGCGACGACCGCCATCCTGGCCAGGTCGCTGACCCCCGATCAGTACGGGCTCGTGACGCTCGCGCTGGTCATCATGGCGTACGCCGAGACCGTCGCGGATGGGGGCATCGCGCAGGCGCTCGTCGTGCTGACGAGGCGCCCCTCGATCGTGCGGGCGTCGCTCGCCATCACGCTCGCCTTCGGCGCGCTGCTGGCCGTGCTCCTGGTTGCTCTCGCGCCGCTCTTCGCGCTGTGGTTCAGGCAACCAGACCTCACGCCGCTCCTGCAGGCGTCCAGTCTTGTCGTCATCGGTGCGTCGCTGTGCGCGGTACCCGAGTCGCTGCTTCGCAAGGACATGCGCTTCAGTGCGATCACGGCCGCCTCGATCGTGCGCGCCGTCGTGACGGGGGCGGTGACGATGGGGTTGGCGCTCGGCGGCGCCGGGGTCTGGTCGCTCATCCTCGGTTCGATCGCCGCGTCCTTCGCGTACGCGATCTCGTGCTGGGTTGCGTTGCGCGATAGGACGCCCTGGCGCTTCTGGCGGTGGAGGAAGGCCGATCTTCGTGAGGTGACCGACTTCGGACTTCCCGCAGCCGGCAGCCAGATCATCTCGCGCTTCAACTTCGAGGTCGACTACTTGATCGTGGCGGCGTTCCTCGGGACTGCCGCGCTTGGCACGTACCAGCTGGCCTTCCGGCTGCCCGAGTTCGGCATCGTGAACACGCTCTACATCCTGACGGCGGTCCTGTACCCGCTGTACGCGAGGGCGCAGCGCGACCCGGCGCTGCTGCAGCGCAGCTACCTGCTCGGGCTGCGCGTGCAGACGATCTTCGGCGTCACGGCCGGTATCGGACTGGCGACCGTGGCCCCGGCGCTCGTGCCGCTGCTCTTCGGCGACGGGTGGCTCACGGTCATCGAGCCGCTCATCGTGCTGTCGCTGTATGCGGCGGTCCGCTCGCTGGGTTCTGGCATCAACGAGGTGTACAAGGCCATCGGGCGGCCCGGTCTCGCGATGCGGCTCTCCGCGGCGCAGCTCCTCGTGTTCGTGGCAGTGCTCATCGCCGGCGCGCACTACGGCGGCATCATGGGTGTCGCCGTCGGGCAGCTCATCGTGGTGGCGGTCTTCGTCGTCGTGAAGCAGGCCGTCGCGATCCGCGTCATGGGTCTCCGCGCCCTGGACGTGCTCCGCTCCTACGCGCCCGCGATGGTGTGCGGGTCGACTGTCGCGGTGATCGGCTTCGGCCTGTGGTTGGTGCCGATGGATGCGACGTTGCGCGCCGTCATCACGATCGCCGTCTCCGTCGCGGTTGTCTGGTGCATCCTGCGCTTCGGGTTCACGGTCACGTACAACGAGCTCATCGGCCTCCTGCGCCGCGAGCGCTAGCGCTCACGCTCGCGCCGAACGCGAACGCTGCTGGCTCGAGGAGGCTAGTGGGCGCTTGGGTTGTGCGCGTCGCCTGCGTTCGTCGGGGTGCCGGCTGCGGTCACCGCCTTGGGCTTCTTCGGCAGGATGCGCCCGACGAGGAGCACGACGCCGACGACCACGAGGCCGACGATGAGTCCGACGATCGCGGAGATGAGCGTGTCGACGAGCCACACGACGACGGGGCCGGTGTTCATGAGCGCGTGCTCGATCTCGTGCAGCAGGTCCGCCGGCGCGTGGAAGCCGACCTCGCCGACGTTGATGATGACGAGGTGACCGCCGACCCACAGCATGGCGACGGTGCCGACGATGCTGATGAAGCGGAACACGGCGGGCATGGAGCGGACGATGCGGACGCCGAGGTGGCGTGTGCGGCGGTCGCTGCGCGTCGCCATGTGCAGTCCGATGTCGTCGATCTTGACGAGGAGCGCGACGGCGCCGTACACGAGGGCGGTCATGGCGAGGGCGATGACGACGAGCGCGGCGAGACGCATCCAGAACCCGAGGTCGGGGTCGAGGTTCGACAGCGAGATGAGCATGATCTCGGTGGACAGGATGAGGTCGGTGCGCACCGCGCCCGAGATGAGCTTCTTCTCGTCGCGCGGATGGTCCTCGTCGAGCGCATGGTGGTGCCCGAACCACTCGGTGACCTTCTCCGCGCCCTCGAAGCACAGGTACACGCCGCCGATGATGAGCAGGAACGGCAGCACCCACGGCGCGAACGCCGTCAGCAGGAGCGCGATCGGGATGATGATCACGAACTTGTTGAAGAGACTGCCCTTGGCGATGTTCCACACGACCGGCAGCTCGCGGGCGGGCGTGATGCCCTGCACGTACTGCGGGGTGACGGCGGCGTCGTCGATGACGACGCCCGCCGATTTGGCTGAGGCCTTGAGCGCGGCGGTGAGGATGTCGTCGACGACGGCGAGCAGGCCAACGGGCACGGTGTTCTCCTAGGTGTTCTGTCGCCGCGCGGAACGCAGCAGACAGAGCATACCCGGGGTGCGCGAGAGCCCGCCGGTCCTGTGGAGACCCACGATTCGCGGCCGTAGGCTGGCCGGATGCGTGACCGTGCGGTGCCCAATCTCCCGTCCCGAGACGTCGACGCGCTGTATGCGGCCATCCTGGCGACGGGCGTGCCAGAGACGCGTGTCGGGTTCCCCCGCCTGCATCCGGTCGCCCGGGAAAGGTGGGGTGGCAGGGTCGGCTACCTCGTCGGCACGCAGCTCAACCTCATCGGAGAGCGATGAGCAACCGCCCGATCGCGCAGCTGCCCGGCGCGGCTCGGATGCTGTGCCTTAGCCGACGCGACGGCGAGATCTGCACGAGACGGGCCGGGCACGCGGGCCTGCACAATCGAACCGGCTCGAGCATCCTGTGGAGCGACGTGAACGCTGATGGGCCGCGCTGCCCAGGAAGCGGAACCCAGGCCGCCCCCGCGCCGCCGCTCGCCGACGGCTTTCCCCATGGCAGGGCGATCTGCCCGGTCTGCTTCGCATTCGTGGCGCTCGAGGGCGGCGAGCTCGCCGATCACGACTCCTGGCGCGGAGACCCCAGCCGGGAGGAAGCAGACCAGCGACGCGAATGGATGAACACGCACGGGTGGTGAGGTTCGCTCTCCTACGTACCCTCCGTGCTCAGTAGGCTCTGCGCTCAGGCCGAGCGATCCCCCGAGGCGGCCTCCCCCGACCCCCCTTGGAGTGCGCCGATGAGCGGCCGAACCGACGACCTCGCCCAGACTGCCCCGAAACCCAGCTGGAAGGCGTTCTGGGAGCGGGGCGGGTGGTGGAAGGCCGTCGTGCTCGTCGTGGCCTACTACGTGCTCTACCAGCTGGGCGGATTGCTGTTTCTGCCGTTCGAGGGTGGCCTTGAGCCCAGCTCGGCAGGCGCGATCATCGTCGGCTTCGCACTTCCGATCGCCCTGGGTGGCCTCCTCCTCGTGGCCTTCGCGCTCTCGCTTGGCTGGCTGCGCGAGCTGTTCGCGCCGCAGCCCATCCGGGGCAAGGGGTGGATGTGGATCGCCGTGGCCGTCGTGCTGGTCTTCAACGTGCTCCGGTTCGCGGCGCTCGACTACGACTCGGCCGGACTCGACCTGGTCGCGGCCTGGCTGGTCGCGGGGTTGTGCATCGGCTTCGCCGAGGAGGTGCTCACCCGCGGGTACGTCGTGAACCTCATGCGCAAGGCGGGCCATTCGGAGATCGCGACAGCGACCGTGTCAGCGGCGCTCTTCGCGGCGATGCACTCCGCGAACGTGCTCACCGGTCAGAGCGTGTTCGCGACTGCAATCCAGGTGCTGTACACGTTCGCGTTCGGCATCTGCATGTACCTCGCGCTCCGCGTCACGGGCAACCTGATCTGGCCGGTCCTCCTGCACGCGACGACCGACCCGAGCGTCTTCCTGCTCACCGCGCACCCTGGTACCGGGCCGCTGACGACGTTCGCCGGGTTCGGCAACATCGCGGTGATCCTCTTCGGCCTCGTGGCGATCATCTTCATCCGCGGGCGGGTCACCCCTGCATCGCAGCCTTCCAATGAGCACGAGGCAGAGCGGTCGCGATGACGGCAGCAGAAAGGCCCCGACTCCCTTGCAAACGCAGGGAAGTCGGGGCCTTTCACATGGCGGTGACGGTGGGATTTGAACCCACGGTAGAGTCGCCCCTACACAACATTTCGAGTGTTGCACCTTCGGCCGCTCGGACACGTCACCGTGGGGAATCTTAGTACGACCCATGGGGTCGAATGCAAATCGGGGGTCGACGACGGCGCGTCAGGCGGGCGCCCGTGGTTCGACGAGCCGCACCGCCCCCGGGTCCACCCGCATGTCGATCGTGCACGCGTCCCGACCCGGCCCGCGCAGCTCCTCCCCGTCGGCGTACACGAGAACGCCGGCCGGCACCTGCACGCGGATGCGCCGCATCCGCTCGAAGGAAACGGCGGGCAGCCGCGTGTGCAGGCCCACCATCGCAAGGGGAAACAGGGTCAGCAAGCCGAGCTTCGAGAGCCGTCCGACGACGAAGAGGTCGAGCACGCCGTCGTCGATGACCGCGTGCGGCGCGACCCTGATGCCGCCGCCGATCGAGGACCCGTTCAAGATCGTGAGCAGCTCGGCAGCGACGTCGCGCGTGGGACCACCGTCGACCGAGACGCCGAATTCAAGGGGCGAGAAGCTCCGCACCGAATCCAGCAAGGCAGCGATGTAGCGAGCCGTCCCCGGCAGCCGTCGGAGCTCGTTCGCGCGACGGTTCACCACCGCGTCGAAGCCGATGTTCACCGAGTTCAGGGCAACGTGCTCGACGCCGTCGAGAGCAAGGCGCACCACGTCGACCTCGCGAACGCCGGCGTCACCGGTGCGCAGGGCTGTCAGCATCCGCTCGATCCCGACAGCGGGAGCATCCCGCCTGATCCCGGCGCCGCGCGCGAAGTCGTTGCCCGTGCCGGCTGGCACGATCCCAAGCGGCACTCCGGTGCCCGCGACGAGACCCGCCCCCAGAGAGACCATGCCGTCGCCGCCCATCACGACCAGCGCATCCACGCCGCCCGGATGCGCGAGCTCGGCGACGACGCGGCCCCGGAGCTCCGGCATGGAGCCGGCGGTCACCAGCACCACCTCGAGGTCGGGCAGCTGGCCACCGCCCACTCCCCCGGCGAGCCTGCGCCCGAGCTCGGCGGGCACGCCCCGCCCCGCCGACGGGTTCACGGCGTACACCACGCGACGCGCTGACACGCCTCGATCCTGCCCGAACCGCGCCGCGCGCGCTACTTCAGACCCGTGTTGGCGATGCCCGTCGTCACCTGTCGCTGGAAGAAGAGGAACAGCACCACGATGGGCAGGATGCTGACGACGCTCATCGCGAGGATCAGGTTGAACGGCACCGTCTCCTCCGCGTTGAACCGGGCGAGCGCCACGGGCAGCGTGTACACCGACTCGCTCTGCGCGACGATCAGCGGCCACAGGAAGTCGTTCCACCGCCACATGACGGACAAGATCGCGACCACCGCGAGCGCGGGCCGGCAGATGGGGAGCACGATGGACGCGAAGATGCGGAACTCGCCCGCGCCGTCGATGCGGGCGGCCTCGATGAGCTCGTCCGGAATGGACAGCATGTACTGGCGCAGGATGAACACGCCCGTCGGGGTCGCCGCTGCCGGGATGATGAGGCCCCACAGCGAGTTCACGAGGCCAAGGGATGCGACGACCTGGTAGACGGGGATAAGGATGACCTGCAGCGGGATCATGATCGTCGCGAGGGTCACGATGAACAGGAACGTCTTGCCTCGGAAGTTGTACTTCGCGAGGCCGTACGCGGCCATGGAGTTCACGGCGAGCGTCAGCACCGTCGCGGCGATCGTGACGACGACGCTGTTCAGCAGGTAGCTGCCGAAGCTGAAGCGGGTGAGCGCCTCCGTGTAGTTCGTGAAGGCCCACGACGACGGGAACGGGGTGCTCGCGCCCGCGGCCAGCTCCGGCTGCGTCTTGAACGACCCGAGCAGCAGCCAGACGATAGGGATGAGGGCGAGGAGCGCGAACGTGATGAGGATCACGACGCGCAGCGCGTCCGTCGACGTGACGCGCTTCGAGCTCGTCGTGGTCCACGTCGGCTTGCCCGGCTTCTGGGTGCCGACCGAGTTCAGGAGGGCCGTGTCCGTGGTCATACCGCGTCTCGCTTTCGGCCGATGAAGTAGTTGACGAGCGTGATCGAGAACACGACGAGGAACAGCAGCACGCTGCCTGCGGCGGCGAGCCCGTACCGGATGGGCGACACGAAGGCGTTCTCGTAGATGTACTGCACGATGAGGGTGGTCGCCCCGATCGGGCCGCCGCCCGTGAGTGTGAAGATGTAGTCGAAGGCCTGGAAGCCGTGGATGGTGGCGAGCACCACCACGACGAGGACGCTGGGCTGCAGCAGGGGCAGGGTGATGCCCCAGAACTGCTGCCACCGCGACGCCCCGTCGATGGAGGCCGCCTCGTTCAGGGTGGGGTCGATGCTCTGCAGCCCGGCCATGAGGATGAGCATGTAGAAGCCGGCCTGCAGCCAGACGCCGACACCGATGATGGCGACCATCGCCCACGGCCCCTCGACGAGCCACGGCACGGCTGGGATGCCGAGCATCCCGAGCCCCGTGTTCACGAGCCCGCCTTCGCGTTCGAGCATCCAGTTCCAGACGAGGCCCGCCACGACCGGGGACACGAGCACCGGGATGAAGAACACGGCCCGGAAGAACGCGCGCCCGCGGAGCTGCTGTTCGACGAGCACGGCGAGCAGGATGCCCAGGACCACGGAGAGGGCGACGTACGCGACCGCGTAGACCGCCGTCTGCGCCACCACGCCCCAGAATTCCGGGTCGGTGAGGATGCGCGTGTAGTTGCCGAGCCCCTCCCGCCGGAACGTGCGTCCGTTGGACGACGAGTACAGGGAGTTGTTGAACCCGTTGATCGCCGGCCAGATCGTGAAGACGCCGAAGATCGCCATGTTGGGGAGGAGGAAGACGTACGGCGCGAGGCGCAGCTGCCACGGCTTCTTCGACCCGGGCTTCCGCTTCCCGGGCCCATCCGGACCGGGTGGCTGGACGACGCGCTGTGCGTTGGTCGTGGTGCGGAGGTCGGCGGTCACGGCTGCAGCTCCTCGACGAGCTGCTCGGACTTCGCCTTCAAGTCGGAGACCGCCGTGGTCGTGTCCTTCTCCCCTGCGACGACAAGCGCGAGCTCGTCGACCAGCTCGAGCGAGGCACCCGTGTACGACGGCTGGCTGTTCGCCTCGTACCCGAGGTCCGGGGTGCGGGCGAGGTCGGCGAAGAACACGTCCATGTCCTCCTGGCGCACCGGGTACTGCACGCCGCGCTCGGTGAGGTCGACGCGCGTGGGCAGGAAGCCTCCGGCGACGATGAACTTCTGCTGCGCCTTGGTCGTGTTCATGTACTGCACGAAGAACGCGCCGAGCGCGGGGTTCGGGCCCTCCGCGAGCGCACCCATGTACTTCCCGCCGGGGAAGCCGCCGCACTCGTCGGCGCACGGGTTCGGCGCCGCGGCCCACGTGAAGTCGGCGTTGTCGGCGAACTGCCCCACCTGCCAGTTCCCGGACAGGTACACGGGCGTCTGCTGCGCCAGGAAGATGTCGTTCGCGCCCTCGTAGCGGCTGCCGGAGCCGAGCCAGAAGTCGCGCGGCATGCGCCCATCCGCCATCATGTCGACGAGCGGCTGGAGCGCCTCCACCGCCTTCGCCTCATCGAGGACAGCGCCGTCGTCGCCGACGAGCGCGGTGCCGTACTGGCTGAGGACCGTGCTGACGCGGTGCCCGGACTTGTCGATCGCGAAGGCGTACTCCGTGTCGGTCGCCTCCTGCACCTTCGTGGCCGCGTCGATCATTTCGTCCCACGTCCAGGGGTCCTCGGAGTCGGGCAGCGGCACACCGGCCTCGTTGAAGAGGTCGACGTTGATGAACGGCCCGTTGAGCGTCAGATCCGACGGCACGGCGAGCATCTCCCCGTACTCCCCGAGCACGCCCTTCACGGGGCCGTCGACGAACTCCTCGGCGTAGTCCTCGCCCAGGTAGGTGCGCAGGTCGAGCAGGTCGGCCCGGAAGTCGGTGAGGCCAGTGAGCCGCACGACGTCCGGTGCGTTGCCGCCCGAGAGCCTGGCCTGGACACTCGTGACGAGGTCGGAGTACGGCAGCACCTCGAGGTTCACGGTCACGTCGTACTCCTCCTCGAAGGAGGCGATGAGCTCACGCGTCGCGGCCTCGTCCGGGCCGTCGGTGAAGTAGACGTAGCTCAGGCTCTGGCCGGCGAAGTCGGCCGGATTGACCTTCTGCACCTCCAGGGTGCCCGCCTCGCCAGGCCCATCCTCGATGATCGGGCCGGGGGCGCATCCTGCGAGTCCCGTCATCGCCGCCAGCGCGAGCAGGGCGGTCATCGTGCGGGCGCGCGTTCGCATCGTCATCGATCCTCCAGACGTGGCTCCCCGCGTCGTGGGGGTGCACGCAAGGGGCGCGTACGGCGGTGAGCCTCCCCAGGATAAGGACTCTTCGCCGTGAGCGCGTGCTGGGCTCGGTTGTCGGTGGTCGCGCCTAGCCTTGACGCATGCCTCCCAAGACCAAGCAGCAGCCAGCGTTCAAGTGCACCGAATGCGGTGCCGCGTCGCTGAAGTGGTTCGGGCAGTGCCCGGAATGCCAGGCCTGGGGCACGCTCGTCGACCGCTTCGAATCGCAGACGGCCGGGCGCATCCAGGCCGCCACGATCAGCGAGTCGCGTGCCGCACGCCCCATCACCGAGGCCCCCGTCGACAACGTCGCGCACCGCCCGACAGGAATCGGCGAGTTCGACCGAGTCCTGGGCGGTGGCCTCGTCCCCGGCGCCGCCATCCTGCTGAGCGGCGAGCCCGGCGTCGGCAAGTCGACGATCCTCCTCGAGCTCGCCTCCCGGGTCGCTGCGAAGGGCACCACCGTGCTGTACGCGTCCGCCGAGGAGTCGGTGAACCAGGTGCGGATGCGCGCCCAGCGCACCAACGCCCTGCACGACACCCTGTATCTCGCGAGCGAGACCGACCTGTCGACCGTGCTCGGACAGATCGAGCGCCTCGACCCCGGCCTCATCATCGTCGACTCCGTGCAGACCGTCGCGAGCGACACCGTCGACTCGCTCGCGGGGCAGCCGAGCCAGGTGCGCGAAGTCGCGTCCGCCCTCATCCGCGTCGCCAAGACCAGGGGCGTGCCCGTCATCATCGTCGGCCACGTCACGAAAGACGGCACCATCGCCGGCCCGCGCCTCCTCGAGCACCTCGTCGACGTCGTCGCCCACATCGAGGGCGACCGCCACACGGCGCTGCGGTTCGTACGCACGATCAAGAACCGCTTCGGCCCGACCGATGAGGTCGGCTGCTTCGAGATGACCGGCGAGGGCATGACCGAGGTGCCAGACCCGTCCGGCCTGTTCCTCAGTGAGCGCCCGGAGCCGGTCAGCGGCACGTGCGTCACCGTCGCGCTCGAGGGCCGGCGCGCGCTCCCGGTCGAGATCCAGGCGCTCGTGCAGAAGACCAACGCCCCCAACCCACGCCGGGTCACGAATGGCGTCGACACGAGCCGCGTCGCGATGCTGCTCGCCGTGCTCGAGCGGCGCACCAAGCACAAGCTCTCCGAGTACGACGTCTACGTCTCCACCGTCGGCGGGGTGAAGCTCCAGGAACCGGCGGCCGACCTCGCCATCGCGATCGCCATCGCCTCCTCCATCCGCAACCGTCCGGTCCGCGACGGCACCGTCGTCTTCGGCGAGGTCAGCCTCGCCGGCGAGATCCGCCGCGTCGCATCAGCGAACCTGCGCGCGGCTGAGGCCAAGCGCATGGGCCTCGCACACGTCGTCGACCCTTCGATCGGGAGCATCGACCGCGCCCTCACCGCGGCGCTCGGCAACTGACCGAGGCCGACCCGCGGCGCCCACTCGCGATCCTGCGCGGCTGCGAGCGCGCGTGAGAACGGCTGGGCCCTCTTGGAGCAGGCACGCGAAAGGCCCGGAGCAGTTGCTCCGGGCCTTTCGCGAGTCAGCCGGAGGCCGACTCAGTGCTGTGTCCGAGGACTACGCGTCGCTGCCTGCGCGGCGACGAAGCAGCATCGCGGCCCCACCGGCGACGAGGAGCGCAAGCGCCCCGGCGATCGCGGCGAACATCGCGGTCTCGTCTGAGCCGGTCGTGGCGAGATCGCCACCGTCTGCCGCAGGCGTCGTCGCGGTCGGAACCGGCGCTGCCGTTGCAGTCGCGGTCGGCTCGGCCGTGGCGGTGGGCTCTGCCGTGGCCGTGGGCTCCGGCGTCGCGGTCGGCTCGACCAGCGGCGGGACGATGACCGGCAGGGACACGCTGGCACCCGACTGGCTGGCGAGGAACGCGAGACGCGACTCCGAGGTTTCCGCGATGCCGTTCTCCGGAACCGTGAAGGTGAACTCGACCTGGTTCGGCGTCGCGAGATCAACCGTCTGCGCGCCGAGCTCCATCTGACCGATCCAGCCGACGATCGACAGGTTCTGCGTGAACCCCAGCGAGGTCAGGTTGAACTTGCCGACGGAGAGCGTGTAGGTCTCGCCGGCGACGAACGTGTTGTTCTCGGGCAGGCCGACGATCTCGAAGCCGTTGCGCTTCGTGTCCGGCGTGACGCCCTCGGGGGAAGCCGAGGTCTCGCCGCGGATCCAGGTCACGAACGCGTCGAGGTCGATGAGGCCCGTGTCCTGCACGCCGACGTTGTTCGCCAGCGAGTGGAAGTTGTCGCCGCCTGCCGCGAGGAACGTTGGCATGACGAGGTTGTAGGTCTCGTCCGGCTGGACGGGCTCGTCGTTGATGGAGAGGCCCACGATGCGGTCCATGCGGGGACGCGAGCTGTCGAAGATGTACGTGAAGTTCTCGCTCAGGCCGAGCTGCAGGTAGGGGCGCGAGGGCACTTCGCCGCTCGCGGTCAGCTGCCACTGCTCCTCGAGCACGTTCTTCACGTCGACGCCCTTGAGGGAGACGACCGAGAGGTTGTTCGCGAACGGGATGACCGTCGCGGCCTCCTTGTAGGTGATCTGGCCGTCGTTGTCGAGCAGGTCAGCGCGCAGGCCACCCGGGTTCATGATGGCCGCGTCGACGTCGCGTCCAGTGGCTGCCACCGTCTCGAGCATCGACTGCGAGATGATGCCGCCGAGCGACGACTCCTCGGCGCGGTTGTCAGCGGTCGTGACGACGCCGCCAGAGGTGGTGCCATCTTCAGCGACCGTCAGCGAGCCGGGCTCGTAGTCCTTGCCGCGCGACAGGTCGCCGGTCTGCGTGCCGATGACCTCGGCTCCGAGCACGTCAGCCTCGGCGACTGCGGCGTCGCGGATCGTGCGGATCTCCGCGAGGCGCGGGTCGGAGGCGATGCTCGCGGGCGCCGGGTTGGTGGCGCCCTCTTCCTCTGCATCGAACGTGTCGAAGCTCGGGACGACCGAGCTGTCAGACTTCGTCACGTTGCCGGACGCGTCGACCGTGAGCACGACCTGCGCGATGTTCTCCGCGTACTGGCCGGCCTGGATGACGGGACGGGTGGATGCGCCGTTCGGCGCGTCGTAGGCGTACTCGCGGTGCGTGTGCGCGTTGAAGATCGCGTCGACCTCAGGAGCCGTGTCCTCGACGATGTGACGGAAGGTGTCCGACTGCTCGTTGTCAGCGATCGGCGCGTCGTCGAGCGGAGCACCCTCGTGGTACGAGGCGACGATGATGTCGGCGGCGTTGCTCGCGGTCAGCTCGGCAGCGACCTCGTTGACCGCTTCGACGGGGTCGCCGAAGGTCACGCCGGCGATCCCAGCTGGCGAGACGAGGGCCGAGGTCTCCTCGGTGACGGCGCCGATGACGGCGACCTTGAGGCCGTTGACCTCGAAGATGGCGTGCGTATCGAACGGGTGCGAGCCGTCTGCGAGCGTGACGTTCGCCGCCAGGTCGGGGCCGTCGGTCGCCGAGGCGAGGCGACCCGTCGCGTCGTCGATGCCCTTGTCGAACTCGTGGTTGCCCTGCGTCCAGGCATCCACGCCCATCGTGTTGAGCACGTCGATGGTGGGCTGGTCCTGCTGGATGGAGGACTCGAAGAGGCTCGCGCCGACGGCGTCGCCGTTCGAGATGACGAGGCTGTTCTCCTCGCCGAAGCCCTGCTGCGCCTGCAGCACTGTGGCGGCGAAGAGGTCGGCGTCGAGGAAGCGGCCGTGGAAGTCGTTGAAGCCGACGAGGTTGATCTGCTTCGCGCCCGCGGTGGGCTCGATGAAGCTTGGGGAGAGCACGGCGGCCCCCGCTGGGGCCGCGAATGCGGAAACAAGAGCTGCCGTGCCGAGAACGGCGGCGGCAGCTGTTGCACGCTTGCGAGTGGGCGTCGTCATGAGTCTCCTGGCGATCGACGGAGGGACAGAATCGTGCGGAACGAGCTGATGGTCTCAGCTCACACTGTCTTCAAGGTTAACGTTCAGGGGATTATCGCGAAACCCCGTCGCCAGGTCTCGGGTCAGTCCAGGACGAAGGTCGCGGGCTGCGAGGCGATGCCGTTGACGCTCACGACGAGCTGGTAGTAGGCGCCCCCGGCGACCGCATCCGCCCGATCGGTGCCGCACGTATCGAGCGACGAGCGCTCGCGCACCCAGCTGATGGGAGGTGCCGTGATCGACTGGCCCGCGCCGATCGTGACGATCTCGTCAGCCGGGTCGGTCTGGCAGTGCGACGAGACCCAGATGACGTCGGCGCCGCTCGAGATGGTGTACACCTGCACGGCAGTGCCGACGTTCATGACGCACGGCTCCGCGCCGGTGTTGGCGATCGAGAGCGAGAGCTGCGGCTGGACGTCCGGCGCGTAGCTGGTGGCGTCGAGCACCGCAGACACGACCAGCTCCGGCGCCGTGCACTCGGCCGGCCCCGTCGGTGTGGGCGTGGGGGTCGGTGTGGCGGCGGGTGACTCACCCGTCTCCGCCGACGCCGATTCGCTCGCGGCAGCGGACGGGGAAACGGATGCGGATGCGCCGCCCTGCTCGTCTCCTCCGGCCCCGACGAGACTCGACACGCCCCAGATCAGCAGGCCGATCACCAGCACGCAGAGGATGAGGAGCGCCAGCCGCCGACGGCGGTAGACGGCCTTGCTTGGTCTGCGGGTCGAACTCACTCGCCAAGGGTACGGACCCGGTCCTGCGACTCCCGTGAGGCGCACCGGCCGCCGTGGCGAAGCGGCCGGCTGCGGAGGTCGGTGACGCGCTCAGAGCACCTTCAGCATGCGCGTATTGCCCAGCGTGTTCGGCTTGACGTGAGCGAGGTCGAGGAACTCGGCGACACCCTCATCCGGGGACCGCCGCATCATCTCGTACGTCTCCGCGTCGACGATCTGCTCACCCACCACCACGAAGCCGTGCCGTTCGAAGAAGCTCGTCTCGAAGGTCAGGCAGAAGAGGCGCTCGAGGCCGAGGTGGCGCGCGTCCGCCATCAGGCGATCCAGGATCACGTGCCCGACGCCGGTGCCGCGCACGGAGTCAGCGGTCGCGATGGTGCGCACCTCACCCAGGTCGCGCCACAGCACGTGCAGAGCCCCGCACCCCACCAAGCGGCCCCGCTCATCCACAGCGACCCGGAACTCCTGCACCGCCTCGTAGAGCGTGACGAGCTCCTTCCGCAGCAGCACATTGCGGTCGACGAGCGGCTGGATCAGCTCGCTGATACCCACGATGTCGTGCGTGGTGGCCCGCCTGATGGTGATCTCCTGCATCCGTCAAGCCTACGCGCGAGCACCTGGCCGGGAAGCCGGGCGCGACAGCACGGGTAACATCCAGGGCATGCGCCTTGGAGTTCTCGACGTCGGATCCAACACCGTCCACCTCATCGTGGTCGACGCCCACCCCGGCGCGAAGCCCGTGCCGGAGACGTCGCAGAAGAGCATCCTGCGCCTCATGCGGTACCTGCAACCAGACCGCTCGATCTCCGACGAAGGCGTCGCCAAGATCATGGACGCCATGCACCGGGCCGCCGACGCCGTCAAGAAGAGCAAGCTCGACCACTTCATGCCGCTCGCGACCAGCGCCATCCGCGAAGCCAAGAACGGCCCGGAACTGCTGAAGCGCATCCACAAGGAGACCGGCATCGACCTGCAGGTCATGACCGGCGAAGAGGAGGCCAGGACGACGTTTCTCGCCGTCCGCCGCTGGTTCGGCTGGGCAGCCGGTCGGATCATGCTCGTCGACATCGGCGGCGGCTCCCTCGAACTGGCCGTCGGCGACGACGAGCTCTCCGAACACGCCATCTCCGTGCCGCTCGGCGCGGGACGCAGCACCGTCAACTTCCTCCACAACGACCCGCCCACCGAAGACCAGGTGGATGAGCTGCGCAAGTACGCGCGCAAGCTCATCAAAGAAGCAGCGGAGACGTTCGAAGGCGCCCGCCCAGACCAGTTCGTCGGCTCGTCGAAGACCATCCGCTCCCTCGCCCGCCTCGCCGGCTCGTCCATCGACGGCATCGGAGCCGGGCAGCGCACGACCCTGCAGAAGTGGCAGCTCGACGACTGGGTGCCGCGGCTCGCGAAACTGCACTCGGAGGCGAGGCCCGCACTGCCCGGAATCACGACCGACCGCGCGCTGCAGATCGTCGCAGGCGGCGTCGTCCTGTCCGAGGTCATGCACGTCTTCGACATCAGCCAGCTCGACGTGTCCCCATGGGCCATGCGCGAAGGCGTGCTCCTCGACTACCTCGACCGCCTGCCGCGGTAGGTCAGCGCGTCGCGCATCCTCCCCATTCGGGATGCAGAACTCACTTCGCTGCAAGAAGGTTCCCCAAACGAAGCGACTCTTCCATCACGAGGCTTCGGCATGGGTGTCGACGCGGGCTTGGCGCCGCTGACGCGGGCTCAGCCGTCAGCACCGCTGACACGGGCCCTGCTACTAGCGCCGCTGACGCGGCACGTGCTTCGGGATCTGCCAGCCCATGAGCGCGGCTCCGACGAACCCGAGCACGCCGAGCATCCCAGACGTGAACGAGATCGACACCAGGGCCGTCGCCGCCGCGACGATGACCGGCACCGACGCAGCCGACGAGTCGGTGATGAGCCGCCACGCGCCGAGGAACGGGGCTGGGTCCTGCCTCGGCGCGAGGTCGGCGCCAAGCGTCATGAGGATGCCAGAGCCGATGCCGTTCGCGAAGCCCAACCAGACCGCGAGCGCCGTGAACCACAGCTGAGAGGTGTCACCGGCGAGGTCATGCGTGAACGCGAGGGTGAGGAAGCCAGCGCCCAGGCCGAGCAGCGCCGGAACCGCGCCCCACACCCGCCCAAAGCGATCCATCACCCAGCCGGACACGAAGAACAGCGCGAAGTCGACGCCCGCGCTCACGCCGATGACCAGCACCGCGGCCGCGGTATCCATGCCGATCGAGAGCGCCCAGAGCGGCAGCATCACATTCCGAGCAGCACGGAGAGCTGCCATGATGCCCGCCCCCGTTCCGAGCCGCACGAGCACTCCCGCGTTCGCCCGGATGGTGGCGAAGACACCGAGGCGCTTCGGCGTCAGCGATCCGACGGCTCCTGCGCCAGCGTCCGGCACCACCTTCGCGGAGTGCGAGGGCCGTGCGACCGTCTCGGGGTCGGGCGCGAAGAGCAGGATGAGGGCGGCGATGGCCCCGCAGACGATGAACACCCAGAACCCGTACTGGGGCGCATCGAACAGCACGAGGATGCCGGCGATGATGAACGGGCCGACGAAGAACCCTGCCCGGAAGACCCCGCCGAGCGTCGACAGCACGCGCGCCCGGTAGCGCAGCGGCACGTAGGTCGTGAGGAACGCGTGACGTGCGAGGTTGAAGTTGGCGGCCGAGATGCCGATGATCACGACCCCGACAAGCAGCATCCAGGGCGCTACGGCGAACGCGCACAGCAGGATGCCGATGAGGCTCACTCCGAGCGCGGCGAGCATCGCGCGCTTCTCCCCCAGCCGCTGAACGACGGCACCGGCAGGCAGGTCGCCGATCATCTGACCGATCATGAGCGACCCCGCGATGAAGCCGGCGAACTCGATCCCCGTGCCGAGCGAGACGGCGACGGTCGGGATGATGGGGATGATCGCGCCCTCGCCGATCGCGAAGACGAACGATGGCAGGAGCGCCAGCAGGGTCACCTGCGTGAGCGTCGCCTCCTTCTTCGGCTTGCCGTTCGGCGAGGAAGAGGGGGATGCAGGCACGCCCTCCAGCGTAAGCCCGCGATGCCACCGGCCGTGGCGCACTGCACCTCATGAAATTCGGGTGTCGCAACTCACAACACCGTGCCATTGACGACAGTGTGCGTCACACACTATGGTGTGATTCATGAGCGATGACGAGACCCACGACATCCACCTGCAGGAGCTCCGCAGGGGCACCGTCGTGCTCGCCTGCCTCCGCCTCCTCGCCGAACCCGGCTACGGCTACGGCCTCCTCGAAGCGCTGCAATCCCGTGGCTTCGACACCGACGCGAACACCCTCTACCCGCTTCTTCGCAGACTCGAGAAGCAGGGACACCTCACGAGCGAGTGGAACACCGACGAGGCCCGCCCTCGCAAGTTCTACCGCGCGAGCCCGGCAGGTACAGCGCTCGCGACCGCGATGACCGCAGAATTCCGCTCCCTCGCCGAGGCGATCGAGCATCTCCCAGAAGGGGCCTGACATGACCGCCATCAACGACACCCTGACCGAGCGCTACGTCAGCGCCTCGATGCACACCGTCCCCGACGACCAGCGCGCCGACCTCGAAGCGGAGCTGCGAGCGTCCATCCAGGACCTTGTGGATGGACGCATCGAAGCCGGTGAAACCGCCAGCGCCGCCGAGATCGCCGTCCTCACAGAGCTCGGTGACCCGGAGCTGCTGGCAGCGAGCTACACCGACCGGAAGCTGTATCTGATCGGACCGCGCTACTACCTCATGTGGTGGCGCCTGCTGAAGGTCCTGCTGTGGATCATCCCCGCGTGCGCGGCGCTGGGGGTCGCGATCGCGCAGACGCTGCTCGGCAACAGCATCGGGGAGATCATCGCGGAGGTCGTGGTGATCATCCTCAGCGTGATCATGCACGTCACCTTCTGGACGACGCTCGTGTTCTTCATCCTCGATCGCACGGACACCCCCACGGGCGACGGCAAGTGGAGCGTCGATGATCTGCCGGAGATCCGCCAGACGGGGGCCGGAGCGTCCGAACTCGTGGCGTCGCTGGTGTTCCTCGTGCTCGGAACTGGTGCGGTCGCGTGGGACCACTTCGTCGGATTCGTGCCGACGCAGCCGGGGCTGTCGTTCTTCGGTCAGGACCTCTGGCCGTGGTGGGCACTGGGGTTGCTCGTGTTGTTCGTCTTCGAGGCCGTCTACAGCGTGGCCCTGTACCGGACGGGACGCGTCACGCTGCCTCTCGCCTGGGCGAACGCGGTGCTCGCTGTCCTGTTCATGTCACTGCTGCTCACGGCGCTCGGTCGCGGCCTGCTCTTAAACCCGGACTTCTTCGCCACGGTCATCCCGAGCGCAGACAGCGCGGCGACCGTGACGACGATCGTCTCGGTCCTCGTCGCCTTCGGGGTCGTCACCACCAGCGTCTGGGACATCTGGGACGGCTTCCGGAAGGCCACACGCTAGCCAGCGGTCACGCGCCACGATGGGGGCACCGCGAGTCGCCACGGAAGGTCGCTCTGAGCCGCGGACAACGCCCCTTTCGGGCAGCTCGCCGAGCAGGCAGGAACAGAGGAACGCAGGCACGACGAAGCCCCCGCATCCAGTGGATGCGGGGGCTTCGGCTCGTGTACGGGTGCGGGTTACGCGGTCGGCGCGTCGCCCTCGCCTGCGTCGGCGATGATGCCCTCAGCCTGGGAGGTGACTCCGCCGGCTGCGACCGTCTCGGGGACGAGGCGCTTCGAGACGTTGAACACGAACTCGCCGTCCGGGTAGTCGACCTCGACGTGGTCGCCGGCCTTGAGCTCGCCGCGGAGGATCTTCTCGGAGAGGAGGTCTTCCACTTCGTGCTGCACGGCACGGCGCAGCGGGCGGGCGCCGAGCGTCGGGTCGAAGCCGACCTTGATGAGCTTGCGCTTGGCGAGCTCGGTGATCTCGACGGTCATGTCGCGGTCGAGCATGCGCTCGCTGAGGCGACCGATGAAGAGGTCCACGATCTGCAGCAGCTCGTTGGTGGAGAGCTGCGGGAAGACGATCGTGTCGTCGACGCGGTTCAGGAACTCCGGCTTGAAGTGCTTCTTGAGCTCTTCGTTGACCTTCGACTTCATGTTCTCGTACGACACCGACGCGTCGCCTTCGAGCTGGAAGCCGACGGGACCGCCGGAGATGCCCTTCGTGCCGAGGTTGGTCGTCATGATGATGACCGTGTTCTTGAAGTCCACGACGCGACCCTGGCCGTCGGTGAGACGTCCCTCTTCAAGCACCTGGAGGAGCGAGTTGAAGATGTCCGGGTGAGCCTTCTCGATCTCGTCGAACAGGACCACGGAGAACGGCTTGCGGCGCACCTTCTCGGTGAGCTGGCCACCCTCTTCGAAGCCGACGAACCCTGGAGGGGCACCGAAGAGCCGGGAGACGGTGTGCTTCTCGCCGAATTCCGACATGTCGAGCGAGATGAGCGCCGACTCGTCGTCGAAGAGGAACTCCGCGAGCGCCTTGGCGAGCTCCGTCTTTCCGACGCCCGTGGGGCCGGCGAAGATGAACGAGCCGGACGGGCGGTTCGGGTCCTTGAGTCCGGCGCGCGTGCGGCGGATGGTCTTGGACAGAGCGGCGATGGCTTCGTTCTGGCCGATGACCCGCTGGTGCAGGGCATCTTCCATGAAGACGAGGCGCGCGGTCTCTTCCTCGGTGAGCTTGAATACGGGGATGCCGGTGGCCTGCGAGAGGACCTCGGCGATCAGGCCCTCGTCGACGGTGCCGGTCGACTTGACGTCGCCCGACTTCCACTGCTTCTCGAGGCGGAGGCGCTCGCCGAGCAGGTTCTTCTCGTCGTCGCGCAGTGACGCGGCGCCTTCGAAGTCCTGCAGCTCGATCGCCTGCTCCTTGTCGGCGCGGACGATCGCGATCTTCTCGTCGAGTTCCCGCAGCTCAGGCGGCGACGACAGCACCGAGAGGCGCAGGCGTGCGCCGGCCTCGTCGAGCAGGTCGATCGCCTTGTCCGGCAGGAACCGGTCGGAGACGTAGCGGTCAGCGAGGGTGGCGGCTGCGACGATGGCGTCGTCGGTGATGGACACCTTGTGGAACGCCTCGTACTTGTCGCGGAGGCCCTTGAGGATGTTGATCGTGTGCGCGATCGACGGCTCTTCCACCTGGATGGGCTGGAAGCGTCGCTCGAGAGCCGCATCCTTCTCGAAGTGCTTCTTGTACTCGTCGATCGTGGTCGCACCGATGGTCTGGAGCTCACCTCGTGCGAGGAGCGGCTTCAGGATGCTCGCGGCGTCGATCGCGCCCTCGGCGGCGCCCGCACCCACGAGGGTGTGGATCTCGTCGATGAAGACGATGATGTCGCCGCGCGTGCGGATCTCCTTGGTGACCTTCTTGAGGCGCTCTTCGAAGTCACCGCGGTAGCGGGAGCCGGCGATGAGCGAGCCGAGGTCGAGCGAGTAGAGCTGCTTGTCCTTGAGCGTCTCGGGCACCTGGCCGGTGACGATCGCCTGGGCGAGGCCTTCGACGACGGCGGTCTTGCCGACGCCGGGCTCGCCGATGAGGACGGGGTTGTTCTTCGAGCGGCGCGACAGGATCTGCATGACGCGCTCGATCTGCTTCTCGCGCCCGATGACGGGGTCGAGCTTGCCTTCGCGAGCGGCCTGCGTGAGGTTGCGGCCGAACTGGTCGAGCACGGCGGAGCCCTGGGCTGCCTGCTGCGGCTGGTCTGCGCCGGCAACAACCTGCTCTTTGCCCTGGAAGCCGCTCAGCAGCTGGATGACCTGCTGGCGCACGCGGTTGAGGTCGGCGCCGAGCTTCACGAGCACCTGGGCTGCGACACCCTCGCCCTCGCGGATGAGGCCGAGCAGGATGTGCTCGGTGCCGATGTAGTTGTGGCCGAGCTGCAGGGCTTCGCGGAGCGAGAGCTCGAGCACCTTCTTGGCGCGCGGCGTGAACGGGATGTGCCCCGTCGGACGCTGCTGCCCCTGGCCGATGATCTCCTGGACCTGCTCGCGAACGGCAGGCAGTGAGATGTCGAGGGATTCGAGCGCCTTGGCGGCGACCCCTTCACCCTCGTGGATGAGGCCGAGGAGGATGTGCTCGGTCCCGATGTAGTTGTGGTTGAGCATCTTCGCCTCTTCTTGGGCGAGGACGATCACGCGCCGGGCGCGGTCGGTAAATCTCTCGAACATCCGTTTCTCCTTCGACTCCCTGACCTCGACACCTGGCTACAGGGTCGGGGGCCGTGTACACCGAGAGTAACGGCGACCACCCCCGAAACCCTCCCCTGTTCGCCCTGGGCGTGCGGATGCATACCCGGGGCACAGAGAAGCGCCGCCGCGGGTCCGGTCGGACCGCGCGGCGGCGCCTTCGTCTCTGTCAGCTTGTTCGCGTCAGAGCGCGGACGCACCCTGGACGAGGTCGGTGTCCTCCGGCGCTGCTGACCGCGATCGTGAGCTGCCGTTCGGCGAGACGGGGCCACGAAGGAACGTGATGTCAGTGCCGTTGACATTGACAGACCGCCGTGCCCAGACAGCGGAGCCCGAGACGGCATTACTCGTGGTCCGGAAGACGAGGTTGTTGTTGAGCTCGGTGATTGTGTTCGTGGCGGTGATCGGCAGCTGGTAGGTGATCTTGAAGCCGCGCACTGGCACGCCGATGTCCGATGGCGTGCTGATGCCCTGGTCGACCGGGAGGGTCCACGCGCCGCTGTCGCCTGGACGCACGGCCCAAGCGACCGCGTCTGTGTCTCGCAGGTAGAAGATGATCGAGACGTTCGTGATCTGGTCGCCGACCTTGGTGTCGGTGATCCAGAGTCCGCGATCAGGTCGTGAGCCGCGACCGTCGAGCGTGATGCGCCCGTCGGACCACTGCACTTCGACCCAACCTTGGAGTCCGCGCTTGGACATCGAAGCGGCGAATGCGGGAGCGGCGGTCGTCAGCGCGATGACGGGGGTGGTCCACGCGGCGGCGCGCAGCACTGAGCGGCGGGTGGATGTGCCGGCCGCGGTGGACGCGGCGGGAACGACTGGGGAGCTGGGGGTTTCAGACAAAGGGGAACCTCTTCGGCACATCGGGGTAAGTGCATCCGCGCCGGAGTGGCGCGTCCTGCGCTGGCGTCACCGTTGAGAGCGCCAGGCGCGTCAATAGCACCCCGAATACGGGTTCTTCACCGCGAAGTCACCCCGGACTTCACCCTAATTTGTAGATACAAATAAACGACTGACCATCGACCTTGTCAGCAACAAGAAAACCACCCCGGGCTTCACCCCGAGGTGGCTTGCGCGTGAAGAGTGAGACGGGTTAGTCGTCACTTCTGTCGCGGAGGAGCCCGAGCGACTCCGCGCGACGGAGGGCCTCTGGCCGGGAATGCACGCCGAGCTTCTTGTACGCGGAGCGCAACTGGGTCTTCACGGTGTTGGGCGAGACGAACAGCTCCTCCGCGATCCGGGCCGGTGACGCATGCCGTGCGAGCGCGTGAACCACGACTCGCTCGCGCTCCGTGAACTGCGGCATCGCACTCACTTCCTGGATGGTGGTCGCGACGTCGAGAGCGTCGAACATGGCCACATCATCCGCGCCACCGGACTCGCGGCTCAGCGTCGCGAGCGCCTCGCGATCGCTGTCCGGCAGCAGCAGCAACGGCGAGACCAGTCCGTACTCGCGCCCGAGGCTGGAAGCGAGGCCGACCATGCTGAGCGCGACCTCCCGATCCCCCGCACGAAGCGACGCGGCGGCGCCGAGCGCGTGCACCGACATGCGCATCCTCGGAGTCTTCACGAAGTCGAGCGACCGCGACACGAGCCGCATCGATTGGTCGGCGTCTCCATCGACGAGGGCGAGCAGCGCCCTCGCGGGGAGGGTGCGGAAGTCGTCCGCCGCGTACCCGTCGAGCAGCTTGCGAGCCCTCGCGGGGCGCCCGGCTGCAAGCCACAGCACCACCAGGAACGCCTTCACCCTGAAGAGCCCGAGGCTTTCTGCGCTTCCCGGGGTGGCGAGTGGACCGTCGAGCATCTCCTCGACGCGTCTCGCTTCAGCGAGCGCTTCGCCCTGCGCAAGCCGCGCGAGCATGATGGGCTCCTGCAGGTGCGGCCAGAGGTCGGAGGTGACGGTGTGGCGCTCGATGTCTTCGAGAGTGGCCCGAGCCAGCGCCCACTCGCGGTCCTCGAGGTACCCGTACGCGCGCGCGATGTGCCCGAACGTGCCGAGATGCCCTCGCTCGCTGGTGGCAGCCCAGGCCCCGTCATCGATCTGCGCGAGCATCGCCCGCGCCGCCGGCATGTCACCGTCGATGGCCTTGTAGCCGGCCGCGTCCGAGAACGACAGGTTGCGTGAGCTCTGCGACTGCGGAACGACGAACGTGCTCGCGACAGCCGCGTGCGCCCCTTTGACATCTCCGACGAGGAAGAGGGAGAGCGCAGCACCCCGCGTGAAGACCGGAGAGAGCGTCGTCGACGAGCCTGCTGCCCCCTGCGCGGCAACGAGGTCGAGCACTTGCCGCGCGAGCTCCGCTGACTCCTGGTACCGGCCGAGCGTCCGCGACGCGAAGACCTTGAAGCAGAGGTACTCGGACCGCCGTTCCGGAGACAGGCCGTTCGGGATGCGCATCCCGGCTGCGATCTGCAGCAAAGGCTTCGCCCCGCTTCGCAGGACGGGGTTGGCGAGACGCGCGAGGCCGAGCACGAACGCGAGGATCGGGTATGCGGCGAGGACCTCCTGCGGGAGGTGCCGCAGGCGCGACTCGTAGCGGTCGGTCGTGTACGCCTCGACGACCGAGAGCAGGAGGCGCGCGCAGATGCGCGAGGCGAGCTCGTAGTCCCCCACCTCGAGGGCGAGGTCGAGCGCCCCTTCCGGGTCACCGTTCCCTCCCAGCCAAGCGGAGGCGATGGAGGCCGCCCGCTTGTATTCGGCCGGCGATTCGGTGCGCAGCTCCTCGTGGAGCGCCTCGCGCAGCGCGGTCACGTACTGGAACGCACGACTCGTGCGCGTGAACGCGATATGCCTCCCGAACCCGTCGGCTTCGAGCACTCGGATGGCCGCGTCAGGGTCGGTGTGCGGGACGAGCATGCGCGCCAGCGACGTGTCGAAGTACGGGACGACGCTGGTGATGCGGGCGAAGTTCGCGAGCTCTTCGCTGGGCAGCTGCCCCGAGAGATTGGTCGAGTTGAGGGCATTCTCTCGCCAGTGGGCGGCGCGGGGGCCAGACCGCGAGAGCTCGAGGACTGCCGCGCGAACGGCGATCGCGTAGCCGCCAGTCGCCTCGTACACGTCGCGGGCGGCCGCATAGCGGCTCTCACCGACGACGAGCGTGAAGAACTCGTCGACCTCCGCCTCGGTGAATTCGAGGTCGACGTTGGTGATCACTTGGACACGGCCCTGCAGCTGCAGCCGCTGCTGGTCCAGTGTCGTTCGCCCGCGGGCCGCGACGATGGCGCGCATGCCCGGTACGTGCTCGGTGCCGCGCAGCAGGTCCTCGTCGATGACGCGTGCGAGGTCGCCGAGGCGCTCGTAGCCGTCCAGGATGATCGTGAACGCCCCCTCGCCGCGCATCGCGGCGATGAGGTCTCGCTTCTCGAAGTCGTCGGAGTTGATGAGCGTGAGGAGATCGTCCAACTGGAGGCTGGTGACGAACCCCTCTCGGAGCGCGGCGCGTGCGATCTGCTCCCAGACGCTGTTGCGTGTCGTCGTGGATGCGCCGAAGGTGACCCAGAGCAGACGGCCGGTAGCGCGGCCCGCATCGACCCACATGCGCAGGAGCGTGGTCTTGCCGTACCCGCTTGGCGCCTGCAGGAGTGTGATGCGAGCTGTGTCGTCGTCAAGCGCGCGCAGGAGCCGCTCCCTGATCAGCAGCTCACGCCTCGTTGCGTGCATCCCGTTCACCCCAGCCCAAACTTCATGAGTATTCACCTACCAAATGGATGGTCATGACTCTAGCCCGAGAAAGCGAGTTTGACGAGATCCGGACATTTGAGCATTTGCCGGGATTTTCCCCTGCGGGAGCTATGCGCAACTCGTACAGCCCGGTTAATCCCGGGGCGGGTGCGTGAAGCTGGTCAGCGCTGCGCCGCGCAGACCTGCGCCGCGGCGGTCGGAGCATTCGCGCCCTGCAGGCTGGCGGCCCAAGCCATCTCGAGGTCGCGTGAGAGGTCGGGCCATTGCGAGCCCGACCAGAAGCCGCAGTCCCGCACCCCGAACTTGAGCTCGAAGACGCCGAACCCGGTGAGGTTGTTGCCCACGAAGTTGACGCTGAAGTCGCGGTTGGTCTGCTGCAACTCGGGAACCAGCTGCATGAGCTCAGGCCACTCGGCGGTCTCGCGGAACGTCTTCGCCGCGTCGGCGGACTTGACGCCCTCCATGGTGTCGTCGAAAGCGGTGACGTTCACCTGGGTGCTGCCCGCCGAGGAATCGTCCACTCTCACGTGCACGCTCGCGAGCTGGTCCGACTCGTCGAACACGGCTCTCGTCTCCCGAACGAAGGCGATCTGATCAGCGGTGGGCAGCGCCGACTGGACGAACTGGCCCGTCGTGAACGGGGCGAGGCCCATGAGGTCCCACTCCCCCGTCGCGGCACCGGGATCGTCGAGCGAGCGGGCGGCGTCGAGCAGCTGCGCGGTGCGCGCGTCGTCGTCGCGCTCGTCGCTCGAGAGCTCCACGACGACAAGACGACCGCGAGCCGCCGAGGTGAGCGCGGGCGCGCCCGAGGCCGTCGGGGTCGCCTCCGGTGCGGAGACCACCGGCGAGTTCGAGAGAGGCGCCTCGTCCTGAGCGAACTCACCCTGCTGCGAGGCCCGGTCTGCGGAAGGGTCACCCGCGGTGTCGTCGGTGGCCTCGAACATCCCGGCCGTCACGGGCGCTGAGTAGGTGCGAGTCGAGATCGACTCGAACCCCACCCCTACGAGCTGGCGCCAGTATGCGAGCTGCGCGTGGAGTGCTTCCGGGGTCGGCAGGTCGAAGTACGAGTAGGCCGAGCCCGCGAGGCGGAGCTCGACCGCGCCCGGATACTGACCCTGCCCGAGCTGGACGGTCGGGAACGTCGACGCGAAGTCACCGATATCGGCGAGCTCGTCGTCCGTCACGTCGTCGGTCAGCGTGACGACGAGGTCGATCTTCACCGCTCCGTCGACGGGCGGCCGGTCAAGGCTCGACGCCTCGACGCCCGGAAGTGATCGCAGGGTCTGATTGAAGGAGTCGAGGGCCGACTGGACGGCCGGGAAGGGCCCGGACGCGCATCCGGCGAGCATCGTCATCATGACGGCCGCGATAAGGGCAGGCAGGAGAGAACGCGGCATCGTCAGCACCCTCCTCCGCGTCCTCGATCCAGCACGATGCCGCTTAGGTTACGCCGCGCTCCCCAGAGCTATCTGGGTGCTCCCTCAGAGCACCGGCTCGACCCACGTTGACGAGTGACCTCCAGACGAGCGCCAGGATGAGGATGCTGACCCCGAACGCGACCCAGATAGTCGCGACGATGCCGAACCCCTGGCCGATGAGCCCGCCCACGAACGTCCCGATCGCCATCCCGCCGATCATGCCGAGGAAGTAGACGCTCGACACCCGGCCGCGCATCCGGCTCGGCACGGCACGGCCCCGGATCGTGCTCGCGAGCGTTGCCCAGATGACCGTGTACATGCCGAAGACGAACATGGTCGCGCCAGCGACGATGACGTTTGCTGTCGCCGCGAGCACAAGATGGAGCACGGTCTCGAGCGCGAGGCAGGCGCGCATGAGGCTCGTGTAGGAGAACCGACGCTCGAGGCGGGCATAGAACGCCGTGCCCACCAGCCCACCTAGCGCCGAGACTGCGAGCAGGAGGCCGTACCCGGCGTCGTCGAGCCCCAGGCGCTGCTTCGCGTAGAGCACGAGCACCCCGTACGTCATTCCGTAGGTGATGTTGAAGGCGAAGAGGATGATCGCGAGCGTGCGCACCGGCGGGTTCTGCCACAGCCAGGCGAAGCCCTTGGCGATATCGCGGCGCACGCGTGCGACCGAGCGCACCGTCTCGATCGGCCCCGTCGTCGCCGTCGAGACCGGTGGCGACGTGATGCGCGAGACGAGGACCACGGCGAAGAGCAGCGCCACGACCGTCACGCCGTACGGAATCGCGTGCGCCGCGGCGAACAGCGCCCCGCCGATCGCGGGTCCGGCCAGCTGGTTCATGACGGTCTGGCTCGCGATGAGTCGCGAGTTCCCGATGCCGAGCTCCTTCGAGGGCACGAGGTCCGGCACGATCGAGGTCCATGCGTTGTCGGTGAACACCTCGGCCGAGCCGACGAGGAACAGGGCGACGTAGAGGACCGGCAGGTTGATGGTGTCGGTCAGCACAAGCGCGCCGATGATCGCCAGCATCAGGACTCTGCTCAGAGCCCCCGCGACGATGATCGCGACGCGAGGAAGACGGTCGGCGACGACACCGGCGAAGAGACCGAACACGAGCCACGGGAGCTGCTGGACGACGAGCGCGAGCGAGACGAGCAGCGGGTCACGGGTGAGGCTCGCGACAAGCAGCGGCCCCGCCGCGATGAGGATGCCGTCGGCGAGGTTCGAGAACAGCGAGGAGGACAGCAGGAACCGGAACGGCGCGCCGAGCGGCTTGGGCGACGCCCAGTTGAGCAGGAATGACATGGGTCGGGTCCAGACGACGAGAACTGACCCCCTCGTCAGCGAGGAGGTCAGGATGGAGAGGAAGAAGGGGTGCTAGCTGTTCGCGTCGAGCTGCGGAAGGCCGAGGCGGGCGCGTTCTTCGCGCTCGATCTTGTCGGCCATGGCACGCTCGCGGCGATCGCCGGAGAGGATCGACGTCAGGATCCAGAAGAACGCGGCCCCGATGATCACCGTCGGGATGATCGACCAGAGTGCGTTGAGGAAGAAGTCCATGATGGAAAGAGTCTACGCGATCCCCTCTCCGCCCCGGCGAGTCTGGGACCGACCGCCGTTCTGTCGGTGGGTCCACCTAGGCTGAGGGCATGGTCGATCGCTCGAACGTCGAATGCTGGCTCACTGACATGGATGGCGTGCTCGTGCACGAGCAGGCGGCGCTGCCCGGCGCCGTGGAGCTGCTCGCGCAGTGGCAGCGCGACGACACCCCGTACCTGGTGCTCACGAACAACTCCATCTTCACGGCGCGAGACCTCGCAGCCCGACTGCGCGCTGGTGGCATCAACGTGCCGGAGGATCGACTCTGGACCTCGGCGCTCGCGACGGCGGACTTCCTGAAGCAGCAGCTGCCCGGTGGCTCGGCGTTCGTGATCGGCGAGGCAGGCCTCCTCACCGCCCTGCACGAGGCCGGCTACATCATGACCGAGACCGACCCGGACTTCGTGGTCGTCGGCGAGACGCGCAACTACTCGTTCGATGCCATCACGAAGGCGATCCGCCTCATCGGCAACGGCGCGCGCTTCATCGTCACGAACCCGGACGCGACCGGTCCGAGCGCGGACGGCCCGTTGCCAGCGACGGGTGCGATCGCGGCGCTCATCACGAAGGCCACGGGCCGCGAGCCCTACGTGGTCGGCAAGCCGAACCCGATGATGTTCCGCTCGGCGCTCAACAAGATCGGTGCCCACTCGCACAACACGGCCATGATCGGCGACCGGATGGACACCGACATCGTCGCGGGCATGGAGGCCGGCCTGCACACCGTGCTCGTGCTGACGGGCATCAGCGATCAGCGCGAGATCGAGCAGTACCCGTTCCGCCCGGACGAGATCATCTCGGGCGTTCACGAGCTGGTTCGCAGCGAGCCCTCCTGACCTTCGACAACCCAGATACCTAGGCCAACTAGCGATTTCTCGCAGCTCGCGTACCATTGACGCAGTGACTTCCAGCTCCCCTACACCAGATTCCCCTGGCCTGACGGATGCAACCGTCCCTGACAAACGGGTCCCGCCTGCCATCAAACGGTGGGTGTTCTGGCCCGCCGCGATCATCGTCCTGGCCTTCGCGGGGTTCTCGATCGTCGCGCCCAGCGCCGCGGACACAGTCTTCAGCGCGGTGCAATCGTGGATCGTCCGGAACTTCAGCTGGTACTACGTGCTCATCGCCGCGTTCTTCGTGGCGTTCAGCCTCTGGATGGGCTTCGGCAAGTACGGGGACATCAAACTCGGCAAGGACGACGACAAGCCGGAGTTCTCGAACCTGAGCTGGCTTTCCCTGCTCTTCGCGGCGGGGATGGGCATCGGTCTCGTCTTCTACGGAGTGAGTGAGCCGCTCAGCCACTTCATCGATCCCAAGCCCGGTGTGACCGGCACTGAGAACCAGCTCGCCCAGCAGGCCCTCTCGCAGACCTACCTGCACTGGGGCGTGCACGCCTGGTCGATCTACATCGTGCTCGGCCTCGCGCTCGCATATGCCATCCACCGCCGCGGCCGACCGGTCAGCGTGCGGTGGGCCCTCGAACCGCTCCTCGGCCGCCGTGTGCGTGGCGGCTGGGGCAACCTCATCGACGTCGTCGCCCTGGTCGGCACGATCTTCGGCGTGGCGACCTCCCTGGGACTGGGCGTCCTGCAGATCGGATCCGGTCTCGACGCCGCCGGCATCCTCGAGCCGTCGACCACCGCGTCGATCGCGATCATCGTCGTCATCACCGCGTTCGTCCTGTTCTCGGTCCTCTCGGGTGTCGGCAAGGGCATGAAATGGCTCTCGAACACGAACCTGATCCTCGCGGCCGGGCTGCTCCTGTTCATCTTGATCGTCGGCCCCAGCCAGTTCCTGCTCCGCGACTTCGTGCAGTCGATCGGAAACTACCTGCAGAACTTCGTCAGCCTCACGTTCTCGACCAGTGCGTTCTCCGGTGAGGCCGGAATCGACTGGCAGTCGTCCTGGAGCACCTTCTACTGGGGCTGGTGGATGTCGTGGGCGCCCTTCGTTGGCGTCTTCATCGCGCGCATCTCGCGTGGCCGCACTGTCCGCGAGTTCGTGACAGGTGTCATGCTCGTACCAACGCTCGTGACGTTCCTCTGGTTCGCGGTGCTGGGTGGCACGGCGCTGTGGATGCAGCTGAACGGCGTGACGGACTTCGTGCAGTCAGATGGCTCGGTGGATGTCGAGGGTGCCCTGTTCCAGATGCTTGCGCAGCTCCCGGGTGGCGCCGTGCTCACCATCGGCGCGATCATCCTCATCGCGATCTTCTTCATCACGTCTGCAGATTCCGGTGCCCTCGTCATGGGCATGCTCGCGTCCGGCGGGCAGGCTGAGCCGAAGAACTGGGTGCGGGCCTTCTTCGCCGTCATCACCTCCGTGCTGGCGACAGCACTGCTGCTGGCCGGTGGACTCAACGCTCTGCAGACAGCGGCGATCAGCATCGCGCTGCCGTTCTCGGTGGTGCTCCTGCTCACCTGCTGGGCGACGGCCGTCGCGTTCGGACGTGAGAAGCGCGCGTATGAGCGGGCGCGTCGCGCCGCATTCGTCGACCACATCGGTGATTTCTACGGCCTCGAAGTGGAAGAGCCCGTGGAGCGTGAGCCGAAGCGCCCGAAGTTCCCATGGCTGCGTCGGGCACCGGTCATGAGCGTGCCGGTCGCCGGACCTCAGACGAACCAGATGCCTATCGTGGGTTCGTCCGGGTCCGCATCCGCGTCTGACAAGGGCGCGGCCACGCAGACCGAGCGCTGATCCGAACACCACAGCAAGGGGGCGGGGTGGATGCACGTGCATCCACCCCGCCCCCTTGCTGTGCCTCAGGCACCGTCTCGGTGGAGGTTAGGAGCTCGGGTTCGGGTTCGCCGGGGTGGGAGCTTCACGGTTCGTGTTGATGATCTCAGCGACTTCACGCTCCAGGCGCATAGGTGTTTCGGAGACCGTGACGTAGCGCCAGGTGAAGTTGGTCGCGCCCCGCGTCGACGAGTTCGCGGTGACACCGTTCTGGCGGAAGTACATCCCGATGGGAATGGCGGTGGTGGAGCCGGCCGCGACGATGTCCGCGCCGGTGTAGGTGCTCCGCCACAGGTTGAAGGTCGTGCCGTCGCGCACGACGGTTCGGTTGGCGGAGACCGGGACGGTCCACTGCGTGCTCGAGCCGTCGAGTCTGACGAACGGGAGGACCGGCCAGTTCAGCGAGGTCCCGAACTCGATGGAGATGTTCGAGAGCACGTCACCTGGCGAGGTGTTGACGACGTTGAAGGACTTGGGATCCACGGACCTCGGGTCTCCGTCGAACTGGTAGAAGCCGGCGACGCTCGCTGGCATGCTGCCCGTCCATCGCCTGTTCGGATAGAACCCGGCACCGAATGTCGACGAGATGGAGAGGACTCGGCGCCCGAGCGGCAGCGTCGCGGCCGCGCAGGTCTGGCCTGGCACCCCGGTGACGCGCGCCGTCAGGGTTGCCCCATTGGCCACCGCGGTGGAGCTTGCTGCGACCTGCACGGTGATGGAACCCCCGACGAGGTCCACGACGCGGGTGGCTCCGAATCCGGGGAAGCTGTAGCCGGCGCCCGTGAGCGTCAGCGTCACCTGCGCGGTTGGATCGCCACCGGTCTTCGTGATCGTCAACGGGGAGGTGTACGAACCGCCGCTCGCGGCCGTCGTGACGACGACGAACCGTCGCTGCCTTCCGACGAGAGTGGTCGGCGAGAAGGTGAAGGTGCCGACACAACCCTGGCTTGCCGCATGCGCAGGGCTCGCGAACGTCGCAGCGATGACCGGAGTGCTCCAGGCGACGCTCTTGAGCAGGTGGCGTCGATCCAAGCCAATGGTTCGAGCGGATGAGCTGGAGGGGGTTTCGGGCATATGGCTTCCTTGCCGGCCATGGTCGACCGGTCACATCGAGAGCTTCCCCACCAACAGGTCGGTGGGCAGCTCCGAAGGTAGCCGGATGCTGATGGCCACATACGGAAAATCGACCCCTCTGTGTCGTGATTAGTCCACGGAATTAGTCCTCGAAAAAATTGTGAACGCCGTTCACATCTGACAGTCTCGAGCTTCACCCAACCAAGTGGTCGGCGCCCTGTCGTGCGGCGTCTCGCTCGCCCAGCCAGCGCATCCATCTCGCTTCCGAAGTCTTCGACCTGGGGCCACAGCGCGCCGACGCATGCACGCGCATCCACTCGGACAAGACCTTTCCAGGAGCCCACATGACGCACGTTGCATCCGACCCCAAGAGCCGCCTCTCGCGCCGGACGGTCATCGCGACCGCAGCCTGGACCACACCCGTGCTCGCCGCGGTCGCCAGCGCACCGCTCGCCGCAGCCTCCAACGAACCGCTCATCGTCGGACTCACCGGGTTCGGCGCCACCCGATGCGGCACCGTCGACGCCGGGCAGGTCCGCTTCGAGGCCACCGTCGGGGACAAGCCGGCCCCGGCCACGGGGACCGTCGCCATCCAGCTCCCCATGGGGCTGGAGTTCACGACCGGAGGACGCACCGCGACCGTCGCGATCGGCGCCAGCGGAGTCGCCCAGGTCCCCGCCTTCCGAGCCACCGGCACCGCCGGCGCCTACACGATCACCGCCACCTACCAGGGCGTCGTCGCCTACGCCTACGGGTCGATCACCGCGTCCCCCGGCCAGGTCGTGCAGATCACGCGCGACGTGGGCACCTCAAGCAGCAATGCACCCCAGATCAACTGGTCGACTGTTCCCGGTCTCACGACCGCCACGGTCGGCTCGATCTCCGGCGACCAGGCCGGCAGCAGCGCAGGGTCGAACGCCGCAGTGCTGGTCGCTGGCGGCCTCGTCCGCTACTGGGGCCGCAACGTCGGCTCACCGCAGACCGCACCGGGCACGCTGCAGTACGGCGGCGCGAACGTCGCGAACATGACGTTCGTCGACGCATGGACCTCGCTGCAGGACGGCAACAACTCCACAGGCGGCGTCGCGACCGGCGCCACCGGCGCTGAGGTCTACCAGTGGTACCGCACCGGAACCGGCACAGGCGCCCCCGTTGTCGCGAAGGTCGCCGGCATCACCGGCACCGTCATCGCCGCGGAGTCGAACGACGGCTTCAGCTATGTGCTCACCTCGGCCGGCCTGCACTACTGGAGCAACGCGACAAGCGGTACGACCGCCAACGCCACCCTCATCTCGGGCACCGCGGGCGCAACGGCGATCAGCACGTTCGGGTTGCGCGAGAGCAGCTTCGTGCACGGCGGCGCGGTTCTCTTCGCGAACGGCACGATCCGACAGTGGACCAACGGACACACCCTCACGACCGTGGCCGGCGCGCCCACCGGCATCGCCCAGGTCGAGGCGAACTCGGGCGCCATCATCGTGCGCACAGCGAACGGTGACCTCTGGACAAGCGGGGCCGCGTTCGGCTTCTCGTCGGGCGGCACCGCGTGGACACGACGCGCACGAAACGTCGCGGCCTTCGCTTCGTGGGCGATCCGCAACTACGTCGGCGGCCTCTACATCACGTCGACCGGAACGATGATGCAGTTCCACGCGTCCACGCAGATCCCCGGAGTCAGCGTCAACTACGCGTTCAAGGCGGAGGCGAAGACCGGCGACGCAGCGGGCAAGGCCATCACGAAGGTCTTCGCGTCCGACGGCACCTACCTCGCGCTCGCCTCCGACGGCAGCGTCTACGCGTGGGGCGGCAACCTCGACAACGGCACACGCGGCAACCCGAAGCTGGTCCCGAGCGACAACGTCATCGACCTCAACGTGTGGGGCTACCACCCCACCGCCGGCAGCTACTACGGCGGCGGCTACGTCATCGAAGGCACGATCTGCTAGGCAGCTGAACTAAATCGGAGCGAGATGGACCAGGGGGCCGGACGCACACGCGTCCGGCCCCCTGCCTGTCAAGTCCCAGCGCGGGATGAGCGCGAACCATCATGCTGAGAGGGATGCACAGAATCGTCCGCGCCCTCCTCCCCGCCGTCACCCCATCTCGGCTCCTGCACGTCGCCAAGACGGCAGCCGCTGCGACGCTCGCCTGGTACGCCGGACACCTCGTCCCTGGAGAAGCCAATGCGTACGCCTACTACGCACCGCTCGGCGCGCTCGTCGCAAGCGTGCCCACCGTCGCCGGATCAGTGCGGTCGAGCGTGCAGGTCGTGGTGGGGGTGCTCCTCGGTGTCCTCGCATCCGGTGCGCTCGTCACCCTGGGCACCCCCGTGGCGCTCGCCGTTCCCGTCGCCGTCGGCGTCGGAACGCTGCTGGCCGGCATCCCCGCCTTCGGGGCGGGACGCGACTACATCCCGATCGCGGCCTTGTTCGTGTTCGTCGTCGGCGGCGCGAACCCGGACGGATTCTCCATCGGCTATGTCGTGCAGATGGCCGTAGGAGCCGCCATCGGCGTCGGCCTGAACCTGCTGATACCGCCGACGACCGGGACGAAGCAGGCGCTCACGGCCCTCGGCACGGTCAAGACCGCGGCTGCTGACGCCATCAAACGTGCCACCGAGCTCCCCGGTGAGGAGCTTCCCCAGGACGCACTCGATGACTGGCGCGCCTCACTCCGTCGCCTCGACACCCAGCTCACCGACGCCAAGTCCCTCGTGGGCGAAGTGCAGGACAACCTGCGAGGCAACGCGCGGCGCCTCCGGTCGAAGTTCGACAGCAACTCGGCCCAAGGCCAGCTCGACAGCCTCAGCCGCATCATCCGACACATCGCCGAACTCCAGGAGCCGTTCCTCGAGAAGTCCTGGAGCGAGGCTGAAGCGGAGTCGAGTCGAGCACTCGCCGCGGCGGGCGAGCAGATCGCGCAGCTCATCCGCGCGTGGGAGGACCCCGACGACGACCTCTCTCCGCGACTCAGCGCCGCATCCACCGCCCTCGAAGACCTGCAGCAGCTCGAGTTCGAGCACCACACCGGGTGGGACCCGCCCGCGCAACGCCGATCAGTCACGATCTACGCGCTGCGAAAGATCGTCGCCGAAGTGGAGTACCGCGTCGACGGGGAGAAGCACGCGAGTTCTGAGAGCTGACGCGATTCGATCTGCACTCCGAGGCTCACCCCTCGCAACGTCGTGGACCTCACCGAGCTCCGCCGTGGGCCTCACCGAGCTCCGCCCAGGGCGGTGTTGTGGTCGTCAAACCCGCGATTTAGCGACCACAACACCGCCTTGGGTTTCGCCGTCTGCGAGCAAGGCGGAGTTCTGGTTGCTATCCCCGCGGCGGAGGGCCGGCTTCAGGATGATCGGGCGAGCATCGCTACCCGCAGCCGCGCGAAGAGCCTGCTCGGGTCTCTGATGTCGCGTCTGGTCACCTGGATCACGATCCAACCGAGACGCTCGAGCTCACGACGCCGCTCGATGTCCTCCATCGCTTTGGCCACGGTGAAGTGGTGCTCGCCTTCGTACTCAAGCGCGATCTTCAGCGGCGGGTAGGACAGATCGATGCGCGCTACGAAGCGCCCACGATCGTAGACGCGGTGCTGCACGATCGGCTCGGCGAAGCCCGCCTCGGAGAGCACGAACCTGAGCCGCGATTCGCCGGGAGATTCACTGCCGGGTCGCACCAGCTGCAGCGCTGCACGAAGGCGAGCGACGCCCACACGCCCCGTCCAGGCCGCAGTCACCGCCCGCAGCTCGTCAAGCGTCGCGAGCGCACCCTGGTGCCGGCGCCCAGGATAGTTGTCTGCTCGCGTGAGCAACGCATCCGCTTGCACGAGCACCTCACGGAGCGCGAGAACCGCTGCCGACTGCGCCCAGGCCACGCACGGTGACAGCGCTCGGACACCGTCGACCACGCGCACGCTGTAGAGATGGCCCGCCAGCTTGAACCCCGTGACCGCGACCCCCGAGGGGACATGCCGTGGACTGCGGACCGCCACGAAGGTATGCATGCGAGATCCAATGGAGAGCGGAAGCGGGATGCCCCAGACCCGGCAGGCGGACACGCTTGCGAGGGCGACGTCCTCTGCAGCCGTGGCTGCGTATGCGAGGTCTGCTCCCAACGGCGAGGTGATTCGCTCGGGCACACGGATGCCGCGGTGCGGCCCCACGGATGTCGAAGATCTGATGTGACCCCGGCTGAGCCCTGCAGCTCGAGCGTCCGCGTATCGGAACGCACGGCCATCGAACTCGGCCGGGAGGGGCTTCTTGGGGCGCATGCTCGAAAGGTTGCTGGATGCGGCCGAACTGAGGCGAAGCGGCGCATCGGCTGTGGACTGCCACCGTCTCACAACTTCCATGTCTGCAGAGTCGGACTCGAGCGCGCGCTTCCAACGCCTAGGGCGGTGTTGTGGTCGTCAAATCTCGAGAATGACGACCACAACACCGCCCTCGGTGCTGCGGGTGCGGCGCGCGGCGCGGCGCGCTATTTCACGAGCGGAAAGAGCACCGTCTCGCGGATGCCGAGGCCCGTGATGGCCATGAGGAGGCGGTCGATGCCCATGCCCATGCCGCCGGACGGGGGCATGGCGTGTTCGAGGGCCGTGAGGAACTCCTCGTCGACGCGCATCGCCTCCACGTCGCCCTTTGCACCGAGGGCGGCTTGCTCGACGAAGCGGGCGCGCTGCTCGACGGGGTCGATGAGCTCGGAGTAGCCCGTGGCCAGCTCGAAACCGCGGACGTACAGGTCCCATTTCTCGACCACGCCGGGGATGGAGCGGTGGGATGCGGTGAGCGGCGACGTCTCGACAGGGAAGTCCATGACGAAGGTCGGGCGCGTGAGATGGTCCTTCACGAAGTGCTCCCACAGCTCTTCGACGAGCTTGCCGTGCGTGGGGTGGCTGACCTCGACTTCCACCTTCTCGGCGAGGGCGAGGAGCTCGGAGAGCGGCGTGGCTGGCGTGATCTCGACGCCGGCGGCGTCGGAAAGCGACGGGTACATGGACACGCGGTCCCAGTCGCCGCCCAGGTCGAACTCGGTGCCGTCCGTCCACGTGACGACGTGCGAACCGGAGACGGCGAGGGCGGCGTTCTGCACGAGCTCCTGCGTGAGGTCGGCGATGGAGTTGTAGTCGCCGTACGCCTGGTAGGCCTCGAGCATCGCGAACTCGGGACTGTGCGTCGAGTCGGCACCCTCGTTGCGGAAGTTGCGGTTGATCTCGAAGACGCGGTCGAGGCCGCCGACGACGGCGCGCTTCAGGTACAGCTCGGGCGCTATGCGGAGGAACAGCTCCGTGTCAAAGGCGTTCGAGTGCGTCACGAACGGGCGGGCTGCCGCGCCACCGTGCATGGTCTGCAGCATGGGCGTCTCGACCTCGAGGAACTCGTGGTTCGCGAACGTCTGGCGCAGCGACGCGTTGGTCTTCGCGCGCGCGACGACAACATCCCGGGCGACTGGGCGCTGGATGAGGTCGAGGTAGCGCTGGCGGACGCGCGTCTCCTCGCTGAGCTCACTGTGCAGGTTCGGGAGCGGGCGCACGGCCTTCGACGCCATCTTCCATTCGTCGGCCATGATGCTCAGCTCGCCGCGTCGCGAGGAGATGATCTCACCGGCCGCGAAGATGTGGTCGCCGAGGTCGACGTACTCCTTCCACAGGTCCAGCTGCTCCTGGCCGACGACCGCAAGCGACAGCATGATCTGGATGCGCGCGCCGTCGCCCGACTGGATGCTCGCGAAGCACAGCTTGCCCGTGTTGCGGAGGTGCACGATGCGTCCCGCGACTGCGGCTCGCTGGCCCGTCGAGGCGCCGTCTTCGAGCTCGGCGTGAGCGGCACGCACCTCGGCGATGGTGTGCGTGATGGGGAGCGTCAGCGGGTAGGGGGCGATGCCCGATTCGAGCATCCGCGCGCGCTTGTCGAGACGCACCTGCTTCTGCTCGGAGGCTTCCGCCTCGGAGAGTGCGTCTTGGGTGGGCGCGTCGGCCATTCGGGCTCCTTGCGGTTCGTGCGTCTGGGTGTGGATGCGTGTCCCGGGCGCGACGAACGGCGCTCGGAAACGCACTCCCCCAGTTTGGTGCACTTCGAGCCGTCGCGCGAACCGGCGGGCCTCGGCGTGGTTACGAGGCGCGCGCCCTAGCCCAGTCAACGACGCCTTCGAGGTAGGCGACGATGGTCTCGGCGGCGGGCACGAGCTCGCGTCCGGAGCGCTGGTAGGTCTCGTCGGAGCGGCGGAACGGGTCGACGACGTCGTAGTCGCTGGCGTTCTCGAGCGGGGCGATGACGCCGCGCAGCGGTGCTGCTGCGCCGACTGCGGCGGCAAGCGCTGCGGCGACGATGTCCTCGTCGGAGGCGCCGGCGGCGGCCCCGTCGCTGGCGTTGTCGAGCGCTTCGCGGCGGGAGCGGCGTGAGCCTGAACTGGCGCCTGGCGCCTCGTAGGTCTCCTCAAGGTCCTCGGCGGTGACCTGGCTGGCGATGTGGGCGAACTCGCGCAGGGTGAAGGTGCGTCGTACGACGGAGGGGGCGAGCTCGACGATGCGCTGCCGGTGGTCACGGGAGAGCGCGAGGACGAGGCCTGCGCCGCGGGCGATGTCTTCCGTGAGCTGCCTCGAGATGTGCGCTTCCGCATCCGTCACCCCGTACTGGGCCGCGAGGGCGAGGGCCTGCTGCGGCATGCCGCTGCCCACGAGGGCCCCGGTGCCGGCGCTTTCGACGGTGACTCCCGGGAGATCCTTGAGACCATCACGCAGGAGTTGCTCGGCGAGGGGCGAACGGCAGATGTTGCCCGTGCAGACCGTCAGGATGCGAAAGCTCATGTGTGTGTTCTCCCAAGGGTCGTGGAACGTTCAGCGTAGCAACGCCGCAGTCCAAGAGGCCCTACGACGTGCTGGCCGGGCAGTTGGCCACCTGTGGAGCCTGCACCCAGATGTCCGCGTTCTTGAATTGGTTGTTGGTCACGGCCATGAGCGTGAACGTGTAGGTGGCGATGACCGTGCCCGTGCTCGTGGGAGTCACGGTGCTGGTGTACGTCTGTTCGCTGGCCAGGGGCGCGAACCCGGTCTGGTAGGCGGCGGGGATGTTGCTCATCGTGGGCCCGCTTCCCCAGCCAGTGTCGCCCGCGAAGCCCTTGGCGATGGTCGTCTCCGGGATACCGGCACCGCTGATACCGATTTCGAGGTACTGGCGACCGAGGTACTCGGACCCTGCATGCACCGGGAACTGGAGCTCGAGCGGGCTGCCCGCTGTTGCTTCGAGCTGGAACGCCACCTGGAGCGTCAAGGGCTGTGCCTCGTCGGGGGCGGCGTCGCTTGGTGTCGCGACAGGCGCCGCGGCGAACCCGGAGTTGTCACGGTCGGCCATCGAGAGGAAGCCGATTGCGCCCGCGGCCGCCGGACCCGGCAGCCACCAAGCCTGTGTGGCGTGTCCGGGGTTGGTGTTGATCGGCGTCCACCCTGTGGAGTACTGTCCGTTGGCGCCGAATGGGGTACCTGCGCGGCCGTCCTCGACCAATGGGGTGCTCCCTGGGGTGACGGTCCACGTGGTCGGCGTGAACTGGCACGCCAGCGGGAGCGTGGCGGGGTCGGAGGCTGAAGCAGCCGGGGCGGCGATCGCGGCGGCGATGACGGGCGCGCTCCAAGCCGCGGTAGTGAGAACTCGGCGACGGCTGAGTGCGGGGGTGTCGGTCTGGGTGTGGGGTGCTCGCATGACTGGCTCCTGAGTGGAGGCGCGACGCATCGATATCGGGGCGACGCTCGCGCACGGGGGATGGTGGTGGCGTCGTCGCCTCCCCGAGAATGCCGCTTCCTCGTGACCCATGAGCCCGGTAACGACGTTCCTGTCGCGTTCGGTATGGCATGCGTCGGGTTGGGGACCAAGTCGGAACGGTCCAGATCGTGCTCGCGTGTTGTTCATGGCATCAGCGCCGGGTAGAGGGAGTGCGTCAGCCGGGCCGGTGAGGTGTGCCGTCTCGCGAGGGAGCGGCGAGCCCGCGGCGGACTTCGAGCGGCGCTTCACATCCGAGAGCCGACATCGCTCTGGCAAGCGCCGACCCGCCGCTGAAACCGCAGTGGCGGGCGATCTCAGCGACCGTGAGACTCTGCCGCGACGGGTCCCGCAGCAACGCGAGTGCTTTTTCGACTCGTGCTCGGCGGATCGATTGCTGCACCGTGTCTCCGCTCGCACGGTAGGCACGCTGCAGCTGTCGGAGCGAGATGCTGAGCGTGTCTGCGATGAGCGACGGCGTGCATCCCGGGTCGGACGCGTGACGTTCGATGGCCTCTTCTGCTCTGTCGCGTGTTGTGGGGGCGATGGGGACGTGGGCGAGGCCTCGAGCCTGGAGGAGAACTTCCCGCCCCATGACGCGGATCAGGCGGTCGACGGCCCTGGCTGCGGAGCCGACGACGGGCTTCTGCTCGAGGAGGAGCGCGAGGCCGTACCCGATGACGCCTGACATGAGGGGGGAGGCGATGACGGGCGTGGCGTACCCGACGGGGACGGCGGATTGCGACTGGGTGGTGTCGTCGATGAGTGCCACGAAGCTCAGGATGGTGGTGGGCGCGGTGAAGTCGAAGGCGATGGGCGTGGCCTCGTGGTGGAAGAGGGCGTCACCGGGGTGCAGCTCCCAGAGCGAGGTTCCGTCCGCTCCACTGACGGTGGTGGTGTCCCCGTCGATGAGGATCGTGACGCGCACAGTGTTCCACTGCGGATGTTGGGCGCTCACCTTGACGCGGCCTGCTGTGGCGGCAAGTCGTTCGACGTGGACTCTGTCGAAGCGTCGGGAGCGTTCGGTGGTGATCCGGCCGCGACCGGTTGTGACGTTCAGCCGAGACCACACGGCGTGCTCCGCTCCGGCGCCGTCGTCGTTAGCGGTACTCGCCGACGTACGCGCTCATGTTGTCGATGAGGCGGGTCGTGCCGACTCTGGCCGCGACGAGCACGAGTGCTTTGCCCGTGTAGGCCTCGTTGACGAGCGCGAAGGTCTCCGGGTCGACGATGGACACGTAGTCCATCTTGACGAGCTTCTCATCCATGAGGGCGCCCTGAGCCTGCGAGATCATCTCTCGGATCCCTCGGTCGCCGTTGGATGCGGCGGCGGTGAGGGCTCGGACGAGGCTGAGCGCGGCGGCACGTTCTTCGGTGGAGAGGTAGCGGTTGCGGCTGGACAGGGCGAGGCCGTCGTCTTCGCGGATGATGGGCGCGCCGACGACGTCGATGTCGAGGTTGAGGTCGCGCACGAGGCGGCGCACGAGGAACAGCTGCTGCGCGTCTTTCTCTCCAAAGACGGCGACGTTCGGGCGGACGATGTTGAAGAGCTTGGTGACCACGGTGAGGACGCCGTCGAAGTGCGCGAGGCGGTGCGCTGCTTCGAGGAGGCCGGCCGCGTATCCGCCGACGACGCGCGTCTGCTTGACGCCTTCTGGATACATGTCGTCGACGGCCGGCGCGAAGACGTAGTCGACGCCGGCTTGGTCGAGCTTGGCGAGATCGTCGTCGAAGGTGCGCGGGTAGCGTTCGAAGTCCTCGCCCGGGGCGAACTGCATGGGGTTCACGAAGACGGAGACCACGGTCTTGGTGGCGCTGCGCTTGGCGATGTCGACGAGCGAGAGGTGCCCGTCGTGGAGGGCGCCCATCGTGGGGACGAGTGCGATGGTGTCGCTTTTCGCGATCTCCCGGAGCACTTCCTTGGCTTCGGCGATCGTGGTCAGAACGTGTGGCAAGTGCCCTCCTTGGAACCGGCGGTTGCTGCTACGAGCGCGGGTCCGCCTCAGGAAGCGTACCGTCGAGCGGGTCGAGGGGAAGCGGGTTGGCGTCGCTGAGGGCGTTGTCTGCGGCTGAGCGGACAAGGCTGGACAGCATGAAGCCCGGGTTCTCGACGCCGATTCCGGTGAGCAGCTCGGTGGCCTGCTTCACGATGGAGCGGGTGAACTCGGTGGCGGTGTGGAGCGCTTCCGCGTAGGTGGGGCGGTCCTGTTCTTGGATGATGACCGGTTCGGCGCCGAGCTCGACGACGAGGGCCTGCGCGATGGGGAGCACTGGGCGCGGGGCGGTGACGGCGCACCAGGCTTCCTTGAGTCGGTGCAGGTCGAGGCTCGTGCCGGTGATCTCGATGGCGGGATGCACGGCGAGGGGAATGACGCCTCGGTCGAGAGCGGTGCCGAGCACTGCGGTGCCGCGGCCGGCGACGGTGTGCAGGACGAGCTGTCCTGCTACCCAGGCCCGCGACTCGGACAGTTCAAGCACACGCGTCTCGAGGACGGCCTCGTCGTAGGCGAGGATGACGAGCTCGCTGCGCTCAATGGCCTGACGCTGCGTGAGCTTGGGGGCGCCGGGCAGCATCGCGGATGCGCGTTCGGTGGCCTCCTCGGATTCCGTGGCGACTCCGACGAGCGCGTGTCCTGCTGCGGCGAGGGCGGTCGCGACGATGAGCCCGGTGGGCGAGTCTCCGACGAGGCCGATGCCGAGGCGCCCTTCTCGGCCGGTCACGCGCCGTCCTCCGAAGGCTGCCCGGGGTGCGGTTCTGGGCTCGGCGGCGGCACGATTCCGTTCTGGCGCTGCTCGCGCAGTTGACGGCGCGTGAGCGGCTGCGGCGCCTCGTCGCCTGCAGGTTCTGACGGCGCGGAGTCCACTGGCTTCGGCGCCTCCTCGACCGGGGGTCCTGACGGCGCGGGGCTAGCTGACTCCGGTGCGGTGGACGGGGCAGGCCCCGGCGGTGGGCTCTGGATGCGCGGTGCGCTCGGGATGCGCGGCGCTGTCCCGGCCGGCGCGGGCCCGATCGTCGCGGGGGTCTGAATCGGTGTCGGCGTTGTGTCGATCGCAGACTCTGGAGCGGCGGGCGTCGTGGCGACGGGCTCCCAGGAGACCGGCGCCCAGGCGCCGTTCGTCGGCGCGTCCGGAACGGGACCGATCTGCGAGGGCGCTGACGCTGGCGCGGGCGGCGCGGACGCGGACGCGGACGGCGCAGGCGCATCCGTCGACGGGTTTGTGGGGGAACCGAATCGCGCGGCGGCTCCTCCGGGTGCGGACCCCACGGACCCGAACTGGGCGGGGATCCGGGACAGGTCCGGGGCCGGTGCAGCGTTCTGCGCGGCCTGGGGCTGCGCGACGGGTGGCGTCGTCGTCTCCTGCAGGCCGCTCTGGGCGAGCGCGTGCTGGTACTCGCGTTCTGCTTGCAGCACGGCGGTGGTCTGGCTGTCGACGGGGATACCGCGCGCTGCCGCGTCGGCGACGCGCATGCGTGCGGTTGCGATGGCGCTGAGCGTGGCGGCTTCGCGCCACCGGTGGGAAGTGTCGAGGTTCGCGGCGCGGATGGCGACGGCGGACACGTCGTCGAAGAGTCGGACTCCGATGTTGCCGTCGACCATGCCGATGCGCGTTGTCACTCCGAGGCCGAGCACGGTGTGGGCGTGGAGGTTGACGACGTTGGCGAAGTAGCCGATGGGCCCGCGGTCGAGGCCGATGGACTGCATCCGCTCTGCGGGGACGATCGTGAGCTTGCGCGACCAGGCGCCGAAGCGCAGGTAGAGCGCGCGGTTGTCGAGGCGGAACCCGTGCCGCTTCCAGGAGAACGGGCGCATCCATGCGGCTCGTTTCGGCGCGGTGACGAAGTAGTCGTCGTTGCCCTTGCTGTACATGCCCAACTCGATGAGTCGGCGCACTTCGTCGTCGACGAGCATTGGGAGCAGCAGCGCGAGGACACGTTCGGTCTCGGCGCGGGTGCCGACGGGGAGGACGAGGTTGCGGGTGAGCGCCGCCTGGTTCTGGGATCCGTCTGAGGAGACCTGTTCGGTGCCGGCGCGGGTGATGCGCACCATCCACCAGTCGAAGGGTCGCCAGAAGAGCGGCTGCGAGACCTGCACGGCGTGGATGCGGCCAGGCGGGACCGTGTCGTTGCTGGTGGTGAGGAGCCCGCGGCCGACGCGGACGCCGTCCGGGGTGGCGGCGATGCTGTAGTTCAGCGACGGCAGGATCTGGCCGACGGTGACGGCGAAGAAGACGGCGCCGAGGGGCAGGATCGAGAAGAGGAGCCACCAGAACCCGAAGGTGAAGGTGACGATGAGGCCGGCGATGAGGGCCACGAGGATGACGATGAGCCACGGGTTGACGAGGTTGGCCACGACGAGCCGCCATGGTGGGAGTCGCACGACGGACTGCGGTGCGGCCTCGCCTGGCGCGAGTTCAGGGCTCGTGAGCTCTTCGACTCGTTGGGCGAAGAATTCGGATGCTCGTGTGCGCAGCTGCTCTGCGGTCGGCGGCTTCTGCTGTGGCTGCGACGCTGAGTCGCCCGAAGCGCCAGCGGGACCATATCCGGGCGCCGACGGGCTGCCGTCGGCTGACCCGGGTGCGCCTGGCTGCCCGGCGTGGGCGTACCCATGCGCCTGGGCTTGGCGCTCGTTGCGCTTCGCTCCGGACGCGCGCTGAAGGATTCCGGCGCGGATGCCGTCGGCGTCGCGTGTGCGCACGTAGACGAGCTGGATGTTGGCATTCTCGCCGGCGACGCCGATCTCGATCTTCGAGGCGCCGACGATGCGGGCGACGAGGGGGCGCTGGATGTTGATGTCCTGCACGCGGTCGAGTCGCGCCTGGCGGCTCTTGCGGAACAGCACGCCGGTCTGCAGTTCGATGGTCGTGTCGCTGACGCGGAACTGCGAGAAGCGCCACGACAGGTAGCTGAAGAACCCGAGGATGAGGATGACGGCCAGGATGCCGAGCGCGACCCACAACAGCCAGCCCTCGTTGCGGAGCACCATGTTGGTCGGGTCGTACTCTGCGCCGCTGTACTCGTCGAGCTGCGGGAAGAGGAAGCTCGTGATCGTCTGCCATGACTGGTTGATGAGGAAGGCACCGATGGCGATGACGAACACGCCGACGCGGAGGAGCGGCGTCAGCGGGTGGAGTCTGTGCCATTCGCCGTCGATGAGGTCGGAGCCCTGCCCGAGCGCCGGTCCGGGCGGCGGACCGGGCGTCGGACCCCCTGCCATGGCACCGTGCGGTGCACTGCCCATGGGCGGGGGTGGCCCGGGCTGCTGCCAGTTGCCTGGTGGGGTGGGCGCGCTCATCAGAGGCCAGCTCGGCGGGTCTCGGCGAGTGCGACGAGGTCGTCTCTGAGCTTCTCCGCGTCCTGCCATCCGAGGCCGGGGATCGTCACGTTCGTGACTGCGGCCGCGGTGACGACTTTGAGCGACGACAGCCCGAAGATACGGGTGAGCGGGCCGCGCTGGATGTCGACGAGCTGCAGGCGACCGTATGGGATGGCGACCATGCGGCTCCAGAAGAGGCCGCGGCGGAACACGAGGTCGTCTTGGCGCAGCTGGTAGCCGATGGCGCGCACGCGGCGCCATTCGAAGGGGATGGAGATGAGGATCACGAGGAGGCCGGCACCGGGGAACACGGCGACCCACTTCGGCACGTCGGGGATGACGAGGATCGCGATGATGCCGGCGAGCGCGATCAGGGCCCAGAAGAAGGCTCCGATGAGCTCTGACCAGATGTACTTGGGCGACACCCGGCGCCACTGCACGGTGGTGTGGTCGAGCGCGGTCATGCTGTCCCCTCGTTGCGACGTGTCGTCATGCATCTACCGTACCGAGTGCCGCCGACTTCGCGGGTGGGCGTGCCCTGACCCCGCGAGAACTGCCACGCGATTCAGCAGGTGGGCGCGACGAGGGCCTTGACGAACGCCGCTGACTGGTAGGCGTACATCCACGCCCAGTTGGAGCCTTCGATGCCCGCCCCGTCATCGATGGCCAGCACTCCCCCGCCGAGGCAGTCGGTGAAGATCATGCGGGCGCGTGAGATGTGGGTGACGTTGGTCACGATCATCACGCTCTCCCATCCCTCGGCCGCTGCGAGCCGCTCGACCATGAGGGCTTCTCCGGCGGTGGTGAAGGGTTCGGGGATGAGGCAGCGGGTGACGAGTCCAGCCTGGTCGGGTGCCGCGTCCGGTGCGCAGGCGTCGATGTTGATGGCTGCGTCGATGCCGTAGTCGTCGACGGCGATGACGATGGTGTCGCTGTAGCCCTCGGCCGCGAGCTGCTGGGCGGCGTGGATGCGCGCGTCGCGTGGCGGGCCGAGCACGACGATCGCGTCGACCTCGCTCGGTTCGTCCGTGGCGGGGAAGACGAAGAGGGGAAGACCGGCGAGTGCGACGGCCACAGCGAGCGCGACGGCCAGTCCGATGGCTGCGAGCGCGCGGTTGTTCCGTGCGCGTCGTCTGGGTTTCACTCGGTTGAGCGTACGCGAGTCGAGCGCGAGTCGCGGGGCGCGGAGGAACGGAGAAACGGAGGAAACCTGGCGCTGGGGCACGAAACACCGCAGCCCCCGCCGCAGTCGTGGACTGGGACGGGGGCTGCATCACGCGGCGGCGCCTGCTACTCGGGTGCCGTGACGTGCGTTCCCGTGAAGGTGTAGCTGTCGTTGACCGTCGTGCCGTTCGGGAAGGTCACCGTGAAGTCGTAGGTGTGCGTGTACGGCACGGTGACGGTGGTTCCGTGGGGCGGCGGGTTGACGCCCACCCCGAGCATGCTGGGTCCGATGAGCGAGTTCTCTGGCGTGATCACGTTCGGCGTCGCGTCTCCGAGCGGCTCGCGCATCTCGATGGGCGCCGATGGGAGCGAATTCGGCGTGAACGTGTAGGTGAAGGGTCCGCCGGCCGGCTCGCTCTCGGTGAGCGTCCAGTCTGAGCTCATCTCCTGCACATCCACCGCGAACGGGAATTCGTAGGTCGCGACGAAGTTCGTGACCGTTGCGGTGAGGCCCGGAACGTTGGCGCTGAAGGTCGCCCACGGGATGACGTACGTGTTGACGACCTGCACGAGGAGTCCGAACTCCTGGCTGTTGTCGGAGCCCTGGTAGGAGCCGTAGGCGATGGTCGCCCCGGATCCGGAGTGCGCCTGGTATTGAATCTGCGAGGTCGCGCCTGCTGGCGTGGCAACTGCGAGCGCGATCACCGGCGTGGCCCAGGCCGCTGCCCCGAGGACCTTGCGGCGGTCGACCGTCTTCTGCGTGTTCTGGACATCGTCAAGTGACATTGTGTTTCCCCCTTTGATGCCGACCAGGTTCGGTCGGCGCCGTCGGGGCACTGAGCTGCGCGCGGAAGACACGTGTCTCCCTCGCGTTGCGGCTGCTCTCACCGGGTCGAGTTTCCCCCTACGAACCGGTGGGCATACGGCACGTCAGCTCGTTACCCCGGGGGCAACTGTAACCGAACCGGTGCGGTCCAGCGCAGGGCAGAACTCCCCCGCTGTGCCATGCACCGCGCGGGAAGGATCTGAATCGGCATTCTGAGTTGCGCGCCGATGGCGACGGACGTGCGATCAAACGCCCCCGGTGACTCGCTCGCGGTGGAAGCTGTCCACCACGTCGCCGGTCGGCAGGTGGGCGATGAAGTCGTAGTGCTTGACGCTGGAGACCTGGAAGGGCCGCGTTCCGCCGACCGACCAGGTTCCGTCTCGGGCGATCCCGTGGAACTGTGGCGCAGCTACGGAGTTCGTCTCGTCGGCCGCCCACGGCTGCCCGGTGCTGAGGGGCCGTTCCATGTCGATGCGGCCAGCGGGCAGCGCGAGTGGGGTGAGCGTGTAGGTGTAGTAGCCGCCCACGGGCTCGGACTCGACCATGCTCCAGTCCTGGTCGACGACGTCCCAGTCGACGGCGAATGGGAGTTCATAGGTGACGGTGTAGCTCGTGAGCGTCGCCTGGAGCCCGTCGACGCTCGCCCCGAAGTAGACGACTGGGTTGTCCGGTTCTCCCTGCAGGGCGAAGGTCGGGACTCCGTCGACGGTTCCCTGCTGGTCGATATCTTCCGTCGTCAGGACGATGTGCGAGCCACTGAAGGGGCGGTACTCGACCGTCGAGGTGGCCTGAGCAGGCGCGGCGACTGCGACGGCGATGACGGGCGTGGTCCAGACGGCGGCGCCGAGCAGATCACGTCGGTTGAGGCCCGTCGAGCGCGGCGTGTTCGCTTGGGTATCGAGCATGTGTTTCCTACCCCCAGGGGACGTGGGCGAAAGCCGGGGGGCTTCGCTGTGGAACTCGGCGTCGTGCACCGGTGGTCTACTGACAGCGCAAAACTAGACGCGTTTGATCCGGTCCAGAACCCCGCATGGACTACTTCCGTGGACTATTCGGTGGTCGATTTCGCGGCATCCTTTTCGGCGTGATCGAATCCCGTCAGGGCACTTGAAAACGCACGGAGATGCGGGTGTCCGGGAACGCGAATCGGTGGCTCAGCTACGGCGTGGTCGGCAATACGATTGGCGCATGAACTCCGCGCGGGTGCCGTCCGCTCACCGCCTGCTCGATGCCGTGGACCGACGGCTTCCGCCTGCCTTGGTGTCGCATCCGCTGCTCTGGAACTGGGTCTGGTTCGTGGCGTTCGGCACCCTGACCGTGGTGGGCTGGTTTGCTGATTGGTCGACGGTGGCGTGGGTGGCGATCCTCATGGTGGGTTCGTTGCCGGCACTCTCGGCGACGGTCGCGCTGCTCCTGCACACGCCCCGCAGCCACCTTGACGCGCACGACTCCGTGTTCGGGCACTTCTTCGTGCGGTTCGTGACGCTCATCGTCGGGTTCGTGGCCTGGACCGTGTCTGTGGTCATGAGCGCCAGCCTGTCGACGCTGTTGCAGCTCATCGCTGAGAACCGCGAGGACGAGATCACGTATTCGGGTGTCCAGCTGTTCGCGGGCCTCATGTTCCCGGTCGTCTTGGCAATCTGGCTCGTCTTCCTGCTGCGGTGCGCGTGGTTCCTCTCGAAGCTGCGCGGTTGGCGCGAGCATCCGTCACAGCAGCGTTCGAGGGTTCCGGATGCGTTCCTCGCGCAGCAGCCGAGGCTGCGCGCCGTCGTGGTCGGGTTGGCGCATCCCGGGGCGCTGGTCGCGACGGCGGGGCTGTCGACGGCCGCGGTGCTCACCGAGGAGGCGCTGCGGTTGTCGCTGGAGATGTTCTTCTGAGGCGGAAGCCGGTGGTTCGTAGCCCCCAGGAGGGGTGCGAGCCGCCGTTTTCAGCGCTGCCGCAGGTCGTCGCTGAGCGTCACTCAGCCCCAGCGGAGCGGCGCTGAGGCGACCCAGGTGGGCGCGACCGTCGGGCTGCGCTTGACGTCGAGGTGGGCGTCGCAGTGGGTCCTAAGGCGAACGGCGATCTCAATCGGCACCGTCGTCTGCACGAAGTCGACGCCGTCCGTGGTTGAGCCCGCGAGCTTGGTCTCACCGCTGACTCCGGTTTGGCCGCCCGAGATCCGGAACGAGAAGCTCGTGCTTGTTGTTCCGACGGGTGCCGCGACAAGGTCCTTCCGATGCATGAGCTCCCCGGTGGTGCACCTGCGTGCTTGATCAGAAGCAGCGGTTGCGGCCAGCATTCCGATACCGGACTCCTGTCGCGCGGGCCCGGTTTCAGGAGCGAGGATCGTCCGCAGAAGAAGGCGATTGCGGAGTCGAGGCGGAGCTGGGACTCGGGTTCTTTGACGTGTCCCGGACGGGCACGAGGTGCCGCAGCCGCATCGCCGGCTCCTCAACACCCTTCCAGGACAGCCAAGCAAGCGGCAGCGTGCAGACGAGTGCGAGCAAGGCACTGACCCACGGGCCGAGAGCTTGAGCGCCGGCCAACACGAGCAGTTGTTGCACGGGCCAAGCCCAGATGTAGAGACCGTAGGAGATGTCGTTCTCTCGCCCGAGCGGAACTCGCATGCGGGCCCCGAGCCAGAGGAGGGCATGGGCCAAGGGCACTTGTCCGAAGTAGTCGTCGAGACCGAAGAGAGCCAAGGCGACAAATACCGTCACACTCACCAAGAAGGGTCCGGTCTTCAGCGAGATACGGTCACCGACGACGTACAGGAACATGCCCGCCAGGAAGAAGCCGATGAGCCGCAGGATGTTCTCGATCACGAGGTTGTCGTTGTCGAGCACTCTCATGACGAACGGGTAGATCAGCGAGACGCCCACCAGCATCGCGCCGAGCACCCATGCGGTGCGACGACGAACAACCGCGATGGTCAGTACTGCCCCCGCGAACAGATAGGCACCGAACTCGTACGCAAGTGTCCACAGTGAGCCGTTCCAGATGCCCTGTGCGGGCACGGTATCGAGGGTCCCGTCGATGCCCGTCTGCTGGACCGACAATGCGAAGTTACGGAGCACGTAGCTGAAAGCGCTCGCGACATCGGGCGTTTCACCGGAGAGCAGAGTCGAGACTGGCGCCACCACTGCGGCGGTCACTATGAGACAGACCCAGAAGGCAGGCAGGATGCGCAGCGCTCGACGCCAGATGAACGCGAGGAACCGAGTTCGGAGCCGAGACCCCGCGATGAGGTAACCGGAAATTGCGAAGAAGCCGTTGACCGCCCACCAACCGAGCTTCGGAAACGGGCTATCGTCAAATCCGCCGACGAGCCACGAGTGCCCGAGAATCACCGCCGCCGCGAGGCAGAGCCGCACGAAGTTGAGCGAGTTGTTGCGCGTCGCGAGGGCGCCGCGGAGAGAGTCCGACACGGCGTGGAGCCTAGCCGCGGATGGTTTCCGTGGTGGCCTGCGATGAGATTGGCCGAGCGTGTCTGCGCATCCCAAACTACGATCACCTCGTGACCCTTACAGGAAACACTCAGACTCGGGCAGGCAGTCCGTCCCTCGGCGACGCGCTCTCCGGTCGCGACAACGCCCTCAATTTCGTTCGCCTCGGTCTCGCCACGGCGGTGATCCTTGGACATTCGTGGGTCTTCGGTGCCTTCGGGCACTCCGTTTTTGCTGACTTCGCGGATTGGTCCGTGAATGGCTTCTTCGCCATCTCCGGCTATCTCATCGTCGCATCAAGGCTGAGGCTCTCGTTCTGGGACTACATGTGGCGACGAGCGCTCCGCATCTTTCCGGCCTTCTGGGTTGTGCTCATCGCAACTGGCCTGGTCGTGGCGCCACTGGCCGCCGCGGCGAGTGGCGAGCGATTTGAGTTACAGAGTGGGCTGACCTACGTCTTCAGGAATGCCGCCCTCTACATCGGACAGCAGGGCATCGAAGACACACTCATGACCGTGCCGTTCCCCTACATCTGGAATTTGTCGCTCTGGACACTCGTCCACGAGTTCTCGTTCTACGTGGTCGTGGCCATCGCGCTGCTCGTTCCGTGGGTACGGCGCAATGGGCTCCTCTTCTTCTGCATCCTCGTCGTTGTGCTCGTCGGCTTCAGGATCGCCGCGTTCACTGTGCTCGACCTGGAGCTCAGCGTCTTCTTCAAGAACACGCTCCGGCTGGGCGGCTTCTTCGCAGCAGGTGCCGTCGTCTACTTCCTGCGAGACCGCATCCGCGTTTCCTGGATCTGGTTGGGGATCGCAACAGCAGTCACCGGTGTCTTCTACGCGGCCGGGCTGTTGCACTGGGTCGGGCAACTGCCATTCGCTGTCTTGGTGCTGCTCGCGGGCGCCAAACTCCCCATTCGCATCGGAGCGCGAAACGATATCTCCTACGGCGTCTACATCTGGGGAGCGCCAGTGCAGCAGTGCCTGGCACTCGCGGGCGGCGCGACCTTCGGGCCTTGGATCTACGCGCTTCTGGCGCTCGTCGCAACGACTCCACTCGCATTGGCTTCCTGGTTCTGGATCGAGTCACCTGCGCTTCGCCTCAAATCAGTGTTCCAAGGCTTGCAGAGACCCCCTGTACCCACATCTGCCGCGGCGAATCAGACCCTTCAGTACGACGGAAAGTGATCTGGACATCACGGGACGAGCCTCACGGACCGCGACCACCTCGCACCGTCGCCACGCTCGAATCGCGAGGGAAGATGTCATGAGAGAATCTGGCGAACGCCGCACAGCCGAAGCAAGACGGCTCGAGGTCATCGGAAGGTGATGATGGAACCGTTGCTCACGCACGTCATCGTGACGTACAACCACGCGCCGTACGTAGAGAAGGCCATCCTCAGTGCACTGCAGCAAACCGTGCCTTCGCGATTGGTCGTGGTCGACGATGCATCGAAGGACGACACCCGTGCCGTCATCAGACGCGTCCTTGAGCGTGAGGGCAGCGATGCGCTCTTCATCGCTCCCGAGCTCAATCAAGGCCTGACAGCTTCGCTGAATGCCGGCCTTCGTGAGGTAACGACGCCGTATATGGCCTACTTCGCGGGTGATGACTGGGTCGAACCAGATCGCGCGGAAGTACAAGTTGGCCTGATGGAGGCTCGCGGCGAGGCCTTCGTGCTCTCATACGGAGACTGCCTGAGGTCAAACGAGAAAGGCGACCCGTTCGACCTCCTGTTCAGTGAGCGCCACCCCAGATCGTGGCAGACGGCCGAGGGCGACATCTTCGGAGCGCTCCTCCGCGGACCAAACTGGTTGCCCGCGCCGACACTCATGCAACGGACAGACGCGCTTCGAGCTATCGGTGGATACGACGAGGCTCTCGACTACGAGGACTACGACATCTGTCTACGCCTGGCAAGGGTTGGAAAGGTTGCGCGAACTGAGACCCCACTCGCCACACACCGCGAACACGCTGCTTCGCTCGGCGCGGAGATCTTCAAATCGGGCAGCAGTCGGTGGTTGCGCAACCTGGTCGACATCGAACGGAAGCACCTCGGAGCATCCCCTGCAACTGATCATCTCGTTGCGATGCGATTGAGAGAGCGAGTGCTGAAACTCTATGAACTCGGATCCGACCCGAAATGGGTGAATGAACGACTGATCGAGACGTTGCCGTATCTGGCGGGGTCCGAGTCGAGAACGATCCGGGGACTCCGGTCCGCGGCCCGTCTTGGGGTCCCAGCATCCGCACTTCGTCGCCTCAAGACGCTTCCGAAAGCGCTGCGTGGCCAAAGGCGTCGAGTTGCTCGAACCCCCTCTGAAACGACCATAGCTTAGGAACGTCAGCGGTTGCCAACGACAATAACGACGCGTCAAGACCGGGAAGAGCGATGAGGAAACTTGCATGACAGGACGTCCAGCAGTCCGATCAACCCCAAAGCTAAGCATTGTGATGCCGGTCTACAACACGCCCGGCGAATGGATTCTCGAGGCAGTCGCCTCGGTAGAGGACGCACGACTCTCGTGGGCCGAACTCATCTTGACCAACGACGGATCGTCGTCCCGGTCGACGCTTGAAGCCCTGCAACAGGTTGAAGCACGCGGATACGAAGTCCTGCATATCGAGAACAGTGGCGTCTCAGTGGCCCGCAACCGTGCCATCGAAGCGGCGCGGGGGGAGTACATCTTGCCCCTTGATGCTGACGACCTGTTGGGGCTTGGCTTCTGCCCGGTCGCTGCCGACGTCCTCGACATGCAACCAGACGTTGCCGTAGTCGCAGGCGTGCTTGAATCATTCGGCGCAAGAACCATTCGAATATGCCCGGACGTTACCGTCTCGTTGGCACAGATTCTGTTGCAAAACACTGTGTGTGCGACGTCCATGTTCCGAAAAGCAGTTTGGATGGAAGTCGGCGGGTTCGACGAGAGCCTTCGCCGCGGCCATCAGGATGCTGAACTTTGGATCAGGATAGCCGCCCGTGGGGGTGGCATCGTTGGGCTGCCGGAAACCGCCGTTCGTTACCGTACCGGTCATGACTCCATGACGGGTGATATCGCCGAGAGCGCTTCGGAAGCGATGACAGACGCGATCATCAATAACAACGAAGCACACTATGCCACCCTCCTTCGTGCTGCTCTAGAATCGACCGACTTACTACGCCCTCAAGCCGAGGCCGCGCACAAGATGAGAGACCTTTGGGTTCGATACGAACGACTTGATCGACTTCTGGGCACCGTTCCCGGTGCCAAGCGAGCACTAGCTTCTCTCAACCACTCGCTCGCGCGCTGGAAGCCCTAGCCGTGCGCCACATAATGCATTCCGAGGCGCTCTGCTAATGACCATAATTCCTCACGCCCGACGGGCAGCTGCGAAAAACCATCTGGAGCACTTGTGCTAAAAAACCTCCGAATCGTCCGACCCTTGATTCCAGGCAAGGTCCGCGGATGGCTTTCCCTGGCATTAGCCGGTTCTATCCTGCTTGCTCTTCTCGACACCCTCGGCGTAGCGGCCATGCTTCCGCTAATGCAAGTCATCACGACTGGCGACACTGAGACAGGCGTTGCCGGAACTGTCGCCAGGTTCCTCGGCACCTCTGAACTGCAGAGTGTCATCATCGCCCTTGCGAGCATCGTCGGGCTTGCATTCCTCGTGAAAAGCTGCTTCTCCGTCTCGTTCCGTTGGTGGCTTCTTGGCCACACCACGCGTATGATGGCTCAGGCATCGACAGAGCTAATGAGGCGATACGTGCTCGCGCCTTACGCGAAACACAAATCGCGAAATCTACCGGAAGTGTTTCGGAACATCGGGGCAGCGGTGCCCCAGGCTTTTAGTCAGGTGCTCCTGGGAGGCCTCAGTCTGATTGCAGACCTGCTGACGCTCTTCGCCATGGCCGTCGTGCTAGTCGCCGTCTCACCTCTCGCGACCCTCTTTGCCGGCGCGATTCTTGGCCTCACCTCCGCGATTATTCAAAGAGTCATGCGCCGACACCTCCTGACCGCCGGCGAATCCGGTGCCGAGGCCGACCGGGAAGCTTGGGCCGCCCTTCTGCCCGGGCTCGAGGGTTTCCGCGAGGCTCGACTGACTTCCAGTGGTAGCACTTTCATCGGCGGCTTCTCGAAAGCGAAAGGGAAGTCAGCTGACGCTCAGCGCCGCATGTCGATGTTCTCGGAACTGCCTAAGTACGCGCTCGAGATTACTTTCATGATCGCAATCATCGGCCTGACAGCCGTACTCTTCGCGACCAGCACACCGAGTCAGGCCATTGCGACCTTGGGGGTTTTTGCAGCGGCCTCCCTGCGGATGCTCCCAACCCTGAACCGTGTGACTGCAACGATGGCTTCCATGAAGTCGGGAAGCGTGGGGCTCGGAATCCTGGCTCGGGCAGTCCAAGACCTCGACCGTGATCGGATGCACTCCGAAGTCACTTCGTCGGACGTCCGCTATTCAGGGGACATCGAAATCAATGAGCTTGTGTACCGCTACCCGGACTCCGATGTGGCGGTTTTGAACGGTTTGACGCTCACTATTCGCGCTGGCGAAACAACGGCGTTCGTCGGCTCGAGCGGTGCCGGAAAAAGCACATTGCTTGACCTAATTTTGGGCCTCACCACTCCGAGTAGCGGCGCGATTATGGCTGGTGGCCGGTCGGTCACTGACGACCTTGCCGCCTGGTACAAAACCCTCGGCGTCGTTCCCCAGGAGGTCTACCTGACAAACGCTTCTTTGCGAGAAAATATCGCGTACGGGCTGGCACCCGAAGACATAAATGCGGTTCAGCTGGAGAAAGCACTACGAGATGCTCAGCTCTACGACTTCGTGGAGACGCTTCCCGAGAAGCTCGACACGACGCTGGGCGAACGTGGCGTGAGGCTATCGGGTGGGCAGCGACAACGGGTCGGTATAGCTCGCGCTTTGTACCGCCAGCCCAGCTACCTCATTCTCGATGAGGCAACCTCTGCTCTTGACAACGTCACCGAGCGTCAGATTACAGACACCATCGACACTCTTCGCGGCCAGATGACAGTGATCGTGGTGGCGCACCGCTTATCAACCGTCAAGAATGCGGACACGATCATCTTCCTCGACAAAGGCAACGCAACCTCCGTCGGCACATTCGACGAGTTGAGAGCGTCCAATGCGGACTTCGACAACCTCGTGAGACTCGGGCAGTTGAGCTGAGATGGTGACGTTTCAAAGCGAGCGGCGCTGGACACCGTTCGATCCCTCCGGGATCGGGCTTTTCGCGACCGTAGTCGCTCTGGGTGCAGCGGCCTCATTCGCCATCGCGGCCGCCAGCATTGTCGAAGCGCCTCGTCTTCCCGAAAACATGCCGTTCGCGGCAGTGCTGGAACGCGCACGTGGGAACACCGGGACTCAAGTCATCTACAACGTCCACGTTTGGACAATCGTTGTCCTCGTGGTTTGTTGGCTCGTCGTCCTGGCCCGGCCGTCCTTTCGACGGCTCTGGATCGCGTTTGCAGCCTGGACTGCGCCGCAGTTCCTAGCTCTGACTGCAGACGTGTTCAACTACGTTGAACAAGGCTGGGTCGTGCTGCAGGGGTACGACCCGACTATCGAGCCAGCAGCCAGCATCGAAGGACCCTTTTCACACTGGGTCGGCTCATGGGCGGGCACAACTGTCGGATACCCCGCCGGCGCGTTGCTTACTTCCGCGGCGGTCGTCGCGATCGCAGGAGCGCATCCCGTTGCCAGCCTCTTACTGATGCACGTCCCCGCCGTCGCTGGCGTTGTCCTCGCTGGCGTCTGCCTGCCACGCATTGCGACCGCAGCGGGCTTCGATCCGCGTCTTGCGTTCGGTCTCGTCATCCTCAATCCATTCACGCTGCTCGAGCTTTGCGGAGCGGCACACAATGACGCGCTTGCGTTCGGGCTCGCTGTGGCGGCCGTCTGGTGGGCTGTCCGCTGCCAGAACCCAGCTGCACGCATCCTCGGTGCTGCGCTCCTGCTCGGCCTTGCTGCAACCGTGAAACCTCAAGCGCTCGCCTTCGCAGCGCTTCTTCCCGCCTTCGGGGTTCTGGACGGGGCCGCGGGCAACGTCTTCCGCCGGCCACTCACCGCATACGCGGAAGGGATATCGACCGCGGTCGGTGCGCTCGGGTTGCTATTGATCTCGGGGCCGCTCACTGGTGTCGGCCAGGCTTTCATGAGCGCGACCGGCACGCCGGGGTATCGTTCGAGCGCCCCCTTGCAGATACTCCGCATCCCCCTCGAAAGCCTCTTCGGCGAACGATTCACCTCGAGTTTCTTTGTGCAACACTTCGACACGATCTGCCTCGTGCTCGTCCTCGTCGGAACGCTCCTGACGATCACCGTCCTGCGGATGACTCAGCCAGCGACGATGTTGACGGTGCTCTTCGGGGCGTTCTTCCTGCTCGGCCCGGCATTTCGACCCTGGTACGCCATCTGGCTCATCTTGCCGCTCGTTCTCGCGCCGATACGCTGGAACCTCAAGCTGCCTCTCCTAGGCAGCCTGATGGCGCTGACGCTCTCCGTCAAGAACCCCCAGGCGCTCTACCTCGTGAACGAGACATTCGCATACGTGCTCGCAGTCGCGGTGTTCATCGCACTGAAGTTCTTCGTCCACCGAGGAGACTTCACCGGGCTCAACCCTCACCTCGACGGCCCCGTTGCCGAGACCAAGTCCACCACCGAGTTGGACGAGCTGGAGAGCATGAACCATGCCAAATAGGGTCGTCTTCTCACCGACTGTTCCACCGTCGCTTCCGAACAACGCCGGCGAGCTGTACCTGTCCCGCCTTGAAGCTGAACTGGGCAGCCTGGACACGACCTACGTCGTGCCAAGGTCACCCAGCAACGAGGCGGCTGCTTCACAAGTTGACGGCATCACAGTTCTGCTCGTAGAGGCGCCCCAGGACCGATCCGTGCGAGGACGCGCGCTCAACGTGCTTCTCAATGTCCGCGAGCGCGGGCTCCCTTCTCGCACGGAGCACGGGATGCGATGGGCAATCCGACACGATCCTCGAGTCGTGGCTGCGCTCAAATCCGCCGACGTCATCGATCTGCAGTGGCCCGAGATCGCTGGCCTCGCTTCACTTCTGCGGCGGTACCTGGCCGAAACCCGCATCATCGCGACGATGCACGACATCCACAGCCAGAAGTGGTCTCGGGAAGCCCGCGCTGCGACGAATGTCAAGGACACCACCCGTTTCCGATTGGCTTGGGCACGCTCCAAGCGCATGGAACGATCGATTGCCGATCATGCTGACACCGTCATCGTCTTCAGCGACAAAGACCGGTCTCTCCTCGTGGGATACGCCCCCGTGGTCGTCGTCCGCCCGCCCCTGGCAGCCGGGTCCGAGATCCTCCAAAAACGAGACGTCCACCCGCCCTACGTGCTCTTCGTGGGTCCGCTGCATCGAGCGGAGAACGCGGATGCGATGACCTACTTCACGAGTCATATCTGGCCGACGGTACGCGCCAGTATCCCGGACGCGCGTCTCCTCATCGCGGGACGAAAGCCGTCCGACGAGGCGTCGCCACTGTTCTCAAAGCCCGGCGTCGAATTGCTCGGATTCGTCGACGACATAGACCAGCTTTACTCAGGCGCTCGCGCGGTTGTCGCACCACTTCGTCTGGGAGCGGGCCTGAAGTTCAAAGTCCTTGACGCACTCGTCCGGGAAGTGCCCCTGATCGGGACTCAAGTTGCGCTTGAGGGCGTGGAGTCCGGGTCCCAGTCTCTCGAGGCCTTCGATTCGTCGACTCGCTTCGCGGCAGCAGTCATCGAAGCGTTCACGACTACTGCACCCCCGCAAACCTCCACGATCGACACCAACTTCGTGCGGCAGCGTTACGGACTCGAGCAGTTCAGCACTCAAATTCGCGCCATCTACGGCATCGAGTCCTCGAGCGGAGAGACGGAACCCTCCCCACCGGAGGTCTCTGTTGTCATTCCTGTCCGGAACGGGGAACGGCAGCTCCCCGATCAGCTAGAAGCTCTGGCCTGCCAGCGCGAAGCCCCGACCTTCGAAGTGCTCATCGCGGACAACGGTTCCACCGACCGAACCAGATCGGTGGCGCTGGCGTACGGTCACAGATTCCGTGACCTTCGGATCGTCGACGCGGGCCAGAAACCCGGCGTCAACTACGCCCGTAATACCGGGGTCCAACACGCTCGAGGTGACAAGGTCCTCATTTGCGACCACGACGATGTCGTCTCCGCTCGGTGGGTAGCGGCCCTCAGCACCGCACTCGACGAATCCGACGTCGTGGGAGGACTGAGCGTGCCCATCTGGCTCGACCGGAATGGTGGACGCGTTGAAGACCGCTCGGCCGCCGCCAGCCTCCGCGACTGCCTCGGGTACCTGCCCTACGCGCTCGGCGCGAACATGGGGGTGCGTCGAGCGACGTTTCTCGAAGCTGGGGGGTTCGACGAGAGCTTCTGGGGCGGTCACGACGAAGTCGAGTTTTCGTGGCGACTTCAGCGGATGGGAGCAACTCTCACCGCGGTCGATGACGCCGAACTGTCCTACCTGCAACGAAGCACCGTGAGGGGAACATACAAGCAGGCTTACAACTCCTCACGAACACGGATCCAGCTCTGGGCTCGATACAACGCCAAGGCCGATCTCTCTCCGGTCTCGTACCGAGGAGCTCTCGATGAGATGATCCGCGCCGTACAGGCGTCGCCTCAGTTCTTGAAGCCGTCGACTCGGCTCCAAGCCGCGCGTTCCTTGGGCAGCGCGTTCGGAACGGCGTCCGGTCACCTCAAGTACCGTCTCCTCGGTGCCCCCCCGGCCGCGGAATTGGCGTCTGACCATCCACCGGCAGAGGACAACGCATGAGCGAGCTCGACATCATCCTGTCGCACCCGGGTGGCCGCGGTTGGGGTCCCATCGAGCGCCTCGGCCAACTGGCAGCGGAGGAACTCGGGGCGACACTGTGGCGGCATGACGCATCCGCCCCGTACTCGAAGCAGCACCTGCTTCGAGGGATGCTGCCGCCTCGACGCCGACCCGGCATTGGCCGAGCTGCGCTGGTCATCGCTCCTCAGCCTGGCCACCTCAACGCGATCCTGCACCAGCCGAGCTGGCTCCGGTCCTACGACACAGTCCGTGGTTGGGTGATCGACAGCTTCTGGACGGACCGCGTTCCTCGCGTTGCGCGCGACAACCGGTACTACGACCACATCTACGTGACAGACCCCGACGACATCGCAGGTTGGGAAGACGCTGGTGTTCGGTCGGTCTCGTCACTGCCCTGGGGAGCCGATGCCCTCCGCATGCCGTTCAGAGAAGCTCGAGCGACCGACCTGCAACGCATAGGGCGGCAACCTGACGCCTGGGACGACGACGAGCAGACGGCAGCAGCCGCCTCGGAGTTCGGTATGGCATTCCGTGGGCGCCCGCCCTTCGAAGACTCCGATGACGCATCTCAGAAACGCGTCGACGACGCCACTGCCGATGCGAAGTTCGTTCTCGCGTTCTCCAACCGAAGCCACCAGAGCAGCTACACACACCCAACACGTGAGTACCTCACCGGTCGATGGCTCAACGCGCTCGCTGCAGGGGCGTCGGTCGCTGGTATTGCGCCGAGAACAGCCGTCGCCGAGCAGTTGCTCTGGCCAGGGTCCTGTCTTGAACTCAGCTCAACAGATCGCGCGATTGGACTCGAGGAGATCTCTGCCGCGCTCGCCAACTGGACTCCAGGCGCTGCACGCGAAAATCGCCGACGTGCGCTAGAGAGACTCGACTGGCGTCACCGTCTCGCCGTGCTCGCAACCGACTTCAACCTCGATGCACCACGCTTGCAGCGTTCCCTGCGCGAGGTGGCGCTTGCTGCGGACAACCTGGCATCCAGCGCATGACACTTCCTCCAGAGCAGACCGGGCCTCGCGGTAGCATCGGGTCCGTGACTCACCCGTCTGCATTGGACTGCACCGTCGTCGTCCCGTCCCACAGGGGTTCGCACCGCCTTCCGCGACTGCTCGAGTGCTTCGCGAGGCAGGACTACAAGGGCACATGGGAACTTCTCGTCGTCCTCGACGGTCGGGACGAGCAGAGCCTCCGGCTACTGCACACCTACAAGGACACCCTCCCCCTGCGCCTCTTCATCCGAGAACGCTCAGGCGGGGTCGCCGCGGCGATGCGGGACGGCGTGACCCAAGCACGCGGGCGGATCATCATCCGCTGCGACGACGACCTCGCGCCGCGGCCCGACTTCGTTCGCCTTCACATGAGCCACCACGTCGATGCAGCGTGTGGAGTGATCGGCCCCACCCTTGATGTGTTTCCGGGCGGGCGCTATGCGCAGATCTACGGCGAACCCTCCAATCGGCGGGCCCTTGCGTCGGCGTACGCCCGTCCCGAGAGGGAACGCTGGGTGGGATGGGCTGCGAACAACTCCGCCCCCCGAGAGGTGATCGAGAACGTCGGAAGCTTCGACCCCGAGCTTTGGTACGGCGAGGATTCCGAGCTCGGGTTCCGGTTGCATGCTGCAGGGCTGCCTATCGTCGTCGATCCTCAGCTCCAGACCGAGCACCACGGCCCCGCCATCACGGTGGCAGCTCGTGCGCCTCGAGCCTTCGTCGCCGGAGCCTCGAGGGCCGCCTTTCAGCGCAGGCATCCCGAAGCGTCGCAGCAGGCAGCGCCCACCGGCAAGGTCGGATTCGGCGGCAGACTCTGGAACTCCGCGGTGGCGCTCACTTCCTCCGCGCTTCGCACACATTCGAGCTACGCGCGGGCCGGGCGGCTCGCAGACGGAGTCTTACGGGTCTTGCCGGCCGCGGTCGGCGCGAAGCTGGTCGCACTGCTCGTGGAGTCTGCTGGACGCGCCGGCACACGTGATGGCGGGCACGATATGTCGAAGTTCCGCGCGCAGAAGTCACGCGAACTCGCCCAGGAGACGCGAACGGCAAAGCGGACAGAACCGTGAACCGTCGCCTGACCACGAGCAAGGTCTTGATCTTTCCAGCTCAGAGAATGGTGCAACCCAATGCAAGCTAACGATCCGCGGCTTGGGATCTCTGTCGTCGTTCCGCACTACGGCGACCGAAGCCCAACTGCAGCCCTGGTGGATTCCCTCCGCGCACAAGACGACTGTCCCCCATTGCAGATCATCGTCGTCGATGACTGCTCCCCGACTCCGCTCGAGGCGATAGTCGGAGCAACAGTGGTGCGCCGGGAGAAGAACGGGGGTTACGGGAGCGCCATCAATTCGGGTGTGCTCCTCGCGGACCATGAAACGATCCTGATCCTTAACAGTGATCTGGAGATACCCAAGAGCTTCGTGCGCGATCTGGCAGCACAGTGCGCTCCGCTCATGCCGGCCGTCGTATCACCGCAGATCGTCGATGAACACGGCAACTCGCAGTGGCCCGCGCGCCACTTCCCAACCGTTGGTCACCATTTCGTTGCAGCACTGAGCGCGTTAGCCCGATATCGCCACTCGAACCGGTGGCATGAAGCCGTCGGGCACGACACGAGAGCGGTCACAGGAAACACGCTCGAGGTCGACTGGGTTGTGGGGGCGGTCATGTTGCTTCCGACGAGCGCTTTCCGCAGCGTGCACGGGTTCGACGAAGGCTTCTACATGAACTCAGAAGAAGTCGATCTCCAACGTCGGCTTCGGAACAGGAACATCCCGTCCGTGTTCCTCGGCACCGTCCAAGCAACCCACGAGAGCGGCGGGTCGTCAGATCCAAGTCGTCGACGTGCGTGGATGTTGAGCTCGGCGCTGAGATACGCCCAGAAGTGGAAGCAGTCGCCGCTCCTACTACGAGTCGCGTTGGCTGCGGCCGCCCTGATCAACTTCTCCGTCAACGCGCTCAGACAGATTGGCGGCCGCAAGGTGGATGCGCTCGGGACGCTTCACCAAGAGCTGCGCTACTCGGTGCTGCCTACACAGCACCGCTCATAGTCCCTGTCCACCGAAGCACGATTCAAGAAACTGGTTCGCTTTGCGCATCAACATCGTCCACGCAGTACCTCGCATCTCTGAAGCATTCGGCACGGATGGCATCGACCACGACGGGTTCACCGCGGCAGTCGAGATCGTTGCGCAGCAGCATGAGGTCACCTGGCTGAATGTGCATCCGTACAACGACGACGCGGACGATCAGAGCGCGAAAATCGCCGACGCGGACTTCGTGCTGGTGCGCAGCGATTGGAACTGGTACCCGGCGCAGGCAACCGACCGTGCTCTCTGGAAGCGCCCCGACGTGCCCGTGGGGCTTCTCATCGCGGGTTCCACCCTTCCGCCCGCGCCAATCCAGATGCGTCGTTTTGACGTCATTTTCTACGAGACGCCCTGGTATGAGCAGTTCACTGGACCCCACCCGTTTGCGGTGCAGGCCTTCGGCGTAGACACGCGGGTGATGCGTGTCACGAACCGCGGCCCGCGAGACTACGACTGGCTCATGGTCGGACGGTTGGCTGCCTTCAAGCGACCAGAGCGGCTGATGGAAAAGTCGGGACGCAGGCTGGCAATCGGGGACTTGTCGTCCGCGAAACCAGATCTGGTCGCCGCCCTAAAGAACGGCGGCATCGAGCTCTCGTCGTACCAGTCACACGAGGGCCTCGCGGACCTCTACAACCACGCACGGCGAGTCCTCGTACCCTGCATCCTGCAGGGAGGCGGCGAGAGAGCCGTGCTGGAAGGTAGGGCTTGCGGCTGCGAGATAGAGATCGCGGACGACAACCCCAAGCTAGCGTCCCTGCTCACGTCGCCGATCTGGACGCATGAGGACTACGCGACGACGCTCCTCAATGCCCTCGGCGACATTGAACGCGGCAGGGTTATCGACGCCAACACGAAGCTGGCTGGGCAGCGAGCTCGCAGAAACGCTGTACTCAAGGACAAACTGAGGAGACTGCCGAGCACTATCGTCATCCGTGCTCGCAACGCGGTCAGACGCTGACACGCAACACAAACATCGCCGCCGCTGAGCGACTCCCGCCCCTACCCTCTTGGCAGCAGCCGACTGGGCGCCTGGAAGAGCCATGGCATGCCCAGCCTGCGCATGAGCCACCAGAGCAGTAAGGGAGCAAACAGGCCGAGACCGATACCTGCCGCGATGTGCACGGGAAGCGAGGTCACTCCGAGTGCGACAAGCGCGATGCGCGTTCCAGAGAGCGCTACGCCATGGGCAAGGTAGATCTCTAGGGACCGCGTTCCGAGGAGCGCCAGGACCCGCGAGACAGGATTCGACTTCAGGCTCGAGATGAAACGCGAGGCCGAAAGCACGCACACGACGCCCACCCAGGAGGTGACCGCACCAAGAGCCACAGAGAACGCAGTACGCGTGTCGAGGCCGAGAGTGGGAGCGGTCACGGGCAGAAAGGCGACTGCCACCACGTACGCTATTGCCGCCAGCCCAGCGATCGACACTGCCGGCACGGGCGCAATCCGGGAGAGCTGCGCACGGAATCGGCGATCCCCGACGGTCACACCGACAGCGAAGAACATCCAGAGAGGCAGCCCCTCTGGTCCGATCACATCGCCGGCGTACCCCCAGGTGAGCAAGCTGATGACCCCCGCCGCCACGAGTGTGACGGCCGCTCGTCGCTGGCTGGCCCAAGGGCGCGCGACAACCGCCAAAGTCGTGGCGATCATGAGCCACGGCAGAAACCAGAGATGGCCCTCCGGGTGAACAAGGTCAAGAACTTCCATTGGCGTGACCGGAGTGTTGACCAGCCCGGCGCTGAGCAACTTGACCCCACCCTGTATCAGGCTCCAAAGCACGTACAGGTACAGGAACGTCGCGTCCCGAGTCCACAAGTACTTCCATCGGCCCTGCCTGTCGACGCCTCGCCGAATGAAGAGGCCTGCGAGGAGCGCGAAGACAGACAGGTGGAAACCGTAAAGGAGGGTGTCGGCGAAGACGTATGAAGTCGAAGTACCGTCGACCAGCTTCGCGGCTGAGAGACCGCGAAGGACGTGTCCGGCCACAATCGCGATGATCGCGATCCCGCGGGCAAGATCGGTGGCCTGATCCCGGCTCGGCGCCTGGACAGACGCTCCAGTGCTCACGACGACCGCCGTGGAAGCTTTCGACCGGCGAGGACTTGAGCCACCGCTAGTCGGCCCGCACTAGGGCTGTACAGGTCCTGCCACCTCAGTTGCCGTTCTTCCACAGCTGACCGTAGACCGCCGTCAACCTTCTTCAAGATGGCGTCCCGAAGCGCCGCAGGGTCTCCCGCTGTGAACGTGTCTGAGTCTGAACCAAGCACCTCGGGCAACGCACCGGCGTCGCTGACGATCACGGGCACACGGGCAGACATGGCCTCGGTGACCACGAGCCCGAACGGTTCTGCCCAGACCGAAGGAACAACGAGCAAGTCGATACTGCCAAAGAACTCGTCGCGCGAAACCCACCCCGCGAACTCCACGAGGTCTTGCACAGGTCGAATTGCAGCCTCCACTGCCTGCCTTGACACCTCGCCGACGAATCGCGGCTCACCGCCCATTCTGAGCTTGAAACGTCCGGGGTGAGTTCGCTGAAGTTTTAGAAGGGCCTCGGCCAACACCGGCACGCCTTTATCGACCGAGAAGCGGCCGAGAAATCCGATCATGGTCGGCTCTTCATCTGCGCGTTCACGGACGCTCGGAAGCACGACTCGCTCGGACCAGTTGAAGAGAACCGTCGATCCCGGGATGGCCTCCTGCATGGACAGTGACGGGACCAGCGTCCGGAGGCTCCGGAATCGCGCGATGGGCGCGAGCAGTCGCTGCGCCCCCGTCGGCCGCTGATGCAGGTGAACGATGCGCTGGGGATGGAACGAGGTCGCGAAGGCGGGAACCAGGCCGTTACACCACAGCAGGCCCTCTCGGTTCTTCGCATCCCAGCTCCGCAGCTGGGCGATCCACTGCTTGCGCCCCCTAGCCGGCAGCTCGACGACCGAGTGTCCGCGCTCGCGCGCAGCCGCTACGAGCGCAGCCGGCTCGGAGGGACCCACGATGGTGACGGCGACGCCGAGCGTTCGAAGCGCGTCGGCGATGCTCAACAGCATGACCTCGCCCCCGCCGATATCCCCGTTGTTCGTCGCCAAGGTGACGTGGTCGGGCAGCGCTCGATCCTTGGCCGTGCCCAGCGCCTCTGCGTAGACCTCAGCTACAGCACGCGTCATGTCGGCAACGGACAGCCAGTTGTCGAGGTGCGTCTCTGCGGCCTCGTCGAGGAGCGCCGCTGCCACGGCATTGATGTCATCAGCGTCGACGAGGCCGCGCGGGGCGACGATCTCCGGGTTGCCCCCGACTCGCGACGCGATGACGCGCATGCCCCTGTTCGCCGCGTCCAGCAGCGAGTAGGAGCAGTTCTCCCAGACCGAGAGCTGAGCGAGCACGTCCGCGTCCGCCATCGCTTCCTCTGGGTCGACGAAGCCGGGGAACGCCACCGACTCGGAGATGCCGAGGTCGTCGGCAAGCGCCTTCAGCTCGCTGTCCAGCTCGCCCACTCCCGCGATCGTCAGGTGCGCGTCAGGGCGCGCGTCGAGGACGACCCTGAAGGCCCTGAGGAGCTGCGGGATCCGCTTCTCCGGCGAGAGCCTCGCAAGCGCCAGGATGCGCAGCGCAGCCCGCTCCGGTCTGGCAGGACGCGGCGACTCAACCGGGTCGACCCCGTTCAAGATCACGCGGATCTCCTGCGACGGCGACCACTTGTCGATCATGGCACGTCGTGTTGCCTCCGCGACAGCGATGACGCGGTCGAACCGACGAAGACGGGCCCCGTGGACCTTCGCCATGACCTTCGATTTGGCAGCAGTCCGGTGGTACACCTCGTCGTCGCCGGCGATGCCGTGCTCAGTCGTGACTCGAACGGTGCCGGGCGGCAGAGGTGTTGCCGCGACGATGACGTCGGCGTAGGCAAGATGCGAGTGAACGACAGCCGGCCGCAGACGCTGTGCTGCAGTCCGCAGCGTCCGGATCGAGGCCAGTACGCCGAAGTCCGGGCCGAACTTCCCCACGGCGACTCGAGCACCGCGATCTCTGAGTTCCGCGGCGAGCGGCCCCTCTGGTGAGAGCACGACGAGCTCGTACCCGGGGAGGCCCGCAGCTGCGACGTCGAGCACGTGGCGAGCCACTCCCCCGAGCCCGGACACGGGAACGACCCATAACGCGATCGGCCGCTGAGCCTGCACGCTCTGGGCGTCGGCCTCAGATTCGGCTACAGCCATTGCTCGAGTCTGTCGAGCGCCGTCCAGAAGCCCTGACCGTTGTCGATGTGCCCCTGCCAGATCTCCGGGATGAACGGAGCCCCGGGCGTGAACTCGTCGAGCTGGCCTGCGAGCAGCGGCCAGTCGACCTCGCCGTCACCGACCTGCACGCCTTCCCCATCGACTCCGGTCGCGTCAACAAGGTGAAGGTGAATGCTGTGCGGGGCGATCAGCTCGGTGTACTCCGAGAACTGCATCCCGAGGAAGTTCGCGGCGAGCTTCGAGTGCGACACGTCGAAGCAGAGCTTCGTGCCCGTCGTTGCGGAGAACTCCGCGGTGTCGTGCGGGTCGAGGAAGAGGTTGTGGAACTGCTGACCACCCATGAGCCATGGGAACGGCGGGAGCGTCTGCGCGGCGATGCGGACGCCGTCGGTGTCCAGGCGCTTGACCGCATCCGCGATGCGCGCATACATAGCGCCGCGCGCTTCGGCCGGAACGTGCTTGTCCTTCGTGAACCCACCCATGGTGACGACCATGATCGGTTCGCTCGAGCGGAGGAACCACTTCTTCAAGCCGCGGGTGGTGTCGATCGTGCGCTGCACCTCGCGGATCGACCGCTCCCAGTGGGCGTCATCTGGCGACGCCAGATCGACGAGGAAATCGCCGGAGAAGAGGTCGGGGAGGTGGGTCGTGAAGTCCATGTCGAGCGGCTCCGTGAAGAAGCTGTCGAGATCGACCTCGAGGTCTTTGTACGAGAAGTGGAACTCGAGGAAGTCAGGCGTCGAGTTCTCGATGAGCTTCTTGTAGTCGTGGTAGCGCACCGGCAGCCCCCACGGTCGGCGGAACTCGAACTCACGGCCGACCGACGCCGTGTCGGTCAGATCGCTCTCGAAGAAGAACTCGCCCTCGGCCATGTCGTGGTTCACCTTGCGCCCGACGAGTTCGTCGAGGCGGTTCGGCTGCAGTCCACGCCCCGGGCTCTTGACCGCGATGTCCTCTGCCCGCAGCACCTCACCCTCCTGAAGTTCCCGCGCGGCGACCAGCGACTTCGCGAGCGTCGTCCGGTTCATGAGCTCGCCGGTCGACACCTCGCGAGGAGCGGCGTCACCGAGGGCGATCTCGATGTCTCGAACCTGCTCGACCATGGTCGCGAACTCCTCGGGGAGCAGCGACACCGTGTGGTCGTTGCCTTCCATGCCGCGGTCGACCGTGAAGTGCTTCTCGATGATGCGCGCGCCCCGAGCGACCGCCGCAACCGGCACGTGCCATCCGCGCTCATGCCCGGAATATCCGACGATGCAGTCGCCGATCTCGGCAAGACGATCAAGGTAGGCCAGGTTGAGGTCCTTGAACGGCGCCGGATACGTCGACTGCGTGTGGAGCAGCGCGAAACTCGAACCAAGTGAGCGCAAGAGGCCCACGGTCTCGAGGATCTCGGACTCGCGCGACATGCCGGTCGAGAGGATGAGCGGGAGGCCGCGAGAACCCGCATCCCGGAGCAGCTCGTGGTTCGTGAGGTCGGCCGAAGCGATCTTGAGACCCTCGATGCCGTAGTCAACGAGAGCCTGCACGCTCGGGCCGTCCCACGGCGTGCACATCAGGTCGACGCCGCGATCTCTCGCGTGGTCGAAGACGGTGAAGAGCTTCTCTGCTGGGAGGGAGACCCGCGAAAGGAGATCGAGCGTGTACTGAGCCCCGAGGTCTTCTCCAGCGGTCGAAGCACCGCTCTGCCGGTAGAGCGCGTCCATGTCGCGAAGCTGGAACTTGACCGCGTCCGCACCGGCATCCGCTGCGAGGTCCACGAGGCGCTTGGCCAGGTCGACGTCACCGTTGTGGTTGTTGCCGATCTCTGCGATGAGGAACGCGGGATGACCTGGCCCGATCTCGTGAGCACCGATTCGCAGCACGTCATTGCGGTCGATGGCGACCGCGATGAGGTGGTTTGTGGCGTCGACGAGGGGCAGATGCGTGATGCCGCCCTTGCCGAGCAACGGAGCCAGGTCTGCTGGCGTGGACGTCGCTGGGGCTGAGGTCACGCTGGTGTTGGAGACCTCGACACACGTGACGTCGAGGGACGCCGTCGGGTTCGCGACGATCCATCGACGGAAGTCACCATCCGACAGGGAGCCCTTGAGCCGCCCGTGCTCATCGACGCAGAAGACGATGCGCTGCTGGTTGGCGCTGATCTTCTGAAGCCCGACAACGATCGGGTCTTCCGCGAAGACGATGTAGGGGGTGAGGTTGCGCTCGAAGATCACTGAGCGGAGTCCTTGTCTGTTGGTCCTGCTGAAGCTGCCGAGGTGGCGTTTGCCGTGTCGCGGTGGAGCTGCGTGAGCTGGTGGTCTGCGATGGAAAGATCGAGCTCGGTGTCGATATCGACGCCCTCCAGATCATCCATCTCGAAGATGCCGATCTTGCCTCCGAGGCGGTTGTGCTCGCGCTCGTAGATCTCGGTGCTGGTGACGTAGAGGGAACCGGTCTCGCGATAGAACATCTGCGTGCGATCGAGCTCCTGGCGGCGGGGGCGTGCGCCGATGGTGAAGTGCGCGCGCGGCTGGTCGTGCTCATCCGCGCCGTACTGCCAGAGGAATGGCGTCTGCGGGACGGCTCCGACCATGGAGTCGACACCCGAAGCGACGAACTGCTCGATGGCGCGGTCGAGCGTGCCCTCGAGGCGCACAGGAGACGTCACTTGCAGGAGCATCACCGCATCGGGACGCCTGCCCTCGGCCGTATACGAAGCGATCGCATGCTCGACAACGGGCTCTGTCGCCGTCGTGTCTTCGGCGAGATGCGCCGGACGCAGCCAGGGCACCTCCGCGCCTGCGGAGCGCGCGATGTCAGCAAGCTGCTCGTCATCGGTCGAGACGAGCACGTCCATCTTCGGCTGCGCCGCCAACGCCTGCTCGATCGTCCACACGAGCAGGGGCTTGCCCGCGACGAGACGCCGATTCTTGCCTGGGATGCCTTTCGACCCTCCCCGGACCGGGATCACGCAGAGCATCCTCATGCTGTTCCTTCCAGAATGCGCGCGAGGCTCGCGGCGATAGCTTTGGCTGGTTCTACCGGGGGAACGGGTGGGGCAGGCGTTGGATCGCCACCCCACTCGGACAGATCGTAGCGCTCCCAGAAATCACGCACCCACTCAGGCGCATTCACACAACTCACCCACGCCGGCTGGCCAGCCGCAGCGGCCTCCAGGACTCCCGTAGAGAAGACAGAGACCACAGGCCGGTTGAGATGAGCGAGAGAGCGACCCGACGACTCGAACCGCACCCCTCTGGCCCGCCAAAAGCGATGCTGCAACTGCGAGAGCTTGTCGGTCTCGGCCGGATGCGGACGGTACTCCGCTCCAGTCTGCTTGCAAAAACGGACCGCCGTTCCCCCGCTGATGGCCCTTGGCAGCTCTGCCCCGTGGAGTTGCCCGAGGAACACGGGACGATCATCTCTCGTCCCTTCATCAAGGGATTCACGCTTCGCGGCATCCCAGAGGATCTGTCCTCCGACGACTTCATGGGTGACATCCGTGCGCCCAGATTTCCAGAAGTCGGCATCCTCGGAAGAGAACGCCAGCAGATGAGTCCCGTGAGCCAGTGGGGGAGCATACGGAGTCATGAGGCCGTGTTGCGCGACGACGAAGCGCGCACCCAGTTCCTGACTCCAGCGATAGCTCAGCGCGCCCCCCGGCAGATAGTTGCCAGCGGAATATACAGCCCTGACTTCGCGCAGCACCTCGGGCAGTCCGTGCCCCAGAAGCTGCGTTGTCTGCCAGTTGCCGCCGAGCAAGCCACTCACGTCAGTGGGCGCAAGCACAGCGACGGACGTGTCAGCCAGTGACCGCAGTGGCGCTGCGTACGCAGCCACGGTGCTCGGCTTGGGTGCTTCGATGACGACGAGGAGCCTCGGGGCCGCGCCGTTTGTCAGCAGCACGAAGCCCGGGCTCGCTTTCGACGGCCTCACGCGATTTTGCACCCTGCTCTTGAGCGAGCGGGACTGTTGCCAGCGATGCCACTCGGCCACGTCCTCGGGAATCTTCAGACCCAAAATGCCTCCAGTGCCCTGGCTCTGTGGACGAGCGTGTGCTCCGCAAGAGTCCGCTCGCGAGCGGCTGTCCGAATTCGCGTCGACCACTGCGTATCGCGCTGCGCGCGATGAAGAAGCTCGATGATGTCCTGAGAGCCTTCAAAGACGAGAACTTCCTCGCCCACTTCGTAGAAGTCAGCGACGTCTGCCCTGTCCACGAGTTCGAGTGCCCCGACACCGGCGGCTTCGAACGTTCTCATCGTGAAGCCATCCTGATCGGAATGGATGTTCAACGTCGCAAGGCTTCCGGCCATGACACCGTACGCGGCGCTCCGTCCCAGATCCGGGCCCGAGGGAACGCCGGGGCTCGTGATGCGCCGTGTCCGCACCACGTCCCAGAAATTGCGCGACCACTCGCGGCCGTAGGCTCGCACCGGTACGCCACCGGCTTGCACTTCGCGGACCAGAGCCTCCCGGTTCTCGTACCTCGCGCCGACGAGCGTGAGCGACGACGACGGGACCGTCGAATAACCGAGCAGCGAGTCGAACCCGAGCGGAACGTGCCCGACTGTCAGGCCGTCGCTACGGAGAGCCTCGACGTCACTCAAGCTGTAGCTGGCTATCGGCCCGACCTCCGAAAGAACCTGCGTCGTGTACCGCGTGCGTCGGATCTCGTCGTACAGCCAGACGACGCTCGGGACGTTGCTGGCCGCAAGCGCATCCCACCACCCGGCACCGAGCTGGTCACCCTTGACAACGACGACTGCGTCGAAGCGAGTTGAGCGGAGTACCGAGATGGCACGATCCGTCGCGGATCCTTCCGCAGCACGCCACCTCAGGGATTCCGGGAGCTCGTGCATGAGCTTGTTCTGGGCTCGCTCGAGCACACTGGAGTGCTCATCGTAGGGGTGGCTGTGGACGTCATACCCGAGCGTCTTGAAGGCGGCGGATATCGCGCGCCAATACCCATGGAAGCCCGGACTCAGGAGGAGAAGACGGCGGGCACTCACTCGCCAGGTTCCTTCGAAGCGCGAGCGACCACTCGGGCCGGCACACCAGCTGCAGTCGCCCCCGCCGGCACGTCGCGCGTCACGACCGCTCCCGCGCCGATGATCGCGCCGTCGCCGATGGTGACACCTGCGACGACGATGGCTCGTTGACCGACGAAGCAGTTGTCGCCGATGACGATCGGGGCTCCCGGTACCAGTGACTTGTCGTCTGACATGTCATGCCCTCCGGAGCTCACGAGGACGCCGTCGGCGAGCAGAACTCCGGATCCGATGCGGACGTCCCCCACCGCATGCACATGCACATCATGGCCGAGGTAGGTGCGGTCACCGATGGAGATGTTCGCACCGGCCTCTGCTTCCAGCCACGCTCCCTCGTACACGGAGCACCCGGAACCCAACCGAATACGTTCGGTACCCCGAAGACGAAGCGGCCGGACAATCACGGTTCCTGTACCGAATCCGGCGAATGCGTGACGGTAGACCAGACGTGACGCCAGTGCTCCGAGACGCCAGCGCAGGGAGGGCGGGACTTCGGTGATAAAACGCGCGATGTTCACGTCGAGTCCTCGCGAATTCAGGCCGTCGTCAGACGAGGTTGTCGAGGAATCGCATCGACCCCCGGCAGAATGCTATCCAACAGCGAGGCAATGTCCGCTATCGCCTGGTCTGCGACTTCCCTGCCGCGACCATATGGGTCGGAGAAATCGAGGTCGCCCCCTGCGGGTGTCTTAGTGTTGGCGAGGTAGGTGAGCGGTGAAGCACGCCGCGGAATGACCGCCAGCAGACTGGCCGCGCTGCGGATCGTGAAGGTCTTGCGCACGGACTTGGGGTACTCGCTCAGCATCCAAGACCGGTGAGTTCCCTCGAATGCCAGCACGAGGTCAGCAGCCTCCAGCATGGAAGCATCAACCTGGCGGGCGACGTGGAGCGGGGGCTCGATGCCAACGCCCCCGAGCGCCTCTCGAATCGTCGGGTCGATGTCCTCTCCTACGAGAGCATGGACTCCGGCGCTCGAGACAGTCCAGTCATGATCGGCGCCAAGCCGCTGTCGTGCCAGATACTCGGCTGCGGCGGAGCGAGCGATATTGGCATGACACACGAACAGCAGACTTGGCACTAAGCGCCTCGGCGTGAACGACGCGTTGGGGCCTCACTTTGACCCGAAGCCGTCGGCTCTGCGCCTGCGTTCGCGAGGTTCGCGTCCTGCGCGCTGGGGTTGGCTGCGTTCTGAGCTCGCGCTTTCGGTGCTGAACGAGGAGCGAGGCTTGTGGGAGCGGATGGCCCGGGCTGCCCCACAGGAATGGCCTGCTCCTCATGCCCCTTGCCGGACTTGATAACGGGCATGCCTTTCTTGTCCGCAGTCACGTAGTAGCTGCGGTTGCGTCGGTATTCGTAGCCGTCCGCCGAGTCGCGTGGCGGAACCATGTTGAGAACCGTGCCGAGGAGGCGGCCGTGAACCTGCGTGAGCATGTCCCGAGCGGCCGCAACATCCTCCTTGCGCGTCCGGCCCGCTGTTGCGACCAAGACAACGCCGTCCACACGGGTGGAGAGGACAGCCGCGTCGGTAACTGGCAGCAGCGGCGGCGCGTCGATGACGACGATGTAGTCCTGAGAGAGCAGCTGGATAATCGAGCGCATCGCTTCCGATCCCAGCATCTCTGATGGGTTCGGGGGGATGCGGCCGGAAGGAAGAACGTAGAGCCCTGGCGTGCTCGAGGAAGTGAGCGCGTCCTCGAGCGAGACCTGTCCACTCAGCACCTCGCTGAGACCGATCTTTCCGTCGACGCCGAGAACAGTTGCGACCGTCGGGCGGCGCAGGTCGGCATCGATGATGATCGTGGGCGTGTTCGACTGAGCCAGGACTTTCGCGAGCGATGTGGCGATCGTCGACTTTCCCTCGCCAGCATTGGCACTGGTGACGACAAAGGCCCGGATCTCTTCGTCGACGCTCGCGAAGCGCAGGTTCGTGCGGAGACGTCGGAAGGACTCGGCAGCTACGGCGTCAGCGTCGATGGCGCCGCGGTTCTTGCCGATCAGCTGAGGCGACTTCGGGATGCGTCCGAGTGAGCCGACACCCGAGATGTCGGTCATGTCCTTGGAGTCTCGAACCTTGACATCTAACGCGCGCCGAAGGAAGACGAATGCGTACGCCAGTACGAGACCTGCGGCACCTCCGGCGAGGAGGTTGTTGCGCAGATTCGGGCTGACAGGCGATGTCGGCTCGACAGCGTTCTGCAGCGGCACGACGGTGATCGCGGATGCACCTGTGCCTCCGCTGACCTGGTTCTCGATGTCCTGGACGACGTCGGCGACCGCCTGCAGGGCGCCGTTGGCAAGCGCAACCGCGGACGATGGGTTGCTTGCTGTTGCCTGCACCTGGATTAGATTGCTGTTCGGCGCCACTGAGGCGACGAGGCGTCCGTCGAGAGTCTCCCCCGGCGCGAGCCCGGAGTCAGGATTGGCGGCGATCTTGTCGTAGACCGGCTTGCTGTTGACCACGGCGAGGTAGGAGTTGGCTTTCGCAATGGCGGCCTCGGATCCGTTGAGGAATCCTCCCGCCGCGGCATCTGCTCCACCGGCAATCACGAATCCCGCCGAGTCGGCGGCGTACACCTTGGGCTGGATCTGGGTGAATCCGAAAGCGGCGAGCAGGCCAACGGCGATACCGATGCCGAGGAGCTTCCAGTTCCTGCCGGTGAGCCGGAGGAAGTCGAGTACCGTCACAGCGCGTACGCCTCTCTTTGACACAACAGTGCGCGCTCGGGTGAACCTACCCGCGCGCGCGGACAACTTAGAGTAACAACTTCGTCAAGCTGCGCACCATCCGCGGGGCGCAGGTCTGCGCCGGAAGCGACATTTCTCGCCCTGTTGTCGACCAAATCAGCGCCCAGCTGTGCGGCGCGCTTGACCTTCGATTGCAAGGTCGACGAGCTCGTGCAGTCGACCGGCGAAGGAAGCTTCAGAGAAACGACGCGAATGCTGCTTAATCTTCGACACGTCCCAAAGGTCGAACCGAGACGCGGCGATCGCAGCTGATATCGAGTCGCTGTCCGGCGAGTCGAAGAAGCGACCGGTCACGCCTTCGTCGACGGTGTCGAGGTACCCGCCCGCCCTCAAGGCGATACTGGGTTTTCCCCAGGCGGCGGCTTCGATGACCGTCAGGCCGAAATCTTCATGCGACGGCGCCACCAGGGCCCGGCTCCTCGCGTAGAGCCATCTGAGTTCCTCGTCACTGATGCCAGAGACGAGCCGCACATTCGTCGGCAAGTTTTCGGTCAGGGCGGCACGCTCGGGGCCGTCTCCGACGATCACGAGTCGCTCGTTGGGCAACTGAGCGACTGCTTCTATCGCTTTGTCCACGTTCTTATACGGCAGCAGGCGAGAGACCAGGAGCAGATGCCCGCCGACGTCGCCGACGAACTCCTCGAGTGAAGGCACCGCGACGCGGGCACCACTCACGTCCACGCTGTGGGGTGGGTGCAGCAGCTCAGACGTTCGCCCGTAGACCTCGAGGACCCTGTCCCGCACGATCGACGAGTTCGAGAGGTAAGTGTCGACGCGCGCAGACGCGCGCTGGTCCCAGCGTTTGAGATACGGGGTCATCGCGCGCAGGCCGAGGCTCTGTACCGACAGCGGCTTCGCGTCTCCCAGGTATTGGTGGGGGAGGTACAGGTACCGGGCCGGCGAGTGACAGTACGCGATCATCTGTCCGGTCGTACCGAACCCGTGAGCCCACCCTGTTGTGGAGGCGATCACGACGTCGGCGTCAATGTTCATGCTCGAACTCGCGGCAGCGAGCAACGGGAGCGCCTTTCGATGATCACGGCGCAGAGGCGCAATCTCGTTGAGGCGCGATGTCACGATGTCCAGCTCGCGAAACTCCGGAAACGAAGTCGTGGGTTCGAACAACGTCGTGTGTATCTGGGCTTCGGGAAAGGCCCGCTGAATCGCCAGTACGACACGCTCGGCCCCGCCACGCTGCGTGATGTAGTCGTGAGCGATAGCCACGCGAGGTCGCTGAGAAGACTTCAAAGTCACTCGCATACCTCAGTTCTAGCGCGGATTCGGAACCACTCGTGGCACCTCAACGAGAGCATCCCACGTAGCAAAGGTTCCACGAACAGGACACTGCGCAAGCCTTGCAGACTTGGACAACGACACGCCCTGAGGTCTTCGATTGTCCACCAAATCCCCGAACGCGAAGGCCCAGAGTACGCCGACCTGTTGGTTCGCCCTAGCTTGACACCGTACCATCGAACGCGTGACCCGCCCTGAACTTCGCACCGCGACCGTCGCCGAGAAATCCGGCACGATCCGCGCCTCGCTGCTCGACGTCGCCAAGACCCGGATCAGCGACGCAGTCCTCATGGGCCTCTTCATGGTGGTCATGCTGATCCCCGGAACTCCCCTAGGGGTCCACACGGCCGCCATGGCAGCCCTGGTCTTCCTTGCCTCTTTCCGACGACCAACGAGAACTTTCCGGGACGGCCAGTGGTACGTCGGCCTTTGCGCAGCCATTCTGCTGTATTTAGCAATCGGTGCGTTCTTCAGCGGGATCACTTCCGCTGATGTGACTCGCTTCATCAGAATCATTCTCCTGATGACCGTTGGAGGGTTCATCGGCAGCGGCCGAATTGACCTTCGTTCCGGCCTCAGGGGCATCGCCGTGGTGCTAATCGCAAACGTACCGTTGTTCTACGCCGGGCTCCTTCCGGACAACTATGGGGGGCTTCTTACGGGTGTTCTCGGGGACAAGAACGTCGCCGGTCTCACCTACGCCATCTTCACTATCCTCCTCATGCTGCTGACAACTCGGCTGTGGACTCAGGTGCTCGTACTAGCAGGCGGATCTGTGGCAGTGGTCCTCACAGACTCGCGAACGTCAATCGCGGCGTTGGCGGCGGGCGTCCTGTGGCTGGTCGCCGCCCGGTACCTCAATCCCTTCCTGAAAGTCTGTCTCGCTGTTGCGATTTATCTGGCATTCGAGTTCGCAGAAACCAACTTCGCGCAGGTAGGCGGTTATGTCGCCCGCGAGGGGTCGGATGCTCTTCGTGAACGCATCGACGGGGCCTCACTGGAGAAGGTCAACGCCTCACCATGGTTTGGCGCGGGTCTTGGCGAGGCTCAAGTCACGGTGGCTGGCGACAGCTGGTTCTTCCACAACGCGTACTGGGGGCTCCTCGTCGAGGGGGGATACCCGCTGATCATCGGAGTGCTCGCACTCGTCGCATTCGCTGGAATGCAGTTCAACGCGAAGGGGGCAGCCACCCGGGAATCGCGAATCGTTGAAGCGTCGGCGATCGTGCTCCTCTTGTGCTCATTCCGGCTCGGGGAGACCTTCTTCTCCATCCCTGGCTTCATGGTGATCGGAGTAGGACTTGCGGTCTACCTCGAACGTGAGCGAGAGTGGCGGTCCGGTCAAGTTCCGTCTTGGTCGACTGGGCTGGTCCCCCTCCCGGACGAGATGTCCCGGCGTTGAAAGCGCGCGTCCCGCCAGCAGTAGGTACTGGAGATACTGCTAAATCGTTTGGCGGCGTGCCGACGTTTCGATCAGCGCTAGGTCAAAGGGATAACGCACTGAACTTTGTTCGACTCGTCCTCGCGTCGGCGGTCATTTTCGGGCATGCGTGGCCGATCGGAGGATTCAGCTCATCCGCCTTCAGTTGGCTAGGCGAGTGGGCAGTCTGCGGCTTCTTCGCAATCTCTGGCTACCTGATCGCAGGCTCGCGCATGCGCTTACCTCTCGGCACCTTCTTGGTTCATCGAACACTGCGCATCTATCCGGCTTTCTGGGTGTGCCTCGTCGTGGTCGCGCTGGTATTGGCGCCGCTGTCGACTCTGCTGACGAGGGAAAGCTACGTGTTCTCGAGCGGTCTCAGCTACATCTGGAAGAACTTCTCACTGTTCGTGACCCAGTACGGCATCCAAGAGACGCTGATGTCTGTCCCGTTTCCCGGCACGTGGAACGCGCCGCTCTGGACACTCAAATACGAGTTCGCCGCTTACCTCGCAGCTGGCCTCGTGCTCACGGTGCCGTTCGCGCGGCGTAAACCAATAACTACGACCGCGGTTCTCTTGGCAACCGTCACGCTCGGCTACGTCCTCTCCGCAGACTACTTCGGCATCACGACTGATCTCGTTGTGAACGGCAGTCGGCTTGGTACCTTCTTCTTGGCGGGAATGCTGCTGTATTTTCTTGGCGACCGCCTGCGCCTGAACTGGACCGTTTTCCTCACTGCTGTCAGCGTCCTCGCCGGCGCCGTGATCCTCGGCCTCGATTCCTGGCTCGGCCCAGTGCCATTCGCTTTCATCGTGCTCTGGGTGGGCGCGAAACTGCCGGTTCGAATCGGTGCCAGAAACGACATGTCCTACGGGGTGTACATCTGGGCCTGGCCAGTGCAGCAGTATCTCGCCATCATCGACACCTCCGCGATGGGTCCGTGGCTGTCCGGAGCACTCGCGCTCGCGTTGACGTTGCCCCTCGCCTGGTGCTCGTGGAGACTCATTGAGAAACCGTGCATGGGCCTGCGCAAGGTCATGCGCAAGGTCCAGGCGCCCCAAGCACGGCCGTCACCAGTGCCATAGAGAAGCAAGCTATTTCACACTGCTGGTAGCGTTCGCTTCCGTGACCCAGACCTTCCGTGAGGCGCTTTCAACGCGAGACAACGCGCTCAACTTCGTTCGTCTCTTGCTCGCGACGGCAGTCATCGTTGCTCACGCACTTCCCATGAACGGGTTCGGTGACCCACTCACATTGCTGGGCATCTGGGCTGTGAACGGCTTCTTCGCCATCTCCGGCTACCTGATCGCCGGTTCGCGCATGCGTCTCACCATGCGCCCCTTCATGGTCAACCGGGCGCTTCGGATCTTCCCCGCGTTCTGGGTCTGCTTGGTCGCCATCGCCGCCGTGTTCGCGCCAGTTTCAGCACTTCTCAGTGGTTCGAAATACGAGATCACAGATGCCATTCGCTACGTGGCCGTGAACTTCGGTCTCTGGATCCACCAGAAGGGCATCGCGGAGACCATCACGACCCTGCCGATCCCGGACCAATGGAATTCGCCGTTCTGGACGCTGATCTACGAGTTCTGCGCGTACATCTGCGCCGCGTTGCTGCTCAGCCTTGCGATCGCGAAAAAGCGACCGCTCCTCGTGGTCTCCATCGCCTTCGCCGCAGTTCTTGTTCTGCAGCTCGCTTCATACGGCCCACTTGATCTGCTCTACAAGCCGTACCTTCAAGGAGTGCGGTTGGCTGGCTTCTTCCTCGCGGGGATGCTGGTCTACTTCGCGGGAAGTCGTTGGCGGCCGAGCTGGTGGCTCATCGTCGGCAGCGCGCTCCTTCTGGCCCTGATGCTCGTGACCGGCCTGGCGGACACTGCCGGGCAGCTCCCGGCCGCAATCCTCCTCCTCGGATTGGGAGCGCGTCTGCCGGTCCGACTCGGCGCGAAGAACGACATCTCGTACGGCATGTACATCTGGGCCTGGCCGCTGCAGCAGCTTCTCGTGCTCCTGGGCTTGCCTGCGCTAGGCCCGTACGGCGCCATCGCACTGTCTATCGCGGTCACGATTCCAGTTGCCTGGGCCTCGTGGAAGTACATCGAAGAACCAGCGATGCGACTCCGGAAACGACTCGGGACCTCTGCGGGACCCCGCAGACGAGAGAATCCGCCGCGCGTCTCAGATACGTCGAGCGGAGCCTAGACCCCGCCGAACCTCGGTATCGGCCACACGATCGAGAAGACCTCGCCGACGACGTCGTCGTCGCGCACGGTGCGCAGGCAGGATGCGTCCACTCCCCCGCCGCGGCAGGCGGCGAGCGAGTCGGATGAGTTGGTGCGGTTGTCGCCGAGCACCACGATCTGTCCCTCTGGCACCGTGAACTCGTCGAAGCAGCGCAGCGACGCGGGCGACGTGGAGCAGTCGAGGGTGCCCGGCACGAACTCGAAGTCGAGGTCGACGTAGGAGCTCTCGTCGAGCGCGACGCCGTCGACGACGATGCCACCGGTCGCGGGGTCGACCGCCATGGTCTGCCCGCCGGTCGCGATCACGCGCTTCACGAGGATGTGCGAGAAGCCCTGGCCGATGCCGAACACCTCACCCACGACTCGCGCGGCGAACCGCAGCGGGTCGCTCGGCGGCTCGGGCGGCGCCTCATCCCACGTGTCCGACGCCGCAAACACGACGATGTCGCCCGTCACAGGCTCGGCATCGCCGAGGTACGCAAGACGATTGACGAGGATGCGGTCACCCACGGCGAGCGTGTCATCCATCGACGCCGAAGGGATCGCGTAGACCTTCACGAAGAACGCCTGCACAAGCGCGAGCACGACGAACGCCGCAACCAGGTGCAAGAGCGGATGCGACGTGAGTCGTCGAAGCGGCGAACGACGCGGCTGCGGCGCGGCGGTGGTCGCGACCCCCGGGTCGGTCACTTGCTGGCCGTGTTGCCGACGACGGCGGCCTGGACGCGCTCGACCAGGTTCGCCTCGATGAGACCGTCGAGGGCGACCTGCACCAGCTCGCGTGCGTCCGCCACCTCGCCGTACTGCTCGATGAGCTCCGCCGTGAGCTGCGTGAGCGTCGTCCACTCTCCGAGCAGCTCCCAGAGGCCGGGCGCGATACCTGCCAGCTGGCGCACGATGCGAGCCTCGAGCGTGACCGCCTCGTTCGCGAACAGCAGCCAGTGCACGCCGGGTGCCCGACGGTACGAGTCCTCGCCGACCGTGGCCGACGGCGTCGTCGCATCCGGCTCACTGTGGCCGGCCGTCCACGGCTGCACGTCACCGTGCGCGCTCAAGATCTCGGGGACCAGCGCGGCGACCTGCGACGCATCCGAGTACGTGACGCGGCGCACCCCGTTGGTCGCATCGATGAGCTCCGCAAGCTGCACAAGCGGGTCCGGGAGCGCAGGAAGGTAGCTGAGCTCCGGCACCATCCAGCCGATAGCGCTGCCCGTCGCCACCGGCGAGATGAGTGGGCCGTCTTCGAGCTCGTGCTCGTCGACGCGGTGCATCAGCACGATCGCGGCGATCCTGAGCGGTGCATCCGGCAGCGGCCGCAAGCCGAGCTTCGCGGGCGACAGCTGCTCCTTCGGCCGGCTCGGGTCTACGATGACCGAGAGCGGCTTGCGGTACGGCAGCACGTTGCCGTCGAAGTCGATGGCGAGCGTCTCGTCGGTGACGTAGCCGTACTCGCGTCCGAGCGTCTTCGCGAGCGTCGTCTTGCCCCGCCCAGACGGCCCCACGAAGGCGATGACCCGTCCGTCGTCGAGCGCGATGCCCGCCGCGTGGATCATGACGAGGCGCCCGCCGTTGTGCTCGATCGCATCCAACGTCACGGTCGTCGAGATCTGCGACGCCAAGTCGGCGTCAGAACCGCCGACCACATCGCTCACCTCGGGCTCGTCGAGCTGCGTGAGCGCAAGACGATGCGTCTCGTCCGGCTCACCATCCCCGGGCTGACCCGCCACGTCGGCCCACGACTCACGCAGATCGGCCTCGAACTCCGCCGAGATGCTGTCATCGAGGCAGAGTTCGACGTCTACGCCAAGGGGATGCAGGCGCAGTGTTCTCGTCATGCTCGCAACTGTACCAAGCAGACCGGCCCCAGAACGGGCCAGGGTAGCGCTCCCCCGCCCGCGATCAAGTGCACATCCGCTCGCAGACCTCGATATGCTCACCCTTGCGAGTCCTCCAGACCCGCAGCACACAGGTAAGGACTTCAGTGGCACCAGCTGAAGCGTCTTCGGACGCAGCGACCATCGCCTTCTCGGTGAGCGATGGAGTTGCGCTGTCGACGGCCCTCGCACAGCATGTTGCCCGCGAGCAGGGCATCAGGATGCTCGTCATCAAGGGGCCGATCTCCGCCGACCTCGGCCTGCGCACTCGCAGGTACTCCACCGACGTCGACATCATCGTCGAACCCACACGGGCGAAGGACTTCATCGAGGCGCTCGCCGTCTACGGCTGGACGCCACGCCCGTGGCCCGACTTCCCGAAGCTCCTCGAGCAGCACTCGCGCACCCTCATCCACGAGTCCTGGCCCAACGACATCGACGTGCACCACTACTGGCCCGGATTCCTCGGCGACCCGCAGAGCGCCTTCGACCGCCTGTGGCTGCACCGCATACAGGTCAACGTCGCCGGACACCCCATCGATACCCCCGACATCGCCGGCAGCGCCCTCGTACTCGCGCTCCACTCCCTGCGCGAAGAGGGCCAGGTCTCAGACGACTCTCGACAGATGACGGAGTACACGGAACTCGTCGAGGCCCTCAAAAAGATGCAGGGCAGCCACTCCGACTACATCGCCGAGGCGCGCACAACAGCCTCGCTCTCCGAGCAGATCCTCCAGGACGCGGTCGGCACCGACTCTACGCAGACCGCGCGCCGCTTCCTCATCGACCTGGGCCACGACGTGCCGCTCGTGCCGAACTCAGCGGCGAGCGAACCCCTGCGACTCTGGCGCCTCAACGCGAAGGCCGAGCACGCGATGACGGGGTGGATGCTCAAGCTGCAGCGCGCGCCGCTGCTCGAGAAGCCCGGCATCGCCGCGCGCGCCTTCTTCCCCGCACGCGCAGACCTCGAGGCGATCGACCCCGACCTCCGCAACGGCGCCATCAGCCTCCGGCAAGCCTGGTGGAGGCGTGTGAGCCGAGGGCTCCACGGCATCGTTCAGGCTCGCCGCGACCTGCGCGCCTTCGACGAGCGCTGAGACGAGCGCTGACGTTCCGCCGCAGGCTCAGCCAGCGGCCGTCTGGGCGTCTCGCTGCTGCAGCAGGCGCGCATCGAGCAGCTGCGCCACGAACGTCAGCACCTGCTCCCCGATGACCTGCTCGTCCAACTCGTAGTCGTCGGCGAGCTCACGCACGATGAGGCGCAGCGAACGCTGTCCGTCGAGCTCGTCCCAGATGACCGCCGCGGTGCCGCTCAGCACGAGCGGCTTGCAGTCGGTATCCGTCAGCGACAGGACGGTGACATCACCGCTCTCGTCGTCCCTGACCAGCGCAAGCGACTCGACCGGGGCGACGACGGCGTCGAAGAGCTCGCCGCTCACTCCAAGCCGCTCGCCTGTCCCCTGGTCCATCCCGCCAGCCTACTGTTCAGCCGGGATGCTCGGAACGCGTCACGGCCATGCACGAGCAAAGCGGCGGCGATCCACGTCGTGGACCACCGCCGCTCCAGGCAGCTTCGGGAGAACCCCTAGTAGGCGCCCTCGCTCGCGACGACCGCGCGGGCCGTGCGGAACAGGATGACGAAGTCGCCGGCCATCGACCAGTTCTCGACGTAGTAGAGGTCGAGGCGCACGGTCTCTTCCCACGTGAGGTTCGAGCGGCCGCTGACCTGCCACAGGCCGGTGATACCGGGCTTCACCATGAAGCGACGGTGCACGTGGTCCTCGTACTGCTTGACCTCGCGGTCCAGCGGCGGGCGGGGGCCGACGAGCGACATGGAACCGCCGAAGACGTTGAACAGCTGCGGGAGCTCGTCGATCGAGTACCGGCGGATGAACTTGCCGACCTTCGTGATGCGCGGGTCGTCCTTCATCTTGAAGAGGATGTCGTTGCCCGCGTCGCGGCGCTCGCTCTGCAGCTTCTTGAGCACCTCTTCGGCGTCGGCGCGCATGCTGCGGAACTTCCACATCGTGAAGCGCTGGCCACTGTAGCCGACACGCTCCTGCTTGAAGAAGACGCCACCGGGCGACGTGACTGCGACCGCGATCGCCGTCCCGATGAGCAGCGGCGAGAGGACGAGGATGAGAAGACCAGACACGAGGACGTCGAAGGCACGCTTGAGCAGGAGGCCCATGCGCGTGAACTTCGGGGAGTCGACGTGCAGCAGCGGGAGGCCCGCGACCGGGCGCGTGACGATGCGGGGGCCGCCCACATCCAGCAGGCCCGGGGCGACGATGAGGAAGTGGCGGTCCGGGTGCAGGTCCCAGCCCACCTCGCGCAGCCACTGCGTCGAGGTGACGTCGTTGCCGGCGATGACCACGGTGTCGGCGCCGATGGCGTCAAGCGACCCCGCGAGGTCTTCCGGGTTGCCGCCGACTGGCACGTCGGTGCCGGGAAGGAAGTCGGGAGCGTTCGGGTCGAGCTCGCCGCTCTTGCCGTCGATGAGGCAGGCGCCGACGACGTTGTAGCCGGCAGCCTCACGACGCGACAGGTCGCGGTTGAGGTCGAGCACCGAGTAGCGCGAGCCGACGAGCAGCACGCGAGCCTGCAGGTTGCCGCCCTTGCGCTGACGGACGAGCCACTGGCGTCCGATCCAGCGCGAGAGCACGAGCGCGACCGTGCCGACCGGGAACGCGATGAGCACGTATCCGCGGGCGAGCTCGAACGCGGTGAGGTACGCGAAGATCGACACGATTCCCGCGAGCATGAGCGACGCGTTGAAGACACCCCGGTACTCCTCGAAGCCGGAGCCGAGGATGCGGTAGTCGCGGGTGTCGAAGAGGGAGAGCATCCACGCCCAGCCAGCGACGATGACGGCGGACACGAGCCAGTAGGAGACATCGCTGTCGATGGCGGCGTTGCCGCCGGCGGGAACGGCCGCGTTGCCGCCGCCGAGCCAGACGAGCTGGGCGCCCAGCATGACCACGGCGAGGACAGCGAGGTCGGTGATGACCAGCAGGCGGGCGTAGCCCTGACGCCAGTTGGCGCGGCGCTTGAGCGTGCGCTGCACGCGGGCGTTCGGCTCCGCGGCAGTCTGCGCGAAGTGCGGCTCGACCGAGGGCAGTGAAGCGCTGTCGCGAGTGTCGTCGGTCGTCACGACCGGGATCTGCGCGGTAGCGGGCCCTGAGGAGGGAGGCGTCACGTGTGCTCCAATAAGAGATGAGTACTTCTTGGTGCGCACACCGCTTGGGGGCAACGGCTATGCGCTTCGGGTCTCCGCCGCCACTGGCCGCGCTCTGTTCGGGCCTGTGGCTCGTCATAGAGATCCTGGGTGCCAGCTGAGACTATCCCAACGTTCACGCATAACGAAAGGGTTACCCCGGTCTTTTTTGCGCATCGAGGGCGTGTTTTCCTGGCCGAAACATGTTCGGTGTGCATTCACGTCGCAGATGAATCGACATGCGACGCTCACTGAGGCCCGGTGACCTGAATCGTGCTCGAAACGTTGCGCGTGTCATACTCGCCTGCATGGAGCAGACCCCAGGCCAGGCTTCGTCGCGCCCCCGAAGCGATGACGACGCCCTCTCAGATCTCTTCGAGCACGACGCAGCCGGCAGCTCGGACGGCACCCGCAGGGGTGCGCGCGAGGACGGCAAGAAGAAGCGTCGCGGCCCGAAGATCCTGCTGTGGACGCTCGTCGGAATCCTCGTCGCAGCCGTCGCGGGCGCAGGGATCGTCTGGTGGAACGTGCAATCGAGGATCGACGCCATCGAGACGTTCGAGGGCGACCCGGGCGAGTACGAAGGCCGACCGGAGCAGGTCGTGACCGACGCCGGCGAACCGGTCAACATCCTCCTTCTCGGCAGCGACTCGCGGGCACCCGGCAGCCCGTCGATCATGACCGACCTCGGCAGCCGCAGCGACACGATGATGCTCGTGCACATCCCCGCTGACCGCAGCGACGTCCAGATCATGTCGATCATGCGCGACAGCTGGCTCGCGATCCCCGGCCACGGTGAGGCCAAGATCAACGCCGCGCTCTCGTTCGGCGGCGTTCCGCTCGTCGTCCAGACCGTCGAGGGGCTGCTCGGGCAGCGCATCAACCACGTCGCCGTCGTCGACTTCGACGGCTTTGCCGGCATCACCGACGCACTCGGCGGCGTCACAATCAATAACGACGTCGCGTTCAACTCCTCGCACATGAAGGGCAAGACGTTCGAAGCTGGTCCCATCACCCTGACGGGCGAGGAAGCGCTGGCCTTCGTACGAGAGCGTTACGCCTTCACCGACGGCGACTACCAGCGCGTGCGCAACCAGCAGGCATGGCTGAAGGCGGTGCTGGACAAAATGCTCAGCGCTGAGACGCTCACGGATCCGGGCAAGATCAACAACATCATCACGCAGTTCACGCCCTACGTCGGCGTCAGCGACTCCCTTGATCTCACCACCATGGCGAACCTGGGCTTCTCGATGCGCGACATCCGCGGCAGCAACGTCCGGAGCTTCACCCTGCCGACGAACGGCACCGGCATGGTCGGCGACCAGTCCGTCGTCTTCCTGGACACGGTGAGCATCGCCGACCTCAAGCAGCACCTCGCGGCCGACACGGTCAGCGAGTACCAGCCGACGGGGCGCTAGCAACCGGCCCGCCGCCCCAGACGCGAATCGCCCCGCGCATCCACTCGGATGCTCGGGGCGATCTGCGTGCGCCGTGTGGCACCTCCATCGATGATGGTTCTAGTTCGCGCTGCAGAGGATGAGCGTCGAGGACACGAAGGCGGCCGACTTCGCACCGGTGCCGATGTATCCGCTCGGGAGGGACACGACCGCGTTCAAGCTGAAGGCGACGCTGATGGACAGCGTGGTTCGCAGGGCGAGTGTCTCGCCTGCGGCGAGCGGTGCAGTGAGGACTGCTTGCCGCGCGGTGCCACTGAGCGTGGTGATCGAGGCTGTCCCGCCTGACGCGCTGAACGTTCCGATGTTCGCGACCCCGCTTCCGATGATCGTGATGGTCGTGTCAACCGGCAGGGGAACAGCCGAGGACGCGGTCAGGGTGAAACCAGGGTTGATAAGGCCGAGAGTTCCGCACGTTCCGCGGTTCACATACGCGCCCACGTCGATGTCGGCTGTCGTCGATGCGGACGCGAGCGGCGCCGCAACGGCAGCCGCTATCGCAGGCACCGCCCACGCGGTGTTCCGAATCATCGAACGGCGATCGGTCGACTTCTCGAGTGGCCCCTGACGGGAGGCGGAAGAGTTGTGCACGGCAGGCCTTTGCTCGAGGGAGGAGATGGAGCAGGAGGTGGTGCATACGTCGTGAAAACTCGACGCACAGGTGTTCTCACAGTAGATGGCCCGGCGCGAAGCAACAAGGTTCGCGACAGACCTGCTGCTGGGATGCGCGCGGCATCCGCGTCGGTGGGCGCCGTTCGAGACGGCTCCACGGGGTCAGGGCGTAGAACCCGCCAGCAGCCGGGTCAGCTCGCCGAGCAGAGGATCTGCTGCGAATTGACGTTGCCAGCTGGCTTGGCACCGCCGCCCTCCACGTACCCGTCGGGCAGGATGACGAACGCGGTGAGGGTGAAGGCGCTGGAAATCGACAGCGAGGTGCGAACTGCGATGGACTCGTCTGCTGGGAGTTCGGACGTCAAGGTCACGCGCCTCAGCACGGTCCCGATGTTCTCGACGTCGGCAGTCGCTTGGCCGGTGACACGAACGAGGCCGAGGGAGGCGACCCCGCTGCCGGTGATGAGTATCGTCGTTCCGACGGGCAAGGCGACACCTGGGTCCGCGGCCAGCAGGAACCCCGGTCCGATCAGTCCCTGCACACCGCAGTTGCCGACGAGCCGGAAGGCCCCGGCGCTGATACCGGTGGGCGTCGATGCCGAGGCGAGCGGTGCAGCGGCCGCGGTGGCGAGAATGGGGACGGTCCAAGCCGCGGCGCTCAGCATCGCGCGGCGGTCCGGACCAGAGGTCTCAGATGCGGTCTGGGGCGTCACGGAATGCGGCACGGGAAAGCCTTTGCTCGGCGAGGGGATGGAGCAGGAAGGTGGTGCCTGCGCGTCGAGGGGGCCAGCGCACGGGCGGAACGCCTTGATCATATTCGGCACTGAGGCGGAGTGGGAGCCGACCTTCAGCTACGCACTGCCCGCGACCAATGCCTGAGGGGGCATCCGCGGTCGCGGACACCCCCCCTCGAAGCTCAGAGCACGGATCAGGTAGTGGACCAGGTGACCTGGACGCGGCCGACGTGACCTGCAGGTCCGACGGGAAGAATCCCGCTCGTGCTGGTGGTCGTCACGACGACTCCGGGACCAGCGGTGTAGTTCGAGCCGCCGCCACCACCACCGGGAGCGTCGATCACGTTGTTGCCGTCCGTGCGACGGATGCTCGCGCCGGATGACCCGCCCGCGTACCCGCCGCCGCCAGCTCCGGTCGAGCCGCCGCCGACTGCAACACCGATCGCGCCGTTTCCACCGCCGTTGGCACCGGTGAGATGGTTGCCTCCGGCGACCCCTGCCGTGCGCACGATTGTCGCGCCGGTCGGGTTGGTCGCGGGGAAGCTCGCGGTTGCCACCGGGGCCACGCCGCCCGTCGCGCCGGAGGCAGCGAGGCCTGGAGCACCGACGTACACCTGACCGCCGGTGGTGACCGTGAGCTGGCGTGTCATGCCGTTCGCCGCACCGGCCCCTGAGCCGGTCGACGGCATCTGCGTGAACGGAGCGTAGCGTTCGGTCGTCGTTGTGGTGCCCTGCGTCGTATTGACCACCGAACGCGCACCTCCGCCGCCAGCGACGACCGCGAGGGTGCTGTCGATGGAGATGGAGGATCCCCCGCCGCCGCCGTATGTGGGACCGTTGCCACCGTTGCCGTATCCGAGCCCGCCAACACCGGTCGCGCTCGCGCCGGCACCCACGATGATGTTGATGTTGCGACTCGTGGCGCTGGCGGGGAGAGTGATCGTCCCTGAGAGCAGGGCCCCCTGGTGCGCGGGCGCGGGCGATGTTGCCGTGGCTCCGCCGCCACCTCCGATGACCGTGAAGGTGATCCGACGGACTTGCCCGGTCACTCGAATCGCGACAGCACCGGCCGTCGTGATGTTGCGTGTTCCTCCGGAGCTCGATGCAACGGCGAAGGGCGTCGCGGCTGCGACTGCGATGACAGGGGCGGCCCAGGCAGCGCTCTTCAGCATTCTGCGGCGGTTGAGATCGTTGGAACGCGCGGGGGACGTATCTGACAAAGGGGAATCCATTCGTGGTGAACCGGCAGGCAACCGAGAGGGGCGCCAGGCGGGGGGCCAGACATGCGCAGAGACTGCTGGGCGGCCAGGTCGGGGAGCCTTCAGTTTATGTTGGAACTCAACAAGACAACAAATAGGAGAAGTGAATTCTTCGTTTCGAGTCACGAATTGAATGATGTCTGGCCCTGAATCGGCGTTGAGCCTGATCCGCTTCATCAGAAGGCCGGTGCCGTCGGCACCCGAAGCATGGGGACCGACGGCCAACGAAGACTTAGCAGAGACGCGCGCCGCGATCGACCGTGAAGCCCGTGACGAAGATCGTCTGGTTGTTGTCGGTGTTGCTCGACGGCGTTCCAGGCGTCACGAGATACCCGCGGTTCCGGTAGCGGATACGGATCGTCCGGAGCGGGCCTGCTGCGATGACCGCGAGGTTGCCGGCGTTCGTCGCCTCGGAGATGTTGCCATCGACATTGCGGTAGTAGGGGTCAGCGGCCGTACCTGCCCCGACGATGCTGGTGTTGGGCTGTGCCGTGTTTCGGACCACAGGAACGCCGACACCGGCTGCGTTGGTGGCCACGACGGTGACACCATCGGCGAAGTCGCGGGTCGTGGCGTTCCACTGACGATCAATGTCGCTCACTGCGAAGCGAACGTTCGAGACGTCTTCGTTGAAGTTGATGACGACGTCCTGGTAGTCGTTCACCGTGACGGCACCGACGCCCGGGGTCGCGGGAGTCGCAGTGATGCGCTGCGCGATCGTGTAACCGGGCTGACCAGTGCCGCCGACGTTGCCGATGCCGTTCCCACCAGGAGTGGTGCGGGTCGCGTTCTGCGCGAGCACATTGACCGTGCCAGACGTCGTGACGTTCGCGGACCGCGCGTTGCCAGCGAAGCTGTGCGTCACCGAGACGTTCATGGCCGCCAGCGCGGGCGCGGTCTGCGCGGTCTGGGTGAACACGAACGATCGCGTGATCGTTGCGTTGGTGTTCTCAGCCGGGATCGGGCCGGTCGCGTTGGTGTTCAGCCAGTTGAGGGAGACATTCTGCGCAGAGCAGCGCGAGGCGGCGGCGAACGGCGTCGCGGCGGCCACGGCGATGACCGGCGCCGACCACGCGGCGGCGGTCAGCACGGTGCGGCGGCTCGAGGTGGTGGCGGTCTCGGGAGAAAGATCGTCGTTCATGGGTCCATTCCGGGTGCTGCTCGCGCGCGCAGTCGACCCAGGCACGACGAAGCGCCCGGGTCGACTGCGTCGTCGCGAGAGACGGCATCAGAGTCGACGCCATCTGGGGGGTGCGATCAGACTAGTGCGCGCCAGAATGGTTTCGGTAGTTAAGTGAAGTAAATAGTCAGTGAACCGGGTCGGAAGGCGTCGGCCCATTCAGCACTGCTGGTAGAAGTGCCCCTCAGCGCCGGCCCCGACGAGGTCCCGGTCGCGGATGATCGTGAGCGGCGCCCGATCCGGGTCGCCGCACACCGCATCCGTCGAGATCACTGCTGCGGCGCCCGCCGCCGGCAGATTGTCGAGGTACTCGATCTGCAGCACGTGCTCGCCGTATGCCGTGGAGTAGGTGCCGCACTCCCCGTACGCGCTGCATTCTTCCGTGACGGCGAAGTCGAAGCCGAGCTCGTCGCGCCCGCGGTCGGCGAGCTCGGCGCTGTTCTTCTGCCCGATCGCGAGACCGGATGCGTGTGCCGCGTCGACGTAGGCGCGCGCGAGCTGCAGCGCGCCGGCTTCGTCGATGCCGTCGAACCGCGTGTACGTGTCGAGGTTGTCGATCTCGACGGCGTCAAAGCCCGCCTCCGCGCATCCGGCGATGACGGGTTCGATCACCGCGAGGATCCCGTCGCGCTGACCGCTCGTGGACGGGTCGAGGATGTACTCGTCCGGCCAGTCCGGATCGATGACCGGCTCACCGCTGGTGTCGCGCAGCAGCAGCTCGCCGCGCTCCCCCAGCCACGCCTCCACCTCCCCCGGCTGGGTCTGGAAGCCGTTCACGTAGCAGATGTTGTAAGAGCCTGACTCTGGCGTCGCCGTCGCATCGCGGGCGACGACGTCGATGCCACCGTCGATCGCGTACGGCTCCCCCAGCTGGTAGTCGAACGTGCCCGACGTGGGCGGCAGCACGACGTCAGCGTTCCCCTCCGAGCCAGGCTCGCCGCTCGTCAGCCCATCGGACGCGCATCCCGCGAGCGCCGCAGAGACGAGGGTCGCCACGCCTGCGACGAGGACGACGGCACGTGCGCGGGAGATTCGCATGGCAACATCATGCGGCACCGCGAGGCGAGCATCCTGCAGGGCAGCGGCGGCTCACAGCCCGACGTCGGACCACAGGCCCGGGTTGCGTCGCCCCACCTTGATGGCGTCGTCGCGGGAGGAGACGCCGAGCTTCTTGAAGAGCGTTCGCAGCTGCGACTTGATGGTGTTGGGTGACACGTGCTCGATGGCGGCGATGTCGTTGAGCTTCCTGGACTGGAGCAGGTGGCGGAGCACGACGCGTTCGCGCTCGGTGAGGCGGATGTCCGACACCGCGGCCTGCGCGGTCGTGTGGAGCTCACCGACCAGCGCCCGCCTCGCTTCGCGAACCTTGAGTCGCACGCCGCTGCTCGCGCACAGGGCTTCGTAGTCCTCGTCACTGAAGCGCATCAGCACCCCGTTGAATCCCTGTTCGGCGACCATCGTGGTCAGGGTCCGGAACAGTTCCGCGGCCCTCGCTTTCGCTCCGGCACTGAGGTGGATGATCGTGGCGGCTGCCAGCAGCTCCATGCCGACCCGCAGGCTGCGCTCGTCGGCCGGGACAGACTCCATGACGGCGACCGCTTGCACGTGCTCACCGGCCCGCACCAGCCGCCAGATGCGCGCGATCAACGCGGCCTGCCGGTGAAGCTCGCTGTCGCCGGCGTCGAGCGCCGCGATCGCCTCCGTGGCTCCGCGCACGTCGCGCAACGCGATGCGGATGCCGACGTCGGAGAAGCTGAGCGCCCACCCGTTCAGCCCGTCCTCGACGAGATGGGCTGGGCGGGCTCGCACCGCGGCGCGGTTGCGCAGCGACTGCGCGAGCGGGTCGCCGCTCAGCACCTCCATGCGCGATGCGACACCGAGGCGCAGCGCCCACTGCTCGGGGGCGACCTCATCGCCGGGGTCCTTCGCCAGCCAGGCCCGCGCCTCCTCGACGTTCAACTCATCGATCGCGATGTTCGCCGCGGCCAGCGCACCCATGACGGTCACCGCGTCGCCAGGGCCGCCGTCGAACTCGCCCGGCCCCTCGAATCCGCCGTTCAGCGCGGTCGGCTGGCGCCGCAGCCACGAACGGGCCAGCACGAGGTCTCCCGTGAGGCTGTGGATGAGCGCGATCGACCCGGCCGCCGCGGTCGCCATCCGGTCGCTGTCGAACGCGACGGCGTCAGCGTAGGCGGCCTCGAACTCGGTCAGCGCGGCGCGGATGTCGCCCGCGAAGAGAAGGCTCGTCGCCCACTGGATGCGCAACCCGGGAAGGAGGGGACGCAAGGTCTTCATCTCGGCCGGCGACGCCTGCTTGACCGCCTCGATCGCGGTCTCGGCGATCGTCGCGGCGCTCGGGAAATGCCCCTTTCCCCGTTCGTGCGCCGTCTGGCCCGTGAACTGCGCCAGGTCGTCGATGAGCTCGCCCGCGTCGTTCGGCTGCGCCGCCTCGAAATCGAAACGCGCCGGGCGCACGCGCCCGTCGTCGGGCGCGAAGTTCAGGTACTGCCGTGCTGCAGCCCAGCGCGACTTCGCCTCCAGCACGGCATCTGGCAGCGCGTTCACCACCTCCCGCATCGCGGCGCGTGAAGTGCGCAGCAGCGAGGACCAATGCTGCTCGAGAAGCTGCGTGACCGCGTCCCAGTCTCCGCGGGCCTGCGCCTCGACGATCCGCTCGATGGGCGCTGGCGCCGGAACTACCTCGCGAGACCGCGGCCGATCGTGGGCGCGCTGGCCAGCGCCGTTCATCGGCAGGAACACGGGTGCGGTATCGGTCAACGGTCACTCATCTCGTGGAAGCTCACGCCCTCTTCCTCTGAAATCTCTCGGCAGCGGGGTCTGGGCGCCGGCTGGCTCGCTGCGCTGCACGGGAAGCGCCAGGCGTCGGAGAGCCGAGGGCGAGAGTACCCCGGCACCCCGGGGTGATTCCTGAGCAGATCGACGATCAAACTACATGTATTTGCATCAGTTGTAGATGCAAGCATATGCTTATGAACGTCGTTCATTTTTTGCTGCCAACTGATCCCGCGCAACGGTCTCTTGATCGCCGGCGAGTGCCCCCCATGGACGGCCGCCACGTCAATCAGAGGAGCCCTCATGTCATCCGCCACCCCCACCCCAGAACTCAACCGCCGCGCACTGCTCACGGCAGCCGCCTGGTCAGCACCCGTCATCGCGGTCGCTGTCGCGGCACCGCTCGCCGCAGCTTCCCAGGAGCTGGAGAAGGGTCTTCAGGGGTGGGTCGCGGTGACGACGACGCAGACCACGCAGTGGTCCCAGGGGTTCGCCCCGCGCCCGGTCACGACCAACCACCTGACCATCGACGGCAGCGGCACCCCTCCAGAGCGCGGCCTGTGGGTGACGGGAACGAGCGCGCGCTCGAAGCTCGCGAACGCGAGCATCACGTTCTACAGCGACGCGAACGTCACCTGGACCCCCATGAGGGGCAACTCCGGAGCGTGGTCGACACCCACCCGCACGGGCACGACTCGCATCGACGGCGTCACCTGCTCCGTCTACGTGACCACCTATCAGCGGCCGATCACCGCGACCTCGACGCAGACGAACCTCGACAACCAGCTCATGTTCCGCGCAGTCGAGAACACGGGCAGGGCACGCGTCTGGGCGCGTCGCTCCATCACCGTCGACGGACAAGAGGTCGCGTTCACGCGCGGCCCGATCGCCGTCGGCTGACGGTGCGCACCCGAACGCCTGCGTGGTGAAGAACGGGGTGAATTCGACCCGATGCGGCACTGAAACCGGCTGCTCACAGCGGCGAGTCCCCTAGCGTGCGAACAGGATGCCCCTGCCCAGCGGGCCGGCCGCGACCACCCGCGGATCACATACCCAGAAGCAAGCGCTCGCCGTGACGAGCGACGGAAGGCACTGAGATGGACCACGATTCCGAGTACGGAGCCGCTGCGATCACCGAGCAGAGCTCGAGCCTGCAGGTTCCGGAGCAGGCTATCCGCGCCATGCACGTGCAGCTCGACGCCGTGCTGGCGCAGCACGCGACCTCGGATCCCGTCACCAACGAGCTGGCGTTCCAGCTCGCCCTCGAGCCGTTCGGCGCCCCGGCCACGGAACTCGACGAGAGCATCGAGGACAGTCACATCCTCGGCGCCGCCCTGCTGAACCAGAGCTGGCTCGCGGGTCAGCTCGCGCAGGCCACGGGCACCGACCTCGAGACCGTCATCAGCAACCTGCGCGACTACATCGGTCACATCGAGCGGTAGCTCAGCAGGCGGCGTTGAAGCTCATGCTGCTGAGGAAGAGGCCTTGGAAGTCCTGATTCTGCACGGGCGGAGTTCGCCCCGTCAGCGAGTAGTAGTGCAGCGTGAAACTGGTCACCGACCCCGAGAACGCCACGTCGTTGACGGTGTCCGCCGGGGTGACCGGCAACGTTCCGACATTGAACTTGTTCGCGAACCATGGATTCGCTGCCGTGCCATCACCCGTGACGTCGGCACCCTGCGATGCCGAGCGGAAGTTGTTCGCACCAGTGATGTAGGCCGCGTCCCTGAAGAGGATGCCCGCGGCCCCGTCTCCGTTGCCACTCGTGAAGCCACCGAGGCTGAATTTCAGGTTGCGCACCGGTCGGGCGAACGTGACCTGCAGGGTCTGCCCCCCGCACCCCGGGTGCCTGCGCGGCTTCCGAGCGCAGATACTGCTGCAGCTGCAGGTATCCCGACCCGCCAACCGCACGAGCCGTGAGATTGCTTGCCGTGATCAGCTCGTATCCCGTGTTCGGCACGAGTTGCGACGAGAACGAGACGAGCAGACGACTTGCGCACGCCGCACCGCCGCCACCTGTGATGACGACGTTCGCCGTGCCACTGGCCGATGACGCCGTCGCACCGGTAGCGCGCACGAAGCGGCCCGCGCTCGTCGAGTCGAAGAGGACCGCGCCCGTGAAGACGGCCGAAGCGACGGCTGTCGGGACCGCGGCGGCAGCCGCGATGACGGGCATACTCCACGCGGCAGCCGAGAGCAGACGGCGTCGGCTAGGGATTTCGGACGGCGCGCGGTGGGACACGGGAGTTTCTTCCTGGTCTGAGGCGAACAGCCGCCGAGGAACGGAGCTCGAAGGCGCGGGGGCACCTTCCGACGAGACTACCGGCCCTCAGCGCGCTCGTCACCGTGCTGCAGGCGGATCTGTCGCCCCTCGGCGACATCCTGCTCCTCCTTCGCCGCGGCCTTGTCGCTCCGTTTCGTGTCGCGCGGCGGGAGCTGCAGCGTCTCCTCCGCCGCGATGCCCGCCTGCAGCTGACGTCCGCGCTCGAGCTCAGCATCGAACTCGGCACCGAACAGCAGCGCGTTGTTCGCGATCCAGATCCAGAGCAGGAAGATGATCACACCCGCAAGCGACCCGTACGTCTTGTCGTAGTTGGAGAAGTTCGCGACGTAGAACCCGAACCCGACCGTGGCGATCGCCAGCACGACGATCGCGAGGAACGCGCCCATGCTCATCCACCGGAACTTGGGCTGCTTCGCGTTGGGGGTCGCGTAGTAGAGCACCGCGACGACGAGGATGATCACGAACGCCAGCACGGGCCACTTCGCGATCGACCAGACGGTCGTGACGGTCTCGCCCAGGCCGAGCGCGCCGCCGATCGCCTCGGTGACCGGACCGGAGATGACCAGGATGACGCCGGCGATCGCGACGAGCACGATGGCGATGAGCGTCACGAGCAGCTGCTGCGGCTTCAGCTTCCAGAACGGCCGCCCCTCCTCGATCTCGTAGATGCGGTTCATGCCGCGACTGAACGCGCCAACGTAACCGGACGCCGACCAGATCGCGACGAGGAGACCGGACACGAGCGCGAACCCGGCGGCCGGCGACGACGCGAACTGCTCGATGGGGCCGCGGATCACGTCGGACGCGCCACCCGGAGCCGCCTCGTCGACGATGCCGAGGATCGCATCCGCCGCCGCCTGGCCCTGGCCGATGACGCCCAGCAGCGAGAACACGGCGATGAGCGCCGGGAACAGTGCCAGCACGAAGTAGTAGGTGAGCGACGCCGCGATGTCGGTGCACTGGTCGGACGAGAACTCGCGGATCGTCTTCGTGAAGACGTACTTCCACGACCGCTTCTTGATGTCGGTCGGCGAGTCCGGCTTGCGCGCGTCGTCCGGGTCGGGCGCGCCCTGTTTCTCATTGGTGGATGCTGCGGTCGAGTTCGACGTGGCCATCTCCGTGTTCCTCTGCTCTGCTCTGGTGCAACTGCTGGTGGGAAATGACAGCGGGCCGCGCATCGATCGGGGGTGGATGCGCGGCCCGCTGCCGGTTGGACGCCAAGGAGGTCCTCGGCTGGTTGTGGGGGTCAGCGCATCAGGAGCCAGCGCCCTGCACGTTGTCGCGCGCGTCCTGGGCCGAGCCCTGGACGCGCTCGGCGGACGACGTGGCGTCGGACTTCACCGTGTCAGCGGCAGACTGCGCGTCGCCCCTCACCGTGTCGGCCGCAGACTGCGCGTCCGTCCTCACGTGCTCGGCCGCGTCCATCGCGGTCTCTCGGACGACACCGACGGCGTCGGTTGCGGGCTGCTTCAGCTCCTGCGCGACGTCCTGAGCCGCACCCTTGACCTCGTCGACGAGCGGCTGCGCGGCGTCCTTCGCCTTCGAGGCCGCCTCCTTCTCGGGCTCGCTGGCGGGGATCAGGGAGGAGACGAGCAGGCCCAGGCCGAACGCCACGAGGCCGACGGCGAGCGGGTTGCCCTTCGCCTTGCGCACGGCGGCGCGCTTGGCGTCGGTGACCCCGTCGCCCGCCGACGACGTCGCGCCGTGCAGCGAGTCGGCCGCGTCGTCGCGGGCGCCCATGATGGAGTCGCGCACCGAGCCGAGCTTGTCCTTCACCTTCTCCGTCTGCCGGTCGACGATGTTGGACGGCGTGACCTTGTCTGCGAGCGCATCCACGTCGGAGCCGAGGGTGCTGCGGGTGCGCTCGATGTCAGCGCGGATCTGGTCTGGGTCAGTGCTCATCGGTGATCTCCGTTCGGGTTGAGCGTGTCTGGGATCTCTTTGATGGTGGCGACCGTCTGCGGGGCGCCTTCGACGTCCTTGAGCTTGCTGCGGCCCACTGCGAAGAGGATCGCGGCGACGATGGCGTAGACGACGGCCACGACGACCGCCGACCAGGCGTTGCCGATGAGATAGCCGAGGCCCCACCAGGCGGCGATCGACAGGAACAGCAACGCCATGATGCCCGCGTAGCCGGCGCCGCCGAGAAGGCCCGCGCCCTTGCCGGTCTTCTTCGCCGTGTCGGTGAGCTCGGCCTTCGCGAGCGCCACCTCTTGGCGCATGAGCGTCGAGATGTCGGTGCTGACGCGGCCGAGCAGGTCACCCAGCGACATGTCAGACGCGTTCTGTGGCGGATGCTGCGGCGGGGGTGCCGGGTATTCGCTGGTCATGGGAGGCCCCCTCAGAATCCGGTTCCGCGGTTCGGAACGCCGTCGATGCCAGGGCCGGGGAGGCCCGTCCGCTCACCGAGCGAGACCTCGTCGATGGGGCCAGGCGAGACGGTCGTGGACTCCGTCTGCACGTTGTTCGCGATCCGCTCCCCCTCCGTGCCGCTCTCTCGGCCGGTGACCGACGAGGCCGCTCGAGACGAGTCTGCGGACGCGCTGCGCCCGGTCAGCTCGTCCACCTTGTCGTCCTTCGCGGCCTCCGCGATCGACCGGGTGAGGCGCCCCGCGACGAGGCCCGTGACGGCGGCGATCGCGATGAACGCGAGCGGCTTGCGACGCGCGAACGAGCGCACGTCGTCGAGCACACCGCTCGGGTTGCGGTCCCCGAGCCACGCCCCCACCGCACCGGTGGTGTCCGCGGCGCGGCGCACGAGCTCGGTGGCGAGGCCGTCACCCTCCGAGTTGCTGACCATGTTGCGGAACTCTCCGCTCAGCGACTTGAGCCCCGTCGCCGCGCGCTCCTGCTGTTGCGTGGCCTGCGAGTTCAGCTGATGCATCGACTCCGAGTAGAGGGAGGCGAGCTGGCTCTTCGCCTCGCCAGCGACGTTGCGTGCCTCTTCCTTCGCGGTCCCGGCAACGTTCCGGGCCTCCTCCTTTGCGGTCCCTGCGACGTCCCGTGCTTCGTCTCTCGCGGTACCCGCGACGTTCCTCGCCTCGTCCGTCGCGGTGTCCTTCAGCTGGGAGGCCTGCTCCTTGGCAGCATCCGTTCGCGAGTCGCCACCGGCGGGCTGACCGCCACCCGCGGGCTGGCCGCCACCGGCGCTGGCGCCAGCGCTTGCGGGTGAGAACGTCACGTCCTCGGTGACGCCCGGTTCGAAGACGGTGCCGTCCTCGTGAACCTGCGGGGAGCTCTCGGGAGGGAGGGCGCCTCCGCGCCGGGGCGTGTCCGGGACGGTGAATGGTGTGTCGTTCGACATGGTGTTCCTTTCAGTGCGTTCGTCGTACGGACCGGATGGCGATCATCACTTCTTGCTGAAGGTGTCCTTGACCACCCCGGCGACCTTCTCCATCGTGTTCGGCATCGGCGTCGTGCCGTAGAAGCGCTCGTCAGGCACGGTCGGTGGCGGCATCGGCACGCTGGTCGTCGGGCCGTCGTGGTACGTGAACTCGCCCTTCCCATCCGGGGTCGGACCGCTCGCCCACGAGCCCTCGCTGGCCGCCGCGCCGTCGGAGAAGTTGAGGTACTGGTACGACACGTCGCGCTCCTCCTTCTTGATCGGGAAGTTGCTCGGCACCGGCAGGTCCTCCTTGCCCTCGGCCCGCAGCTCGTTCGCCGCTGCGATCCACTGGTTCTGATGCATGGTGTCGCGGGCGAGCAGGAACGAGAGCATGTCCCGCACACCGGGGTCGTCGGTCATGTTGTAGAGACGCGCGACCTGCACGCGGCCCTGCATCTCCGCGTTCGCGTTGGCCGTGAAGTCGGCGAGCAGGTTGCCGCTCGCCGTGATGTAGGACCCCTGCCACGGGTTGCCGTTGCTGTCGACGGGGCGCGCACCGGCGCCAGCGACGATGGCCTGCTGGATGTCGGTGCCACCGACGACTGCGCCGAGCACCGGATCCGCCTTGATGGCCGCTTCGGACTGCTCGATGGGCGCTTTCTCCAGCAGCTGCGCGATCATGATCGCGATCATCTCGACGTGACCGAACTCCTCGGCACCGATGCCGTAGAGCAGGTCGCGGTACTTGCCGGGCTCGTGGGCGTTCCACGCCTGGAACCCGTACTGCATGGCCACGGTGATCTCACCGTACTGGCCGCCGAGGATCTCCTGCATCCGCTTCGCCAGGACCGCGTCGGGCTTCGACGGGCTGGCCTTGAACTGCAATTCCTGCTTGTGAAAGAACATGACTTCCTCGCACTCGGGGGACGTTGGTGTTCGCTCGCTCGAAGACGAAGGGGACGAGCGGCACGTCCAACGCTGGCGCGACTTGTGGACCCCAAGAACGGGCTTGAACCTCCAGCAACCTGCTGTTACCCCTCCAGGGCAGGGTCGGAAAATCCCAGGTTGGGTACGCTTTCGCTTTTTCGGAGTGGAGCCTGAAAACGACGTGTGAATAGTGTTCGCAGGATTCCCGCGGACAGGATGCGTACGGTCGCAAGATTGCCGATCGCCGTTGCCCGGCAGCCGCGACGCACGTCACACAACAACGGGCCGGGCATGACGAAGGGCCGGCCGTCAGCCTCAGCTGACAACCGGCCCTTCGTCGCGTGAAGTGGGTTGCGGCTACTCCGAGCGCGACCCGTCGGCGCTGGCGCCGCCCGCACCGACGCTGCCCTCGTTCGAGGTCAGGGGCTGGTCCGTGCCGAGGGCCTCATCTATCGCGCCGTCGGCGGTCGCGCCGCCTGCGCCGACGCTGCCTTCCTCGGGGCCGTCGAGATCATGCGAGTCGTGAACTTCTGCGTTCGACATCGTGGTCCTTTCTGCGCGGCAACCGCCGCGGTGCTGTGGAGGTCGAGAGCGCCCGGCCGGGAGCCGCGCGCACCTCACACTCCCCCGCGCATCCTGCGATCGCCTGGGTGCCACCCGGACGCACGCTGATTCACCGGCACGCACCTGAGTGCTCGACTGCCCCGCCGCCCGCCCGCCGTCCTGCGACAGATGTGGGCCTTGGACCGCTGAATGTGCGCAGCGTGGTGAGCAAGGCCCAGGTCTGCGGATGGGTCTGCAGCAGACCTGGGGGTTGTGCACGCCTCCGCGCGAGCTGCGGTGCGCAAGGCCCAGGTCTGCGCGCGGGCGGGCGGGCGGGCGGTGCGCCTCAGCGGTAGTGGCGGGAACCGCCAGGGTTCTCCGAAGGCCGTGTTCCAGCTTTCGGGCTCGAAGGGGCTGTCGCCACCGGCCGGGTAGTTCGTCAGCTCGCCGAAGATGACTCGATCCGGCAGGTGGTACAGGTCGACGCGCACGAAGTCGGTCTCCGCACCGAGCCTGGCTGCGATCTCGAGCATCTCGTCGAGACGAGCCGGTCGAGGCGGAGTCGGCGTCCGCCAGGGCAGACCGCCCGACATGTCGAGGTGCGTCCAATCAGGTCGGAAGAAATCCTGCGTCCGCTCGCCGAACCGCCCGCCGTCGACCTGCACGAAGTGGACCACCCCGTGGAACACGAAGAACTTGAAGTCCTCCGGCACCGCGCCGTCCTCGCCGACGAGATACTCCTCGACCAGCACGCGGCGCGGCATCCGCCCGTACACCCACTCCTTGTTGGGGCCCTGGCCGTACAGCTTCGACACCCACCCCTCGCTGATGGCCGCGAGGTGCTCACGGTTCGCGTGCTCCGGCCGCACGTGCGCGTACACCCACCCCCACCTGACTTCCGGCAGCCGCGCCTCCGCCGGCGCTGCGGGCGAGATGACGACCACCGCGCCCGAACCGTGGGTCGGCTTCACAACGTACGACTCCGGCAGCTCGAGGGCCTCCAGCTCGCGAGGGTCGTCGAGCACCCCGTAGGCCTCGGGCAGGTAGCGCGCGCCCACGGTCGCCTCCACGTACCCGCGCACGGCGGCCTTGTCCGCGAACGTCACGATCAGCGGCCGCCGATCGCGCAGCATCTTGTACCGCACCTTGTCGGTGAACGTGACCGGGCTCGAGGTGCGGGCGAGACGCCACAGGCGCACAAGGCGACTGCGCTCGCGCCATCGACGGAACCAGCGTCGCCAGGGGGTGATCGGTGCGGGCATCCGCCTAGTGTGCCGCGCATCTCGCGGTCAACCGCGTCGCGCCCTCCCTTCGGACCGAATTGCCCAAGGGGCTTGCGCAAATTCCTCCGTTCAGCTAGCGACAACACTCCTGGCAGCAAAATGCCTGGTCATGGTGGTGCGCTCGCCGGAGCAGCTGTCACCCTCGGTCGAAAACCCGAAAATCTCCAAGCTCCTCCCAGACCGCCCCGTCACGCTTTTCAGGAACGGCAGAGGAGCTCCCCCATGATTCCCATCTCCGCATTGACCGGATACGAACTCACGCAGACCACGGCAGGCATCGTCGCCCTCGAACGCGAAGGGGCGCCACTCGGATTCATCGTCGATGTCGAGGGCGTGCACGTCGTCCTCCGCGGCGCACGGGTGGACACCGGCGTCGAGATCAGCCAGCACGTGCAGCTCGAGCGGGCGATCGAATCGCTCGTCGCGGCCTGCTGCGAAGGCGAGGCGCAGCTCGCGACCCGGCGCGCCTCGACCGGCGAGAAGCCGTCGACGAGTCGCGCGAGCTCCGTCGTGGCCCGCCGCTCGCGGGCGAAGATCTCCGGGCCCGCGCGCTGACCGAGCGGCTCGGCCGGGCTCGCCACGTCGCACCCGCTCGCTCAGGCCAGCGGGTCCGGGGAGCGCAGTCGGCGCCCTAGGAGAGCCAGACCAGGCTGACGACCACCCAGACGATCAGCAGCGCGATCATCGCACCGGAGGCGAGCAGCGTCGAGATGGTGGCCGTGCGGTTGATGCGCTGCGCCCGCTCCACACGTCCCACCAGGTCCAAAGACATCCGCTGCCCGCTGCGCAACCGCATCGCCGCGGCGACCCAGACGCCGACGACGAACAGCACCGCCACGCTCACCACCGCACCCGTGACCATCAGATCGATGGAAGACGGGAACGCCGCGACCACCGGCGGCTCCGCCGGCAGCGCCAGGGGCAACGGCAGCGCGCTCGCGTCGAACGCGGGCAGCTGGAAAAGGTGGGAGCGCATAGGACCTGGCTTCGCGTCGGGGGCATCGGGCTGACCTGCTCAGATCACCCCGACGACGGCCCCTGGCCCAGGGGTCCACATCGTGGACGCCCAGTCGGGGGATCGAGCCAGGGGCCGGCGACGGGTGCCTCTAGTCTGCCCCCGCCCAGCAATTGCGCCGTTCTCCTAGCGCGACGAGGCCGACACCGCTACCCTGGCCCGCGTTCCGGATGCTCGGGGATGCGCGGCTACGCCTCGTCGGCGTCGCGAGACGGAAGGTCGGACGTCGCCGGCCCCTCGATCCGCGTTCCATCAGGCGCGAACCGGGACGCGTGCAGCGGGCAATCCCACGAGCAGTCCTCGTCGTTCCACCGCAGCACACCGCCGAGGTGCGTGCAGACCGCCGAGACGGAACGGGTCACCCCGTCGACCGTGCTCACGGCCACCGGCACGCCTCCCGATCGGCCGACGCTCCCCTCCCCCTCCGCCGGATGCGCCTCCGGCCTGGACAGCTCGGCTCGCGCCCAGTCGCCGACCGCGGTCACCCCGACCTCCGCGCCCCGCGCGACCAGGCCGCCCACCGTGGCAGCGGTCACGCGCCGATCGTAGAGGGTGTGCATCCACTCGTCTCGGCTGTCCAGGATGCGCCCGCGCAGATCGTGGGCGGCGGCGATGCCGTTCGACAGTCCCCACTTGTTGAAGCCGGTGGCGTAGAGGATGCGCGGATGGGCGGGCGTGGCCACGCCCGAGGACGGCGTCATGTCCGGCTCCTCGTAGTCCTGCGCCGACCAGCGGTACTTCTCGGGGCTCACGAGCCCGAACGTCTCCTGGCCCCACTGGCTGAGGCCATCCACGCGCTCGCGGGAGGAGACGCTGGCGCCGACCTTGTGACCGGCCCCGCCGACGACGAGGTGGTGTCGGCCCGCCGTGGTGTACTCGCGCAGCGAGATGGTCTCGCTGTCGAGGCCCAGGTACATGCCCGTGAGCAGCGGCATCCCGGTCTCGAAGCCGAGCGCGTAGGAGCGGTAGGCGGTGAGGGTCGTGAACTCGGCGCTGCGGTCGACGATGGGGAAGCCGGTCCCGATGATGACGTGCGCGCCGCGCACGGAGAGGTCGCGGCCGGCGCGGCTCGCGTGCACGTCGACGTGCGTGCGGTGGTGGTCGACGCCCGTGACTCGCGTGCTGAGGGAGAGGTGCACGCCGAGCTCGATGGCCCGTTCGAGGAGCGCGAGGATGAGCTCGTAGGGGTTGAGCTGCAGGCCGCCGTCGAGGGTGATGGCGTCGAGGATCTCGAACGGCAGCTCCGCCGCGACCTGGTCGCCGATGGGGAGACGCAGCGCTTCGGCGGCCTCTCGCTGCTTCCCGACCTGCTTCGCGCCCTGCTCGGTGCGGGCGAAGAGGATGGAGGTGCGCTCCTGCATCGGCACGTGCCGCTCGGCGCAGAACGCCCTCGCCCAGTCGATGGCTGCGATGTTGCCGTGCACGTACGCGGCCGCGACCTCGTCGCCCCGCCTGCTGCGCAGCGATGCCAGTGTCTGGCCGTGCAGGAGCGACAGCTTGCCCGTGCTGTTGACGGTGGCCGATGCGCGGAGGTCGTGGGCCTCGAGCACCCCGACCCGAAGGCCAGATTCGGCGAGCAGCACGGCGCTCGTGAGCCCCGTTATCCCAGCGCCGACGACGAGTACGTCGTAGGCGTCGTCGGCTTCCACGCTCAGTGCTTCGGGGTGCTCGGTCGTCCGCTGCCCGAGGGCTGTCCAGATGCCGTGCCGGTCAGAGTCGTGCTTCGCTGCGCTCATGACGCCAACGCTAGGAAGCCAACCCGAGTTTCCCGTCAGTATTGACTCCTGGCGGATGAGGACGGTGAGAACGAGCGCACGTCACCGTGTCAAGGGGGAACGAACTTCCCAGCTGGCTTGTCTTGACTGGACGCATGACACCAACAGCCAAGACCCTACGGACTGCCTTCGCCGCCTCCGCGGCACTCGCTGCTTCTCTCCTCCTGGCCGGTTGCGGTGGCGACGAGGTCGTCCAGAGCCCGATCTCCCCCGACACCGGGGTGCCGACATCGACGACCGAGGAGACCGCGGACGAGGACGACACGATGACGGTCTCCCCCGATCCCGAGGAGACGGAGTCGACGACCGACTCGCCGACCCCGTCGGAGACGATGAGCCCGACGCCGACCCCGTAGCTCTCGAGACGGCCGGAGCGCTCAGTCCGCCGTGCGGAAGCGCGTCGTCAGCTCGCCGATGCCGGCCACGCGGATGAGCACCGAGTCGCCGTCGACGAGCGGGCGGTGCTCGCGCAGCGCATCCTCGAGCTTCTGCGGCGAACCCGTCGCGATGACGTCACCCGGCTGGAGGGTGATGGACTGCGACACGTAGGAGACGATCTCCGCGAACGGGAAGATGAGCGTCGACGTGCTCTGCGAGACGGTCGTCTTCCCGTCGCGGACCACCTCGACGAGCAGATTCGCGGGGTCCGCGATCTCGTCGGCCGTCACGACGGCTGGCCCGAGAGGGGCGAAGCCGTCGAAGCACTTGCCGAGCGTCCACTGGCTCGTGCGGTTCTGCCAGTCGCGGGCAGACACGTCGTTGACCAGCGTGTAGCCGGCGACGTGGTCGAGGGCGTCCTCCGCGGAGACGGCGTGCGCCGTGCGCCCGATGACGACCCCGATCTCGCCCTCGTAGTCGACGTCGTCGCTCTGCGGCGGCAGGACCACAGCATCGTCCGGCCCCAACGTCGTGTTGGCGGTCTTCACGAACACGTCCGGATGCTCCGGGTCGGGCTGTCCTTCTCCGCCTGCGACCACGTGGCCGCGGTAGTTGTAGCCGATGCACAGCAGCACGCGGGGTGTGATCGGCGCCAGCAGGCGCTCGCCATCGCGAGCAGGGAGGCTGGCTGGGTCCGCCGCGTCGACCACGGCACGTGCATCCGCCAGCGCCCCCTCATCGGTGAGCAGCTCGAGCGTCGAGGCGGCGACGCCCGACAGGTCGACCAGCAGGTCGCCCTCGCCCGAGTCGACGAGCGCTGCGGGCACGCTGACACCAGCGCGGTCCCAGTTGACGATCCTCATGCGCAGACTCCTTCGCCCATGACGCCGCTCACCAGTAGCGCTTCCAGTCGGGGCGGGAGGCGCGGGTCAGCGCCTCGAGGTAGAAGTAGTCGCCCCAGAGGGTGCCCTCGTCGACGCCGACGAGCTTCGGCAGGTCGTAGACACCGTGCAGGAGGAGCGCGTCCGACGATTCGGGCGGCTGCGGGGTGGCCTCGGCGATGAGCGCGTCGATCTGCGCGTGCGCCGCCTGCAGCGCCCGGGCCGAGCGCTCGGGGTCGGGCTCGACGGCGGCGAGCTCGAAGAACCCGCATGCGGCGATCGCGGCGGCCGAGCTGTCGCGGGGCGCATCGCTGCCCTCGGTGTACACGAGGTCCCAGTACGGGATGCCGTCGCTCGGCAGGTGCGCCAGGTAGTAGTCGGCGCACCGCCAGGCAGCCTCGAGCTGCCGCGGGTCGCCGACCGTCTGCGAGTTGAGCGCGAAGCCGTAGATGCCCCAGGCCTCGCCGCGCGCCCAGCAGGACTCGTCGAACGCGCCCTGCTCGGTGCCGCCGCGCAGGGGCTCGCCGGTCTCCGCATCCCAGTAGAAGGTGTGGAAGGTCGAGTCGTCTGCACGGAAGATCTGCGTGCGCAGCTGCTCCGTGTGCCGGCGCACCGCATCCGCATACCGGGGGTCGCCCGTCTGCTCGCCCACCCAGCTGAGCAGGGGCATGTTCATGAGGCTGTCGATGATGGCGCGGCCGCGCTGCGCGGGGTCGCTGAGGTCGCCCCAGGCCTGCAGGATGCCGGCCGGCTCGAGGAAGCGCGTCATGAGGCGCTCGCCGGCCTTGATGCCTGCCGTGCGCCAGCGCTCGTCGCCAGTCTGCTTCCACGCCGTGACGACGGAGAGCGAGTAGAGGAAGCCGAGGTCGTGCGTCTCCAGGTCCTCGTCGCCGTAGAGGCGGCGCTCGAAGTCGGCGGCGTGCGCGAGCGCGGCCTCGTGGAAGACCGCGTCGCCCGTGACGTCGCCGGCGAGCCACATCATGCCCGGCCAGAAGCTGGTGGTCCAGCCGCGGTTGGCGCCTTCCGCGAAGGTGTCGGTGGCGGGGCGAAGCAGGTACCTGTTGTCGCTGGTCGTGTCGTCCGGGTAGGCGGCACCGAACGCTTCGATATTGCGTCGAACGGTGTCGGTGGCCGCTGCCAGCGCGTTCTCCACGGTCGTGGATGCGGGCGCGAAAGTCATGGGTGTTCCTTCGTGAGAGTTCGGGAGGTCAGTCAGGCCGCGACGCGCGCGGGTGCCTGCTGCAGGGTGAAGCGGCCGCCAGCCCAGACGACGTAGAGGCAGGCGGCGGTGGTGATGCCGATGGCGATGGCCGGGGCCGCCGTGAGCACGGCGGCCTGGACGCCGACGATCGCGAACGAGGCGAAGGTCAGCGGCCAGCGGCGCACGGCGAGGATGAGGGATGCGCGCGCCAGCACGAGCAGGCGCGTGTCCTCGGCCTGCGTGATGGCCACGAGCGTCACGGCTGCGGTCGCGAGCGTCAGGATCGCGACGACGACGAGCAGGGGCACGAGGAGGACGCCGATGCCCGTCGGCACGAGCACGAACACATCCACGAGCGCGACCGTGACCACGGCGGACGTGACCGCCGAGATCACGAGCGCCCGCTTCCAGGTGCGGCGCACCCCGCTGATGAAGGCGCGGATCACATCCGTGTCCCCCTCCGCGTGCGCACGGAAGGTCGCGAACGCACCCGCGATGCCCGGCCCCGTGAGCGCCGCGCTCGCCGCGAGCAGCGGCCACGACAGCGATGGGTCGGTGGTCACGAGCAGCACGAGGAACGGCAGGCTCATGACCGCGAGCAGCAGGTTGACGGCGAGCGCCAGGTAGGTGACGTTGAACGCCGTCGCGTAGACGCCGTGCGAGATGCGCTTCATGGCCTAGCCCTTCATTCCACTGGTCGCGATGCCCTCGACGAAGTACCGCTGGCCGAGGAGGAACACGATCGCGATGGGCAGCACCGAGATGGTGAGGCCCGCGAAGAGCACGCCGTAGTCGACGTCGTAGAGGCTGGAGACGAAGTTCTTGAGGCCCAGCTGCATGGTCCAGAGGCTCGGGTCGCGCAGGTAGATGAGCGGTCCGAGGTAGTCGTTCCAGGTGTTGACGAACGTCAGCAGCGAGAGGCTCGCGATGGCCGGGACCGACAGTGGCAGCATGATGCGCCGCCAGATGCCGTACTCGCTGAGCCCGTCGAGGCGGGCCGCCTCGGAGAGCTCCATGGGGATGGTCTCGTAGAACTGCTTCATGAGGAACACACCGAAGGCGCCGAACGCCTGCAGCAGGATGATCGCCCAGAGGGTGTTCGAGAGGTTCGCGTTGGACAGCAGGATGAACTGCGGGATCATGTACGACTGCCACGGCACGGCGATCGTTCCGACGTAGAGGAGGAAGAGCACGTCGCGGCCGGGGAACTTGACGCGAGAGAAGCCGTAGGCGGCGAAGGAGCCGGTGAGCACCTGCAGGGCCGTGACGGTGACCGAGAGGATGAGCGTGTTGCCGATCCAGGTCATGATGTCCGACTTGGTCCAGATGTCGACGTAGTTCTGCCAGACGAAGACCTCGGGGATCCACTGCACCGGCACCGAGAAGACCGCGTTGGCCTCCTTGAGGGAGCTCATGATCATCCAGAAGAACGGCGTGAGCATCGCTGCCGCGGCGACGATGAGGATCACGTAGAGGAGCGCGCGACCGAGCTTGTGCTCCTTCTTGCCAGCGGGCTTCGCGGGCTCGACGTGGTCGGTCGAGAGGGGGGTCGTGGTCTCCTCGGGGAGGACGACTGCCATGGTCTGGGACATCAGCTGTCCTTCCGCTTGTTCCACATGAACTGGATGATCGTGACGACGATGCAGAGCAGGAACAGCACGACGGAGGCCGCTGACGCGTATCCGAACTCGTTCTCCTCGAAGCCCTTGCGGTAGATGAACTGGGAGATGACGGTCGTCGACTGGCCCGGCCCGCCCTCGGTGAGCACGAGGATGAGGTCGAAGATCTTCAGCGAGTTGATCGTCAGCATGACGGTGACGAAGAACATCGTCGGGCGCAGGCAGGGCAGCGTCACGTTCCAGAAGCGCTGCCACGCGTTCGCGCCGTCGACGCGTGCGGCCTCGTGCAGCTCGGGCGGCACCGTCTGCAGGGCCGCGAGGAAGAGCACCATGTAGTAGCCCATGTCGCGCCACGTGCTGATGATGACCACGGCGGGCATCGCCCACTCGGTCGAGGTGAGCCAGCCTGGCGGGTTGTCGATGCCGATGAGGCGCAGGCCCTCGTTGATGGGGCCGAAGTCCGGGCTGAAGAGCAGGTTCCAGACGAGCGCGATCGCGACGATCGACGTGATGTAGGGGAAGAACGCGGCCGTGCGGAAGAACGCGACGCCGCGGAGCTTGTTGTTGAGCAGCAGCGCGAGCCCGAGCGAAACGACGATCGTGAGCGGGATGTGCAGCACCGAGTAGTAGATGGTGTTGCCGAACGCGACCTGGAAGCTGCCGTCGCCCAGGAGGCGGGTGAAGTTGTCGAAGCCGACGAACGTCGAGGTGCCGAAGATGTTCCAGTTCGTGAGAGACATGTAGAACAGCACGATGACGGGCACGAGCGTCAGCGTCGCGAAGCCGAGGAAGTTCGGCAGGATGAAGCTCCAGCCGACAAGCGAGCGCTTGAGCCGTGAGCGGTTGCGCAGCTTGCGCGCCTCGGGCGACAGGCCCTCAGGCGCGGCCTTCGGCTGCGCCGGTTCCGTTGTGGTGGTCATGATTCTCCTGGAGAGAGGTGCCGGTCGGCCGGTGAGAGAGCACCGGCCGACCGACGAGAGGGGTTAGTCGAGGCCGACTTCGTTGGCGACTCGGGTCTCGGCCTCCGTGATGGAGTCCTTGACCGACTTAGAGCCGGAGAGGATCGAGGAGTGCATGTCGTTCAGGATGTTCTGGACGGCGGCGGTCTTCGAGTTGGTCGGGCTCTCGGGGAGCGTCTCGTGCGTCTGCACGGCGAACGCGGAGAGCTCGTCCTGCGGGGCGCCCTCGACGCCGAAGTACGCCTCGACGACCGGGTCGCTCAGGAGCGCCGGGGTGATGCCGATGCCGGCGAGCTTCGTCGCCGCCTCTTCGCTTGCTGCGTAGGCGAGGAAGTCCTTGGCGGCCTGCGTCTTGCCCTCGTCGATGTTGGCGTTGATGCCGAAGCCGGCAGGGTCACCGAACGTGACGGGGGTGTTCTCGAGACCAGCGGTGGATGCATCCATCTGCGGCACAGGTGCGATGCCCCACTCGAAGTCGTCGGCCTCGCCGGCCGCCTGCTGCGAGATGAGCGTCGCCACGAACCACGAGCCCATGGGGATCATCGCGGCCTTCTGCTTGCCGAACTCGCCCTGGTAGGTGAGCTTGTTGGCCGTGACCGTGTTGAAGGAGGCCTGCGCGCCGTCGTCCTGCAGCTTGAGCGAGTTGTCGTAGTACTTCTCGAAGTAGTCGTACTCTCCGCTGAAGATGTCGCCGTCAGCCTGCGCGTTGGCGAAGCCCTGGACGGTCGACTGCCAGCTGTGCTGGTGCGCGCCCTTGGCGGTCGAGCCCGCTGCGGTGAGGTTCTGCGTCAGGAGGTCGGCGTTCTCGACGTAGTCGTCCCAGGTCCAGCTTCCGTCCGGGTAGGCGACGCCTGCCTGGTCGAAGAGGGCCTTGTTGTAGTAGAGCACCCACGAGTCCTGGCGGTACGGGGTCGCCCACGTGGTGCCGTCGATCTCGTACGACGCGGCGCCGCTGATGCCCTCGGGCAGCTCGATGTCGGACACGTCGAGCAGCTGTCCGCCTTCCTGGAAGGTGGTGACGAACTTCGTCTCCTTCTGCGTGATGATGTCGGGGCCCGAACCGGCCGCGAGGTCGGCCGTGATGAGCGTGTTGTACTCGGCGGGGTCGTAGTCGACGACCTCGACGGTCACGTCTGGGTACTTCTCCGTGAAGCCGTCCGCCAGCAGCTGGAACTCGGGGGTGGATGCGACGCTCCAGCCCGACACCGACAGCGTGATGGGACCGTCTGGGTCGACGCTCCCGCCACCGCTGCATCCGGTGAGGGCCAGTGCGGCGGCGGCGAGGCCCGCAGTGGCGATCATGGTGCGCTTCTTCATGGTGCTGCTCCTTTGCTGCAATGAACGAGACCCGCTTCGGATCCCTGAAAACCGACGCCCGGGCTACGAGAGGCGGTAGTTGGTGAGGTCGACGGTGCTGTGCGCCCCGTCCGACCAGGTGATGGCGGCGAGCTCATCGGTGAGCTCGACGCCGGTGGTGGTGCTTGGGGTGTGGTCTGCGCCCGCGAGGGTGAGGTGGGTGGCGGCCCAGGTGCCGACCTCCACGGGGGCGTCGAGCACGGGCACTGCGGTGGATGCGCCGAGCGGGCTCGCGTCCGTGCGCGTCACGGTGCGTGCCGTCGTGCCCGCCGTCAGGCCGCGGAGTGCGCTCGCAATCTGCGCATCCTGTCGGCTCGTGACGGGCCAGCCGCCCCAGCGGAGCATCCAGTCGCTCTCGTCGGCGAGGTCGGTGACGCGGGCGAGGCGTACCTCTTCGGCGCCGCGCACGACCGAGACGACCGTGAGGCGGGCGACGACCGTCGCTTCGCCGTCGAGGCCGGAGCCGTGGCGCTGCTGCGTCGCATCCGGAACGAGTGTATGGGCGAGCCAGGTGGATGCGGCCACGCCGGCGTCGCCGTCGGTGGTCGTGGCAAGGAGCTCCATCGCGGCGCGGTGCGTGGCGGTTTCGGTGCCCGTGGTGGCGTTCTCGCCTGCGGTGGCGCTCTTGACGAGCGCGACCGACTGCTCGAGCGGCTCGTGCCAGGCCGCGTCGTCGAGCAGCGGGCTGGTTGCGCTCGAGTAGGCGATGCGGGCGTAGAGGGGCGAGTCGCCGACCAGCGTGTCCGGCTTCGCGTGGTCGGTGCCGTGGTTGGCGATGCGCACGATGCCGTCGCTCTTCGTACCGGTGACGACCCACCCCGGGGCCGCGATCGTGCGCACGAAGTCGCCCTGCTCGACGGGGAGCGGCTCGGCCTCGGCGGCCCAGACGGGGTGGTCGGCGGGGAGGAGGATGCCGAGCAGCCCCTTCGAGGCCCAGTAGGGGGAGGCGGGGCCGGAGTAGGCCTGAGCGAGCTGACGCCACTCGTCGAGCCAGCCCATCGTGAGGAGTCCACGCTCGTCCGGCACGCCGCGCTCGGCGAAGTGGGAGACGACCTTCTCGGCCGCGTGGCGGAGCGCGCCGAGCGAGACCGAAGGAATCTCCGCGAGCGCACCGACCCAGAACGGAGCGGCGGCGGCGAAGCGGTAGATGAGGCTGCGGCCCTGCAGGAGCGGGGAGCCGTCTCCGCCGATGAGGTGCACGGCGTCCTGCAGGAAGCGGTCGAGGGCGGCGACGTCACCGGCGAGGCGGTCGCCCGCGAGCTCGCTGGCCCCGCGCATCCGCGACCAGAGGACGGGGTAGATGTGCAGCGCCCAGCCGACGTAGTGGTCGTAGGAGCGCTCGTCGCCGTCGGAGAGCCAGCCGTCGGCGCGCACGAACGAGTCGTGCAGGGCGAGGTCGGCGGTGACGTCCTCCGGCGACCAGGGGCCGCCGACGGAGCGCAGGAAGGTCTGCACGACGAGGCGGAACCACAGCCAGTTCGTGCGCGGGTAGGTGTCGTCGCCGACAGCCGGCGCGAAGTAGTCGATGACGCGCTGCTGCGTGAGCTCCTCGAGCGCATCCCAGATCCAGGGGCGCGTGAGGTCGAGGATGAGGGCGAGCGACGCCGCCTCCACCTTCGCCTGCGGGTGCTCCTCGAGGCGCACCCAGCGGTCGGCCGCATCCGGGTCGACGCCCGTGCGGATGCCTTCGGAGAAGAAGGAGATGAGCTCGTCGACGCCCTGGCCGCGCTCACCCGCGATGCGGAAGCCGGCGAGGAGGAACGTGCGGGCGAAGCCCTCGAGGCCGTCGATGTCGTGACCGTAGCCACCCTCCGCGCCGGGAGGGGTGATGCGCCCCTTGCCCGGAGAGGACCAGGCCATGGCGCCCGCGAGGAGGCGGTCGGCGTAGGCGGTCCAGTCGTCGCGGGTCCATGCTCGCTGCGACGCTGACGGAAGCGCAGCGGCGGGCGCTTCGGGCGTGAGTGCAGTGGACACGGATTCTCCTTTGAAGTGCCGTCCGGGGTGCCTGCGGCGTCCCTCGGGGGTGGTGACGTTTCGAAAGAGTAGCAATCATTCTCGATCACAACAATGCGGTTATGATCGTGCATGATCGTTTACGATCGATTCGAGTGGCAACACCACCACCGCAGCAGCGGCGAGCACCACCCCCGAGAAGTAGGTCGACGATGACAGACACCACGGACATTCCCGTGCAGAGCGGCACCGCATTCCGTGGACCCCTCTCGCGCGCCCTCGACGAGCAGCTCGGCGGCCGAAACCTTGACGAGGTCATCGCCGACCCCGACCACGCGCTCCCCGTGCCACCCGCATCCGACTGGCCCGCCGGAATCGCCGACGCGCACACCCTCGCGGAGATGACCGAACGCGCCACCGCCGAACACGGCACACCCTGGCCGCAACCGCGCGCGAGCGACGCCGCCAGATATCACGGCGACGGCAACCGGATCGCCTGGGAGACGCCCGCCTTCGCGCGGCAGGAACGCCTGACCCGCACCGCGGTGGCGGCCGCCGGAGACCCGTCGCTGCTCGCCGAGGTCGTCGACGGCGTCATCCTGCTCTGCGAGCAGAGCTCCTGGTGCTGGCCGGCCCACGACGACACGCTCGCCCGGCACGGTTCAGTGCTCGCAACCGTCACCGACCCGTACCTCGACCTCGGCGCCGGCGAAGTCGTCGGGCAGCTCGCCTGGATCGACCAGCTGCTCGGCGACCAGCTCGACGCCCAGTACCCGGGTGTGCGGGCGCGCATCCGCCACGAAGCTCGCGTGCGCGTCTTCGAGCCGTTCGTGCGTCGCCGCGACTGGCACTGGCTCGGCCTCGACGGGGATGCGCACAACTGGAACCCGTGGATCCAAGGCAACGTGCTCGTCGCCGCCCTCCGCCTGCTCGACACACCGAGCGAGGCCGCGGAGCGCGCGCGCATCCTGGAGCTCGTCGTCGAAGGCCTCGATCGCTACGTCGCCGTGCTGCCAGAAGACGGGGCCATCGACGAGGGCTACGCCTACTGGTGGAACGGCGCCTGCCGCCTCCTCGAAGCGCTCGACCTGCTCACCTTCGCGACCGGTGGCGCCTTCGACCCCGTTCCGAGCCTCCGCTCGCTCCGCGAGACCGTCGCGTTTCCGCACCGCATGCACCTCGGCGGCGGCTGGTTCGTGAACGCCGCCGACGGGCAGGCCAAGCCCAGCAGCGACCAGCCGTGGCACTCCCTGCACCGAGCGGCCGTTCGCGCTGGTGACGCGGACGCGCAAGCGTTCGCGGCCTCCCACCGCCGCCCATCAGAGGCCGCGGTCGTCGAGGCCGAGGGGCTCGGGCGAGTGCTGCGTGGACTCACCGATGCGGCCTGGCTGCAGCTGAGCCCACCCGCTCCCCGGCCCCGCATCCACCTGGCTCCCCTCCACGCAGATGCTCGTCGCCCGCGAGCGCGACGGCTCGTCTTCGGGCTTGTCGGTCGCGGTCAAGGGCGGCCACAACGACGAGAACCACAACCACAACGACGTCGGCACGTTCCTCGTCGCCTCCGACGGAGTGCCGGTCATCGTCGACGCCGGGCGCCCCAGCTACGACGCCCGCACCTTCAGCGAGCGCCGCTACGAGCTGTGGCCCATGCGGAGCGAATGGCACAACGTGCCGCTCGTCGCGGGGCGCGGGCAGCCGACGGGCCGCGAGTACGCGGCCGACGTTGTCGGCGTGCAGACAGGGAACGCCCCCTCGCTCGAGCTCGAGCTGGCCGGCGCCTACGACGTCGCAGGGCTCGAATCGTGGCGCCGCGAGGTGCTCCTCGACCGCGAGCGCGCCGAGGTGCGCGTCCACGACGCGTGGCGCTGGGCGTCCGCCGATGCCGCGGGCGCCCCCGCCCCCGCACCCGCCCCGACGCAGCTGCGGATGCTGCTCGCCGGCGACGTGGCCATCACACCTGACAGTCAGGGTGACGACAGCGCCGCCATCACCCCTCTGGGTGGCGCCCCGCGGGTCCACGTCACCTGGACTGGCACCGCGACCGCCACCCTCACGCCGATCGAGCCCGACGACCCGATGCTGACGGACGTGTGGGGCCCTAGACTCGTGCGACTCGACCTCGACGTCGCCGACCGGTCAACGATGACCGTCACCGTGCGCCAGGAGCACTCGACACCACCCTTCGGGGACACGAACGCTGTGGGGGACGCAGAATGATGGAACAGGGATCACGGCTCGCCGCCGAACGGCGCGACCTCATCTTGGAACGGCTGCTCGCCTCCGGTGCGGTGCGGGTCGCCGAGCTGACCGACGAGCTCGACGTCACCCCGGTGACGCTGCGACGAGACCTGCAGCAGCTCGAGTCGGACGGCCTCCTCGTGCGCGTGCACGGCGGCGCTGTGCTCCCGCCCGACGGCGCGCCCGCCTTGCAGGCGCGCCAGGCGACGAACGGCGCGCAGCAGACCATCGGCGTGCTGGTGCCCTCGCTCGACTTCTACTGGCCGCGTGTCATCCGCGGCATGGAGCAGGCGGCTCGCGAGCAGGGCGCGAAGCTGCTGCTGCGGGGAACGTCGTACGAGATGCAGGATGAGCGGCCCGTGCTCGAGCGGATGGTCGAGCACGAGGGTGTCACGGGCCTCGTCGTCGCCCCCAACACCGACACCGACCATGCCCGCGAGGTCATGGAGTGGCTGCACGAGTCCGGGCTGCCGTTTGTGCTCGCCGAGCGCGATGCCGTCGTCGGCCCCGACCGAACGCCCGCGGAGTCGGTCACCACCGACCATGCCCTGGGCGCCGTCCTCGCGGCCCGTCACCTCGCGCAGCTCGGTCACCGCAAGGTGGGCCTCTTCATCTCGAGGAACTCGCCGACGTCGCGCAAGATCATCGCCGGCTGGTCGGCCGCCTGCCGCGAGCTGGGCCTCACGCCGGGTGAGCACGTCGAGCGCATCCTGCCCGACCGCCGCGACCCTCGCTTCTCGGGGGCCGTGGATGCGGTGCTCGACGCAGTCCTCGAAGCCGGCGTCACCGCGCTGCTCGTGCACTCCGACCGGGAGGCGATGGCGATCATCGACGTGGCTCTCGCTCGTGGGCTCAGCGTGCCGGACGACCTGTCTGTCGTGGCCTACGACGACGAGGTCGCCGACCTGTTCACACCGGCGCTGACCGCCGTGACGCCGCCACGTTCGTCACTGGGCCGCGCGGCCGTCGAGACGCTCCTCGCACGCATCGCCGACCCGTCAAGGCCCGTGCACCGCACCGTGCTCAGCCCGAGTTTCAACTCGCGCCTCTCGACGGCGCCGCCGCGAGCCGTCTGAGCGGGGCCGCGCGCCCCGCCCCGCATCCGCACCCGCTCGAAAGGCTTCTCCCAGGTTTCCTCTGCGGAAGTCCGTCTACTATCTCCCGAAGCAAGGGGAGTACTCCCGTCTGCGGTGTGCCCGTCAATACGAGCGTGATTCCACGTTCCGGGGCACCGGTTCCACCAGGTCAACGTCGCTGATCTGGTCGGGGCGGAGGAGACCTTGGTGTCGTTGTCGAACACCAATCCCCCTTTGGAGTACCCCCATGCAGGTCACGACCTCTGTCTGGCTGATCACGATCGCCGTGACGATCGGCTTCTTCGTCTACGAGTTCTTCGCCCATGTGCGGAAGCCGCACGAGCCGACCATCCGAGAATCCGCGCGCTGGTCCGCGTTCTACATCGGCCTCGCGCTGCTGTTCGGCGTCGGCATCGGCTTCGTCACCGACTGGCGCTACGGCGGCGAGTACTTCGCCGGCTACCTGACCGAGAAGGCGCTGTCGCTCGACAACCTCTTCCTGTTCCTCATCATCATGACCGGCTTCGCGGTGCCGAAGATCTACCAGCAGAAGGTGCTGATGATCGGCATCGTCATCGCGCTCATCATGCGCGGCGGGTTCATCGCCGTCGGCGCCGCCCTCATCGAGAACTTCTCCTGGGTCTTCTACCTGTTCGGCGCGCTGCTCTTCGTGCTCGCCTACCAGCAGATCAAGGGCGACCACGGCGACCCCTCGAACAACGCGTTCATGCGCTTCGTGCGCCGCATCCTGCCCGTCACCGACGAGTACCACGGCGACAAGCTCACCGTGAAGAAGGACGGCAAGCGCTGGGTCACCCCGATGCTGCTCACGATCGTCGCGATCGGCTTCATCGACCTCGTCTTCGCGCTCGACTCGATCCCCGCCATCTACGGCCTCACGAACGAGGCGTACATCGTGTTCACCGCGAACGCCTTCGCCCTCATGGGCCTGCGCCAGCTGTTCTTCCTCATCGGCGGACTCCTCGAGCGCCTCGTCTACCTCAGCCAGGGCCTCGCCGTCATCCTCGGCTTCATCGCCGTGAAGCTCGTCTTCCACGCCCTGCACGTCAACGAGGTGCCGTTCATCAACGGCGGCGAGCCGCTGCTGTGGGTGCCCGAGATCCCGATCTGGTTCTCGCTCACGTTCATCGGCGCGACCATCGCGGTCGCGACGATCGCGAGCCTCCTCAAGACGCGGAACGACCGCAGCAAGTCCGAGCGCTCCACGGTGCAGGGCGAGCCCATCGAGACGGCCGCCGACGCGACGGATGCCCGGGTTGCGACGGATGCGACGGATGCGCGCGCGAGCACCAGTTCGTCCTCGGGCGAGGCGACCCGCACGTCCTCGAGCGAGGCGACCCGCACGTCCTCGAGCGAGGCGACCCGCACCGGCGGGCGATCCAAGGACGCCTAGCGGCAAGTGCCGTCTCCCCGGCGATCGCTGCCAGTCAAGTGGCCCTTTAGCGCCGCCGAGAAGCAAGCACTGCCAGCCAAATGGCCCTTCTGGATTCCCCAGAAGGGCCATTTCGCTGGCAGCGATGCGGTCACGGCGCGGCGCCCCGCCCCGAAAGATCGGCAAGGCGGAGGCGAGAGGGCGGAGGAGACTCACCTCGCGAGCGCCCATCTCAACGCTGCCAGCCGAATGACCCCTACCCCCTCCCGGTGATCGCTGCCAGTCAAGTGGCCCTTGAGCGCCGCCGAGAGCACTGCCAGCCAAATGGCCCTTCTGGACTTCCCAGAAGGGCCATTTGACTGGCAGCGATGCGGATGCGGCGCGCGGGGCGAGCGCGCGGCGGGGCTACTCCTCGAGGGGGCCGAGGGCGGCTTGGGCGACGAAGCGGGCGACGGGCGACGCCGTCACCTCGAGCTCGATGACCGCGATCGTGTTCGTGCCGGATTTGAGGACCGAGCCCGGCACATAGAGCGTCTGCTGCGGCCCACTCCGCCAGTAGCGCCCGAGCAGGAAGCCGTTGACGAGCGCGTATCCCTTGCCCCACTTCGAGGTGTCCAGGTACAGATCCGCCGGCTCTTCGAGCTCGAACTCGCCGCGAAGGCCTGTGAGCCCGAGCGGCGTCCCGGGATGAGCCAGTGGCGAGGATGCGTCGGCGGCAGCGAGGCCAGCACCACCGACATCGGCAGGAGCACCAGCAGAACCAGCGGCGAGGTCAGCCCCGGCCGCGGCGATCGCCACTCCGGCTTCGGCGACGTCGATGGGGGTCGCCGTCCATCCTTCGAGCGGTACCCCGTCGAGGAGTGGCGTGCCGATGATGCCCTTCTCCTCGCCGATGCGCTCGGCGTAGTTCACGCGGCCCTGCTCTTCGACGAGCACGCGCAGTCGCTGCCCGGGCGGGACGACGATCGCGGTCTCGTGGAGGGTGCGCGAGAGCGTGCCGACTGGGATGCCGTCGACCGAGACCCATGCGTGGTCGCGCACCTCCTCGAACTCGAGCAGGCGAGGCGTGGATGCGTCGGGCAGCTCGACTTCGTAGCTGACGAGCGCGCTGAGGTGCTGCAGCGCGTCGAAGGTCGGTGGGACGGCGTACGTCGCTGGCGAGGCGAGAGTCCCGGCCGAGCGAGCGGTGTCAGCCGATGCAGCCGAACCGGGCGAGCCGGCGCGGGCGTCCGAGACGGTCGGCAGCCACGCATCCGCCGCAACGACGGAGAGCGGAGCCGTGAACTCGGGCGCAGGCCCGCCGGCGGCCGGCGATTCGGCGGGCACGTCCGCGTATTTCGCGATGACGTCCTTGAACGCGAAGAACTTGGGTGTCGGGTTGCCGGCCTCGTCGAGTGGGGCGTCGTAGTCGTAGGACGTGGCGATGGGCAGGTAGCGGCCTTTGTGGTTGGCGCCATTGGTGAGGCCGTAGTTGGTGCCGCCGTGGACCATGTAGAAGTTGACGGAGGCGCCGGCGGCGAGGAGCGCGTCGAGCTCGCGCGCCGCATCCTCGACGCTGGTCGTGTGGTGGAAGGCGCCCCACCAGTCGAACCAGCCGTCCCAGAACTCCGCGCACATGAGGGGGCCGGTGGGCTGGTGGCGTCGCAGGGTGGCGAGGCGCTCGTCGGCGCGCGACCCAAACGAGCCGGTGAGGTGCGCGCCTGCGACGCTGCCGTCGCTCAGCATCTGGTCGGTGGGCTGGTCGATCGTCGTGAGTGGCACCGTGATGCCAGCCTCGCGCGTGATCTCGATGAGCCGCTCGAGGTAGGCGGTGTCGCTGCCGTACGCGCCGTATTCGTTCTCGATCTGCACGAGCACCACGGGCCCGCCCAGGTCGATCTGCCGCGGTGCGACGATGTCGTAGACGCGCCGCAGGTACGTCTCCACCTCGGCCAGGTACGCGGGCTCCGACCGGCGCAGCCCGATCCCAGGCATCGCCGTGACCCAGGTCGGCAGGCCGCCATTGTGCCATTCGGCGCAGATGTACGGTCCGGGCCGCACGATGGCGTGCATCCCCTCGGCGGCGACGAGGTCGAGGAAGCGCCCGAGGTCGTTCCAGCCCGTCGCATCCCACTCCCCCTTGCGGGGCTCGTGCGCGTTCCACGCCACGTACGTCTCGATGGTGTTGAGCCCCATGAGCTTCGCCTTGTGGATGCGGTCAGCCCACTGCTCGGGATGCACGCGGAAGTAGTGCAGTGCCCCGGAGAGCACGCGGTGCGGCTCGCCGTCGAGGAGGAAGTGCTCGTCGCCGATCTCGAAGGTCATATGGGCGTGTTCCAGTCTTCTGTCTGCGTCGGCAGGGGTTCGGTTTCGGTGAGGTGCGGTGAGGCGCTGGCGGGCTGGCGGGCCGCGGCTCAGCGGAGGACGGCGTCGCCGGAGCCTTCGACGAGGCCGCGCACGTCGCCCCAGCTCGGCTGCGACTCCCAGTCGCCGTCGGCGCGGCACGCGCAGGCTCCGCAGGCGGCGGCGGTGAGCATCCGCTGCTCGAGGGTGCCGCCGCGGGTGAGCTCGACGAGGTAGCCGGCGGCGAACGCGTCTCCGGCGCCGACGGTGTCGACGACGTCCACGCGGTAGGCGGGCACCTCGAGCTCGAGCTCGCCGTCGACGCCGGATGCGCCGTGCTCGCCGCGCTTGATGAGCACCTGGGTGGGCCCGAGGGCCTGCAGGGCGCGGGCTTGATCGAGGGGCGAGGATTCGCCGACGATCATGGCGGCCTCGTCGTCGCCGGCGAAGACGATGTCGCTGAGCGCGACGAGCTCCCGGTAGCGGGGCGCGGCGGTCTCGGCCGACCAGAGCTTGCTGCGGTGGTTGACGTCGAACGACACCGTCACGCCGCGCTCGCGGGCGAGCCGGACGGCGTTCAAGATCGTCTCGGCCGAGCTGTCGCTGAGGGCGAGGCTGATGCCGGTGACGTGCAGCACGTCTGCCCCGGCGATCACGTCGCTCGGCACGTCGGCCGGGGTGATGCGGCTGCCCGCGAACCCGTGCCGGTAGTAGGTGACGCGGCTGTGCCCTGGGCGTGGCCGGTCCTTGACCATGAGCGCCGTGGGAACATCCGCGTCGATGCTCGCGTGCAGCTGCACCTGCTCTGCCCTGAGGGTGCGACGGATGCGGTTGCCGATGGCGTCGTCGCCGAGCCGTCCGATCCAGGCGACCTCGCTGCCGAGGCGGGCGGCGGCGATCGCGACGTTGCTCTCGGCGCCGCCGAAGCTCATCTCCGCGTCCGATTGCAGGTCGAAGCCGCCGGCGCGGCGCGCGAGCACGAGCCCGAGCGCCTCGCCGATGGTGACGATGCCGCTCACGCGGCGGCCGCCTTGGTCTGCAGCACCTGGGCGGCGATCTCTGACGCCTCGCGTGCCGCCGCGGCGACCGCATCCGCTCCGGCGTCAAGCAGCTTCGCGCCGCCGAGCCAGCTGCCGCTGACGGCGAAGACGGCCGGATGCTCGAGGTGCTCGGCGAGGTTCGCGGGCGTGATGCCGCCGCTCGGCATGAACGTGATGCCGCGGAACACGGACGCGTAGGTGCCGAGCAGCGCGAGCCCGCCGAAGTTTCCGGCGGGGAACAGCTTGAGCTGCGTGAGCCCCAGCTCGCGGGCCGCCGTGATGTCGGTTGGCGTGAGGGTGCCGGGGAGCACGGGCACGCCCGCGCGCTGTCCGGCGCGCACCACGTCGGCCGAGAGGCCGGGCGACACGAGGAACTGGGCACCCGCATCCAGCGCCTGCTGCGCCTGCTCGACGTCGAGGACCGTGCCGGCTCCGACGATGAGGTCGGGGCGGTCGGCGATGTGGCGCATCGCGGCGAGCGCCCCGTCGCCTCGGAGGGCGATCTCGACGATGCCGATGCCGCCGGCGACGAGCCCGTCGGCGAGCGCTTCCGCCTGCGCGGTGGTGCTGGGTGTGGAGAGGGGAACGATGGGGTGCCCCTCGAAGAGGGAGCTCATCGCGCGAGCCACCCGCCGTCGACGGGGAGGACGACGCCCGTGACGTACGCGGCGGCGGGGCTCGCGAGGAACACGGCGGCGCCGCCGAGGTCGTCGGCCTCGCCCCAGCGGCCGGCCGGGATGCGCTCGAGGATGGAGCGCGAGCGGTCGCTGTCTTCGCGCAGCGCCTCCGTGTTGTCGGTGGCGATGTAGCCGGGGGCGATGGCGTTGACGGTCACGCCGCGCGCCGCCCACTCGTTGCTGAGCGCGTGCACGAGGCCCGCGATGGCCGACTTCGATGCGGTGTAGCCGGGCACGTTGATGCCGCCCTGGAAGCTGAGGAGGCTCGCGGTGAAGATGATGCGGCCCTCGCCGCGCTCCACCATCGCGCCGCCGACGATCTGGCTGAGCACGAACTGGCTGGAGAGGTTGACCTGGATGACCTCGTCCCACCAGTCGAGCGAGTGCTCGGCCGCTGGTGCGCGGCGGATGGTGCCGGCGTTGTTGACGAGGATGTCGGCGTGCTTGACGGCGTCGCCGAACTGCTCGACCGCGGCGCGGTCGGTGAAGTCGACGCCGTGGCCTTCGAAGCTGCGGCCGAGGGCGCGGACGCGCGCGCCGACCTCGCCCCCGTCGGCTTCCTGCTGCGAGGAGGCGGCGATGATGTCGGCGCCGGCTTCGGCGAGGGCGGTGGCGATGCCGAGGCCGATGCCGCGGCGGGCTCCCGTGACGACTGCGGTCTTTCCGGTGAGGTCGAAGCTGGTCATGGTTAGCCTTCCTGAACGTTGACGAGGATCTTCATGGCGGCGGCGCCCGACAGCTGGTCGAAGGCAGCCTGGGTCTCACTCAGCCCGACGACGCTCGTGATGAGCTCGTCGGCGGGGACGGCGCCGGATGCGAGCAGCTCGATGGCCCGCTCGAAGTCGGCGCGCACGTAGACGCGGGCGCCGATGAGCTCGAGCTCGCGCCAGAAGACGCGGTGGAGGTTGATGGGCACCGGGTTGGGGTGGATGGCGACGAGGACGACGCGTCCGCGGACCTTCGCGTAGTCGACGGCGGTGAGGGCGGTGACGGCGACGCCGGCGACCTCGAAGACGACGTCGGCGCCGGCCGAGCCGGTCGCTTCCTCGATGATCGCGACCGCGTCGCTCGTGGTCGGGTCGATGGTGCGGGCGCCGAGGCGCTCCGCGAGCGCGCGGCGTTCCGGGTTGGGCTCGATGACGTAGACGGTCGCGCCGGTGGCGGCGGCGACGAGCGCGATGAGCTGGCCGATGGGGCCGCCGCCGATGATGACGGCGGTCTCGCCTTCGGTGAGCCGCGAGCGCGACACGTCGTGGCAGGCGACGGCGAGCGGCTCGACGAGCGCGGCGTGCTCGAGGGAGAGGGATGCCGGCAGCGGGACGACGAGGTCCTCGCGCACGTTCCACAGCTCCTGCAGCGAGCCGGGCGAGTCGATGCCGACGAAGTTCAGGTTCTGGCAGATGTGCGAGTTGCCGGCCTTGCAGGCGGGGCAGGTGCCGCACCAGTCGAGGGGCATGACGGTGACCTTGTCGCCGGCGGCGAACGCGGTGACGCCCTCGCCGACGGATTCGACGGTGCCGCTCATCTCGTGGCCGATGGCCTGCGGGACGTCGACGCGTGCATCCATCGACCCGTGCAGCACGTGCAGGTCGGTGCCGCAGATGCCCGTGTAGGCGACCCGGATCTGGACTTCGCCGCTGGCCGGCGCTGGCGCCTCGACCTCGTTGACGACGATGCGGTGCTCGCCGCTGTACTGCGCTGCTCTCACTCCCGTGCTCCCTTGCTCGGTGAAACTTGTTTCCGTTGCGAGGTCCGACTGGCGGAACTCGGTTTCGTTTGACTACTATAGCCGTCGTGGCGAGCGCGAAGGCAAGCGCCGCCAGTACTCAACGAGGAGGAACCATGCGGATCAGCAAGATCAGCAAGATCGGCGCCATCGCAGGCGTCGCAATCGCAGGACTGACCCTCAGCGCATGCTCTGGCAGCGGCGCCGGGGGCGGCGCTGAAGGCGGAGCGGAACCGGGAGTCGGCGAGCTCATGGGCAGCGAGAAGGCGTTCCGAGTCGCCTTCAACCAGAGCGTCGAGCACCCGCAGGCACAGGCGCTGCTCGAGTTCTCCGACGAGCTCTACGAGGCGACCGACGGCCGCTTCTCCCTCGACCTCTACACCGACGAGGTGCTGGGCGACCAGGCATCCACGATCGAGCAGGTGCAGTCAGGCACGATCGACTTCGCGATGATCGCAGGCTCGCTGCTCGAGAACTTCGAGCCCGACTTCTCCGTCGTGAACCTCCCGTACCTCTACGACTCGCCAGAGCACCAGATGCAGGTGCTCAACGACGACGCCATCATGGGCGACCTGTACGGCGCCGTCGAGGACGACAGCATCAAGGTGCTGTCCGCGTTCCACGGCGGCGTGCGCAACGTGTACTCGAGCAAGGGCGCCGTCGAGACGCCCGCCGACCTGGCCGGACAGAAGATCCGCGTCATCGGCTCCGACACGAACGTCAAGATGATGGAGCTCATGGGCGGCGTCGGCACGCCGATGGCCCAGGGTGAGGTCTTCACGGCCATCCAGTCGGGCGTGCTCGACGGCGCCGAGAACAACGAGCTCATCTACTCGAGCCTCTCGCACGACGAGATCGCGCCGTTCTACTCGCAGACGCAGCACCTCATGATGCCCGACTACCTCATCGCGGGCACCACGGTGTGGGACGGCATCGAGCCCGACGTGCAGGCCACGATGACGGACCTGCTCGCAGCGAGCTCCGACCGTGAACTCGAGCTCTTCGCCGAGGCAGTCGACGCCGCCAAGGGCGAGGCCGAAGAGGCCGGCGCCACGTTCAACGAGGTCGACGTCGAGACGTTCCGCGAAGCGACCCTCCCGCTCCATGAGGAGCGCGTCACGAACGAGCGCACGCAGGCCATCTACGACGCCATCGAAGCAGCGAGGAGCTAGCTCGTGAAGCAAGCCGCCGCCGCAGTCGAGCTGTGGTTCGGACGCATCCTGACAGCACTGGTCATCGCGCTCTTCGGCGTGCTGCTGCTGCTCGTGGTGTGGCAGGTGTTCACCAGACTCGTGCTGAACGCGCCGAGCGCGTGGACCGAGGAAGCCGCACGCTTCACCTTCGTGTGGGTCAGCTTCATCGGCATCGCCGTCGTCGTCGGCCAGAAGGCTGACGTCGTCATGGACTTCCTCGTCGAGCGCCTGCCGAGGCAGCTCCAGCGCGGAGCCGACATCGTCGCCTACCTCGCCACCCTCGCGTTCGTCCTCTACGCCCTCGTCTACGGCGGCGGCAAGCAGGCGATCCTCGCCTGGGGGCAGTCCAACCCCATCCTCCCGGTGACGCAGGGCCAGCTCTACCTGGCCCTGCCCATCGCGGGCATCCTCTTCTCGCTCTACATCGTCCTGCACATCTCGCGCACGCTCTCGCCCGGCTACTCCGTCAGGTCGCGTGGGCACGAGGACCCGGAGGCCGCATCCATATGATCGAGCCAGGTCTCATCGCACTGATCCTCGTCGGCGGGCTCGTCCTGCTGCTCGCGCTCGGTGCCCCCATCTCCATCAGCATCGGACTGCCCTCGGCGCTCTGCATGCTCCTCATCCTCGGCTTCGACAACGGAGCCATCACCAGCGCGCAGCAGATGTTCCGCGGCGCCAACTCGTTCGCCCTGCTCGCGATCCCGTTCTTCGTCTTAGCGGGCGTCATCATGAACAACGGCGGCATCGCGGAACGGCTCATCAATCTCGCCCGAGTGCTCGTCGGGCGGATGCCCGCGCCGCTCGCGCAGACCAACGTCATCGCGAACGCGATCTTCGGCACCGTCTCCGGATCCGCCGTCGCCACGGCCTCCGCAGTCGGCGCCACCATGGCACCCATGCAGAAGAAGGACGGCTACGACCCCGCGTTCTCCACCGCCGTGAACGTGGCCTCGGCCCCCGCCGGCATGATCATCCCGCCGAGCAACACGCTCATCATCTACTCGCTCGCAGCGGGTGGAACATCGGTCGGCGCGCTGTTCGTCGCCGGGTACATCCCGGGCGCCCTCTGGGCACTCGCCTGCGCCGTGGTCGTCTTCTTCTACGCCCGCAAGCACCCCGAGCTGCGCGGCAAGCCGCTGCCAGCGTTCGGCGTCATCGTCAGCACCTTCCTGAAGGCGCTCCCCGCGCTCGGCCTCATCGTCGTCGCCATCGGCGGCATCGTCGCCGGGTTCTTCACCCCGACTGAGGGCTCTGCAGTAGCCGTCGTCTACGCCCTGCTGCTGTCGTTCATCTACCGGACGGTGTCCGTGAAGGACCTGCCGCGCCTCCTCTTCGAGTCCGCGCGAACCAGCTCCATCGTCATCTTCCTGATCGCGGTGTCGTCGATCATGGGCTTCGTCATGACCTACGCACGCCTGCCGCAGATCCTCGCCGACTCGCTGTTCGGGTGGACCGACTCCAAGGTCGTCGTGCTGCTCATCATGATGATCGTGCTGATCATCATCGGTATTCCGCTCGACCCGACCCCGGCCATCCTGATCTTCACGCCGATCTTCCTGCCCATCGCCATCTCCTACGGCGTCGACCCCGTGCACTTCGGCATCATGATGGTCATGAACCTCTCGATCGGTGTGATCTCGCCGCCATCGGCGCCCGTGCTGTTCGTCGGAGCGCAAGTCGCGGGAGTGAGGCTCGAGCCGGTCATCATGCGCCTCCTCCCCTTCCTCCTCGCGCTCATCGTCGTCCTGTTCCTGGTCGTGTTCGTACCGCAGCTCTCGCTCTGGCTGCCAGGCCTCTTCGGCCTGGTCTGACCCGACCACCCCTGACCTCAACCGCAAACGAAAGGCATCCCCTTGTCTCACCAGTACCGTCCGGGCCGCCCGGAAGACATCCCCACCCTCGACCAGCAGGGACTCCGCGACCGCTACCTCGTCGAGCAGCTCCTCACCCCCGGTGAGATCCGCATCGTCTCGACGCACTTCGACCGCGTCGTCACCGTCGGCGCCGTCCCCGTCGACGCGCCCCTCAAGCTCGAGACCGTCGACGAGCTGCGCAGCAAGAACTTCCTCGACCGCCGCGAGATCGGCTTCGTCAACACCGGCGGCACGGGAACGATCGTCGCGGACGGCGAACGCTACGAGCTCGCCAAGACGGCCGTCCTGTACCTCGGCCGCGGCACCGTCGACGTCACCTTCGAAAGCGCCGACGCCGCCGACCCCGCGAAGTTCTACGGCTTCAGCGCACCCGCGCACACCGCCTACCCGAACACGCTCGTCACCCCGGAAGAGGGCACGATCCGCGAACTCGGCGACCAGGTCACCTCCAACCGCCGCACGCTGCGCCAGTGCATCCACGAGAACGGCGTCAAGAGCTGCCAGATCGTCATGGGCGTCACCAGCCTGCACGCCGGCAGCATGTGGAACACCATGCCCGCCCACACCCACGACCGCCGCACCGAGGTCTACCACTACTTCGACCTCGACGACGACCAGCGGGTCGTGCACCTCATGGGCGACCCCAAGGAAACCCGCCACCTCATGGTCGCGAACGGCGACGTCGTCCTCTCCCCGAGCTGGTCCCTGCACTCCGGAGTAGGATCCTCAAGCTACTCGTTCGTATGGGCGATGGCCGGCGAGAACCAGTCGTTCGACGACATGGACTCTGTGCCGATCACCGACATGCGGTGATGACGGAGACGACGAGGATGGTCATCATGGACGACGTGGACCGCTCCCCCGCACCATCGGCAGGGGCCAGCGAGAAGACGCTGCGCGTGCTCGCGGCGGCACTCGCGCACCCGCGGTTCACCGACATCGTCGCGGAGGCCGGGCTCGCGAAGGCGACCGTGCACCGCATCCTCGCCACCCTCGTCTCGCAGGAGTACCTCGGCGGCAGCGCCGAGCAGGGATACCGGGCCGGCCCGACCCTGCTCGCGCTGTCCGGCCGGGCGCTCGCGAGCGTCGACATCTCCAGCGTCGCCGCCCCCCTCGTGGAGCAGCTCGCGGCCGAGGTCGACTGCACCATCCACGTCGGCGTCGCGACCGACTCGGAGATGGTCTACGTCATCCGCCGAGACGCCGCGAAGCCGTACCGCATGCGATCCCGCGTCGGCCTCGCCGTGCCCATGCACAGCTCCGGCATGGGCAAGGTCGTGCTCGCCGACTGGGCACCTGAACGGGTCGACGCACTCGCCGAGCGCATGGGTCTCCCCCGACGCACCGACCTCACGATCACCGACCTCGACGCCCTCCACGAGGAGCTCGCACGCGTGCGGGCTCGCGGGTACGCGACCGACATCGGCGAGAACGAGAGCGGCACCGTGTGCGTGTCGGCACCCATCCGCGACCACACGGGCGCCGTGACGCACGGACTCTCCGTGTCGTCGATCGAGCTCGAGTACCCCGGGCACACCATCGAGGAACTCGCGCCCGCCGCGATCGCCGCGGCCGACCGCATCTCGCGGGAGCTCGGGGCGCCGAGCGCGTAAGGCTGCGAGCGCTCCTGCAGCTCAGAGACGCCCGCCACCAGCATCAGCTGGCGGCGGGCGTTTCTTTTTTGTCGGGCCGGGCGACGGGGCGGCAGGTGGCGGGTCTGCGGGTGGCGGGTCGGCGGCTCTGTCCAACATCAGTGCAGATTCGACCGATGACACGATTCATCCGCCAGAAATCGCCTATGTAGCACTGATGTTGGACAGCGGTCCCGGAGCGACGGCCGGGCGGAACCGCTGCGCCGTCAGCTCGAGCCCCGGTCGCCGACGTCCGCGACACAGCGGCGAGACACCGCGGGCTGGAGACACCGCTGACCAACTTCAGTGCCCAAAGCGTCGGCTCGGTCCTGTCCCGGCCCGTCGACCGCGAACTCGGTCTTCCGGTCGATGCTGTCGGAGGCGAGCTCGAGGTTGTCCTCGCCCTCGGCCCGTGCTTCGGCTTCGTCTTCCCCGTCGAGGCTCATGAGGTGCTCGACGTCGACGTCGTTCGGGTTGTCGAGCACTTCCTGCAGCCGGTCTCGGTCGAGGGCCTTCGTCCACCGGGCGACGACGAGGGTGCCGATGCCGTTGCCGGTCAGGTTGGTGAGCGCGCGGCCCTCCGACATGAAGCGGTCGATGCCGACGATGAGCGCGAGGCCGACCACGGGGATGATGTGGTCGAACGCGGCGATGGATGCGGCGAGCGTCACGAGGCCCGCACCGGAGACACCGGCTGCACCGTTCGACGAGATGAGCATGAACGCGAGGAGCGCGATCTGCGTGCCGATTGGCACATCCACCCCGAACGCCTGGGCGATGAAGATGGCGCCCATCGACATGTAGATGGCGGTGCCGTCGAGGTTGAAGGAGTAGCCGGTGGGGATGGTGAGGCCGACGACGTGCTTCGGGACGCCGGCAGCTTCGAGCTTCGTCATCATGCGCGGCAGCACCGTCTCGGAGGAGGATGTGCCGAGCACGATGAGCAGCTCGTCCTTGATGTAGCGGATGTACTTGAAGATGCTGAAGCCGGCCCAGTGGCAGATGGGGCCGAGCACCAGGAAGATGAAGATGAGGCAGGTCAGCCAGAAGGAGCCCATGAAGTAGGCGAGGTTGCCGAGGATCTCGGCGCCGTGCATGCCGATCGTGAAGGCGATGCCGCCGAATGCGCCGATGGGGGCGACCCACATGACGAGCTTGATGATGCCGAACATGACCTTCGCGAGGGAGTCCATGGCGCGCACGACCTTCTCGCCGCGCTTGCCGAGCATCGCGATTGCGATGGCCGTGAGGATGGCGAGGAGCAGCACCTGGAGGAGCTGTCCGTCGACGAATGCGGATGCGAAGGACGTGGGGATGAGGGCCAGGATGAAGCCGGGGAGGCCCTCTCCCCCAGCGTCGCCCGCGTCGGCGATGGTGGCGTCGGCGGCCGAGCCGTCGAAGCTGGCGACGTCGTAGTTGAGGCCGGCGCCCGGCTGGAAGACGTTGATGGCGATGAGGCCGAGTCCGAGGGCGACGACGGTGGTGATGTTGAAGTAGATGGCGGTGCGGAGGGCGAGGCCGCCCGCTTTCGCGAGGTTGCCGAGGCCGGCGATGCCGACGACGACGGTGGCGAAGATGGTCGGCGCGATGACGACCTTCACTAGGTTGATGAAGAGCGTCGCGAGCCACCGCAGCTCGGAGGCGAAGGCCGGGAAGATGAGGCCGACTGCGACGCCGAGCGCGATTCCGGCGAGCACCCATACGTAGAGGTGGTGCCAGAACGGCTTCTTCTTCCTGGCGGGGGCTTCGGGTGGTCGCGTGGCGGCGTTGACCGCTTTGCCCGTGCGGGGGCTCGAGTCGTTGGTCACGGTGTTCTCCTTTGAACTCCAGCGTTGGCGTCGTCGGTGACGTTCGTGCGTTCAAGGGTGGCGAGGGGGCGGGTGCGCGGCCACCGCTTCGGCGCATCTTTAAGGTGTTCTTGACATTGGTCTCCGGCCTCGCGCGGGGCCGGCTTGTTAGGGTCGAATGGTGCTGACGTCACCGGAGGGCCAGGGGTTTGCCCTGGGTGACGGCGGCTTCTCGCGGCGGGCGTTCCTCGGCGGTGCGGTCGCCACGCTGTCGTCGCTGGCGCTCGCGGCGTGCGCGTCGCCGAAGCCGGCCGGGCAGGTGCTGACGCTTGCGACTGGGCCCGAGGGTGCGGTGTTTCGGGAGATCGGGGCGGCCTACGCCGACGCGGTCAACGCGTCGTGGCCGGCCGGCGAGGTACGGGTGCGCGACACGGCCTCGTCGCTTGAGAACGCGCAGCTGCTGAGCGCGGGTGTGGTGGATGCGGCGCTCGTCAACGTCGACGTCGCGGCGGATTTCGAGGGTGAGGTCGTCGCGCTCGCGCGCGTCTTCGACTCGGTGCTGCACCTCGTGGTGCCGGAGGACTCGGACATCACCGATCTGCGCGGCCTGCAGGGGAAGACCATCGCGGGCGGACTCGAGCTGTCTGGAACCCGCTTCACGACGTCGGCGATCCTGACCGAGCTGGGCGTCGAGGCGAACTACGTGAGCCTGTCTCAGGCCGACTCGGTGGCGGCGCTCGCGGGCGGCGCGGTCGAGGCGGCGGCGAGCCTCACGGGCATGCCGACGCCGGCGATCAGCGAGATCGGCGCCGGTCAGCGGGTGCGCTTCCTCGACCTCGGCTCGGACGCGGAGCAGCTCATCAACCGCTTCTCGCTGGTCTACTTCCCCGTCACGATCCCGTCGACGATGTACGAGGGCCTGCAGTCGGCGACGACGCTCGCGGTGCCGACGGTGCTCGCGGTGCGGCCTGGCATGGCGGATGCGCTCGCCGATTTCCTCACGGACTGTCTGTTCAGCAACGCGGATGCGCTGTCTCACGTGCGGCCGGAGGCGGGACAGATCAACCCGAGGACCGGGGCCGGCACGACGCCGATCGCGCTGCATCCGGGGGCCGCTGGCTGGTTCCGGGCGAACAAGCCGTAGGAGACCGCTGGCTGGTTCCCGCGAACAAGCCGTAGGAGGCCGTGCGCCGGTTCCGGCGAACACCCCGACAGCGGCCGCGGTCTACGCCGCGCCCGCGAGGGGCACGGCGGCTTCGACGCGCAGGCCCCCGCCCGGCGCACCCGCGAGCGTGAGCCGGCCACCGATGTCGCGCAGCGCCTGCGAGACGATGCTGAGGCCAAGTCCCGTGCCTGGCAGGTTGCTGGTGCGGGGTGAGCGCCAGAACCGCTGCGTGGCGTGCCGCCGGTCGTCTGGTGCGAGTCCGATGCCGTTGTCGTCGACGGTGATGACGTAGCTGCCCGACCCGAGGTCGGGTCTGCCGGCGACGCGAACCTCGGTGCCGCCGGAGAGCTTGATGGCGTTGGCGACGAGCTCGCTCACCACGGCGTCGAGTCCGCCGGCCGGCTCCTGCACCTCGAGCGTCTCCCCCTGCAGGTGCACGGTCCGCACGTCGATGCCGACGCGGGCACCCGCATCCGCCCACCGGAACGCGGCCCCCGCGAGGGCGTCGCCGACGGCGGTGATGCGCGGAGGCCTGCTCTGGAACTGGGTGGCGTCGAGCAGGCCCGCGACGGTGCCGGTCATGCGGTCGATGGTCTCGATGGCTTCGGCGTGCACTTCTCGGGCTTCGGCGTCGTCGCGGAGGTACGGCTCGAGGTTCTCGACCGAGATGCGGGCGGATGCGAGGGGCGTGCGGAGCTGGTGGGATGCGTCCGACACGAACTCCTGCTGCCGCGTGACGGTGGCGGAGACGGTGCCGACCATGGAGTTGAAGGTGGAGGCGAGGAGGCGCAGCTCGCTGGGGCCTGCGTCGGTGCCGGCTTTCGCGTCGAGGTCGCCGCGGGCGACGGCGCCGACGGAGCGCTCGAGTTCGTAGACGGGGCGGAGGATCCAGCGTGACATGGGCCAGAGCAGCCAGAACGCGATGATGCCGGGAACGAGGATCGCGGTGCCCAGGATGAGCCACTCGTTGAGGATGGTGGCGCGCGCTGTCTCGGTGGGCACGTCGAAGACGAGGGCGCCGACGACCTGCGAGTCGCGGCCGACGGGGGCGACGATCGTGAGCCGGTCTGGGACCCACGGCCACACCTTCGTGGTGATGTCGGGCGACTGGCCGGAGAGGGCGGCGTCGACGAGGGCGCGGTCGGCGTCGTCGACCTCGTAGGGCAGGCCGGCGGAGTGGATGATCTGACCGTCGCGGTTGAGGAGCCAGGTGGGGGTGTCGAAGAGGGAGGCGTAGTCGTCGAGTTCGGCCTGCAGGCGGACTGGGTCGTTGCCGATGGCCGTGTAGGCGGCGGTCGAGAAGCGGGCGGCGTCGTTGAGGCGGTCGTTGGTGAGCTCGGCGGAGTGGCGGTCGGCGATCGTGATGGCGGTGGGTACGGCGATCGTGATGAGCAGCAGCACGAGCAGCGGGATGGCGCAGAGCACGAGTCGCCGGTGCATCAGGTGGGGTCTTCCGGGTCGGCGGGTTCCGCCAGGCTGTAGCCGATGCCACGCAGGGTCGTGATGGTGAGGCTGCCGCCGAGCTTCGCGCGCAGGGTGGCCATGTGGGTGTCGAGCGATCGGGTGCCGGTCTCGACTGTGCTCTCCCAGACGCGGTCGAGGAGGTCCTCGCGCGTCACGGGCTGGCCTGCCCGCGACGCGAGGAGGCGGAGGATCTCGAACTCCTTCTGCGTGAGCGCGTGGGTCGCGTGGGTCGTGTGCGCGCCACCGGCCGCCCGTGCGCCGATCGTGACGGTCCGCGCTTCGGTGTCGAGGCTGAGCATCCCGAGCTCGATGGTGGTCGGGTCCGGGGTGCCGGTGTAGCGGCGGATCTCGCGGGTGCGGCGGGCGAGGCCGTCGATGCGGGCGAGGAGTTCGGCGACGCTGAACGGCTTGGTCACGTAGTCGTCGGCGCCGGCACGGAGGCCCGCGATGCGGTCTTGCTCGCGGCCGTGCGCGCTGACGACGATGATGCCCACGGCCGGATGCTGGCGGAGCCTCGCGATGATCTGCGTGCCGAGGCCGTCGGGGAGGGACATATCGACGAGCGCCAGCTCAGGCACCTCGTCGCGGATGCACGCGAGCGCTTCGGCGATGTCGGCGGCGCGCGTGACCCGGTGCCCGGCGTGCTTGAGGGCGCGGCTCAGCCCCCTTGCCAACTGGTCGTCGTCTTCGCAGAGCAGCACGCGCATGGGGTCGAGTTTATTGGACGCGTTTGTGGGGCTCAGCTCGAGGGAATGTTGGGCCACTCGCTGGTGAGGTACGCGCCGAGAGCTCGGTGCCTGAACGTGTAGAGGGGCCCCCTCTGGAGTATGCCGCGCTTTCGGTCGAGTCTCTGCGCGATGGTTCCGTCTTCGGTGGCTCGCTCGTGACCGAGTGCTCTGGCGATCTGTGTGAGCTTCCGGTCGGCGACGGGGAGCTCAGCCATCGCGTGGAGGAACTCGCGCTCCCGTTGTGGGAGACGTTCGAGAATGCGCTCCACGTGGGCTTCTGCTTCATCTCGCGCATGTTGCCAGCCAGCCAGCACATGGTCACGGGTGATGACGTTTCCCGTGTCGGCGTACCAAGCTCGCTCACCCGCTAACTGGAAGAGGAAAGGCTCGCCGTGAGAAAGTTCGACGATCTGTTGCTGAGCCGCCGGTTCCATGAAGATTCGGGTCGGCGAACCGTCCGCGGCGAGGACGGGCCAGCCTTCGGTCACGAACGGCTGGAGGGCCGCCATAAGGTCATCGTCTTCAATTGGCGCGAGCGTGGTCTTCTGGAAGCGGCGCACGAAGGTGGCCCCTTGACGGGCGCCCGCTACGTCTTCGAATTCTGGCAGCCCGGAAAGGTAGACGGCGATGGGAAGCGCCACCGTGAAGTTCATCCCACCGGGAGCGACTTCAGGTTCTTCATGCACGAGGGCGTCCCCCAGGGCGACGAGCACCTGCGAAAGCACATCTCCCGACGAAATGTTCTGGATTTCGTCGATGTGCACGAGAACGGCGGTACCCCCTCGTTTGCGCGCCGCGCGGCCGATCTCGACGAGCAGTTCCGTGAGCACCGTGTGTGGATCTGGACTGTCCTGCTCCTCACGGAGCGTCAGCGAAACACCGGCCATTGCGACAGTCTGGACGCGATTGAGGAGTAGCCCCAGCTTCTTATCGCGCTTCTGCGACAGGCCAGCCGTGTGCGCTAGCTCGATCAATGCGGTTGCGACCCGCTTGAGCGGGTCAGCCCCGGAAGGAAGGCGTAGTTGCGGCGTGACCCAGTCACCCTGGGCTGCGGCGTCGTATGCGATGCGACGCACAAGTGTCGACTTCCCTAGTCCAGCTTCGCCCAGAATCGTTCGACCACGTTCGTGGATACCTGCGATACGACGCGGGCGCAACACGTCTCGCCAGTCGCTGAGCTGCTCTGTTCGACCAGCCCATACTTGCGGCACGGTGTCGGAGCCTGGGCTGAACGGCGAGTTGAGCGGGGTACGCATGGTGATAACATTATCAGGCATCAGAACGATTGATAAAGTTATCAAGCACCTGTCGTCTGCGGAGACGAAACTCAGGGGTCGACGCTCCGAGCCTATTGCCACGCACTGCCGGACTTCAGCGCAGGGGCTTCGAGAGCCACAGCCAGCTGGTGAGGGCAAGTCCCCAGGCCAGGAAGAGCGGGTCCCAGAGGAGTGCGTGGCCGAGCATGGCGTCGCGGTCGTAGCCGCCTTCCGGGACGAGGATGCGGAGCAGCACCGCGCCGCTGACCACGATGTTGACGAGTCCGTAGAGCACGATGCCGCCGCCGCCCACCCAGCTGATCGCTCGCCAGGCTCTGGGCCACGGCATCCGCTGCGCGTCGACGGCGACGGGGATGAGCGCGGCGAGGGCCTTCACGAGGGCGACCGCGCCGAGCATGAGGCCCGACTCCACTGGTTCGCGCCTCGAGAACTCGACGGCGATCGCCCCGATGGTCGACAGCAGCCAGGTTCCGCCGAGCGCCCAGTAGGCGCTGAAGGCGGCGTGCACCAGGCCGATCATGGCGGCGACGAGCACGAGGATGCGCGCGGTGCGGCGGGTGCTGGGAGTGCTGGGGCTTCGGGATGTTCGCGCCGCTCGGTCACTTCGCGTGCCGTCGCCCATCCCCCTACTCCCCCGGCGTCTGGTCGCCCGGCTCCTCCAGGTAGACGAGACCGTTGCCGTCCGGGTCCGTGAACGAGAACATCGGCTCGACGCCCTCCCAGCGCAGCACTTCGTCGTTGTGGAGTTCGACGCCGCTCGCCCGGATGCGGTCGTGCGCTTCCTGCGCGTCGGTGGTGCCGAGGCGCACGGCGATGGGGATCTCGCTGTCGTGCGGGAGCAGCACGATGCCCACGCTGGAACCCGGCGGAAGCACCTCAACGTAGCGGGCGCCCGGCCACGCTTCGACGTCCATGACGAGCTCGCAACCGAGCACATCCGTGTAGAAGGCGAGCGCCGCATCCACATCGGAGACAGGGATCGAGACGCTGATCACACGCGTTGTCTTAGGCATGGGTCCAGTTCACCGCGCGTTGCGCTCCAAGACCAGAGTGTGGCGTGGATGTGGAGGGAGTTCGGGGGTCCGGTCGCGTCGGCCCGCGAGTTCCTGGCGCAGCGAGCGAGGCCCGCGATCCGCCGCGTCCGGCATCGTGTGGATGCGCGGGGCGGTGAACTGCGGGCCTCGTGTGCGGGCTGGGGGTCAGCCGGTTAGCCGTTCGACGTCGCGGAGCGCTTGCGCAGGATCAGTGCGGTCGCGCCTGTCGCGAGCAATGCGAGCGCCGCGATCAGGCCAGTCCCGAGGTTCTCGGCACCCGTCGTGGCGAGGGCGTCGGAGCCGCCGTCTGCTGCGTTGCCGCTGGCGGTCGGAGCCGTGGTCGACGGGACAGGTGCCGTGGTGGCAGACGCGGTCGGCTCCGCCGTCGCGCTCGGCGTCGCGGTGCCGGTCGGCTCGGCGGTCGGGGCCGGCGTCACGGTTGGCTCGGTCGTGCCGGGAGTGGTTGGCTCCGGCTGCTCGACACCCGCATCCACGAGGCTGATCGTCCCGTCGGCGTTGACCTCGACCTGAGCTGCCATGGCGGCGGCGAGGTTGAGTCGCTGCCAGCTGCCCTCGGCGCCCTCGTCGAGGGGGTATCCGGAGTCGATGGCGGTGAGCTCGAGCACCTGACGACGCTGCTCGGGCGTGAGGTCGGGGTGGCTCGTGATGAGCAGCGACTCGGCGTTCGCGGGGATCGTGACGGCGTCGCCAGCGGGCGAGATCTGCGGAAACTCGTATGACATGCGCTGCTCATAGAGCGCGAGCGCATCCTCATCGGACAGGTACGGGGTGTCGGCGGCGATGCAGTCGGCGAGTGCCGCACCGCATCCGGCCTCGAGGACACCGCGCAGTTCGGTCTCGGCCTCAGCGAACAGCTCGCGGAACGCAGGGTCGCTCATGCGACGCTCGACGATGTGCTGACCCATCATGCGTCCGCTCATCACATCCAGCGGGTAGTGCGCGGCCATGACGATGCGGTTGTTGCCAGCCTCGGAGGTGCGGGCGAGGATCTGCGGGGCGAGCTCGGGCAGCATCATCGAGAGCGACGTGCCCTGCCAGTACGCCTGCGAGGTGTGGCCGCTCGGGTAGGCGCCGCTGGTGGAGTCCCAGGCGTCGCCACCCTCCTTGTCCCGGTACTGGAGCAGCTCGGGGAAGCGGATGTAGGGGCGGTCGTAGTCGAAGTAGTTCTTCGACGGGTTCGACGACGAGTAGTAGCCGACGAGGCCGCCGCTCTTCGCGAGGAGCGCGTCGATCTTCGGCAGCTCGCCCGCGAGGCGCGCCTCGGCGTAGATGGCGCCGAGGTTCGCGCCGAGTCCGTCGGCCATGGAGACGGACATGTCGTCGTACTGGTCGACGATCGCGCGCTCGACCTGCTCGGGGGTTGCCGAATTGTTGATGTCGACGGTCTGGCTGTCGTTGAGCGCGATGATGTCGGCGCGGTCGGTGACGAGCCAGGAGAACTGGTCCATGATCGGCACGTAGTCGTACTCGGCGTTCGACGGGTAGTCGTAGGCGAGCTGGTCGTCGGTGAACGGCTCGGCGGCGGATGCTGCCCCCGCGCCGAAGCCGGAGAGGAGCACCCCCAGCCCGGTCGTCACAGCGAGAGTGGAAGCGAGGCGTCGTCGAGACGTCGTGATGCGCATGCGGGGTTCGGCCTAACGGTCGGGGGATGAACTCCGCGAGCGTAGGGATCCGGGGAATCGCGGCAGTGTCCGTTAGGTGGACGGCTAGTGAACTGGCTGGGGATGCAGAACGGGGACCCCGCGCTTCACGCGCGGAGTCCCCGTCCCGTTCCTGCGCTGGTTCAGTCGGCCAGTTGCGCCGCGAAGCTCTGCAACCATGGGCGCAGCTCGGGGCCGAGCTTCGGGTCCTGGCTCGCAAGCTCGACCGTGGCCTTGATGTACTCGAGCTTGTTGCCGGTGTCGTAGCGACGTCCGCCGTAGACGACACCGACCACTCCCCCGAACGCCTCAGGGTCGCCGGCGAGCACCTCGAGGGCGTCGGTGAGCTGGATCTCCCCGCCGCGGCCTGGCGCCGTGCGCTCGAGTACATCGAACACCTCGGGGCGAAGCAGGTAGCGACCGATGACCGCGAGGTTCGAGGGTGCGTCTTCGCGGGCTGGCTTCTCGACGAGGCCCGTGAGCTGGATCGTGTCGGGGCCAACAACGCCCTGCTCGCGCGGGATGCTCGTGTCATAGGCGGCAACACCGTAGGCCGAGATCAGGTCGAGGTCGATCTCCTGCAGTGCGACGACGCTGGCGCCGGTCTGTTCGTGGACTTCGATCATGCGCTTGAGCAGCGAGCCGCCAGACGACATGATGTCGTCGCCGAGCAGAACTGCGAACGGCTCGTGACCGATGTGCTGCTTGGCGCGGAGGACCGCGTGACCGAGGCCGAGCGGGTCTCCCTGGCGGAGGTAATGGACGTCGGCGAGGTTCGTTGCTGCGTTTACTCGCGCGAGTTTCTCGAGCTCGCCGCGAGCAGCGAGAAGCGACTCGAGCTCGGCGACGCGGTCAAAGTGGTTCTCGAGCGAGGCCTTGTGGCGGCCCGTGATCATGAGGACGTCCGTGAGACCTGCTTCCACGGCCTCTTCTACGACGTACTGAATGGCGGGGCGGTCGACGACCGGGAGCATCTCCTTCGGGATGGCCTTCGTCGCAGGCAGGAAGCGGGTTCCGAGGCCTGCCGCGGGGATAACGGCCTTGGTGATTGGTGCGCGCATACAGCAAGAGTATTGGAACTGGGTATCCAGGAGGTTTCACGAGGTGTCACGGAACGTCGCGAGCAGCAGTCAATCCGCCTGGTGGCTCGGGACGCGAACGGGGATCGTCGTCGCCGAGCTACCGTCAGCGGCAGCCACCGAGACCAGGAGCTCAGCAGGCACCTCGCCTTCGAACTCGACGGTTTGTTCGATCACCCGTGACCCGGCTGGCATGTCGGCGACCAAGGCTTCCATACCTTCACCCGTGATGCGGAGAACCCTCGCCTCAGAATTCTCATCAGGATCCACTGTCACGCGGAGAGCGATCTCACCAGGAGCGGTGACGTGCGCTTCCCCACCTACGGGTGCCTTCTTGCCTGTATCCAAGAAGACGACATCGACAGTCAGTTCTTTCGTGAAAAGAACTCCGACACGGTGTATGACACCCCCGGCGGCCCCAACCTCCGAGCGCGATACGTACGTTCGCCGCACGTCGGGACCGAACGAGAACAGCACGCGGCGCCCCTCCCGAATGAGGACGATCGTGGACGTCTCGACCCGCAGGGGCTCATCACCGACCTCGAACTTGCTGCCATCAGAGAACTTGAGTACGTCTCCCGATTTGAGCACCAAAGGCAGGCGATGTGTGAATTCTGCTCCTTCGGATGCCCAGAATCGGAAGCGCAAGCCGCGATCCCAATAGGTCCAGACCGCAGCATGCTCAACGGAGGATCGCCCCTGTGTGCGTTGTGCGAGGAAACCGGTCTGACCGGAGACGGAGGCAGTCTGTATCTCGTGCGAGCGCTGCACGTCGCTATAGAAGGTGCTCGTCGACGACATACGCCGCGTGCTGAATTCGATTGCCGAGGCCACCGTCTCCCATCCCTCTCCGTCTTGCCGAGCATTACTCCCCGTCAGCAGGGTCCCCATCTGGGGATTCCAGAGCGTCCCGAGCTGCCTGGTGGAGAGCTGTCCCTCCTGGTGCTCGCCGAGAACGCTCACGGCGTAGTAGGCAGGCCGCCGCAGGAAGAGGTATTGATCGTTGGTTGCGCCGACATCAAGCCTGGTGAGGCGGCTGCTCTGAAGCGCGGGAAGTTGGTTCTCGATGGCGCGTCGCCCATCAGATGATGGGCCACGCGGGGCGATGGGACCGTACATCCATGTCCGGGGCGACGTGTGGGGTTTCTCGAGCGCGATCAATGGCAGATCGGATTGCTGGAAGGCTGCTCGGACGTCTTCCTTCTCGTTCTGACTCGCGAGGAAGAGCGCGATTGCAGGGACGTCCTCAAGGAACAGTGCAGCAAGCGCACCTCTATCGAGCAGATCCTCGGGCGGTCGCGAGACCGCGCCCACCACGTTGCGCGTGTGCAGGGCCGGAACATGCATAAGCTGACCCCCGTTCGGTTCCGGGATGACTGCGTGCCGCATGAATTCCATATACCGCTCGACGAGCCTCAGGATGCTCTGGTGCTGCGTCTGCCGATACAGCCAAGCAAGGTCGGGCATCGTGACCGTGAAGTTGTATTCGAAGTCCACGCCGTAAAGCTCGTTGAGATAGCCGGCTGGCGCCTGTCCCTGTTGGCAGAGGTACTCGATCCGCTCGTCGATATCGGCCTGGGACACGACTTCTTCTGGAAGCACCTGCCGGACTCGTTGCGCCCCCACCAGCGCCCCTGACAGCTGATTAAACGCTCGGATAGGCACCTCCCAGTGCCCAGAGGCGCGATCCATAACCCACCCAACGGCTCGGGTCATGCTGAGTTTGAGGAGCTCGCGGCTACCACTCGAACCGTCAACTGTTCCCAAGAATTCATAAGCTTCCGCTTGGGCAACTAGACCGAATCCGGTCGCAGCGAGAGAGGGTGACTCGTCGTACTCGGGATAGCTTCCGTCAGGCCTTTGCAATGACGTGTAGTAGCTGACGGCAGCCTCGAGCCGCGCTAGAAGGGCTGGATCACGGAAGTATGGGTTCCAGTCTCTCCGGCTGCCGTAGAACCAGCCGAGCGTAGCCACGTGTTCCATGACGCGAGCGTTGCGTTCACTCTGCGCCTGTTCCGGGCGCCACCAGCCTCCGCTCATATACCCGTAGAGCGCATCGTCGTAGTCGACGACGTCGTTCGCGATGCCCGCGATGCTCATCAGGTACCGCGCGTAGACCTGTTCGTGAGCCGCGAACAAGGCGCGCGCCGGTGGATTGATCTGTGCCACGCGGAAGAGCCGGGCGGAAGTGTAGCCCGGGGTGTCAGCCGGGGTCGGAAAAGCTAGGTACGCGGCTAAGCCGGCACCGAGCCCCAGGGAGTTCAGAATTACGGCACGCCGGGAGAGCTTCTGCGAGCTGTGCGAATCTTCCGGCGCCGTTTGTCCATTTTTCAAGCGACTGTCCTCAGTGGTCCTGGGTGGACTGCGTGATCGGGTGGTGTCTGTCTGACAGGACCCCGTTGGCGCTGACGGAGCTCCTCCGTCGAGCGGAGGGGAGTTGGCACCAGTTTACTCCTGAGGCTTGGCCGGTGCGGACGGCTGCGGCGCATTCACGTCCTGCGCGGCGAGTGTCGGGACCGCGAGCACAGATGTAAGACATGGCTTGCCCTACAACCATCTCAGTGGAGTCATTAGGCTTCGGGTATGCGAACTCTCGTCCAGCGAATAGCAGGTCTCACCACCGCGGTGCTCGCCGCTGGGCTCCTCACCTTGCTGCCCACCCCAGGCGCAGAGACAGCACGGGCCGCTGACGCAGGCCCGAATCGTTCTGTAAGGCTCGAGCAAGACGATCCCCGCATGAAGTATTCCGGTGCTTGGGGAAATCTGACGAGCGCGAGCGATTCCGGTGGCTCTAGCGCGTACCTCACCTCGGCTGGCTCCCTAACCATCACCTTCACCGGTACGCGTGTGGTCTGGCTCGGGCGGGTCACTCCTTCTGGTGGCACTGCCAGCGTTTCCATCGACGGTGGTTCCGCACAACAGGTTTCGCGGTACGCCGCCACTACCCGGTACGTTCAGACAGCCTTCGACTCCGGTCAGCTCAGCCAGGGGCAGCACACGATCAAGATCTCGTGGACGTCGACGAAGCCAGCGGGCTCCACTGGTACAAGCATCCCGGTTGACGCGCTGGACGTGTATGCGCCGGGTGTCGGCCTCCATCAGCAGGACGAGCCCGCGATCCGCTACTCCGCGGGATGGACCAGCGCTGCGCATTCGCAGGACTCTGGTGGCTCCGGGACGTACGCGTCCCGTCCTCGAACGGGTGAAGTCAGCGCCAGTTTCACCTTCGTCGGTGATTCCATCAGCTGGATCGGCCGGAAGACTTCAAGCTCTGGCATCGCCAGTGTCAAAATCAATGGCGTCACCGTCGGCAACGTAGACCGCTACTCGTCACAGAACCTGTACCAGCAGAACCTGTTCACCTGGAACGCACCAGCGAACTCCGGCGACGGCTTGTACACGATCACGATCTCTACAACTTCGAGTAAGAATCCCGCGTCCTCGTCGTTCAACATGTTTCTCGACGCCTTCGCGGTGTCCAGCACTCAGGCCGCACTCACTGGCGTATCGACAGCTTCGGCCGCGGCGACCTCGAATCCCCTAACAGACGGCAACGGGGTCCGTCTGAGTTGGACGGACCCCGTCGGACAATCTACGAGCGCTCGTCAGTATCAGGTGCTGCGAGCCGAGAGCGCTACAGCTGCCTTCGTTCCCATAGCCACCGTGACGTCATCTCCCTACGTCGAGCAGGGTCTCACTGAGGGAAAGAACTATCGCTATGCCGTAAAACCGGTCTTCGCGCTGAGTAACGGTTCATCAGCGCAGGCGGGACCTCGATCTTCGCCTGTATCGTTCACTCAGCCTTCACTGGCGTCGCGCGTGCCGTCTGTCAATGAGTGCTCATCGAGCGCGGCCTCAGCGGCGACGCCCGTCCAGACCAGCCTGCAGTTTCAAGCTGCGCTCGACTCCGCGCAACCGGGTTCGATCATCGTTCTCTCCCCAACCGGGACGTTCGGGGGTTTCCCCAAAGTCAATGTGCCTAGCGAGAATCGCGGTTTCGTCATGACGAAGAGTGGAACCGCGCAGTCGCCGATCGTTGTCTGCGGAAAGGTGACACCAGGAGCGACCCTGCCGCAAGCTGCGCCATCAGACGTCGCTTTGGATGGGCAGGCGGCGACGCTTGACATGAACGGGCCTGCCGCATCTGGGTACACGTTGAAGTCTCCCTCTGCGCTCATCATCAACGCGTCGCATGTGAAGGTCGCGCATCTAAATGTGAGAGATGCCTTCAGCGGCATCGAGGTCGGCGGCGGTACGAACGTCCGTCTGGACAGCGTCCATGTTGCGAACACTGCTCAGGGCGGCATCTACCTGCGAGGGCAGAGCGGTGTGAAGTCCCAGTCCACCGATGTCTCGGTTGTGCGGTCCTCAATCACCGAAGCGGGCCAGCGTTCCGGGAGTGAACCGTACGGGGAGGGCATTTACGTCGGGCACTCACTTGCTGCCGGATGCAACAATCCACCGTCGTCTTCCGATGGATCCGGTTGCTTCCCGGACCGCACGAAGAGTTTCGTCCTCGCCTACAACCGGATCACGGAGACCACGGCGCAGGCCATCGAGGCGAAGGAGCAAACGAGCAATGGCTTCATCTACAAGAATGCGCTCGGCACCCCGAAAGACCAGTCGTCGTTTGGAACACAGATCACGGACAGCACCGTGGCGGTCAAGGGGTCGAACATTCTCGTGTACGGCAACTCAGTGACTGCTCGTCTCACCTACGGTTTCCAGACTCTCTACGGGACCCAATACGCAGACACGGAATCCTCGGGCCAGGTTTGGGGCGTCGGCCACGTCTATGCGGAGAACTCGGTCTCCTTCGTCGGAGGGACAGCCGCGAATCAGACGGCCTTCGCGGCAGTCAACACTTCAGGATCCTCATTCAGGTGCTCGAACACTACGAGCGGGACGCCAGCCAGGACGCTAGTGGTTGGTGTCGCTTGCGCGCCCTGACCTTTGCCGTGCGTCCCTCGCCCGACTGCACAAGGGCATCTGGCGAAGCCGCACGGCAAAGGCGGGCCCAGCTCGGGAGGTACTACGCGGGCAGCATGGGCACGAGCATCTCCGTGAGCGCGGGGACGATGTGTTCGGCGTACTGGGAGGTCAGGTGCCCCGAGTCCCAACGGATGAGCGTCGAACCCGCGTAGACCGGGCATTTACCGGAAGCGCAGAAGAGAGTCTGGGTGCTGAGCGTCTGCGCACCGAGGGTTCCGGCAGCGCTCTGATTCGCTTTCTCGAGTTCTGCGTATGGACCGGCGACGTCAGAAACGCAGTCTGCGGGCGAACCCACCTTGCTGCCGCACGCTGTCGGGTTAAGTCCGCCAGGATTTGGGGTGACAATGACGACCTTCGACGGATCGATGCCGGTCGCTCGTACGGCGTCAACTCGAGCACTCGCGTAGGCCTGCGATCTTGCCGCACCGCCGGCTGGAATGTTCGCCGTCTGCGCCATCGCATACTCGGAATCAAGGATGATCAGCAGGTCCGGGGCACTCGCAACGATGTGACTCGTGACAGCAGAGCGAGAGGAATTGCAGCGCTCCGAAGCTGCCTCTCCGAGATCGAGCTTCACGTCAGCTGTCGTGAATGGGCAGGTCGAGTAACCCACAGTCTGCACTGAAAACCCCTGAGGCTCCAACGTGGCCCGAATCGCCGGTGTCCAGGCAACTGAGAAGGAGTCCCCAACAATAATCGCGTTCTTCGGACCGAGCCCGGTCGTGCACTGGCCAGCGACCAGGAATTCCGGGTTCAGGCAGCCAAGCGAAACGTCCATCTCCGGGTTCTTCCCGAGTTCGACGCTGTCGAGATCCGGTTGAAGCTCGGGCCAGGCCGTCCCAGAGAGCGCGGTTCGAACTTCTGCAGCAATAGCGTCCGTTTCCGGGGCCGTGCTCTCGGATTGCACGTCGTCGCCAAGAATACTGGTGACCTCAGCCTGTACCGCCGGTGCAGCAGGCGGGGTGAGCGCGACGGCGACAAGCGTCAGAGTTGCCACACCGGCGCCGAGCAAGCCACCAAGGGTCGCTTGTCGACCATTCTTCGAACGCCATTCCTGCCAGGCGGCAACCTTGTCTCTCGGTCTGATACGCGTCAGCAGTGGCGATTTGTGCAACGGTTTCTCGACGAGATGGTATGCAGCGATCGCCAGCCCGAAGCCAGCGATGATTATGCCGACAAAGCCGAACGAACCCGAATTAGGGAAGAGCGCCAGACCGAATACGATCGCTGGGAAGTGCCATAGGTAGAGGCTGTAGGAGATGTTCCCAATGTAGAACGCCACCGGGTTGGTGAGTGGAAGCAAGAACCGCGCTTCCTGCCCGATGCCGGACGCAAGCACGAGAGCCGTGGCAATGGTCGGCACGAGTGCCCATGGTGCGGGCCAGGGTGTCTCAGGCGTGACGACGAACACAGAGATGACCATGCCCACGAGTCCCACGTAAGCGAGCACCACCCGGGTGGAGGCGCCCAACCGGAGAAATAGCGGAGCAGCGACAGCAAGCAAGGCTCCCAGCCCGAGTTCCCAGGTCCGAGTAAGGGTGGAGAAGTAAGCCATGGTCGGTGAGGTCGTTGCCTCGTGCAGCGCCCAGACAAAGGAGGCGATGCCGATGATGCCAATGGTGATCGCTGCAACGACTCGGGTTCGCCGAGAGGTCATAGTGCCGAAGCGCGCGACAATAGCGAGCAACCCCAGGAGCAACCACGGCCAGACGAAGTAGAACTGCTCCTCGACCGACAACGACCAGTAGTGCTGCACCGGCGAAAGCGCCGAATCTTGGCTGAAATAGTCGGTGCCCAGGATCGCGAAGTTCCAGTTCGCGGCGAAAAGAAAGGCCCACAGCGAGTCCCAGGCTGTCGCCAGCGCGCGTGTCCCAGAGAAGACGACGAAGCCCAGCAAGGTCGCCACGACCAGCACGAGCGTGGCCGCTGGAATGATTCGCTTCGCGCGCGCGACATAGAAGCGCTTGAATGAGATCGTTCCCGTGCTCGTGTACTCGCGGATGAGCAGACCGGTGATCAGGAATCCAGAGATGACGAAGAACATATCGACACCGACGAAGCCGCCGTGCGGCCAGCCGATCATGTGGTCGAGGAAGACGACAAGAACAGCGAAGGCTCGCAGGCCCTGGATGTCGCGTCGGAAGTTCGTCGTTGATTGGAGCGTTTTGCGAGAAGGACCCTGAGGTGCCCTCTTGGTAGCGATCTGCGCGCGAGCCACGAACTCTCCTAGCGGTGACGGAAGACTTTCCTGTGAGTCTACTGTCAAGTTTCCCGTCACCTGTTCCGCCTCCTGCGTGTGCAGTCTCTAAGCTCGGTCTTGCTGCTCGGTTCTTCGGGCGCCAATTTGCTCGACGTCGAGGCGACGAATCCCCTCGGTGGATTCGGGCGCCTCGCTGATCAGGGGATCAATCATGCGGGGCGACTCCACCAGCGAGCAGACATCGCCGGTAGCCAGAACGAATCAACGCAGGATCTGGCACCTGATCCTGGTTGCGCTCGCTACGTTGCTGATGGTGCCAGTGGGTCCTGTACTCTTCCCACCTCAGCACTCACCAGCTCCGGTCGATGCCATCTTCGTGCTCGGACCCGCTTCTCAGACTCGGATCGGACACGCACAGGACCTGATCGCTGCCGGTTACAGCGAAACGTTAGTGGTCTCGACCACCGTCGGAAACGGTACCTACGGTGCAGACAAGCTGTGGATCTGCACTCACGAGCAGACCTATGACGTCTACTGCGTGCAGCCGTATCCCTCGACTACCCAGGGCGAGATAGCACTCTTTCAACGAATGGCGCGCGAGCACGGCTGGGAGTCCGTCATGGTCGTAACCTTCGCACCGCACGTGTTGCGAACTGAGCTCTACCTCGACCGATGCTTCTCTGGAGAATTCACCGTTGTCCAAGATGGAACGTATCTGGGTCCGAAGCGTAACGCCTTGGAGTACCTCTACCAGCTGATCGCATTCGCCAAAGCTTTCACGTACACGACAGGATGCGCGTAACTACGTCTTATGGCTCCTAGCAAGCTAGCCGATCATGCCCCCGAGGCTTTGCTTTGCTCGTGACCTGTCTATGAAACCCGCGGATCATCGTCGCCGCACCCTAGAGAGCCAGGGTAGAAAACCGTGGCCCGGGCCCGGTCCTACCCTCCGACACACACTCGAACTTCCGGACTTGCGACGGCTCCGGGCCGGACGGCCAAGGAATGACTAGCTGGGCTCGATAATTCAACGTTCCCGACGTCGTTGCGCCAGCAATGCACCGACCCCTAGCGCGACAACTGAGGCGCTGCTTAGTGCCAGCGTGGCCCAGGTGGCGTCCTGTCCAGTGGCGGCCAGCGTTGGGTCCTGCTGACTCGAGGGTGTGTTCGTCCCCAAGCCCAGACTCGTCGCAGCTGCTGGCTGAGTGGCTTCTGAGGGATCAACCGTCGAGGTGGGGTAGGTAGAAGCCGAGGGCCCTGATGGTGCGGCCGTCACTGGCGCAGTGGGGTCCGGAGTGAACGATTGCGTCGGGTGAGCGGAGTTGGGTGCCCACGGCGAGGGCGCGGTCGTCGGCGACGCAACTTCCTCGCCAGTAGGGGTGGGGGAAGGGAGAGGCCCCTTATCAACGAAGAAGCCTCCTTCTGGGAACAGCGGATCACCCGCTCGAATCGAAATCGCGTTTCCCGTGGCGTCACTAACGGAGACGGACCGCAACTCATACCGGCCAGAGGCCCAGGTGAAGCGTCCGTCGACGACGCTCGAGGTCGTCCCTGTATAGACACCATTGGCCACGGATGTGACCGAGACTTCTCCGGTGTAGATCCCGACATGGTGGCTATGGCAAGGCTGGAGAACCTCGCATGGACTGTAAGGCTTGACAGAGCGGTACGAGAAGGTCACGCTGTGGATTTTTCTATCGTCGAAAGCGCTCCACACGAAGGACACTCTTTCTCCGGGCCGAACGACCTCTGGCGAAGTCATGACAACCGAGATCAGCTCAGGATCTGTCACGTCCAGGTTCGTCGGACCAACATCGAAGGTGAGGACTGGGAAGCCCGATTCCCCCGACTTCATAGACGTGAAATTGCCTAGTTCGTCACCCATCGAGAACTCGGTGAGGGAATAGGCACCCGAGGGCCACCGCTCTCCGTCCACGGAGATGCTCGCCGTCCCTCGCTGCACGCCGTCCTCGCCAAGCTCCGAGCTCTCGATGTAGAACCAGAAAGAACGTCCAGACGGTGAAGTCACGATGAGGCGAAGCACGTTGACACGGTGCTCGTCCTCAGCCGCCCAGTCAACGACGATGCGATCATCTGGGGCGAATGGCCCCGGTGTTCGCAGCGAGAAACTCACGTTCTCTGGCCCTTGGAAATCCACCCCAGAATCGGCGACTTCGAAGCTCAGCGGAACAAATCGGCGGTCGCCTTCCCTCAGTGAGGTGTGGTTCACCGCTTGATCCGCGAGATTTATGACGTCGAGAGTGTAAGTACCCGGACGCACCACCGAGCTGTCGACCACGGCGGTGGTGGTCCCGGTCACGAATCCGCCTCCGTCAGACGTGACCTGAGTCTCACCTAGCCAAAGTGTGCGCCCGCTTGGGTGTTTGAACGTGAGACGCACGTGGTCGATCGAGCTCACCTCAGCCACGGTCCAGCGAGCGACGATCGTGTCTCCGCCTTGGACGGGCTGGCCGACATCGATGCTAAGAGATCGCAGTTCGGGCGGTAGTTGATCAAGCGGGGAAGCACTAACTGCGTGCGCAGACAAACTCGTGCCGGCGACAACAGCAACGATAAGGGCAAAAGCTGCTGAGAGCTTCTTCATCTGTCTCCCGACGGGTAGAGCGGCTAGGAGACCCGGCGGCTACTCTGAATAGAATAGCGGAAAGCTCTCAACTCGATCCAGTCGAAGACGACATTGTTGCGACAAAACAGCACAGCCGGATAGCAAAAAGCTTCAACTCACCGCACCCGATGTATTAGCTGCGCTATAACGCGCCGTCAGCCATTGGAGGGCCTCTGAGACCCGCCCCGCGATGCGATCAGCTTCTCCAGGCCCTCTTCATAGCCCCGGCAGACAGAATCCCAGGAGTAATGCTCGACGGCGCGGGCCCGCACTTCTTCGGCGAGCCGTCGTCGAATTTCGTCGTTCTCCATCACGGAAGTGACGGCCGTCACGATCGACGCGGGCGTCGGGTCGGTGAACACCGCGGAGTCACCTAGAACTTCTCGGTTATACACCGTCTCGCGTGCGACGGTGGGAGCGCCGAGCGCCATCGCCTGAACCAGAGCCGGATTCGTCCCTCCGACGCTGTGTCCATGGAAGTACGCCCCCGCGTTCGACCAGAGCGAGTGCAGGCGCCCGTCATCGTTGATGTGCCCAAACCACTTCACGTTCGGGTTGGCATCGCTCAACTTCTGGGCTCGATCATCCAACTCGCCCCCGTAACCGGTGGACCCGACGAGCACGACGGGCCATTTCTCAGCCAGTTTCTCCGCGGCCTCCAGGAACTCGCCGACAGTATTCTCGGGAACAAACCTCGCAACGAGCAGCACGTATCCGCCGGGCTCCAACCCGTCTTCCAGTGGCTGGGTCTCTGAGACGTCGCCCCCGTACGGAATGAATAGCCCCGAGCGACCGAATTCTTCCCGCCAGCGTCGTCCGATCTCGTGCGAGTCGTAGACGAGCAGATCCGCGTACCGCTTAGTCGCGCGAGCACCGCTGTAGAAGACTTTCTTGGCCAGGGTGCCCCACTTGGCTCGTTCCCACTCCATGCCGTCAACGTTCACGAGCGTTGGTATGCCCCGCGCACGGAGGAAAGGCAACCAGAAGCCGTTGGCTACGTTCATTACAATCGCGGCATCCGGCTTCTTGACTGCCGCATCGATGGCTGCGGTGAACCCGTAGCTGAGCGTGCTCAGCGACTTGGTCTCGAGTCCCCATGTCGTCTGCTGGATGACGCGCTCGTCTCGAGTCGGATCGTCGATCTCCAGGGCCGCAGGGCGGCCGTATGCGGTCACTTCCCACCCGCGATCGCTGAGATACGGAGCAAGCTTACGCACGGCGGTCTCAAAGCCCCCGTAGTAGCTGGGGTAGCCACGGGTGCCGATGATGGCGACTCTTCTAGTCATTGCAAACCTCAGGTGATGTCCGCACGCCGCTCGTGGCGACGTCCGGCTCATGCTCGTGTTCAAGACAGGGATTAGGGGGTGAAACGAAGGGGAACCGGGGTGAAGGCTGCGCCCTGTTGAACAGGGTACGGACTCCGTGCCGGTCGAGCAGGTCTTACACCGCTACGAAGCCAAAATCCGCGTCGTCAGCTGTTGCATTTCCGCCCGCAGAAGGGCACGCAACTCGCGTACGCTGCGATTCTGCACAGCAAGCTGCTCGGCCGACCCCTCAAGGAGGCGCTCTGCGAGGTCTGTCAACGACGCAGATTCGATGCGATCAACACGCACACACCACTCGTCAGCACTCACCGAGGCCATGAAGTCTCTGCACTTCGGGCGGTACTCGAGGGCGAGGGTGGGAACACCTACAGCGACTGCCAGAACGCAGGTGTGTAGTCGTGTACCGATCACAAGCCGAGCTTCACGCAGAATCTCCACTAGCTCGGCTGTCGTTGACGGCTTGTGGTGCGTGTGTTCGCCACCTAGTGCCCGAGCTGCCTCGTCGTTCCAGGCATAGTCTTCGGGCTCCATGGAGACGAAGTCGATCCGTCGACCCTGGAGCTGAAGCTCACGCAGGCTTTCCACAACGGCCGGGACCCAGTTCAAGTCCGTGCCACCCCACTGGTCCTCTCCGTGTGTGAGGTTGACAATGACAGAGCCGCCCTCGTTGACGGATTCGTCGAGTTCCTGCTCGCCTAGTAGAAGCGCCGGGTCTCCGACGATGGAGACAGGGATGCCGACAGAAGCAAGAATCTCCTGTGACCTCGGACCGCGCACCGTCACATTGCCGAAATCAGCGACGATCCCTCCCCAGAGCTTCAACTCCTCAACGGAGGTGTAGCTCTTGTCACCGACGAAGTCCGGGTCCTCGACTCCAGCCCCGAGCAACATGGCGAACCGCGGATTCAGCAGCTTGTTTGTCCGAGCGATGTGGTGCCGCCAGATCGTTCGCCCGAGCACAGTTCCGCCCCCCAGAAGGAGCGGCGCTCCGCGTCGCGGAAGGAATTCGCCTTTAAGGACGGACTTCGCCACGTCCTTCTTACGGACCGGCACCGGCCAGAGTTCCCAATCCGGCCACTGCTCGCGGTAAACCTCGAGAATCGCATCGTCGCCAAGGTTTCCGTGGCCGGCGAAGCCCAAGTAGTTAAGAGTCTGTCGCTTCAACGTCATTCGCTTTCGTTTCGAGATTCGGTGCTCGAGGCGCCGAGCCTGGTCAGGAGGTCCGTCCAACCGGTGCGGGCTTGGCGAAAGTAGCTCACGGCCGAGTCAGATGATGTCGTGGTCGCAGCATCGCTCAGAACCGTGACGAGCGCCGTGGTCCACTCATCGAGATCGTCCACGTCCGCAACGAGTCCTGAGTTGTGAGTGCCGAGTAGTTCATCGAGGAATCCGCCGGCCGCACCGACGACGGGGACGGAGTGCTCGGCGGCTCGAATTGCTAGTCCCGACTGCCAGTACTTCGTGTACGGAACCAGGACCGCGCCTGCTGTCGCAACGAGCAGGTCCAGCTCTTCTTCCGAGACAAACTCCGCTCTGACCGTCCAGTTCTGGATCTGCGGCCAGCCGCGACCGACGATCTCCCCGCGCACACCTTGCTCGGTGAGGCGCGCTCCCAGCTTTTCAAGCAGGTCCAGGTCTCGTGTCGGCTTGTACTGACCTAGGACGCGGACTACGCGGTCCCCCGCCGGGTTCACAAGCCGAGGCGTCGGTTCGAGCATGGGATGCGGGACGTAGAGCACCTTCCCGTAGCCGATCTCACGGAGGCGGGCCTCAGCTGCCCGTGAATGCGCGATCGCGAAATGTCCTGCGCGGCGGCTCGCCGCGACTCCGGCTTGCATGGAGCGCGCACCGTAGCCGATCGACTGGCGAATCGGGTCCGGGTCGTGGATCACTACCGCGCCCGCGGCTCGTCGACTCGCCACGGCGAATTCGAGGTGGCCGAGAGCTGGCCAGAGGGAGATGAATGGCTCGCGCTGCCGCCCCATGAAGCTCGCATGCTGGGCGGCGCGGGCAAGCTTCGTCACCTTGCCAGCAGACCCCATCTCTGCCGATGGCGTCCGCACGGACGTAACCCGAGCTGCCTCGACTCCCAGGGTGGCTCGGACTTCGTTCTCATAGTGACGCAAAGCCTTGGGCAGCGTATTGAGCAGGCTCACGGAACTGCGGTTCAGCTCAGAAGCATCGTGTGCAGTGGGCTCGGGCATGATCAGGCCTTCCGTTGCTTGATGAGCGCGATCGCGTCGCTCAGCGTCGGGCGAAGCAACAACGCGAACAGGGCCGCTGAAACGACAAGCACCACGAGGGTCGTCACGATGGTGAAAACGATCGGCAGGCCGGAGAGATCCCAGATCACAGCGAAGAGCACCCAGCCTGCGGCGGCTGCGAAGCAGCACAGGACGAATGGCTTGAGCCACAGGCCGAGATACTTCTTCCAATCGATCCCTACGCCCGACACCAATGCCGCGAGCCGTACAGGCCACCAGATCAGCTGACGCGCTGAGACTGCGACAGCAACAGCTACGACCCCGAAGGGCAGGGCAGCAGCGACCAGGCCGATGCCAACAATCGCCTGACCCAGGGTGAGCAAGAACGCAGTGCGATTGCGGCCGACTGCCAGTAGGGCGCTTCGATCGAAGACCGCCACCGCGTTGATCGCTCCGAGAACGCACAGGATCTGGACCAAGGGGCCGCTTTCTCGCCACTGCTCCCCGAAGACCAGCGGCACCGCCTCAGGAGCGACCGCCGCAAGAACCGCAAACGCCGGCATTGCCAGACAGCAGCTGATGGACGTTAGGCGGTACAGCCAGGCTCGCATCTGTTCACGGTCATGTTGCAGACGCGAGAATGTAGTGAGACTTATCGACGACAACACGGCCGAGAACAGCTCCACCATGATGGAGATGATGCGCATGGCGAAGAAGTAGTAACCGAGGGCGGTCGCGTCAAGGAAGGCTCCAACGAGAAGCTTGTCAGCCTGCGAGTTTGCGAACCCAACGAGTTCGATTCCGACAACACTGAAACCGACGGGCCAGAGCTCACGGAACGACTGCCAGCTGAAGGTGAAGCTGGGTCGCCAGTCCGCGGTACTCCAGAGAACGATGACGCCCACAGCCGCTGTCACAAGCGTCTGCACGACCAGTGCCCAGGCTCCCATGCCGAACGAAGCCGCAACGACGGCACTCACACCGCCCAGGAGCGTTCCGAGCACACGACGTCCAGCCAGCGCCCGGAACTTGAATTCTCGTTCGAGCAGAGCCTGGGGAACGGAACTCAACGCGTACAGCACAAGACCGAGTGACATCACCTGGATGATGGGCGCCAACCCTGGCTCGTCAAAGATCGATGCGAGTGACGGCGCAAGCAAGATCAGGAGTCCTGCAAGCGCTACGGAACTTGTCAGCCCAAACCAGAACGCGGTAGAAGCGTGTTTCTCACCGAGTACTTTCCGCTGGACAAGAGCTCGGCCGAACCCCTGGTCCACGAACACGTTGAGGAACGTCATGAAGACGGTTCCCAGTGCGACAAGCCCAAAGTCCGCCGGAGTGAGGAGCCGGCCTAGTACCAGCAGCACAAGTAACGAGACGAGGCGGCTCGACCATTTCTCAACCGCAGCCCAGCCCATCCCCGTTACAGCTTTCGAAGCGATATTCACCGCGCGCCTCCGGTTCGCAGCAGAGCACGTCGAGGCTCGTCGACTCGTTTCACGTGAAGAGCCTCAGCAGCGTCAGGCACTGCTGGGGGTACGACTTCTGGCACCCAAATAAGCATCAGTCCGAAACCGAGAACGAGGAAGATGGATGCGTTCGATTCGAGACCGTTGAAGCCGAAGATGGCGGTCGAGAACGCAACCAGAACACTGAGGCCCGCGTAACGCTGCGCGCGGATGGCTTGCACTGCGCTCACTCCAAGGATTGCGAGGAAGAGTATCAACGCTGGCAGCCCGGCAGAGATGAGGATCTGCAGGTATCCGTTCTCCACCAGAATCTGGTAGCTGTTGAGCGCGCGAACTGTGTCGGCCGAGGTCGCCGGGCCGGAACCAAGCCAGTAGGTGTCATTCGCCGACTGGTACGCGAGCTCGAAGATCCACGTTCGCGCGTCGGCCGATGAGCCCGCCTCGCTCGAACTCGACCGCTCGCTGAAGGCATCCGACTGCAACGCAACGAACATTCCCACGGCAGTGGCCGCAATCGTGAGGAACTTGACTACTCCCGACACACGATCAGATCGGAAGACGACCAGAAGGATAACGACAACAGCGGAAGCCGCGACGGCCGCGAGGCCGCCTCGAGAAACGGTCGTGACCACGCCGATACCCGCGATGGCGGCAACGGCAAAGGGCCAGAAGCGTGGTCGCTCAAGGGCTGTACCCAAAGCAAGGGCGAAACCTGCAGCAAGGAAGAAGCTCGCGTAAAGCGGGTGACCGAACGTGGAATGAGACCGGTACACGGACCAGTTCTGTACCTCTGGCTGGCCCAGGAGCGCGTAGATCGGATCGTAGATGAGATTGGCGCCCAGAAGGTACTCCACCAACGCGTAGGCACCGGTGATGGCCACGAGAACGAGCATGGTTGCCCGCGCCGCGTTAGTGGCACGGACATCCGCGAAAAGCGTAGGAAGCAGTGCGAGAGCTGCAAACGCTATCACCCAAGAGAGACTGTCTCCCCATTTCTGGCCTATCACTGTGGAGACGAGGAACCAGAGCAGAGCAAGGACGAAGATCGTAGCGATTGCTGTTTTGGCCGGTAGCCGCGAGCGGGTCTTCTCCTTCGAGAGCGCTTCACGAATGCCCCAGATCAGCATCACGACGCAGACCGGGAAGACGAGTGCGAGTGGACCGACGTCCTCAAACAGGCGCCGCGGAACAAGAACCCAGAGCACCAGCGCCAGTGACGGGAGGAGGTGCTTCGGAATGATGATCAGCGCGGCGAGCGCGAGTATTGCTCCGATCCCGAGGTACGCGCCATCACCAAGGCCGAGTACGCCGAGCGTCAAGCCCACGGTGACGACGACCGCGACTGGAACGAGCGCCCATTTCGAGTTCATGCGTTTAGTTCTGAGGCGCCACGAGCTTGGGGTACCGTTCCTCGGCCGCCTGAACCTCAGCCTGGAGCTTATTCACGAAGGAGGCGCTGCGCTGGGCTGGCTGCGGCGTCGCCTTGCGTAGTCCAATCCTCGCAAGCCGATACTTGAGGTTCGCGGACAAGCTCCGCCGGTACGTGTCGCGTAGCGGGCCGGTGTAGTGCCGAATGTGATCCTTGAGGTCCACGTCACTCGTGTTGTTCCACTTGAGGTCGAGAGTCTCCACTCCTCCCAGCAGCTTCGTAACGTAGATCAGATTTCCGTTCTCATACTTGAGGTTCTGCCGGTCCTCTGCTGGAATTTCTTCCTCTAAGCTCGCCATGATGCGCTCGAAGTAGGCAAGCGATGCCTCGTCTCGCTTGGTGAAGATGACACCTGAGTTCACACGGCCGCTGCGCCCAAGCGCCATGCCCACGGATTCCTGTTGAAGCGTCTCGGTACGGAAGTCTGGCGCGTCCTCAGCAACGCGCGCGTCAGCGTCGATGAAAGCAACGTAGTCATACCCGGCGCGGAGCGCACCAAGAATCAGTGGCACCTTGAGCCAGGCACTGAGGGCGATCTCGGCCACCTGTTTAGGTTCTGTGACCGCCGCGTAGTTGGCACCGATCCGCGCTGCATAGCGACGCTGCGAATCAATGCAGTCCTGGTAGGCGACGCCATAACCGTTCTGAGCGATGGTGAAGATGAGCGTTGACATATTGACCTTAGAGTCTCGGAGGTTCGGATTCGTGGGTGGAGGGTTGCCAGAGCTCGCTAGGGAATGCGTCTAGCAGCAGGTCCGGCGACCAGTCCAGAATTGGTGGTGGGAGCTTGGCAGCGGCGCGCAGTCCGGAATCGAGGTCCTCGGCCAGCACGAGAGACTCTGGCGGACGGCCCGTTCCAGAGTGGTAGTCGCGGTACTTGAAGTCCGGTTCCACGCGGGACGCTATCGCCACTGCTGGGATCCCGAGCGCCTCCGCAACGATGACGCCGTGCAAGGAAGACCCGACTACATACTCGCTGCTGGCGATGAACTCAATCACGGATGAGATGGGCCCCAGCGGATCGACCACGTTGGGGGCATCCCGGTAGGCGTCCCATTCGTTGAAGTTGGGCACCACGGCGTACTTGCGGCGCTTGTTGGCTGCCCATTCCACCGTCTCCGGATACAGCGTGGGCAAGAGAAGTGCCGGATCGCCATAAATCTCCGGGACATGGATGCCACGACCTTCGAGGAATGCTCGCGTGAGCGGTCCGCGCACTGCCCTGACATCAAGAGAATCGAACGAGTGCTGCTCCGAGGTCTTCTTACCGTTGCGACCGCTCCCCCAGACGACGTCGCCATCACGTGCCTCGTGAAGAACAGACCCGATAGACAGCAGCTGTTGACCAGGTGAGGTCGGACTAGATTCACCAAGGTGGCGTCGTTGGATAACGGCCTCGACGATCTTTCCGCCGAGCAGATCGCCAAAGTTGTTCACTCGACGCCCGAAGCGCGAGTACTTCGAAAGTCGACCCGGCAGCAGGGGACGCCGGGGGTTCCAGGAGTAGACGAGCGGCATGTCAGCTCATCTCCGTTCTCGCGCGTCGATCAAGAGCGCGCTGGTAGAGGTCGGAATAGGCTCGCCCGATCGCGGGCCAGGACCTTGCATCTCCGAGGACCTTCGGGACCTCATCGAGAGAAGGCGCGCGTTGCCCGAGCGCCAGCTCGATGCGCTCTCCGGTGAGGTCGCCACTGAAAATGTGCACGCTGCTGGCTCCGAACTCATCCCTCAGTTCGCGGGCGGTGGGTGAATCGGGAATCAGAACGGGCCGTCCGAGCGTCAGCGCCATGAAGAGCGCTCCAGAATTGTAGAGGTCCGGATATGGAAGCGCGATGAGTTGGGCGCTGCGAATGGCGACTGCAAGGTCGCGATCGGGAATCTCCCGGGCTTCGAGTTCAACGCGGGGGTCCTCGGCGACAATCGCCTTCAGTTCCGCTAGAAAGCGCGGGTCCTGGACCCGGCCCCAAATACCCAGGGACGCATGCGGATCCGCGACGTCCGCGAAGGCCTTCACAAGCATCGAGATGCCCTTGTTGGCGCGCAATCCTCCGAACAGCAGCACTCGACCGGGCTCGCTTGAGGTCTGCGTCAGGCTCGGGCGAAAGGGAGCCACAACGCTGGCATAGTCCCCATGCGGGATCACGGCATCGCCTTCGCGGAAGTCTTCGGATCTCCGATCGAATTCGTTCAAAAACGCGCGACGCGTGGCCGAACGCCTGAAGAGGGCTGCGAGGCGGTCTTGAAGCGGACCCGCGCCTGCATGAGCACGTCGGTTGTGCACGGTGACGAGAACCGGTTTTCGACGAAGAGCGAGAAGGAGTCTCAGCGAGCCGAAAGCGGCGGCACGCACACTCCTTGCAACCCTAGAATCTGCCTGCAGCAGATACTCCGGCCAGTGCGCATGGAAGACGTCGTACTTCCCGAGGAACGCGGTCTTCCACGTGAATGGCACCGTAGTGATGCCCTCATCGAGATTCTCCACGAGTAGACCCACAAATGGATTACCGCCAGGACGCGAAGAATTCGGCAGCATCATCACGCGCATAGACGCGGTGCGTGTTGCTGTCACGGAAGCTCCTCCTAATCGAACCGAATTGCTGGCAGGTGCGGGCGGCCGCGATGACCGACAACGAGCTAGCGGCGGCCCATACCGACGAAGTTCCAACCCGCGTCGCGCCATGCGGTCGGGTCGAGAACGTTCCTGCCGTCGATGACGGCGCGGTTCGCGACGAGTTCACCGGTGCGCGCGGGGTCCAGAGCGCGGTACTCAGCCCACTCCGTCACGAGCACAGTGACTTCTGCGTCGCGCAGAGCGTCGTCAGTCGACTCGACGTACTCAAGCTGCGGGTGGCGACGGCGTGCGTTCTCAATTCCCTGCGGGTCAGTCGCGACAACGTTCGCACCGAGGCCCTTGAGCTGCACAGCGACATCGAGCGCCGGGGAGTCTCGGACATCATCCGATTCAGGTTTGAACGTGACGCCGAGCACAGCGATCTTCTTGCCATGCACCGATCCGCCCAGAGCGTCTACTGCGAGATCGATGACGCGCTGACGGCGGCGCAGATTGATCGCGTCCACCTGCTTGAGGAAGGCCACCGACTCACCACGTCCGAGTTCCTCCGCTCGCGCCGTGAACGCACGGATGTCCTTCGGAAGGCAACCGCCACCGAATCCGACTCCCGCGTTGAGGAACTTACGGCCGATGCGCACATCGTGCCCAATCGCATCCGCGAGCTCCTTGACATCAGCACCGACGACCTCGGAGATCTCGGCCATAGCGTTGATGAAGCTGATCTTTGTGGCAAGGAACGCGTTCGCCGCGACCTTAACGAGTTCTGCCGTCGCGTAGTCGGTGATGATGCGCGGGGTACCGGTCGAGAGTGCCTGCGCGTAGACGTCGTCGAGCACATCGGCCGCACCTTGGTCGGCCACACCGTAGACCAGGCGGTCGGGCTCGAGCGTGTCCTTTACTGCGAAGCCCTCGCGGAGGAACTCTGGGTTCCAGGCCAGACTCGCGCCGCTTCCGTGCTCAGCGACGATGGCCGCCAGACGCTCCGCCGTGCCCACAGGAACTGTCGATTTTCCGACTACGAGGTCCCCGGCCTTGAGATGTGGCAGCAGCCCGTAGAGAGCAGCGTCAACGTACGTGAGATCAGCTGATGCACTGTCCTTCGCCTGCGGAGTGCCCACGGCAATGAAGTGCACGGTCGCGGAGGCTGCCGACGCGATATCGGTGCTGAACTCGAGGTTTCCGCTGGCCGTGGCCGACGTGAGGATTTCGGGGAGGCCGGGCTCGAAGAACGGCGGCTGGCCCGCAGCCAAAGCCTCGATCTTCCGCTCGTCGACATCGATGCCGATCACCTCGTGGCCGAGTTCGGCCATGGCCGAGGCGTGGACTGCTCCCAGGTATCCGCATCCGATGACGGAAACTCGCATCTGTTTCTTCTCCATGGGTCTCACCCGGTGCTTGGCACCGGGCTGTGGGGATGGCTATCTCGGGGGCGGCTCGAGTCGGGTGTCCAGTCGGACGTCCAAGAGCCGATTATGAAGTGGAAACTAATCCTTGCGGCGGGCCTTTGCACCGACGATCGGCATCTGCCCCGTGCCGATCTTTCGGTACTCCGTGGTCGGGTTGCCCTGCTCATCGGTGCCGTAGTAGGCGCCGTAGGCGCCGTAGGAGCCGTAGGCGTAGGAGTCGGGGCCCTTGGTCGGAACCTTCGTGACGACGATGCCCGACACCTCGGAGCCGATGCCCTCGAGCTGCGCGACCGCACCAGCGAGCGCCGAGCGGGGCGTCTGCCCGCTGGCGACGACAAGCAGCGTGCCGTGCGCAAGCTCGCTCAGGACGGCACCGTCGGTGACGAGGAGCAGCGGCGGCGCATCGATGATGACGTAGTCGTGCTCTGCGAGCAGCTGGTCGTGGACCTGCTGCATCGTGTGCGAGCCGAGGAGCTCGCTCGGGTTCGGCGGGATGCGACCGGCGGGGAGCACGTAGAGGCGACCGCGGCCCCAACGCTGGAGGACGTCCTTGGGCTCAGCGCGACCGCTCAGGAGGTCGGTCAGACCGACCGAGCCGTCGACGCCCATGGTCGTCGCGACCTTGGGCTTGCGGAGGTCTCCGTCGACGAGCACGACCTTGGCGCCCTGCTCGGCGAGCGCGATCGCGATGTTCGCCGACGTCGTGCTCTTGCCCTCGGAGGGCAGCGAGCTCGTGATGACGAAGCTGTGACGCGTGTTCTCGATGTCCATGAAGCGCAGGTTCGTGCGAAGTGCACGGTACGACTCGGCCTTGGGGCTCTTCGGCTCTTCATGCACGATGAGGGGGCGTTTGCCGGCATCCGGGTCATAGGCGATCGTGCCGATGACGGGGCGATCCGTGATCTGCGAGATGTCGTGCGTGCTGCGAATCTTGGTATCGACGACCTGGCGCAGCACGGCGACAGCAAGTCCGATGAGCAGTCCGATCACTGCACCGATCGCGATGTTGAGCGGAACGCGCGGGCTGATCGGGCTGCTCGCCGGAGTTGCCGACTGCACTGGCTCGATCTTTACAAGGCTCGGCGAAGCACCATCAGGCTTCTCGAGTTCGTCCACGATGACTTCGATGAAGTTGCTCGCAACTGCGTTGGCGAGCGTCGCTGCCATGGCTGGGTCCCCGTCTTCGACAGAGATCTCGATCACGACTGTGCCCGTCTGATTCACTGCGGAGATCTTGGAAGCAAGTTGCGACGGTGAAAGTTCGAGTCCGAGCTCTTCGATGACTCGCGAGGTGACAATTTCCTTGTCAACGACACTCGTGTAGGACTGGACGGCCTGACGCGCAAACGTGGTTCCCTGATTGAGCTCCTGCGCCACGGCTCCATCCGACGATCGCACCGAAACATAGAGCTCGGCCGTCGACGAATACCGTGGCGACATGAGCAGTGATCCGCCGGCCCCTGCCGCCACTCCCGCCAGCGTGCAGATCAGGATGATGATCCAGTTCTTGTGCAGGATTCGCAGGTAGTCGCGCAGTTCCATAAAGGTCCGTCCGTGTGTCTCTCGCGCTCGTGCCGCAGCCGCTTTCGCGGCAGGCACGAAACGGGTGGCTCGCGGTTCGGAGCGCAGGGGGTATCTCAGGCAAGCTGGGGCAAGCCCGGCCTCATACTACTGGTGTCATGTTATTGGGCTGTAAATTCGTGAAATGTGCCGAACCTGTCGCGAATCGGGCACACGCTGGCGCAGAACGCTGATCAGCCGCCGATTTCCACGGGCAGGCCCGCGTCGACAGCGTTCGCGATCAGCTGGTGACCGGCGTCGTCAGGGTGCAGGCCATCGAGCTCGAAGTACTGGAACTCGTCCTCGAACAGGTGACCCACGTCCAGGTACTGGCCGCCAACTGCCGTCACGTCCGCTTCGATCAGCTCGCTCGTGAGCGTCAGCTGCGCGGGGTACGCCGTGCTCACCCAGAAGGGCGAGACCGCGATGATGCGCGCATCCGGCAACCCGGCGCGAAGGTCGGTGAAGACCGACTCGACGCCGAGCTCCTGATCGAGCTCCGACATGTTGAGACCGCCGGAGACGATCACCACGTCAGGCTGCGCCTCGATGGCTTCCTCGACCTGGACCGCGTACGAGTTCCACTCTTCGAGGCCCTGGCCGTAGCTCGCGCCGCTCACGCCCAGGTTCAGCTCTTCCCAGCCGTTCGCCGCGGCCAGCAGCGTGGTCCACCGCAGCGACGGGTCGCTCGCGCCGACACCCTCCGTGTACGAGTCGCCGATGAACGCGACCGTCAAGCCGGTTCCCGCAGGGGTCGCCGACGGTGCGGAAGCGGATGGGGCTCCACCGGAGTTCGTCGCCGAAGCGGCATCTTCCGAGCTGGCAATGGTAAGAACGGGTTCTGCGCCGACCCCCGCGGGGGCCTGCCGTGGCATGAACGCCAGAGCCACCAACGCAGCCGCAGCGAGAGCCACGACCACGAGCAGTGTCAGCTGGGGCCAACGACGCGCACTCTGGTTGCGTGTTTTCATTTCCCAGTGATCGTACCGGCCCAGCGGCACACCTTGTACTCCCCGGGGAACCTAAGGCCGTTCCGACACGCGCAGATCCGCGGGATTTAGCCCTGGACGTCATTTCAGATTCATCCAAATTCGCCATGTCGTAGCCCAGAAAACGGGCAAGTGTAGCGTCGAGACACGGCGAGACGGAGAACGAATGGTGACACACGACGCGACAGCACGTGCATCGTCGACCGTGCCCCAGCAGCGCGAACGCTGGATCGACCTCATCCGCGGCACCGCCATCCTCCTCGTCATCGCCAACCACGCCATCGACGTCCCCATGCACATCGCCGACATCACCCCCGGCACCGTCATCGACGACATCACCCTCTACTTCGCGCCGTTCCGCATGACCTCCCTCATGCTGCTCTCCGGCCTCCTCCTCCCCCGCGCCCTCACGAAACCACCCCGCCGGTACTACGCCAGCAAGCTCCGCACCCTGGCCTGGCCGTACGTCGTCTGGCTCGTGATCTTCTGGATCGCCACCTCCAACCCCACAGAGTGGATGCGCCCAGACGGCTGGGCCACACGCAGCTGGCTCTGGTTCATCCTCTGCCTCTTCTTCTCCTACGTGGCCGCGCCCCTGCTCACCCGCATCCCGACCCCGTGGTTCGCCCTCGTGCCGATCACCCTCTGGCTGCTCAGCACCGTCGCCCCAGACGGCACGCTCTTCGACCTCAGCTACTACAGCGGATTCTTCTTCGCCGGCTACCTCATCGCCCGAACCCAGCACCTGCTGAGGCGCTTCGACACCCCGCTGGCGATGGTGCTGCTCCTCGCCGGCAGCTCCACCTTCGCCGCACTGCTCGTCCTCCAGGAGCACGGGCTCACCCTCACCTCGCCCACGACGCCTGGCACGAACGACGACGGTGCCATCGAGCGCTTCGACCTGATCTGGGTTCCCGTCGTACTCGCCGGCATCGCCGGCACCGCGCTCCTCGCGCGACGCATCCGCGGCACCCTCGACGGACACCGGGAACCCGCCCCCTCACGCTTCCTGCAGCACATCGGCCGCAACTCGGTCGTGTTCTACCTCATTCACTACCCACTGCAGATCGTGCTCGTGAGACTCCTGGCCGCGGCGGGCATCACCGAGCAGCCCATCGTGATGAGCGCGTGCATCATCGCCGCACTTGCCGTATCGTTCGGCGCTGTTGCACTTCGACGCCGCAGCCGCGTCGTGAATGCGCTCTTCGTCTTCCCGCAACGAGCAACGCCGGCCACCAGATGATCGGAACGCGGTTCGCGCACCGTGACACCCCTCCAGCGCCCACTGAACCCCCATGCCAACACCAGCACCCACCGAGCAGTCAGCCCGCAGAGGCCCGGCCCATGTGACGCCCGACTCCGCCTCGAGCCTCGGACCCGGCCCCGGACCCGCAAGACGGCGCGAGCACTGGATGGACCTCGTCCGCGGCGCCGCGATCCTCCTCGTCGTCACCTTCCACGCCAGCGCCATCCCGATCTTCCTCGCCGGCGTCGACCCGACCAGCGTCATCAACGACCTCAACACGCTCTTCGCGCCCTACCGGATGAGCACGCTCCTCCTCCTCTCCGGAATGCTCCTCGGCCGCTCCCTCGCGAAGACGGGCCCCACTTACTACACGGGCAAGCTCCGCACCCTGGTCTGGCCGTACCTGCTCTGGGGCACCGTGTACTGGCTCGTCACCATGCAAGACGGGTGGACAGACCCCGGCAACTGGATCGCCCTCAGCTGGCTCTGGTTCATCTTCTACCTCGCCATCTACTACCTCGCCGCCCCGCTCCTCACCCGCATCCGCGGCCCCTGGTTCGCGCTCGTGCCCCTCGCCCTCTGGGGCCTCAGCGCCGTGCTCTCCGCCGACGGGATCGGCCCATCCGGGATGTGGGGCGACCTCGCCTACTACGGCGGATTCTTCTTCGCCGGCCACCTCGTCGCCCAGCACCGACAGCAGCTCGCCCGCATCGAGAGCTTGCCGCTGCTCATCGCCTGCACCGCCATCGCCGGCGGCTTCGGCGCGCTGCTCATCGGGCAGACACGCGGCACCTACTTCGGCCTCGACGGCGCACTGCAGTGGGTCTCGGGCACAACCTCGACAGCCCCCGGCGACGGCTCACTCACCGCCGCGACCCGCCTCATCGACCGCTACGAGCTCGTCTGGATCCCCGTCGTCCTCGCCGGGGTCGCCGCGATCATGATGATCACCCGCCGCCTCACCGGCGCCCAACAGGGCCTCGACGGCAACTCCGCCCGCTGGCTGCAATACATCGGCCGCAACTCCGTCGTCTTCTACGTCGTCCACTACCCCGCGCAGATCATGATCACCTCATGGCTCGGCGACTGGGGCATGCGCGACCCCACCTGGATGCTCATCATCAACACCGCCGTCGCGATGAGCCTCAGCTACCTCTTCTGCTGGCTGCGCCGCTGGCCAGCAGGAGACGCCGTCTTCGTCTTCCCGAAGCTGCGTCCCCGCCGCCGCCCTACGCCTTGACCGGAGCGCCGTTGCGCTCGAACCCCGACCACGCCGACGTGACCATGTCGTCCAGCGAGAACTTCGCCGTCCACCCCAGCTCATCCTTGATCCGGGATGCGTCAGCCACCAGCAAAGCCGGGTCACCCGGGCGACGCGGCGCGACGTCCGCCTCGAACTGCTGCCCGCTCGCGCGACGCACCGCATCCAGCACATCGAACACGGAGTAGCCCTCACCGCGACCCACGTTGTACTCGGCAGAGACCGGCTCGCCAGCCGCGATCGCATCCAGCACCGCAAGATGCGCATCCGCCAGATCGACGACGTGCACGTAGTCACGGACGCACGTGCCGTCAGGCGTCGGATAGTCATCGCCGAACACCAGCGGCGACTTCCCCTCGGCAAGCTTCTCGAAGATCATCGGCACGAGGTTCAACGCGAAGCGGTCGGCCAGCTCATCGCTGCCAGCACCCGCGACGTTGAAGTAGCGCAACGACACAGCACTGATGCCCGCGGCCTTCGCCGCCGCCTGCACGAGCCACTCCCCCGCCAGCTTCGTCTGACCGTACGGGTTGATGGGGTTCTTCACATCGTCCTCGCGGATCGGCTCGTCAGACCCGGTCCCGAGGCCGTACACGGCCGCCGACGACGAGAAGACGAGACTCTTCACGTCCGCGCGCTGCATCGCCTCGAGCACGTTCGCGAGCCCACCCATGTTCTGCTGGTAGTACCAGGCGGGCCTCGCCACCGACTCGCCGACCTGCTTCTTCGCCGCGAAGTGAATCACGCTCGTCACCTCGAGCGCCTGCATGATGTCGGCAAGCGCATCCGCCGCGCCCGTCGTGGAGATATCGAAGTTGAAGTGCGGGGTCGCGCCGACCTTCTCGGGAGTGCCCGTCGTGAGGTCATCGACGACAACCGCCGTGTCGCCGCGAGCCTCAAGGGCAGCAAGCACGTGAGCGCCGATGTAACCGGCACCGCCGGTGATGAGCACAGTCATGGTGAATCTCCTCAGAGTGCGTCAGCGCCGAGCGGCTGCGCCGGGCTTCGTCGGACGCGCCGGAACGCACCCGCCACCATTCTGGCAGTTCCGGGGAACAGGCGCGCCCGAGCGGCGGGTCAGCCCTGCCGCGCCTTCATGCGCGGATTCTTCTTGTTGATGACGAACGTGCGACCGCGGCGGCGGACGATCTGCGAGCCGGGGACCTTCTTGAGCGCCTTGAGCGAGTTGCGAACCTTCATGATCCTGTCTTCCTTGTTGAGAATGTTTCTCATTAGACTACTCGCATGACCCCCGACCAGCCAACCAGCCAGACCTCGACGAGCTCACTCGGCATGACCCTCGTCAGCGGCCTCGAAACCTCCGGGCGGCAACTCGTGACCGCCCTCATGTGCGGCGAACCCGGCGGCCCGACGCCCGCGAGCGACTACGGCGACGAGCAGACGGGGGCGCTGGCGCTCGGCGTCGAACTCGCCGAGGACCTGCTGCGGCAGGCCTCGGACGGACGGCGCGGCAACACCATCGTCGAGCTCTCGGCAGACGCAGACCCGCAGAGCATCGGACTCGCGATGGAGCATGTCCTCGCCGAGGGACGCGGCGCGAGGGCTCCAACTCCAGGCGATGATGAAGCTGGGCTCGTCATAGGCCCACGAGAGTTCGTCACCGTCGCCAGCATCTCCGACGTCAGACGCCTGCTGTTCCAAGAGGGAACCTCCCTGCCAGACGACACCGACGCATCCGCCACCCTCGTCGGGCAGCTCGAGTTCGCGACCGTCATCGTCCTCACCGCCGCCGACGCGCACCCCGCCGGCGTCGTCAGCGAAACCTGCGCGCTCATCCAGCAGCTCAACCCCACAGCCGCCATCACCACACCAGCCGCGGCCACCGAACTCGGGCGGCGACTGCGGCCGATCCGTCCACGACTCGCGCACCAGCTCGCCTCCACCGCCGGCTGGATGCTGCGCCTCGACGAACACACGCGCTTCCCGCCGGCCGGCGGCCCCCTCGACTGCCACGTCTTCAACGAGCCGAGACCCCTCCACCCCGAACGCCTCGCCACAGCCCTCGGCGGCCTGACCCCCGACCGAGTCGGACTCATCGCCCGCTCCCGCGGACTCTTCCGCCTCGCCAGCCGCACGGATCACGTCGGCGACTGGTCGAGCACCGGCAGCAGCATCCAGCTCGGCGCCTCCGGCCTCGCCAGCTCAGACCCGGACGCACCCGTCGGCACCACCATCGCCTTCTTCGGGAAGAACCTCCGCACCGACGCCATCGACGCCGCCCTGCACGACTGCGCCCTCACCGACGATGAGCTCATCGCCGGCCCGACCGCCTGGCATGGTTATGCCGACCAGTTCCCGGGATGGGAGTAGCGACCTCCCAAAGCGCTCACGACCCGACGGAACCCCCAGAAAACCTCCTCGAGATACGCCGCCCACGCGCCAGAACCTTCAGAAGCGCTTGCTCAGTCGACTCCCACTCGGCCATCACCTGCTCATACGTCAAACGAACGACGACGAACCCCATCGCAACCAGCAGCAAGTCGCGTCGCCGGTCCTCCGCAGCGGCCGCAGGGGACACATGGAACTCCCGAGAGTCACACTCAACGATCAACCACCCGTCGACGAGCAGATCGACATAACCCACGCCGTCGAACTGCGCCTGCGTCTCAACGGCACAACCTCGGCCACGCAGCCAGAACCTCACAAGCGTCTCCGTTCCGGACATGCTCGTCCCGTCCACCCCTTCAACCTTCCGCGCCGCCCCAGCCGACCCGCTCGCCGCAATGCCGAGCAGAACCTCCTCGCTCACCAGCCCGCGATTCAGCAGAGAGTCGCTCACCACCGCAAGATCGCGGGCGCCCAAACATTCGAACGCCATTCGCAACGCCAACTCGACATCATCGACCGCGCACCTGCCCAGCGGAACATCACCCCCTCGAGACGGCCGGTGCAAAAGCAGACCTCGCTCAGACGGGCCGAACGCCGGCGCGCCCTCGCTGCGACGCTCGGTGTGCCCGCGCTCCCCGAACCGAATACGCACATGCGGGTAGGCGGGACGAAGATCCCAGGCGCCGTGCAGCGCCAATGCGCTCGTGCAGGTGAGACGCGCCCGCGCCCGAACCGCGCGCTTCACCTCGAGTCGGCCAGCACCGAACTCGTACCAGCCTCTGCAGACCCGAGCGACTTGCCCCTCACGCATCGCCCGGCGCAATTCGGCGTCGGTCAGCCCCTCGTCATGCCACTCGGCGCGAGAGAAGACCCCACCGAGCGCGCGCTTCGTGATGCTCGCCGTGTGCGACGCGTGTTCTGTCATGTGGTCAGGAGAACCCAAAATACGTCGCCGCCGACTCCGAGCGGCTCGAACTGTGAGTAACACCTGCTCACACTCACGGTGACGACAGAGTCGAGGGAGCCTGTTCTCAGCGTCAAAGGCACACCACGTCACCGTGACTGACACGGTTCTCGAACGAACCCGCGATCAGGCCGGTTGCTGGCCGGACGGTGATCAGCTCGACTGCTGGAGGACAAGAGCGAACCCCTGTCGACGACGACCGAACACGCGAGAACTCGAACAGATAGCCGACGTCTGCACCGGAAGGCGGCCTGGGCGACCGCGCTTGGCGGTCGAGCCGGCGGCAACAAGCAAGCTTGACAGTCACGGTGACGTGACGCTGGCATCACTGCGTTTACGAGGCCGCCCCAGGTCCACGTCACCTTGACTGCCAGAACGCAGCCCTTGAGAGACTTCGTCCGCCCGGGTTGGCCTACCAGCGCCGGCGAGTTGACCGGAGACAGAGGGGGCGATGTCATCACTCGATCACCCGACGACCGAGAACTCGATGCGGACAGTCAAGGTGGCGAGATGCTCATAGCGGCGAACTGCCGAGGCTGTCGACACCGATTCGTTCCCAGGACGGGATCAGCGAGCACGCAGAGGCGCAGGCCGATCACGCGGGCAGCCTAACCGGGCCAGCCCAGCCCGGCCCATCCTGGAAGCGCTCGATCGATTCGCCGAACGCGCTGGTCGGAGGCGCCGAACGCTACGCGGCGACGGGGTTCTGCGAAGTGGCGGTCTCCTCGCCTCCCGGCGGGATGCGGCACCACGATTCCGCGATGAGGCCGACGGCCAGCAGGACGGCCGCGCCGATCACCGAGACGACGGCGTGCCAGATGGGCTCCTCCGGCGGCACCGTGCGTGTCACCGCGAACGCGAGAACGCCCAGCGCGACACCGGCCATGAGCGACGAAGCCAAGCTCGCCGCGCGCGCGAACGCCAGCACGCGGAACGCGTACTGCGGGTCGACGCGCTTTCCCCTGACGTCGCGCTCGACCTCGCGGCCGTGGCGTTCGTGGCGGTCCGCGCCACCACCGGCCCCACCGCGCTCGAGACCAGGCGCACGCCGCCGCGACTCGGCCTCGCGGCGCTCACGCCACAGGCGGCGCGTGTACGCCCGGATGGGCCACGCGAGCCACAGGAGCAGCGCCGCGAGCACGACCAGCGTCAGGGGCATCGTGAGCGGCGGCGCCATGACGGGACGACCCGAGGTCACGAGCCAGGTCTCCACGCACCACGCGAGCACGCCCCCGATCACGACCAGCCCGACGAGCAGGCCAGGTCGCGTTCTGCTCGCGAGGTTCACTGCACGATCCGATCGACCCGATCCGGAGCGGCCGCCCGCAACTCCGCGACGCTGCCGTGCGGGGCGAGCTGCGCGCGCGGGTCGACCTCGAGCCACGGGGCCAGGACGAACGCACGCTCGTGCGCCCGCGGGTGCGGGAGCTGCAGCTCGCCGTCGCGGAGCTCGCCGGACACCTGGATGAGATCGAGGTCCAGCGTTCGGCTCCCCCAGCGCGTCTCGCGCGTACGGCCGTGCGCATCCTCGATGGTGTGCAGCGCCTGCAGAAGGTCTTCGGCGGGCAGATCGGTGTCGACGAGCACCACCGCGTTTCGGTAGGCGGGGGCTTCTTCGCTGACGCCCTCGAGCGTCAGCGCGGGCGTCTCGTAGAGGCTCGAAGCGGCGACCAGCTTCGTGCCTGGCAGCTCCGAGATGCTGCGCAGGGCGGAGGACAGGGTCGCGTCGCGGTCGCCGAGGTTGGCGCCGAGCGCGATCACCGCCTGGCGAACGCGTGTCGGCAGCTGGGCGGACGTGGCGTTCGGAGCGCCACCGGCGCGGCTCACGACGGCCGCATCGGACGGCGAACGCTCGTCCTGCTCGCGCTGCGCGATCGGCGAGAAGAGGTCGCCGGCAGGCTCGATGCGTGGCAGCGGCACGTTGGGGGCTCCCCCGGAGTCGAGGACGATCGACGCGTCGGAGGCGGTGTGCGCGGCGGCGGCCGCTTCACGCGCGAGGAACTCGTCCTCGGCGCTCGCCGACGCGGCGGTACTCGGAGCCGCAGCGGGAACGGCGGCAGGAACGGCCGTGGCTGCCGTCTGGGCGCTGGGCGCCTGGACCGCGTGCGCGGCCGCCGATTCCAGGTACTCCCCCGGAGCGGCCGGCCGATGCCGCAGGATGCTCACGGCGACATCCTCGAAGTCCAAGGCGACAGGCGCCTGGGGCTTGTGCACCGTGATCCGCACCGCCACCGCGTCGTCGAAGCCGAACGTGGCCGCCGCCAGGCGCTCGGCCAGCGTCTCGATGAGATCGACCGGCTCACCGGTCACGATCGCGTGCAAGGCGTGCATCCACTCGCCGTAGTGCAGCGTGTCGCCGATGTGATCGCTCGACGAGGCGGCGGCCGCGTCGACCCATGCCTCAGCGTCGACGTAGAAGTCCTGCCCGTCCCGGCGCTCGTGCTCGAACACCCCGTGATGGCCGCGGGCGTGCATGCGCGTGATGATGATGCGGTCGAGCTCGGGCTCAGGGACGCCTGTGCGGCGGGCCGGCTCTGGCGTCGCCGTTGCTGCGAGCTCAGACGGGACGCGACCGGCGACGCTGTTGGTCGCACCGACGACCGGCTCGCGCACGAACGCGTGCTCGTGCGCATGCCCGCGAGCAGCGTCAGCGGCCGCACTGCGTGTGGCGGTGGGCGCATCCGCCACCCGTCTGGCGTCCAGGTTCGGCTCGTGTCCGCTCGAGTGATCAGTCATCCTGTGCTCCTTCCCGCCACGCGTCGACGACATCCAGCGCCACGCGGTTCGCCTCGACGTTGTGCACCCGAACGCCCCAGACGCCCGCCTTCGCGGCGAGCGCCGTGATGACCGCCGTCGGCAGGTCGCGCTCGGTCACGTCCGCATCCGGTCCCAGCATCTCGCCCGTGAAGCGCTTCCGCGAGGCGCCCACCAGCAGCGGATGCCCGAGCGCCACGAACTGCTCCAGCTCGCGCAGCACGGCCCAGTTGTCGTCGCGGCGCTTCGCGAAACCGAGGCCGGGGTCGAGCACGATCTGCGACGGGTCCAGCCCGGCGTCGACGGCACGGTCCCGGGCACCCGCCAGCTCGGAGAGGATCTCGGCGGCAGGGTCGCGGTAGTCGGCGAGCTCGTTCATGCGCACCGAGTGGCCGCGCCAGTGGCTCAGGATGAACGGGTTCCCGCTCTCGGCGACGAGGCCGAGCATCGCGGGGTCGGCCAGTCCGCCCGACACGTCGTTGACGTACTCGGCGCCGAGCTCGAGTGCGGCCTCGGCCGTCTTCGCGTACATCGTGTCGATGCTCACGAGCACGCCGAGCCCCGCGAGCTCCTTGATGACCGGCAGGACGCGCGCGGCTTCCTCCTCCTGCGGCACCCGCACGGCGCCGGGGCGCGTGGACTCGCCACCCACGTCGATGATGTCGGCGCCCTGTGCGACGAGCTCACGCGCACGTCGCAGCGCACGCTTCGTGCGGCGATTCTGGCTGAAGAGATCCTCGAACTTGCCGCCGTCGCTGAAGGAGTCCGGCGTGATGTTCAGGATGCCCAGGATGCGCGGCCGCTTCGGGATCGCAGGCTGCAGCAGGTTCGTGAACCGCTGCGGCAGCTCGAACGGTCGCGTGTTCACGGGGCCGGAGTCCTCCGCCCACTGCTCACCCGTCGCCGCGTCGAGCTGCGCGTCGCGCTCGGTGACCTCGGCGGGCGCGTGCGATGCGGGTGCCGCCGCTGCAGTCCCTGCAGCCTCCGGCTCCGCTGCTTCTGGCGCTCCAGCTGCGTCGTCCTCGTCGTCAGCTGACGCGGAGCTCGCCTGCGTCCCCAACCGTGGGTCGAAGCGCGCGCCGCGCAGCACGTGACCGACGATGGGCGCGGCGGGCGGAGCCGACTGACCGCTCGCGGCGGGCGTCGCGGCGGCGGCCTCATCGGCGGCGACGATCGGCTGCGCCCCGATGAGCGAGATGATCTCGGCGCGAGCGATGGGCTCGGAGAGCTCGCCCCGCGCAGACACGGTCACGACGACGCCTGCCTGCTGCCGCGAGCCGCGAAGCCCGGCGCACGCGTGACTCGCCTCGATGATCGCAAGCGCCCCGCGGGCGTCGAGCGCCGTCATCATTGCGTCGACCAGCTCGTCGCCGAGGCGCTCCTGCAGGGTCGGTCGTGCGGAGAGCGTCTCGAGGAGCGCGTGCAGACGACCGAAGCCGACGATCGAATCACCGGGCACGTAGGCGAGGTGCACACGGCCAGAGAAGGGCAGCAGGTGGTGCTCGCACATGGATCTGAAGGCGAGGTCGCGGAGGACGACGGGCTGCGACACAGGCGCGGTTGCGTTGTCCGCGGATGGAGATGCGGACGCGGATTCGCGTGCGGAGGCTGATTCGGACGCGACGGCACTCGCAGATGCGGCGAGCGGAGCCGCGGATCCGGCCGCGCCGGAGACAGCCGCGAGCGGCTGCTGCGTGTCGGCGACGGGGAACCTGGCGCCAGCCAGAGGCGTGATCGCGTCAACCCCGATGCCGCCGAACAGCTCAAGCGCGGCCTCCGCGACCCGCTCGGGAGTGCGCGCGAGGCCAGGGCGGTCGGGGTCCTCGCCGATTGCCGCCAGGAACTCCCGCACGGCAGCCTGCGCGCGCGCAAGATTGACCCGCTCCGACGATCCGGAACCGACATCGTTCATTTGCAAGTCCTCACTCCGCAGCGCCCGCAACGCGGGTCGGTCTCCATCCTCCCGCGAAACGAAGCCCGCGCGCATCCCCGCGGCACTCGCGCGAGTCGCGCGGCGACGCGAAGGCGTGCGTCCGAGGCGGAGGGGAGCCATCCGGATTCGACATCATCAGCAACTGGCTCATGGAAGCGGGCGGCGGGCGCGACGGCGCCCCCGACCGGGCCAGCGACGTCGTGCCGGTTGCAGGTTGCCTGGGCATCAACGCCTCAGGTTGACAGGCCACCGCCCGCCTCGAGAGGGTCGAAGGGCCACGCAAACCCCGGCGTAGCTGCCACGAAGTGCGTACCGACGATCGGAGGAGCACCTATGACGACCGAACGCCCCGGTTTCCGGAGCTTCGCATCCACGCCACTCGCCATCACGCTCTGGGTGGCCACGGCCCTCCTGACTGCCATGTTCCTCGCGTTCGGCTGGAACCTGCTGCAGATGAGCATCCTCATCGTGCCCCTCGCAGTCGTCAGCATCGCCGTGACGGCGGCCGCTCTCAAGAAGACGCGCGGCTCCTAGCCACCATGCCCTGACCGCAGGTGCACGCACACACGAAGAAGGCAGGTTCCCATCGCCGGGAACCTGCCTTCTTCGTCGTGCATGCGGGGTCTAGAAGCCGAGCTCGGCGCCGCCATCCTGAGCGTGCTCGATCGGGTCCATCTGGTCGACCGGGATGTGCGGCTTGAGCGGCACGGGCGGCAGCGCGCTCACGGGCCGGTCGGGGCTGGAGAGCCACTGCGGGCGCTCGGGCAGCTTGCGTACGGGCGCGAAGATCTCTTCCAGCCGAACGTGGTCGAGCGTCTCCTTCTCAAGGAGCTCGGCCGCGAGCTGGTCGAGGATGTCGCGGTTGTCGTTGATGACCTTCCACGCCTCGTCGTGCGCCTGCTCGATGAGGAGGCGCACCTCGCGGTCGACGGTCTCGGCGACCGACTCCGAGTAGTTGCGACCTGCGCCGGCCTGCTGCCCGTAGACCGTCTCAGCGGAGGATTCCCCGAGCTTCACGGAGCCGACGGATGCGGTCATTCCGTACTCGGTGACCATCTTGCGGGCCGTCTTCGTGGCCTTCTCGATGTCGTTGGATGCGCCCGTCGTGGGGTCGTGGAACACGATCTCCTCCGCGACGCGGCCGCCCATGGCGTACGACAGCTGGTCGAGGAGCTCGTTGCGGGTGACCGAGTACTTGTCTTCCAACGGCAGGACCATCGTGTAGCCGAGGGCGCGACCGCGCGGGAGGATCGTGATCTTCGTCACCGGGTCGGTGTGGCGCATCGCCGCGGCTGCGAGGGCGTGGCCGCCCTCGTGGTAGGCCGTGATGAGGCGCTCCTGGTCGTTCATGACGCGGCTGCGACGCTGAGGTCCGGCGATGACGCGGTCGACCGCCTCGTCGAGGGCCTCGTTGTCGATGATCTGCGCGTTCGAGCGGGCCGTGAGCAGCGCAGCCTCGTTGAGCACGTTCGCGAGGTCGGCACCCGTGAAGCCGGGCGTCTTGCGCGCGATGACCCGGAGGTCGACGTCCTGCGACAGCGGCTTGCCCTTGGCGTGCACGCCAAGGATGCGGGCGCGGCCGTCGAGGTCGGGCGCGTCGACGCCGATCTGGCGGTCGAAGCGGCCGGGGCGGAGCAGCGCGGGGTCGAGCACGTCCGGACGGTTCGTCGCGGCGATGAGGATGACGTTCGTCGAGCCGTCGAAGCCGTCCATCTCGACCAGCAGCTGGTTGAGGGTCTGCTCGCGCTCGTCGTTGCCGCCGCCGATGCCGACGCCACGGTGACGACCGACGGCGTCGATCTCGTCGACGAAGATGATGGCGGGCGAGTTCTGCTTGGCCTGCTCGAACAGGTCGCGGACGCGGCTCGCGCCGACACCCACGAACATCTCGACGAAGTCGGAACCCGAGATGGAGTAGAAGGGCACGCCAGCCTCGCCCGCGACGGCGCGAGCGAGCAGGGTCTTGCCGGTTCCTGGAGGGCCGTACAGCAGCACGCCCTTCGGGATGCGGGCGCCGACAGCCTGGAACTTGGCGGGCTCCTTGAGGAACTCCTTGATCTCCTGCAGCTCCTCGAGCGCCTCGTTGGCACCGGCGACGTCGTCGAACGTGACCTGCGGGCTCTCCTTCGAGACGAGCTTCGCCTTCGACTTGCCGAACTGCATGACGCCGCGGCCACCGCCGCCACCCAGGCCTCCAGCGAAGAGGATCCAGATGAAGAAGCCGATGAGCAGCAGCGGGAAGAGGATGCTGACGGCCGACAGCAGCCAGCTCGGCTGAGGCACGTCGTCGTCGTAGCCACCGGCGGGAGCAGCCGTGTCGACGGCCGACACGACGTCGTCGGCGCGCGCATCCACGAAGTAGAACTGGACATTCTGGCCGTACTCGGGGTCGGCCTGCGCCAGCTCCATGTCGACGCGGTTGTCACCGTTGACGATGACGACCTTGTCTGCCTTCTTCTCCTGGAGGAGCTGAAGGCCCTGCTGCGTCGTCACCTCGCGGGTGCCGCTGCCGTTGATGAGGCTGAAGCCGAGGCCGATGACCAGCACGGCGAGCACCACGATGAAGATCGGGCTCTTGAGGATCTTGGTAACTTGCTTCATAAGTCGAGACTCGAGTGGCGTGCTCGGTGCCTTTCAGCCGGTTCTTCGCCAGCGCACCGGGGCGCGCGATCGAAAGTCATGGTACTCGGCACCACCGACACGGGTCTCCAGTGTTCGCTGAAGGCGCGCGGATGCACCGGGTCGCGCTACCCCGCCTACTCGCCGCCGTACACGTGCGGCTGCAGCACGATGATGTCGCGCAGGTGGCGGTACTGCTCGTCGTAGTCGAGGCCGTAGCCGACGACGAACTCGTTGGGCACGTCGAAGCCGACGTAGCGCACGGGCACATCCGACTTGAGGCGCTCCGGCTTGCGCAGCAGCGTGCAGATCTCCACGGATGCGGGGCCGCGCGATTCGAGGTTCTGCTTGAGCCATGACAGCGTGAGGCCCGAGTCGATGATGTCCTCGACGATGAGCACGTGCCGGCCCGTGAGGTCGGTGTCCAAGTCCTTCAGGATGCGCACGACGCCGCTCGACTCGGTGCCGGAGCCGTAGGAGCTCACGGCCATCCAGTCCATCTTCAGCGGGATCGTCAGCTCACGGGACAGGTCGGAGACGACCATGACCGCGCCCTTAAGCACGCCGATGAGCAGCGGCTCGCACTCGGCGTAATCAGCCTCGATGCGGCGGGCGATCTCAGCGAGCTTCGCCTGGATCTCCTCTTCCGTGATGAGGACTTCGCGGACGTCGTTCGGGATATCAGTGGCGCGCATCCTGGCTCCTGGGGTGTTTCAGCGCTCGAGAAGACGAACGTGGTGTGCGGCGGAACGGGTGAAGCTAGGCGGTCTCGTCGAGGTGGTCGTCGTGCGCGGAGGCCGTCGCACCGAACAGGATGCGACCCTTCTCGCGCTCCACCCGGATGCCGGGGAGGTCGACCGGGCCCTGACCGCGCCACTCCGTCGCGAGGGCCGTGACGGCCATCGTGTGGCGACGCGTGAGGGAGACGCCGAAGCCCTGCTCGGCGACGATGCGGCAGATGCGCTGGCGCAGCGCGGGAGGCTGCGCGACGATGCCGCCGACGTCGAGGGAGATGCGGCCGTCATCATCGGTGTTCACGATCTCGTGCGCCCACTCGAGAGCAAGCGCATCGAGCGTCTCCGAGTCTTCGCGGAGCGTCGTCGCCGTGCGGGCGAGCGCCTCGGAGATGCCGGGGCCGAGCTCCTTCTCGAGGAGCGGCAGCACCGAGTCGCGCACGCGGACGCGGGTGTAGGCGGGGTCGCTGTTGTGCGGGTCGATCCACGGCGTGATGCCCTGGTCTTCGCACGCCTGGACCGTCACCTGGCGGTGCAGGCCGAGCAGCGGGCGCAGCAGCGTTCCCGTGACGGGCGCCATACCGTGCAGGCTCTTCGCGCCGGAGCCGCGAGCGAGGCCCAGCAGCACCGTCTCGGCCTGGTCGTCGAGCGTGTGGCCGAGCAGCACCCAGGATGCGCCGGTCTCGACGCGCACGGCCTCGATGGCCTCGTAGCGGGCCACGCGGGCAGACGCCTCAGGGCCGGCCCCCAGGTCCTCGACATTGACGCGCACGACGCTCACCGGGGCGAGGCCAAGCTCAGCCGCCTGCTCCGCAGCGTGCTCGGCGATCTTCGCCGAACCCTCCTGCAGGTCGTGGTCGATGATGATCGCGCCAGCCTCGACCTCGAGGCGCTTGGCCTCGAAGACGGCGGCAGCGGCAAGAGCGAGAGAGTCGGGTCCGCCACTCAGGGCGACGAGCACACGGTCGCCCTTTTGCACACGCCCGAGGAGCGAACCACGGACGGCTCGGCGAAGGTCGGCGACTGCTGGAGTGAGGCGAGGGCGATCTGACACAGGTACAGCCTAAACGCGCCCGCGCGAACCGTCACGCTCGGAGCCGCAACAAGCGCCGCCGAAGGGGCAGCGAGGCGCGGTGGCGGGCAGCAGGCTCAACGCTTGCGGCCGAAGAGGAAGTACGAGATCGGACCCACGAAGTTCACGAGCGAGAACGCACCCCACGCGAGTCGCGAACCGCGCACCTCGGTCGGCTTGCGACGCACGAGGCTCAAGAGCGCCGCGGCGAGGAGGGTGAACTGCACTCCGGCGACAAGAGCCGTCCCAAGCGACAACGCGTGCGGAAGCGCCTGGCCCGTCCCCTCCCGAAGCGGGATGAACGGATCGAGGTGCAGCGCTTCCTTGAGATCAGCCATGCAGACCAGCATGCCACGATCCGTCGCCGCCGCTCCAGCGGAGCGTCACAAGGCGAGGCGCAGGCATCGGCCGCCGCCGATGCCGACGGAAAGCGCGTATCCGCACCCCCAACAGAGGCGCATCCACTACCCTGAAGCCGAACGAGACCAACGGTTTCGTGCGGCGAGCAGCGCCCCACAGGGCCCCGCCGACAAGCCACAGAGAATGAGCGCCGCCAGGCGCAACGAAGGAGCGCCATGGGCAGCTACGACGTCGTCATCGAAATCCCACGCGGAAGCCACAACAAGTACGAGGTCGATCACGAGACCGGCCGCGTCTTCCTGGACCGCGTGCTCTTCACGCCGTTCGTGTACCCCGTCGACTACGGCTTCTTCGAGCACACCCTCGCCGACGACGGCGACCCCCTCGACGCGCTCGTGCTGCTCGAGTACCCACTCTTCCCCGGCGTCGGCCTCAAGGTGCGCCCCGTCGGCGTGCTCAACATGGCAGACGAGGCAGGCGGAGACGACAAGATCCTCTGCGTCCCCGCGAAGGACCCCCGCTGGGCCAAGATCCAGGACCTCGGCGACGTCGACGACTCGACCAAGGACCAGCTCAAGCACTTCTTCGAGCACTACAAGGACCTCGAGCCCGGCAAGTGGGTCAAGGTCGAGGCCTGGGGCGACGCCGCCGCCGCCGAGGCGATCATCGAGCGCTCCATCGCGCAGTACAAGCCAGCCGAGTAGGCACCGTTCGCCGGTTCGTCCGGCGGCAGGCTGACGAGAGCCCCGCATCCCACGTGGATGCGGGGCTTCTTCGTGCGCCCGGTGCGGCTGCGGCTGCGGCTGCGGCTGCGGCTGTCCAACATGAGTGCAATATCGGGGATCTGCGGCCCCTAGGGCCCGGAATCGCACGAAATCGCACTGATGTTGGACAGACGTCGAGCGCGAGGATCGTCGTGCAGGCAACCGCCGCCGACGTCAGACGCAGAAGGGCGGCTCCCCGCCGAAGCGAGGAGCCGCCCTTCTGCGCGCGCTGGGTCAGCCAGTGCGAGCGGGGATCAGTAGTAGTAGATGCCTGCCGAGGCGAGCCACGGCTTCGGGTCCATCAGGGTGCCCCAGTACTTCAGCTCGAAGTGCAGGTGGCAGCCCGTGGAGGAGCCGGTGGTTCCGGCGTAGGCGAGCACGTCACCGGCGTTCACGGTCTGGCCGACGTAGACGTTGATGCCACCGTCCATGATGTGCGAGTACGAGACCTGGGTGCCGTTGCCGAAGTCGAGCACGACGTGGTTGCCGAACCCGCCGTTGTAGCCGGCGTAGGTGATCGTGCCGCTGTGCACTGCGTAGAGCGGGGCTCCGCAGGTGCCGCCGTTGACGCCGAGGTCGAGGCCGTTGTGCATGCGGTAGGTGCCGAAGATCGGGTGCAGGCGCATGCCGTACTCGTCGGTGACGACGCCGCTGCTGATCGGTCCGTAGTAGCCGGCCAGCACGCCGCTCGGGGTCTCCGGAGTGGTCGGTGCGACAACCTCGGGCTCGGGTTCGGGCTCCGGCTCGAGCTCGACGTCAGGCTTCTGCGGTTCCTCGGGGAGGATCTCGATGTCGGGCTTCGTCGGGTCGGGCTCGGGTGCCGTGGTCGGCGGCGCGGTCGTCGGCTCCGGGGCCTGCGTCGGTTCCGGGGCCTGCGTCGGCTCCGGGGCCGTGGTCGGCGCTGGGTCCGTGGTCGGCGCTGGCTTGACGGGGTCAGGGTTCGGGGCGGGCGACTCGGCGGGAGTGGTCGGCTGCTGGGGCGCGACCGGCGCAGTCGGGTCTGCCGTGGCCGTCGGCGGGGCAGAGGGCTGGCGAGGAGGTGCAGCCTGTGCCGGCGGGCGCAGCGACTCCGGGGCGACAGAGGTGTCCGTCTGGTCTGCTGGCGCGAGCGGGGCGGATGCCTCTGGGACGTCCGTGGAGATGTCGGGCTTGGCTGGCGCCTGGACGCCGGCTGCTTCAGCGTCGGCGACGGCCTGCTGGTACGCCTCTTCCTGGTAGGCGGCCGCGGCTTCTGCACGCTCGCGGTTCGTCTGCGCGACCTGCTCCTGACGGAGCTTCTCACCGGCTGCGTAGTCGCTGGCGGTGACGTCGCGCTTCTCCTTGAGCGGCGCGAGCATGGCCTGGAGGTCGGCCTTCTTGTTGTCGGCGAGGTACTTCTCGTTCTGGAGGACAACCTGCTCGGCCTGCGCGGCGTCGAACTTGGTCTTCGCGTCGGCTTCGAGCTTCGCGAGCTCGTCGTGCGCGGTTGTCGCCTGGGTGCCGAGGACGTCTGCCGTGTTCTTCTCGGTGACGGCCTGGTTGTAGATGCCGTCGGTCTGCTCGGAGAGCTTGCTGATGGTGCCGAGCTGGTAGAGCAGCGTGTCGGCGTCGCCTGGGTTGAGGAAGAGGGCGAGCTTGGGGTCGCCTGCGCCGCGGGTGCTCATGGCGGCAGCCAGCTGACCGGCCTTCTCGCGTGACGTCGCGGCCTTCTCTTCGGCCGCATCCGCCTGCTCCTGCAGGATCGTGACCTCGGCGAACTTCTCGCTCGACGCGGTCTGCGCCTTGCCGTGCTCTTCGCCAGCGGCCTGCGCTTCGGAGGCTGCTGCGGTCACCATTGCGTCGAGGTCGGCGATCTGCTGCTCGATCTCGCTGATGAGCGATTCCTGGCGGTCGACGTTGCCCTCGGCGGCGACGACGTCTTCCCATGTGGCGTAGTCATCGTCGGCGGCGAATGCGGGGCCGGCGGAGAGCGCAAGCGCGGCCAGCACGGCGGCGGATGCTGCGCCCACGAGCGGGGTACGCCAGCGGTCGCGGAGTCGCAGGGGCTTCCGGCTCCTGGTGGCGGGCATTCGCTCTCCTCGTGATGGATCTTGGGTGCGGAACGAGGCGGACGCCTCTGCGGCAACGCGAGACTGCATTTACCACTGCAGTCACTCGTTTCACACCAACAACACGAGAAACAGTAACAAGTTTGTCAACATCTGCCTAGCGCGTCACAGAGACCCGGGTGAGGAAACCTGTATCGGGTCGTCGTGTGGGCCGGAATCCCGCGCCTCGTGGGGAACATCCGGATACGTGGAAGCCTGCGCGCGCAGGAGACCACGTCCGGCGCGACACGCCGAACGAGCCGCGATGCGGCACCGGATTTGCCGCGAGCCGAAAACGCCCCTATGCTCTTCTCTCGGTAGTCAAGTCAGCTACAAGCACTCGGCCCCATCGTTTAGCGGCCTAGGACGGCGCCCTTTCACGGCGTTAACACGGGTTCGAATCCCGTTGGGGTCACGGTCGTGACAACACCAGGTGCTGGGATGCTGTACATTGAACTGTCGCAATCGAATACGAATGGATCAGCCCAGGCTGAGACACCACAGTAAGGCCCTGTAGCGCAGTTGGTTAGCGCGCCGCCCTGTCACGGCGGAGGTCGCGGGTTCAAGTCCCGTCAGGGTCGCCAAGCATCTTGCCCTCTTCTCGAAGAGGGCAATTTGCAACGGCGACGAACATCAGTGCGTCGCCACGAGGCATCAGCCTCCGGCTCTGTAGCTCAGTTGGTAGAGCGCACGACTGAAAATCGTGAGGTCACGGGATCGACGCCCGTCGGAGCCACTGAAACCCCGCCTAGCTTCTACATGGCGGGGTTTCTTTGCGTCTGCGGCTTGGTTTTCAGGAGCCAACTCCGCATTTACTCCGCAGATTGAAACTGCCGCCGCACGAACCACCGAAGGCCCCGACGTTGTCGTCGAGGCCTTCTTCTGCGTCTGAGCGTAGTCGGTCACGACGCCGCTGCCACCACCTGGTCGATGGCAGCCGCCGCCCGCGCCGCGCCCTGCTGACGCTGGATGTACGCGGCCTCGGTCATGGCCGGATTCTTGTGTCCGAGGAAGTCGGCGATGTCTTTCGCCGACAGCCCGGCTGCGTGGAGCAACGTCGCAGTGGTCCGTCGGAAGCTGTGCGACGTGATGCGTGGGAAGCCGAGCGCCGCGCCCGCTGCGCCGACCGCCTTGGTGATGGTCTGCGGATCCCGCACCGTTCCCCGAACGGAAAGGAACACCGATTCGCCCGCGCCGGGGTTCCCCATGCGTTCGAACCGCGCGAGCAGAAGCGTCTTCGCTCGTGCCGGGATCGCCAAAGTGCGCCGGGAAGCGTCGGTCTTCGGCGCGGGCTGCCGGAGCATGCCGATCCCCTTCTCCCGCACGGCGGTGGCTTCGATCTGCAGCGTGCCCGCGTCAAAGTCGATGTCGGACCACTGAAGCGCGCACAGCTCCCCCACGCGCAGCCCCATGAGGATCATCAGCTCGCTGGGCTCCGCCGCGTCGTTGCGGAGGAGGTGCTCGTTCGCGTAGATGTCGGCGAGGAACTTGTCGACCGACTCTGGCGGAACATGCGTGCGGTCACTGTTCACGCCGGTCGTTTCCCGACGCACCCCTTCCATGGGGTTCTTCGCCAGGGCGTCGTTGCGGACGGCGAGCGACAGCGCACTGGAGAGCACCCGGCGGACGTTGGCGCGGGAACCCTCCCCGTCGATGCTGTCGACGATGCGCTGGAGTCGACCAGTCGTGAGCTCTCCCAGCGTCAGCGCCCCGCGCGGCTTGAGATGCGTGTCCACCACCGATCGGTACTGACGGATCGTGCCGGAGCTCCGGCGGGCCGCGATGCAGTCGGCGATGAAGGCTGCGGCGAGCGCGTTCAGCGTCATCGACGGCGAAAAGTCATCGGAGCCGGTGACCGCGACGGAGCGTTCGAGCGCGGCTTTCTTCACTGCGGCGGTCGCCCCCGCCTCGCTCGTGCCGAGGCGCTCGATCTGCACGTACCGGCCGTCCTGTGTCCGCACGCGGGTGCGTGCGCGGATGCGCTCCTCGCCCCGGTGCGTGATGCGGTCGATGCGGATGGCGCCGTGTGCGCCGATCGGGGTTCGTGGTCTGGACATGGTGCGTGGGCTTCCTCGGTGTGGTGGCTGGATCGCCGGGAAGTATGGGGTGGCTCCGCATTTTCACCGCTCCGGGGAGGGGAAGTCACCGAAATCGGGACCGCTCAGACGGCCCGCACCCCGCCTGCTGGAGCCCTCTCCCTCCGGCATGGGCACCCCATGGCAGAAAATCTGGGAGACCCCAACTTCCCCGTCATTCCGCGGAAGTCGGGGCATCGCTTGTCGGACGGCGACACGTCCTCTTACCCAGGGCGGGAGCGGCCGCCGTCGACGACGAAATTGCTTCCTGTGAGTTTTGACGGGGCCGACCGAGCGGGACGACGAAGCCGGTCGAAGATCACGGATTGGTCACGAAACGGGCGAGCGAGCGTCAAAACGAGGGGCCACTCCATACTTCCCAGCGATCACCACCCGACAGGAAGGAGGAACCCATGACCACAACGAAGATCACCCCAGCACCCCTGCTGGATCAGCAACAGCTCGCCGAGTACCTCGGCGTAGACACGTCGACCATCTGGCGCTGGCGCCAGGAAGGCAAGCCGCTCCCTCCGAGCATCAAGCTCGGCGCGCTCACCCGCTGGCGCCTGCACACTGTCGACGCCTGGCTCTCCGAGCTCGAATCCCAGGAGGCTGCATGACCGTCGCTTGTCCGCCGACTCCAACATAAACGCCCCGACTCTTCCCTGAGCTCGGGGCGTTCGTGCGTGGTGGTGCCCCTATGATCCCTCGCGGGCACGTCGTGCAATCTCTTCTGCGAGCTCCGCCGTGGTGAACCGCGCCAGCACCTGTGTCGTCGACTCCGGTTCCGACTCCCCCGCCGGTTCCTCTCCTATAGGCGCACCTCCGGACAGAGCCGTCTCGAGCGCGGCGATGCGTCGCGCTGGCACCCCGCGGGAGGACTCCCAGCCACCGACCGTGATGCCGGAGACACCGATGCGGGCTCCGAGTTCTTCTCGCGAAAGCCCCGCCGCCTGACGCCGTTCCCGCAGCTCCTCGCCGGTCATGACGGAGACCTCGCCGGTCGACGCCTGTGCCAGCTCGGCGCCGAGCTCCTGCGTGATCGCACGGCGCCAAGCGACCGGTACTCCCCTGGCTTCCATGGCGACGACCACCCTGCGGGTCGGCGCACCGATGGCGTCAGCCAGCTGCTGCTGCGTCCAGCCGCGAAGCTCTCGCGCTGCTCGAACGGCTGTTCCGGGGATGCGGTCGGGGACGTCAGGCATGTCCCTGAGCGTACCGCGTGGGGCAGAAAGCATCGTAGCAAGTCTCTTCATATCGCCTCATTAGGTGACTTTCGCGTCATTGCGTGGCATGATGGGTGCATTCCGCCTCACATGAGGCAAAACAGATCGGAGTCAGGATGAGTATGCAGGGTCACACAGAGGTCGGCGAGTGGGAGCTCGCCACTGTCGAGGAGGCCGCTGTGCGGCTGCGCATGAGCAAGTCGACCGTGCTGCGGATGATCCACAGCGGCCGCTTCGCTGAGCTGCACATCCGCGTGCTCAAGCCAGGCCGCGACTGGCGCATCCACCTCGATGACCTCGATGCCTACATCGCCTCCGGACTCGCACCCGAACGCGAGCCCGGCGTGCCGGTGCTCGTGCGCATCAGCGGCCTCGCCGAACTGTTCCTGCAACAGGGCATCGCCGAGCTTGATGACGACGACCCGCTGGGCGCGTTCGCCGCTGAGTTGCTCGAGCGGATCGAAGGCCGCGAACCCTCGGAAGCCCGCGGCTTCATCGCCGACGAGTCCATCGACGCTGAGCTCTCCGCCCACGCACGCGACGCACGCACGCGCCTCCCCCGTCGTCATCCGATGCGCAGCGGCCTGAACGCCGTCACCCCGCAGTACCTCTAGAAAGGCACCGAAATGGTCATCCCAACTGTCAACGCACCGCCGCCGCAGCGGCTTCTCCGCCCCCGCACCCTCGGGCAGTGGGCTCAGGAGCAGCTTCTCTTGAGCCTGATCGTCTGGCCCTGGATCCTGCTCGCCTACGGACCGATGTCCCTCTCCCCGCGAAAGCTCGACCGCGACCGTCTCGACCCACCTGACTTCAAGACGTACCCGATCCTGGGTGCCATCAGTCGTTTTCTGTGGGCCAGCGGTGGCATGGTGCTCCTCTTCTCCCTGGTGCCGTTCAGCCAGATCGTCACGATCCCGCTGATGCTTGTCGTCATCGCTCGCTGGAGCGCACGTCCATACGGCTTGCCACTCCGCGACCTTGTCGGCCGCGCGGCCAGTCTGATTCGCACCTCTGACCGTTGGCGCATCGCGGGCTGGGTGGCCGTCGGCGGCCTCGGCGTTGTCGTGCTGCTTATTGTCGTCGCTGCCATCGCATCGGCAACTGGCGCACGCCTGCCGTCCGAACTGGCGCACGGATTCTGGGCTGGCCTCGCGCCCGTCCTGGTCGGCGCCGCCCTCGCGCGCGAAGTCGGCTCAGAACACAAGGAGACTGCCGCACACATCGAGCGACGCTCGTACGCGGTCGCCGCGGGTGTTGCCGCTCTGCTCGGCGGTCATCTGAACACCGCAGAGAAGGTCCTCGCCGCAGGCATCCTCGCGCCGCACAACGAGGATGAGGGCTTCACAATCAGCCCGGTTCCGCAGGGGGTTGTGATTGACGTGGGCCGGAAGGGCCTTGAGGTCTTCGACGGCGCTGTATCCAGCGTCTTCCCCAACTTGCACGCGTCGAGGTTCGACCATGAAGCGATTGTCCTCACCCCGCTGACGCCGGAAGTTGAGCGCCGTCGCGCGCTCCTCGCCGCGTCGAACGGCATGGTGGAGGCCAGCGAGACACAGCCTGACGGCCGCGTTGTCTGGCAGCTGGCCGAGGGCGTCTCTCCCGCCCGCGCTGAAGAGGCAAACCTGCTCGCGGAGAACGAAGGCCTGACCCTCATCGAGTGGGCGCCACTGAAGCGACGGGCGGTTCTCGACGAGCTGTCTGAGACCGAGCTCGCGGTTCGCACGGCCGTCGCCGCCGGACTCGGCATCGCCGACCGCCCGTGGGCGATTGAGGTTGAGCTTGAGGATCAGGAAGACGACGAAGCCCCAGTCCGAAGCATCACTGTTCGTCGCATCCCCGCGGGGACGCTTACGGCAAGGCGCGAAGCTGCGTGGCAGGAAGCCCTCCACCGCGTCCCAGGTGGACACCCCGACTGGACCGTCGAAGAAGAACCGGGAACCGGCACGGCGGTACTCACGCATCGGCCGCCTCGCCGCCTTCCGGCGCTGGTGCCCGCTGCCGAGCTGATCGCAGCTCCGGGCGCAGCTGTGTCCTGGTCGAAGATTCCCCTGGGACGCACCGACGCCGGAACCGAGGCGGTTCTCGACCTCAAGGCAGGCCCGCACTCGCTGATCGTCGGCGGAACGGGCTCCGGCAAGAGCGTCGCCTCTCGACTCCTGGTCCTGCAGGCACTCGCCCGAGGCTTCGAGGTCGTCTACATCGACCCGACAAAGAAGGGCGCGGGTCTGCGCGACTTTCAGCCGCACGTCAAGGTGTGGGCCACCGACTCCAAGGCGCAGGCTGCTGCCGTCATGGAAGCGGTCTACTCCGAGGTGCGCCGCCGCGTCGATCTGATTGACGAAGCCGGTGTGGAGGACTGGACGGAGCTCCCGGGAGTGAAGCCGTGGCTGATCGTCCTCGATGAGTTCCGCGGCCTGACTGCAATGCCGATCAAGCCCGCGGAAGCGAAGGGCCCGAAGGCGACCGCGTACGGAGCCGCGGTCGAAAACCGCGACACCATCATCGGCACCATGGGCCTCATGGCAGCGGAGGCTCGGTCCGCGGGCATCCACCTCGTTGTGCTGACGCAGCGCCCCGACGCGAAGATCATCGAGGGCGAGATTCGAGAGAACCTCGGATCGGTTATTCAGCTCATCCCCGCGGGCCGTCCGCCGAGCCCTGAGGCTCTGCGCATGACGTTCACGGACGCAGCCGCAGATGCGGTCGAGGAGATGAACGCACTGAAGAACGGACGCCCTGGCTTCGCGCTGAGCTTCATCGACGGTGGGGGCGTCCGAGGTTTCCGGGTGGGGCTGCTCAACCCCGAACAGGTCGCCCCGCTCCTGCAGGACCACGCGATCCCAGCGGGCATTCCGCTCGACTACACGGCTCCCTCTGCCGACGCGAACGCCGCAGCCGCAGCCGCGGTGTTTGGCACGGAGGTAGCGGAGCCCGAAGAGGTGGTCGCTGAGGAGGAGATGGACCTGTCCGACCTCCTCGGCGATTTCAGCTTCGACGATCTGGACAGCGGCGACGGCTTCACGCCGCCCGACCTGTCCGCGGATTGGGGCAAGTAATGTCCAGCACCATGCCAATGCTTGAGGAGCGCGGACACAGGGTCTTCCTCCCGGACACGGCCCCGTCCATCCATGAATGGGCGGACGCTCAGCGGGAGCTGGGCGCCCGGGTGGAATACCTCCACCCGGTTCGCCCGGCGGACCAGCTCCGCGATTTGCGGGACGAGGCATGGGCTCTGAATGCGCGTTGGAGAACCCTCGGCACGAGGGGTTTCTGGCAGGCGAGTCCCGAAGAAAAGCGACTTATCGGCATGCAGGACCGTGTAGTCGTCATCCCTGAGTGGGTCGCTTTCCGGCGCTGGACGTCGGCAACCAAGCTCCTCGAGGAAGCCTGTGATCGCGGATTCTCGGTCGGCCTGATCGTCGCGATTCGTGTCGAAGATCTGCGCGACGCCCCCTGGGCTGTCAATTGGATCGAGGCGGAAGCTACGCGCTAATCCCCAGGTCCCGTACAGAAACGAACAGAGCCCAGCTTGCCAAGCTGGGCTCTGTTCGTTATGGTAGAGCCACGCACCTAACGAACGGACCGCCACATGAAGATCAAGACCGCAGCAGCCACTGGGCTTGCCTTTGCGGTGCTCGCACTCGCCGGATGCGCGACCCCTGCACCCGCACCGGACAGCACGGCTGACGCAACGTCTGCGTGCTCCATGGACGACTCCACCGGCCTCACGACGATGGCCCTCACCGACGCTCTGATCCCCGGCGCCGGAACGGCTGACGACCTTGGCGCAGCCGCGCTGGGAACTGCTGCACTCACCGGCGATGCCCCTCTTTATGTTTCGACCAGCGACCGTACCTACGATCTGGCAGGCGTACTTCCGGCTGCGATGCCGTGGGCCCCGGAGACTGCCGTTCCCGCCATCGTGGTTCGGCAGGACGACACCTGCGGCATGACGGAGGTCTTGATCCCGAGTCGCGCTGCGCTTCCCTCAGAGGCAGACTCCCCGTCCGCATCTGCAACCGCATGGATCCCCGACAGCGCGCTCGCTGGCTTCATCGAGCCTGCCCCGCGCACGGTGACCGTTGACCTTCGCGACAGCTCCGTCAGCGTCACCAACCGCGCGGGCGAAGTGCTCCTCGCAGTCCCCGGCGTCGGTATCGGCCGCGAAGGTGAAGAGACCCCAAGCGGCGTCGGCTACGTCGTCAGCGAGTTCGTCGACGACCGCCAAGGCGCGGGACAGCCGATCCTCCTGACTTCTCTCCACAGCACCGTCAGCGATTCCTACAGCGGAAATGCGGGCGAAATCGGCATCCACGCATCGGAGGAAGTCGGCGGCGCAGTCAGCGCTGGATGCATCCGCCTCAGGCCCGCGGACCAGGCACTTCTGACCGACATCGTGTCCCCGGGCGACGTTGTTCGAATCATCGCCGCCAACTAGTCACCAGACCGATCCACACACCAAACCGTCCAGGGAAAGGACAACCCGAATGACCAACAAGACCAAGACCCGCACCCGCGTTTCCGCAGCCGCGCTCGCCTTCTTCACCCTCGCAGGCGTCGCGATCGCCGCGTCCCCGGCTCAGGCAATCGAGCCGGATAGCCCAGAAGGCGCGATCGTGTTGCCGAACAGTTCGACGGGTGAGATCAGCTCGCAGTTGCGCGGCTTCTGCCACGCGAAGATCCTCAGCGATCCGGTGCAGACCGACTTCGAAATCGTCAAGAAGGACCCGACCGGTGTGCCCATCGAGGGCGTCGAGTTCACGATCGACTTCCAGGCGAACGCGGCGTCCACCCACGCGATCTCGCTGGACAGCTGGCAGGAAGTGCGCTCGCCAGACCTCGAGGCCACGCGCGTGGACGCAGAGCACGCGCTCTACGCCGCCGACACTGCGGTGAACGACTACCGCCGTGACTTCTGGCACCCGGCGTCGAACGCTCTCTCCACGGCCAAGTCGGACCTTTCCTACGCAGAAACAGTGCTCGCCGGTGGCTCCACCCCTGAGCGGGAGCAGGCGGTCGTCGACGCTCAGGCGGCGGTGGATGAGGCTCAGGCCGCCCTGGACGCCATGCAGCCTGAAATGGACGCACTCACGCAGGTTGCCGCCGACGCACGGACTGCTGCGGTGGCGGCAGCCCAGGCGATCTCGGACCAGCTCATGGCTGACGCGGAGGTCGACACCCTCACCGTCACCACGGATGCCGAGGGCAGGATCGTGCTTCCCACGTACTACTGCAGCGGTGGCGGCGACGGCGGTGGCGACCGCTGGATCATCACCGAAACGGCAGTGCCCGAAGGCGTGGACCCGGCAGGCGTCGGAGCAGAGCTGGTGCTGAGCTCCGGCTACGGGAACCACGTCGAATCCGCGGTGAGGGGCGTGGACGGCGGCGGCGTCTACACGGCAGCGGAGTACACGGAGGAGAGCACCAGCAGCGGTACCAGCTCGGGCACTTGGCGCGTGGACGCCGTGAACGAGCTCCTGCCCGAGGAGCCCACACCGACCCCGACACGAACGCCTGAGGAGCCCACGCCCACGCCGACCGCTCCGGCGCCTACGCCGGTGAAGGAGGTGCAGGTCACGCCTTCGACCCCTGCCCTGCCGCCGATCGTCAGCGGCTAGCCCCAATCCCTCCTGCAGAACAGCGCCCCGCTCGATCCGAGCGGGGCGCTGTTCTGTGCCTTATCTGCCGGAGAACTCTTTCCAGTCCGGTTCATAGTCGTCGGCTGGATCCTCGATGATCGGGTCCTCCGACTCCGACGAATACTCGAATCGCTCCAAGGACGCCAGTTCCTCGTCGTCGAGCTCCAGAGCACAAACCGGACAGACGAGTGCCTCTGCGACGAGCCAGACCGGACGCTCCACGTACCCCTCACGCATCACCAGAGCATCGTCATCGGCGGGCACGCGGAGATAGGTGACGATCGCCCGACCGGGGCAGGCGACACAATCCTCCGCATGATCTTCCTCGTCAGGTGGCACATAGAAACGGCCGCGTCTGGAGTTGAGCAGCGCAACGATGCGCGCCGTCTCCTCGGCACCCAGATCGCCGATGAGCTCTCGATATCTCGCCTGCGCCGCGCTGATCTTCATCTGGATGGCTGCCTCCAGCCGCTCCAAGCGCTTCTCTCGAAGTCCAACGACCATGTCGAGGTTCTCCTCGCCCCAGAAGTCGCCCTCGGATCGCTCAACCGCATCCAGCAGGATCTTCGCCAGCGCCGTCAATTCGACTAGAGCAGCGTGTGTACTGTCCGCGTCTGACATCGCCATGTGCGCCGCCGCGTTACGAACAGAGAGCACTTGGTCGACCGCGGCGGCCGGAAGTGTCATCGACGCATAGAGAGCCTGGACAGTCTGAACCGCCACGCTCATGTCTACAGTCCGTAGCTCTGCCGCGGGCAGAGTTGTTGTTGCGGACCCGGTTAGCGCGACCAACGAAGCCGACGCTTTGTTCGCCGTGTGCTTGGCGAGTAGCGCTGGATGCACCTTTGCAATCGCGCTCCGTGTCAGCCATTCGAAGGCTTCACCGATTGCGGAAGCACGTTGAACCGCCCCAAGGATGTCCACTTCCGATGGCGTTTCGAGTGCCTTACGGGCGGCGGCCGACGCGTACACGTAGAGGCGCTGCGAGAGGTCTGAGAGCTTCACGTTGCCGACATACTGAATGCGGGTGGTCACCTGACCTATCGTGCCGCGCAGAAACTCGATTCGCTCTAGGTTGCTGAGCGTGGCGAAGATTCCTCACCGCAGCGGTACGGCCACCCTAGATTCAGGAGACGCGATGGCGATTCAAAGCGCGAACCAAACTGTCCTCGAGAGTGACTTCCAGAACTTCCTGAACACTGAGTATCCCGGCGAAAACCCTGACGACGTGTTCGAGCTCTACTCCGCCACGCAGGTTCTCAAGCCGAGAGACCTCAACCCCGACGAGCTCGGCGACGGCGTTGTGGACGAGGCCAAAGACGGGGGCATCGACAGTTTCTTCGTGTTCTTGAACGGAACATTGCTGACCCCCGAAAGTCCCCTTCTGATTCCCGGAGACCCGGCCCTTCGTCAGGTCGCGACCAACTCCCGGCTTGAGGTGTTTCTGATTCAGTCAAAGAACACCCACACATGGGAAGAAGGCGCCTGGGAGCATCTACTTGCATCGACGCCCTATCTCCTCAACCCGTCGGCTGACGATGTCCAACTCGACGTCCTCTTCCACTCCGACGTCGTCGAGCGCACCCGCATCTTCCGGCAGGCAACCGTCAGCCTCGCACCGAAATTTCCCAGGGTCAGCTTCTTCGTCCGCTATGTAACGAAGGGCCGTTTCGACAACATCACCCCAACGATCGAAGCGCGGCGCGTCCTGGTGGAAGAAAAGATCCGGGGCATGTTGACGCAAAACGCGCATGTTGAGTGTCAGCACGTCGGCGCGGAGGCCCTCTACAAGCTTGCGGGCACCCAGTACAGTCAACCCGCTCAGCTCAAATTCCGGCAGCTGATTCGGGAACCCGAGTCCTTCCTTGGAGTCGCAGCAGTCGAGGACTACCTCGCGTTCATTCGCGACGAGTCGGGTGCCATCCGCGACGAACTTTTCGAAGGCAACGTCCGTGATTTCGAGGGCGACAACACGGTCAACGAGGCTATCGGCGCGACCCTCGCCACCGCAGACAACGCGGAGTTCTGGTGGCTCAACAACGGGATCACCGTGCTCGGGGACGAAGTTGACAGCCCCCTCCAGGTCATGACGATCCGCCATCCACTCATCGTCAACGGTTTGCAGACTTCGCATGTGCTGCACCGATCGCAGAGGGAAGGCACTCTGGCCCCCGAACGCTTGCAGAACGGTGTCGTCGTCCGAGTCATAGCGTCGACAGACGAAGACCTGCGAGACCGGGTGATAGCCGGGACGAATCGACAGACGCAGGTCCCGGCCGCGGCCCTGTTCGCCACCCAGCCACTGCAACATGACATCGAGCGCATTCTCGGGGCTCACGGATGGTGGTATGAGCGTCGCAAGAACCGCTACCGCAACCTCGGCAAACCGGCCAAGAAGCGGATCGCAATCACGTACCTGGCTCAAGCGCTCATCACCCTCCTGCTTGGACAGCCCGACGAAGCACGGGCCCGCCCAGGCACAGTCCTCGGGCGAAAGGGCGGGCATGACCGCGTCTTCCCCGAGAAGCTCGACAAGAATGCGTACGTCGTCGCAGTAGAGGTCATCAAAGGCGTCGAGGCCTTCCTGGCGACCCGCCAAGCGAAGGCGATTATGGACGAGGCTACAAACGCACGTTTCCACCTGACCGCTGGGTACGCCGTCCTCGCCCTGAGGCTCAAGAAGGCTGATGACATGCGGTTCGACGTGAACTTCCCTCGGCTGAAGCGTCCTCTAACCGAGGCCTACCTGCTCGACGCACTTCGAGACCTCGAGGCAGAAGCGCGAGTGTTCCAACGCGCCAATCCAAGAGCGTCGCGAGATTCAGTGTTCAAGAGCTCAGACTTCACCCGGGACTATCTCGCACGCGTCGCGAAGAGGAATCTGTAACTCACCACCTCAGGACCAAGCTCCATCGTTCGCCATCCCATTTCAAGTCGTAGAGCTGCGGCTCCTCGGCCGACCCGTCGCGCGCTGCGTTGACCCGCCAGAACTCATCGTCGAGCCGGTCAGACCGTGCCTCACCCGCCCACCAGCGGCCGGGCCGTCGCCGGTAGAACAGCATCGGCTGGCCCTCGACAACGTACGGGAACCGCCGCCACCAGAACACCGCGGGTTGTCCGTCGACCAGCTCAACGTTGATCTCGTCATCGAGCGTTCGGGTGAGCGTGGCTGTGGTCATGCAGAGAGGATGTCAGCGGCCACCGACAGTGCGGTGGCTGCCGCCCTTCCCGCCCTAGAGGTGCTTCCGCAGCCAGTCGGGCATCGCAGGATCGTCAACCTGCCACGACCCGACCGTACTCTCGTCAGGTTCCCAATTGCTTTCGTCGCCGTCGAAGAACTTGTGCTTGCTGCACCGATACTTGGTGACGGTGTCACCCTCGAGCCGGTACTCATTCCAGTAGTAGCTTTTGCCGAACCCCGGCCGTTCCTGAGTCGTGTAGATCGTCGTCATGCGACCTGAGCGTAGCCCGCGCCGATGAAGCTGTTGCTACAGACCGACGCCGTGCCCCGCCAGCCACGACTGCGGGTCGTGCGCCTCGCCGGTCGCGGCATCGCGAACCTCGAAGTGCAGGTGCGGGCCCGTCGATGTGCCGGTGTTCCCGACGGCGGCGATCTGCTGACCTGCCTGGACGACGTCGCCGACGTTGACGCTGATGCTGCCTGCGAGGGCGTGGCCGTAGACCGTCCGGATGCCGAGCGTCGGGTGCTCGACGATGACGTGCACGCCGAGTCCTCCGTTGTCTGAGGCCTGGACGGCGGAGACGACCCCGTCGGCGGCGGAGACGATCGGAGTGCCTTCGCCTGGAGCCAGGTCGATGCCCATGTGGTTCGAGCTGGCTCCTGCCGTCGGGCTGATGCGTGGGCCGAAGTCGTCGGTCAGGGCGCCGCTAGTCGGAGCGACGACTGCTGGGCGGACGGTGATGGAGACAGGCTCGTGAGCGCGGATGGTCGCGGGCGCGGAGTCGGCGGAGACGGTGAAGCTCTGAGCTTGCGAGCGAGCGAGCTCGGCGACGGTCGTGGTGTCACCGTCCGCCCCAACAGCCGGGGCTGCGAGGGCTGCGGTTGCCGGGGCTCCGAGGAGAACGGTGAGACCGAGGGCGAGGGCTGCGGCGGCGTTTCGGGCGCGCATGATGAAGGGCTCCTAGAGGTCTCTGTGGCGGGCCGGGGCTACGCCAGCTCGAACGCGATGAAGGCCATGCTTTCCGCATTGGGCCAGCACGTCTGGATCTGCAGGTCGCCAACGGCGGGAATGTCGAGCGAGGTGTGCTGCGACTGGCTCAGGACGGCTGCAACTCCGAGGCTGCGATAGACGACACCGTCGATCGAGACCAAGTAGCCCGCTTCCTTGGGGATACTGTCGCCACCGCAGTAATTGTGGATTGCGGCCACGGCGACGGAGGCTCCGTAGGGCTGATAGACGAGGTCGCCTGTGCACGCATCCAGCTCAGCCTGACTGCCGTAGGTGGTGTACCAAGCCGAGTGGATCGCCGGGTCAGCAGCCTGCGAAGCCTCTGCGGACTCCGCAGCGGTCGGGGCGCTCTCCCCCGCGTACTCGACGTCGATTTCGTCGGAACTTTCGACGGGCGCCGCCTCAGCTGGCGCTGCCTGAACGACGGGCGCAGCCTCTGCGATCGCCTGCGCAGGGATCGAGCTGGAGTAGTCCGGCAGTGCCGGAGCCACCACACCCTCTGCGGGCAGCTCTGCAGTCTCAACGGCCGGGGCGACCTCCGACTGAATAACCGGCAGCGGACCGCTCACCGTCTGAGTCACCACCGGCTGAGCGAGCGCTGGTCCAAGCGACGCGCATCCGGCCAAGACCCCGGCGCCTGCGAGGACCACTGCGGTGCCAGCGACGATGAGGCGGATTCGGTCGCGGCGTGCGTTGCGTGGGCGGGGTGCCTGAGTGGAGGTCATGGCTGCGGTTCCTTCGGTGCGGGGCGATCTTGCTCGCCCGATGAACCGACTGTAACACTAAAGCCACGCACATTACAAGATGAAGATCCCCAAGGTTGGGTGGGCATGACAAAGGCCCCTGAGCTGAGAGCTCAGGGGCCTTTGTTTGCAACCCACCACAGATCACTGGACGAGAAGCCGCAGGTCAACACTCGGCGTCTCTGTTAGAAACACTAACATAACGCTAGCTGTGAGCGCGCTGTGAGCCAAGGATGCTGAGGTCAAGGATTCGGACGGACTTCCGATCGCCGGGGCCGGTGATTTCAGCGATCTTCTCCGCCAGCGCGGCCTCCGCACGGGCATCCCCCTCAGCTGCAGCCTTGCGGATGCGGCTGAGCTTCACGCGAGCATTCGCTTCCGTGATGCCGACCTCCGCGGCGGCGTCGGCGACGGACATGCCCGGCAGCTCCTGCGCCTCTTCTCCACGCGCAGACGCAGCCAGGGCATCACGTCGGGCAGACCTTACAGCAGCCTTCGCCCGATGCTCGTCAGCACCTGGACCGTACCGGGCAATCGCCGCCTGTGGAGAACCGAGGCCGAGCCGCTCGGCAATGACTGACCAGGTGATCGGAGGCTCAGTCGCACGGCAAGCGTCCACCGCCTCCTGTACCCCTACTTCGCGGATCTCTGACTGCATCGCCGCGACCGCGGCGAGCTTGATGGTGGGGTCGCCGGGGTCGGCAGACTCCTCGCGCGCAAGTTCGCGCGCCAGCTTGTTCTTCGCGACTTCGATCGCATCGCTCATTGGCATGACTCCTAGTATGCGGGCACTGTTGTTAGGTGCGTGGTTTCTGTGCTAACCTTAGCATCAACGCCACCCACGGCATCACCACAGAACGAAACGGAGTCGTCATGACCACCACCACCACCACCACCCCTCGCACCCTGTTCGTCAGCGTCGGGAACCTCGACGTGCGCATCAACCGCGCCTTCTTCCTTGAGTGCGCAGCCGATTCTTACGCCTTTGACGGAACCATCCGGGACCGGGCAGGCATCCGCCAGGTCCTCATCGACATCGCACTGACCTCCTTCCTCCGCCGCCGCGGTGCTCGCTACGGCGCTTTCGCCGAGAGCAACACCGCTGAACGCAGCTCCACCATCAGCTACCTCCTCACTCTCCCCGCTGAATGGGGCAACGGCGAGAGCATTGAGGGCCGCTTCACCCTCTACAAGCCCGACGCCGATGACGTCGACCTCGCAGCCCGCTGGATCGAAGAGGCAGACGATGAGGCCACCGCGGCCGCAGCGCTCGCCAAGCGTCGGACTGAGGAGGCCACCGCGTAGTCCGCATTTTCAGACCTGAAACCCCCGGCGGGGGTTTCGTCGTCCGCGGCCTTCCCAACCACGTTTGTTAGGTGCGTGGTTTCTGTGATAACATGACGGCATCGCGACAACTGGTCGCCCCACTGAAAGGCACACTCATGAAGCTCCACCCCCGCATCCGCACGATGCTTCTCGCCCTGCAGGCCTGGAGCGCGTCCGAGCTGGCCGCCGAGCTCGATCGGGTCGACGCGCGCCTCGCGCGTCGGGCATAGGGGGAACCGACATGAGGAAGATCACCGCAGCCGCGGGCATGGCCGCCCTCGCTGCCCTGACTCTCGCCGGATGCGCGTCACCGATCGGCGAAGCCTTCGAAGAGGCACCGCCAGCGACTGTTGCCGAACCGGCATTGGTCACCACTCCGTCGGCAACCCCGACAGCCGCAGCCGTCGAGTCGCGTTTCGTCCTCGAAATCGACGGACAGCGCGACTTTTCAGCACCCGCACTTGGCACGGCGACGGTCGACCTCAGCGACGGCACCTTGGCCTTCACGGACGTCGCCGGGCTGCCCATCGGAGCGCCCATGCCGGTCGCCGTCGACGCCGAGGTCATCACCTCCGCATCTGCCGACGTCACCGCGATTCTCAGCGATGCGAACGGCAACATCATCGGTTTCAACGCCATCTACTTGGACGGCTACGACGAGCTGAAGTTCGTGAACGTCAGGGCCAGCGACGACGCCCCCGTCCGATCCCCTGAAGACTTCAAGGGCGACGTTGCCCTCAAAGGCCACGTCGCGCCCGCGGCATGGGACGTGGAGTCCGCCGCTGTCTGGGCTTTCGGCTCCGTCACCCGCGGCGACCTCGCACTCAATATCACCGAATAGAAGGAGCACCAAGAAATGCGCAAGAACACACTCAGCGCGGTCACCGCCGCAGCCCTCGCCGCCCTCACCCTCGCCGGGTGCACGACCGCAGACACGACGACGACGACCGCACCGAGCGCCACGGCGACGGCTGCACCGACCGACGCAACGGCCGCCGCTCCGACCGGCACGGCGGAGGCAGAAGCTCGCATCCCCGTGGTCGTCGACGGTGCAGGTTCCGCTTCGCTTGGCGCGGCAACCATCGACATCAGGGACAGCACTCTGATCCTCACGGACGCGTCAGGCCTTCAGCTCGGCCCGACGATCCCTGTCGAACTGGCCGGAGAAGTTGCTGGTCCCGTGACCGGCGACATCGCGTGGTTCACCCGCGGCGACGCGGGCATCGACGCGATCGGCGGGCACTTCTGGGACGACGCGGACACCTATCACCGCGTGGAGATCCTCGAGGCAGGCGACGCTCCGGCCCTCCCAACTGATGAGGTCCCCGAGACGAACACCACGCTTGTCGTCCACGCCGACCCCGCTGCCTGGGACGGTCTCGGCGCGGTCGACAGCTGGATCTACGGGCCCGGCGCCCGCGGCTCGCTGAAGCTCTCGATCGTGGACTAGGAGGACTGCACATGCACGCACGATTCATCCGGGCGGCCGCCGTCGCCACCCTCAGCATCACGGCCTTGACCGGGTGCGTCGCATCGCCGTTCAGTGATGTCTTCGCTGACGAACCCGCTGCCCCAGCGGCGCCTGCGGCCCCGGCAGGCCCCTCGCAGAACGACGCACCGGGCGAGCCGAGCGGGTCCGCGGCGCAGGTGACTGCGCTCGATCTGACGGCTGTGGTGCGTCAGGCGAATGAGATCCTGTCGCCGGTGCTCTCCGAGTGCGTGACGGGGGTTCAGGAGTCGGCGCCTCGAACGTCGACTTCCGACCCCAGGGTGACGTGCGCAGGCCAGCTGGGTCCTCTCGCTTCCGACTTGTCTGGAGGCATGCGGGGCCGCGACGTGACCGTCGACGCGACGACCGTCGGGGCCTTCCCAGGCGTGCAGCTCCTGCAGGACCGCAGTGCCTACGCGACCATGACCACCGGGCGCACGGCAACCGTTCCACTGACGTCCACGGGTGCGTGGGAGGTGTCGCAGAGTGCGACCGGGACCACCGATGCCAGCACCGCGTCCGGCTTCGACGTCGTCGATCAGATCGAGGCGGAAATCACGCTGGCGGCCGACGTGTCCGTGGATGCGGCAGGTGCCGTTACGGCCATTGTCGTCACCGGCACCACCTCCGTCTCTTCCACACCCAAGGCCGTCTTCTAGACCCCGACCGGGGCGGGCGCATTGTCCGCCCTGGCTCCATCTCTCACCGCCTGAGGAGGACACCATGACCGGTATCGAAACCGCCGCCGAGTACATCGCGCGGCTCGACGACGAACACCGTTCGCTGTGTGAAGCTCGCGCCGCTGGGACGCTTCCGCAGGCGATCATCGACCAGGTGGACAAGCTCGACCCGGACTTCCTCTGGGACCGTCCGGCCGCCGAGGCTGCACTGGCGGCCAGTGTCGGAATCGTCGTCACAATGGCCGACGGCGGCACCGGAAAGGCGGCGCCGAGGTTCACGCTTCTCCGGTCCGGAGTCGTCTCCGACGGCGCGCTTCTCTTGGCTTTCGTCGAGACCCCGCCGAGTGTTTTCAGCCGCGCACTCCACCGTCACATCGAGCGGCAAGCCGGGGTGCAGATAGTGCCTCTCGGCGCCGACGACGAGATGCGCATCAGCCTCTGGCTTCTGTTCCGAGCGCGTGAGCTCGTGGCCGCGCAGGGCATCGCCCACTGACCTACTTGCCGGACGTCGTCCGGCCCGTCTTTCATCGCCTGAGGAGGGCAACATGAGCAAGAAATTCACCGCCGCCCGGGCGGTCACGACACTGCACCGAGTAGTCCGACAGCGTGCCGCAACGGGCACCCTGAGCTCACGCCTGAGGGCCGCAGTCGAGCGCCGCAGCCCCGACTTCGACTGGGCGCCTGAACCGCGCCCGACACTCACCCTGCGTGCCGAGAACAAGTCCGAAGGAGAACGCTCATGAGCACCACGTCCACCCGTCTCCACGGCGACACCCGGACGCTTGTCGTCGCCGTCACAGCACTTGTTGCAGCGCTCGGCATCGTGAGCTTTACCGCCGGTGTTCCCGGCCTCATGGCGGTCGGCGCCTGGGCGCTTCTGCCGGGGTGGATGAGCGCCCTCGTGCCGGTGATCGTCGACGGCGGCATCCTCGTTTTCAGCCTCGTCGCCGTCGTCCGTCGAGCCCGCCATGAAGGTGCAATCTTCGCCTGGTCGTGCCTCGCAATCTTGACGCTCGGAAGCGTCGCCGCTCAGGTCGCGCACGTCCTTCTCGAGAGCGGCGCAGTCACGGCAACAGCGATCGCCGGAGCCGTCGTTGCGGGCGCATTCCCCTCGGTCGTGTTCGCCTCCACGCACGCGATCCTCGACCTGGCCATCGCGCCAGCGCCTCGCCGCGGGCAGCACACTCAGACGGCCGCCGACGACGACGCGCGCGAGACGGGCCCAGCGCGTGAGCAGGTGACCGTTGAGCATGTCGTTGAGGTCGTGCCCGCGGCTGTTGAGCATGTTGCGGTTCAGGCGCCTGCACGGACTGAGCAGCAGGTGCCCGAGGTCGTTGAGCAGGCCGTCCGCCCGCAGGCGAGCACGGAGGTTGAGCAGGCGACCGAGGCTGTTGAGCGGGCCGCCCGCCCGGTGGTCGTGAAGGCATCGAGCACCCCTGCCCGGAAGCCGTCGAGCACCGCGCCCGCGGCCGACACAGCAGCCCGTGAGCAGGCGGTCGCCGCAGTTCTCGGCGGCGAGCTGTCGCAGAGCGCCGCAGCTGCCAAGTTCGGTGTCTCCCGAGCCACGCTTCAGCGTGAGCTGGTTAAGGCGAAGCAGACCGCCGCGTAGACGAACGAGAGCGCAGAAGAGGGGCCCAGCCGGAGACCAATCCGACAGGGCCCCTCTTCGCATCACACACTCGAAAGGACGACCGCCGAAGCGGCCCGGCCGGGGCACCACCCCGCGGCCTGTCCTGAGTATGTGGTGCCTTCGCCGATTCGGGCTCTGCGAGAAGAAGTTGGCGTGGAGGAAGGCCGGTAGTGCTCTGAGGGATGAGGTATGAGGGTATGAGGTCTGGAAAATGAGGGTGCTTAGGAGATGGTGAGACCGTGCGTCAGCACGAGTCGAGCCATCTCCCGAATCGCCGTCACGCCACGCGACGCCCGAAACGTTCCCGCTAGAACGCCAACCCTTCGCAGTCCCCTGAGGCTCATCCCTCCCCCGACTGCAGAGCTCTTCCCGATCGCTTCGGCTCTGATCTGACCTCTGGCTTGTCGCCGCTGATCCGCCGCTGAGTGCTCGACCTTCGCGTCTCGGTCCGCTCCGCTGCGTCTCGCCCACCGCACGCCTGACGTTCCCTCAGCTGGTTCGCTCCGCAGCGCGTCCATGCGGACGCGGACAGCTCTGGGCTTCAGCGATAGCTCTCAGCTGAAAAGTCCTGGTCACGCGTAAAATAAACACATCTCAGGAAGCACCTCAGCTCCGCAGGGCTTCCTGAATAGTTATCTCACGTAAAGGCATCACATGAGCTCCTCTGACCCTCATCTCCTCGAGCTGTCACAGCGGATCGCCGCCATGGACCGCCGCTACGGCAGCGATCACAGCGTGCTGCCGGTGCAGGTCGCTCTCGCTGTGATCGCTGCGAACGTCCGCGTCGATCACGCCACACTTCGGAGGGCGTGCCGCCGGAGCGGATCGCCCCGGATCGCAAAAGTCGCTTCCAGCAAAAGTTCCTGGTCACAGGCACTCAGGCTCTCAGCGCAGCACTCCTCGGCCTTCCTTCATCCCGGGGCGGTCGCCGGGGCGGAAGCTCGGGATGCCGCAGCCGTCGCCGTTGCGCGCAAGCTCGTCGGCCACCTTCTCGCAGAGCAGCCACCGGCCCTCTCCACCCGGCTCGGTCCGGTTACCCGTCATGCGCTCGCAGTGGTCGCTGGACGGGAACTCGAAGAGGCGCGGTCGAAGGGCTGGTCGGGCGTCATCATGACCGGCCCGTGGCTCTCGATCGAGCTCGGACTGTCTTCGCCGCAGTCCGGGAAGAAGGCGCTTGATCGGCTCACAGAGCTTCGGTGGCTTTCGAAAGGTCGTCGCGCTCGAAACGGGCGCGCACGCGTCTACAAGGCTTCACGCCTCACAAGCGTCGAGGGCCAGGACCTGTTCGAGCGGCACGCGGCAACCATCGACGCGCTCACCACGGGCACCCGCGGGCAGAGCGTGCTCGCCGACCTGGTGTTGACTGCCCGGGCTGCCGCCTGGACCTATGGTCCGGATGCACCGGGCACCCCCGTGTGGGCATATGCCGTTGAGGAGGCGAGCGGCTGCCCGCTTGGGCTGAATCCACGGTCTCGGGCAGCTGCCCGAGCGTGGACGCGCAGCCGAGGCCTGAGTGTGTCCGAGCTGGTCGCCTGGGTCGAGCACCGGTCGCGGTCGGGGATGCTCGCAGCGGCAGAGAAAGAGGTTGCTGAGCGGGCGCGGGCAGAGAAGGCACTCGCTCTCGCCGAGGTGTCGAATGAGCACGCCGCCCGCGTGAAGTTGGTGGGTGAGCACCTGCGCGACGTTGCCCGCCGCACAGTGAAGCACCCGGGCAAGAGGAAGGCGTTCCAGTCGTTCGTGCCCGGGCCTGAGCACGGCGCTGAAACCTCGCAGGAGTGGGCCGCCCGAGTGCGTGCCGCACTCGTTGACCGAGGTCTGGATGAGGCTGCGATGGCGGAGGCCGACAAGCAGATGCGGTCCGCGTTCGAGGCGGCGGGCAACGTGTACTTGACCGGCAACCTCGACGCCCAGCGGGCCCGCGTGGAAGCCGCGCGTGCCCACCTGGTTGCCGCCGCTCGTGCAGCGGTCAGCGACCCCGGCCGACGCAGCACTCTGGCGGCGTTGGTGCCACCGCTCGACGTCGGACCGGAGGCCTTCCGAGCCTGGCTCGTGCGCCTGCAGCTGGGTCTCATCCGACAGCGCATCGACGAAGCCCTCCTCGGTCAGGTCGGGGTCCAGCTTCAGCGCGCGCTGGTGTCTGCGGGGCACCCTGAGCAGCTCTCCGCCGCTGCCGCGCAGAAGGTGGTCACTGACCTCCGCCGCAGGGGGACGGACATCTCTCAGAGCGTGGCGGCATAGGCATGTGTCGGGACAAGCGGCACGGCGGTCGCCGTTGCCGATCGACAGCCGCCGAAAGTGCAGCGCGACAAGCCCGTCGAGTTCGTGCACGGGAGCGGGCGGCCGAGGTCGAGCAGGTCGAGGAAGAGCAGCCGACCTGGGTGGAAATCGAAGCTGAGACGCTCGCACAATTCGAGCGGGTCATGAAGGCAGAACTCGCCGCAGAGCACGATGCCGATGCCCTCGCCGACGACCCCGAGCTGCCCGAGCTCGAAGAAGAGCTGGAAGAGCTCGCCGACACGATCACCACTGCATCCGACGCCGACGAAGGCGCCCGCCCGGGCTGGGTGCAGACCGCCGCGGGCGGCACGCTCGACGCGCTGGAATGGCTGATGGGCGAAGGTGCTGGCGCTCCCCCGGCTGGCCTCGGCGAACGCGGTGGAGTGGTGGCTCGGGCGGTGGCTCAGCGACGGCAGCGGACTGCGGTTGAGGTTGCGGAAGAGTTCGTCATCGGCGGGCTGGCCGGGATCGTCGAAGGGCTCCTGTTCGCGCTGACGCTCGGGCTTCTGGACCTCAAGGATGCGGAGCCTCAGCCTAGGTCGTTGCAGTGACCGGCCCAGCCTCACAATCGTCAGCGGTCCGCTAGATTCAGCGGGTGCAGAAGCAACAGATCGGGTGGACCAAGACCGAAAAGATCGCTTGGCCACTGGCCATCGCGGCGTACGTCGGCATCGCTGTCTGGGCCATCATTGTGGCGCCCGACTGGCTCGTTGCAACTTCACTCTTCCGGCCTCCGCTAGAAGGAGCAGAGGCAGGCGCTGCATCTGCGGCCCCGGAGCTGACCGAGGCGGAGCGCCTAACCGCGGTGTCAGCCGCAAGGCAGAGTGTGTTGCTCGCCTCGGGTGGTGGGCTCGCGTTGATCACCCTCATCGTCACCATTAGCCGCGATGCCATTACACGCGCCCGCGCCGATCGTGAAAGCGATGAGCAGATGTCCGCGCAGTTCACAGCAGCCATCAACCAGCTCGGTGAGACCGGAAGCCAATCAATTCGACTGGGCGGTATTCACGGCCTAGAGAGGACCGCGAATGCTGCCAGCGGATACCACTTCCCAGTTCTGGCGGTTCTCGCTCAGTTCATCCGCGAACACAGCCGAGCGGCCAACGCCGAAGGGGACGAGGCCACGGTCCCAGGTGACGTTGAAACTGCGGCCGAAGTGCTCGCACGCCTCACGGACGCGGAGGCATCTAGTCAGGCGCTTAGCCTGGCCGACACAAACCTCCGCGGGGTTCATCTCCGCAACGCAGATTTCTCCGGCTGGAACTGCCAGCGGTTCGACGCCTATCGCGCCGACCTTGGCGGTTCGAGGTTGGAGGACACTCTGTTCCATGATGCGTCCCTAGATCGCACGCGCCTGTCCGGCGCTCACTTGAACGGGGCCCGACTCTCCCGTGCCTCGCTTGTGCGTGCGAGCCTCCACGGTGCTGACCTCACTGGAGCAACCCTCCACAACGCAAATTTGAGCGATGCAACACTGCGGAGAGCAACACTGTTGGGCACAAACCTCGACGGAGCACGTCTGCACAATGCAACGCTCCAGGAGGCACACATCGCTGAAGCGTCCTTCGACGGTGCCGATCTTCGAGGATGCAATTTCCACGGGGTTACAGGATGGACGTCTGCGCAGTTCGAGCGCGGCGTTCTCTTTGACGAAGACACGATCTGGCCTAGCGGTTATGTGAGGCCTGAAGACGTGCGCGATTAGGGCACGACGTCGAGTGACGGCGATCGCTCGATCCTCAACCACTTCCCGCGTTTCCAGTGCATGACTCGGCTTCCACCCTCGGTGCTTGCAACCCATACGTGTGACACACCGTCCGGCAGGCTGAGCCCAGTGCCGTCCTGCTTGGGCCAGTCGCGGCCGACGCCAAGGAGACTGACGACCGCGCGGCCGGATTCGGGCATGACCCACAGGAATGCGTGGCGCTCCGGAGCGTCGATGCGCGACAACTTCTTGGGAACGTCGTCGTTCTCCGCGAGCATGGACTCCACGAAGTCGTTCAGGGCAGTCTCCGGTCGCGCTTGGTCGACGACCCATCCGCGCGGGTAGAGGCGGACGAACTCCGCTTGAGCTGGGAGCGGGATCGTATGCTGCACGCCCATCGCCCGAAGCTCCGGGGGCGTGGAGATGTAGTCCGCCGCCGACTCCTCCCGCGCTTCGAGGGCCTCGAGGTGCTCTGGCAAGTCACGGCGAAGGGCCCGGACGTCGGCGGCGTGTTCGAGCGTGATCTGCCACCCCCACCGGAGTCCGGGGACCGTCAGCTCGTCGCCGTGCTTTCGGAGTGCCTTCTCGAGCCGCTGATAGTCCTTCCCGGGGTCGGAGACGATCTCCATCGGTACGTCGCCGCCGGGTAGTTCGATCATCGCGTCCGGCATCCGGTGCGCAGTTCCGTCGTCGTGAAGCCGGACTGGTGCTCCGAGGGCCTCGGACACAATCTGGCGAGCGCGCTGCTCCTCCCACCGGTCACGCATGGCGGTGGTTCGCTTGAATGAGCCGAGCATGGCCTATCACCTCTGGCGCCACCGATGCAGTCGTGGGCACTCGGACTGACGCAGCGCGTCGTGTCGGAAGAATCATGCCCTCATGATGGGCCAGGGACCGGCTCCCCGAGAGCAACTCGCTACTGCATGACTCCTGGCTGTCCGGCCCCGTCGTATCAGGATGTCAGGATGACTCCATGACGACCGCTGATAGCTCGATCCTTCTCCGCATCACGCTCGGCTACTGGGAGGGCGACGAGCTTCAGCTGCGCTTCCCGCCCGAGTGTCAGGAGGGGGTGCTCGCCCTGTTGGACGAGGAGGGGGTTGAGCACAACACGGGCCTGGAGTTCTCTTTCGGGCCCGCCGAGTGGATCGAGAACGTCACCGTCTTGGGCGGCTCCGCTGGCGCTGCCCTTACTGGGCTCTCGCTGGTTCTGCACCGTTTCTTCACCCGAAACGATGGCAAGAGCGTGGAGCTCGACGTCGACGGCGAAGTGAAGAAGGTCACAGGGTTCTCCCCGGAGCAGTTCCGAGCGCTCTTGGAAGAGACGGCAGTTCGGAAGTCAGAGCAGGGTAAGAGGATGCGCGAGCAGTTCGACGTTGACAACCCGATGCCTGGCAGCATTAACCCCGAGGCCTGATCCTCAAGCCGCTGCGTCGAGGCGATCGTTGCCCTCATACGGGTGACCCGGCCACCCGACCGGGCAGCGGACCTTCTCATTGAGCACCTCTTCGTTGCGCGGGTGTAGCAGGCCCTCGGTTCAAGATTCGGGCATCCAATCAGCTGGCGCCAAGGCTTAAGGTTTGGGCCCGACACTCTCAAACTGTTTGCTCCTCGAAGATAACGGTCCCTTCGTTACTCTCGCGCGGTTCGCACCGCAGAGTAACGATCGGCTGGCTCGTTCATGAATGCGGCCGACCATGGCACGGTCCAGGCTTGAAGTAATTCCTTCGGGAAGACGCAAAGGACGAATCGAAACTCATCGAAGCATTGGAGCTGAGACTGATGGAGAAGAAGACCTGGATGAAGACAGCCCTCGCCCCGTTGGCGTTTGCCGCCGCTGCTGGCATGCTGGGGGCAACCCCGGCGATGGCGGCACCGTCGCCTGATTACGCAACCGTCGCGGCTAGCCAGCTTTCGCAGGAAGATGAAGCGGCAATTCGCGAGCACCTGGAGCTCTACGGAGTGACAGGCGCCGATGCAGACTCCGTGGTCGCCAAGGCTGCGACCGGTGAGACCCTCGACGCGGATACCGGCGTGGCGCCCGTATCGACGGACAACGTGCAGGTCGAAGGCCTCGACTACACAGTCGACCGCTTCGCTGACGGATCCTTCATCGCGCTCAACATCGCTCCACCTGCGAGCGACGCCGATGCAAACAGCCGGGCTGCGCTGGGCCAGGGCATCAGCGGCTGTGACGAGTTGACTTCTGTTGGTACGCAGCCGTTTGTGAACTGCAAGGTCTCGTACTCCGGTTCGCTGTTCTCCGCTGACTTCAACGCTAACTTCACGCTGAGCACGACGACCGCAGCGTCGATCCAGCGCGTGTGGAACGAGAATGCCAATGTCGTCGCTGGCACGTTCGGGCAGGAGCCGTCTGTCTCGATTACGCAGCAGACTGCGGGTGCATCGCCTGCTGAGGCACGTCTGTTCTTCACCTACGGATCCACCGCGGGCGTTGCTGGTAGCACCGGTTCCGTGCGTCTCATCGTTTCGGGCGACTCGGCGTCGGTTGCTTCGCCGTAAGTAGCGCTGGTCATCTGCCGAAGGGTCATCCGCCGAGCGGATGGCCCTTCGGCATGAGAGCCTGAGGTCATGTTCGAAACCATGTCAGCTGCCCAGGTCGTCATCCTCATAGCCGTCATCGTGGCGATCGCTGCCGCCGTCGGCGTCGGACTCTGGCTTCTCGGCAGGCGAGGCAAGTAGACCGCCAGAGTCGGACCGGATCGGATCTACGGCGTACCTCCCGTAACGGAGGAGTCCCCGGTGATGAGGATTGAAGCTATGCCGTCCGGGCCCAGTGTGACCTCTGCTGACGCAGAAACAGTCGCCTTCAGGAACGCACGAGACGTGATGCTTGACCCCAGAGTTTTCAAGGTCCCTGTCACGTCCTGCTCCATGGTGAAGGTGTCCATCGGGTCCAGCCACACAGTAGGCAGGGCGAGCGATCCGATCTCGAAGTTCGGCAGCTCCGAGAACTCCAGCTCCCCGAAGGTGAATTCCCGCCCCAACGGGTTGATCGAGTGGCTCCTGCTCGTGAAACCCGTCTGTCCGGTACAGACGATGCCGTTGCCCGGCGTCGGCACGCTGGAGAGCTCAGCGCTACCGCCGCACGCCTTGATCGCGGCTTGCACGGCCGGGACGGCAACTTCCATGAAGGCATCCTGCTGAAGCACCATCTCAGGGAGGTACGTCTCTCCCGGTCGCACCACGGTCACGCTGTCGCTCACGTCTGTGAACGCCAGCGCTGGCACTTCCACCGGGTAGACACCAGGGAAGACCTGCCACGCGACGGCTGCCCCCGTCGCAGAGCCGACCGTGACCGGCGAGTCTTCGTCCAGGCTGCCAATTGTGCCGGTCAACGCATTCGCCAACCACTTCCCGTCCGCAGGGCGTTCGAGCGTGAGTTCGGTCTCGACCTGCTGTCCGGCGATCGTGTAACTCACACCAAGTGACACGCGCTGATCCGAGTCCGGCGACGGCGTTGGTTCCGGACTAGTGACGGTCGGGTCGGAGATGCGCTCAGTGGCCGAAACCAGCGCACTGATGGCAAGGTCCTCACTCGTGAGTCCGGAGAGCTCCGCGACCTGCTCGGCGTTCCCCTCGGCAATCGCATTCAAGTAGGCCTGCGCAGCACCGATGGCGGTGTCGCCAGGCCCTGTCGAGCATGCGCTCAGTCCTCCGACAATCATCAACACCGCAGCGCCAGCGGCCAGAGTCCGGGCGGTCTTCTTCGTCTTCATGTGTTCTCGTTTCTCAAGGGGTGATCCGGCGCATCGCGGATCGCATGCGGGTAGTCAGCACGGTCGGGTGGCGGCGAAGGAGTGTCTGGGGCGTGGTGCCGAGGACGGCTGCGGCGACGTTGTCGTCGCCGAGTTGCTCCAGGAGGCGCTGCTCGGCGTAGAAGCGTGCAGCTGAGCGCGGGCGGTAGGCGGCTTCGGCTTCAGCGAGGAGGGACCGCCAGGCAGCAGCGTCGCGGTCGTCAGGCATGGGCCTGGTGACATCAGACGGGTGCGGGAAGAGGAGCCCGGACGGGAGTCGGAGTTCCGCCGGACCGAAGGCTCCCGCCCGAACGGCGCGGCCGAAAGCGAGTGCTCTTTCCTGGGACTCTCGGACTTGCTTGGCGGTCGGAGCTGGCTGCGTTCGGCGGCGAGCGGTGAGGGTTTCCCGATGTGTGGCGAGGGCTTGACCGATGCGGGAGTCGGGCTCGATGGGGATGGTGCGCTCGGCTTGAGTGGCCTGGCGAGCCCAGGTGGCTGGAGTCGTGGGAGTTGCCGAGAGGCGGGCAAGCGTTGCTTGCACTCGGATGACGTGGATGTCGCCTTCATCGGCGAGGTCGTCGTCTTCGAGGGCCAGGGCCTCAGATGCCCGAAGTCCGAAGTGGAGGGCGAGAAGCCAGCGGAGCGCCTCGCCGCGATGTGACGCGGCTGCAACCAGGCGTTCGACCTCCGCCTCCGTGAGGGGTTCCGTTGATGACTTACGTGACTGAACTGGTGTGATCCTGAGCCCCACCGTGGGGTCGGTGATTATGCCGAACTCCGGGTAGCGGAGCGCAGTGGTTGCAGCGCCGCGGAGAACCGCGAGGCAAGCGCGGCGGATTGAGGAGGAGGCAGGAGACCCCGATCGAGTCCTCAGTCCGTCAAGGAAGCGCTGGAGCTCAGCGGCACTGAGGGAGGCGATCGGCGCGTTCCACCATGGAGCCAGCTTCGCCAGGCTGCGGATACGTTTCCGGTAGCCGTCACGGGTAGCAGGAGCGTGCCCAGCAGTCGCGAGCCATGCTTCCGCAGCCGCCGACCAAGAGGCGGCATGGAGAACCTCTCGCCGGTTCTCGGCGGCTTCCAACTCGGCATCTCGTTCGACTGTATGAAGACGGACTTGGACGACTTCGACGGAGGCCCCGCGAGGTTGAACGCGGACACCGTCACGGGTGACGGACGCGCGGAAGCCGCCCCGGTCGTCTGACCGGACCCTCCCCCGTTCCTGCGGCATGAGCCTCCCCGGCGGGCAGTATGCCTAGCTGCACGGAACTGGCCCCTCGGTCCTGCAGATTCCCAGCCGCCGGGAGTCGGCGAGATTCACCGCCTGACCTGCAGAGCTTCACCGAGTGCGGGGAGTCAGCGCGACTCCCCGCGTTTGGCATGACCGGGACCTCGGAGGCGGTGGAGGTGGAGGTGTCGTGTTCAGGGACCGGTGCCTGCGGAACAGGGGTCCTTTGGGAGCTCCGAACGACCCCTAGCCAGGGGTGTGCATCCGAGCACACCAAATGCCCACGGCTCTACCTGCCATGGGCATGGCAGGCTCCGAGATGCCCACGGACGGAACTAGGAGTGGGTCAGCGTGGGTTTGGAAAGGGTTTCGCGTGGGTTTCGAAAGGCTTGAGATCGTTGCAATTCCGGGGGAGCGTGGGTTTGGTGGGTTTTATCCCCTACTTCAGAAATCTTCTAGAAAACGGCCTGCTGAGACCAGAACGCCGGAGCCGCCACCTCTGAAAAAGAACCCACGCAAACCCACGGACCCACGCGAGCCCCACGCGAGCTACTTCGAGAGGCGGTTCCGCAGCTCGTCGAGAAGCTCATCCGTCGTCGCATGCCGGAGCGCCTGACGGGTCACCGCTCGCTGATCCCAGGTGGGCCCGGTCTGATCCTGCGCAGGCTGTACGGAGTCGCCTGAGGAGTCCACCTCCGGCTCGGGCATGGACGCAGCCTGCCTATCAAGGTCCGCTTCCATGGAGAGCCACTGGTGGTAGCTCAGCGGCTGATGCTCGTCGGGGAGCTGAGCCCAACGAAGGGCATCACCGAGCACGGCGCGCACAGCTTCAGTGCGCAGGGTCGGCACGAACCGCCCATCTCGCTCCCAAGCAGCCACGGTGTGCTTCGTGGAGATGCCAAGGGCCTCACCGAGCGCCCCCTGGGACATGCCGAGGGCAACCCTCGCCTCGCGGAGTTCAGCCCCTGAGATTCGTGCATTCACGGCCTCAGACTATCCCGAGAATAAGTAGGCATAGGCGGGTATAAGTGTGCTAGGCTGACGGTATGACCACAACCTCCAGCACCACCGGAGCCCCAGAGGAACTCTTTGTGACCCTCGAAGAGGCCGCGGAACTCCTCCGAGTAGACCCATCGACGCTCTATCGCCAGGCGCGGAAGGGAACGGGCTTGCTCAATGCCTTCAAGATCGGTCGCCAGTGGCGCTTCCCGGTGGCAGCGCTCGAAGCCAAGGCCGGACGCCCGCTGGCTGAGCTGCGTCCAGGCAAGCCCGCGATGACTTCCGCGTAACCCACCACCAAAAGAAAGAAGCGCCAGGCAGCTTGCACACTGCCTGACGCTTGTAGCCACCTCGAAAGCAGCGAGCATGACCACAACACTCCAAGCGTACCCGGACGCGGCTACCCAGCACCAGGCGCTGGTCCAGCGCCTCGACGACTTCGATGCCCTCGGCATCCAGTACACAGCCCTCGCCCGCCCGAACGCGGCTGGCGACAAGCGCCCGGCATTCGGGAAGGGATTCACGAAGCGCCCGATCCCCGAGATCACTGCGGAATCCCGTGAAAAGGTGCTCGCGGGCCAGAGCACCGGCGTCCGGATGGAACTCGGCGTTCGCGGCAAGATCACTACCAGCGGCCGTACCTACTACCCGGTTGTGGTCGAGTCGGAGAACCCGACCGAGAAGTGCCTCCCCGAAGTCCAGCAACGCATGAATGCAGCCCTGGCCGAGCATGACCGAACCGGTGCCGTCTCTCGAATGCTCGCAGGGCACGCCGACATCTCACCGTCCGGCGGCATGCACCTCCATGCCTGGCTCGAGGCCGCGGACGACATCGATTTCAAGCGCCGACTTCGCGCACTGCCGACGCGCAGCGCAGCGCACCTCGGCGAGACTGCCTACGAGATCCTCGCCACCAACGTCATTGTCGCGCCGTCGTATGGCGTGCACGCCTCCGGTCTGCCATACACGCACGCCGCCGGGTCCAACCCGCAGGCGTCGCCCACGGTCCTCACCTGGTCGGAGCTGACCGCCATCGCGACCGCCATGCAGGTAGCCGACGACGGCTCCCTCGCGAGCACCAAGGTCATGCACCGTCTTGAGGGCCACACCATCCGGAGCCGCGACATCGCGGAGGCGTACGACAAGGAGTGCTCCGCCGAAGATGTCGCGGAGCTCCTCCTCGAGCACGGCTGGACCATCCGCGCAGGTGAACTGCCGGACGAGCTCAAGTTGAAGCGTCCCGGCAGCAAGAACCCCGACCGGGGTCAGTCTGCATCCCTTGGCGGTGAGCAAGGCAGCCTGCTTCGCGTTTGGAGCACCAGCGACGCGCGCCTCGGCCCGGGCTTTTACACCCCCTTCGCGCTGCGCGCCTTCCTCGTGCATGGTGGTAACCCCGTCGCGTGCGCCGAGGCGATCGCAACGCCCCCTGAAATCGAGGTCGACGTGCAGTTCTCGGTAAGCGACCTCGTCGACGACGGACCCACCGAGGACCCGCATGCCGACACCGACTGGGAAGCTGTCGCAGCATCCGTTGTGCCACCAACCGATGCTGCGATCGCGTGGGCAATGGCGAGGTTCGAGACCCAGTTCACTGCCGACCAGGCTCTGCTGGACGAGTTCGAAGAGCCCGTCCATGCTGCCAGTGAGGACGGCGTTGCCGAGGACCTCCTGGCCGAAAACGGGTTCACCGCCGCGGAGCTCGCCGATATGCGGGAGGAAGTCGACCAGCACGAGCCGCTCCGCGAAGTCGACCCGCGTTCGATCGACTCCGAGTCTTACGTAACTCTCATCCTTGGTGAGCTGGCACGGCGTCGTGTCGCTGGCATGGTGGACGTCCCTCAGTACATCCGCCATGTCGATCGAACGGGAGCCACGCTGGCGCATCTGCGCCCAGTTCTGGGTGGCCGTCCGACCTCGACGAGGCAGTTCGCAAAGGACGACCTCCCGCTCGGGTTCGTGCAGCCAGTAGTTGAGAAGAAGTCCGGTCGCGACTTTGCCCACAACCACCCGACCAAGATCACCGCCACGGTAGAAGAGCGGCTCCAATCCGACACGAACCTCGCGACTGCGCGCATCGTCTCGCAAGCACCGGTGCTCAGCGCAGAAGGTCGAACCCTGCAGCACCCCGGCTACTACCGGGGGGAGCAAGTGCTGATCCATGACGATCCGACACGCAGCTTCGACCGGGCACGCTACGTCGTCTCCGAGACCCCATCCCAACAGGAGGCGCAGGCTGCGTTTGAGTATCTGCACCGCGAGTTCCTCCGCGACTTCCCTTTCGCATCTGACGCGGACCTTGCACGCGGGCTTCTGTACCCGCTGACCATCGCGTCGCGACACCTCGTCCCGACGGTGCCAGGTTTCATGCTGGCTGCCGCGGACCGAGGCTCCGGCAAGAGTCTCTTCCGCGAAGTGTCCTGCATGATCGCCACCGGCTCAGACGCCTACCAGCGCATCAGCGTGTATGCGAACGACGACACAGAAACCCGCAAAGCCTTCGTCACCGCGACGCTGGCGGGGCGGATCATTCTTCACGCCGACGAGGTCGGACGTGGCGATGCCATCACGTCGAAGGCCGTGACCGAGCTGCTCACTATGCCGCCCAGTGCGCTCAACGAGCGCATCCTCGGAGGCAACAGCTCGGCTGCGCTCGACAGCTTCGTCGTCAGCGTCGCGGGCAACAATGTGCGCGCTGGCGCCGACTTGAACAGGCGCTTCATCGAGGCGAAGTTCGTGCTTCAATCGGGAATCGCCCATGAGCGCGACGAGAGCAAGTTCCGGCATCCAGACATCAGGAAGTGGGCCGCCAAGCACCGCCCCGAGCTGCTCGCGGCTCTGCACACGATCCTGGCGTACGGGATCCAGAATCCCGCTGCGGAGATCCCGGTCTTCGGTGGGTTCGGGGAATGGCGGCGAGTCGTACTCGGCTCGCTGACGCACATCAGCTTGAACGGACACACACTGGCGGACCTCGCAGTCGACGGTCGCGCAGCCTGGACAGCCGATCAGGACGACGACGCATTCGAGTGGATCCCGTTCGTAGAACTCCTCTACCGCCGATCGTCGATGATCGGACGCGAGCTTCGCATGACGGAGGTTGTGAAAGCCGTCGACGATTCCAAGCCCTTCGTCGAGCTTCCCACGGAACTCCGCATGACCCTAGGCGAATCCGTGACCACGCGCGCTCGGAAGTGGGGCAAGAAGGTCGGCGCGATGCTCGACACGGCCATCCCCGCCGGTGACGGAGTCATCCTCCGCATCAAGAGCAAGCTGACCTCCGGGTCGCATCGCTGGTGGGTGGAAACCGAAGGTGACGTCATCGCCTGGCTGCAGCGCGATGCGCCGCCAGTCGGCAGCTTCGCCCCGAACGTTCCATTCGTCGTCGCGTCGATTGACGATCCGCGTTTCGGTCGTGGACAGCAGACGGGACTGGGAGCATGAGCGTCGCGGCCTTCCTCGCGGCAACAGTCGGGCCCGTGACGGTGACGCACCTCACCGGCCCAGCGGGCCTGGTTTCCCTCGAGCTTGCCTCGGGCACGGAGCGACTCACGATCCCGGCGACGGACCCCGACACACTCGTTGCCTCGCTGTCCGTGATCGCGCAGAGCGGTCGCGAGTGCTGGGCGCGCGACGCCGATGCCGCTTCCAAGGCTGTCGAGGCCCGATGTGGCCGCGGCTGGGACTCGCTGCGCGAGGCGATCTTCATCACCAAGCATGGAGTCGGGCAGATGGCGGTTGCCCCCGCTGAGAACGCCACCGCGCGCGCGACGCTCGCTGCGCGGTGGAACGCGGTCTCCGGCGAGAAAACGCCGAACTACTCCCGGGCATGGATCACGCGGGCGCTCGAACATCTCCCCGCGGATGACCCGGCGGCCATCGCCTTTCGTGGCGCCGCAAGTGGTGACCTCCTGTCGGAGGTGGCGACAGCGCGATCGACTGCAACGGCGCAGGCCTGGCACGGCGTGGAGGTCGACGTCGCGACAGACCGTTTGTGGCGAGCGGCATCGCGCCGCGGCTACCAGCTCGACGTCGATGCCATGGCGCAGATGCAGGCGCACGCCGACGCAGAGCTCCACAGGGTGCGTGCACAGACCGGTGTAGATGCGAGGCAGCCCAAGTCGGTGAAGCTCGCCATGCGCGACTACGACATCGTGCCGCTGACCGCCGATGGCCAGCCCGCGTTGGACAGCGCCGGGCTACCGAGCTTGGACAAGGACATCGCGGTTGCCGTCGAAGCGCCGCCCGGCTTGGAGTGGCTTCGCGACGCGATCGCGCGAGGTCGCGAAGCCGCGGCTGTGGAATCGAAGCTCAAGGAACTACGTCGTGCTTCGACCACCGCTGGCCGCGTCCACCCCAGATTCCACGCATTCGGGGCCGTGACCGGTCGCATGACGGTGGCCAAGCCAGCCATGCAGAACTTCCCCAAGCTTCTCCGTCCGGTGCTCCTCGCCGATGCAGGCATGACCTTGGTCGGCGCCGACCTCTCATCGGTCGAGCCGCGCGTCGCATGCATCCTCAGCGGCGATCAGCAGATGGCTTCCGACCTGAGCAACGAGGTCGACATCTACTGCACGCTGGCCCAGAGAATCTGGGGCGAGCCGATCGTCAAAGACGACCCGCGCCGCGACATCGCTAAGACCTCACTCCTCGCGACCATCTACGGTCAGGGCACGCGATCGCTCGCCGCGAAGATCGGCTTCTCGCAAGACGACGCACGCGCCATGCGCTCATTCATCGACTCAACGTGGCCCCAGTTCGCCGCGTGGCGTCGTGAAGTGCAGCAGACGAGTCAGCGGCGCCACCCGCTCTTCGCACTGTCTGGTCGCCGCCTTGCGCAGGCGGATGAGGCTTACAAAGCCGTGAACTACATGGTGCAGGGTTCCGCCGCGGACCTCTACAAGGCGATGGTGCTCGCCGTAGACGCAGAACTAGCGGCCGCAGGCCTGCCAGGCAGTTGCTGGCTCCCGGTCCATGACGAACTCACGGTGCAGGTGCCGATCGGCGCTGAGCAGGTGGCCGTCGAGGTCTTGAAGAAGCACATGACCACGACGATCAACGGCGTCACGATTTCCGCGGCACCCAAGATTCTCGGTCCCACCTGGGGCCACCCGTAACCCCTCAACACCTAACCAGAAAGAAGGAACCCGTAATGACGATCGCCGTCTACAGCAAGCCGTCCTGCGTGCAGTGCACCGCCACCTACCGAGCTCTCGACAAGGCGGGCATCGAGTACGAGATCTTCGATGTCTCCACCGACGACAAGGCCCTCCAGACCGTGAAGGAGCTCGGCTACATGCAGGCTCCCGTCGTGATCGCGGGCGACGACCACTGGTCGGGCTTCCGACCGGACAAGATCGCCGGACTCGCCGCGGCCATCGCCGCATAACCCCGCACCAACCGCACCTACTCCCCCGCACTCCGCCCCGCCAGCTCTCCCCGAGCTCAGCGGGGCTTCGTGCGTGCCGGGCGGACCGGCGAGGCGAGATGGGCCTCGCTGTAGCATCGGCGCATGGTGTGGATTCCCTTTGATGCGGACGAGACTGAGCAACAAGAACTTCAGGTGATTCGGGAACCGATCCCTGACACGATGCGCCCCGCTGTCGCGTCCTGGTTGCGGGGAGTCCTGAACACGGGGAACCGACATGGACACACAGCTGTGTCGACGGTGAACATGATCCAGTCGGCTCTTCGTGTAGACCTAGACGTCGGTCAGGGAGCTCCACTCGCAAGCACCGTCGTCAAGGCAATAGAGGCGCGCGGCGATAAGTTCGTCCTTCGCGTCGTCGACTTCCTACTGAGCGGCCAAGAGCGGGAACTGTATAGCGACGACGAGCCTGACACTGTTAGGGAGCTTCGCTGGCACCTGGACGCATCGCTCTCTGCCGTCACGATTACAGCGGAAGCCGGAACCTATCGCCTTAAGCACAGACTGCCGGAAGGCGTGGAGGGAGCTACCCAGCTCTCGGTTGACGCATCGAACGCCACCGCCGGGGCACACCTGGCGAAAGCCTTGCGTGAGATGCAGAGTCTCGAACCTGACACCAGCAAGGTCATGACTGAAGGCATCCGTGCGGTCGAAGCAGCAGCGGGTGCCGTCGTCACGCCGAAAGACCGGAAGCCAAGCATGGGGAAGATCGTCGGCCGGTTGCGCGACAAGAAGGACTGGTCCCTCACGCTCCAAAGGCGCGACGACGGCCACCCGGACCACCACGCTGTGGTCCTGGGAATGCTCGAAACGCTCACGTTCGCAGAGCAGCATCGTCACAGTGGAGAACCACCGTCGCAGACGGGAGCTCAGGCGCACGCACTGCTCGCTGCGACTCTCGTCGGTTGGTTTTCAACCGGCGCAGTAGTCATGGCTGCAAAGTAGTTCCATGGAAGCCGCCCAGATCGAGCAACGTCACCGCGACCGACTCAACGAGTTCACGCGACGCGCCCGCCGCGTCTGGGCGCACTCCCTTTCTCAGAACGTGCCGCAGCTCGTGGCTTACTCCCGCGCGCAGATGAAGATGCACATCGAAGTCCGTGACGGGGTTCCCGTCCCGACGAGCATCGACGTCGAAACTCCGCCAGAAGAACAACTCGAGTCACTCGCCGCTCGTCTGCGTCCCTTCACGCTGGACCAGGAAGATGTGCTGCTCACCAAGGTCATGAAGTCGCTCGAGTACCTGGGCGCAGGAATCCTCAGCGACGAGGACTCGGAACGGTCCGCCCTACGTCGAAAGTCTTACTCCGAGGCGCTGAAGAGCGAGTCCTACAGCGTCGAGCATCAAGACGGCGACGTCCTGAAGCCGAGAGTCACGAACCTCCAACTCGCCGAAGCTTGGCTCTACGGTGATGTGGTCCACAACTCCGTCGACCGCCATACAGACGCAATGTCGTACGGGATCCGTGAACGCTTCGAGGGAGCTTCTGCGCATTACAGCAGGATCGCGCTCTTCACTCTCGAGGTGCTCATGCTTGTGTTGAAGTACCGCGTGGAGCTCGGCATCTCCGAGGAGAGCCTTACGTTGCCCGTTGTAATGTCCGAGGTGCCCGACAAGGAGCGACAACAGATCCGGTTTTCGATCGCTGAAATTGGGACGCCCATGCCAGAAGCGGGTATGGGCCCGCTCGGACCAGAATGGCGAGCGCCCACAGTCGAGGATCTAGGACTTCCCGATTCGGAAGGCAGCGCAACGGAAACGTAGGCCCATAGGGGGAGCGTCGTTCAAGCAGGACGGCCGGGTGGCTCTTGGTCGATAATTGCCTGCACCGCAGCACGAGCATCGAACCAGGGAGAGACGTGGCAAAGTTCAAGGAGTGGCCCAAAGAGGCCGTTCAATTTACGGGGCGGGAATCCATCGAGGCTGTGTCCGACTTGGTGCGAAAGTATCGGGGACCGCTGAACTTCTCGTATTCGGATGCCACCGAGACGTTGCGGTTCGACGGACATGGTCATGAGCTTCTGCTCAAGCTAAGCGACTGGATCGCAGTAGTGAACTCAACCGCGGCCGTCATTCCAGCAGACATGATGCCCGATCCTTCACCTACTGACTGACCCCAAGGGCGGACAGATCGTGATGAAGCGGGACGGACGCACCGTAGCATCGGCTCTGTGAACGCGAACGCTCAGACAGCACCTCGCCCGGACCCGGGCCAGCTTGACAATTTCATACGCTCTTGCATTCAGGATTTCGTACCTCGACCACCGCTCACGGTTCCGGCTGAACGCGTTCGCGAGTTCAACATGACCTACGGCTGTTGTTGTCAAACCGCTCGCTACGCAGAGGCATATCTCGCTCTGTGCGAGCTCGGGATGACGCTCGAAGCCAGGACGCCCGCACGGGCTGCACTCGAACACGCGGTAACGGTGGAGTTCGCCTACCTCCGCGCTGGGGGTCTTGACATGCTCGCGGCAAGCGCAGAATGGGCTAGCTGGTCCATCGACGACCGTTTGGCGCAGTGGAGAGGCGGTGAGCTGCCCGTCAAGCCTGGGCCTGAGACCGGCAAACGTCTTCCAAGTGTCTCCGGCGCGGACGGCATCCTCGACACACTCGATCCGGACAACCGGATGCTCCAACCGGGATACGCAGTGCTCTCGCAAAGCGTCCACGTCACCAACGAGACAGTCGTTGCCTACTTCACGAAGTCCCCTGAGGACGGTTCCCTGTCACTGAGTGCCCGACGAGAAGACCCACTCTCCGAGCACACGAGAGTTCTCGTGGCTCAGGCGTGCATGTTCGCCGCTTGGATCTACGCGCGGACCCGCGGTGATCAGTCTCGCCTCGATGAATTGGACGCACTCGCAGTCGAACTCCACCTTCCGTGCCGCGTCGATCTGGAGTGGGACGAAGAACTGCGCGCGCATCTGGACTAGCGAGTCGGACTATCTCCACCCCGCGGAAACGGAAAACACGTCCTGCACCGCATACTCCCGGGCATGACCGCCTCGAAGCGCCGCCCAGTCCGCAAACCGATCGGCACGCGGCTCAAGGTGATCCCGGCCGACGGCAGCGTCGCCGACGGTAAATTCGTTCACGGCTCCGACGCCACACGCCTCCGAGTGCTGAAGCATCTTCGCGAACGTGCGGTCGTCTCCGTTGAGTCACAGGACGGAAGCATCCTCACGGCAACCCCTAGCCTCGCCGAAGCGGCGGACGCCGACCCCGAACAAGCCGACTGGGATGTGGCCCGGGTGCATTTCTCCACCTTCGTGTTCGACGAAGAGACCACCATGAAGCGACAAGATTTCGCGCTCGCACCCGTCGGAGAAGTGCCCGATTGGGACATGCCGAGCGTCTCGAACGTGCTCTGGAACTTCTACCTCAAGGGCGAACTCCACCCAACGATCCTCGAGTGGTTGATCCCCATCGAGGATGACGGCCAGGAGCCAACGGCATGAGCATCGTCGTCTCGATCCTTCGTCCGGATGCCCCCGTCGAACGCCCTGCCGAGCCAACCGCCGCCGCGCTCGAAGCGGCGCTCCGGTCGGAAGCCAGCGTCCGCATCTCTCTCCCGCTCCGAGCGATCACCGCAGCGCCCACGCTCGGCGGTATTCGGATCAGCGTGAAGGTGTTCGATGTACGCCCGGGTGACGGCAGGGTCCGCGCCTGGACAACCGATGCTCCACTGGACACCGCCCAGGCTTCGCGCCTCATGGCACGCGTTGCGGAGTCAGGCGTCGTCCCCGGGTTCCTGCAAGCACTCCTCAGTCCCGAATGAGAGGTGTCGAGGTCATCATCGGCGGCGAGCTCGCCTCACGGGCGACACCTGCGCGCGGTTTCGCAGAAGCCCTCGGCGCCGGAATCGACTGTGTTGTCACCGTCGACGACCTGGTCGCCCTCGCCAGCCCGGTCAGCAAACGAACGGCCTACCTCGATGTCTTCATCGGACGCGGCAGCACCCAGACGCGATGGGTGCTCGTCGACCCCGACCGACGACGAGCCGACTACGCCGTCAGCTTTCGCTTCGCGTCATCCATGCTTCGCCGGATCAGCAGGCAAGGACGCATCCCGCCCAAGGTTGCCGAACACCTGACCTGGCGCCCCCTCTAACTGCGACCCAAGTTCTCCACAGATCACCGCGCCCCGCCCGCGCCGGGCGTCCGGCAGGATCACTCCATGGACCCCTCCGCTGAACTCGCCGCGTCGAACTGCCCGTCCTGCCTCCTGCCGACGACGTTGTCGGCCGCGGGGTTCGAGGCGTGCGTCGAATGCGATATGACGCTGATTCCCCGGTGAAGCGGGGCTGTGTTTCTCACGCATAACGTGGTCGGATGAGCGAATCAGCTGAGAAGGACGATACGACGAAACCCTCGACCCGCGAACGCACGAAACGCGTCTTGCAGTTCTACGGCCTGTTCATCCTGATCACGCTGGCGTACCTTTTCCTGCCCGGGGTCATTCATGCCGTCTGGCCGAACCTTGAGGCACCGCGCGGGCTTCGGACCGAGGGTTTCAACGCCTCCGACATAGTCGCGTTCGTTGGAGCGCTGTTCTCCGTAGTCGCGGCCGCTTGGCTACCCTGGACGTTGAAGTTCAAGGGTGGCGAGCTGCAAGGCAGCCGCCTCGACGCAGTCGGCATCGTCGGCACCGCGGTCGGGCTTGGCTCCACACTCACTGCGCTCCTTCTCGGGTGAGCCACGCTGACGCAAGGCGCCGACAGCTCCGCATTTACTCCGCAGATTGGCTGCGTCCCGATGCAATCTCATGCAAGGTCGTCACCCTGCCGACCCTTGATTTCCAGGGCTGAGCGTCCGCGTGCGCATTCTGTTGAGAGGCGGTGCAAGGCGTCGGAGGAAAATCGTGAGGTCACGGGATCGACGCCCGTCGGAGCCACTGAAACCCCGCCTAGCTTCTACATGGCGGGGTTTCTTTGCGTCCGCGGGGGAACGAGGCGATAGACGCGCCGTGCCCGCCCCGCCGTGAAGCCGGCGCGCACGTAGCGCTCGTGCAGCGCATCCGTCGCCGCGGCCGCGACCAGGATCGAGCCGGGCGGTGCCTGCTCGATCAAGCGCCTCGCGAGCATCACCGCGGTCATGCGGGTGCCAGGAAGCTGCGCCAGCGCCGCGACCATCCACCGCTCCCCCTTGGGGGTCTCCGGCCCGGACGCCGAGAGCGTCGTCCCTCCCGGCTGCACCAGCGCGATGACAGCTCCGATGAGCAGCGCCGCGTAGGCGAGCATCCCGAGCAGCAGCACGAGCATGGTGTCGAACAGCAGAATGCCGGCCACCCAGAGCGCAAACGCCGCAGCCGTGACGAGCCCGACGACCACCCCGTCCAAGATCGGCCTCCGCCGCGCGAACAGCACCGTCCCCGTGCGCGACGCGTCGAGGTAGAGCCCACCTCGAAGGGTCATCGGCACGATCGAGAACGCGTAGATCGGCACTGACAGCACGGCCAGGGGCGTATTCGGGGTGGATGCGCGTGCCGAGATCCACGCGGCGCGCGGCAGATCGCGCAGGGTCGACGGACGGGGAGGCTCTTCGGGGGAATGTGGGGGCATCCCGGCCAGGCTATCGGGGCGTCTTGCGCGGTGCATCCGGCTGAGACTCGGCGCAGACCTTTGGGAAATGCGGGCTCATCCCGGAACGAGGCTGCGCTTCCCACGCCTCTGCGGAGGAGGAAGGTGTGGCGCGAGCGGATGCGGGCGGCCCCGCCGATGCCGAGGTCTACGCCGTGACGTTGACCTTGATCTCGTGGTGCCCGGTGGCACCGTCTGGGACGACGTTGGCACGCGCATCCGTCTGCACCTCGCCGTCGCTGGAGGTCGCGCGAACGCGCACGGAGTGCTCGCCGGCTGGGGCGTCCCAGTCGAGCTTCCACTGCAGCCACGTGTCGTCGGAGATGGGCGCGGCGAGCTCAGTCGGCATCCACTCGCCGTCGTCGATCTGCACTTCGACGGCCTCGATGCCCGTGTGCTGCTGCCACGCGAACCCGGCGATCGTCGTCGGACCCGCGTTCAGGCTTCCGGCGCTTGGCACATCGATGCGCGAGCCGATCTTGATCGGCCCCTCGGCGCTCCACCCGCGGTCGGTCCAGTATGCGTTGACCCGGTCGAAGCGGGTGACCTCGAGGTCGACGACCCACTTCGTCGCCGACACGTACCCGTAGAGGCCTGGCACGACCATCCGCACCGGGAAGCCGTGCTCGGCGGGCAGGGGTTGGCCGTTCATGCCGACCGCGAGGATCGCGTTGCGGTCGTCGGTGAGCGCGCCGATGGGGGTGCTGGCGGTCCACCCGTCGGCGGACTTCGAGAGCACCATGTCGGCGTCCGCCTGCGGGCCCGCGCGCTTGAGCAGCTCACGGAGCGGGTAGCCGAGCCAGAGGGCGTTGCCGATGAGACCGCCGCCGACCTCGTTGGACACGCACATGAGGGTCGTGATGCTCTCCTCGAGCGGCAGGGCGAGCAGCTCGTCCCAGGTGATGGTCACCTCGTTGTCGACGAGGCCGTGGATGCGCAGCGACCAGCCCTCGGGGTTCACGAGCGGCACGCTGAGGGCCGTGTCGATGCGGTAGAAGTCGGCGTTCGGGGTGACGACGGGCGGGAGGCCCGGGATGTCGAACTGCGCGCCCGCAGGGACGGCGGCGGCCTTCACCGCGGCCGCGGGCAGGGCGATCGCCTCGCGGACGGCCGTGACGGCGCGAGTTCCGGCCGAGAGCGCGGCACCTGAGGCGGCCGCGATCGCGCCGACGATGAGGGATGCCCCCGAGTAGATGAGGAAGCGACGGCGGTCGACGCCGGCGGGCGGCGCGGCCGACTCCACGTCGGCGCCAGCTGGCCCTTCGGCCTCCGAACCGTTTCCGGTCGCGCGTCCTGTCGCGCCTGCGGCTGAGCCCCGCCCGACGGCGACGGCCGACTCCCTCGAGCGCTGGTGGGCCCGCTGCTCAGCATCGGCGAGCGTCTTCGAGAGGAACTGCAACGTCAGCACAGCCACCACCATGGCGAGCAGCGGCGGCACGGTATCGAGGGGCGAGAAGGGGGTACGGGTGGCTACAGCGACAGCACCGATCGCGGCGATGAGCCCGATGAGCACGCGGCCCCACGGCGGCCGAGCCCGCTCGAGCACGCCGGCAACCGCGGCGACGACGAGCAGCACGACCGCGACGAGCGCGATGAGGGCGATCTTGTCGGCGGTCCCGAAGAGCGCGATCGCCGTGTCCTTCGCCCAGGGCGGTGCGAGGTCGATGAGGAGGGCCCCCACCGCGACGATCGGGCTTGCCGTGGTCTGCAGGAACGCGGCCGCAAGCTCGCCGAGGCCGACTCCGAGCGCCGCCGCACCGATGCCGGCGAGGCCGGCGGGGGCTGCGCCGCGGAGGCGTCCGCGACGCGATTGAGCCACTGCGAGGCTGGGTTCGGAGGACATGGCGGACACGGTACGCGCGCCAGACCCGGCCGGGCTGAGTGCCGGTGGATTGCGTGAATCCGCTGTGAATGCCGCCCGCCGCGTGACCCGGATGCCGGCGGCGGCGAGGCGCCGCGGGTGCGGTCGCGGATGCGGCCTGACAGACTAGAGGCTTTGTGCCGCCTCTCCTGGCGCACGAGCATCCGGCGCCGCCCCCGACCCCGGCGCCCGAGAAGGGCCGGTTTGTCAGCGCTCAACGTCCTCGTCAATCTCCTCCGAGGCGCGCTCATCGGCGTGACGGAGATCATCCCGGGCGTCAGCGGCGGCACCATCGCCTTGCTGATCGGTGTCTACGAGACCCTCATCGACTCAGCTGGCCATCTCGTGCGCGGCGTCGTGCGAGCCGCCGTCGACACAGTCCGCGGTCAGGGCCTGCAGCGCGCACGCGAGCACTTCGCGCAGGTCAGGTGGGGCGTCGTCCTGCCCATCGGCATCGGGATGCTCGTGGCGATCGTCGCCGCCGCCCGCATCGTCGCGCCCCTGGTCGAGGCGCACCCCGTCGCATCCCGCGCGCTCTTCGCAGGGCTCATCGCCGTGTCGCTCATCGTTCCGGCCCGGATGCTCGGCGCCCGCTGGCAGGTGCGCGACTACGCGATCGCGGTCCCCGCCGCCATCCTGAGCTTCGTGATGACGGGACTCCCGTCTGCGAACAACGCTGACCCATCCCCCATCGCCATCCTCGTCTCGGCAGCCGTCGCGGTCTGCGCGCTGGTGCTGCCCGGGGTCTCCGGATCCTTCGTCCTCGTCACGACGGGCATGTACGAGCCGACGCTGCGCGCCCTCAACTCGCTCGACTTCGGCTACATCGCGCTCTTCGCGGTCGGCGCCGTCACGGGCCTCGCGCTCTTCGTGCAGGTGCTGCTGTGGCTCCTCACCAAGCACCGCCGCGTCACCCTCGCCCTCATGACGGGCCTCATGGCCGGGTCGCTCCGCGCCCTGTGGCCGTGGCAGACCGAGGACCGCGAGCTGCTCTGGGCGTCCGGCGACGTCGTCGGCCCCGTGCTGTGGTTCCTGCTCGGCGCCGCGATCGTGGCTGCGCTCCTCATCGCTGAAGGACTGCTCGTCCGGCGAGCGCTGCGCAAGGCACCAGGCGCACACCCGACGCCCTGACCCTGCCGCGCCTTGGTCCCGGAATCGCACAGGCCCGCCCAGTGTCGGTGGTGCTCGCTAGCATGAGTGACGCATCCACTCGACAGCAGGGAAGTGCCTGATGAGCCTCGTTCCATCGGATCCGTACGCATCGCAGCCCGAAGACGACACCTTCGGCTCGTCCGACGCCAACCACGGGCCGTCCTCGCCGGCCGCCGGCTGGTACCCGGACCCCACGGGCAGGCAGCGCTACTGGGACGGCACCCAGTGGGGGCACTACGCGCCCACGCAGGCACCAGCCACCAACGCACCCGTGCTCTACCAGCAGACGGTTGTCGTCAGCGGGGGCAAGGAAGTCGGCATCACGTACGTGCTCGCGATCTTCCTCGGCGGACTCGGCATCCACAACTTCTACCTCGGCCGCACGGGCATCGCCATCACGCAGCTCGTGCTCTACCTCGTGGGATTCGCGACGTCCTGGCTCGGCATCGGCCTGCTCCTCGTCTTCGGAGTCGCGATCTGGGTCATCGTCGAGCTCTTCCTCATCCCGCAGTTCGTCCGAGAAGCCAACGCGCGTCTCGCCGGGGCTGGCGCATACTCGGCGCATCAGGGATACGGGCCCGCTGGCGGCGGCGGGCAGTACCCCGGCCAGTACTAGCAGCGGGCGGGTGAGCGGCTCCCCGTCACGTCTACGCGAACATGCCCTCGATGGGGCCGCGTGCGAAGTAGATGAGGAAGCCGACGGCGACGATCCACAGCAGCGGCGACACCGTGCGCGCCTTGCCGGTCAGGGTCTGCACGAGCACCCACGAGATGAAGCCCGCGCCGATGCCGTTCGCGATCGAGTAGGTGAGCGGCATGATCACGATCGTCAGGAAGACCGGGAGGGCGACAGAGAAGTCGTCCCACTTCAGCTCGCGGACCTGCGACACCATGAGCACGCCGACGACGACCAGCGCCGCGGCCGCCACCTCGAGCGGGACGATCTGCGTCAGCGGCGTGAAGAACATCGCCAGCAGGAACATGACACCGGTCACGACGCTCGCGAGTCCCGTGCGGGCACCTTCACCGACACCCGCGGCGGAGTCCACGAAGATCGTGTTCGACGAGCTCGAGGTCGCTCCTCCCGCGACCGCCCCGATGCCCTCGACGACCAGCGACGACTTGAGGCGAGGGAAGTTGCCCTGCTTGTCCTGCAGACCCGCTTCGCGCGTGAGACCGGTCAGGGAGCCGACCGCGTCGAAGAAGTTCGTGAACACGAGCGTGAAGACCAGCATGACGCCGGCCAGGATGCCGATGCGCTCGAACGCACCGAAGTCGAACGCGCCGATCAGGCCGAGGTCCGGCACCGAGACGATCTGCGTCGGCAGCATGGGCACGTTGAGCGACCATCCGCCCTCGTTCTCGAACGCGGGGCCGAGCTTCATGATGGCCTCGACGATCACCGCGACGACTGTCGTGCCGACGATGCCGATGAGCAGCGCGCCCTTCACACGACGGGCCATGAGCACGCCCATCACGATGAGGCCGATCACGAAGATGAGCGTCGGAACCGTCGTCACCGAACCACCCACGCCGAGCTGCACGGGCGGCGACGCGTTCCCCGATGACGTGACGAAGCCCGCGTCCACGAGCCCGATGAACGCCAGGAACAGGCCGATGCCCACCGTGATCGCGGTCTTCAGCTGCGGCGGCACCGCGTGGAAGATCATCTCGCGCAGGCGGGTCGCCGACAGCACGACGATGACCAGGCCGTTGATGACCACGAGCCCCATCGCCTCGGCCCAGGTGACCTGCTGCACGACGTTGACGGCGAGGAAGGAGTTGATGCCGAGACCGGCGGCGAGGCCGAACGGCAGGTTCGCGATGACGCCGAACAGGATGGTCATGACGCCGGCCGTGAGCCCCGTGACGGCGGCGACCTGCGAAGCCTGCAGCCAGCCGCCCTCGACGTCGAGCGTCGCCTGGTCCTGCGAGAAACCGCCCAGGATCAGGGGGTTCAGGATGACGATGTACGCCATCGTCATGAACGTGACGAGGCCACCGCGGATCTCGCGCGGCACGTTCGAGCCGCGGTGCGTGATCTCGAAGAACGTGTCGAGGCGCTCCTTGAACGTCGACCCGCTGCCACGTCTCGTCGGCGCGACCTGGGTTGCACGCGTTGGCGTCGCAACGTGTCCGCCGCCGCCTTCCGCCTGCTCGTCGTCGACTGCGGACTGGTGGCTGTCGCTCATGCGGCTCCCCTGATCGTGCTGCTCGCGGTACAGGCACAAGCGTAGTCAGCGCGCGAAGCGCCCGTCGCCCCTCGACCGCTCTGCGCCGCCCTGTTCCGCGCGACAGTCAGGGTGACGCGCGGCATCGACAGTCAGGGTGACGTGAGCCGCATCGCCGCCGCCGCCGAGTTGGATCTCACTCCTACGTCACCTTGGCTGGCGCGCGACGGCGGTCACCGTATCCCCTAATCTCGTAGAGGTCACGCGCCGATCCCCCGCGCAGGCCGATCCCCGCCGAACGACCTGGAAGCGAGACCGCCGTGGCATTGCCCTGGAAACTGCACGGAGACGGCAAGAACGTCCCCGCAAGCGAGATCGTGCTGCCCGAGGAGCGCCTCACCTGGCCGCGCACCATCGGGCTCGGCGCTCAGCACGTCGTCGCGATGTTCGGCGCGACGTTCCTCGTGCCGCTGCTGACTGGCTTCCCGCCGTCCACCACGCTGCTGTTCTCGGGCATCGGCACCATGCTGTTCCTCCTCATCACCCGGAACCGCGTACCCAGCTACCTCGGCTCGTCGTTCGCGTTCATCGCGCCGATCCTCGCGGCCGTCGCCTCCGACGGGCAGGGTGTAGCACTTGCCGGCATCATCGTCGTCGGCGCGCTGCTCGCGGTGGTCGGGCTCATCGTCAACCTCGCGGGTACCCGCTGGATCAACCTCCTCATGCCGCCCGTCGTCGCGGGTACGATCGTCGCGCTCATCGGCTTCAACCTCGCGCCCGCCGCGAAGAACAACTTCGAGGCGTCGCCCCTCGTCGCGTCAGTGACGCTCCTGACGGTCATCGTCGTCGCGGTCGCCTTCAAGGGCATGGTCGGGCGTCTGTCGATCCTCATCGGCGTGGTCGTCGGCTACATCGTGGCCGCGTTCATGGATCAGGTCGACCTCGCGGGATTCGACGAGGCCGCCTGGATCGGCCTGCCCACGTTCACGGCTCCGGTCTTCGCCGCCGAGCACCTGCTCGTCTACCTGATGTTCGTGCCGGTTGTGCTCGCGCTCATCGCCGAGAACGTCGGCCACGTGAAGGGCGTCGGGCAGCTCACGAACCGCAACCTCGACCCGATGGCGGGCCGGGCCCTGCTGGCTGACGGCCTCGCGACGGTGCTCTCCGGTTTCGGCGGCGGCTCACCCACCACCACGTACGGCGAGAACATCGGCGTCATGTCGGCGACGCGCGTCTACTCGACGGCCGCCTACTGGGTCGCAGCGATCGCCGCGATCCTCCTCGCGCTCTCCCCCAAGGTGGGAGTGCTCATCGCGAGCGTCCCGGCCGGCGTGCTCGGCGGCATCACGACGGCCCTCTACGGACTCATCGGCATCATCGGCGTGCGCATCTGGCTCGAGAACAAGGTCGACTTCTCGTCACCCACGAACCAGTTCACGGCGGGCGTCGGCCTCATCGTCGCGATCGGCGACTTCACGATCAACAGCGGCCAGGTGACGTTCGGCGGCATCGTCCTCGGCACCGTGGCGACGCTCGTCGTGTACCACCTCATGAGCGGCATCGCGAAGCTCCGCGGATCCGACGTCGATGAGGCCGGCGACGACCTCGTCGCCGGGGCCGACGGGGCAGCGGATGCGGAGCGGGCCGCGCGCTAACCCGCACGAGCCAGCTGCGCCGTTGCGTGCATCCGACGCCGCGCGCTCGGGGGCGTGCGGTGCGACGCGCTGCGACACGGGGCACCTGCGCGGCGAAGTCGAAGCATCCGGGACTGGTGCGGGGCGCATCCGCCTGTCACTATCCAGCCATGAGCACCATCGACCCGGTCCAAGCACGGCGAGCGCGAGCGGAGCGCCGCATCGGGAGCCCGCGCACGCTCGCGGCGCTCTGGACGGTCGGCGCCGCGCTCTTCCTCCTCGGTGCCCTGCTCGGATTCGGGCTGATCGCCGAGCGCAACTCCGGTCGCCAGATGGCCTTGGGGATCCTCGACCTCGGGGCCGAACCGTGGATCAACGACGCCTGGTACGCGCTCCCTGCCGCGTTCGTGCTGCTGCTCGGCGCACTCCCCCTCTACTTCCTGGTCTACGCGAACCTCATCGGCGATCCGCGTCCGCTGCCGCCCGTGGACCCGTTCACGATCGCACTGGCGGGCACGACGGTCGGGCTTCTCGCCTTCAGCGGTCTCTGGTCGCAGCCGCACCACGTCGGCTTCACGCGCGACGAGCACTTCGCCACCCTCGACACCTGGTCGTCGAGCGCCTGGGCCTCCTACTGGCTCCCCCTGTGGCTGCCGGCACTCGCTGCAGCCCTCACCGTCGTCGCCTTCGTGACGTGCACGCTGCTCCGACGCCGATCCTCGCGGCGAGGAGATGCGGTCCGGCGGATACTCGCGGCGGGCCGCCCCGTGCCTGGCACGATCACCGAGGGGGTGGAGATCTCGCCGGGCACACGCACGATCGCGTCGTGGCGCTTCACGTACACGGACGCCCAAGGCGTGCAGCGCTGGGTGAAGCGCACCAACGCCTTCGAGTGGCAGAACGCCCCGAAGCCGGGGCAGCGCGTGTGGGTGCTCATCGACCCCGCACGTCCGGATGACACCTCGCGGATCTTCGTCTCGAGGTCGTCTCCGGACCGAGCGGAGGACTACGCATGAGCACCGTCGACCCGGCGATCGCGCAACGCCACGCGGCCAAGGCCGACCGCGTAGGAAGCGGGCGAGCACTCGCCGTGCTCCTGGTGATGGACTTCGGCCTGGCGGCGGGTGGATTTCTCGGAGTCGTGGGGTTGAGCTCGCTGTTCTTCATCGCCGAACTCGAGGCGACCAGCACCTTCCCGCTCGTCGCGCTGCTGCCGCTCCTCATCCCGATCGGCATCTTCGTGTCTGTCGGCCTCCTGATTGCGCAGGCCGTCGCTCGGCGCGCCTACACGGGCGAGACGGACTTCACGCGCGCCCTGGCAGACGGGCAGCCGATCTGGTTCGCGGGCGCCGCAGTTGGCGCGTGGGCGTCGCTCGCCGCGCTGGCCATAGAAACGAGTTTCATCACCGGCCCGCTGATCTCGAACGGCGATGGGACCCCGGTCGAGGAGCAGACCCCGTGGGTCGTCACGGTGCTGCCATTGGTGCTGCCGTCGCTGCTCACGCTTGGACTCGCGTTGTCGGTGTGGAGGCGCCTTGCTCGCGCCAGGCGACACCGACGCACGAGGTCGACGTTCGAAGCTGTCTTCGCGACCGGCACCCGCACTTCGGGCGTCGTCACGCAGGGCGTCGAGCGTCCGCCCGCGAGCGCGCGCGTCGTCAGCCGCTGGACGATCCAGTTCACCGACCACCACGGGCAGACCCGCTGGACCACCCCCTCGGGACTGTTCCACGAGGACTCACTGCCCGGGATCGGCGACCAGGTCACCGTCATCTACGATCCCGCGAGCCCCGGAGACGAACGCCGCATCTTCGTCGCCCGCGAGCATCCAGACCGGATCGAGTCGTACCGGGCCCACGAGCCGCCGTTCCCGTTCGGCGCGTGAGGTGCGGGCTGCGCGGTGTTCTCGATGGCGCGCACCGCCCGCATCGGCCCGCGTCCGCCCGTGCCAGCCAGTGCGTGCATCCACCGGCGAATGCATCTTCCCGGCGTGACAAAGATGCGTCCGCCGCATGTTTGCGGGCGGATGGCGCGCGTGCGGGGCGGCTCCTAGGACGGCGGCGTCAGACCAGCGCCGCCTCGAGCGCATCGAGCCAATCGCCCCAGTAGGCCTTCCAGAGCTCGATCTCGTCGAGCACCTGCAGCTTCTCGTGCATGATGGCGAGCTTGGTACGGCCATCCGCGGTGGCGTCGAACGTGAACAGCAGCCCGCCGATCGGCTCGCCGCCGCGCGCGATGAGCACCTTGTAGGTCTTCGACGCGACCTTCGACCGGAACTCCGTCTCGAAGCCGAGCAGTGCATCCCGGTCCTCGTCGTCGGCGATGAGCGCACGAAGCACCTCGCGGTCGACGGGAAGCGTGCGCGAGCGGTTGGCCGTGAACGTACCGTCTGGCATCTGCCCGGCGAGGCGCCGGCCCGTCATCCGCTCGAAGCTGACCGCAATGCCCTGGCTCCACCAGCCATTCTGTTCCGAGTTGGCCATGACCCACTCGACGATCCGCGGATGCGCGGCGTCGCGCCCCACACCGGCGTCGATCGCGTCGATCCAGTCGTCCCAGCCCTGCCCGGTCTGCGCGCGGATCGCCGCGTCGGAGTGCATCGGCTGCGCGACCCAGTCGTGCCGAGCGTGCGCGCCGACAGCCTCCGCGGCGGGTGCGGTTTCGGCGCCAGACGACGCAGGAACGGATGCGGTGATTCCGGGCTTCGCGCTCGGCTCGGCGGGCGCATCCGCCCCGCCACCAAGCAGCACCGAACGTCGCGCAAGCGTCTCGTCGCGCCGTTCGCGCATCTGTGCACCGACGGCCCCTGAAATTTCAGCAAGTGATCCCACGTCGCATCCCCTCGTCGTTGCCACCCTACTCAGCACTCCCGAGCGGCAAGGTCGGTCGTGAGGTGATGTGCGCATCCCGCGATCCGCACGCCGCAACCCGCAGCCCCATCGCTGCCAGCCAAATGGCCCGTTCCCCCACTGCACGGCCCGTCGCTGCCAGTCAAGTGGCCCCGATGCCGGTTCCCAAGGGGCCACTTCTCTGGCAGCGATCCGCACGCCGCCGTCGAGCGACAGACCTACGACGAATGCAGGCTCCCGAGCGCAGGAGCATGCTTCCGTCGCAGGTCTGCGCGCCGACAGAGTCGGGCAGCGTGCCGACAGAGTCGGGCAGCGCGCACCGACAGCACAGGGTGGCGGGGGTCGCCCATCCCGCATCCGTGTGCCCGACCTTCCAGTCCGGGTCACCGTCTCAACCCAATTTGGCAGCGCTACTGGTAGCGCTGCCATTTTTGGGCTAGTGTCACGAAGCAAGCCGGCGAACAGCCCCTGACCTCCCTCAGACGGCCAACCCCACACTCCCTGTCGCCAGCAGCATCCGCCAGATTTCAAAGGAGAAATCATGCACTCTCGTCGACCCACATCGCGCTTCAGGATGGGTTCAGCACTCGTCGCCGCGGCCTCGGCCGTGGTCCTCCTCGCCGGATGCACGAGCGCACCGGCCGAAGGCGGCGGCGGTTCCGCAGGTGGCGAGGACGGCAAGTTCGTCATCGGCTTCCAGCAGCCCCTCGGCGGCCAGGCCTGGCGCGAGATGGGCCTCGCCTCGCTGCAGGCCCTCGCCAACTCACCCGAGTACGTCGACAAGGTCGAGCTCAAGATCGTCCGCACCGACGACAACGACGCCGCCCAGCAGAACGCCGCGATGCAGAACCTCATCGCGGACGGCGTCGACCTCATCCTCTTCGACCCCGCCTCCTCGAGCGGCGCAGACCCCGCCATCGCGCAGGCCACCGCCCAGGGCATCCCCGTCATCGCCAACGGCGGCCCGTACGAGAGCGAGGACGTCTACACGGTCTCCACCGACTGGGCGAGCGCTGGCACCATCGGCGCCGAATGGCTGCTCGAGAACCTCACCGACAACAAGGACGTCGCGGTGCTTGAAGGTCTCGCCGGCGTTCCCCTCAACGAGGGCTCCATGCCAGGCGTCATCGACGCGCTCGAAGCCGGCGGCGCATCGGTCGTCGCCCAAGACACGAACGGCTGGAACGAGGCCACCGCGCAGGAGTCGATGGCGAACATCCTGCGCTCCAACCCCGACATCGGTGGCGTCTACTCGTTCCTGACCGGTGGCCAGGGCGTCGCGGAGGCCTACAAGGCCGCTGGCATCCCCTTCGTCCCGACGGTCGGAGGCTCCGGCTACAACGGCGAGGCGTGCGCGCTCGTCGAGTACGGGCCAGAGGGCTACTCGGGCAACATGATCTTCGGCCAGCCGTCGATCTACGCCAAGGGCCTCGAGCAGGCCGTGAAGCTCCTCGAAGGCGAGGACATCGAGCGCGAGCAGTTCTTCCCGCCGCTCGAGATCACGACCGACAACGCCGCCGACTACTGCCTCGAAGATCGCCCCGCGAACTTCCAGCTCGGCTACGACTTCCCCGGCCTCGACCTGAAGCTCGAGGACGTCATGGAGTACTACTCCGGCTCCTAGCCGGCTCCGGCGGCCCTGCTCGACGGGGCCGCCGACAGGTCTCAATCGCATCGATCAGCGAGGACACATCGAGTCATGAATGCAAGTGAAGTGGGCGCAGCGGCACCGGACGCGCTCCAGCCCGCCGCCGCGCCAGGGCCGCCAGCGACCGGGCAGGCGCAGAGCGGCGAGGCGCTCCTCGTCGCGACCGACCTGGTCAAGAGCTACGGCCCGGTCAAGGCAGTGCAGGGGGTGAGCTTCGTCTGCCACCCCGGCGAGGTGCTGGCGCTCGTCGGAGAGAACGGTGCGGGCAAGAGCACCGTCGCGAAGATGCTGGCGGGTGCCGTCACGCCGACCTCCGGCACGATCACGGTCGAGGATGCGCCGCTCGCGTCCGGCAGCGTGCGCCTGTCGCGTCGCTCGGGCGTGCGCTGCGCGTTCCAGGAGCTCGCGCTCGTGCCCGAGTGGACCGTCGCCGAGAACCTGAGCCTCCCGGATGGGGCGCCGCTCCGCGGCTTCTCGCAGAAGAAGGCGATCTCGGCCGCGAGCGCGCTGCTCGAGTCGCTCGAGCTCCCGCAGATCGACCCGCGAGCGCTCGTCTCAGACCTGTCGCTCGCCAACCGGCAGCTCGTGGAGATCGCCCGCTCCTTCGCGGGCGAACCGAAGCTGCTCATCCTCGACGAGGCGTCATCGGCGCTCACGCCCCCTGGCGTCGAGTGGCTGTTCGCACGCATCCGCGAGCTCACGGCGCGCGGCGGCAGCGTCATCTACGTGTCGCACCGCCTCGGCGAGATCGCAGAGATCGCCGACCGCGGCATCGTGCTGCGCGACGGCGGCCTCGCCGGCGAGTTCTCGCGCGGCTCCTGGACCGACGATGAGCTCATCTCCCTCATGGCGGGCCGCAAGGCCGAGCGGTTCTTCCCAGACCCGCCAGCGCGCACCGACGACGGCGACGTCCTCGAAGTCGAGGGGCTCCGCGCCGAGGGCGTGCACGGCATCTCTCTCACGATCGGCGCGGGCGAGATCGTCGGCATCGGCGGGCTCGCGGGGCACGGCCAGGCCGAGCTGCTGCGCGCCCTGTTCGGCGCATCCGCCGCCACCGCCGACTCGTGGACGATCGACGGCGACCCCGTCACCCGCCTCACCCCCGTGCGCGGCGTGCGGCGCGGCCTCGGCTACGTGCCGGAAGACCGAAAGAAGGAAGGGCTCGCGCTCGAGCTCGGCGTCGGAGAGAACCTCCTCGCCCCCTGGTTCAAGGCCTGGCAGCTCGGCGGGAAGCCGCGCCTCGGCCGCGAGCGCGGCTGGCTCGACGGCGTGCTCGCCGCCCTGTCCGTGCGCACGCGCGGCCCGCTCGAGGCCGCCGGCTCGCTGTCCGGCGGCAACCAGCAGAAGCTCGTCTTCGGCAGGTGGATGAACCGCTCCCGGTCGGTCATCCTGCTCCACGACCCCACACGCGGCATCGACGTGCGCGCCAAGCAGGAGCTGTACGGCGCGATCGTCGACCTCGCCAAGCAGGGCGTCGGCGTGCTCTGGTTCTCCACCGAGGTCGAGGAGCTCGTTCACGTCTGCCACCGCGTGCTCGTGCTCTACAACGGCCAGGTGACCGACGAGCTCGCCGGCGAGCGGCTGACGGCGGATGCGATCGTCGGCGCCGCTGTCGGCGCGACGGGCAGCATCCAGACCGTCTCGGCCGCCGAGCTGGAAGAGGCGGCACGACACACCACCACGAGGAGCAGCAGATGACCGCCACCGTCCCCCCGCCCCCGGCATCCCCCGTCACCCGGGCCGTCGCGAAGCGGCAGGGACTCGTCAGGCTGCGACGCGAGGGCGCGTTCGCGCCAGCCGCCGCGTTCGTCGTGTTCCTGATCGTCTACATCATCATCAACCCGGAGCTGCTGACGAGGTTCCAGCTGCAGACGGCGGCGAACCTCGTGGTGCCGCTCGCGTTCGTCGCCCTCGGTCAGCTGCTCATCGTGCTCGTCGGCGGCATCGACATCTCCATCGGCGCCATCATGAGCCTCTCGAACGTGGTCTTCGCGGCGCAGACCGAGCTGGTCCCCGTCCCCATCGCAGTCCTGATGGGACTCGCGACCGGCCTCGCCTGCGGTCTCTTCAACGGCTTCCTCGTCTCCTACGGCGGCCTCCCCGCGATCGCCGTCACCCTGGCGAGCGCCTTCATCTTCGGCTCCCTGGCCCGCGAGGTCATGGACCGGCCAGGAGGAGACATCACCACCGAGTTCCACCTCGCCACCAGCGGTGAGGCGATCCCGTTCGTCCCCGTCGCGCTCGTCTGGCTCACCCTCATCGCCGTGCTGCTCTGGTTCATCCTGCAGCGCACCGCCCTCGGCAGGCACATCTACGGCGTCGGCTCGAACATGGACAGCATCCGCGCGGCAGGCCTCAACGCCCGCCTCACGAAGCTCGCCGCGTTCGGCATCGCCGGGGTCCTCACCGCCACCGGCGCCATCATGCTCGCCGGCTCCACCATGACCGGCGACCCGCGCAGCGGCGACCCCTACCTGCTGTCCTCGATCGCCGCCGTCGCCCTCGCCGGCGCCAGCTTCACGGGCGGACGCGGCAGCATCATCGGCACGATCCTCGCCGGCATCACCCTCGGCCTCATCGGCAACCTGCTCTTCTTCGCAGGCATCAACTCGTACTGGCAGTACGTCATCTCGGCGCTCATCATCGTCTCCGTCGTGGGCATCCCCGTCGTGTGGCGCAAGGTGTCGTTCGCTCGGAAGGGAGCACGGTCATGACCACAACAGTTCCGGCCGCAGTCGGCGGCACCGGGGCATCCGGCGCCGGAGATTCGGGGACGGGCCCGGGAACGACTGGCGGCGGCGACCACGAGGTCGAGTACTCACCGTCCAAGTCGCTGCTCGCCCGGGTCCCCCGCAGCGTGTGGCCGCTGGTCGCGTTCCTCGTGCTGTTCCTCATCGGCGGCATCATCCGACCGAACCTCATCACCATCGAATCGCTCATCGGCACCGCGACCTTCGCGATCATCCTCTCGATCGCGTCCTTCGGGCAGACCTTCGCCGTCATCCAGGCGGGCATCGACCTGTCGGTACCCAACACGATCGCGTTCTCGGCACTGTCGTTCCTGGCAATGGTCGGACCCCTCGGGCCCTTCGGCGCGTTCATCGGGGCGCTGCTCGCCGGAGCCGTCATCGGCCTCCTCAACGGGCTCGTCATCGCGAAGCTCGGGCTCACCCCCATCGTCACGACCATCGCCATGAACGGCCTCCTGTTCGGCGTGATCCTGCTGCAGTTCAACTTCTCCGAGCTCACGCAGATCCCCGACTTCATCACCGCCATCACGTCAGCGCAGATCAGCGTCCTCGGGCTCTCCATGGCCGCCGTCCTCCCCCTCGGGCTCGTCCTCATGGTCGTGCTGCAGCTGGTCCTCAGCTACACCGGATGGGGGCGCTCGCTGTTCCTCGTCGGCGCGGCCCCCGAGACGGCCAGGCTCGCCGGCCTGCCCGTCGACCGCATCCGCATCACCGGCTACGTCATCTCCGGCATGCTCGCCGCCTTCGCCGGCATGGTCATCGTCGGCTACTTCCAGCAGGCCTCCGCGACCATGGGCGACAGCTACCTGCTCTCCTCCGTCGCCGCGGTCGTCGTGGGTGGCGCATCCATCTTCGGCGGACGAGGCTCGGTCGTCGGCACCGTCGGCGGCGCGCTGGTCCTCGGCCAGGTCGCGACGCTCGTCACCGTCTTGAACCTCGGCTCCAACGTGCAGCAGCTCATCTACGGCGCCATCATCCTCGTCGTCATCTCGCTGTACGGGCGCAAGCGCGGGTAACGACGCTGCCAGGCGTTCGCAGTTGTGGCGTGGTGCCGCTCCCCGACTCGGGAACAGCACCGCGCCACGACTCTGCGCGCTGGTCGAGGTGGATGCGCCCGGCACACACGTGGATGCGCGCGACTCGATTCCCGCTTCCGGGGCGAGGCAAGAGCCACGCCGCCCCGAGTCGCGTATGGTCGGACACTGCCGAGGCGCCGCCGTCGCGCCCCGCCAGCTCCCAACCAGACGCGCACCCGCAATGACCTCACCATCTCCGCAGTCCCAGCCACCGGCCAGCTCCCGCGCCCCGAGCGGCGCATCCCGGGCCCGCTGGATGGACCTCATCCGCGGAAGTGCGATCCTCCTCGTCGTCCTCCTGCACGCCACAGCGATCCCCTGGATGTTCGGCGGCATCAGCTCGGGCCGCGTCGTCAACGACATCAACTCGTTCTTCGCGCCATACCGGATGAGCCTCCTCTTCCTCCTCTCCGGCGTGCTCCTCACCCGGTCGCTCGCGAAACCGCCAGGCACGTACTACTGGAACAAGGTGCGCACCCTCATCTGGCCGTACCTCGTGTGGATGATCATCGGCATGCTCACCGAGGGCTACACGGACCTGCGCGACCCGTTCTTCTGGATCCCGAACAACTGGCTGTGGTTCATCTTCTTCCTCGCCGTCTACTACGCGGTCGCGCCGCTGCTCGCGCGCATCCCGGGCACCTGGTTCGCTCTGGTGCCCGCCGTGCTGTGGATCGCCAGCTGGCCGCTGCCAGACGGCGACCTCTCCAACCTCTGCTATTACGGAGGCTTCTTCTTCGCCGGCCACCTGTGCGTGCGCCTCGGCTCGCGACTCTCCCGCTTCGAGACGCGCACCCTCATGTGGGTGTGCCTCGCCGTCGCATCCGGCTTCGGGGCGTTCATCATCGCCGGCAACCGCGGCTACACGAACGCCATGACCGCGGGCTTCGACGCGCACCGCCTCGAGCTCCTGCCGGTCGTGATCGCCGGCATCGCCGGCACGGTCATGGCCGTGCGCCGACTCACGGGCTCCCACGAGGGCCACAGCCACGACCGCGCCAGGTGGCTGCAGTACATCGGCCGCAACTCGGTGGTGTTCTACCTCGTGCACTTCCCAACGCAGGTGTGGATCACGAACTCCCTCAGCAGCCTCGGCGTCACCAACCCCAACATCTCCCTGCCCGCCTGCTTCTTCGGCGCCCTCGCCGTCGCGTATCTCGCGTGCTGGCTGCGCCGATTCCGGGTCGTGGATGCGCTGTTCGTGCTCCCCAGGTTCGCGCGCCGCAGCACGCAGCTCGCACCGCCAGTCCGCCCCGCGTAGCCGCGCATCCACCCGCCAGACGACCACCAGGAGGACCCCGTGTCCAGCTCCGTCTCCCTCATCCGCGCGAACGCGCTCAGCGACGCCGCCGAATACGCCTACGCCTCCACCGTCGACGCAGGCGCGCGCCTCGTCTTCCCCGCAGGCGCCTGCCCCCTCAACGACGACGGCACGACGGCCGCCGTCGGCGACTACGCGGGTCAGGCCGCGAAGTGCGTCGAGAACCTGCGCATCGCCCTCGCCGAGGCGGGCGCGCGCCTCGAGGACGTCGCCAGCACGCGCGTGCTCGTCGCATCCAGCTCGCAGACCGACCTCGTCACCGCGTGGGAGGTCGTGCGCGACGCGTTCGGCGACCACGACGTGCCGAGCACCCTCCTCGGCGTCACCGTGCTCGGCTACGACGACCAGCTCGTCGAGATCGAGGCGGTCGCAGCGGTGGCGCCCGCCACGCCTCGCGCGTAGCTCGAGCCTGCGCCGGCGGAGCTCGCGCTGGGGTCGTTCCCATCTGGGGTGCGCAAGATGAGCAGCGGATGCGACACGTGCATCCGCCAGACACGGCCCGGCCGGGCACAACCCGACCGCCGCGCCGCCTGCATTTCGATCAAAGGAGATCGCCGTGTTCAAGAGCCCATACCCAGACGAGCAGATCCCGAACGTCTCGGTCTTCGACTTCCTGTTCGCCGAGCTGAGCGAAGCGGATGCGGCCCGCACCGTCATCGTCGACGGCACGAGCGGCGCCGAGACGACCTTCGGGGCCCTCAGGCAGCAGATCGAGCTCATCGCCGGGGCCCTCGCCGGCGGCGGGCTCGGGGTTGGCGACGTGGTCGCCCTGCACTGCCCCAACGTGCCCGCGTTCGCGTCGGTCTTCCACGGCATCCTCCGCTCCGGTGCCACAGCGACGACCATCAACGCCCTCTACAACGCCGAGGAGATCGAGACGCAGCTCCGCGACTCCGGCGCGAAGCTGCTGTTCACCGTGAGCCCGCTGCTCGCGCAGGCCCACGCCGGCGGCATCGCGGCGGGCCTCGAGCAGGACGCCATCATCGTCCTCGACGGCGCCGAGGGCTACCACGACCTCCGCGAGCTCCTCAGTGCCGGCCTCCCCGCGCCCGACGTGAGCTTCGACCCGGCAACCCACGTCGCCGTCCTCCCCTACTCCTCCGGCACCACCGGCAACCCCAAGGGCGTCAAGCTCAGCCATACGAACCTCGTCGCGAACGTCGTGCAGACCTACCCGGTCCTCGACGTCGAAGCGGACGACGTGGTGCTGGCGCTCCTCCCCTTCTTCCACATCTACGGCATGACCGTGCTCCTCAACATCGCCATCAAGAAGCGCGCCCGCCTCGTCACGATGCCGAAGTTCGACCTCGGTGAGTTCCTGCGCATCATCGAGACGCATCGATGCACCTACCTGTTCATCGCGCCGCCGATCGCCGTCGCGCTCGCGAAGCATCCGCTCATCGACGACTTCGACCTGTCGAGCGTTCGCACGGTCTTCTCCGGCGCCGCCCCCATCGACTCGGCGCTCATGACGGCCGTCGCCGACCGCCTCGGCACCCGCACCAGGCAGGGGTACGGGATGAGCGAGGCAAGCCCCGTCACGCACGTCCTCCCCCTCGAGCGGAACGGAATGCCGCTCGGCTCGGTCGGCGTGCCCATCGCCAACACCGAGGTGAAGCTCGTCTCGACCGAGACCGGTGCCGAGATCGACGCCGTCGAGGGCGGGCAGAGCGAACCTGGCGAGGTCTGGGTGCGCGGCCCCCAGATCATGCTCGGCTACCTCGGCCGCGACGATGCGACGCACGAGGCCGTCGACAGTGACGGCTTCCTGCACACCGGTGACATCGCGACGGTCGGCCCGCTCGGGGAGTTCACGATCGTCGACCGGCTCAAGGAGCTCATCAAGTACAAGGGCTACCAGGTCGCGCCCGCCGAGCTCGAAGCGCTGCTGCTCACGCATCCCGACATCACCGACTCGGCCGTGGTGGGGGCGCTGGATGCGGACGGGCAGGAGATCCCGAAGGCGTTCGTCGTGCGCCGCGAGGGTTCCTCGCTCGATGAGGCCGGCGTCGAGGCGTTTGTCGCCGAGCACGTCGCGCCGCACAAGAAGGTGCGGGCCGTCGCGTTCATCGACGTCATCCCGAAGTCGACCTCAGGCAAGATCCTGCGGAAGGACCTCCGCGGCCGCTGAGGCTCGGGCGGGCCTCGCCGTCGCCGCCCAGGGCGGTGTTGTGGTCGTCAACATCGACGTGAGGCGACCACAACTCCGCCCTGGAGCTCGGCCTACGCGCTCTCGCGGGCGACGACCTCGAAGCCGAGGTCGACAGTCTCGCCCTCGGGCGCATCCGCACCGCCACGACTCATGCGAGCGAGCAGCAGCTCGCCCGCCTTCGTGCCGATCTCGCGGTTGGGCACCGCCACGGTCGTGAGGGTGGGCGTGAGGTGCGACGACAGCTCGAAGTCGCCGAAGCCCGTCACAGCCAGCTCCCCGGGCACGGAAACGCCGCGGCGAGCGCACTCGAGCACAGCGCCCGCCGCGAAGACGTCGCTCGCGAACATGAGCGCGTCGGTCTCGGGATGCTCGCGCAGCGTCGCGTCGAGCAGGTCGCGACCCGTCTCGAGGTCGACGGCCGCGACACCCGAGTCGACGACCCGAACGGGCTCGCCCGGGAACAGCTCGGCCACGGACTGCTCGAAGCTCGCCCGCCTCGCCGCCGCACGGAAGTCGCCGGACTGGAACGAGCCAGCGAACGTCGGATGCGCGTATCCCTTGTCCCGCACGTACTCGACGAGCGCGCGGACGGCATCTTCGTTGGAGAAGCCGATGAGGCTGTCGACGGGGTTCTCGCTCGAGTCCCACGCCTCGACGACGGGGATTCCGGAGGCTCGCAGCAGCGTCGACGCCGCCTCCGTGTGCTGCGCGCCGACGATGAACATGCCATCCGGTCGCCGCCCGAGGAAGGCACGGACGAGCTCCTCCTCGTGCTCCGGGCTGTACCCGGTCGTGCCGATGAAAAGCTGGTACCCGAACGGCGAGAGCATCGCCTCGAGGCCGTGCAGCGCATCCGCGAACACCGATGCGGAGATCGACGGGACGATCGCCGCGACCGTCATCGACCGGTTCGACGCGAGGTTCGACGCGGCCAGGTTCGGCACGTAGCCAAGCGCCCCGATCGCCGACTGCACTCGCTCGAGGGTGTCGGCCGACACGAGCTCTGGCGTCCGCAGCACACGCGAGACGGTCTGCGGAGAGACCCCCGCAGACGCCGCGACGTCGGTGAGCGTCACCTTCTGCGTCGACCGCCTGGTCACAGCAGCCTTCTGGCCGCCAGGTTGCGCATGAGCGCTGCGATCCCGAATGTCCACGGCGCACACTCCTCGCTGGTCTGTACCTGGCCCACCAGACTACCGAGGGCAGGTGACGAGATGCGCACGACGTCCCCAGCGTGGTGCGTGAAGCCGTGGTCGGGCTGGTCGCGGTCGACGATGGGCGCGAACATCGTGCCGAGCATGAGCACCGCCCCGTCCGGGTACTGGTGGTGCGGGCCGAGCAGCTGCGCGGCGAGGTCGGCGGGGTCGCGGGAGATCTGCGCGAGGTCGGAGGAGCCGTGCAGGGTGAAGCCGTCGAGCCCCAGGATGTCGAGCTCGACCGTCATGCCGCGCACCGAGTCGAGGTCGAAGCCCGTGTCGAAGAGGCGGATGAACGGGCCCAGCCCGCACGACGCGTTGTTGTCCTTCGCCTTCGGCAGCAGCAGCGCCGAACGGCCCTCGACGTCGCGCAGGTTCACGTCGTTCGCCAGCGTCGCGCCGACGATCGTGCCGGTGGATGCGATGAGCAGCGCCACCTCCGGTTCCGGGTTGTTCCACTCCGACGAGGAGTGCACGCCGACCTGCTCGGCGGTGCCCATCGCCGAGAGGGTCGGGCCCTTCGTGAAGATCTCCGCGTCCGGGCCGATGCCGACCTCGAGGTACTGGCTCCAGAGCCCCTCCCCCACGAGGTACGCCTTGAGCGCCGTCGCTTCCTCGGACCCAGGCTTGAGGCTCGCGAGGTCGGTGCCGATCTCCGCGAGAATCTGCTCGCGCATCCGCGCCGCCGCCTCGATGTCGCCGCGCACCCGCTCCTCGATGACGCGCTCGATCATCGAGACCGCGAAGGTCACACCCGCCGCCTTCAGCACGTGCAGGTCGACCGGGGCGAGCAGCCACGGCTTCGACTCGTCGCGGGTGGTGGGCTCTGTGTTCGCGAAGATCTCGTCGAGTGAGCCGAGGTTCGGCGCATGCGCCGCGACCTCCCGCACCGCAGCCGCGGGCTCGGCCGACTCGGTGATGTCGCTGACCGTCGCGAAGGTTCCGCTCAGGTCGAGAACGCCGTCAGCAGTGATGAGCACCGGTGATGGGCCGCCGACCGCCGGGTCCCAGACCCGGCCGATGAGCGTGCCCGTCGTTCCGTCGGCGGGGAGCGCCTGGGCGGCGCTGCCCGACCATCCGGCTGCCGGCTGCTGGCCTGAGGCCATCTGCTGCGATGTCATGTGAGCTCCTGGATTCTGGTCGTGATGGTCGGTCGTGGCGAGTGGGTCGTGAGGTTTCGGGATGGAGAACTCGCTTCGGTGCGGGAACTTTCCCCGAAGGAAGCGACATTCCCATCCCGAGACGAAGGCGGGAGGTCACACGAGTTGAGGCTGGTGGCTGACATGGTGGGCTTCGCTCGGTTCAGGTCGGCTCGGCGTCAGCGGCGGTGGAAGATGCCCTCGCGCTTCTCGGCGAAGGCGGCGCGGCCCTCGTCGGCGTCGGCGGTGGCGAAGGTGATGGTCTGGAGGTCTCGCTCGTAGGCGACGGCCGCGTCCTGACCCATGTTGTAGGAGGCGCGCAGGTTGGCCTTCGCCGTCTCGGCGGCGATGGGCGGTCGGGATGCGATGATCGCGGCGAGTTCGCGAGCCCGGTCCAGCAGTCGATCGCCTGGCAGCACCTCCGAGACGATGCCCCAGGCGAGCGCCTGCTGCGCCGAGATGGGGTCGCCGGTGAGGAGCATGAGGGCGGCGTTGCTCGCGCCGGCGGAGTGGGCGAGGAACGACGCCATGCCACCGCCGCCGATCCAGCCGAGCTTGATCTCGGGGGCGGCGAGCGACGCGGTCTCGGAGGCGAGGCGGATGTCGCAGGTCATCGCCGTCTCGAGCCCACCGCCGAACGCGTAGCCGTTGATGGCGGCGATGATGGGCTTGCGGAGGGCGCGGAGGGCGTCGCAGTAGTCCTCGCGGTTGCGGAAGTCCCACGGGGTCGCGTACTTGTCGAGCGAGCGGATGTCGCTGCCCGCGCAGAACGACCGCTCACCCGCGCCGGTGAGGATGACGACGCGCACGTCGTCGCTCTCGTTGGCCCAGGTTGCGACGGTGACGAGTGCGTCGGACATCTCCTGCGTCACCGAGTTGAGCTTCGCGGGGCGATTGATGGTGACGGTGGCGGTGAAGCCGTCGAGTTCTACCAGGATCTCGTCGGTACCGAGCTGAGGGATGCTGTCGGTCATGAGCTGGCTCCTGAGGTCGTGGGGTGGGCTGCGTGGAAGCGCGAAACGGATGCATCGATGCGCGTCGATGCAGCAGTCGGCGGAGGCGAGGCGGCACGCGCAGCCGCAGCCGGAGATGCGGGCGAAGCGCCAGATGCCCCCGCCGACGCGACGAAGGCCGCCTCGAGCGCGTCGAGGCACGCGTCGCCAAGCTCTGCGACGTGGCTCGCGTCGCAGAGCAGCGCATCGCGCAACAGTTCAGACGCTTTGGTCTGGAACGCGATGTAGCCGTCGTACCGCGGTCGCACCCACGACTCCTCGATGGTCGCCGCCGTGTTCGCGTAGAAGTCATGCGCGGCCTCGTTGACGTGGGCGTCGTGCCACGCGGAGCGCAGTCCGGGCTGACCGTCGTGCTGCGGGATGAACGTGCGCTGCGTCTCGGGGTCGAGCAGCCAGGCGAGGTGGGCGACGAGCTCGGGGGTGACGCGGCAGCGCCTCGAGATGGCGATGCCCGTGCCGCCGATCGTGGAACCGAGGCGCGCCGATGCGGCCCAGCGCGGCGCATCCCGGAACTGCAGGGTGGGCGACGAGTAGTTCACGTACCCGTAGACGAGGGGAACATAGGCGAGCGAGTCGCTGCTCGACATGCGCTCGAGGAGGGCGATGGGGTTCTCGCCCTGCGTCGCTGCCGGGGACCGGCGGGCGATGGTGTGGAGCAGCGCAAACGCCTCCTGAGCGGCAGGGCGGGAGGAGAAGAGCGACCCTTCGGCAGGACTGTCGGAGATCGGCGCGCCGGCCCCTGCGAGCACGGACGCGAATGTGAGGAACGCGTGCGGGCCGGCGAGCGACAGCGCCACGGAGGCGCATTCGGAGAGAGCGACGACGTCGTCCCAGGTGCTCGGCACGGCCGCGGCGATCAGGTCGACCCGCGCCGCCGCGACCTGCGTGGCCGCGTCGAGTGGCAGCGCCCACTGCGCGCCGTCCAGAGAGTATGAGGTGAAGCTCGGGCCGATCGCGTCAGCCGCGATCCGTTCGAGGACGGCCGCGTCGAAGATTTCGTCGAGCGGCCGGAACGAGCCGCTCGCGAGCGCTTCGCCGAGGTGCGGATGGTCGAGGACGATGAGGTCGTAGCGGTCGGCCAGGTCGGCGATCGGCGCCGACTCGAAGCCTTCGAGCGGATGCGCCTCCCACTCGATCTCGATTCCCCCGCGGCTACCGTCGAGCGTCGAACCGGCCGCTTCGAGCGCAGCGCGTCCTCGCGGATGGTCCCAGGTGAGCCCGCGGTAGCGAGGCGGATGGCCCAGCGTTTCTGCGGCGACCGGCGGCGTCCCACTCATGATCGTTCGGCGCTCGCGCCGACGTTCGCGGTTTGAGCGCTCGAACTGGCGTCGAGCCCGGGGGTGGAAGCCGCGGCCGGCTCCGGCGCCCCTTCTCCGGGGAGCACCGCATCCGACCCGCCAGGCAGGGCCGTGCCGTCGGCCGACACCGCACCGCCGAGCTGCTCCCGCACATTGTCGAGGGTGGCGTGCACGGCGATCGCGCCGCGCTCGGCGAGCTCCTCGATGTGGGCGGCCGCGTGCCCGAGCTCGCTGAGAATCTCTCGCGTGTGCTCGCCCGTGAGCGGGGCGCCTCGGTCGATTCGAGCGGGCGTCTTCGAGAACTTGTAGGGGAAGCCGGGCGTCTTCACGAGCCCCTCGGTGGGGTGCTCGTACTCGACGAACGTGCCGTTGTGCGCGATCTGCGGGTCGGCGACGAGGTCGGCGTAGCCGTAGACGGGGCCGGCCCAGATCGAGGTCTTCGAGAACGCGTCGAGCCAGTGGGCGCTCGTGTTCGTCGCGAGCCGGGCAGCGGTCTTGGCGAAGACCTCGTCGCGCAGGCGCCACGAGTCGTCGAGCGTGTCGAGGCCGATGAAGCTGTCCTCGCCGATCGTGCGTCCGAGCTCCTCGAGGTCTGGCATGGCGAGCACGATGAAGCCGTCGGAGGTCGCGAACGAGCCGTACGGCGAGCGGATGTAGACGTGCGCGTGCGGCTCGGCGCTGCGCTGCTGCGGCACTCCCCCCGCGGTGAAGACGGACAGCTCCTGCATCTGCAGGGTCGTGATGGCGTCGAGCATGTTCACGGTCACGAGCTGCCCCTCCCCCGTGCGCTCACGGTGGAAGAGCGCCGCGAGCACGCCTTCGAAGGCGGTGGATGCGGTGACGGCGTCGACGAGGTACTGTCCGGCGGCCTGCGGGGGCTCGCCGTCGCGACCGGTGGAGAGCATGGCGCCGCTCATGGCCTGGAGGAGCAGGTCCTGGCCCGGCCGCATCCGGTACGGACCGTCCTCGCCGTAGCCGGAGACCGACACGTAGACGATGCTCGGGTTGATGGCGCGCAGCGTCTCGTAGTCGACGCCGAGACGAGCGGCGACGCCTGGCCGGTAGTTCTGCAGGAACACGTCGCTGGTCGCGACGAGCTCGCGCAGGACCTGGCGGCCGTCGTCGGACTTGAGGTCGAGGGCGATGGAGCGCTTGTTGCGGTTGAGCGAGAGGAACGAGACGTTGATCTCGTTGCCGTTGGCGCCGCCCGCGGGGGCGTGGCGCTGCCACTCGCCGGCCGGCGGCTCGACCTTGATGACGTCGGCGCCGAGGTCGCCGAGGCGCTGTGCCGCGAAGGGGCCCGCCATGGCGATCGAGCAGTCGAGCACGCGGATGCTGGAGAGGATTCCGCCGCCGGCACCGGCCTCTGGCTGGTGCGTCTCGCTGGTGTCTTCTGCGCCGCTCATGGTGTTCCTCGTTTCGGTGGATGCGCTACTGGCAGCGCTAACATGTCAAGTGTAGAGCGCCCGGGGCCAACATCGTCGTCAGCCCCGGGCGTGGAGTCCTATTCCGGCTGATCGCCGATGGCACGAATCGCGGCCTCGACCGCGCTCGTCTCCGCGACCCCGTCGAGCACGCGGATGGTCGTCGAGTAGCTGCGCGACTCCCCGTGCTCGAGGAACAGCGCCGTGCCATCCTGACGCGAAGCCGCATCCCCCGACACGTGATGGGTGCTCGGCTCGAGGCCGATGCCGTACTGGCCGCTGCGCAGGTTCTGCCACTCGAAGAAGTGCGGCATGCCCGCGGCCTCCCAGCTCAGCTCGATACCCCGCTCGCCACCCGCGGTGATGAGCGCGACGCGGTGCCTGCCGTCGTCGCCGACGACGAGCTCGTGCTCGGTGACCTGCTCGACGAAGCCGTCGATCGGGGCCGGCATGACGCGGTAGCTGGCGCCCTGCTCGGCCACGGAGTCCGACTGCCAGAGGTGCCTGGCGATCGGCGCCACGAACCTCGCCCCCTCATCCAGGAACGGCCAGCCGACGTTGATGTGGTAGAGGAACATGTGCGGCGTCGGGTCGAATCCGAGGTTGTCGACGACATCGTCGAAGCGCACCTCGCGCCCGTCGAAGTCGAGCTCGATCGTGCGCGTCAGGCGCAGATGCTCGCCGAACGCGGTAGCCTGGATCACCTCGCCGACCACCCGCAGCACGACGCGGCCGTCGCGTTCGACCTCACGGGCTTCGAGTAGCCGCGCCGGAATCGCGGTCAGCCGCCCGTGCAACCCATGCGTCACGGTCTGCTTCGGCGGGTAGTTGTAGCGCGTCGCATCCACCTCCCCGCCGAAGAGCGTGTGGTCGAGGCCGCCCGAGACGAGAAGGCCGTCGAGCGCGCGCAGCCACGAGAGCCCGCCCTCGTCGTTGTGCTCGTGCAGTCCCGGGTGGCGAAACCCATTGCCGCTGCGCCACCCGATGGGGGCTCCGCGGAAGCGCATCGAACCGAGATCGAACGCCCTGTCGACCAGCACTTCCAGCTCGAGGCCAGTGGAGGTGCGCAGGTCGATCGCCCGCACGCCACGCTCCACGCCGTTGTCGAGCACCACCTGGCGGATGCCCGCGACGGCCGAGAGGTCGCCCGTGCGCCTGCGGAGCTCGGCCACCGAGAGGTTCGAGCCGAAGACATCGACGCCTGATCCTGCTGTCTGCTCGCTCACATCATCACCCATCCGCCGTCGACGTTGATCGTCTGCCCGGTCACGAAGCTCGAATCCTTGCCGACGAGGAACGAGATCACGCTCGCCACCTCGTCGGGGTCACCGCGCCGCTTGAGCGACTGGTGGTCGAGCACGAACTGCGTGTACTGCTCGGGATTCTCGTGGATCTCCTCGGCCTTCGTCGGGAACGCGCCGGGCGAGAGCAGGTTCACGCGGATGCCGAACTCACCGAGCTCGCGCGCCAGGGCGCGAGTCATGGCGACGGCGGCACCCTTCGTCGTCACGTAGCTCGCGAGCTTGTCCCAGCCGCCGCTCCAGGTGATGGAGCCGATGTTGACGATCGCGCCTGTGCCACGCTCGCGCATCAGCTCGGCCGCAGCCTGCGCTGCAACGAAGTAGCCGCGCTGGTTGACCGCGACGACGTCGTCGAACTCCTCGACGGTGATGTCGAAGAACGGCGTCGGCGGGTAGATCGCGGCGTTGTTGATGAGCGCATGCACCGGCCCGAGCTCGGCCTCGGCCTCGCGCACCGCGGCCTTGATCGCCGCCGCGTCGCGCAGGTCGACCTCGAGCACATACGTGGGCACGCCGGCCGCACGCAGCTCCTCGGCCGTCTCCGCGAGGGTCGCGCCGCCTCGCCCGAGCACCGCGACCGCGAAGCCGTCGCGTCCGAGCCGCAGCGCGGTCGCCCGCCCGAGCGATCCCCCGGCGCCGGTCACGATCGCGACCGGTTTCTCACCTGTTTCCGTCATGGTTCCTCCGGCCGAAGCCTGTTGTGGTCTGGGGTCTTCAGGGTCTTCTGACAGTCAAGGTGACGTGCGCACGTTCGTCACCCCTTGGCGGCGCGTCTGCCCGCCCACGTCACCTTGACTGTCAGAGACGACTAGATCGAGTACTTGCGCAGGATGTCGTCGATGAACTTCTTCGCACGCGGGATGTCCGACTCGTCGAGGTGCTCGATGATGAGCGGCGCGTTCGGGTTGCGCTCGGCGAGGCGCTGCAGGTAGAGCTCGTAGTCGAGCGAGCCGAGGCCAGCGGCCGGCAGCTCGATCTCGCCGACGCCGCGGAACGTGTGCGATGCGAGCGCGTCGTCGTCACCGATGTCGGCGTGCTTCTCGCTCTTGTCGTCGCCGGCCCGCTTGACGTCCTTGGCGTGGGCGACGCGCACCTTGTCGGCGAGCGTGTCGAAGACCTCGTTGAGCACGCCGGCCTGGTCGTCGATGTTGGACGCGTCGAAGTAGTTCGTCGGGTCCATGAGCAGCTCGATGCCGGGCGAGCGGATGTCGTTGAAGACGCGAACGGTCTCGCGCACGGAGCCGATGACGTTGTTGACGTACGTCTCGAGCAGGAAGATCGAGCCGTGGTCGTAGGCCTCCTGCGCGAGCTCGGCGAGCACGTCGCGCACCTGCTCGTAGGCGTCCTCGGTCTTGTTGTGCGGGTCGCTGTCCCATTCGCTGTCGGGGTTGAACGTGCCCGACTCGGAGATGACGTATGGGGTGCCGAAGGAGCGTGCGTTGCGGATGATCTCCTTCAGGTAGTCGACGTTGGCGCGGCGGTGCTCGGGATCGGGGTGCACGATGTTCGTGTAGCCGGAGATCGCCGAGATGGGCAGGTTGTTGTCGCGGAAGGTGTCGGCGACGAGCTTCGCCTTCTCCTTCGTGATCTGCCCTGCGGTGAGGTCGAGGTCCTTGAAGTGCAGGTCGAGCTGGACGGTGTTGAAGCCGAGCTCGCGCGCCTTCTGGGCGGTGGTCTTGAGGTCGTAGGGGAAGTATCCGCTGAAGATGCCGACTTGGATCATGAGCTTCTTTGCTCCTTCTGTAGGGGCCGTTGGCCGATTGAGGTGTTGGTGAAGTGGATGCGGGGTGGTGCGGTCAGAGCTGGAACTCGTCGAGGCGCACTGGGCGGCGCTCGGCGATGGAGCGGTAGCCGGCCTCGATGAGCGCGACGGTCTTGACGTTGTCGGCGACGGTGAGGGCTGGCTCGCTGCCGGTCTCGACTGCGAACTGGAGCTGCTCCATGACGCCGATGAAGGCGTGCGGGAACCAGTGGGTGTCCCAGGTGGGCGTCACCCACTTGCCGTCGGTCGATGGGCCGCCGTCATCGCGAGCCGCCGATGCGTAGGTGATGGTCGAGGGCGTGCCGCTCGGCCAGCCGATCGTGCCCTTCGCGACGCCGCGTGTGCCCTCCACCCGCCAGGTGATGGAGAAGTCGTCGTCGAAGCCCTCTTCGCGCGGGCCACCCCAGACGTCTTCGGTCGAGAGGGCGAGGAGCCCGCCGGGGAAGCGGAGTGTGGAGACGACGATGCCGTCGGTGTGGGGGAACTGGGTGCGCGGGTCGGTGCGGGTGACGGTCATGATCTCGTCGGGGTCTCCGAAGAGGAAGCGGAGGACATCGAGGTGGTGGACGCTCATGTTGGCGAGGGTGAGGCGGTCGTAGCCCTCGAGGAAGCCCTGCCAGTGGGGCACGGCTTTCATGTCGATCTCGACGAAGACGGGGTCTCCGAGCTCTCCGCCGTCGAGCAGCTGCTTGAGCACGCGGATGGACTGGTCGTAGCGCATGTTCTGGTTGACGGAGAGGATCTTGCCGGCCGCTGCAGCCTCGTCGCGCAGGGCGATGGCCTCATCGAGGGTGAGCGCGAGGGGCTTCTGGGCGAGCACGGCTTTGACGTGCGGCAGCGCGAGCGCCTTGCGGATGAGTGCGGGCTGCAGGTCGGGTGGATACGCGATGTCGACGATCTCGACGTCCGGGTCCTCGATGAGCAGCTCTGGGGTGTCGTGCACGGTCGGGATGCCCCACTGCTCGGCGACGCGCTGGGCGTTGGCCTTCGTGCGGGATGCGATGGCGACGACCGGGAAGCCTGCCTGCTTGTACGCGGCGAGGTGCTGGTCTGCCATGATGGCGCCGGCTCCGATTGCGCCGATCTTCGCGGAGCGGGCCCGGATGGGGCCGTCTGGGAGGAGCCGGTTGCTGCCGGCCTGGGCCGTCTCGGCCTGTTCTTCAGTGGAACTCGTGGACACTGCGACTCCTTCGCGCCGTTGCGTGAGCGTCTGTTTCGGGCTGGTCGGCCCGGCGTATGTGAGCGCTACTGGTAGCGCTGCCATTACACCTAATCTAGCGATGTGACGATCCCGCCGCAAGTCCTCCCCGCGGGTTCTTTCGTCGCGCCCGACACATGCCCCATCGACCGGCGCACACGCAGGCACACGCCGCCGCAACCGCGCCCGCAGCCGCGCCGCCACGCCACTCGATCGCTCAGCGCTCGACGCCGTCCAGCACGACCCGGAGGCCAGCCCGGGACGGCCGCATATGTGGACCAGCCGGATCCGCCCAGCCGCGCCCCGCATCCACGATCGCGGACTCGTCGATCGAGATGCCGGACCCGATGGCGTCCCCCAGCACGATGCCCCCGTCGGCGAACTCCTGATCGACACTCATGCCGTGCGCCCAGTGCAGCGACTGCACCTCGGTCGTCAGGTGATTGGGCACCGCCGTCATCGCCGCGGCTACCGCGGGATTCGCGTTGTAGCCGACCGGACTGACGGGGAGGTTCCTGGCGTCCGCCGCGTACGCAAGGCGCAGCACGTGCGTGACCCCCCAGATCGCACCGGCCTGCACGACGTCGGGCGCACCGGCGTCGAACAGCGGACGGAACTGGTCGACACCGGTCAGGTTCTCTCCGGTGGCGACGGCCGCGCGCACGGCGGCGGACAGGCGCGCGTGACCGAGCGCGTCCCACCGCCGGAGCGGTTCCTCGACCCACAGCAGGTCGACCTCGGCCTCGATCGCCGACACGTAGCGCACCGCCTGCTTCACCTGCCACGATTCGTTGGCGTCGAGCATCAGACCGGGATTCGGGGTGTTGCGGCCGAGCGCGGCCTGCATGACGCGGAGACGGCGCAGATCGGCAAGCGGGTCCACACCGCCCTTGAGCTTGCCTGCCACGTAGCCGCGATCGGCGAAGTCCTCGTAGAACGCGGAGAGCTCTCCGTCGTCGAGGGCGATGTCGAGACCGGATGCGTATCCGGGCACGAACCTGTCGCGCCCGCCGAGCAGACGCCACAGGGGTTCGCCGGCGAGTTTCGCCTTGAGGTCCCAGAGGGCGGCGTCGAGCGTCGCCACTCCGCCGTAGGTCGCGCCGGCGTGACCCGACTTGAAGACCTGGGCGAGCATGCGATCGAAGAGCGACGAGACCGCGCGGGGATCCTCTCCCTCGAGTGCCGGGAAGAGCCTCGCGACGTCGGCGTGAGAGCCGATGCCGACGCCTTCGACCCCTTCGTCGGTCTCGAGGATCACGATCGGGACGTCGGTGACCGCAGCGCGGATGTGCCCGTTGACATCGCCGATCGACCGCCCCCAGTCGTGCCTGGTGGTGAGCAAACGGAAGCCGGTGATCTTCATATCGTCCTTGATCTTCAGATGGGAGATTCAGCATACATCACACGATTTATTCGTCATATGTTTTTCGCGCTTTTGTCCGTGTTCACCGACCCGCCCATCACTTCGTGACTACAATCGCCGCATGCCAAGCACCACCACGCCGCGGCTCGGCGCCCACCGCACGCCCGCCGCCAGGCTCGGCGTGCAAGTCGTGCACGACCTCGTCTCCGCCATCGTCACCGGTGAGGTCGCCCCCGGCGACCTCCTCCCCACCGAGACCGAGCTCTGCGAGAACTTCGGCGTGAGCCGCACCGTCATCCGCGAGTCCATGAAGCGCCTCGAGGAGAAGGGGATGGTCTCCGTCGTCCAGGGCCGCGGCACGCAGATCGCCCCGCAGTCCGAGTGGAACATCCTCGACAAGGTCGTGCTCGGCACGATGATCGAGAACGACGAGACGCTCGGGATCCTCGACGAGCTCGCCGTCGTGCGAGGACAACTCGAGTCGAGCATCGCCGCCGCGGCCGCCGGCGCACGAAGCGACGAGGAGCTGCTCATCATCCACGGCCATCTCGACACCATGCACGCGACAGCGGAGCAGCGGGAGGCATTCGCCGCCGCCGACGTCGCCTTCCACTTCGCCGTCATGGACGTCGCGGGCGACCGCCTCGCGTCCGGCATCGCGCGGAGCCTCTCCAAGCGCGCGGGCGAGAGCAGCCGCTACTACGGAGCGCCCGGCCCCGACGCGGTTCGCCTCACCCTCGACGAGCACCAGCGCGTGTACGACGCCATCGAGGCCGGAGACGCGGAAGCCGCCGCGCGCGAGATGCGCGACCACATCGCGCTCGCGTGGGAGCGCCGCCGCATCCGGGACTAGCTTGTGGGCGCGAGCTGCCGACGGACGTGGGCTCCCAGGCTTCCGGTCCCGCGCGGCCGCCACATCCGCACGCAGAGTTGTGGCGGAATGCACTCAGGGCCGCACCGAACCGCACAAAGCCACAACTCTCCGCATGCGGCGGACACTCGGCGGCCAACGCTCGCGCACGCATCCACCAGCGAGTCGTGGCGGAACGCAGCGAGTGCGGCAGCGCGGTGCGCGCAGCCACAACTCTCGCGAGCCGACGCTCTCCTCAGCAGCCGTGCCCAACGTGGCCACGCACCGAGTGGTGGGCGTGCGGGGCCGGATCGCTGGCATGCGCCGCGGCGAGGAATTCCGGAAGGTCGACGCGTGCGCCGCCCACCCAGGTGCCGAGCACCTTGACGCGTTCGTCGAGGTAGCGGGGAGGCACCTCATACGGGTCAGCGCCCAGCTCCACGAAGTCGGCGACCTTCCCGACCGAGATCGAGCCCACGAGGTGCTCGCGGTGGAGGGTGCGCGCCGCGTCGATCGTGTGCGCCCTGAGCGCCGCATCCACGGAGATGGCCTGCTTCGGAGCGTGGATGCACCCGCTGCTCGTGCGCCGAGTCACGGCCGTCCGCACGTTCAGGATGGGCGACGGCGGTGACACCGAGCCGTCGTTGTGCAGCGAGACGACGACCCCAGCCTCCACCGCATCCGCGAAGGCCTGCCAGCGCGCGCCCTGCTCGGGAGCGAACATCTGCCCGTCGAGCAGGTCTCCCCAGTAGTAGTACTGGAACGGGGCGAGCGACACGTGCACGCCGAGGCGCGCGGCGCGCTCGAACTGGTCGCGGCGCCCGGCCCCGGCGTGCTCGATGCGCCAGCGGTGGTCCGTGCCGAGCAGTCCGTGCTTGGCGAGGGCGCGTTCGTAGGCGTCGAGCGCGACGTCGATGGCGAGGTCGCCGTTCGCGTGGAACGACATCTGCCAGCCGAGCGGTGCGCAGGCGTCGAGCGTCGCGTCCACCTGCGCTCGCGAGTAGTTCATGGCGGATGCGCCTCCCGCCGTCGCGGGGTCGATACCGGCCCGCTTCGTCGCGTCGCTCGCGAGGTAGGGGAAGGAGGTGGCGATGTTGCCGATCCACGGGGAGCCGTCAGTCCACAGCTTCACGCCCTGCTTCACGAGGCGCTCCTCACCAGCGTCGAAGTTCGCCGCGGCGCCCGGGGCGGCAGCCGTCGACACCTCCCACAGACTCACGCGCAACGGCGAGGATGGCATGGCCGCGAGCGCCTCGTAGGCGGGGGCGAGGTCGGTGGAGAACGTCATGTCGGAGGTCGACGTGATGCCGGCCCGCGCCATGAGGGCGTAGTACTCGGCGGCGCTGCCAAGCGGGCTGCCGCCGAGCTGCTGCATCACGGGGCCGAGCACGGCGGCATTCGCGGGAATCTCGAACGAGATGCCGGTGAGGGCGCCATCAGCGTCGCGCGCGAAGGAGCCGCCGATGGGGTCGGCCGGCGGGTTCGAGTCCCACCCGCGGCTGCGGATGAGCGCCGACGTGAAGGAGCAGGCGTGCCCGGAGTTGTCGACGACCACCGCGACCCGGTCGCCGAAGATGTCGTCGAGGTCGGCGGCCGTCGGGGCGGGGCGGCCGTGGAGGAGCGCATCGAAGCCGTTGAAGAGGAGGGGGACGTCGGCGTCGTGCTCGGCCATCGCCTGCGAGAAGATGCTCAGCACCTCGCTCCAGGTCGGCGCCTTCCACGGCGCGATCGACAAGGCGGGCAGCTGCGTCGCGAGGCCGCTCAGGAACGGGTGGCTGTGCGGGTCGATGAAGCCCGGCATCAGCACGGGCGCGCCGCTGTCGATGACGGGAGCGCCCGGCACGACCTCGAGGCACTCGGCGAGCGTGCCGACCGCCACGATCTTGCCCGCAGACACCGCGACGGCTGACGCGCGCGGCAGCTGCGCATCCATCGTCACGACTGTGCCAGCCGTGAGGATGAACGAGTCCGGCGCTGCGTGCGCGAGGGCGGTGGAGGTGGCGGTGGCGGTGGCGGTGGCGGTGGCGGAGGCTGGCTCTGACATGCGACTCCTTCGGGCGCCGCGGCAAGGCGGGGCAACGAATGCGGGGATGGTGCAGCAGGGCGCCTCTCGGCGACGCCACCAGTATGGCGCGTCGCCCGTCGGCGCGCCGAGGGGCGGAGTTGTGGTCGTCAACATCGCCCCACAACGACCACAAGGCCGCCCCCGCTGACTCCGGTGGCGACGCCATGAGCCCAGGGCGGTGTTGTGGTCGTCAACTTCGGCTGAGAACGACCACAACGTCGCCGCGGTCCGGGTTAGCTCGGGCTCGGCGCGGCGACCGCGTCAGCTCGTGCGGAGGCGGACCATCTCGGCGTAGCCCTCGCGGTAGCCGGGGTAGTCGAGCGTGCCGAGCAATTGCAGCATCCGCTCGCCGCCCAGCAGCGTACCGCTGGCCTCTTCCGGGTGGATGCGCGGTGGCGCGGCCACGCTGAGCTCTCCGGCCACGAAGGTGGCGACCTCCCCCAGGGAAGCGGGGTGCGCATCAGTTGCGTGGAGCAGCGGGGGTGCGTCTGGGCGCTCCAGCGTCGCCTCGATCGCCCGCACCAGGTCGCTCTCGTGCACTCGATTGGTGCGACGCGCGTACTGGAGAGGGGCACCCTCGAGGACGCGCCTGACGAGACTGTCCCGCCCGGGACCGTAGATCCCTGACGGCCTGATGACGGATGCGCCGAACAGCGCGACGGCGCGACGCTCGCCGTCGACAAGCGCACGCGCGCGGTCCGAGGCCGGGGCTGGCGCATCCGCTTCGCTGATCAGATGGCCGTCGCCGCGCCCTTCGAACACGCGCGTCGACGACACGAAGACCACCCGGTCCGGGGCGCCGGGGAGGCTCGCCGCGAGCGCCTCGAGGGAGCGCCGATACCCGTCCGGCGCGACGACGCCGTCGACGGCGGGCGGCGGGAGCGTGATGACAAGTGCGTCCACGGCAGGCAGCGTGAGGGGCGGGGCCTTCGGGCTGGCGAGGTCCGCGGCGATGAGCTCGATGCCCGCCCCCGCGTCGCCTTCGCTCCGACGTAGGCCGAAGACCTCCGTCCCGCGCGCGGCGTAGCGCTCCCCCAGTCGCGCGCCGAGCTTGCCGAAGCCCGCGATCAGCAGGCGGGCGGGCGCGGACGTCGGCGAGGCGGGGGTGCTCATCCCCCGAGCGTAGAACTCGACTCCCGCGAGTCGCCCCAGAGGGTCGCGACTCCGCCCCTGAGATCGACCCCGAGCGGCAGCTCGCGGTGGCCAGACGCGCCGGGTCGACACCGGGCGACGCGTACCCGCGGACGACTGGGCAGTCCGACTCCGCGGGCGTATCCTCGGGACGTGACTTCGGAGATCCTGACCCCGTACGAAGACCTGCTGCGCGACGTGCTCGAGAACGGCGCCCGCAAGTCCGACCGCACCGGCACGGGAACGCGCAGCGTGTTCGGCCGCCAGCTGCGGTACGACCTTTCGGAGAGCTTCCCCCTCATCACCACGAAGCGCGTGCACTTCAAATCCATCGCGTACGAGCTGCTGTGGTTCCTGCGCGGCGACTCGAACGTGCGCTGGCTGCAGGAGCGCGGCGTGAAGATCTGGGACGAGTGGGCCGACGAGAACGGCGACCTCGGCCCCGTCTACGGCGTGCAGTGGCGCTCCTGGCCGACACCCGAAGGCGGACACATCGACCAGATCGAGCAGGTCGTCGCCCAGATCCGCGCGAACCCCGACTCGCGCCGCCACATCGTCACCGCGTGGAACCCCGCCGAGATCTCGACCATGGCGCTGCCCCCGTGCCACGCCCTCTTCCAGTTCTACGTGGCCGACGGCAAGCTCTCCTGCCAGCTGTACCAGCGCAGCGCCGACCTCTTCCTCGGCGTCCCGTTCAACATCGCGTCCTACGCCATGCTGACCCTCATGGTCGCTCAGCAGACGGGCCTCGAGCCGGGCGAGTTCGTGTGGACGGGCGGCGACGTGCACATCTACGACAACCACGAGGAACAGGTGCGCGAGCAGCTCACACGCGACCCGTACCCGTACCCGCAGCTGCGCATCCACCGCACGCCCGACACGATCTTCGACTACGAGTTCGAGGACTTCGAGGTCGCGAACTACGAGCACCACCCCACGATCCGCGCGGCGATCGCCGTATGAGCGACGCAGCGGGAGCGACCTGGGCGGCGGATGCGGTGCGCGCGGCGGCCGAGCGCGCCGGCGACCTCGACGCTGATCGCGGTCTGACGGTCGGGCTGGTGTGGGCGGAGGCTCGCGGCGGTGTGATCGGCGCCGAAGGCGGGATCCCCTGGCATGTGCCGGAGGACCTGGCGCACTTCAAGGCCGTCACGCTCAAGCACCCTGTGATCATGGGCCGGAAGACCTGGGACTCGCTGCCGGAGCGCTTCCGCCCGCTCCCCGGTCGGCGCAACATCGTCGTGACGCGCCAGGCGGACTGGGCCGCCGACGGTGCCGAGCGCGCGGGCTCGTTCGAGGAGGCGCTCTCCGCGGCGGGCGCGAACGCCGGCGCGGGCGCGGGCGCCGCCCCAGCCGCGGAGCCGGGCCACGCGGCCGAGGCCTGGGTGATCGGCGGCGGCGAGCTCTACCGCGAGGCGCTCGCCGGCGCCGACCGCCTCGAGGTGACCGAGATCGATCTGCAGGTCGACGGCGACGCCCGCGCCCCGGACTGGTCGGGCGACGACTGGCGAGTGGATGCGCGCGACCCGTCCGACGGTTGGCTCGAGTCGCGCACCGGCATCCGCTACCGTTTCCTGAGCCTGAGCCGCCCACGCAGCTGATCGCTGCCAGTCGAATGGCCCTCCAGCGAGGCCCGCAGACGGCCATTCGACTGGCAGCGATCGTGGAGGCTGCGGAGCAGCAGCGCGGGGGTCTTCGGATCGGCTACGCCTGAACCGGCCTCACCCGCAGGCCGCCGAACCCGCCGTCGACGGCGACCACGCTGCCGGTGGTGGACGCGGAACGCGGTGACGCGAGGTACGCCACAGCGCCCGCGACCTCGGCAGGGGTGACGAGCCTCCCCGTCGGCTGGCGAGCATTCATGGCCGCGCGTTCCGCCACTGGGTCGGCGACGTTCGCGACCATCCGCTGCACCCACGGAGTATCGGTGGTGCCTGGCGAGACGGCGTTCACGCGGACGCCGTCGTGCACGTGGTCGGCGGCCATCGCGAGCGTCAACGCGTGCACGGCACCCTTGGTGGCCGAGTAGAGCGCGCGCTGCTGGATGCCCGTGGTGGCCGCGATCGACGTGAGGTTGACGATGGCTGCCGCGTCCGACTCGCGAAGCGCGGGCATCGCCGCGGCGCACACGCGAGCCACGCCCTGCACGTTCACGTCGAGCACGCGCGCCCAGTCCTCGTCGCTCGAGTCCTCGACGGTCCCGAACGCACCGATGCCCGCGCAGTTGACGACGACGTCGAGCCGGCCGAAGCGCTCGAGCACGGCCGCGACCCCCGCATCCACCGATCTCCTGTCGGACACGTCGACGCTCACGCCGAAGGCCGGCCCCTCGACCGAGCCCCCGTTCAGGTCGAAGACGGCGACGTCGGCGCCGCGCGCGAGGAGCTCTTCGGCGACGGCCGCCCCGATCCCGGATGCACCGCCCGTGACGATCGCGACCCGCCCGCCGAACTCATCGCCGCTCATGCGGCGATCCCGGCGCGACTCGACGACTCGGGATGGGTTCCACGCTTCGGGATGGCTTGTACCCCATCCCGAAGCGTGGAAGCCATCCCGAAAGATGCGGCCGCGGACGGGCGGATCCCTGTGCAGGTCGAGACTCGACCTGCCGCGCCGTCGGCGGGCGCCACTCCGGCAGACTCGGGCTGGGAACGTCGCTTCGTAGCGGGAAACTTCCCCGAACGAAGCGCGTTTCCCATCCCGAAACGCGCGGCGCGGGCCCGGGAGTGGGAACGGGCGTGGGAACGGGCGTGGGAACGGGCGCGGGAACGGGCGCGGGTGCCCGCGACACTCGTTGCGCTCACGGTGCGTCCTCGAAGCGCTGCCTGGCGGTGCCGAGACCGTCGATGGAGAGCTCGACGATGTCGCCGGGGCGGAGGTAGGGGGTGCCTTCGATGCCGAGCGCGACACCGGCCGGGGTGCCCGTGTTGATGAGGTCTCCCGGCTGCAGCACCATGAACTGGCTGAGGTACCAGACGACGTGGTTGACGTCGAAGACCTGGTCGGCGGTGGTGCCGTCCTGCCGCTGGACGCCGTTGACGCTGAGGCGCAGGCCGAGTGCCTGCACGTCGCCGAGCTCGTCAGGGGTCGCGACCCATGGTCCAAGGGGGTTGAAGGTCTCGCAGCTCTTGCCCTTGTCCCACTGCCCGCCGCGCTCGAGCTGGAACTCGCGTTCGCTCACGTCATGGGAGAGCACGTAGCCGCCGATGATGTTGGCGGCGTCGGCGGGTGACGCGAGGTAGCGCGCCTCGCGGGCGATGACGACGCCGAGCTCGACTTCCCAGTCGGTCTTGACGGAGTTGCGGGGGATACGGACGACGTCGAACGGACCTGTGATCGTCGACGGGTCCTTCATGAAGATGACGGGCTCTTCTGGGATGGCGGCGCCGGTCTCGGCGGCGTGGTCTCGGTAGTTGAGTCCGATGCAGACGATCTTCACGGGCCGCGCGATGGGCGCGGCGAGGTCGAGGCCTTCGAGGTCACGTCCCTCGGTCGCGAGGGCTGCCGCCTCGAGCTCGCCGAGCTGCTCTTCCGAGCGGGCGAGCAGCGCGCCGTCGACCTGGTCGACGCCGGCGAGGTCGTAGACCCGGTCGCCGTCGACGATGCCTGGCACGACTCGGTCGCCGTCTCTGCGCTGAACGAATCTCACGGTGGTTCCTCCTGGTGGTTGCTGTCGGGTCGGGGGTGCGGCGGTGTGCGGCGGGCGCTGAGCGGTCGGCGGCGCCGGGTGGGGTTGCGGGTGCGGGCTGTGGAATCGGGTGCGCGTGGCTACGCGGTGAGGCGGATGCTCCGCGGGTCGATGAGGCCGTGGCGTTCGAGGTCCGGCCACAGCGCATCTGGGACGGCGACGGATGCGCGCCGCAGGTTGTCGCGCACCTGGCCGGCAGTGCGCATCCCGAGGGCGATGCCGGCGACGGCTGGATGCTGCAGCGGGAACGCGAGGGCCGCGTCCGGCAGTGTCACGCCGTGTCGCTCGCAGATGTCGGCGATGCGGTGCACCCGTTCGAGCGCGGCGGGCGGGGCTGGCAGGTAGTTGTAGACGGCGTCCGGGCCTGGCCGCGGCGTCGAGAGGAGGCCCGAGTTGTAGACGCCTACGGCGATGACGGACGCTCCTGCCCTGCGGGCGGGTTCGAGCACGCTCTCGAGGCCGGGCTGCTCGAGCAGCGTGTAGCGGCCCGCGAGCATGGCGACGTCGATGAGGCGCTCGTCGAAGAGGGTGCCGAGCTGGCTGGTCTCGTTGGTGCCGACGCCGATCGCGCCGACGACTCCCTCGTCGCGCAGCTCTCGCAGAGTCACGAGCGCTTCGCGGGCGGCCCCTTCGCTGAAGGCGTCGGGGTCGTGCACGAACGCGATGTCGATTCGGTCGGTGCCGAGCCGCTCGAGGCTGCCTTCGAGGCTGCGGAGCACGCCGTCGCGGCTGAAGTCCCAGTGCCTCATGAGGGTGTCGGGCACGACGAAGTCGTCGTCGAGGCCCGAGGGTTCCGGATTGGGCACGAGCAGTCGGCCGACCTTCGTGGAGATGACGAGTTCGTCGCGCGGGTAGGCCGCGAGCGCCGCCCCGAGGCGTCGCTCGGAGAGCCCGAGTCCGTAGTGCGGGGCCGTGTCGAAGTACCGGATGCCGGCATCCCAGGCGGCGGTCACGGCACCCGCGGCCTCCTCGTCGCTCGTCTCGCGGTAGAGGTTGCCGAGCGAGGCGGCACCGAACCCGATGCGGCTGACGTGCACGGCGGAGTCGCCGATGCGTCGCCGCGGCAGACCTGGGCTGTGCGGAGCTCTGCGGGTGCCGGCGGATGCATCCCCCGCAGGTTCGGGGCTGAAGCCGTCGGAGTCGCCGGCCGTCCGAGAGCCGCTGGCCGCGTTCACGCGCCCACCCCGCGCATCCCGTACACCCGGTGGGCGGTACCGACGTCGATCTGCCGCTGCTCGGCGGGGCTCAGCGACGCGGTCGCGGATCGGTATGCATCGATCCAGTCGCGGTAGCCGCCGCGCGTGAGCCGGACGAGTGGCCAGTCGGACCCGAACATGAGACGCACCGGTCCGAACAGCTCGAGCGCCGGGTCGATGGCACGCGCCACGGCCGACTGCGACCAGTCGCCCCAGTCGTCCTCGATCGTGAGACCGGAGATCTTCGCGACCACGTTCGGCAGCGCCGCGAGCTGCCGCAGTCCGGAGTGCCAGGTCTCGAGCTCGCCCGTCGACAGCGGGGGCTTGCCGAGGTGGTCGAGCACGAAGGTCGTTCCTGGCACGCGCCGCGCGAGGCGTGCGGCCTGCTCGAGCTGCCATGGCCTGATCACGAGATCGAAGCTCAGACCCCGCGTGCCGAGCTCGGCCAGGCCCGCGGCGACGTCGTCGCGGGAGAGCCACCGCTCGTCCTCGTCGATGTGCACCGGATGTCTGATGCCGACGAGCTTCGACGCGCCCGGGTGCCTGGCGAGGTCATCCAGCTGCAGGCGCACGCCGTCCGCGCCACCGCGCAGGTCCACCCAGCCGACGACGCCGACCACCTCGTGCGCCTCCAGCGCCTCGTCGAGGAGGAAGTCGTTCTCGAGGAGCGTGCGGTCGGACTGCACGACCACGGCGCGGGTCACGCCGACCTCGCGCAGCTGCGCGGTCAGGTCCGTGCCGGAGAACTCGCGGTCGATGGCCGGCATGGAGTCCGGGTCGATCCAGGTCTGCGGCACCACAGACCGGTCCCAGAGGTGCACATGCGTGTCGATCGGGATGCGTGCGTCACTGGCCGTGTCGCGGTTCAGCCGAGCGCTCTCTGGCGCTTCTGCGCGGGTCAGTCCATGTGCCATGCCAGCTCCATCTCCCGCCACAGCTCACCGTCGCGCGCCTCACCGAACGGTGTCTGGCAGGGGTTCGTGAGCCGCCACCAGCGCTGGCTCTCCTCGTCGAGCTGGACGCGCGCCATGTCTGCCTCGTAGTCGTCGCCGACGTACTCGTAGGTGCCGAAGAGCGTGGTGTCGATGATGAAGATGGAGTAGTTGCGGATGCCCTGCTCGCGCATCGCCGCTTCGACGCGTGGCCAGACGGCCCGGTGCAGCTCCAGGTACTCCTCGCGTTTCTCCGGCCGCACGTCGACGACGAATCCGTGCCGCGTGACCGCGCTCCTTCCCGTGCTCATCCCTTCGTGCCGCCCGCGGTCATGCCGTCGACGAGGAAGCGCTGCGAGAACAGGAAGATGATGACGATCGGCGCGACCGACAGCAGTGTCGCGAGGGCGAGCGTCGGCAGCTCGATGACGATGCTCGTCGCGGTCGTCGGGTTGAACTGCGGCACGTTGGAGAGCAGATTCGCGAGGCCGACCTGTACCGGCACGTTCTTGCCGCCCACCATGAGGAAGGGCAGGAAGTAGTTGTTCCAGTTGCCGGTGAAGCTGAAGAACCCGACCAGCGCGATGACGGGTGCGGCGAGTGGCATCGCGACCTGCGCGAAGACTCGGAGCTCGCTGGCGCCGTCGATGCGCGCGGCGTCGAGCAGGTCTCGGGACACCGCCGTGGAGAAGTAGATGTAGGTCAGGTACACGCCGAACGGGAAGAACGAGAACGGCAGGATCACGGCAAGTGGAGATCCGATGAGCTTGACTGCGCTCAGCTCGAGGAAGATCGGCAGCACGAGGGCGGTGTTCGGGATGAGCATGACGATGAGCGTCACGAGCAGCAGCGCCTTGCGGCCCTTGAAGTTGCCGAGCGCGAGGGCGTAGCCGGCGGGGACGCTCACGATGAGCGTGATGACGAGGGCGCCGAACGAGTAGAGCGCCGAGTTCCCGATCCAGGTGAGGAAGATGCCGTTCTGGAAGCTGAACAGCTGCTCCCAGTTGGCGGCCAGCTGCTCCAACGAGCCGAACGACATGGGGTTCTCGAGCAGCAGCGAGCGGGCATCCTTCGTGCCGGCGAGGAGGAGCCACACGATCGGGAGCAGGAAGAACACGACGAACGAGGCGATGACTGCGCCGAGCACGATGCGCATGATCCACTCGCCCGGTGTCAGCTTCCGGGCGAGCGCCTTCGTCGGCGGATGCGCGGTGTCCTGGTGCTCGACGTTCCTTGAGATCACGGTGTCAGTCACGTTCGAACAGCTTTCCCTTGAGGATGAAGATCGTCGAGAGCGCGAGGGCGACGACGAGGAGCGTGATGGAGATGGCTGCGGAGCCCGAGAAGTCGCCCTGCTTGAACGCGTAGAGGTAGGCGAGCTGGTTGAGCGAGTAGTCCTCCGGCACGACGCCGCGGCTGGCCTGCGAGAGCACGCGCGGCTCGACGAAGAGCTGCGTCCCCGCGGCGAGCGACATGATGCCCATGTAGGAGATCCACTTGGTCATCATGGGCAGCTGGATGTGGAGAGCCACCTGCAGGGGGTTGGCGCCGTCGACCTTCGCCGCTTCGATGACCTCGTTGCTGATGTTGTTGAGCGCGCCGTACATGATGACGATCCAGCTGCCGGCGCCGGTCCAGAACGCGATGACGGTGAAGACGATCGGCAGGTTGTCGATGGAGACGGTGCGGATGAGCGAGTCGTAGCCCATCGCACGCAGGAGGCCGGCGACGGGGCTGACGGTGGGGTCGAGCAGGAACAGCCAGAGCATGACGCTCGATGCCCCCGCGATGGCGCCCGGGATGTAGTAGAGGAAGCGGATGCTGACGCTCAGCCACTTCGCGCGGATCGAATGCACGATGATGGCCAGGAACACGACCAGCACGATGAGGCTGATCAGCCAGAAGACGATGTACAGCGTGACGTGGCCGACGGCAGGCAGGAAGCGGTAGTCGCCGAAGACGCGGACGAAGTTGTCGATGCCGACGAAGACGCCGTTCTCGGTGATCGAGAGGAAGACCGCGTAGAGCGTCGGGACGATGCCGAAGGCGAGGAGCAGCAGCACGTAGCCGCTGACGAAGATGTACCCGAAGCGGGTCTCGTTCGCGAGCGGGTTGGCGGCGCGCTGTCGCCCCGCCTTGCGTGGCTTCCTCGGTCCTGCCGGGTCGGCGTCGCTCTGGGGAGCGGCGCCGACCGCGGGTGCAGACCGCGTCTCAGATTCGAGCGGGGTGGAGGTCATTCGGCGACCGTGTACCCGTTCACCTGTGCCTCGTTGAGCACTTCGGTCTGCCAGGCGGGGAGCACCGACTCGATGGTCTTGCCCTCGGCGATGGCCGGCATCACGGTCGTCGCCCATCCGGTCTCGGGGCTGAAGCGCGCCGATGCCCAGCCGCTCCAGATGCTGCCGCCCGCGTCGATCATCTGCTGCTCGAAGCCGTCGATGAAGTAGCCGGTGTCGGCGAGCTTGCCGAGCCACCCCTCAGCGGCCGACGAGTACGCCGGGTAGCCGCTCGAGAGCTCGACCTGGAATTCGGGGGCGCTGACCGCGAACTCGAGGAACGTCTTGACTGCTTCGAGGTTCTTGGTGTGGCTGGAGGCGTACCAGATGCCGCCGCCGACGTTGCCTGTGGCGATCTCCTCGCCCTCCCAGGCGAGCGGGGCCGCGACGCCCAGCTGCCCTTCCGGCACCTGGAGTCCGCTCTGGAAGACGGCGCCCGTGTACCAGACCGGCCCGGGCATGACGACGACCTTGTCGGCGTACTTCGACGTGAACTCGGCGCTGAACACGCTGTCCTGCACGATCGTGCCGTTCGCGATCATCTTGTCGAGGATCTTGGTGATCTCCACCGAGTTCTCCGACTCCATGTCGGCGACGAAGGTGTCGCCCTCGGTCTGGAAGACCGGCGACTGCGAGCCCTGGTAGTAGACGTATGGCATGAAGGCGTCGCCGACGCTGCCGAGGATGTAGCCCGGGTGCTCGGCTGCGAGCTTGTCGCCGAGCTGCCCGTATTCCTCCCACGTCGTCGGCACTTCGTAGCCGAACTGGTCGAGCAGCGACTGGTTGTAGTAGGTGACGACCTGCGCGAGGTCATTGCGGAGGCCGTACACGGTGTCGTCGATCGTGGACGGGTCGAGGGCACCGGTGGAGAAGCCGTCGAGGAACTCCTGGTCGAAGAAGCCCTTGTTGAGGGGAGCTGCGAAGCCCTGCCCGCCACCCGGTGCCGGCTGGGACGCCCACGAGGCGTCGTTCTGCTGCGTCGAGAAGACGACGTCCGGCCATCCTTCGCCCGCCTGGTCCATGAGCGCGATGCGCGTCTGGAAGGTGCCGCTGCCACCGGCGTTGCCGTCGTAGACCTCATATTCTATGGGCACGTCGGGGTTGGCTTCCTGGAAGGCGGCGATCGCCGGTTCGCGGGCCGCGTCGACCCACACCATGATGGGGCTGTCGGCTTCCTGCTCTGCCGTTGGGAACCCGTACTCGCTGTTGACCTCTCCGCTGGCTCCTCCGGCGCATCCGGCGAGCAGCAGGGCTGATGCAGCAGCTGCCGCGATGGTGGCGATGCGCCTGCTTCGGCGCTTCTGGGACGAATCTTGCAACATTGTGCGTCCTTCTCTGGTCGACGTCGTTGACGACTGCTGCCCGCATCTCGGGGTGATGCGATTACATCATACGTCTGACGTTAGATCAAGGCTCGTGATAGCGCTGCCAGAACGTTACTCCGATCGAGGACGGCGAGCAGACTGCCCCAGCAGGATGCCGAGCAGCACCAGTGCCATGCCCGCGCCCTGCTGCCAGCTGAGCACCTCGCCGGCGACAAGCGTTCCGAGCAGGACACCCGTGACGGGATTGAGGAGCCCGATCAGGCCGGTCGTCCCCGCCGTGAGGTTCTTGAGTCCCCCGAACCAGGCGAGGTAGGCGAGCGCCGTCGAGATGAGGCCGACGTAGGCGAGCGCGGCGATCGCGGGCCCGTCGTAGTTCGGCATCGGCCCCTCGACGAGCAGCGCGACGGGGAGCAGCACGACCCCGCCGCCCACGAGCTGCCAGGCCGTGAGCGGCAGCAGCTCGACGCCGCTCCCCCACCGCTTCACCAGGACGAAGCCGAAGGACGCCAGCGCCATGGCTGCGACGGATGCGGCGACTCCCATCCAGTCGACGGCACCCGTTCCCGTCGCGAGCATGAGCACGACCCCGGCGAGGCCGGCGGCCGCTCCCACGACGGGCAGGACGCGCAGCCGTTCGCCGAGCATGGAGACGGCGAAGACCATCATAACGATGGGCGACGCGGCCATGATCATCGACGCGATGCTCGACGGGAGCAGCTGCGACGCGACGTAGACGAGGGCGAAGAAGGCGCTCATGTTGATGGTGCCGAGCACGAGGGCGCGCCACCACCACGCGCCCTTCGGCAGCTTCCGGGCGAAGAGGAGGAGGACAAGCCCGGCCGGCAGCGCGCGAAGCACGGCACCCCAGAGCGGCGCATCCGCCGGGAGGAATGACCCCATGACGTAGTAGTTGCTGCCCCAGGCGATCGGTGCGATCGCCGTGATGAGCATCCAACGCCATGTAGTTTCCATGGAAGCCATCCTAGCTTCCACGGAAGCTATGATGGCACCATGATCGCCCCCGACGACCGCGTCAGCCAGATCCTCGCCGAGTGGGCGCGCGAGCGTCCGGACCTCGACGCATCCCCGATGGGCGTGATCGGGCGCATCCACCGCATCGGCCTGCACCTCACCGACGAGCTCACCCGCGTCTACCGCGAGTTCGGCCTCGGCGAGGGCGACTTCGACGTGCTCGCCACCCTGCGCCGGGCCGGCGCACCGTTCGAGCGCACGCCAAGCGAGCTCGCCGCGTCGACCATGGTCACGACCGGGGCCATGACCAAGAGGGTCGACCGGCTCGAGGGCGCTGGCCTCGTCTCCAGACGGGTCAGCGAAGCGGATGGGCGAGGCCGGGTCGTGCAGCTCACGCCGCGCGGGCTCGACCTCATCGACAAGGCCTACACGCGACACCTCGAGAACGAGGAGCGGCTCCTCTCCGGCGTGAGCGCCGACGACCGGGCCGCGCTCGCCCGCATCCTCGGCCCCTGGCTCGCCGACGTCGAGGGCACCGTCGAGGACACCGTCGAGGGCACCGGCAGGGGCGCCTCCCTAGACTGACGTCATGACTGCTCCCCAGGCGTCGGGCCGCGGCTCCGAGCTCCCGGACGAGGCGACCGGCATCGCCGAGCGCCTGTCACGCATGGTGCGGGTGAAGACCGTCTCGGCGGACATGACGGAGCGGGACGCTGCCCCGCTCCGTGACTTCCTCTCCCTGATCGAGGAGCTGTACCCGCTGGCCCACCAGCGACTTGAACGGGAACCCGTCACCGACCGGGGCGTGCTGTACCGCTGGCCGATGGCCGAGACCGGCGGTCGAACCGGGCCCGGCAGCTCGAGTGAACCCGTGGTGCTCATGGCGCACTTCGACGTCGTCCCGGCGTTCGAATCGGAGGGATGGACGCATCCGCCCTTCGAGGGCACCGTCGCCGACGGCTCCGTGTGGGGCCGCGGCACGCTCGACGACAAGGGGCCGCTGTGCGTGATCCTGGAAGCCGTCGAAGCGCTGCTCGGCGAGGGGTTCGCGCCGGCGCGCGACGTGTACCTGTGGTTCGGTGGCGATGAGGAGACGGGTTCCGAAGCGGCGACGGCCGCCGCGGCGCTGTTCCGCGAGCGCGGCCTCACGCCGTGGCTGGTGCTCGACGAAGGCGGTGCCGTCGTGGATGCTCCCCTGCCGTTCATCGATGTGCCAGCGGCCATGATCGGGGTCGGCGAGAAGGGGTCGGTGAACATCGTCCTCGAGGCGAGCGGCGACGCGGGGCACGCATCGGCGCCTTCCGGACTGACGCCCACGGCGCGCATCGCGAGGGCCGTGACGAGGGTGGAACGCAGTCCGTTCCCCGCTCGGCTGACTCCGGCGGCCCGCGAGATGTTCGCGACGTTCATCCCGCATGCCCAGGGCCGCGGCAGGGTCATCCTCGAATCGTTCACGCGGGCCCCGTTGCTCGCCGCGCAGACGCTGTCCCGCCTCGGCGGTGATGCGGCCGCACTCGTGCGGACGACCCTCGCGACGACGCGCCTCAGCGGTGGCACCGCCGACAACGTGCTCCCCGCGAGCGCGAGCGCGACCCTCAACTGCCGCATCGCGCCGGGCGAGAGTGTCGCCTCCACGCTTCGGCACGTGCGGCGGGCGGTCCGCGACCGGCAGGTGCGCATCCACTGCACTGATCCGAACGAGCCGACGGCGCTCGCCCCGACCGACAATGCGCAGTTCGCTCTGCTGCGCGATGCCGCACGCCGCGCCTACCCGGAGGCCGTCGCCGCGCCCTACATCACGCTCGCCGCCACCGACGCGAAGCACTTCCAGCGCTTCGCGCCCGCAACCTACCGCTTCGCGCCGCTCGCCATGGATGCCAGGCAGCGCGCGTCGATCCACGGTGTCGACGAGCGCGTCTCGATCGCCAGCCTCCGCGCGGGCAAGCTCTTCCACGAGTCCCTGCTGCGCTCGCTCTGATTCCCGTGCTCGTCGGCCGCGCCTGAGCGCCTCCGCCCCCGCAGTTCCCCGAAGTGGGGCCAGATTGCACAGACCGGTCGGTAGGTGGCGAGCGACGGCGGCAGTACAGTGATTCCACCCAGAACGACGGACGACACCGCAGCCGTCCGGCACGACGCACCACCCCCGGGCTCCACCCCTGCCAGCGCAGAGGCCGGAGCTCGGGCGCCCGATGCTCCGCCCAGCTCCCCTCGAGGAAGGCACCAACGTGCACCGTCTCCGCCCCGCCGGCTTCGCCTCGATCGCCGGCATCGTCGGCTTCCTCGCGTTCGTCGAGTTCACGAGCGGGATCCTGCAGGGCTACTACACCCCGCTGCTCACCGACATCGCGCGGCACCTGGGCATCCACGACGCCGACGTCAACTGGCTGGAGGGGGCGCAGCTCATGCTGTCGGCACTGGTCGTGCCGGTACTCGCGAAGCTGGGCGACATGCTCGGGCAGCGCAAGGTGCTGCTCGTCTCGACGGCCGTCACTGCGCTGGCGTCGTTCGGTCTCGTGTTCGCGCAGGAGTTCTGGATGTTCCTCGTCGCCTGGGCGCTGCAGGGCTTCTACGTCATCTGGCTGCCGATCGAGATCGCGCTCATCTGGTCGCGCACGCGCGAGCGCCCGAACTCCGCGCGCCTCACCCGCGCCTCGGCCGGTGTGCTCGTCGCGGCGCTGCAACTCGGGGCCGTCGCCGGCGCGCTCAGCGCTGGCGCGCTCGCCGAAACCCTTCCCGTGCCGGTGCTCCTGCTGATCCCGGCCGTCGCGGTTGCTCTCTGCTTCTTCGTGATCCTGTTCGGCGTGAAGGAAGCCCCGAACCCGGTCGGCGGCAGGCTCGACTACCCGGGCCTCCTGCTCCTGAGCTTCGCGCTGATCTCCTTCACCGGCGGGCTCAGCCTGCTGCGCGTCAACGGTCCGGCGGACCTGTTCTCGTGGAGCATCGTGCTGCTCGGCCTCGCCCTGCTCGCCGTCTTCGCGCGCGTCGAGCTCGGCCGACCGGATCCCCTCATCGACGTGCGCCTCTTCCAGTCGCCGGTGCTCTGGCCCGTGTTCCTGACGGCCGGCCTCTTCGGAGTCAGTGTGCTCGGCGCGCAAGCGCCCCTCTCGACGTTCGCACGCACCGACCCGAGCGTCTACGGGTACGGGCTGGGCGCATCCGCTGGCCAGACGTCGATCCTCATCGGCTCGTACGTGCTCTCCATGGTCGCCGGCGCGCTGCTCTACGCACAGGTCACGAAACTGCTCGCACCGCGCGTCGCGCTGATCGGCGCGAGCGGTCTCGTCGCAACCGGGTACCTGCTGTTCCTGCCCTTCCACGACGGGTATGTGCAGGCGGTCACCAACATGGTCATCGCGGGCATCGGGTCCGGCGCGCTCGTCGCGGCGCTTCCTTCTGCCGCGGCGGCCGCAGCCCCCGCAACCCAGACGGGCGTCGCGACCGGGCTGACCAACTCGGTGAAGACGCTGGGCGGGGCCATGGCGTCGTGCGTGTTCGGCATCGCCCTGCTCGGCACGCTGGCGAATGCCCCCGCCGCGGGCGACGGCACGGCAGGCTCCCTCACGGGTTACTTCACGGTGTGGACCGTGTGTGGGCTGACGGCCGTGGCCGCCGCAGCTGCGCTCTGCTTCGTGCCGAGGACGGCTTTCCAGGATGCGCCCGAGCGGGCCGGCCAGCCGCCCGTCGCCGTGTAGCGCCCGCGCATCCCTCAGCCCTGGGCTGGGGCAGCGAGCGGCAGGCGCACCGTGAAGCGCGTGGCGCCGGGTCGGCTGTCGACGGCGATCGTGCCGCCGTGCGCATCCACGACGCTCTTCACGATGGAGAGGCCGAGACCTGTTCCCCTGGTCACCGGAATGTCACCGGCCTCGGTCTCGCCGCGGGCGCGCGACGTGTCGCCGCGCACGAAACGCTCGAAGAGGTGGCCGAGCACGGCGGGGTCGATGCCCGGGCCGTCGTCGAGGACGCTGAGCATCGCGAACCGGCCATCGACGCCGAGCGTCAGCGTGACGTTGGTGCCGGCCGGCGTGTGCGCGTCGGCGTTGGCCAGCAGGTTCGAGACGACGCGGCGCAGCTGACCCTCGACCCCCACCACCTCGATGGGCTCGCCGGGGATATCGAGGTTCCACCGGTGATCGGGCCAGGCGGCATCCGCGTCGCCGACCGTCTCCAGGGCGATGAGGGACAGGTCGACCCTGCCGCGAGTGGCCTCCACGCCCTCGTCGAGTCGAGCGAGCAGGAGGAGCTCCTCGACGAGCGCGGTCATGCGGACGGACTCCGAGTCGATGCGCTCGAGCGCGCGCGCCGTGTCCTCCGGCAGGTCGGCGCGGCTGCGACGTGTCAGTTCGGAGTAGCCGCGGATCGACGCTAGGGGCGTGCGCAGCTCGTGACTCGCATCCGCGACGAACTGCCGCATCTTCGCTTCGCTCGCCTCCCTCGCCGTGAAGGCGCGGGAGATGTGCCCGAGCATCGTGTTGAACGCCTGCCCCATGCGCCCGACCTCGGTTCGAGGGTCGGCGTCACGGGGGTCGACGCGCACGTCGAGCGCGGCGTCGCCCGAGGTGAGCGGCAGTTTCGAGATGCTGGTCGCGAGGTGCTCGACCCGTTCGAGCGGGGCCATGGATGCGCGGATCCAGCGAGACGTGAAGAGGGCGGCGAGCGCGATGCCGAGCAGCCCGATGAGGCCGATCATGAGACTCAGCGTGGTGGTCGTCGCGTTGACGTCGCCGAGCGGGAGGGCGATGACGACCCCGTACCCGGCGGGCCCTTCGCTCGCCTGCGCCCTGACCTCGCCGATGCCGTCGACGGTGACCGTGTGCGCCCGCCCGTCCAGGGGCACGCTCGCGAGCGACTCCGCCGTGCTCGGCGAGATGATGACGACCTCGCCGAGGCTGTCGAGGGCGCCGGCGGAGATGACCTCGCCGCCGTCGATGACCGCCCCGACCGTGCCCTCGGCCTGGCCGGGCAGCTTCAGCACGAAGGTCGCGTTCGGCGTGAGCGACAGCGGCCCGCCCGTGTCGCCGGGACCGGATGCGCCCTCGCGTCCACGGTCGCTGGCAGAGAGCAGCTGCTGGTCGAGCCGGTCGACGAGCACGTTGTGCAGCAGCGAGACGCTCACGGCGCCGATGACGGCGGTGACGGTGACGAGCGTCGCGACGAGGCCGAGGACGAGCCTCCGGCGAAGCGTCATCGGTGCGCGGCCCTGCGGGGCGGCCGCTTCGGCATATCCTCCCTGCCCGGCGAGGGGCGAGGGCGCGACGGGGACCCCTGTGGAAGCTGCGGGGGCCTCGGACGCGCCCCCTCGCGAGGTCATTCCGTGGCCTTGAGCATGTACCCCACACCGCGCACCGTGCTGATCATAGGCTCCCGGCCGGCGTCGACCTTCTTGCGCAGGTAGGAGATGTACAGCTCGACGACGGTCTCTCGCCCGCCGAAGTCGTAGCTCCAGACGTGGTCGAGGATCTGTGCCTTCGAGAGCACGCGGCGGGGGTTGCGCATGAGGAAGCGGAGCAGCTCGAACTCGGTGGCCGTGAGCTCGATGAGGTCGTCGCCTCGGCGAACCTCGTAGCTCTCCTCGTCGAGGCTGAGGTCGCCGACGCGGAGTACTGGGTCGTTCGCGGTGCCCTGCGTGAGCATGGACCGGCGCACGAGACCGCGGACGCGCGCGATGACCTCCTCGAGGCTGAAGGGCTTGGTGACGTAGTCGTCCCCGCCCGCAGTGAGTCCGGCGAGACGGTCGGCGAGTGCATCCTTCGCGGTGAGGAAGAGCACGGGCAGCGTTTCGTCGTCGGCGCGGATGCGGTGCAGCAGGCTGAGCCCGTCGGTGTCGGGGAGCATGATGTCGAGGACTGCGGCGTGGGGTTTGAACTCTCGGGCGACCTTGATCGCGGAGGCGCCATCCGCGGCGGTGCGGACTTCCCAGCCCTCGTAGCGCAGCGCCATCCGGAGCAGGTCGGTGAGCGAGGGCTCGTCGTCGACTACGAGCACTCGGATGGCGGATCCGTCGGCCGCCGTGAGCTTCGGGCCGAGCCGCGAGCTCGACTGATCGGTTGCAGGCATGGCTCCAGTCTCCTCTTTCATCTATGGAGCATCTATGAGCCGCCTGGGCGTGGAGTATGCGCGGTCAGGAGAAGAGCGTCTCCCCCACGTAGCCGCCGTCGCGCGCGCCGGGCGGGATCGCCCAGATGCCGCTGCCGGTGTGCTTGAGGTACTCGTTCAGGAGGTCGGTGCTGAGCGACTGCTGCACGCGGATGAACTGCTCCGGATCGCGCTGGTAGGACAGGAAGAAGAGCCCTGCGTTGAGCCGGCCGAGCTCGTCGTTGCCGTCGACGAAGTTGTAGCCGCGGCGCAGGAGCCGGGCTCCGGCGTTCTTCGCGGGGTGGGCGAGGGCGACGTGCGAGTTCGCGTCGATGGCGGGCTGCCCGAAGGTCGTGTCGCTCTCGACCACGAAGTCGGGCTCGGTGAACTCCTCGCCGCCGCTGAGCGGGGCGCCGGCTCGCTTGTCGCGGCCGATGATCTGCTCCTGCTCCTCGAGGCGCACCCGGTCCCACGACTCGATCATCATGCGGATGCGCCTCGCCACCAGGTAGGAGCCCCCGGCCAGCCAGTCGGGGCCGTCTCCCGGGGCGACCCAGACGTGCTCGGCGGTGGCGCTCGTCTCTTCTGCCTTGACGTTCGCCGTGCCGTCCTTGAAGCCGAAGAGGTTGCGCGGCGTGGCCTGGCTCGTCGACGTCGACGAGGTGCGCCCGAAGCCCAGCTGCGACCAGCGCAGGATGACGCGGCCGAAGCCGATGCGCGTGAGGTTGCGGATGGCGTGCACCGCGACCTGGGGATCGTCAGCGCAGGCCTGGATGCACAGGTCACCGCCGGACAGCTCGCTCTGGAGGGCGTCGCCCGAGAACCGCGGGAGCTGCGTGAGCTTCGCGGGCTGCCTGCTCGCGAGCCCGAAGCGGTCGACGCCGTCGCCGTCGACGAAGAGCGTCGGCCCGAAGCCGAACGTGATGGTGAGCGCCGACGGAGGCAGTCCCATGGCCTCGCCCGTGTCGTCCGGCGGGGCGAGCGGGGAGCCGCCGACGGCGCCCGACGCTGAGACGTCGAGGCCCTGCACGAGCCGCGACGACGCGTAGCTCCAGTCCTGCAGCAGCTCGATGAGCTCCTCACGGGTTGTGCCCTCGCGCACGTCGAAGGCCGCGAAGTGGAGCCGGTCCTGGGCTGGCGTGACGATGCCGGCCTGGTGGTCGCCGGAGAACGGATACTGGGTGCCGCTGCCCGCGTGGGTGCTGGCACCGGCCCCGGTCGCGGCCGCGATACCGAAGCCACCGGCACCGCCGGCGGCGATGCCCGCGGCGCCCGCACCGAGCAGCCCGAGCAGCCCGCGTCGCGAGAGGCCACCATGTGCGGGTGCCGCCACGGCAGGGTCCGCCACCGGGTCGGAGCTCGCCGCTGGCCGACGTGCCGCCGTCGATCCGGACCTCACGTTCCTCGCTCGCGCATCCGCGCCGTCGGGTTCGCGCCCGGTTTCACCTGCGCTCACGGCGCTCCTTCTGCTGATGGTTCACGTGGTGCCGTCCCGGGAGATTCCAGCGGAAATCCGAGCACGGACCGGAGTCCCGTCAGTCAGGGTGACGAGGGGTCGCATCGCCGTGATGAAGGGCACTCAGCGACGCCACGTCACCCTGACTGGCGGCGTGCGTCTCGGAGAGGCTACGCCTGCAGGCCGAGCACCGTGGTCGTGAGCTGCGAGAGCGGCTCGGCGAGCGCATCCACCTGCGTGGAGAGCTCCTTGACCTGGTCTGGCGTGAGGTCGCGGTAGTTGGTGAAGCCCTCCTCGTAGCTGCCGTAGCTGCCGAGGAGGTCGTTCAGCGCCGTGAACTCCGTGCTGATGGAGTCGGCGATCGCTGTGCCGTCCTCCCCCTTCGACCGGGCGACGTCCTCGACGATGCCGAAGGCGACTTCTGCGCCCTCGACGTTCGCCTTGAAGTCGCTGAGGTCGGTGCCGGACCACCAGTCCTCCTCGCCGGAGATCTTGCCCGTCGCGACCTCGTCGAGCAGGCCGATCGCGCCGTTCGTGATGTCCTCGATGGAGATCTCGAATTCCTCGCCGTTCACGAGGTCGGCGAGCTCCTGGATGTCGGCGACGAGCTGGTCCGCGTAGGCGGTGCGTTCCTCGGGCGTGGAGGGCGCCCAGTCGAGGAACGCGTCGGTGTCGTCGGAGTTCTTGTCGCCCGGCTGCGGCTGCCAGAGGTCCTTCTCGATGCGGTGGAAGCCGGTCCAGTCGAGGCCCTCGGCGACGGCGTCGACCTCGCGGTAGTCGATCTTCGGGTCGAGGTCGCCGAACGCCTCGGCGGTCGGCTCGATGCGCTCGTAGGGCACGCGCGCCGCGGCGAACAGCTCGCGGGCCTTCGCGTCGTCGCCCGACTTGTAGGCGGTGGTGAACTGCTCGACGAGCGGCACGAGCTCGGAGACCTGGTTGCGCAGGTAGGCGGTGTAGCTCGTGACGGCCTCGTCGTAGGCGGCCTGGTCGTCTGCCGCGACCTCGACCGCCTCGCCGGAGACCTCGAAGGCCGTCTGCCCGATGCCCTCGCCGATCATGCCCGGCTTGCAGACCGTGAAGTAGCTGCCCGGTTGCGCGACGACGGAGAGCTGGCGGCTCGTGCCAGGGGCGATGTTCTCGACCTCGCCAACGATACGGAGGCCGTCGTCGGCGAGCAGGTAGAACTCGGTGACGCGCTCGCCGTCGTTGGTGACGTCGAAGGTGATGGGGCCGCTGGCGGCGGCTGCGCCGGAGACCGTGCAGTCCGAATCTGTGCTCGAGACGGCGAGCGACGACGCTGAGTCAGCCGGCGCGTTCGGCACGCAGCCGGTGAGGGAGACGAGGGCCGCGGCCGACAGCAGTCCGGCGGCAAGTGGCTTAAGGTGCATGGGTGTCCTTCTTCGAGGGCGCGTGTCTAGAGCGCGGCGGTCGCCGCAGGCTGGGGTGAGGTTGTGGTCGCGTGCCGCCTGCCGGAGCGGGTGCGGATGGCGAAGAGCGTGGCGGTCGGGATGAGGTACGCGAAGTAGGCAAGGATCTCGAGCTTCGTCATCTCGGGAGTGAAGCCGAGCGTGCCCTTGAGGAGCGCACCGAGGAGCCCGTCCGGCGGGATGATCTCGGGGATGCGGAACGCCCACGCGTTCTCCCCGAACCAGGCCTGCAGTGCGGCCGGTGCGGTCTCGGGGGCGGCGATGAAGGGTCCAGGCAGCACCGCGGCCTCCTGGAGGTCGTGGATCGCGTAGGCCACGATGCCCGCGGCGAAGACGATGAGGAGGGCGCCGGTCCAGGTGAAGAACGTGGAGAGGTCGATGCGAACGACACCACGGAAGAGGCCCCAGGCGAGCCCGACCGCGATGAGGAGGCCGAGGATGGCGCCGAGGAAGCCGAGCACCCAGCCGTCACCGGAGCGCGTCGTCGACCAGACGAAGAGCGCGGTCTCGAGGCCCTCTCGCGCGACGGAGACGAAGGCGACCGCGACGATGCCCCAGCCGCTGCCCCCGAGGTGGCGATCGACCTGCCCCTCGAGGTCGTGCTTGAGCGTCTTCGAGACGCGGAGCATCCAGAACACCATCCACGTCACCATGGCGACGGCGACGAGCGACAGCGTGCCGCCGATGATCTCCTGGGCTTGGAAGGAGAGCCCGTAGGCGCCGAACGTGAGCACCGCGCCGAGGATGAGGGAGGCGACGACCGCGAACGCGACGCCGAGCCAGATGCGACGCACGATGTCCGGTCGTCGGATTCGCCGAGCGTAGGCGATGAGGATGCCGACGACGAGCGCCGCTTCGAGGCCTTCGCGGAGGCCGATGAGGAGAGAGCCGAGCATGCTGGATTCCTGGGCGTGAAGAGAACGGGCCGGCGGGCGTGAGGGCCAGCCAGAGCCCAGGCGTCCATACGCGGTAGGCCAGGTAAGGCTTACCTTTTGTGAAGGTACACCTGCCTTCGGGGATTTGCCAAGTTCCGTTCAGGTCAGAGCCCGTCCGGCGTCCCAACTCCTCCCGAGGCCAGTGCGCCAGCGCTCTCGAAGTGCGCTGAAGTACCGTGGTGCGCGGCCCGCGGTCCCGCGGTGCAGAGACTCAACCAGGAGGATCACCCGTGCAGACCATCGACACCAAGCAGCTCGCAGAACTCGGCGAGCAGGCCACCGTCATCGACGTTCGCGAACGCGATGAGTTCTCTGCCGTGCGCATCCCGTGGGCCAGCAACGTGCCGCTGAGCGAGCTCACGGATCGTGTCGACGAGGTGCCGGAGGACGGCCCCGTGTACCTGATCTGCGCCGCGGGGGTCCGCAGCGAACGCGCCGCCGCGTACCTCGAGCAGCAGGGCAAGCCGGTCGTGAATGTGCTCGGCGGCATGTCCGAATGGGCGGGGTCGGGGTTCACGGTCGAACGCGACTGAACGACCCACGGTCGGCTGCCCGCCGTATCCTCGCCATTCCTTCGCCGATCGACCCGAGGCAGACCTCCCCAGCCATCCTGTCGGGTGGGGAGTTCTCCCCTGGATCTCGGGTGTGCCGTGTGTCGATTCTCGCTAGCGTTGAAGCCCCCAAGATCGCGAGCCCTGCGGCGCGACGAGTCACCGGCGATGGGAGCTGAGTGTGAACAGCCCACGGCATCTTGCGCGCGCCCGTGATGCCTCGACCCGCCTGGCATCGCAGCCGAGCGTGGACCCCCGGCTGCAGCTCGAGCAGCAGCACCGCGCAGCTCAGCTGGACCCGTTCGACCGCACCCTCCCGCGGCGCGCGATACGGGCGGCGTCTGCGCCTCTGTTCATCCCCGGGTTCCGCTACTACCCGCCGGTCTCGCGCCTCGGCGCCGCCCGATAGCGGCACGCTGAGGCCCCCGCTTTCCGGTCGCGTCGGTGCGCGGATGCATGCGGCCGGGCCTGTGGATGACCAAGCGGATGTCGGTCGTCGCGCCTAGGGTTGCTTGCATGGTCGCAACGCACGAGACAGAAGCCCCCGCCAGGTCAGGGACCCTGCTCGAGCGAGCGCAGCGGGTGCTGCGCGAGGTCTTCGGCTACGACGACTTCCGCGGCGACCAGGCCCAGATCATCGAGCGCCTCTGCGCTGGCGACGACGCTGTCGTGCTCATGCCGACCGGTGGAGGCAAGAGCCTCTGCTACCAGGTGCCCGCGCTCGTGCGAGAGGGCACCGGAGTGGTCATCTCGCCCCTCATCGCGCTCATGCACGACCAGGTCGGCGCGCTCGAGCAGCTCGGCGTGCGCGCCGCGTTCCTGAACTCCACGCAGTCGATCGACGAGCGGAGAGACGTCGAGCGGCAACTCCTCGCGGGCGAGCTTGACCTCATCTACCTGGCCCCCGAGCGCCTGCCTGTCGCGGCCGACCTCCTGAGTCGCACCAACATCTCGCTGTTCGCGATCGACGAGGCCCACTGCGTCGCGCAGTGGGGGCACGACTTCCGCCCCGACTACCTGAACCTGTCGATGATCGCGGAGCGCTGGCCAGGCGTCCCCCGCATCGCCCTGACGGCCACCGCGACGAGCGAGACCCGGCAGGAGATCGTCGACCGGCTCGTGCTCGGCGACGCGAAGGTGTTCGTGGCCAGCTTCGACCGCCCGAACATCCAGTACCGCGTCTCCCCGAAGGCCACCCCGAAGGCGCAGCTGCTGCGCCTCATCCACGAGGAGCACTCGGGCGACGCCGGCGTCGTGTACTGCCTGAGCCGCAAGTCGGTCGAGAACGTCTCCGAGTGGCTGCGGGGACAGGGCGTGAACGCGCTCGGCTACCACGCGGGGATGCCTGCCGAGACGCGTGCGCGACACCAGGCGAAGTTCCTCCGCGAAGACGGGGTCGTCATGGTGGCGACGATCGCCTTCGGCATGGGCATCGACAAGCCGGATGTGCGCTTCGTGGCGCACCTCGACCTACCCAAGAGCATCGAAGGCTACTACCAGGAGACTGGTCGCGCGGGCCGAGACGGCCTGCCGTCCACCGCCTGGCTGGCCTACGGCCTGAACGACGTGGTGCAGCAGCGCCGCATGATCGCGGAAGGCGAAGGAGACGCGCAGCGCAAGCGAGCGCAGAGCCAGCACCTCGACGCGATGCTCGCGCTCTGCGAGACCGTCACGTGCCGCCGCGTGCAGCTGCTCGCCTACTTCGGGCAGCTCAGCGAGCCGTGCGGCAACTGCGACACGTGCATCTCGCCGCCCGACTCGTGGGACGGCACGATCGCGGCGCAGAAGCTGCTCTCAACCGTGCTGCGACTCGACCGCGAGCGCAACGGCCAGGCGTTCGGCGCCGGCCAGCTCATCGACATCCTCACCGGCAAGACGACCGACAAGATCACGCAGTGGAAGCACGACGAGCTCTCGACGTTCGGCATCGGCAAGGATCTCGGCGACACGGAGTGGCGCGGCGTCATCCGCCAGCTGCTGGCCGCCGGCGTGCTCGCTGTGCGCGGCGAGTACGGGGTGCTGGCGCTGACGAGCGAGGCCGCCCCGGTGCTCCGCGGCGAGCGGCAGCTCATGTTCCGCAAGGAGCCCCCGAAGCCGGCCGGCTCGAGCGGGCGCCGCTCGCGCGGGGAGTACTCGGGTCGCTCCGGTGGCGGGAGCGCGGCAGCGGCAGCCCTCACGGAGTCGCAGCGCGAGGTCTTCGAGCGGCTGCGCACCTGGCGCGCCGAGACCGCGAAGGAGCAGGGCGTGCCCGCCTACATCGTGTTCACGGATGCGACCCTCGCCGCCATCGCCGAGGTCAAGCCGCGCCAGCACGCGCAGCTCGCCGCCATCTCCGGCGTCGGTGCGGCGAAGCTCGAGCGCTACGCCGACGACGTTCTCGACGCCGTCGCCGACCAGTAGCGCCGCAGCCCTGGCCGTCGCGCGGCTACGACAGGACTCGGTGGACGCGCAGCGCTTCGACGACCAGCGCGTGGTCCTCGTGCATCTCGAGGCCGCTGACGCCGACCGCGCCGGCGAGGGTGCCGCCGATGCGGATCGGGAAGGCGCCGCCCGCGGCGGCGTACTCGCGCGGGTCCAGGAGGGAGTCTGCGGCGAAGTCCTCGCCGTCCGCCTCGTACGTGTATCGGACCGCGAGGGTCGAGTGACCGAAGTGCTCGACCACCCGGAACTTGCGGGCGAGCCAGGCGTCATTCAACGCGGAGGAGCCTGGCGTCGCGGCGTGGAACGCACGCTGTCCGCCGAGCACGACCGAGACGGCGACGCTGTGGCCGCGCATGATCGACTCGTGGCGCAGCCAGGTGCCCACCTGCCACGCATCCTCGAGCGTGAAGCTCGGGAAGTCGAGCTCCTGCTCCTCGGCGTGCAGGATGCTCAGGATCTCGCCGGCGGGCAGGCCGGCGTACGGGGGTGGGGTGGTGGAGCTCATGGGTGACCTCGGTGTGCACGGCAGTCTCGGACTGCGGATGGACTGGGGGTTTCGGCACGACGATGTACCTGCTGCGAGCATAGCCCTCCTGCGCCTGTTTGTCATGACATATGCACATGCCGAGTTCAGCCTCCAGGATGACGCGATACATCGCGAGTTGCGGCAGGCTTGACGCATGCGCACTCTCCTCAACATCATCTGGCTCCTGCTCTCGGGCTTCTGGCTCTTCTGCGGCTACATGCTGGCCGGCGTGCTGCTCTGCATCCCGATCATCACGATCCCGTGGGCCATCGCCTCGTTCCGCATCGGCCTGTACGCGCTCTGGCCCTTCGGCCGCGATGTCGTCTCACGGCCGAACGCCGGCGCCTTCTCGTTCATCGGCAACGTCATCTGGTTCGTGCTCGCTGGCTGGTGGCTTGCGATCGGTCACATCGTCTCCGGTATCGCGCTGTGCGTCACCATCATCGGCATCCCCATGGGCATCGCCGATTTCAAGATGATCCCGATCTCCCTCTCGCCGCTCGGCAAGGAGGTCGTCGACCGCGACAACGGTCCGTTTGCGGCCGCCCGCCGCTGACCAGCCTCCTGAGCGCGCGAAACGGCCGGCACCCCGCAGCGGGTGCCGGCCGTTCTCGCATGATCCACGCAGCGGACGCTGCGCCTACTTGGCGGGCACGTCCGGGATGTCGTCCTCCACTTCGCGGATGACGGCGATGTCCTGCGTGTAGCCGCCGAGCTGCTCGAGCTCGTGGGCGAGCTCCTCGAGTTCGGCGCCTCCGGCCATCTGCGCGGTGAGCTCGTCGAGGGTGATGTCGGCCTTGTCGTAGTAGCCGATCGACTTGCCGCGCTTCAGGAGCAGGAAGCTGTCGCCGACGGGGAACGCGTGGTGCGGGTTGTGGGTGATGAAGATCACGCCGAGTCCGCGGTCGCGCGCCGCGAGGATGTAGCGCAGCACCACACCAGACTGCTTGACGCCGAGGGCGGCGGTCGGCTCGTCGAGGATGAGCGCCTTCGCCCCGAAGTACACGGCGCGGGCGATCGCGACGCACTGCCGTTCGCCGCCTGAGAGCTGGCCGATGGGCTGGTCGACGTCGCGAAGGTCGATGCCCATGTCGAGCAGCTCCTTCTTCGTGATGTCCTTCATCTGCTCGACGTCGAGGCTCTTGAACGGGCCGAAGCCCTTCGTGAGCTCGGAGCCGAGGAAGAAGTTGCGCCAGATCGGCATGAGCGGCACGACCGCGAGGTCCTGGTAGACCGCCGCGATGCCCCGCTCGAGGGCCTCGCGAGGCGACTTGAGGTGCACCGACTCGCCCTCGATGAGGAACTCGCCGTCGGTGTGCTCGTGGCGTCCTGCGATGATCTTGATGAGCGTCGACTTGCCGGCACCGTTGTCGCCGAGCACGCACGTGACGCGCCCCGGGTCGACGTCCATGTCGACGCCCTGCAGGGCGAGGATGTTGCCGTACCGTTTGCCAGCATCCCGGAGCGAGATCAGGTGCGCGCCCTGGTCTGCCGACGCCGACTGCTGCGCATCCGTCACTGTTGCCTGATTCGTTGCCATTACTTCTGCTCCGCCCTCTTCTTGACGACGAGGTTCACGATCGTGGCCATCAGCAGCATGAGGCCGAGGAAGAACTTGAACCAGTCCGGGTTCCACTGGGCGTAGACGATGCCCTTGTTGGCCATGCCGAAGATGAGGGCGCCGATGGCGCCGCCGATCGCCGAGCCGTAGCCGCCGGTGAGGAGGCAGCCGCCGATGACGGCCGCGATGATGTAGAGGAACTCGTTGCCGATTCCCTCGCCCGACTGCACGACGTTGAAGGCGAACAGGTTGTGCATGCCGAGGATCCAGGCGCAGAAGCCGACGCCCATGAAGAGGCCGATCTTCGTCGCCGTGACGGGGACGCCGACGGCGCGGGCCGCGTTCTCGTCGCCGCCGACCGCGAAGATCCAGTTGCCGATCTTCGTGCGCATGAGGATGAACGTGGCGACGAGCACCAGGGCGATCCAGATGAAGACGGTGACGTTGACGTTGACGCCGAGGACCGGGATCTCGCTCGCGAAGATGGCCTTCGCCGATGCGAAGCCGTCCATGTCAGCGATCGCGGGGCTGGAGACGCCGCCGCCGACGAGGCGGGTGATGCCGAGGTTCAGCCCCGTGAGCATGAGGAACGACGCGAGCGTGACGATGAACGACGGCAGCTTCGTCTTGATGAGCAGCCAGCCGTTGATGAAGCCGACGACGAGGGCGAAGACGAGCCCCATGAGCACGCCGACCCACACGTTGGTGGCGAAGTACCAGCTGAAGAGGGATGCGGTGAGTGCCGACGAGATGACGGCGACGCCGGCGGAGAGGTCGAACTCGCCGCCGATCATGAGCAGCGAGACGCCGACGGCCATGATGCCGATCGTGGAGGCGCCGTAGAGCACGGTCGCGAGCGACGTGACCTGCGTGAAGACTGGGGCGGCGACCGCGAAGAACACGAAGACGACGATGGCGCCGACGACGGCGCCCATCTCGGGCCGGCCGAGGATGACGGAGAGCGGCGAGCGCTTGCCGACGCGCTCGTCGGTGGTGACGGGGGCCGAGCCGGTGTTGGGCGACCGGGGGGATGCTGCGGTTGGTGTTGAGGTTTGAACCATGACTGCACTTCCTTGTGAGGGGTCGGGATGGCCGCGCTGGCGGCCACCCCGACCGTGGTTCGCTGGTTAGCGGATGCCCTTTTTGGCCTCTTCGAGGACGACGGCCGCGTTGCTCTCGTCGATGATCGTCGGGCCGGTGAGCACGGGCTTGCCACCGCCGAGTGCGAACTCGCCGTTGTTCTGCAGCCAGAGCGAGTCGACGGCCATGTACCCCTGGAGGTAGGGCTGCTGGTCGACCGTGAAGGCGACGTCACCGTCGACGATGGCCTGCGCGAGGTCCGCGTTGAGGTCGAACGACGCTACCTTGGCGCTCGAGCCGGTCTCGGAGACCGAGTCGATGGCCGTGAGGGTGAAGGGAGCTCCGAGTCCGATGACGACGTCGGTGTCGGGCGTCGACTGCAGCTTGGCGGAGATCGTCGACTTGACCTGGGTCATGTCGGTGCCGGTCACGTAGAGGATCTCGGTGGCTGGCACCTTCTCCTTGATGCCCGCGCACCGCGCTTCGAGGCCGACGTGGCCCTGCTCCTGGATGATGCAGAGGGGCTTGGTGTAGCCGAGCTCGGTGATCTTGTCACCGGCGGCCTGGCCCGCGACGACCTCGTCCTGGCCGATGTAGGTGAAGGCGCCGAACTCGAAGGCTTCCTTGCTGCCGCCGTTGAAGGCGACGACGGGGATGCCGGCGTCGACGGCGGCCTTGATGGAGTCCTCGAGTGCGTCGCCCTTGGCGATGGTGACGGCGATGCCGTCGACGCCCTGGTCGATGGCCTGCTGGATCAGCTGAGCCTGGTTCGGAGCCTGCGGGTCAGACGAGTAGAGCAGTTCGACGTTGTCCTTGGCCGCCGCCGTCTCGGCGCCCTTGCGGACGATGTCCCAGAAGGTGTCGCCGGGGGCGGCGTGAGTGATCATCGCGATCTTGATGGAGGGCGTATCTGCGACGCCGGCGACTGCGGGGTCCTCCGCCGTTCCGGTGTCGCGTCCACCTGCGGAGGAGCAGGCGGTGAGTGCGAAGACTGGCACCATGGCGAGTGCGGCCAGGCCGAACATGAGACGTTTCTTCTTCACGAAAACTCCTTTGAATGCCGTGATGGCGTCAGTTGTGCGCTCGACGAGACAGCCGCTGGGGGACGGCGTCTTGAGAAGCCCACGTGTGCTCGCTCGGTCATCCTTGTCCGAGAGCAACGAGCACGTCACTGACTTGTCATGACAATAGCTCAACAGGTGTATTAAGCAAACCTTTTCTTGTGAAGACCGCATCACGGATCGGTCTCAACCCCGGAACGGCGGGCGACCGAGACTCGATCACCCGCCGTCCGACGGTACGTTTCGACGCGCGCTCAGGAGAGCACCGGCTCCTCCCGGCCACTCGCGAGCGAGCGCGTCGCCGCCTCGGCGACAGCCTGCGCGCGAAGCGCCTCGCGCAGTGACGGCGACGGCGAACGCGCATCCTCGAGCGCACCGACGAACTCCGCGAGAGCCGCGGCGTACGTGGGCTGCACACGCTCGAACCAGCCAGCGTGCATCCCCGACTCCGTCACCGTTCCGCTCCCATACCTGGCCACCTGGCCCGACCTGTGCCGCTTGGCTTCGACCAGCCCCTCCGAGCCGAACACCTCGATGCGCTCGTCGTAGCCGTAGCCGGAGCGACGGATGCTGTCGACCTGCACGAGGGCACCGTTCGCGAGGCGCACGGTGGCGATCGACGTGTCGACGTCGCCGTACTCGGCGACCCTGGGTTCAGCCAAGGCACTGCCCGTCGCGGACACGGCGACCGCATCGAGGCCGGTGATCCAGGTCGCGAGGTCGAAGAAGTGCACCGTCTGGTCGCGCATCTGCCCGCCGGAGACCGCGATGTACTCGAGCGGCGGCATGGATGGCCCGCGACTCGAGAGCTGCACCAGCTCGACGTCGCCGACCTCGCCCGCGTCCACGATTCGCTTCACCTCGGCGTAGTCGCGGTCGAAACGACGATTGAAATCGACCATCGCGGTGATGCCGGACGTCTCGACGTACGCCACCGTCTCCCGGGCGCGCTCGAGATCGAGGTCGATGGGCTTCTCGCAGAGCGCTGCGATGCCCGCGTCGGCCGCGAGCCGAAGATGCTCGGAGTGCTTGTTGGTGGAGGACGCGATGAGCACGGCGTCGACCTGCGCGGCATCGAAGACCTGCGCGAGCGAGGGCACGGCCGCTGCGCCGTGCGAGACGGCCAGCCTCTCTGCCCTCGCGAGGTCGACGTCGTACACGTAGCGGAAGTCGACATCGGGGTTGGCCGCGAGGCTCTGAGCATGGACGGCGCCGATGAACCCGGCGCCGATGAGCGCGAATCTCTGCATCTCAGTTGCCCCCTGCCACACGGAGTTCAGCGTCGGCGGCCGCCACCTCGGCTTCGTGGTCGACAACGCTCGCCGGCACGACCCACGCCCCATCGGCGGCGTGCGAGGCAGCGACGGCCTCCACGAACTGCACGCCGATGAGACCGTCGATGCCCGTCGGGAACGACAGCTCGCGGATGGTCGACGGGCGCGCATCCCGTCGCGCCTCGAGCTCGTCGGCGAGGTCGCGGTAGAAGTTGCCGAACGCCTCGAGGAAGCCCTCCGGGTGCCCGAGGCCGACCCTCGTGAGCCTGGCTGAGTCCTCGGAGAGCGAGGCGAGGCCGTGCGTGAAGACCGTGGTCGTGCCCTCGAGGTCCTGGAAGGTCAGGTGGTGCGGGTCCTCGTGCTGCCACTCGAGACTTCCCTCGTCGCCGAAGACGCGGATGCGCAGCCCGTGATTGTGGCCCGTCGCGGCCATGCTCGCCCAGAGCCGACCCGGGACCTCGTCACTGAACTCGAGTGCGACCGTCGCATTGTCGAAGACCTTCCGACCAGGCACGAGAGTGTGGAGCTGCGCCGAGACGCGATCGGCCTCGAGGCCGGTGATGTAGCGAGCGAGGTGGTAGCCATGCGTGCCGAGATCGCCGACGACGCTCGGGAACCCCGCCACGTCGGGGTCCGTGCGCCAGCTCGCCTGCTTGTGGCCGGTCAGCTCGAGCGGCGTCGCGGCCCAGCCGGAGGCGTGTTCCACGTCCACGAACGTGAGCCGGCCGAGGCGACCGTCGCTCACCATGCGTGCCGCCTCTCTGACCATCGGATACGCCGAGTAGCAGTGCGGCACGGCGAGGATCACGTCGTTGGCCGCCGCGAGGTCGACGAGCTCGCGAGCTGTCGCGGAGTCCCGCGTGAGCGGCTTCTCGCACACGACGTTGATACCGCGCTCGAGGAACGCCTTGGCCACCTCGAAGTGGCTGTCATTCGGCGTCGCGACGACGGCGATGTCGATGCCGTCCTCGCGTGCGGCCTCAGCCTCCGCCATCTGCTGGTACGTGTCGTAGGTGCGCTCAGGCGCGACCCCGAGGGATGCGGCCACTCCGGCCGACTGCTCACGGTCGCGCCCGAAGACCCCCGCGTCGAGCGAGTACCGGTCATCCATCCGCATCCCGAAGCGATGCGTCTTGCCGATGTCGGCGCCGATGCCGCCCCCGACCATTCCTGCGCTCAGCCGGCGCGCGTTCTGTGTGCTCATGCCACCCTCGTTGCTCATCGGATGCGTGCCCGGCAGTGCTTGCTGCTGCTTGCTCGCGTGTCTTGGACAAATATAGATCGGTGCAAATAGTTCCACACTGCGACGGAAAAGGCCATACGCTGGTGACTCGACCGAAGCGCAGTCAGGAGGTGACACCGTGGAGGAGACCCAGAAGTCAGCCTCGACCCCCGTCACCATCCGCGACGTGGCCGAGCGGGCCGGTGTCTCCAAGTCGCTGGTCTCGCTGGTGCTGCGCGATGCCCCGCACGTGAGCGACACCCGCCGCGCGGCCGTCCTCACCGCGATCGCGGAACTCGGCTACCGCCCCAACGCGCACGCACGCGGACTCTCCCGCGCCAAGACCCGAACCGTCGGGCTCGTCGTCAACGACCTTCGCAACCCCTGGTTCGTGGAGCTCCTCGAAGGGGCCTCCGCGACGCTCCACGCCTCCGGCTACGCGACGCTCCTGACTGACAGCCGCACCGACCAGCGCATCGGGCGCAGCTCGCTGGATGCCCTCATCCAGCAGGGCGTCGACGGCATCGTCGTCATCGGCACCACCTCAGAAGGTGACGCCGTCGCCCGCATCGCCGACGACGTGCCCGTCGTGCTCGCCGGCACCCTTGACCCCGACCTTCCCGCGGTCGACATCGTCACGAACGACGACGAGGCCGGCGCCCGCCAGGTCACCCGCCACCTGCTCGAGCTCGGCCACACTCGCATCGCCTACCTCCGTGGGCCCGGTCGAATCAGCGAACTGCGGGAGCAGGGCTTCCTGCGAGCCATGACCGAAGCCGGACTCGCCGCTCACGCCGTCGTCGAGGCTGGCGGCATGAGCGAGGAGAGCGCGCAGGCGGCCGCCGGACGGCTCCTCGGGGCCCCGGAAGGCGAGCGGGTCACCGCGATCTTCGCCTTCAACGACGCGTCCGCCATCGGCGTGCTCTCGGTCGCCAACACCCTCGGACTGCGGGTGCCCGCCGACCTGTCCGTTGCGGGCTACGACAACTCCCCGCTCGCGAAGTTCCAGGTGGTGTCGCTCACCTCCGTCGACACCGGCAACTTCGCCATCGGAGTGCAGGCCGGCACGCTCCTCCTCGAGCGGATGCAGCACCCCGTGCAGCTCCAGCGCGTGCAGCGCGTTGCAACGAGTCTCGCCGTGCGCGGCTCGACCGGCAGCGCACCGGCCTGACTTTCGCGGCGGCTCGATCGCAGCGCTTCTGCCTCACCGCCGCATGATGGCCTGAACCCTGCGCGATACTGACCGGGTGACCCCGAACATCCGCGACGCCACCGTCGACGACATCCCCGCGATCACCGAGATCTACAACGAGGACGTGCTGACGACAACCGTCAACTGGAACGCCGCCACCGTCGACGAGGACGACCGCCGCGCCTGGTTCGCCGGCCGAGCAACCGCCGGACTTCCGGTCCTCGTCGCTGTCGACGAACTCGGCGCCGTGCTCGGCTACGCGACATACGCCGACTTCCGCACCTTCTCGGGCTACCGGCACACCGTCGAGCACTCGGTGTACGTGCGAGGCGAAGCCCGCGGACGAGGGCTCGGCAAGGCACTGACACTCGCGCTCATCGACCGCGCCCGGAGGGCAGGCAAACACGTCATGGTCGCCGCCATCGACGCAGACAACTCGGCATCGATCAGCCTGCACGAGCGCCTCGGCTTCACGCACGCGGGTCGCCTCGACCAGGTCGGCACGAAGTTCGGCCGCTGGCTCGACGTGATCTTCCTGCAGCTCATCCTCGACGCCGGCGGCCCGGGCGACGCCGGGCGAAGCTAGCAAGACTCCCGACCAACATCAGTGCAAAAATCGGGCCGTCGAGCTCGGTGCAGACTCCAGGCGGCGATTCTGCACTGATGTTGGTCACGAAGGCGCCAAGCAGTATGCGCCACAGCACCAACGAGCTGAGCTGCTACTCGACGACGACTCGGAACGCCGAAACCGGGCTGTCGACGGCACCGCGCACATGACTGCCCGCGGCGGCCGACGCCCGCAGGAACTCGACGACTTCGACCGTGATCTCCTCGCCAGGCAGCACGTTCGGGATTCCCGGCGGGTACGCGGCGAGCGAGTCGGCGGAGATGCGCCCGATCGCATCCGTCCACGGAACTGTCTCGGCGTCGGCGAGGTAGGCGGCGCGGGGGCGGATGCGCATCTCCCCCGGTCCAGGCATCGGCGGGATCGTGACAGCAGCGTCGCCTGGCACCTCGGTGGCGGGCGGCGCCGCGGTGGCATCGGCCGCGATTGCGGCGAGCGCGTCCAGCAGGACACGCGCATCCGGCGTCTTGCCGATGCCGACGACCGCGACGACGCAGCTCACGGTGGCCATCTCGACCATGACGCCGAACTCGCGGGCGAGGCGCAGCCGCACGGTGTGCCCGTCGAGGCCCGTCGCGCGGATGTCGACGGGGATGCGGAACGGGTCGATCGCGACCGTCGACGGGTACGCGTCGAACGCGTCTGAGACGACCGGGAAGCGACCGTCGGCGCGGAACATGTCGCGGGCGGCGAGCACGGCGGCGTAGGACGCCTCGAGCAGGTCGCGGCGCTCGACGAGGTCGCGGCGGTCGAGGTCCAGCGACGCGAGCAGCAGCGAGCTCTCGCTTGTCGACGCGGTCATGCGGTGGGCTCGCTCGACGTGCGGTTCGAGCGCCCGAGCGATGGGACCGTGCCCGAGGTGCACCAGCGCACTCTGCGAGAGCGACGAGGTGAGCTTGTGGGTGCTCGTGACGACGAGATCAGCGCCGAGGCGCACGGGAGAATCGGGAAGCTCGGGAAGGAACCCGAAGTGAGCGCCCCAGGCGGCGTCGACGATGAGGGCGGCACCGGCCTCATGCACCACCTCGGCGATGCCTGCGACGTCGGCGACGGCGCCGAAGTAGCTGGGCGAGACGATGTAGACGGCCGCGACGGCGCCGCCGCCGGATGCGCGTCGCTCGGCCAGCGCATCCGCGACCGCGGCGGGGGTGACCCCGTGGGCGATGCCGTGCTCGAGGTCGACTTCGGGCAGCACGAAGCTCGGCGACGACCCGCCCAGGATGATGCCGTCGACGAAGCTCGAGTGGGCGCTGCGCTGCATGAGCACGCCCTCGCCGAGCCCGCGCGCGGCGAGCGCAGCCATGCGGTTGCCCATCGAGGAACCGCCGGTGAGGAACCAGGTTCGGGATGCACCCCACGCGTCCGCGGCGAGACGTTCGGCCTGCTCGCGAGGCGACCCGTCGCCGAGGTCGATGCCGTCGAGCAGTGGCGTCACGTCGAGTTCGAGGACCCGCTCGCCGAAGTACTCCGCCTGACCCAGGCCGAGACCGGTGGCGTCGGCGCCGTGGCCCGGCACGAGGAAGGCAGTGGAGTCGCGGGCGGCGTGCACGGCGAGCGCGGCGGCGTATGGCGCCCCTGCGGTGTCTCGACTCGCGCCGGTCGAGTTCTCGAGGGGCATCGCGCTCTGAGGTGGGTTCGCAGACACCCCACCGAAGTCGCCTTCGGCGTCGTCGTAGGCGAACGTCGGAACCTCGGGTGCGTGCGTCATGCCCCCATCGTGCCAGGGTCGCTTGCAAGAGAGAATGGCAACTTGACGGTATGGCTTCAGTCGTAGACTGAAGCCATGTCACACCGCCAGGCGCCGAATCTTCCCGACTTCAGGGGGCTGGCAGCGTTCGACGCCGTTCTCGCGGAGGGCTCCGTCGCCGCGGCGGCGAACAGGCTCGGATGGAGCCATCCGACCGTCGATCACCATCTCCGGCGACTCGAGCAGCAGGCAGGCGTCAAGCTGCTGGAGCGCGGCCCCCGTGGCAGCACCCCGACCGCAGCGGGCCGCGTCTTCGCAGTCCGCGCGAGGCAGCTGCTCGAGGCCGGCCGCAGGGCGTTCACCGAACTCGACGCCTGGCTCGACGACGAGCGGCGACTCGTGCGCTTCGGCATCTTCCCCACCCTCGGCGCGCTCGTCGTCCCCGGCATCCTGCGCCGAGCGGAACTCGCGCGTCTCAGCCTTGAGCTGACACTTGACGAGTGCGAACGGCTCGCCAGACAGCTGGAGCAGGGCCAGCTGGACGCGGCTGTTCTCTTCCAGGCCCCAGGGCTGCCGACGTCCCTCTCAGCCGAGGTCACGACCGAGCTGCTCTTCGCTGAGCCCCTCGTTCTGGCGGTGCACCGCTCGCATCCCCTCGCCACCACGGAGCCGAGCGAGCCCATTCGAGAGTTCACCGAGCTGCGGCAGGACCGGTGGGCGTTCGGCGCATCGGGCGGCGACACGCTCGACGAGGCCACGCGCGAGCTGTGCCGGCGGGCCGGTTTCGAAGCGAGCACGGGCATGCACTCCGACGACTACCCCGCGATCCTCGGGATGATCGCGGCGGGGCAGCTCGTCGCCGTCGTCCCCGCTTCAGTCGCGACCTGGCACGACGATGCAGTCGCGTTCCTGCCCATCGATACTGCGACGCTCACCCGCGAGGTCGTGCTCGCCACACGGGAGGAGCCTCCGGCCGCGCTGAGAGACGCGATCGCGGGGGCACTGTCGGAACTCAGGACTCGCTGAGGCGGCCGTCTCCCGCCTTGCCAGCCGATTGCGTCACGGTCGGAAACCTCCCGGTGACAGGCCCTAGGGTCGTGTTGTTCTAACAAATGACGGAAGGCGAACAGTGACCAGCAACGTTCCTGAACTCGGACTCAACGACGGCACCACGATCCCCGCGATCGGCTTCGGCACCTTCCCGCACGCCGGCGAGGACTCCGCCGGACCCACACGCGAGGCGCTCTCGCTCGGCTACCGACTCCTCGACACCGCCATCAGCTACGACAACGAGGAAGCCGTCGGCAGGGGCATCCGTGCGTCCGACGTACCGCGCTCCGAGATCGTCGTCACGAGCAAGATCCCCGGCCGTTTCCACGGCTACGACGAGACGCTCACCGGCTTCGACGAGTCGATCGCGCGCCTCGGCCTCGAGCAGCTCGACCTGCTGCTCATCCACTGGCCGCTGCCGCGCCTCGAGAAGTACGTCGACACCTGGCGCGCACTGGTGCAGCTGCAGAAGGACGGCCGGGTGCGGTCGATCGGCGTCTCGAACTTCACCCCGGAGCACCTGACGAAGATCGTTGACGCGACCGGTGTCACACCCGCCGTCAACCAGGTCGAGCTGCACCCGTTCTTCCCGCAGGCCGCGCTGCGCGAGTTCCACGCGGAGCACGGCATCGTGACCGAGGCCTGGAGCCCGCTTGGTCGCGGCGAGCTGCTCGAGCATCCCGTCGTCGTCGAGGTTGCTGCCGCGCACGGCGTCTCGCCCGCGCAGGCCATCCTCCGCTGGCACGTCGAGCTCGGCTCGGTGCCGATCCCGAAGTCGCGTTCCACCGAGCGCCAGGCGAAGAACCTCGACATCTTCGGCTTCCAGCTCGACCAGGCAGAGGTGGATGCGCTCTCCGGCCTCGAGCGCGGACGCATCTGGGACCAGGACCCGGACACCCACGAGGAGTTCTAGCCCCCAGGCCTCGCGCTCGGGCCTGCCCGTTCCGGCCCTCAGCGCAGCGACGGCAGAGAGTTGTGGCCCGGTGCTGCTCATCGACGGATGCACAGCACCGGACCACAATCTTGTGCTCGCGGCGGCGGCGGGGACCGCTTCAGCGCTACAGCTCGTTGCCGCTCACGGCGAACGTGTCGCAGGCGCCCGTGCCCTGCTCGTAGCCGGTCACGAACCAGTTCACGCGCTGCTCGCTGGTGCCGTGCGTGAACGATTCCGGGTTCACCTGGCCCTGCTGGCCCTGGATGTGGTCGTCGCCGACCGCGGACGCGGCCGAGAGCGCCACGTCCACCTGATCGCGCGTGGGCGGTTCGAGGAGCGTCACACCTTCGGCGGTCTCGGTCGTCGCGGCCTCGCCGAGCCAGGCACCGGCGAAGCAGTCGGCCTGCAGCTCGATGCGGACGCCGTCAGACGTGGGCCCGGTGTCGGTGCGGTTCGTGGTGTCGAAGACGCCCATCTGATGCTGGATGTGGTGGCCCCACTCGTGTGCGACGACGTACATCTCGGCGAGCGGGCCGTCCTGCGCGCCGAGCTGCGAGGTGAGCAGCTGGAAGAACGACGTGTCGACGTACATCGAGGAGTCGCCTGGGCAGTAGAACGGGCCGACCGCGTTGGATGCGGTCCCGCACGCCGAGCTCGTCTGGCCCTCGTACAGGATGAACCCGGGCTGCTCGTACGTGACGCCGACGGCCGCGCTCTCCGTCTCCCAGAAGTCGGCGAGCGAGTTCTGGACGCCGACCATGCGGCAGTCGATCTGCGCGTTCGCGTCGGCACCGGTCTGGCACTCCTCGGCGAGTCCCCCGCCTTCGACCTCCTGCTGCGTCTGCTGGCCCTGGTCGACGCCGCTGACGAGTCCCGTCAGGTCGACGCCGAGGAACTGCGAGGCGAGGAACGCCACGATGAGCAGCCCGATCGATCCGCCACCGATCGCGGCCGTCTTGGCCCCCCGGCCGCGCTTCTGCACGCCGCTCGTGTCGAGCTTCGCGTTCTCGTTGAAAGTCATGCGCGAAATCTACTCCGCTGCACGGCGGGCGTGGGCCTCGACGCGAGAGCGTGCCCAAAATGAGGCCGGGCGGGGAGCGGACGCAGCTCGCGCCGCATCCGCTCGCCGCATCCGCTTCTCACCACACGGCACCGGGCCGTCCGGTTCGCCCTCGTCACTCGAGGATGCCGACGACCTTCGTCTGCGTCATGTCCTCGTACGCGAACCGGACCCCTTCGCGACCCATGCTGCCGTACTTGGCGCCGCCGAACGGCATGGCGTCGAAGCGGTAGTCGGAGGAGTCGTTGACCATGACCGCCCCGGCCTCGAGCTCACGCGTCGCTCGCATCGCGGTGCTCAGGCTGCTCGTGAAGACCGCCGCATGGAGGGCGTACTCGGGCTCGTTGGCCAGGTCGACGGCTTCCTCGAACGAGGAGAACGTCTCGATGACGACGATGGGAGCGAACGCCTCATCGGCCCACACGCACTGGCTGCGCGGCACGTCGGCGAGCACCGTCGGCGGGAAGAACGCGCCGTCGGCGCGCCCGCCTTCGAGGAGCCGCGCGCCGGCGGCCACGGCGGCCTCGACCGACTGCTGTGCCGAGTCCGCGGCGGCCTCGCTGATCATGGGGCCGACATCCGTCGACTCCTTCGAGGGGTCCCCGGTCGTCAGCCTCGACGTGGCCGCGACGAACTCGTTCCGGAACCGATCCGCGACCGACTCATGGACGATGATGCGCTGCGTGCCGATGCAGTTCTGGCCTGCGGCCCAGAAGGATCCGGACATGCAGCGCGCGACTGCCGTGGTCAGATCCGCGTCGCCGAAGACGAGGACCGGGGCGTTGCCGCCGAGTTCCATCGATACCTTCTTGATGCCCGCGGCCGCTGCGATCGCCTCACCAGTGCGGAAGCCGCCGGTGAAGGACACCATCCGGATCTCGCGCGCGGAGACGAGTGCCTGCGAGAGCAGTCGGTTGCCGTGCACCGTGGTGATGACCTCGGCGGGCAGGCCGCTCTCGACCAGCAGGTCGACGAGGAGCCTCGCCGTGAGCGGGGTGAGCTGCGAGGGCTTGAGGATGACGGAGTTGCCGCCGGCGATCGCCGGACCGATCTTGTGCGCGACCAGGTTCAGCGCGTCGTTGTACGGCGTGATCGCGAGGATGATGCCGAGCGGTTCGCGCGTGAACCACCCGGTTCGCGTCTCCGATCCTTCGAACGCGTCGAATGGAACGACTTCGCCTGCGTTGCTTCGTGCTTGCACCGCGGACAGCTTGAGGGTGTTCTGGCAGCGCGCGACTTCCTTTCGCGCCTGCACGATGGTCTTGCCCGCTTCGGCGACGATCAGTCGAGCGACCTCGTCCGACCGCTGGCCGAGGAGGGCGGCGGCGTTCTCCAGGACAGTCGCGCGAGCGTGGCGTGACAGCGCGCGGGCGACGAGGCTCCCTGATCGGGCTCGCTCGATGATCTCGGGGAGGTCTTCCGCGGAATGCTGGCGCACGTGCCCGACGACCGCTCCGTCTGCGGGATTCGTGACGACCAGCTCCTCCCCGGTGGCGACCAGACCCGGCGCATGTCCGACGACGGACAGCCGGGCGGTCACAGCGTGACCCCGACGAGGTCGACGAGCTCTGCAGCCGCGGCTCGTTCGCTCGTGCGCGTGGCGGCGTCGATGGCGATGATGTCGGAGAGCAACGCGTACGCCGTCTCGACACGACCAGCTCCTGGGCCCGAGACGGTGACCTGTCCGAGGAGGTCGGTCGTGAACGTCACAGCGTTCGTGGCCCCCGCGATGCCGGCGAGCGGGTGCTCTTCGCCCAGCGCGACCGGCCTCACCGCAGCTGTCACGCCCCCGTCATCCGTTCTCGTCGCCGATCCGATGAGCTTCCATCGAAGCCCCTGCTCGCTGGCCTCGCGGATGTCGGCGTCGCTGATGCCGGAGATGCCCTGCGTGTCGATGCTGGCGAGGGACACGTCGACGCCCAGCACCTGCTGGGCGAGGATCGCGACCTTGAGCCGCACATCCGAGCCCTCGATGTCGGCGGTCGGGTCCGCCTCCGCGTACCCGAGCTCCTGCGCCTCGCGGATGGCCGCCTCCAGTGTCGCGCCTGCTTCGCGTCGCCCGAGCACGTAGTTGCTGGTCCCGTTGAGGATGCCCTCGACGGACGTCGTCGTGAGCCCTGGCAGCATCTGCTGCGCGAACCGGAGGATCGGCGTGCCGCTGAGCACGGCCCCCTCGAACTCGAAGGACAGGCCGCGTTCCTCGGCGAGCGCCGTCAGCGCTCGGGCGTGCAGCGCCACCGGGCCCTTGTTGGTCGTGGTGACGTGCTTGCCGGATTCCAGCGCCCACCGGACGTGTGAGGCGGCGGGCTGACCGTCGACGGGGTTGGTGAAGGTCGCCTCGACGACGATGTCGGCAGGGCAGTCCTGGATGACGTCGTGGTTGCGTGGGTCGGCGCTTCCTCCTGGGAGCGCACTGAAGTCCGCCCCGCGCGGCATGGCCAGCACTGCGGCGAGGTCGATGCCGTCCGGTTGCACAAGCGATCCGAAGGCGAGGTCGGTGATGGCGACGACCCTGAGGCTGAAGCCGAGCTGTCGGGTGAGTCGTTCAGCGTCACTGCTGATGAGCTCTGCGAGTGCGCGGCTGACGCCGCCGAATCCGATGAGGGCCAGGTCGTACGTTCTCACGGTGTCTCCTTCTGGTCGAGGTGACCTCAGCTTGGGCGGCACCTGCGTCAGGCCGATGCTGTCTTTTCGCCGCTGTCGCCTGACGTTTCGGCGGTGCGACTGCCGTTTCGCCTGCCCTCGTCGTAGGGGCTTGTGGAACCCGGTGGCGGATGCATACTTGGGAAATATCCCAGAGAGATGCAATATAGACACCACCACGTGACTATGTAGCACTCGCAGCATCCTGGTCACGACACAGAACTCAAAGGTGAGCCATGTCCCCTTCAACGCATACCGAGCTGCACAACTCGCTCCCCCACACCACCTCCACGCAGGTGCCATTGCGCAAGCTGCAGCGATCGATGGGTGCACGCCACCTGGTGATGATCGCCCTCGGCGGGGTCATCGGCTCCGGCCTCTTCCTGAGCTCCGGATACACGATCTCGCAGGCGGGACCGCTCGGCGCCGTCCTCGCCTACGGCATCGGCGCGGTCGTGGTCTACCTCGTGATGACCTGCCTCGGCGAGCTCGCCATCGCGTACCCAGTGTCCGGGGCCTTCCACATCTACGCCGCGCGAAGCATCAACCCCGCCACCGGCTTCACGACGGCCTGGCTCTACTGGCTGTGCTGGGCGGTCGCGCTCGGCTCCGAGTTCACCGCCGCCGGCATCCTCATGCAGCGCTGGTTCCCCGGCGTCGACGTCTGGATCTGGTGCCTCGTCTTCGCCGCGGCGCTCTTCGGCATGAACGCCATCTCGGCGCGAGTGTTCGGAGAGTCGGAGTTCTGGTTCTCCCTGATCAAGGTGACGGCGATCATCGTGCTGATCATCCTCGGCGGTGCGGCGATCTTCGGCTTCGCCCCGTTCGGCGGGCAGGCGGCGGAAAGCGGCCCCGTGCTGTTCAGCAACTTCGACACGCCTGACGGGCTCTTCCCCACCGGCATCTCCGGTGTCCTCGTCACCGCCCTCGCCGTGTTCTACGCGTTCAGCGGCTCCGAGCTCATCGGTGTCGCCGCCGGCGAGACCAAGGACCCTGCGAAGAACATCCCCAAGGCGCTCAAGTCGACGGTCCTGCGCCTCGTGATCTTCTTCATCGGCGCGATCACGGTGATCGCAGCGATCGTCCCGTACGAGGAGACCGGCGTCACCGACAGCCCGTTCGTGACGGTCTTCGAGTACATCGGCATCCCGTTCGCCGCCGACATCATGAACTTCGTGATCATCACGGCGCTGCTCTCCGCGGGCAACAGCGGACTGTTCTCCTGCGCTCGGATGCTCTTCTCGCTGGCCGAGGAAGGCCACGCGCCCCAGGTCTTCACGAAGCTCACCCGCCGCGGCATCCCCCTTGTGGCCCTCAGCGTCAGCATGCTCGGCGGGCTCGCGTCGCTCATCTCGAGCGTCATGGCACCGGAGACGGTCTACCTCGTGCTGGTCTCCGTCGCGGGCTTCGCCGTGGTCGCGGTGTGGATGTCGATCGTCGCCTCGCAGTTCTTCCACCGCCGGAAGTTCGTGCGCAGCGGTGGCGACGTGCGCACGCTGGCCTACCGCACGCCGCTGTACCCGTTCGTGCCCATCCTGGCGTTCGTGCTGCTGAGCGTCTCGATCGTGGCGATCGCCTTCGACCCGAACCAGATCGCAGCCCTCTACTTCGGGGTGCCGTTCGTCATCGCCTGCTACGTGATCTTCTGGTGGCGCTACACCCGCCGTGGCGCGAAGCCGAGGCTCCTCATCGACGAGGAGGCACCCGTCGCCGCCCCGGATGGGACCGCGACCGAGACCGGGCGTGGGCGCTCACCGGAGAGAAGCGCAGAGCATTGAGCACGCGGATGACGACGGAACCCGTCTGGGTCGAGGTGGATCTCGACGCCATCGAGCACAATCTCCAGGAGATCCAGCGGGAGTTCGCCGGACGCAGCACGCTCTGCATCGTCCTCAAGGCGGACGCCTACGGGCACGGCATCGACCTGCTCGGCCCCGTCGTCATCGCCAAGAACATCGAGATGCTCGGCATCTCGAGTAACCGTGAAGCCGCCCAACTCCGCGCCCTTGGCTTCACGGGGCGTCTCCTGCGGCTGCGTTCTGCGCAGCCGCAGGAGATGCAGGCGGGGGTCCACTGGAACATCGAGGAGTGGATCGGCGGCTTCCCGCACGCCACAACCGCCTCGGCCATCGCCACCGCCTCCGGTCGATCGATTCCCGTTCACCTGTCCGTGAACTCGACCGGCATCACGCGGGAGGGCATCGACGTGTCACGCCCCGCAGGCCTCGCAGAGCTTCGGGCGCTCGCATCCCTCCCCGGACTCGATGTGCGCGGCATCGCGACGCACTTCCCCCTCGAGGATCAGCAGGACATCAGAGCCGGCACGGCCCGGTTCGTCGACGAGGCCGAGACCGCCACGAGCGTGCTGCGAGAGCAGGGTGCCACCTCGCGGATCGACCGCCATTGCGCCACCTCGTACGCGGGCCTGACCGTGCCCGAGTCCCGACTCGACCTCGTCCGCATCGGGGCCGCCCTCTACGGCGACACCGCGGCCGACCCGAAGCGCTTCCGCAGGGCGATGACCGTCAGATCCCGCGTCGCCGCCGTCAACGGATACTCCGCCGGCGAGACCGTCGGCTACGAACGCACCCACGTGCTCGAACGCGACTCCGTGCTCGCCTCGGTCCCGGTCGGCTACGGGGACGGCTTCCATCGGAGCCTGGGCGGTCGCGCGCAGGTGCTCATCCGCGGCAAGCGCGCGCCCGTCATCGACCTGCCCGGCATGAACTGCCTGATCATCGACGTCACGGAGGTCCACGGCGTCTTCCCGGGGGACGATGTCGTGCTCTACGGCAGGCAGGGCGGAGGCGAGGTGACGAGCCACGACCTCGAACTCGCCAACACGCAGATCGCCGCAGACCTCTACACCGCCTGGGGGCGTATCCTCCCCCGATTCGCTGTCGGCAGCGCCGCCCGTCGGCCCGCGCTCGCAGTACGCTGAAGCCCCCACCGTCGCCGACATCCGAGGTGACACGCAGAGAGCTCGACTCCGAGGAGATCGCACCATGCAGCAGCAGTCCTCGCTGGCGCAGGGCCTGTCGCTCCTGACCGCAGCGACGCAGAGGGAGGCCACCGGCCGCTCCGCCTTCACGGTGTCGAGGCTCGCCGACCACACCGGGATCGAACGCAGCCGGGTGTCGCGCCTCACGCAAGAACTCGTCCAGCTGCGGATGCTGGAAAAGAACGAGGAGCTGGTCTTCCGGCCAGGACCTCGCCATTTCCAGGTAGCCGCCGCCCGCCACACCCCGTGGCTGCGAGCGGCACGAAGCGAACTGCGCTCCCTGGTCGCCCGGTTCCCCGTGGATGCGCGCATCTCGGCGTCACTCGGCGACCGCGCACTGCTCCTTCGATTCGAGTCGCCGACGTCGGGGACGACCGCGTCGCTGCGCCCCGGCATGGTCACCCCGATCTGGTGCACGGGGGCCGGGCGTGCGCTCCTCTGGGACTCGTCGCTCGGCACGCTAGAGCAGCTCCTCGGCAACGCGCAGTTCGTCGGCGTCGGCGGACCCCGCGCCGCCTACTCGATCGCCGAGCTGGCCGCCAGAATCGACCGTGATCGGTCAAGCGGTCACGTCGACGCCTTCGAGGAGTTCGAACATGAGTCGAGCGATCTCGCTGTCCCCCTCCGAGGCGAGGGCGAGGTCATCGTGGCCTCGCTCAGCTGCGTCTCCCAAGCCCTCCCGGAAGCCGAGACCCCCGGCCTGATCGCGGCGATGAAGGCCGCGGCCGCGCGCATCACGGCACTCGCCACCTCCGGCAGCTGAGCGTCAGCAGGCGGGAGCGGCCAGCACCTCGGAGAGGCGCGCGGCGGTCCGGGCCACCGCAGCCCCGAGCTCATCGCTCTTCGGCACCATCTCCGCACGGGCGCCGACGATCTGCACGGCGGCGATCACCTCGCCGCGGAAGTCCCAGATCGGAGCGCCGACCGAGTAGAGCCCCGGTTCTGCTTCCTCATCCACGATCGAGTACCCGCGCCGACGCGCGCGCTCCAGGCGCTCGAGGAAGTCGCCGACATCGACCGGAGCATTCGGCCCTGACGCCCGGAAGTCCGCTGCCGCGAGAACGGCGGCCACCTCGTCGTCGTCGGCATCCCAGAGCGTCCCCTGCCCTGCGTCCGAGCAGAACGCCGGATACGGGCGGCCCAGCCAGGAGCCGATCATGCGAGCGTCCCTCGGCAGTGCCTCCACGATCGTCACCGTGCTGTCACCGCTCAGGACGCCGATGAAGCAGGCCTCGCCGGTGTCCCGCGCGAGCCCCTCGAGCAGCGTGAGGCCATCGATCCTCAGGCGTCGCTCCGTGAGCTCCTGAGCGGTCGCGTAGCCGCGCCATCCGAGCTCGTAGCTCCGGTCATCGCGCCTCAGGACCGAGCCATCCTCGGCAAGGTGCTTCAGCGTTCGCGAGACCTGCGAGCGATCACGGTCGAGCGCACCCGCGACCTGAGCCACCGTCGCACGGTGCGGAGGTGTCCGCGTCAGCTGGGCGAGCGTGGTGAGCACGTCGAGGGCACGCCCCATGCTCGAATTCGACTCCACGCTCGCCAGCCTAGCGAGGGTCAGTGGATCGCGAAGACTCGAGCGGGGAATCCGCTTCCGCCCTGCGGTTTCGGCCAGGTCGCGACGACCGCTGCGCCGGCCGCCGGCACGCGATCAAGACTCGCGAGCAGCTCAACCTGCCACCGATCCCGCTCGAGCAGGAATCGCTCGAGGCTGAAGTCGCCAGCGGAGGTCGCGACACCCGGATCCGTGTCGGTCTGCTCATGACCGACACCCGCGATGTCACGCTCCTCGATCAGAAAGGTGAGCACCTCGCGCGACCATCCGGGCGTGTGGCTCACACCGTCCGAGTCCGTGTTGGCCATGGCTGCGGCGTCGGGCCAGCGGTGGCTCCAATCGGTGCGGAGCGCCACGAAGGCGCGAGCGGGGATCCGTCCGTGCTCCGCCTCCCAGCGCTCGACATCCCGGAGCACCGGCGTCGCATCCTCGTCGCTCGCCGCGCGTTCGCTGATGTCGAGGACGACCAGCGGGAGGATCATCTCGGAGACTGGCAGCTCGTCGACAGCCCGCCCTCCGGCGGCGAAGTGCGATGGCGGGTCCACGTGCGTGCCCCACTGTCCGATGAGCGAGTACCGGTGCGCCGTGAATCCGTCTCCACGCTCCAGGGAGAAGAGCTCTTCACGCTCCTCGTCCGGGAACGCCGGGAAATGGGGTTGCCCGGCGTGGAAGGCGTGCGTGAGATCCGTGTAGACGCGCCCCTCGAGCGCAGCGCTCAGCTGCGACCAGGCATCACTCGAGCTGGCGCCGCTCGAGGCCAGCGCGCTCGTCCCCTTCCCCCGCGAGACGAGCGTCACCCCCTCGGTCACCTCGATCACGGGCACCTCCCATGGATGCACCTCGACGATGCGCTCGAGAATCTCGGTGAGCCGAGCAGAGCCGAGTGCGTCGTCGACGTGCGTCGTCACCGCGAGCGTGGGCGAAATCGTCCGCTCGCCAGCGGACCCGAGCGTCGGCTGAGCTCCTGACCCCACGGTGAAGCCCTCGAAGCCGATCGACACCTCGGTCACCGTCTTGTAGTCACCGAAGTCACCGACCTCCGAGAACGACGCGAGCACGTCGCGCAGTGGGCGCACGTCGGGACTCTCCCTGAAGACCGAGACGTTGCCGGCGACGACCTCGGCGAACGTGGCCGGCTGCACTGGCCAGTACACCCGGATCCTGCTTCGAACCGTTGTCCTGAGAACCATCGTGTTCCTCTCCTGTGACGCGTCATCGCGTCGTCGTCGTTCCACGCCCTATGCAATATAACCATGTCATAGTGCTAATGTCACACGCATGGAGGGGGTGCAGCAATGACGATGCGGCCACGAGACGAGATCGACGCGCAGATCCTGCGAGAGCTGACCAAGAACGCGCGCATCCCGCTCGTCGCACTTGGGAACCGGGTCCGACTCTCACGCAACGCGGTGAAGCAGCGCATCGAGCGCCTCGAACGAGACGGGGTCATCGAGGGCTACACCCTCGTGCGGGGCAGCGACGCCGACACCCACGACCACCCGATCTCCGCCGTGCTCTTCGTCTACCGCGCCGACCGGATGCGCGGGGCCGATGTCCTCGCAACGCTCGCGGGGGTCCCCGAGGTGATCAGATGCGACATCCTGACCGGCGACTACGACCTGTTCGTGCTCCTCGAGGCCCGCTCGGTCGAGCGCATCAAGGAGGTCTGGGAGAGCATCGCCGCCATCCCGGGCGTCAAGAACACCGTGACCTCACTCTCCCTGTCCACGGCCATCCGACACTCGCCGCCCGCAGGCGACTGACCCTGGCCACCACGACCGAGGGCACAGCTCCCTGCGCTACGCGTCGATGCCGGCGGCCTCGAGCGCTGCGAGCAGGCCTGGGAGCCAGGCCAGTGCCGCGTCGCTCGCGGTCTGCCGCGAGCTGGCGTCGTGCCGCCCGTACTCACCGACCCGCTGCGCCCCGAGCTCGGTCATGAGCCGGTCGATGTGCTCGCTGCCCTGGCTGTACGTGTCCGAGTAGGTGGTGTCACCCATTCCGAACATGCCGTAGCGGTAGCCGTCGAGTGCCGGGCGGATGGCGTCGAGCTCCTCCCAGAAGGGCAGAGCCCCGCTCGGCAGCTCACCGTCACCGTGGGTCGAGCACACGAAGAGGTAGAACGTGCCTTCCTCGAGCTCCTCCGGCTCGAAGACGGACATGTCCTCGACCGTGACCTCACGGTCGGGCATGGCGTCCGCAAGGTCACCGGCGACCATCTCCGCGTTTCCGGACTCCGTTCCGTAGAGGATGACGATGCTCATGAACTGCTCCTAGTTGTCACTGTCGGGGGTTGGGGCTTCTGGCACGGACGGGTGGGAGCTTAGCGGAGCAACCGCGGCCGAGGACCCGGATGAGCTTCGAGCAATGCGCAGGAGACTCTCGGTGTCCTGCTCCTTCGCCCGCACGCGGCCGGGGCCAGCCTGACGCTGCTCGTGCTCGTCGATGACGTTCCACTCGGCGAAGCTCACCGAGACCTCGTCGAGGCGTGCGAGCAGGGCCGCCCGCTCACCCTCGGGCTTCACATCCGCCGATGCAAGCCACTCCTCGACCTCGCGCGCGACCGTCTGCCCTTCGGCGCGGCTCTCGGCGATGGTGCCCTGCGGGCCGCGCCTCGCCCAGCCTGCCGCGAAGACATCCCGCTCGTGACCGAGCAGCGCATGCAGCAGGTGCGCGTCACCGCGGTGGAAGCCGACGGCGGTAACGACCGAGTCGACGTCGAGAGACGCGGGCTCGGCGACCGTCGAAGCACCCTGGGGCTCGAAGGAGCCGGGGCCGGCGACCGAGAGCCGGAGGGGCGAGCCTCCCTCGGACTCAGCGGCCAGCGCGACGGGCGCGACGCCGAACCGGAGGCGCACCGTGATGCGAGGCGTGGTCGGCTGGTCGCGGGCGAGCAGCGCCGCCAGCGCAGCCGCCTGCCCCGATCTCTCCGCAGAATCTTCGAGCGACGAGGCCTCGACGCCGACAACCTCGTAGCGGACATCGTCGATGCGTCCGAGCTCGGCCAGCAGCGAGGGGGTGAACTTCGCCTGGTCGACGAGGGATCGTCCGAGCACCTCGATGGTCCGCAGCTCACCCGAGGCCTGCTCGAGCAGCGGCGAGTGCACGTCAGACCCCTCGAAGTCCGTCTCGTGCTTCGCGAGCAGCCGCACGATGTCGATCGCCACGTTGCCGTTCCCGACGACCGCGACGCGAGCGCCGAGCGAGGGAAGGGACACCTCGTCGCCGGGGTGCTGGTTCAGGATGCGCATGAATCGTCCAGCGCCGACGACTCGCGCGTCGTCGAACCCCGGGAGCGGCAGGTGCGCGTCGGCGTGCAGCCCCGTCGCGACGACGGTTGCGTCGAACGCGCCTCGCACCGACTCGAGGTCGACGTCGCGCCCCACCTCGACGTTGCCGAGGAAGCGCACACCCGAACGGGTGAAGAGTCGATCGAACTGGCGGGTGACCGCCTTGGTCCCGACGTGGTCCGGTGCGACGCCGTAGCGGATGAGGCCGTACGGCACGGGCAGGCGCTCGAACATGGTGATATCGACGTCGCGCCTCAGCTTGAGCAGCGCCTGCGCCGTATAGCAAGCCGAGGGGCCGCTGCCGATGATCGCGACGGCACGGCGGGGTTCAACGGTCATGCAGTGGTGCTCTCCTCGACTTGCGGGGGCGCGGGAAACGCTCCGCCGAGTATCGCACCTCGGCCCGAGCCGCTGCTTCAGGTTGGAGGCCGGCCGCCGGTCAGGTGGCGATCGTCAGGCGTTGGCGCCCGCTTTCTGCTGCTTCAGCTTCTCCTCTGCCTGCATGGCCTTCTCCTCGACGGGAGCAGTACCCGACTCACGCTGCGCTCGCACGTAGGCGCGTGCCTCGTCCTGACGTTCGCGTTCCGCACCGGAGGCGATGGCCGCTCGAATGTGCTCGGGCCCGTAGCCGAACGCGTCGACCAGGTCGCCAGCGTGCGGGCGCAGTCGTGCGATGAGCCGCTCTCGGTATGCGGAGACGGCCTGCGCGCGAGGCACGGAGAGGCGACCCGACATGAGGTACCAGGCGAGGTTCTCCTCGATGAGGCCGAGACCGAAGAGGTCGCGCAGCCACGTGAGCACCTGGCGCGTCTTGCCTTCAGGCATAGCCGCGATCGCGTCGGTGAACGCCTCCCATTGCAGCAGCTGCCCGTGTGCCCGCGCCGCCTCGATGAGGGTCGGCTGGTGGCGGTTGAAGAGCGCGGCCGCTTCGGACTTGGACAGCTTCTTGGCGTTGCGCAGCTTCGCGGCGATCTCGGAGACGAGGGTCTCGACCCGCGCGGTGAGGAGTTCGTGCTGCGTGGCGGGCTGTCGCAGCCAGCCGACCGACCGGGCTCGGCTGCCCCGGTCGAGGACGATCTGGCCGATGCCGCGAAGGCCGGACCCCGAGTAGATGCGTTCGGCCGTCTGCTCGGCGACGATGCGCGTGACCTCGCCCCGGTCGGCACCCTTGAACTGCTCGGCGTAGTCGCTGAGGAGTCGCTTGCCGACGAGCTGCAGCAGCACGTGGTTGTCGCCTTCGAAGGTCGTGTAGATGTCGAGGTCGTGACGCAGTTGCGTGATGCGGTTCTCGGCGAGGAACCCGGCCCCGCCGCACGCCTCTCGTGCCTCCTGCAGCGTGTCGAGGCTGTGCCAGGTGGAGAGGGACTTGAGGGCGGCCGCGAGCGTCTCGAGGTCTTCCCTGTTCTCCGGGGTGTCGAGGTCGCCGGAGAAGACGCCGTGGAACTGCTTCAGCAGGTTCTCGTGCGCGAAGCTCAGCGCGTAGGTCGTCGCGAGACGCGGGATGAGCCGCTTCTGGTGCATCCCGTAGTCGAGCAGCACCGTTTCTTCGCCGTCACCGCCCGCGAACTGCCGCCGCTCGTTGGCGTAGGTGATGGCGATCTTGAGCGCAACCTTCGATGCGGCCACCGAGGCGCCGTCGAGCGAGACTCGCCCCTGGACCAGGGTGCCGAGCATGGTGAAGAAGCGTCGCCCCGGGCTCTTGATGGGCGAGGTGTACGTGCCGTCTTCCGAGACGTCGCCGTAGCGATTGAGGAGGTTGCGTCGAGGCACGCGCACCTGGGTGAAGTGCAGGCGCCCGTTGTCGATGCCGTTGAGGCCACCCTTGACGCCGTCGTCTTCACCGCCGATGCCCGGCAGGAAGTGGCCGCTGTCGTCGCGGATGGGGACGTAGAACGCGTGCACGCCATGCTTCACGTTCTTCGTGATGAGCTGCGCGAACACGACCGCCGCCTTGCCGTGCAGCGCCGCGTTGCCGAGGTAGTCCTTCCACGCCCCGCGGAACGGGGTGTTGATGACCCACTCCTGCGTGGCTTCGTCGTACGTCGCCGTCGTGCCGATCGACGCCACGTCGGAGCCGTGGCCCGTCTCCGTCATGGCGTAGACGCCGGGCACCTCGAGGCTCATGATGCCCGGGAGGAACGTGTCGTGGTGGTAGTCGGTGCCGAGGTGCATGACGGCAGAGCCGAAGAGTCCCCACTGCACGCCGGCCTTGATCTGGAGGCTTGGGTCGGCGACCACGAGCTCCTCGAAGGCGGCGATGTTCCCACCGTGGTTCGCCTCACCGCCGAGGCGCTTCGGGAACGCCAGGTTGACGGCGCCTTCCTCGACGAGGATGTGCAACTGGCCCATCACACGGTCGCGATGTTCCGGCATGGCAAGGGCCGGGTCGTGCCACAGTTCGGGCCGAGCCGAGTTCGCTCGTGCGCGCAGGCGCTCCTCCGGCCAGGTGCCGAGCAGCTGCTGCGACAGCCAGCCGACATCGATGCGGCTCTGCTCGAGAGCAACAGGCTCGTCGAGTTCCGGATCGTTGATGCTGATGTCAGACACGGATGCTCCTTTGCAACGTTGGGATGCCTCCACGCTAGGACGGGCCACCGACACTCGCCATTTCCCGGTGGGAGGGCACGAGGATTCTGCGCGCCAGAACCCCCCGAATTGCACACTTCATACAACTCAGCGGGCCAAGCGTTAGCTTGACCCGCTAGAGATGTGCGGTGATGCCGGCTGTTGCGGCCTGCGCCTACCCCTTGAGGGCGTCGCTGAGCTTCACACGTCCGCCGATGCGGAGGATGGAGTTCTCGTAGATACGGGCCCCGATCATGATCGACACCGCACTCGTCACGATGAGGATCACCAGCGCCAGGATCGGCTCCCACCATTCGGCCTGCCCGAGCACGACGCGCAGCGGCATCGCGATGGTCGCCGAGAACGGGATGTAGCTGAGGATCGTCATGAGCAGCGCGTTGCTGTTGAAGAGGATCACGAGCATGTACGGGATGAGCATGAGCATCATGAGGGGCGTCGTGACGCTGCCCACCTCCTCTTGCCTCGACACCATCGCGGATGCGCCCGCGTACAGCGTGGCGATCAGCACGAAGCCGAACACGAACAGCACCAGGAACCAGACGAAGCCCGGCCCGATGAGCGAGAACAGCGCCCCCTGGCCCGTCGCGGCGAGCGCTATGGCTGCGGCGGCGAGGATCGCCGCCACCTGGATGAGCGCCAGGATGCTGTTGCCGATGACCTTGCCCGCCATGATGACGCGGGGCGTGACCGTGGAGAGCAGGATCTCGACGATGCGCGACTGCTTCTCCTCGACGACGCTCTGCGCGATCGTGTACGCATAGCCCATCGCGGCCATGAAGTAGAGCACGCCGAACGCGACGGCCATGATGTACCCGAGGGCCGGGTTCACCTCGGGAGCCTCGAGCGAGAACGACGGGGGCACCTGGGCGAGGGCCATGGAGTCCTCGGTCGGCACCCCGTCGAGCCCGACGAGCACAAACGCACCGTCACCGAGGTCGCTCGCCGGCTGCCCGTCGCCCGTGAAGAGCTCAAGGCCTCGAGCATCGGCCGGTGTCAGCACCGCGTACTCGACCTCGCCGTCTCGCACGAGCTGGGCAGCGGCCTCAGCGGATGCGACCTCGGTCGCCTCGAGGCCAGCCGTGGAAGCGATCGACGTCGTGTCGGACACCGTCGCCACCTTCGTCGATCCGCCCCCGATGGCGTCACCGAACAGCGCGACCGCCACGATGCCGCCCGCGACGAGCAGCAGGGTGATGAGGAACGAGATCTGCTGGGCGCGCGAGCGAGCCTGCACGAGGATCTCTCGCTTGGCGATGAGCTGGATGCCCTTCGCCGAGCTGAGGCCGAATTGACGAGGCCGCGGCGCCGCGGCTGCGGCCCGCTGGGGAGACGTGGTTTCCTGTGTGTTCGTCATGCGACGACCTCCCGGTAGATGTCGGAGAGCTTCACGATGTGGCGACCGAAGCCGAAGACCGGGCCCCGGTCGAGGGCCGTGCGGAGGATGCGCTGCGCCGTCTCCCCCGAGTCGGCGACGAAGATCGCATCCCCTCGGTCGAATTCGAGGACCTTGATGCCCGGCTCGTCTCGGAGCCAGCCGGCGTCTCCGGCGACGGAGATGCGGTGCATGCCCTCGGAGTGGCGCTCCTGCAGCTCGTGTCGGTCGCCGCTCGCTCTGATGGCTCCCCCGGAGATGATGACGAGGTTGTCGCTGAGCCGCTCGACGACGTCCAGCTGGTGGCTGGAGAAGAGCACGGGGACGCCGCGGGCCGCGAAGCCCTGCAGCGTCTCGAGGACGACCTCGACGGCGAGCGGGTCGAGTCCGGAGAACGGCTCGTCCAGGATGAGCATCTCGGGCTCGTGCGCCAGCGACGCGGCGATCTGCGCCCGCTGCTGGTTGCCGAGCGAGAGGTCCTCCACGTTGTCGTCTGCCCGCTCTGTGAGCCCCAGGTCATCGAGGAAGCGGTCGGCGTTCTTGGCCGCCTCCTTGGCGCTGAGTCCGTGCAGCTCGGCGAAGTAGGTGACCTGCTCCTTCACCTTCATCTTCGGGTAGAGGCCACGCTCTTCCGGCATGTACCCGAAGCGGGCCCGGTCGGTCACGACGACGGGACGGCCGTCGATCGTGACGACTCCGGCATCCGGCTTCACGACGCCGAGGATCGTGCGCATCGTCGTGGTCTTGCCCGCGCCGTTGCCGCCGACGAAGCCCGTGAGCTTGCCCGGCTCCACGGAGAAGCTCACATCGTCGAGCACCTTGCGGTCGCCGTAGGTCTTGGAGATGTTCTGGATCTCGAGCATCACCCCTCCTGTCTCGCGCGACGTCCGACGCCGCACCGTCTCTGGGTATGCAGAAGACGCTACGGACAACGGCGGGTCGAGGGATCGGCCGCGCGACGGAACTCGAGCTCTGCCGCTTCATCCGCTCGGGTGAGGTGGTGGTCGCTCGGCCTGAGGGGCGCTATTCGACGGGCGCGACGACGCCCACGTTGTAGGCGAAGATGACCGCGTGGATGCGGTCGCGCACCCCGATCTTCGCGAGCAGGTTCGAGACATGCGTCTTCACGGTGGCTTCGGACACGAACAGACGCGCCGCGATGTCCGCGTTGCTGAGACCCTCCGCGATGAGGGCCAGCACTTCGCTCTCGCGCTCGGTGAGGCTCGCGAGCGCAGGATGCTGGGTGGGTGCCAGCGACGTGCCCTCGTCGTGCACGCCGGCCTGCAGCGCATCCGCGACCTGCGTCGGGGCCGACTCCGGGGCGTCGTGGAGCATGCCGGCGATGACGCCACGTGTGACCTGAGGATCGAGCAGGGCATCGCCTGAGTGGACGACCCGCACGGCCTCGACGAGCGTCTCCGGCGGCGAGTTCTTCAGCACGAATCCGCTCGCTCCAGCGCGCAGCGAGTCGCGGACGGCGGCCTCGTCGCGGAAGGTCGTCAGCATGAGCACACGCGGGGCGGCGTCGCCGAGCTGCATGATCTCGCGGGTCGCTGCGATGCCGTCGAGCACGGGCATCTGCACGTCCATGCACACGAGGTCTGGCTTGAGCCGCTCGACGACGGCGACGGCTTCGCGCCCGTCTGTCGCCTCGCCGACGACGACGATATCGGCCTCGGACTCGAGGATCAGCTTGAAGCCCATGCGCACGAGCTGGTGATCGTCGACCAGCACCACGCGGATCTGTTCAGACACTTGGCCTCCTTTGGCACCCGCAGCAGCGGTGTCGTTCTCGTGACCGTATGCGGGCGAGGTTACCGGGAGTTGTCCGAGTGGCGCTGGAGTCCAGGGGCACGTCGTCACACCTGCCGGTCATAGGGCACCCGGAGGAGAACCCGGAAACCTCCGCCACCGCGCTTGCTGGTGGTGACCTCGCCTCCCGCCGCGCGGGCTCGTTCCCGCATGCCCACGAGCCCGAGCCCGCCGGCGCTGTTCGTGTGCTTCGCGGCAGCGGCGTGGGCGAAGGATGCTGGCCCGTCGTCGGTCACATCGAGTTCGATTCCGCGTTCCAGATAGCGCAGCCGGACGTCGGCGGGAGCCTCGGGGCCGGCATGCTTCCGCGTGTTGGTCAGCGCCTCCTGCAGCACGCGGTACACCGCGATGCCGGTCAGCGGCGACACCGGCCGCGGCTCCCCGAATGTGCTGAATTCAACCCGCATGCCGGCCCCGCGCAGCTCCTCGATGAGCGCCGGCACCTGCTCGACGGTGTGCGTCGAAGGCGCGGATGCTCCTGCTTGCACTCCCGGTGCGCCGTCGTCGGGCGCCGGCGCACCGTCGGCGTCGTCCGCATCCGCGCTGCGCAGCGTCGTGAGGAGCGAATGGAGCTCCTCGATCGCGACGCGTGCGCTCTGCTCGACACCGAGCAGAGCCTGCTGCGATTTCTCTGGTGAGGTCTCTGCGGTGCGCCGAGCCGCGGCCGCCTGCAGGCCCATGAGCGAGACGTGATGCGCGACCACGTCGTGGAGTTCTCTCGCGATACGGACACGATCGAGGCGGATCGCCTGCTCTCCCACGCGCTTGCGCTCGTCAGCCAGCGCCTCCGCGTACTCCTCCAGCTCACGCGTGCGCTCCTCGAGCGCGGCGCGCTGCCCCGCCCGCCGGTAGTCGGAGTTGCCGAACCAGAAGGCGCCGATGAAGTAGAGCACGTTGATGAGCAGCGTGTAGGCCGTGAAGACGCTCGAGATCCAGTTCTCGCTGTCGCTCGACTCCGAGAACGCGAAGAGGAGCGTCGCACGAGTGAAGGCGTCGACGACGGCCCACACGGTCATGCCGACCGTGATGGCGATGCGCAGCAGCGTCACCATCACCCGCTGGTTGCTCCAGGCACCCGCCGTGAAGATGAGCAGGAAGTACCCGATCTGCGTGACGACGGTGTCGAGGTACGTGAAGGCGAACGCCGACACGAACGCGACCGTGCTGAGCACGAGCATCCACAACGGGAATCGGCGGCGCAACGCGATGGCGACGCCGTACATCGCGGGCACGAGGACCATGCCGACCAGCGCTGCAGCCGGATCTTCGTCGTGGAGCAGGGCGCCGACTTCAGAGGGGTCGGCCCCCTTGCGCAGCTCGAGCACCGCCCAGTTCGAGAACACCATGAGGCCGACCGCGATGAGCGCCACGATGATGTCGGTGCGCAGCGCACGCCGAGATGGGCCGGGTCGCTGCCAGTCGGACGGATGCTCGGCATCGAGGCCCTGGAGTCGCTGCCAGAGATCGCTGCCGCGCGGTGACGAGATCATGGGCTCAAGGCTAGGCGCAGCCCCCGACATTCCACGCGCGCGCGTCGCGGGGCACGCGAACGTGTCAGTCGAGCAGGCCGGTCGGCTCGGCGGGGAGACGGCGCCAGGCGGCGTGCAGCCAGATGGCTCCGACGATCGCCGAGCCGAGCCCGACGACCAGCTGCACCGCGCCGTTCGCGCTCGCACCCGTGATCGCGAGCACACCCGTCAGCAGAAGACCCGTGACCGCGAGCACGGAGAGGATGCTGCCCGCAGTCCGAGCGCCCTCCGCCCGCTTCCGCTTGGGTGAGCCGAGGATCTTCCAGATCGCGCCGTAGCCGACGACGATGACCACGATCGAGACCACGACACTCAGGATGCTCGCCGACCGGAACTCGGATTCCTGCTGCCAGTTCGCGAGCGCACCGGCCGCGACCATGACCGCGAGGAGGATCGTGAGCCGCCGGAGCCTCGACACGCGCGCCGGGGTGAGCGACCGCTCAGGCTCTGCTGCACGTGGCACGTCGTAGCCCGGGCGAGGTTCTTCGTACGAAGGGGAATCAGGCATGCCTCAAGCCTGCCACGTCGAGCTGATGCCTCCCGGACGAGCGTGGAGTCTTCTCGCCCGCTGGCGCAGCACGTCATCGTCCGATCCGGCACCCGCACCCGCAAGCGCCTGGAGCGCGCCGGCAAGCGCATCCGCGCCCACCGCCTTCGCACCCGCGTCATCCGCGATCAGCTCGATGAGCAGCGCCGTCGCGCGCGACAGGTTCTTCGCGCCCGTGTACCGCGGGAGGCACGCCTCGTTGACCTCGGCGAGCCGCTGGGCGAGGGCGTGGAACCTGACCAGGTGACAGCGCTCATGCGCGACGACCGCTTCCAGCTGCTCGCGCGTCAGCAGCTGCTCGAGTCCGCTCGACACGATGACCACCGGAGCGGGCCCGGCCGCCGCGAGCGCGTGCGGTGCCGGAGACTCGACGAAGCGCACGAGGGCCCCGCCGATGCGCTCATCCCTGTAGGACAGCACGCGCGCAGCATCCCGCAGCTCGTCGTTCGCGCGCCTGCCGTCAGCCAGAGCCCGCCCGGAACGACGCGTGACGATGAACCCCCAGCCGAACATGGCGATCAGGCCGACGCTCGCGACGACCGAGGCGAGCGCGATCTCGAAGCCGCTGAGCCAGCTGCCCTCGTCATGCTCCCAGGTGAGCACAGCGACGACCGACAGCGCGACGGCCGCCAGCAGCGCGAGCGAGCCGCCGACGACGGCGCCGTGCCACAGTCCGAGAGCCAGCTGCGGATGCTGCACCTGCCAGGTGCCCCGGGTGAGGAGCGACGGTGCCGCGAGCATCGTGAAGACCGCGAACGCGAGACACGCGAGCGCAGGGATGATCCACACTTCGGATCACTCGCGTCCGGGCAGGAACCCCGGACGCCCGCTTGGAGCCATGGTGGAACCCGGTCCGGCTCCGGCTAGCTGGCCGATGCGGGCTCGGAAGCCGAGACAGGCGAGTGCTGCAGAGCCGCGCGAAGGAGGTCTGCGTCACGGGCGTCGAGGTTGCCTGCGAACTTCAGGAGCGCGGCCTCGCGGCCGTCGATCGTCTTGAGCGCATTCAGCATCGCCCTGGAGGCGTGCTCGGCTTCGGTCTGCGTCGCAGCGAAGCGGATGCCGCGCTGCTCGTGGCCGACGCGCGTCACATCACCCTTCGCCCGCAGGCGGTCGAGGGCGGTGAGGATGGTCGTGGACGCGGGAACCCGGCCCGGGAACCGGTCCTGGATCTCACGGGCCGTGAGCGGCTCGTCGGCGGTCCACAGGAGCCGCAGCACGACGAGTTCGAGCTCACCCCGTGCTCGAGTGCGAGTTCCTGGCATTGTGCTGCTCCAATTCTTGACGCGGATCTGCCGTGGGGAACGTCACCCAGATCTCCGCGAGCCTTCAGGCTATCAAGCTCCACGGCCTGTCGCGCGCGTCGCTCTACAGTTTGTAGACTTGCACCAGCCCGTGACCCCAGCGGGATCGTGTCCCGCTGAGGGAAGGCGTGGAGCCCAATGAGAAACGTCAGCACTCGTCTGCTCATGAGCTGTGCCGCGATCGGAGTCGCGGGCGGAGTCGTGTTCACCGTCAACGCCTACATCGGCGGCGCCGTCTCGAATCTCCTCCCACTCGTGTACGGGCTCACGATCGGCCTGTACTTCATTCCGGGGGCACTCGCGCAGGCGCTGTTCCGCCGCCCGTGGGTCGGCCTCATCACCTCGGCCCTCGCCGGACTCGTCGCGAGCCCGTTCCAGCCGATCGCATTCGGCGCGTTCCTCATCGGCGTCGGCATCGGGGTGCTCCAGGAGCTGCCGTTCCTGGTCACACGCTACCGACGCTGGTCGGCGTGGCTGTTCCTCGCCGGGTCGCTGTTCGCGGGCCTCGTCATGACCGCCGCCGCGTTCCGCATCCTCGACGGCGGCGGGTACGACGCGCTCGGCACGGCGCTCCTCATCGGCAGCTTCCTCGTGTCGCCTCCGCTCTGCACGATGCTCGCGGTCTGGCTCGCGAAGCAGCTCGAGCGTGCAGGCATCGGCCGTGACCTGCGGCTCGCGAAAGACCGCAGAGCACCCAGGTGACGTCCCCGCTCCTGCGGGTCGAACGTCTCTCCGTCACCCACTTCGACGCTGCGGCTCCGCGCCCCGACGGCGTCTCGTTCTCAATCTCCCGCGGCGAGGCGGTGCTGCTCCTCGGCCCGTCCGGGTGCGGCAAATCGACGCTCGCCCGCGCACTGAACGGGCTCATCCCGCAGTCGCTCGGGGCAGACGTGACCGGGAGGGTGCTGCTCGCGGACGGCAGAGGAGGGTCGGAGTCCGACACTGTCTGGGGTGATGTCGCGGATCTCGGCGTCGCCGCCGCAAGCCAGTACGTCGCCATGGTGTTCCAGGACGCGGACGCGCAGATCGTGACCGGCCAGGTCTTCGATGAGGTCGCCTTCGGCCCAGAGAACCTCCGTCTTCCGGTCCAGGAGATCGAGACGAGGGTCGAGGCGTCGCTCGCCCAGCTCGGTCTGTGGTCGCGGCGCGAGGACTCTCCGGACGTGCTCTCCGGCGGGGGCAGGCAGCGGCTCGCCATCGCAAGCGCGCTCGCCTTGGGCTCGCGGCTCCTGGTGCTCGACGAGCCGACGGCGAACCTCGACCAGGCGGCGAAGCACGCCATCTATTTGGCGCTCGGCGAGCTCGTGCGAGCGGGAACGCACGGCCTCCTGCTCATCGAGCACGACCTCGACGAGGCCCTGACGATAGCGACCCGCGTCATCGTGCTCGACTCCGACGGGCGTCTCGTGCTCGACGGCCCGCCCCGCGAGATCTTCGGGCAGCACTCGGACAGGCTCCGCGAGCTCGGCGTCTGGTTCCCCGTCGCACACGAGGCTGCGGCGGTCTTCACCGAGGCCGGCTGGAATCTGGGCGCGGCACCGCTGCCGCTGCTCGGCACCGAGCTCGCGCGGCGCCTCGAGCACGCGGCCTCACCGACGGCGACCGACCTGCGCATCGGTCTGCGGCCAACTTCGGTGACTGCTCGCGCCGAATCGACCACAGACACCCCTGCGACCCAGCGCTTGTCACCGAAGTCGGTCGCGTCCCCCGAGAAGTCCGGAACGCAACCGGCCTCCCCTCGCCTCGACGTCCGCGAGCTCACCGTCACCCGCGGCCGCACACAAGTGCTCGGGCCAGTTGCCCTGAGCATCCAGCCCGGCACGATCACGGCCGTCGTCGGGCACAACGGGGCAGGCAAATCGACCCTGCTGCAAGCCCTCGCGGGTGTGCGTCGCGCGCCGCGAGGCACCGTGCTGCTCGACGGGCAGGACATCTCCCGGATGCGGGCGGGTGAACTCCGCGCCCGCGTCGGCTACGTGTTCCAGAACCCGGAGCACCAGTTCCTCACGCACACCGTGCGCGACGAGCTCGCGTTCGAGATCGGACGAAGGGCGGCGGATGCGCGGAGCCGGGTCGACGAGATGCTCGAGCGCTTCGGGCTCGCCGAGCACGCCGACCGGCATCCGTTCCTCCTCTCCGGCGGTCAGAAGCGGAGGCTCACGGTGGCCGCCGCCCTCCTCGACGGGGCCGACGTGCTGGTGCTCGACGAGCCGACCTTCGGGCAGGACAAGGCGCGCGCCGATGAGCTCGTCTCGCTGCTGCGTGAGCTCCACCGAGACGGGGCCACGCTGGTGCTCGCGACGCACGACCTGCAGCTCGTGACGGAACTCGCGACGCACCTCCTGGTTCTCGAGGGTGGCGTGGTCGCCGTGCACGGCGAAGTCGGCGACGTCGTGTCCTCCGGTGCGCTCGAGGCCGCGGGCCTTGGCCTGCCGCCGCTTGCGCGCGCACTCGCGGACGTGCGCAGTCACCCAAGGCTGCGCGGCATCACGTCGATCTCTCGGCTCGAGGCTGAGCTCGCTCGCCAGTCCTCGGTGAACCTGCGCGGTGCGTCGTGAGCGCAGGCGACGCACTCGCCTCGCGGCCCAGTGTCGCGCGCTCGCGCGCCGAGCGCCTGCCCTGGCTGCACCGGCGCACCCCGCTCGTGAAGATCGCCGCGACGTTGCCCGCGATCATCGCGATGTTCGTGGTGCGCGACGCTTTCAGCCCAGCGCTGCTGATCGTTCTCTGCGGCATCGCGATTCTGAGCGGGGCGCGCTTGTCTGCCCGAAGCGCCCTGCTGCTGATCGCCGGCGTGCCCGTCGTGCTGGTGGTCCTCTCGGTGACCCTCGGCGTCTGGGTCGACCCGACGGTGTCCGGCGAGACGACAAGCGCCGCTCCCCTGCTCGCCGCGCTCGCGCTCGACGGTACGGCGACCATCTTCGAGCTCGCCGGCCGGCCCTTCACGGTGGCCGCCTGGGCCACCGGACTCGGCACAGCGCTCCGCCTCGTCGCGATCGTGCTGCTGTCGCTCGTCGGCGGGATCGCCACGGCGGGCGACGACTTCGTGCGCTCCCTGGTGCAGCACCTGCACGTGCCCTACCGCTTCGGCTACGCCGCGATGGCCGCCTTCAGGTTCGTGCCGAGGTTCCGGTCTGAACTCGAGGTGATCCGAGCCGCCCGGCGCGTGCGCGGCGTCGATCGAGGTCGGGGGCCGCTCGCCTGGCTTCGCTCGCAGCTCGACGTCACGATCCCTCTGCTCGCGGGCGCGCTGCGGCACGCTGACCGGGTCGCGCTCTCGATGGATGCGCGCGCGTTCGGCTTCGCCCCGACGCGCACCGAGCGCCACATCCTCCGCACGGACGCCGCCGACTGGGCACTCGTGGCCGTCGCGTGGACCGCGACGGCGGCCGCATTGCTCGCGTCGAGCCACCTGGGCTGAACGATCCCGCCAATCTCGGGATGGGTTTCGCGCCTCGGGATGGGGTGCACCCCATCCCGAGGCGCGAAACCCATCCCGAGATCAAGAAACGGGGCGACCGGCGCGCCGAGCGACTACTCGCTCGCGTTCTGCCCGAAGTTGCTCTCCGCCACGCCCCCCTCATCTGGCCCGGTCGCGAAGCGCTTGTCGTGCTTCTCCGCTTCCTCGACCTCAGCCTCAAGCTCCTGCGGAGTGTCGACGGGCTCCGGCTCGAAGAGCGAGCCCGCGTCGGGGAAGAGGTGGCCGTCGCCGTTCGCGCGCTCGTTGGCGAGCTGCTCGGTGCTGATGCGCGCCGCGCTCTCGTGGCCGGCGCTCTCGCCACCTGGCCCTTCGCCGTTCGCCGCGACGTCCTCGCCCGCGCTTGCCTGGTCTGCCCGCGCCTGCGGGTCGTTCGCCTGCTGTTCGCTCATGTGTCCAACGCTACGCGGCGATCATCCACGTTTCGGGTGCGGGCACGAACGACGATGCCCCTCTGGACGAAGGGTGTGTTCGTCCAGAGGGGCATCGGTCGATCAGCTCGCGCGGGGCGCCTAGTCTGCGTACGCCATGAAGGCGTCGAGCTCGGCACCGCCAGGGCGCGCCGGGATCATGGGCGCGTCGATCTCGGCCCGCTCGAGCAGCTCGGACATTCGGCGACGACGCTGCTTCGGGATGACCGTGACCACCGTGCCACGCTGTCCCGCGCGACCCGTTCGGCCGGAGCGGTGGAGGTACGACTTGTACTCCTCCGGCATGTCCGACTGGATCACGAGACGGATGTCATCGACGTGGATACCGCGCGCGGCGACGTCAGTCGCGACGAGCACGTTGACCTTGCCACTCGTGAGCAGGCGCAGGTTGTGCGTGCGTCGCCCCTGCGTGAGGTCGCCGTGGAGCGCAGCCGCGGGCACGCCGGCCATCGACAGCTCGGTGGCGAGCCCCTCGGCGGCGATACGCGTCTTCGTGAAGATCAGCACGCGGCCGCCGGAGCCGGCGAGCTGCTCGATGACGGCGCGCTTGTCGTCGCGCTCGACGACGAGGACGCTGTGGTCGATGTCGGTGTGCTGCTCTTCCTCGCCCGCCACCTCGTGCACGGACGGCTTCTTGAGGAACTCCGTCACAAGTCGCTGCACGGCCGCGTCGAGCGTCGCCGAGAACAGCAGGCGCTGTCCGCCGGGCATGGTCATGCGCAGGATGCGCTGCACGGGCTCGAGGAACCCGAGGTCGCACATCTGGTCGGCTTCGTCGAGCACCGTGATCTCGACCTGGTCGAGCCGCAGGAAGCCCTGACGCTCGAGGTCCTCGATGCGGCCGGGGGTTCCGATGACGATGTCGACGCCGCGCCCGAGGGCCGTGACCTGACGCTGCTGCGGCACGCCCCCGTACACCTGGGTTGTGAAGAGGCCGACGCTGCGGGCGATCGGCTGGATGGTCCGGTCGATCTGCAATGCGAGCTCGCGTGTCGGCGCGACGATGAGGGCGCGGGGCGCGCGCCCGATCTTGCGCTTGCTGGCGTCGGCATCGCGGCCGCGCGCGACGCTGAGCCGCTGCACGAGGGCCGCGCCGAACGCGATCGTCTTGCCGCTGCCGGTCCGGCCACGGCCGAGCACGTCACGCCCCTGGATCGCATCCGGGATCGTCGATGCCTGGATGGGGAACGGGCTCGGTGCGCCGAGTTCGGCGAGCGCGTCGACGATGTTGGCGCCGAGGCCGAGGTCGCCGAAGCTCAGGCCGTCGGCGTTCTTCGCGCCGACCGCGGTCGGGGCGAGACGCTCGAGCACGCGGTCCTCGTCGTGAGAGGGGGCGCGGCCCGCGGCGGACTGGCTGTGGCTGCGGTAGTCCTGGATCGCCCCGCGCTGCGGCTGGTTCGCGCCGCGAGCCGTGGGGTCGAAGTGCTTGGCGCTGCGGTCGCCGCGCGAGCCGGCCGCCGGCTGACGCCCATGCGACTGGCGGAGGGCGTCGTGGTGGTGGCGGTCGATGCGCTCGTTGCGATCGGAGAACTGCCCGTCGCGTCCGCGAGCGCCGCCGCGCGCTGATGCTGCTCCGCGCGCGGGTGCTCCTCGGCGGGTGCTGTAGCGGTCGTCGCCGCGGGGACGGCTCTGGTCGGAGCCGCGCGAGCCGCCGCGGTCGAAGGAATCGTTGCGGCCGGACGCGTCGTAGCCGCCACGACGGTCGTCGCTGCGGTCGCTGTAGCCGCCACGACGGTCGTCCGAGCCTCGGCCGGCGCTCCGCCGGTCGTCACCTGGCCGGGTGTTGCTGCCGTAGCCGCCTCGGCGGTCGTCGCCGCGGCCGGCATAGCCACCGCGTCGGTCGTCGCCGCCCGCAGAACCGCCTCGGCGGTCGTCGCCGCGTCCGGCATAGCTGCCGCGGCGGTCGTCGCCGCCCGCGCGAGTTCCGCCGGACCGGCGGTCGTCTCCGCGGAAGGCGCCGCGCTCGCCGCTGCCC
>NZ_JBNPQH010000003.1:0-516307 GCF_050315415.1 Pseudoclavibacter sp. Marseille-Q434 | reverse complement strand
ACGCTCATCCGCTCCCGCGTCGCCGCGGCCACCCGCACCAGCGTGCTCGCCTCGAACGGCCGCACCGCAAGCACCTGCTCCACCATCGCCGTCAGGTTCCGAAACCCCGACTTCCGCGCCACCGACTCCGCCCGCGGCGACTCATCCTCCCGCCGCAGCAACTCGCCCGCGACCTCCACCAACGCCGCATCCACCACACGCCGACGAGCCGCCAGCTCCCGCAACGCGACCACGATCTCCGCATCCGGAAGCCCCGCCAGCTGACACCGCGCCTCCAGGAGCGCATCCACCACAGCCGTCTCCACTGACGACTCCACTGACGACTGGCGATGCGCCCCCTGCTCCGACTGCGATGCCACGATAACCTCCCCCAAGATCACCACCAGCCTAGCCGATTGGACCCGTTCAATCTAGCTATCAACAGGAGTTTTCTGACGTAATTCGATGATAGGTACGAATGGTGCCCCTGGTGTCCTTCATGTCCGGCGGCACACGGGTAGCTGCGAAGTCTCCAGCTGTTCGCCGTTTCAGCTCGCGCTGTGGCCGAGCCGACTCTCTTCTCCCGTTCAGCAGACCACGGACCACCGACGCTGCGCACCACGGCACTTCAGTCCGAGTTGCTCGCACGTGTCGCCAGGGGCAGTTGTCCCTGAACAGGTCCTGCCGCGGTGCGCTGTGTCGGCCTGTCGATAGCGTCCGCTGGTGCTCGCGCGTCGTCTGAGGGCGGTTCCGTGTCGCGCGCGTACTGTCTGCTGAGAATGTCATCCCGCTCGCAGACAGCCGAGTCATCGTGCGGTTTGCTGTGCCCGTGTGCCCGTGTGCCCGTGTGCCCGTGTGCCCGTGTGCCCGTGTGCCCGTGTGCCCGTGTGCCTGTGTGCCCGTGGCGCTCGAGAGCCGCGCCTACGCCCGCGTGCTGCGCTTGTGCTCGGGTGCTGCGCTTGTGCTCGCGTGCTGCACCTGCGTTCGCGTGCCGCGCTTGCGCTTGCTGACGCCGTGTGCCCCCGTGGTGCTCGGAGCCCACTTACGCCCGCGTGCCGCACTTACGCCCGCGTCCCGCGCCCGTGCCCGCGTGCCGCGCTGACATCCGCGTGCCACGCTGGTGTTCGCGTCCCGCGCCCGTGCCCGCGTGCCGCGCTTACGTCCGCGTGCCGCGCGGCCGCTCGCGTCCCGGGCTCCTTGTGTGAAGCTCCCGTGACATTGGCGCGACACCCTGCCATCCGCCTGTCGCCGTGCGTCCGCGCCCCTCCCGCAGCCGACCGCGCGACTCTGAAAGCGTGAGCCTGCTACCCCTCGACTCGCGGCAATGCTGCTGAGGCCACGACGTCGCCGCTCTCCTCGCGGATCTCGACGCTCGTGACCTCCTCGCGGAGTGCGGCCGCGTTGACGGCGCAGATGATCTCGACCTCTGAGCCCAGGAACGTCCCCGAGCCGACGTCCTCGCCGGCGGCATCGACGACGACCACCGAGTAGAACTCACCGCTCGGCAGCCCGTTGACCGTGAGCAGGGTCTCGGTGCCCCAGGTGTGCGCGACGACGCTGCCGTCGATCTCGACGCCGACGGGTTCGCCTTGGAAATCGACGGGCTCGACGGCGCCGAGCGTTCCGGGGTCGCCGACTGGTGTGGGCGTCTCAGGGCGGGGGAGGAAGAAGCCTCCGACGACGCCGACCACGAGGCCAACGGCAGCGATCCCGGCGATCATGGCGCCTCCGAAGCGTGGGCGACGCAGCGGCGTAACAGGCGCGGCGCCGGCGGCTTCGGCGTCGGCTTCGTCGGCCTCGCCGCGTCCGCCCGCTTCATCGGCGCCATTGCGAGAGTCGACGGCGTCAGCCGAGCCGGGAGCCCCGGTAGGCCCATCCGCGTCGTCTGGCCCAACGAGGCCACCGGCACGATCGTCTCGCTCCTCGTCGCCGAATTCGCGACTGTCGACGCCGCCATCTGCGGCCCCGATCGTCAGCACGGCGTCACGGAGCCCGTCGCTTGGCGTCGCATCCAGCCACTCTGGGCGCCCGGAGACCTGCCCCGTGAGCACCCGCAGCTCCGTCAGCTCGGCGTCGATGGTGGGGTCGGATGCGCGCATCCGCTCGAACTCGGCAGCCTCGTCGGCGGTCAGCTCGCCGACGAGGGCGGCGGCGATGAGCTCGCCGCGGCGGTCTGCGGTGTGGTCAGTCACGAGCTCCTCCGGATTCGTCGAGGTGGCCGCGGACGGCGCGGAGGCCGTAGAAGACGCGGGTGCGGAGGGTGGCGACGGGCACCCCGCAGCGGGCGGAGAACTCAGCGTAGCTGTAGCCGGTGAGGTGGATGGCGATGATCGCGTCGCGCTGCTCGTCGGGCAGGAGTGCGAGGGCTTCTGTCAGGCCGAGCCCCGTCAGCGGGTCGGGAGTTTCGGCTGCCACGTCAACGTCTGCGGCGGATGCGTCGTCTGCGGAGGTCCGGGGCAGCCGGTCGCGGGCGCGCAGGGCGTCGGCGATGACGTTGCGGGCGATCGCGAACAGCCAGGTGCGCTCGCCGCCCCTCGATGGGTCGAAGCGGTCGCGTGCTCGCCAGGCTCGGAGGAACGTCTCCTGCACGCAGTCCTCGGCAAGCGCGCGGTCGCGCAGCGCATTGATGGTGAAGCCGAGGAGAACGCTGCCGTGGTCGCGGAACGCCGCGTGGAGGTCGAACGAGTGCGGCGCATCCGCCATTCGTGCGTGTCCTCTCGTCGTCGACCCCCTGGCGCGGTCAACGATAACGGCAGTGCTCACGGCTCCTCCCTCCGGCGACTCAACTGCGATTGGTACAGGGGTGTACTGCCTGACCGCATGCCGCGTTCAGGGCGTCCCCGAAAATCTCTCTCGAAAAAGTTCGGGGGCGGATGAACGCGGGAGGGTCGAGCCCCGTATGCCCCTGTACGACGGCTCCACCGGGGAGCTGCGAAGCAGGAAGGCACTCCCTCATGCCCAAGCACACGTTCGCGAAGTCGCTCACTCTCGGCGCCACCGCTGCCGCCGCCATCGCTCTTGTCGCCGCCGCCCCCGCGACCGCGGAGACGGAAGTCTCCGAACCCGACTCGTTCACGAGCGCCTACACGGTCATGGCGACGCCCGACGCGGTCATCAACAACGACGGCGACGTGACGCCGGGCGAGCCCGGATCGATGGGCCAGTTCGACTTCCGCATCAACTCGGACCTGAACATCATCTGCTACGACATCACCCTCACGGGTGTCACTGGCGAGTACGAGAGCCCCGCGAAGACGGCCACGCACATCCACGAGGCCGCCGAGGGCCAGGCTGGCCCGCCCCGCATCGCGTTCCCGAACCCCACCGACAACGGTGACGGCACGCGCACCAGCAGTGGCTGCCTTGAGGGTCCGTTCACGACGGGCCTCAACAGCGACGCCGGCACCGACACGGGCGAGGGCTTCACGCTCAAGCAGATCGAGGCGAACCCGGCCGGCTTCACGGGCGACTCGCACACGGCTGACTTCAAGGCCGGCGTCGTGCGCGGCCAGCTCGTGCAGGTTCCGGTCGGCGGCGTCGACACGGGTGCCGGCGCGCTGCTGCCGGTGGCCTCGATGCGACGACGCTCGGCTTCCTCGGCCTCGGTGGCCTCGCCGTCGTCGGCGCGGCTGGTGTGGCGGTTGCGCGCAAGGCTCGCGCAGCGGGTCAGTGACCAGGAATATCTCTCGGATGCCGGGGCGCGCGCTGCGTGTCCCGGCGCTCGTCGTGGCGGCCGCGCTCCTGTTGAGTGGATGCGCGGCCGCGCCGAGCGGCGACGTCTCGGCTCCCGAGGCCACACAGCCCCCGGCGGTCGCTGCCGAAGCAACTCCAGCAGCATCGTCCGAGGCTGCGACCGCGGCACCCGCAGCCCCCGCACCTGACACCCAGCCCCCGTCCGGGGCCGGTGGTGTCGAGGTCATGCCCGAGGGCATCGAGCCCAGCGCCGTCTCGATCCCCGCCATCGACGTCGAGGACACGCTCATCGACCTCGGCATCGCCGCCGACGGGAAGATGGAAGTGCCGGTCGACTTCGACGAGATCGGCTGGTTCACGGGCGGCGGCAAGCCCGGCGGTCGCGGACCGACCGTCATCGCGGCGCACGTCGACGGCCTCGCCGGACCCGCCGCGTTCTTCCGACTCGACGAGCTCACTCAGGGTGACGTGGTGAGCGTCACCGACGCCGAGGGCGGCGTCACGAGCTACCAGGTCACCGAGGTCCTCACCGTCGAGAAGGCCAACTTCCCCACGGCGCGCGTCTTCGGTGCCGTGCCCGGCGACGAGCTCAGGCTCATCACATGCGGCGGCTACTTCGACCGAGACGTGGGGCACTACGACAAGAACGTGGTGGTGTTCGCGACGTCGGTCTAGGGTCGGCGTCTGCAGTCGCCTCGCTGCAGGATGCGGCGAAGCGGCGGCGTGCCACCGTCATCTACGCGCCTCGGGTCGCTGTCAAGTTGCAGACCAGCGGCGCTGTTGAGGTCGAGCTGGACGAAACGCGACGGTCAGCGGATGCGATTCGGCTCAGAACAGCGTCGTGATCGCGGTGATGATGCCGACGCTGATGACGAGCCCCGTGCCGCAGATCGCGAGCGCTTCGATCGGCAGGGTCCTGCGCTGGTACGCGTCCCAGAAGCCGTCGGCGGCGATTGCCTGCCGGCTTTCAGCTTCTTGGTCGATCCTCGTCTCGGGCATATAGCTAGTCTAACTAACTATTGTTGCGGCGCAAGACGCCGGACGATCTGAGCGAGGAAGAACGCGGTTGAGCATGACTGGCAACTACTGGGCACACGCGGTCCGCAATCCCTTTTCGCGTCCGTTCCGAATGGATGGCAGACGCGGTGCCGCGTCCGGGTTCCGCATGCCGCTCACCCCAGCGGGGGACCCTCGGTTGGCGACAGCTCAGGCCTGCAAGCTCTGGACTGTTGGAAGTGAGGTCCACGATGATGCTCGCGATTGACGCAGCGCCGCAGCTCCCTGAACTGCGGGACGCGCCCACCGCATCCGCCGCACCCGTGGCGACAGGTTCGCAGCGGGCGCGGGCGCTCTCGAAGTTCAAGAGCGTTGCCGCCGCCGATGACAGTGATGAGTTCCTGGCCGGGCTCGCCTCCCTCGGTGACGCGCATGCCTTCGACCTGCTGGTGCAGCGCTACCGCACGCTCATGTACGTGTGCGCCAGGCGGCGCCTCGGCTCGGACGCGGAGGCCGACGACGTCGTCCAGGAGTCGCTCGCGCATGCCTGGATGAAGCTGTCGACCCTCAAGGACCTGGCCGCCGTCCGCTCGTGGATGCTGCGCATCGTCGCATCCAGAAGCATCGACGTGCTCAGGCGACGTCGGGAGCACGACCGCGTCGAGGAGGCCGAGTTCCCGGCGCCGGACGACGGATCGCCGACCACCAACGCGCAGGTTGCGCTTCTCTCCGCGGCCCTCCACGTCGCCCTCTCGCACCTCCCGGAGCAGCAGCGCCGATGCTGGGTGCTGCGCGAACTCGAATCGCTGAGCTACCAGGACATCGCGGACGAACTCGAGCTTCCGGTCAGCACCGTGCGCGGCGCTATCGCGCGGGCGCGCAAGGCGCTTGCGATCGCGATGGCCGAATGGCGCTAGGGAGGGCGTGCGCCGGCGGGTGACCGCTGGTGCAGGTAGGCGCTCGGGGGTCTGGGGGCGCCACCGCGACTTGGGTTCGGTCACGAGCAACCGGCCTCGCCAGCGACGCCCGCCGCGCATTGTGGCTCGGGCTGGCGTTCTCTAGGCTCGTCCCCATGAGGGCGACTCGCGTGCTTGCCGTGCTGGGCGCATCCGTCGTGTCGCTCGCCGGGTTCGCGGGGTGCATGAGCGAGGTGACGTACACGCGCAATGGCGTCGAGGTCACCCCGGATGCGGAGCTCGTCGAGTCTGGCTACGCCGACATCGACCCCTGCAGTGCGATCTCGGACGAGACGCTGAAGGCGGCCGGATTCGCGTCGCCGTCAGCTGCCCAGACGCTGTCGCCGGACCCGGACTGCGAGTGGCGCGACGGCATGAAGTCGGCGCCGACGCTGTTGCTGTGGGTGGATGGGCCGACCGAAGCAGACGAGCTGTCGGAGCTCATCGAGGTAAGCGGCGTCGGGGTCGAGGTGTACTTCCAAGCGGGCGCATCCGGCCGCTACGTGGCCCGGTTCGACGACCTCACGCTGACCCTCAACGCCGACCTCGAACTCGAGGGGGAGTTCGACGAGAACTCCGACGCGTTTGGCAAGGACATTCTCGCGCGCGGGCTGAACGACGCGATGGAGGCATACGGGAAGGTGTAGGGGCGGGAGCGAGCCGGACGATCAGGTCGGCGTGACCTGAGGCGTCTCCTCGAGGGGGGACGCGTCCAGTCGCTCCCCGACGATCGCCATCGCTCGCTGCTGCGCTGGGTTGAGCACCGAGGCCGAGTACTCGTCGAAGAGGCCGGCCGCGTCGGACAGGTCGAGCTCCGGCGCATCCGCGCGCAGCGACTTGACGACCTGCGCGAATGTCGAGACGAAGCGGTCGATGAAGGCGTCGAACGTGTCCTCGCTGGTGTGCTCGCCGAGCTGGTGGAACTCGGCGGTGATCGCGACGATCTGCGGCACCAGCTCGGGGTCGCTGAGCTGCTCGTAGTAGCCGACCAGGTGCGGCATCCCTTCTTCGCCGACGAGGTGCGCGAGGAGCACGGTCTGGTCGCGGTCCATCTGCTCGAGCTCGGGGGAGAGGTGGCCCGAGAGGGTGCCCATGAAGGTGGCGAGCTCCGGCGGCAGGTCGGGTGTCGTGGGGAGGCCGCGCAGCTGAGCGATGAGGGCCCGCTGCGCGGCGAGGCGGTCGATCTGTGCCGCGAGCTCGGCGTCGAGTCGGTCGAGCATCGCGGGCGTCTCGGCACCGTCTTCGTCGAGGAGGCTCGGCATGTCCTCGAGGGCGATTCCGAGTGCGGCCAGGCGGCGGATGCGCAGCACTCGGATCAGGTCGTGCACCCCGTACTGCCGGTACCCGTTGGAGGTGCGGGGTGGCTCATCCAGCACCCCGACCTGGTGGTAGTGCCGCAGCGCGCGCACCGTGACGCCGGCGCGGCGGGCGAGCTCGCTGCTGTTCATCGCACACCACCCGCGTTCGCGCTCGTTGCCTGGGGTTCCAGTGTACGAAGTGGGCGAGCGGCGAGGCCGTAGAGGAACGCGCATCCCCACGCCCCGAGCAGCGCAAGCGCGGCGATGTTGACGCTGGTGTACTCGGTGAGCACGGCCGCGAGCATGATGCCGAGCGACGGGGCAGCCGTGGTGAGGGCGTTCTGGGTGCCCATGATGCGGCCGCGCAGCTGCTCGGGGATGCGCTCGATCATGAGCACGCCCATGAGGCTGCCGAAGAGGCCGCTCGCGGCGCCCATGACGAAGGCGCCCGCGAACACGACCCAGACCGAGGTGAGGAGGCTGATGAGGCCGATGCCGATGGTCGTGCCGATCATGCCCACCACGAACCAGGCGCGGCGGGGGCCGCGCGTGCCGACGACTGCGTAGGTGCCGCCGCCGACGAGCATGCCGAGGGCGAGTGCGCTGAGCACGAACCCGAGCAGTCCCGGCTGCTCGACCAGCGTGAAGTAGACGGGCAGCACGAGTCCCTGCAGGCCAGCGAGCACAAACACCGAAACGAGGCTGAGCGCCGTGGTGGCGACGAGGAAGGGGCTGCGGAACAGGGCCCGCCAGCCGTCGCGCAGCTGCGACCATCCGCTGCCGATCGGGGTGGATGCACGCGAACCGTCGTCGGCGACGATCTCGCCGACCGCCTTCGGGATGAGGAGCGTGATGAGGGCGGCGAGGAGAGAGGTGGCGGCCGTGATCCAGAGCACGGTGGAGCCGTCGAAGAGCACCATGAGGGTTCCGGCGGCGGCGGGACCGATGAAGATGGCGACGGCGCTGAGGCTCTCGCGCACGCCCATGAGGCGTTCGGCGCTGATGTCGCCGTGGCGCACGATCGCGGGAAGCAGGGCTTCGCGGGCCGTCATGCCGGGCACGTCGCCGAGGGATCCGATGATACCGAAGAGCACGAACCAGCCGAGGTTAAGCCCCGAGATGAGGTCGATGATCGGCAGCGCCGCGATCGAGGCGGCCGAGATGAGGTCGGTGACGACGGATGAGGTGCGCCGGTTGATGCGGTCGATCACGACCCCCATGAAGAGGCCGGCGAGCACGGCCGGGATGGCGGTGGCCGCCGCGACCGTGCCAGCCCCGAGGGCGCTGCCCGTCGTCGAGAGCACGATGAGCGGGAGGGCGATGCCGGCGATCGAGTTGCCGAGCAGGGAGAGGACGTGCGAGGCGAGGTACGTGACCGGCAGGAGGTTCATGTACCCAGCAGAAACTATGACGTTGGGGCGGGGTCAACAGGGTCGGCTTGACCTAAAGACCAGATTTGACCTCGTTAGAGCGGTTCCGGGCGTCAAGTGGTGTCCACTTAGAGCTGTGCACGACTATGCTGGACCGGTTCAGAGGAGGAACGTGGTCAGAATCAAACATCGCCCTCGGAGTAAGTGGGGCGTCGCTGCAGCGGCGGTGTTTTTCTTGGGTGCGGCAATCCCCATCTTCGTGGAAAATCGAGTCATGGAGCGGGAACCGAGCGAGGCCGCACTCAGAGCTGCGCTGACGACGTGGTTAGCTCTGGGGCTTCTACTTGGTGGTGCAGGCCAACTGATTCGAGTTGCGGCGCACGGAGCCACATCGGTCGCTGGTGAAGCCGCAGATGGGGCGGGGAAGATCACGGGGTTATTCGGTTGGTCGCCGTGGTTGATTGGGGCTGTCATGTTCGCCTTCGAAGGCACAGAGACCAGCGAGGCCTTGCTTCTGGCGCTGATTGTCTCGGTCTATTTGCTGTTTTTCGGGACTCTTGGGGCAGCACTGCTGCCACGCAAAAGTCAGCCGGACTAAGCGGCGGGTAGGAGTGCGCGTCGCGCCGAGTTAGTGCGCGAAGAGGATTCGTTTTACCCGGGGCTCCGATCTTCCTATTTTCGATGGCGTGTTCGAGCAGGAGTGGAATCTCCTACCTCGGTGTCCGCATGTTGCAGGCACGTTGATTCGATGCCCGGCACGAGTTAACTTCGAGTATTTTGCTCGTGGCGGCGAGGCTCCGGACCATGCACCCAAGGTCCTCGATGTTTCATACCGTGGTCTTGGTGCCGAAGCTGAGCGCGAGGTTGGCGAGAGTTCGGCTCGTAGCTATGCCTCGAATATCTACCCGCGCTCCGGTTAGGGAATCGAACGCGACTTCGATTCTTGGGCAGTCCGGCACCCCCCTACGGTGTTGCTCGATCTGGCCGGCGACGGGCGCAGATCAACTCGAACTCGGAGTCGAGGTGCGAGGCAACGACCATCAGCGGCAGGCAGGTTGTCATGACTTGGGTCACTGACGCTGAATGCTCTACTGAGCTAGCAGCCACTTTGCCCCCTACCGGGGCGTCGGGGGCTCTAAGATTCCGCGAACGAGGCGACGCAGGTAGGCAGAAGCCTAGGCGATCCGATACAGGCGCCTACGTTCGAAGGCGGCGGCTGGCAGCCGCGCTTACGGCAACGGGCGTGACGGTGACCGCGCAGATGATCCGTCAAGAGCGCAGTCCGGCGCTCTCAGCCCGCACGTCCGCGCCTCGAGCCCTGCGTGGCAGCAGGCGCGCGTGGCTGGAATGTCCAAACCGTGGCCGCGCACTAGGTGCTCATGGGAAGGGCCTCCTGCGCGCGGCGGTCCCGATAAAGCGCAGCCAAAAGGCACTGGGCAGTGTAGAGACTAATCGGCAAAGTCGAAGGTCGAGGCCATCTCTAAGCGGTGGCGTTGGTAGAGTCAGCGAGAACTCTTTTGCATAGCTAAAACACCCGGAGGGTCCCAGCGGCCTTGTAGTGCCGGTCGGCCGGTGACGCCTCAGTTCCTTACTGCCTCAGGCCGGGTCAGCTTGCGTTGTCGATTGTCCGTCTTCGCGGCTTCCATTGGAGCCGTGACTAGCTGGTGTGTGGCGCCTCTGCTCGTGGTATAAATTCCCTGGCGGCGAATCCGTGCAGGGCCAGATCGGATCCGGTCTGGCCTGGTGTCACGATCTCGGTGGTAATGATGAATGAAAGAAGAACGCAATGCTCAGTAGAGAGCCGGTTGCTCGTCAGAGTCTGGATGCCGTCGAAGATGACCTGCGCATGACGGACGACCAGGTTGAACCCCTGGACCTCAGTGGTGGTGAGCGCAAGCTCGTTACCCAACCTTACGACCTTCCAGTTAGCGGAATAAGTCGAGATATTGAGGCGGGCAGGATAAAGCTGGCGATCGAGTACCAGCGAAAGTACGTTTGGGATACGGGAAAAGCCAGTCGACTTATCGAGTCGCTTCTGCTTAATGTGCCAATTCCAGTGTGCTACTTCGCAGAGGACTCGGACGGCGTCTACGAGGTCATCGATGGCCTTCAACGACTGCAGACAATCAAGAATTTCGTCGACGGTGAACTGGCGCTCTCTGGCGTATCTGTTCTGTCGGAGCTTGAGGGGTTCAGATTCGATGACCTTGCAGCCAAAGATCAGCGGCGTCTCCAGAACAGAACCGTCCGCTGTATTGTGATAACTGAAGATAGTCATCCGGACATCAAGTTCGACGTGTTCGAGAGGCTAAACACTGGGGCTGCCGCACTCTCGGCCCAGGAGCTGCGTAATGCAGTCTACCGAGGTCCATTCAATGACCAGTTGAAGAAGTTGGCACGGGATAGTAATCTCCTGAATTTAACGGGGAGTATGAAAAATTCCCGAATGGAGATCGAGGAGCTCCTGCTGCGATTTTTCGCGCTCCATGCGGGCATTGAAACCTACAAGCCGCCTCTTCGTCAGGCGTTGAACTCGTATATGCGGGCGAACAGATCGGGTGCGCCTAGCGCTCAAGACATTGGACTCTTCGAAAATACGTGCATGCTTGTTGCGCAAGTGCTGGGCCCGCTCCCATTCAAGGCGCCGGAGTCGAATAATGCGGTGAATCGCGCATTATTTGATGCAGTGATGTTAGCGTTCAGTCGTGCGGACCAAGAAGAGCTCATGGATTCCCGGGCGCAGGTTGCTCAAGCGTTCGCGTCGTTGTTTGCAGACGAGGCTTTCGTCGCGTCGATAGGTAGAGCCACAGCAGATAAGTCTCGAATGAATTATAGGATTGGTGCGGTCGCGCGCTTGCTACGCGGAAATAACGTGTCCGTAGACTTGCCCGCGGAGTTCGGTGCTACAGAATAAGGGTGGTGGCATGATCGTGGAAACCACCATCGGACGCTTCGAAGCGAATAAGGCCGAGGTCGAAGTCCTTCTGCATTCTCTCAGTTCAACCGCCACAACTGACATGGAGAAGGTGGTTTGCAGAGCCTCAGTGGTTCTGCTTGTTGCACATTTCGAGGGCTACCTCAAAGACCTTGCTCTCGAATACGTTGACCAGGTCGACGCCATGGACTATGAGAGCCAGATGCTTCCCTTTGCGCTGAGGGACTTGCACGTGCAACCACGCATAGATGAGATCAGCGCAACTCGCGACGGTCAGCAGAAGCGAAAGCTGCTTGAGAAGCTGCACGGATCCTCGGTGCTCTTCGCAAGCGGTGCGAAGCCTTCCAAAGGCACCTTGAAGTCCGCGGTTCTAGCTCGACGGGTTACAAGTGCAAGGCCTGATGTGATCGATCAGATGTTTGCATATATGGGTAGCCTCGATAAGCCCTGTGATGGCGCGTTAGATTTCGAATCAGTGACCACTGGTGAGTTGGTGACGCGCAACATTCGTTTTTCGCTGGAAGAAGTGGTTCAGTGTAGAAATGATATCGCTCACGGAGATGCTGGCCGAAGTCCGACGCGTGAAGACGCCACGTCTTACAGTGAGTTTTTGCTTCACTTTGCTCGTCGATTGCACCGGGCAAAGAGCGCTCTGGTTTCGGAACTAGAGGAGAAAATCTAGCACCACTAGGATTCAGTGTGGTCTTCGGGTTGCATCCATAAGAGTCGACTCATAGTCAGTTTCGGGGTGGCTCGTGTCAGCGGACTCGCGCGGACACCGGAGCACCGTACTGGTGTTCAGGCTCCTCGCTGGTTGACAATCGGTCATGCTGACCTACGGCACAGTCAACGAGATTGCGTCAGATTCTCCATCTTCTACGCGTTGGCATCGTTTAGGGCTTCCCGTGGGGCCACCCTTCTTCGGCTCGCCCGAGAGGAAGACGTCCCATTGACGCAGGAGCTCACCCGCAAGCTCGGTGTGCCCGGAAGTGTGTTCGTGGTGATCGCGGCCGCCGCGCCCAACACCGTGGTCGCCGCGAACTTCCCCACCATTTTCGGCGTTCCCAGTTTCGTCGGCGCGTCGCTCATGATGCTCGTCGCGACCGCGACCCTGCTGTTCTTCTCGGTCGGGTGCGCGTAAATGACTCCGCATGTGCCCGACTCGGGCGCCCTCCACTCCTACGTCGACCGCAATCTCGGGCGATGCTTGGGCTAGGCGCCGCTTTCATCGCTCTGCTCTTTTTACGTGCTGCTCACTGAGTCGATGACCTGCTACCTCGGTGTGTTCGCCTCCGAGCGCAAGCTCACAACGCTTTACCGCACACGATCGGTACTTTGGTGCCGGCCCGTGGTGTCGATCACGGTTGGGTGCCTGCACCACCTCTGCGGTCAAGCGCCGTTGAGTCGCGAAACGCGGGGCGGACGCGGGTGCCCTGCCGACCATTGACCTGCGGCCGCCCGGACCTTCCCGAACGTAACCTTGAACACAGTGTCGTGAGCTTTAACTTTAAATACTCTAAAGTTAAAAAACTACACGTGCGCCAAAGCGAGGAGAGGGGCCCCGATGGTCTACATCGACCGCATCTGGGAGCCTCAGGACACCTTCGGCGTGAGCCGGAAGGACCGCGCGGGCGGCAAGTACCGCGCATTCGTCCCCGACGAGCTCAACCCCGATCTCGCTCCACTCTCCGCAGCAGCTGAACGCGCCGCGGAGGGCGCGCTCCAGGCGCTCACTCGCGCAGACGAGCGCGTAGGAACAAAGGGTCAATTCCTCAACCACCTGCTCATTCGATCCGAGAGCATCTCCTCGTCCTGGATCGAAGGAAACCGCGTCACGCCCAAGCGTCTGGCGATCGCCGAGCTCTTGCGCCAAGGCAAGCCCGTCGCGCTCGACGTGGTCGCCAACGTGCGCGCCACGGAGGACGCGATCGCCGCCCTCGCCGACCACACGCGACCCATCCAGGTCGCCGACATCGAGGCGCTCCAGCACACGATCGAACCGGGCCTCATGCTCGGCATCCGCACCGAGCAGAACTGGGTAGGCGGCCCGGGCTACTCACCTCTGCGCGCCGACTTCGTCCCGCCGCCCGAAAGTGAAGTGGGTCGCCTCATCGGCAACCTGGCCGAATTCGTGACCGCCACCGAAGGGAATCCCGTCGTGCGCGCCGCCATCGCGCACGCGCAGTTCGAGACGATTCACCCGTTCGTTGACGGCAACGGGCGCACCGGTCGTGCCCTCATCCACACCGTCCTCAAGCGTGCAGATGCCCTCCGCAACATCCTCATCCCCATCAGCACGGTCTTCGCAGGCGCAAAGAACGCGTACATCGACGGGCTCACCGAGTATCGATCAGGACGCGTCGACGAATGGGTCATCGCCTTCTCTGAAGCCGCGGAGCTTGCCGCCGCCAACGCAGTTCGTCTCGCGGACGACGTGCAACGACTCGACGCCGAGACCCTCGAGCAGCTCATCGAATGGCGCACGCAGCGGCGGCTATCGCCCGCGCGGCCCAGACGCGACGCTGTCGCGCTGCGCATCCTCGGTCGGCTGGCAATCGAACCTGTCCTCACTGCCGATTCTGTTGCCACCGCCCACGGCGTCTCCAACGTCGCCGCCCATAAGGCGCTGACGCAGCTCGGCGAGGCCGGGGTGCTCTCCCGCAACACGGACCACAAGGGGCGCGTCGTCTGCTGGAGCGCAGACCGACACCTGGCACTCGTCGCGCTCACCGAACGCAGCAACCGGGTCGGCGGCGCCGACACCGCCGGACGGACTCCACCTCGCGGGCCGGACGCCCCGGATCGCAGTGTCCTCGGGAACCTCAGAGGCGACTAACGCGTCCTTTCTTTACTGCATCCGTGCGTCACGGTGTCGGAAGAGAACGAACTCCAGCCCGGCTGCTCGGCTCCGGGCATCCGGGGGCCCGCCACCCCACTAAAGTTCAGGGGTACCCGCGCGAGCCCACCCCCTTCTCCGGCTCGCCCGAGAAGAGGACACCCCCTTGACGCAGACACTCACCCGCAAGCTCGGCGTGCCCGGAATCGTGTTCATGGTGATCGCGGCCGCCGCGCCCATCACCGTGGTCGCCGCGAACTTCCCGATCATCTTCGGGGTCTCCGGCTCTGTCGGCGCACCGCTGATGGTGCTCGTCGCCACCGCCATCCTGCTGCTCTTCTCGGTCGGCTACGCGTGGATGACCCCGCACGTGCCCGACGCGGGCGCCTTCTACTCGTACGTCGACCGCGGTCTCGGGCGGCGCCTGGGGCTGGGCACCGCATCCATCGCCCTGCTCTCCTACGTGCTGCTCACCGTGTCGATGACCTGCTACCTCGGTGTGCAGGCCGGCAACCTCTTCGAGCTGTGGACTGGAATGCAGCTGCCCTGGTGGCTCATCTCCGCCCTCATGATCGCGATCGTCGGGTTCCTCGGCTACCGCAACATCGACCTCTCCGCGAAAGTGCTCGGCGTCGTCCTCGTGCTCGAGGTCGTCGCGGTCGTCGTCATCGACGCGGGCGTGCTCGCCTCCGGGCGCGAGCTCACGACGCTGCCGTTCAGCGTCAGCGAGGCCGTCTCCGGCACACCCGGCCTCGGGCTGCTGTTCGCGTTCCTCGGCTTCTTCGGCTTCGAAGCGACCGCCGTGTTCCGAAACGAGGCCCGCGACCCCGATCGCACCGTGCCCCGCGCCACCTACATCGCCGTCATCGCGGTCGGTGCACTCTACTTCGTCTCGTCGTGGCTCGTCATCGCGGGCCTCGGAGCTGACAACGCGGTCGCCCTCTCGAACGAGGACCCGGCCGGCGTCGTCGTGGGCCTCGCCGGTGACGTGGTCGCGCCGATCATGGCCGACATCGTGCAGGTGCTCGTCGTGACGAGCATGTTCGCGTGCATGCTCGCGTTCCACAACATCGTCACCCGCTACCTGTTCACGCTGGGGGAGCGGGACGTGCTGCCGCGCACCCTGGCCGCCGTGCACCCGAAGCACTCGGCACCGTCGCGCGCATCCCTGTGGGTGACGATCATCACCGCATTCGTGGTCGTCGTCTCCGCGCTCGCACAGCTCGACCCCGTGCTGCAGATCTACACCTGGTACTCCGGGGCTGGCGCCGTGGGCGTCATTGTCATGATGACCCTCGCCAGCTTCGCCGTCGTCGCCTTCCGTGCGCGCCTGAAGCGGGATGCAGCCGAAGGAACGGCCTCGTCGTGGGTCACAGTCGCGTCGCTGGCCGGCGGCATCGGGCTCGTCCTGGTGCTGATCATCGCGATCTGGAACTTCCCGTTCCTCGTCGGCGGAATCGTCGCGGCGATCATCTGGGGTGTTGTGCTTGCCGGGTTCTTCGCGGTTGGGACGCTGCTGCCGAGCAAGCGCTGAGGTTCGCCCGCGTAGCTGCCTGCTCTCCTGGCTACTCGCCCTCGTAGCGGACCGCAGAGTCGAGACACTCCGCAGTCGTGCCGACTCCCTCAAGCGCGCACCCGCCGTCGATGAGCGAGCGCGAACCGATCGGCTCCGTGAGCTGGACGGTGACCGGAACTGCGTTGTTGCCCGGGCATGTTTGAAGGCCTGAGATTGGGACAACGTCGACGCGAATGATGATCTGCTCCGCCTCGTACGTGACCTGCGGTTCAAGAACCTCACCGGTCTCGCCTCCGGAGCAATCAAGTCGAGTGACCTCGATGTGCAGCTGCTCGCTGGAACTCGAGACCGCGTTCGGGTCCAAGAGCTGCCACGTCGCTGGATCACCCGTGTTCGTGAGGAAGGCCAGCTGCTGGCAACCGGCAAGCACACCCACGGCGGCACTCGCGAGGAGCAGGGAACCCACGATTCGGCACGGCGTCATGAACATATTCTGGCGGAAGCAACCGGTTGCCGGGCCTGCCCCGCCCGGCTCTCGTTCTCGCTAGTGACCTTCAACGTGTGGCCAGAAACGGAGCCGCCACTCGAAGTTGGGCTCACTCGCCGACTCGACATCCCAGTCGGCGTTGGATTCGCGCCCGCAGACTTCGACGTTGTAGCCGACCTCCTCGAAGGCGAGGGGCAACGGCGTCGCGTCCACCGTGGCGGATTCCAACCAAACACCTGGTTCAGTCCGAACGTTCAACGCCTCAAGCGACACCTGGTCCCAGTCTCTTGAGTCCTGCGGCGGGACCCCCGACCAGATTTCCACGCGGAACTTCGCCTGGAAGTTCCACTGCTGTGGGCTCACAACGACGATTGCATTGCCGTCTCCGGCGCAAGGAGGTTGCGAGAGCGCGGCCTCGAGCAACGGCATCGGGTCCAGGAACGGTGCGCAGCAGATGTAGAACTGGCCGTAGTCGATGGCTTGCGTCACCGTGGCGCACTGGAGTCTCTCGGATGTCTGCACGCTAGGAGGCTAGGCGAAGGGCGTCGCCGCGGTCCTGCCCATCACGGGCGTAGGCGCCGATTCGGTCTTCGACTTCGTCGGCCTCGGCCCGGTCACGCAGCAGGCACTCCAGCTGGTCGCGCCCGGCGGAGGGTTCTACCTCTACCTGCAGGGTCGGTTCGAGCTCGACGCCCTCGTCTCCAGCGAGATCACACTCGCCGACGTGCAGGACGGATACGCGTCGCTCAAGAATCCAGAGATCGCGCGTGTCGTCGTCACCGGCCTGAGCTGACGCGACTGCGGGCGGCGGGGCAACCCGCCCGCCGCCCGCGCCCCGCGCCACCGCTAGAGATTCACCGCCCCTAGGACGTGCACCTTGATGCCCATGTCCGCGAACATGGCAGCCTTCGCGGTGAGCGCCTTGTCGGCGATCGCCGCGTCGGGGGCGTACGCCAACTGCACGTGGTTCGCCTTGTGGCGGGCCATGAACTGGTTCCGGGAGATGCCGTGCAGCACCACGTGAGCGATCGGCCACTCTGGGTTCGTCGCCTCCTTGCGGCGCTTCGTCTCCTCGGCTGGCAGCTCGACGACTGATCCGCGGAAGATATCGGCCTGCAGGATGCCCTCCGCGATGTAGACGCGACTCAGGACGACCTCGCCCGGCTTCGAGCATCCATTGATCGTCGCCCCACCGGCAGGGAAGAACACCGGATCCTGACGCCACGCCTCCGCGTTCGACCAGCCGCCCAAGTGCGAGCCAGGAACCGAGCCGGAGATCTCGTAGACCCACACGAACTGCCCGTCGAAGTCCTCGCCCCAACGCACATCGTGCAAGGTGTTGTCCGGCAGAAGATCCATTGCGCGCCACACCCGGTCAGTCACGAGCGCGTCGACGGCGACGCCTTCGTCTGCTTCGTTGAAGTGCGGGAACGCGCGCCCCTCGTGCAGCCCGCGGGCACCGTCGCGCGAGCGCACGGGTGGCCGATCGGTCGAGTTCAGCAGCCCCTCCGCAAGGTCGGAGGCCGGCACCAGATCCTTCAATCCCTGCTGGTACTGGATGCCCAACGCGTCCAACCCGAAGTCATCCGCGATACGCAGCGCGGCGATGTACATCTTCAGCTGCCACTGCACCTGCTCCCGCGTCAGCTGCGTCGCGTCGTCAGCACCGAACCGGAAGTGGAGGCCCTGGTCTACGAGCCACGCGAACGCTTCGTCCGCATCCGCATCTCCGACCTTCAGCATCTCCGCGTACAGCGCCGACTGCGACAGTCGCTCCTTGTAGATGCCCGTCCTGTTGAGTAGCTCGTCGTCGATGATCGCGTTGTACATGCCCATGCAACCCTCGTCGAAGACGCCGATGATCGCCTTCTCCGAGGCGAGCTTCGCCGCCAGCGCCTCGCCAACAGCTCGCTCCGCGCTCACCGGCAGGTCCCGCTGGGGATGCACGTGCGAGTCGTCGTGCGCGATCACCCCGGACTGGGTCCACGATCGCAGTCCATCCAGGAACCACTCGTCAGCGAAATCGACGGACCACAGCGTCGAGTATTCGGTGCCCATCTTCGTGAGCGACGCGTTCAGCCCTAGCAGCCCGACGAGTCCCGGCCACTCACCGCTGAAATTCGCGACCGTCAGAATCGGCCCCCGATGGGTGCGCAACCCCGCGAGCACATGATGCGAGTACTGCCAGACCGCTTCAGCGACGATCAGTGGGGCGTCCACCGGGATGTGTTTGAACACGTCGAGCCCCATTCGCTGGCTCGAGATGAACCCGTGACCGGTCTTCGGGTCGACGTCATTGGCCCGCTGCACGTGCCAGCCAAGGTTCTCCAGCGCGCGAGTCACGCCGTGCTCGAGTTCCAGTTGCGCCGGCCAGCCCGCGATGTTCGCGGACTCGCGCAGGTCGCCAGATGAGATGAGGTACGCGGTCTTCGGGGCCGTAGCTGGGCGGGGGGACAGAGTGGGAAGCGTGTAGGTCACGGGTCTCCGATCAGAGGGGTGGATGCGGCGCTCAGCTGTGAGCGCCGCGGTGCAGTGCTGCGAGTTCGTGGACGACGGACTTCGAGTCCCCGTAGAGGCGCAGGTAGAGCTCGAAGAGTCCGTCGTAGAAGTCCTTCAGAGCCGGGTTCGGGGTGATCACCTCGGTGGGCGGATTCCAGTCAGTGATGCTGGGCAGGCCGTCTTCGCCCGCCGCACGGGCGAACGCGCGCGCCGCGAGGAACGCGGACCCGTAGCTGGCGCCGATCGTCGCCGATGGCACCTCCTGTGGAAGCCCGCAGACATCGGAGACGGTCTGCAGCCACAGCCGTCCCTGCGTTCCACCGCCCACGGCAACGATCCGCTGCAGGGCAGCGCCCGCCTCCCGCATCGTCTCGATGTTGTGGCGAACGCCGAAAGCTGTCGCCTCCAGTGCCGCGCGGTACAGGTCGCCGCGGGTGTGCTCGAGTGTCAGCCCGGCGATGACGCCGCGAGCTTGCGGGTCCTGGATGGGGGTACGCTCGCCCGCGAAGTAGGGGAGCGTCAGCAGCCCGTTCGCACCAGGGCCCGAGGCGGCCGCCTCCTCGAGGAGCTGCGGGTACTCGGCGCCCGTGAGGTTCCGCAGCCACGCCGTCAGCGCGCCTGATGTTGCGAGCCCACCGGCGAGATTGCGAGTGCCAGGGACAGTGCCGACGGTGGTCCACATCGACGGTGAGCGGTGCGTCTCGTCCGTCGTGGCGATGAGGAACATCGTCGTGCCGTACATGACCATCAAGTCGCCGACCTCGAGCGCGCCGACGCTGGCCGCCTCAGCCCAAGCGTCGATCGTGCCGGTGATGACCGGGGTTCCCGGAGCGAGGTGCGTCTCGGCGGCCGCCTTGGCGGTGATGACTCCGGCGACATCACCTGCCCACGCGAGCCGTGGCCGCTCGAGAGACCCGGCGTAGCGGTCCCACCACTCCTCGTGCCAGCGCTCGGCCTCGATGTCATAGAGCGGTGACACCTGGCTCGCCGAATGGTGGTCGAGATAGTACTCGCCGGTCAGCTTTCGCACGAGCCATGAGGCAGGCATGAACAGACGCCGCGCCTGCGACCAACGCTCCGGTTCCGACTCCGCTATCCACGCGATCTTCGGGCCGCCCGCCTGTGAGCTGAGCACCGAGCCGCCGACCGCGGTGATGGCCCCTTCCCCGAGCTCTCGCGTCATCCGGGCAACCTGTTCCGAGGCGCGGGTGTCGATGCCGTAGAGAATCGCCGGGCGCACCGGACGGTCGTCGTCGTCGGCGAGGAGCACGCACGGTCCCATGCCGCTGACGCCGACAGCGTCGACGACAACGCCGGGGAGGGAGGCGACCAGCTCCCGCGCTATGTCGGAGAACTCCGACCACCAGATGTCGGCGTCCATCTCAACCCACCCGGTGCGGGGTCGGTCGACCTCATGCTCGCGCACCGCCTGCGCGACGATGGTGCCGTCGCTGGCGACGAGCACGCCCTTGCTGCTCGACGTGCCGATGTCGACTCCGAGTGTGTAACCCATGGGCGGTACCTCCAGGTTTTGAAAGATGTGGCAGTGCAATCGATTACAAATTGGGGAAAGAGAGGGGGCAGGCCCTTGGTCGCAGGTCAGTCGCGAGCTGCGGCGGCCCGTTGGACGGTGTGAGGCAGCACGACCGTCTGAATCGGGCGCTCATCTCCGGCGATCCGCTCGATGAGCACGCGCGCGGCCACGCTGCCCATCTCCTGGGCGGCGAGCCGCACGATCGTCACGGCGCTCGGTGAGATCGTGCTGAACGGCAGCGAGCCGATGACGGCGACGCCGAAGGTCGGCGGGGTCAGTCCTCGTTCGCCGAGCAGCTGAATTGCCCCGACGCCGATCAGGTTGTTGCCTGCGACGACGGCATCCGGTGGCTCCGGCAGATCGAGCAATTCGCTCATCGCGGCGCGGCCGCCGTCGACGTGGAACGTCGAGAACCGGAGGAGGTTCTCGTCCACGTCCAATGGAGACGCCCCAAGCGCGGCCCGCCAACCCTCAGCCCGTTCGAGCGCCGTGTCGATGTCCGCCGGGCCCGCGATGTGCGCGATGCGCGTGAACCCGGCCGCAAGGAGTTCCTCGGTCGCGGCCGCCCCTGCTGCCCGGTTATCCATCACGACGAGGTCGGCGTCGTGTGCGGTGCGGCGGTCGACGATCACGACGGGTCGGTTCGTGGCGAGCATCTCGTCCAGTCGGGTTGACGCCGAGGCCGGGGCGATGATGACCCCCGCCATCGACTCCCATCCGCTGACTTGCAGATAGCGCGCCTCCTTATCGAGGCGGCCGTCGGAATTGCAGAGCACGACGGAGTAGCCAGCCTCCGACGCGACGTCCTCGACCCCACGGACCATCTCGGTGAAATAGGGGTTCTGCACGTCGGGGATGATGAGCGCGATCGTCTCGGACTCCCGTCGGCGTAGGTTGCGCGCCACTCGATTCGGCGTGAAGTTCAGTTCCTTCGCGGCGGACCTGACCGCTTCGGCTTTCGGTGCGGAGACGCTCGCTCCGTTGAACACACGCGAGACCGTGGCCGTCGAGACTCCGGCGAGTTTCGCGACGTCATAGATCGTCGACATGTCAGCACAGTAATCGATTTCGCGGGGGTGGCACGGAGACAGCGGACGCGGCGTTCGAGTTCGCCGGGCCGGCCTGCGCACCGAAGAGGTGCGCGTGCGCAGGCCGCCCGACTCCATGTGTTCCGCTCCTCGTCGTTCCGGTTACTCGCTGGTTACTCGCTGCTCGCGGCCTTGCGGCGGCGGAGCAAGAGCGCCGCAGCGCCGATGAGGACAAGAGCGAGCGCGGAGGCGGCTCCCAGCCCGGGAACCTCGCCGCCGGTCGTCGCGAGCGAGTCGGTCCCGTCGGCTGTCGCGCTGCCAGTCGACGAGGGCGTGGCCGTCGTCACAGGCGCAGCGGTACCTGACGTGGTGGCCGTCGGTGAGACGGTCGCCTCAGCGTCGGTCGGGACGGGGACAACCGGAGCATCCGTGGGGGTCGTCGTCGGTGCCGTGGTCGCCGGTGCCGTCGGCGTGGGAGTGACACCCGGGGTCGCACCGAGCTCGAGGTCGGCAAGCGGGATGCGCGAGAACTCGACGTCCTCCTTGTTGGTGCCATAGGAGACGTAGAGCGAGTCGCCCCAGACGAGGCTCTTCTGGTAGCTGTAGCCCGGGTTCTTGGACTTGCCCTCATAGCGCTTCGGCTGCAGGTCGGCCGAGTCGCGGATCACGAAGCCCTGGTCGAAGGTCACACCGTCGGCGCTCAGCACGATGACGAGCGGGTAGCGGGTCTTCGTGCCGGTCAGGCTCCCCGTCAGGTACGCGGTGCCGTCGGGCAGGTTGCCCGCGCTCTGCTTCGTTCGCGAATCAGGCACGTTCGTGACGACGGCCTGAGACCACGTCTCGCCGTTGTCCTCGCTCTTCGAGGCGAGCTTGAACATCGTGCTGCCGCCCTGGTCGCGGAAGGTCATGAAGATGGATCCGTCTGCCGCGACGTGCCAGCTCGGCTCCAGCTCGCGCGACATCTCGTTCTCGAGGTAGGGCTGGTTCTCGAACTCACCCTGAGTCCAGCCGCTCACGCCGGTGGGGTCGTCCGTGTAGTACGGCTTCACGTGGAGGCCTGGCTGCACATGGAATGCGGTCAGCAGGCGGCCGCTCGGCAGGGCTTTGACGTCCTGCTCGATGATGCCGAGCACCGGCTCGCCGGCCTCGTCCGTCACGCGCTGTGGCTCCGACCAGGTGACACCGTCGGTGCTGGAGACGTACTCGGTGTACCCGCCGCGAGGTTCGAGCGCTGCCGGCCAGACGTTCAGGTACGCGATGAGCGTCTCTCCGTCTGTCCACCAGCCGCCGTTCGACGTGTACCCGTCGTCGCGGGGTTCGGTGAGGGGGATCGGTGCGGACCACTCGCTGCCGTTGTCGCTCACGCTGTACGTGACGATCGTCTCGGGGGCGTCCTCGTCGAGCGCCGACGACTGCCACTGCGCGTAGAGGCGGTCCTTGAACGGCATGAGCACCGTCCCGTGGTTGAACTTCGCGTCGTCGTCGCCAGGCTCGAAGATGGTCACGGTCTCGGCGTTCTCTGCCTGGGGGAGGCCGAGCGCATTCAGATCCGTGGTGTCGATCAGGCCTTCGGTGACGCCGATCGTGGTCGGTGGCTCGGTGGTGTCCGCGAGGGCTGGGCCCACGGCGATACCTGCGGTGAGCGCGAACGCGCTGAGCAGAGAGCCGCCGATCAAGACAGGGGCGCGGTGCCGGGTTTGGGGGAGCGTCATTGCAACCTTCTTTTCGGTGTGGGGATCGTGCTTCTAGTGGAACCGCGCGACTGCGCGGCGGAGGCGTGCGACGGTGACCTCATCCGGTTCCTGGATGGGCATGCGTCGACCACCTACGTTGTGGCCCGCAAGGCGATGCACTGCACGCATCCGGGCTGGAGAGCCGTCAATCGCCGCGACGGCTTCGTCGATGTCGGGTTGGATGCTCGCAATGCGTGCCTCGTCTCCGTCGATCAGCGCGTCCCGCATCCGCACGAACGGGCGGGAGAAGGCGGAGGCCACCCCGGAGATGACACCGTCGGCACCGGCGGCACCCGCGCGCGCGAAGTCGCCGTCGGAGCCCGTGTAGATCCGGAACTCCTCGGGAAGCTCGCTTCGGAACGAGGTGATGAGCCCGAGCGCCTCACCGCTCACCTTGACGCCGACTACCCCGGGCAGGGTGCTGAGGCGAAGCAGCAGCTCCTGGTCGACGGGGATCCCGGTCCGCGCCTCGAACATGTACACGTAGACGTCGAGCCCGTCGGCCTCGGTGACCACATCGCGGAAGAAGCTGTACACCTCGTCTGGGTGGGCGGGCAGGTAATACGGCGTCAGGACTGCGATTTCCTTGGCGCCCGCCGCACGCGCGCCGGCGATGAGCTGCGTGACCTCATAACGGCTCGCTGCTCCGACGTGCACGATGACGCGGATATCGGTCAGCACTTCGACCGAGAGTCGCGCGACGGCGTTGCGCTCCTCGATCGAGAGCGCCGGGAACTCTCCCGTCGTGCCGAGTACAAGCGCACCCTGTACGCCGGATGCTGCGACGTAGTCGAGGATGCGTCGGCACGCGGCGAGATCGAGCCCGTCGCTTTCGTCGAAGGCGAGGGGGACTGCGGTGATGATGTCGTGCGAGGACATGGGTCGCTTTCTGCTGAGGGGGTATGGCCGGGCTCCGGACGCGATCGCTGATCGCGTCCGGAGTCTCGGGGTCAACTGGAGTACGCCTGATCCATCGACTGGAGCACCGCGTCGGGGTCGGCCTGGCCGGAGAACAGCTGCTGGGTGCCGATGAACAGCGCCGACTGCGCCTTGGCGTTCGGCCAGCCCTGGTCTGGCATCGGTGCGGTCTCGCCCGAATCGATGACATCGGCGGCGCCCTGGAGCACGGGGTCGAGCTCGACATCGGTGTTCGTCACGGCGGGGAGGCCGGGTGCTGTGTCGAACCAGACGCTTGTTGCCTCCGGCGTCGCAAGCCAGTCGACGAACTCCAGCGCGTTCGCCTTGTTGGCTGCTCCCTCGTTGACGGCGAAGGCGACACCGATGCCGCGCGGGATGGCCGTCGTGCCCGAGTCATCGCCGGGGAGGGCGAAGAAGCCGAACTCGGTGCCCTCCGGTGACGCGGATGCGAGCTGCGGGTACGAGGCGAGCACCTGCACGACACCGACCGCTTCGCCGGTGGCCACGAGGTTGTACGAGGCGGTGACGTCGGTGCCGAGGGGATCCTCGTTGAAGCAGCCGGCCTCATCCATCTCGAGGTACTTGTCGAAGGCGGACTTCCAGCCGGAATCCGCGAAGGTGGCGGAGCCGTCTGCGAGGCTCGCATCGAATTCGGGAGTCTCGCCGTAGACCGTGTTCGCGACGAGTGCGTACGGGATGAGCTGCGTCACCCAATCGGTCTGGATGCCCAGCGCGAACGCGACCTTGCCTTGCGCCTTCACATCCGCGCAGTAGTCGAGCAGCTCCGTATAGGTCGTCGGAGCTTCGAGGCCGAGCTCGCTCAAGGTCGCGGTGTTGTAGATCGCCCCGACGGCGTCGAGCTTCGACGGAAGGCCGTAGGTGCCTCCATCGATCTGCAGCGTCTCAGCCGTGCCCGGGTCGACGGTGCCCACCCAGTCGCGATCGGAGAGATCCGCGAGGTAGCCGGCGCCCTGCAGGACATCGATGGCGCCGGGGTTTCCGCCACCGGCCCAGACGGTGAAGACGTCAGGAGCGGTTCCGCTAGAGAGCTGCGTTCGCAACGTCGTCTGGTACTGCGAGGTGTCGGCGACCGTGACGTTGACTTCGATTCCGGTCTTCTCCTCGTAGGCGGCGACAACCGCCTCCATAGGAGCTTGGTTATTCGAGGTGGTGGCGATGTTGAGAGCGTCAGTTGGCTCCATCGAACCCTCGGCGGGTGCGGAGTTCGAGCAGCCCGCGAGGACGAGGGCAGCGATGCTGACACCGGCGACAGCGGCGATGTTGCGCATTTTCATGGTTATGGGTCTCCAGAGAAGGCCGAAACGAAATCAGCCTGAGAGGGGGAGGGGAGGGGGCCGACGTCAGTCGACGGGGAACTGTGAGTAGGTGCCCGGTTCGAGCTGCAGCGTCGTGCACGCCGAGCCGAGCTCGGTCACGGTGATGCCCGTGGACCGGCTGATCTCGATACCTCCTTCCGTGATCGTCGAATCGGATGTGCAGGGAAGCTGTGCGGTAGCGGCGGGCCCCGGCGGAACCGTGACCTGCCAGGTGATCCCGTTCGAATCCCGTTTCCAGGAGCTCTCGACTCGACCTCGTGGTGTCTCGAGGGCACCGGTCGCGTGGTCAAGATGGGGGTCGAATCGTGGCGCGAGCGCCAGCTGCCGGAACCCGGCCGAGGTCTCGGACTGGCGTATGCCGAGGATCCCGGAGAGGAACCACTCGCCGACCGAGCCGAGCGAGTAGTGGTTGAAGCTGTTCATCCGTGCCGATTGGAAGCCACCTTCTGAGCTCCAGCCGTCCCAGCGTTCCCAGATCGTGGTCGCCCCGTTCTTGACGGAGTAGAGCCAGGACGGGTACTGCTCGTTGTGCAGCAGCTGGAAGGCGAGATCCTCACGGCCGATCTCGGCGAGGATCGGACAGAGCAGGCCAACCGTGACGAACCCCGCCGTCAGCGTCGTGCCCGCGCGGACGACAGCTTCCACGAGCCTGTTTGCGATGCGCGCACGCTCGGCCTCGTCGGCGTGGAGGTCGAAGGCGAGCGTCAGGAGATAGGCACCCTGAGTGTCGCCGGCGACGGTTCCGTCGGCTTCGACGAACTCGTTCCGGTAGGCCTCGACGATGCGGGCGTGCAGCGACTCGAGCTCATCGGCCTCTTCCGTCCGGCCGAGCACTCGCAGGGAGCGCGCCGTCAGATCTGTGCTGTACGCGAAGTACGCCGTGGCCAGGAGATCCTTGCGAGTCTCCGCCCCGACCTGCAGCCAGTCGCCGTAGTTGTTGCCTACCTGGTTTCGCCAGATGAGGTCCGTGTTGTGCCGCTCGATGTGCCGGACCCAGGCGATCATCGACTCTGCCGATTCCCGCAGGATGACGTCGTCGCCGGTCGCCCGGTAGATGTTCCAGGGAATGGTGACGCCGCCGTCACCCCAAGCGGGGGCTCCTTCCCGGAGGTGGATGAGGTGCGGCGCGATGTCGGGGAACGCCCCGTCGTCGCTCTGCGCGCTCCGCACATCCCGCATCCATCGGCGAAGCAGAGGCGCGACATCGGCGATGGCGAGAGCTGTCGGCGCGAAGACCTGCGCGTCTGCGAGCCAGCCGAGGCGTTCGTCGCGTTGCGGGCAGTCGGTGGGAATGGAGACGAAGTTGCCGCGCAGCCCCCATTCGATGTTCTGGAAGAGCCTGTCCAGGGCCGGGCTCGACGAGGCGAACTCGCCGATGACGTCGAAGCCGTTGTGGAGGACGACAGCCGAGATGTCGGCAGGATCGAGGTCGCCGTCCAGGCCTTGGACTTCGGCGAACCGGAAGCCGTGGAGTGTGAAGCGTGGCTCGAACGTCTGCTCATCGGCCCCGTTGGTCCAGAACACGTCGACGGGCTCCGCGGTTCGGAGATTGGCCGTGTACAGCTCCCCGGCGTCCAGGACTTCGGCGTGGTTCAGCTGGATGCGCGTGCCGGCAGCCTGTCCTCGCACGGTCAGTGACACGCGGCCGACCAGATTCTGTCCGAAGTCGACGATGTGCCGCCTCGGCTCACGTTCCGTGACCGACACTGCCTTCAGCGTCAGGGTCCGGCGGACCCCGGGGTCGACCTCCGGCGTGAGCTTCGAGTGCTCGTGGTCGACGACGACAGCATTCGACCACCCCTCGAGATCGCTTCCGGGAAGATGCCAGTCAGGTTCTTCATGCCTGGAGTCCTCGTACTGGCCCATGAGCTGGTCCGCGTAGATGATCTCGCTCGGAGCCTCGCGCCAGGAGTCGTCGGTGGCGATGACGCTGCGGCCGCCATCCGCGGCATCGAGCATGAGCTGCACGAGCAGCGCAGGCTCCTTGCCGTAGTGCTGAGCCTGGTGTCGGCGATCCGTGCCGATGAAGCCGACGTACCAGCCGTCGCCGAGGAGGGCGGCGATGCTGTTCTGGCCGACTCGGAGCAGCCCAGAGACGTCCCAGGATTGGTACGTGATGCGGTCGCGGTACTCGGTCCAGCCGGGTGCGAGCTCGTCGGTGCCGACTCTCGTGCCGTTCACGTAGAGACGGTAGATGCCGCGGGCTGACGCGTGAACCCTTGCGGACTCTGGAACCGCGTTGAGCTGGAAGTGGCGGACGAAGCGCCGAACCGGCTGCAGCTTGTTGACGGTGAAGCTGATGTCCGTGTCCTGCGGCGGCACGGCGGTCTTCCGGAACACAGGGTTCTTGCCGATCCAGGCGGCGCTCCACTCATCCGGATGCACGATGCCGGTCGCGAAACCACTCGTCGTCGTGGTCGTCTCGCCCGTCGCATCCTCGATGTCGAGCGTCCATTCGTACGCGGCGGAGCTCGACAGCGGGTAACCGCGATACCGAGCTGCGGTCGTCTCGATCGTCTCGACGCGCCCCGATTCCCAGACTCGCACCCGCCCACCGGGCAGCAGCGCGTCGACACGGATGCGATAGGCCAGCTGCCTCGAGCCGCGGTCGGCCGAGCGGAGTCGCCACGAGAATGTGGGGGAGGTGACGATGCCCTGCGGCTCGCGCTGGCCGTCGACGCTGAGGTCGTACGCTGCCACGCTCATCCCTTCAGCCCTCCTGCGAAGCCCTTGATGATTTGCTTCTGCATGAGGAAGTAGACCGTCAGCACGGGTAGGACGCTGATGATGAGGCCCGCGAAGACCACTGGCCAGTTGGAGACGAACTGTCCGACGAACGCGAAGAGCGCGACGGGGACCGTCTGCTGGGGCGTGCCGCTGAGGTAGAGGAGCGGCACTAGGAAGTCGTTCCAGATGGTGATGGCGTTGAGGATGATCACGGTGCCGGTGATCGGGCGGAGCAAGGGGAAGACGATGCTCACGAAGGTGCGAACTGGGCCGGCCCCGTCGATGGCGGCGGCCTCCTCATAGTCTCGATCGAGGGTTCGGAGGAAGCCCGTGTAGAGGAAGACGGAGAACGGCACCTGGCTGCCCGTGTAGAAGAGGATGAGCGAGAAGAGAGAGCCGAGCAGGCCGAGGTCCCTCATCGTCTGGTAGAGCGGAATCAGCGCCACCTGGAACGGGATCATCATGCCGACGAGGACCACCCAGAAGAGGGCAGTGGAGAGCTTGGACAGCACTCGTGCGAGCGGGTACGCAGCCATGGCGGAGATCGCGACGATGAGCACGACGCTCGTGACTGTCACGATCGCACTGTTGAGCAGCGCCGACGCGAGTCCTGCCTGGTTCCAGGCCTCGATGAAATTCCCGAACGTCGGCTGGGTTGGTGGGAGCAGGGGAGAGGACGTGTCGCCGGACGGTCGGAGCGCCATGTTGACGAGGATGTAGACGGGGAAGACGAAGACCACCGCGAGGGCGAGCATGACGACTTCACGGGCGAAGGTCGCTTTCGAGTATCGGAACATCAGCTGTTCGCCTTCCTGGACAGACGCTGCTGGCCGACAGAGAAGATCGCGACGACGACGGCGAGCACAAGCGCCATGGAGATGCCGTAGCCGAACTCGTTGAACTGGAAGGCCGACTTGTAGAGCAACGTCGACAGGGTCTCGGTCGACCCACCCGGGCCGCCAGCGGTCAGCACGAACACCTCGGTGAACATCTTGAGCCCGCCGATGATCGTCGGCATGATGTTGATGGCGAGCGCCGGACCGAGCAGGGGGCGAGTGACGTACCAGAAGCGCTGCCAGGCGCCGGCGCCGTCGATCGCGGCTGCCTCGTTGACCTCCTGGGGGATGGACTGCAGGCCAGCCAGGTAGATCACCATCGAGTAGCCGGCGTGCTGCCACACGATCATTCCGATGACCGAGACCGACGCCCAGAAGGGATCGCCGAGCCAGCTCGGGGCGCTTTCTCCGAGGCCCACCCCGCCGAGCAGGGCGTTGACGGCCCCGTCGGGTGCCAGGAGGAACTTCCAGAGGTAGGCGACGACAACCGGTGTGATGACGACGGGTGCGAAGAAGAGGACGCGGAGGAAGTTCTGCGACTTGAGTCCGCTGTTCACGCCGAGCGCGAGCAGGAGGCCGATCAGGTTCTGCAGTACCGTGACCGCGAGGGCGAAGATCAGCGTCATTTTCAGCGCATCGAGTGAACTCTGCGTCGTGAAGATGCGCACGAAGTTGTCGATGCCCACGAAGTCGTAGGACTGGGAGAGGCCGTCCCAGTTGGTGAACGCGAGGACGGCGCCGCGGAGCGAAGGCACCACGACGGCGAACCCGTAGAAGACCAGCGCCGGGATGGCGAAGACGAGCAGCGTCTTCGAGCGACCGACCGCCACGAACTTCCGCTTGGGGGCGCTCGCGGGCAGGGGCTCAGCCACGGTATCGGGGGTGCTCGCCGGGAGCGTCGCCACCGTGGTGTCGGGGGCGCTCACGACGCGATCTCGTTCTGAGGTCCGTCTGCGAGCAGTCGCACTGCGTGCGCCATGCGTGTGCGTGCGCCATCGAGGTGTTCGCGCAGCTCGGACTCGAGTTCCTTCGAATCCCCCAGCTCGATCAGGTCGACGAGTCGGCCGTGGTCGAGTGCTGATGGACGCAGGTCCACGTCCTCCTCCACGGTGAGCTGCATGAGGCTCGCGAAGACGGACTCGTGAGCGACCCAGACGTCCTGGAGACGGCGGTTGCCGCCCATGACGTAGAGCAGCGCATGGAAGCGCATGTCGGCTTCCGCGAAATCATCCGCCGCCGATTTCTCGGCGTGCTTCACCATCTCGGCCACGATCTCCCGGGCCTCCGCGATCTGCGTGGGGGTGACGTGCTCGATCGCGCGGAGGCAGGCAGTGATCTCGATCGATTCGCGCAGCTCATAGAGGTCGTTGATGTCGTCCTGGGTGAGGCCGACGACGAAGAAACCGCGGCGACGCGACTCGACCAACCCCTGGGCTTCGAGGAGTCGAAGGGCATCTCTCACCGGTCCGCGACTCACGTCGTGTTCCTGCGCGAGCGCATCCTCAACGAGGTGTGTACCTGGCTGTCGCTGGCGGCGCACGATCTGGTCGCGCAGCACTGCAGCGAGCTGTTCGCCGAGGGCTGGCGCTCGGGTGGGCTTCATCGTCACAACGTCACTCCTTCGTGGACCGTTAACGATTGACAGTTAACTGCAACCGATTACAAGAGTCAAGAGAGTCGAGCAAACGAGAGCCAAGACGCCTCGGTTCAGCGTCGGACGTGCCGGAGGGGGCAGACTTCGGGCATGCCCTTCGCCCCGCCCCAGCTCGACCGCGCACGCGGCGCCGTCCTCGCCTCCGCCGTCGGCGACGCCCTCGGCTCGCAGTCCGAGTTCGGGCCGCCGCTCTCGGACGCAACGCCCGTCTCCTACGGCGTCGGCGTGTTCGGCCACGGGGTCGGCGAGTGGACCGACGACACCTCCATGGCCATGCCGATACTCCAGGCCCTCGCCGCGGGGGAGTCGCTGAACGACGCTCACGTGCTCGCCCAGATAGTCGTCGCCTGGCGCGAGTGGGCTCGGGATGCGAAAGACGTCGGAGCGCAGACGCGCACCGTGCTGTCCGCCCTCGAAGGCGACGTCACAGAAGACAGAGCCCGCGGCGCGGCCCGCGACGTCCACGTGCGCGCCGGCCGAAGCGGCGGCAACGGCGCCCTCATGCGCACCGGCCCCGTCGCCCTCGGCTACCTCGCCGACGGCCAAGAGCGCGACCTCGTCGACGCCGCCACCCACATCGCGCAGCTCACCCACTGGGAAGACGACAACGCCGACGCCTGCGTGCTCTGGTGCCTCAGCATCCGCCACGCCATCCTCACCGGCGAACTCGACGTCCTCGGCCAGCTCGACGTCCTCCCCAGCGAACGCCGCGACCGGTGGCGCGGGTTCACCGAGGAAGCGCTTGCGCCCGGCGCCCACCCGCGCGACTTCTCCGAACAGAACGGCTGGGTCGTCCGCGCCTTCCAAGGCGCACTCGCCGCGATCGCCGGCGCGACCTCCGCAGTGGATGCACTCGAACGCGCCGTCCGCGGAGGCAACGACACCGACACCGTCGCCGCCATCGCAGGCTCGCTCGCCGGAGCCGTCTTTGGCGCGGACGCCTTGCCGCCAGCCCTCGTCGACCCCGTGCACGGCTGGCCGCGGCTGCACGCCGTCGACCTCATCACGCTCTCCGACTCAGCCGTCCTGAAGCGGAGCGCCTGACGTATCCGCGTCCCTCAGCGCACGCGTACGGGGTGCGTCCGCCTGCTGACGCACACGCGAGCCGATACCTCGTCCTGGTTGCATGCACCGATCGGTCTCGCCGCCGGCCCGTAGCCTGTCGGTATGTTCTCCGCGCATCCACGACGCCTGGCGGCACTCGCGATCGCGCTGGTCGTCTCCACCGTGCTCAGCGGATGCGGGCCCGCCTACCCGGAGATCCCTCGCGACGCCGAGACCGGCGGGCAGACGCTCGTCGAGCTCGAGGACACCCTCGACTCCATTGAGGGGCTCACCTTCTCCGACGTCGGCGGTCCGGATCCCAACATCAAGGGCAACACCGGGTTCGGGGTGAACGTGACCCTGGAGGAGGGGTACCAGCTCGCCAACCCTGGCGCGCTCCTCGTCTTCCTCACCGAATCGGCGTGGTCGGTGCGCGACGGCTACATGCCGAACATCGCCGTCGAGATCCGCTACACGGGACCCGTGGGCGACGACATCGACATGACCACCGTCGGCATCGAGGCGGGGTGGGTGCCGAGCACTTACTCGACTCCTGGGGTTGCCGACAACGGCTTCACCAGCGTGTCCGTTCCCGTCGCCGACTACGCCACCGAGAAGGGAGTGCCCGAGAACGCGGTGCGACTCGGGCCGTGGCCCGGCGACGTGCCCGAGGTCCCGATCGGGATGGTCGTCGAACGCCGAGACTGACCGACGCGCCGACCCCGCAGGCCGCGGGGAAGCATTCGGCCGCTCGCGTCGCATACTGGATCGGTGGCACACGCAACCGAGACCCCAGACCGACGCCAGTGGATGCGCGAGGCGATCCGCGTGCTCGAGGCCGACGCCAACCGCAGCGCCGACACGCACCTCCACGTCTTCCCGCTTCCGCCCGAGTGGGGTATCGACCTGTACCTGAAGGACGAGTCGGTGCACCCGACGGGGTCCCTCAAGCACCGCCTGGCTCGCTCCCTCATCCTCTACGCCATCGTGAATGGGCAGGTCGGCCCGAGCACGACGCTCGTCGAAGCCTCGAGCGGGTCGACCGCCGTGTCCGAGTCGTACTTCGCGCGGATGCTCGGGCTACCGTTCGTGACCGTCGTGCCCCGCACCACGAGCCCCGAGAAGATCGAGCTCATCGAGTTCTACGGCGGCCGCTGCCACATGGTCGATGAGCCCCTCCACGTGTACTCCGAGGCGGAACGGCTCGCCGCCGAGCTCGACGGGCACTACCTCGACCAGTTCACCAACGCCGAACGCGCCACCGACTGGCGCGGCAACAACAACATCGCGAAGAGCGTCTACGAGCAGATGACCCTCGAGCGCTTCCCCATCCCTAGCTGGATCGTCGTCAGCGCCGGCACCGGCGGCACCTCCGCCACCTTCGGCCGCTACGCCAGGTACTGCGGGCACGACACCCGTCTGGCCGTCGTCGACCCGGAAGGCTCGGCGTTCTACGAGGCCTGGAAGACCGGAGACCGCAGCCACGCGACCGGTCGGGGCTCGAAGATCGAGGGCATCGGCCGCCCGCGCGTCGAGCCTTCGTTCATCGAGACCGTCATCGACGACATGATCCAGGTGCCGGACGCCGCCTCCGTCGCCGCGATCCGCGTCCTCCGTGAGCGCACCCAGCACTGGGCGGGCGGATCCACCGGAACGAACCTCGTGGGCGCCTTCCAGATCATCGCGCGGATGCTCGCCGCCGGTGAGAAGGGCAGCGTCGTCACCCTCATCTGCGACGGGGGAGCCCGCTACGCGAACACCTACTACGACGACGCCTGGGTTGCGGCGCAGGGATGGGACCTCGAACCCCACCTCGACCGGATGCATTCGTTCCTCGACACGGGCAAGTGGAACGACTGAGACCAACTCGAACCTGCACCACACGTCGTCCACTTTCTGGACAACAGTCCGAAACTTGCTAGGCTCGTCGTGTGCCAACGACCGCCACGCCCCGCTCGCCTGACCCTCGCCCCGCCCGGACGCAGGCCGCGATCGTCGCCGCCGTCGAGGAGCTCTCAGCTCGTGGCGAAGAGGTCACGGTGCCTGCGATCGTCACCGAAGCCGGCGTCAGCCGCTCGACCTTCTACGCGCAGTTCCGCGACCTCGACGCGCTCGCCGTCCGCATCCTCACCGAGGTCTTCACGCAGATCGAGGAACTCGACCTGAGTTTGCGCGCGTCCGCGACCCCCATCGAGACGGCCCGGGCGACGACCTCGCAGCTCGTCGCCGAGTTCGCGAAGCGCCGCACGCTCTACGCCGGGGTGCTCGGCAGCCGCACGACCACGGAAGCGGCCCGGGCCGTCCGCGCGGCCTTCGCCGAGCAGGCCCTCGGCACGATGCAGCTCACCGTGCCCGCAGGCCTCGACCCGAAGGTCGCCGCCGAGTACGTCGCTGGCGGCAGCCTCGCCGTGATCACGGCCTGGCTGCTCAGCGACACCCCAGAACCCATCGAGCGCGTGCAGCACCAGCTGCTCGCGCTTCTCCCCGCCTGGCTCATCAACGACGATAAGGACACCCCCTCATGACCCGCACCTACGTAGTCACCGGCTCCGCCTCCGGCATCGGCAAGGTCACCGCCGAGAAGCTCCGCGGCGACGGGCACACCGTCATCGGCGTCGACCTGAAGAACGCCGATATCAACGCCGACCTCACGACCGCCGAGGGCCGGGCCGAACTTGTCACCCGCGCTGAGGAGCTCAGCGGCGGCGTGGTCGATGGCGTGCTCGCGATCGCCGGCCTCGTTATCCCGGCTCCGGTCACCGTCGCTGTGAACCATTTCGGCGCCGTCGCCACGCTTGAGGGCCTCCGCCCGCTGCTCGCGAAGTCGGACGCGCCCCGCGCAGCTGTCGTCGCATCCCTCGCCGCGCTCGAGGAGGTCGACCAGCAGCTGCTCGACCTCATCGAGTCGGGCGACGAAGCTGGCGCGCTCGCCTACGCCGACTCGCTCGGTGCCACCGCCAACGCGGCGGGCTCTTCGGTGCTCTACACAACCTCGAAGCTGTCGATCGCCCGCTGGGTTCGGAAGAACGCCCCCACCGCCGAGTGGGCGAAAGCTGGCATCGCGCTCAACGCCGTCGCGCCCGGCGTCATCCTCACCCCAATGACCGCGGCCGCACTCGATACCGAGGAAGGCCGCGCGGCGATGGATGCGGGTGCCCCGGCACCATACGGCGGCCCGGCCGCCGACCCCATCCAGGTCTCGAACCTGCTCGCGTGGCTCACCAGCGTGGACAACGGCTACGTCACCGGGCAGATCATCTTCATCGACGGGGGAGCGAAGAGCATCCGCCGGCCCGAGCAGGTCTAGCGAGCCGGGCCGTCTCTTCGGAGTATGCCGGCCGGCGGCGGAGTCTTGCCGTCGGTCGGTCCGTAGGTCCTCGGTGTCATACGACCTTCTTGACCACGCTCGACTTCAGCTGCATCTGCCCGAACGCTTCGGACTCTGGTGATGCGGCGCAAAGTATCGCGTCACCGAGGTAATAGGTATCGAGCTTTAGGCGCGGTGGCTATCCTCGCTAGCAAATACCGTGGCTCCTGCTTCAGAGAGCGCGGAAAGTGAGGCGCTCGGTCCGTGGCGAGCTTTCCGTGGGTAATTTCAATGACATTGACGGTGGAGTCGCCAATCTGACCAGTTCGATTTCTTCGGAAAGAGTCCGCGCGGCCAAGATCGGAAGGCTGCAACAGGGCAGCGAAGTAACTGGGGGAGAACATGGGATTCTGGGGCGACCTTCCGACTTGGATCACGACTGTGGCCGTTGGCCTCGCGGTCTGGCAGTTCTGGCACGAGCGGCAAAGGCGGCGAGCAGAGGTGGACCTTGATCGCCGCGCGCAGCCTTCGCGCCTCACCACATGGGTCGTGGCCAGAATCGGAGACCAGCCGTACCCCATTTCTCGTGGGGTGGTCGTGAATAACCACTCCGGTACGTCGTTCAACAGTGTGCAGATCTCAGTGAAGTTCGATAATCAGGAGATGAAGCCAATCAATATCAGCGTACTGCCGCCAGGGGAATTCTTCGTCGAGTTTGATGCCAATTCGAAGAGGTGGAATTTTGCTGAGCGTTGCGAAGATGCCAAGGCTGATGGCACCTGGTTGCGTCCCGTGATGCAGACAGAGAAGTACACCGTGGAATCAGTTGAGTTCTCTGACAACAAAGCTCAACGTTGGCGGACGAACGACCGAGCGATTCTTGAGCTCGTCGCCACGTGAGCCCCGGGCATGGCAACTTGTGCGCGGAACGTCAGCTGAACGGAGCCGGGGGCTCGCGCAGACTCGCGCTGGCCTTGGTCAGTCGTAGGTCGAACGAGTAAGCGGGGCGCGGTGCGTGGCGTCTCCTCGACGCCGTTCTGTCACGGAAAGGCGCCCGGCGGATCGATTTCGAGGGGCGGTCCGCCGGTCGTCAGACGATCTTCTTGACCACGCTCGACTTCAGCTGCATCTGCCCGAAGCCTGGCACCTTCGCGTCGATGTCGTGGTCGCCGACGCCGTCCGTGATCAGGCGGATGCCGTTGACCTTCGTGCCCACCTTGACCGTTCCGCCGCCTGCGCCCTTGACCTTGAGGTCCTTCGCGATCGTGACGGAGTCGCCGTCGGCCAGCACGTTCCCGACCGAGTCCCGAACCTCGACGTGTGCCTCGGCACCGTCGGCGTCACCGGGCGCCCACTCGTGGCCGCACATCGGGCACACCAGCAGCGCACCCATCTCGTAGGCGAGCTCGCTCGCGCACTCGGGACACGGGGGAAGCTGATCAGGCATCGAGGCTGACCTCCAGGAAATCTTGCCGAACTCGGAACGTCGACAACGCTAGGGCACGAGGCGTCGCCGCATCGAACGATGGCGTCGGAAACCCGAGAGGGAACGCGACGACGGCCTGCTCCGTACGATGGTGCAGATGGATACCCCCTTTGCCGTTCGAATCGTTCTGGCAATCGTCATGGCCGGATCCGGGCTCCTCACCATGTGGATGGCCCAGGCCGCCGCCTCGGGCCAGCTGAAGCGGAACGACATCGCCGGCATCCGCACGCCGAGCACGATGTCGAGCGACGTCGCCTGGCTTGCGGCGCACGTGCGGTCGAAGCGCGCCACGATGACCGCCGGCATCCTGGCGCTCGTGACCGGCCTGGTGGTGATGATCCCGATGCCCAACCCGGTCATGATCGGGGTTGTCTTGGCGGGATGCGCGGCCCTGCTCGGGTTCGTCCTCTACGGCGCCCGCGTTGGCGTCCGAGCGGCGAAGGCGGTCGGAAGAAGCTCGCAGAGCTGAGGCTCTCACTTAATGCATCGAGATGTTCGCGGTCTTCATCGGGTTGGCAATCCGGGGACTGCCCGGGGATACGCATCGTGAGTATTTTCCCTAGCCTTCAGGCAACTCCCAGTTTCCGTCAGAAGGTTTCCGAATGTCCCTTCCTCCAGCAGCACCCAACTTCGGTGCGCAGTCGCAACCTCAGCCTCCGCAGAACGGGTACGGCCAGCAACAGAATCACCACAGCTTTCTCCCGGCTCAATCAGTTGGGAGGAAGCTCAAGGGGCTCGCGGTGACGGCCCTTGTAGTCGGCATCGTCGCTTTCCTGATCGGGCTCGTTCCGGTTCTTGGATTGCTCGTCGGGTTCGTGGCGATCGTGTTCGGTGTTCTCGCTCTCAGCAAGGGGCAGAGCCGGCCCATGGCGGTCGTTGGAATCGTCCTCGCGTCGTTGGCTGTGGTCGCGTCGATCGGCACCACGATCGGACTGGGCGGTTCGGGAGATGCAGACGAGCCGGTAGCGGCCGTTGCGACGACGGAAGCGACCGCTGCCGCAGAAGTAGAAGCTGTCGTCGAAGTGCCCGCTGAACCCGTTGAGGAGGCCCCCGCGGTTACTCCCACGCAAGCGCCGGCGGAGCCGGTTCCAGCTGACGCCTACGGTGGTTACCCCGACCAGCAATTGTCATTTGTCACGGTCGCTGATCAGCACCTGGACGCTTACGACGCAGCGTCTACAGAACTTCAGGAATCGGAAGCCATCCGTTCGAGAGATGCAGCGCTCTGCGAAACCGTCCCTGGCGGTGCTACCCAGCAGTGGGTGGGCAAGATCATTGAGATCGGGGCCAACGATGAGGGCAAGGCGCACGTTCGCATCGAAATTGCGGAGAACATGGTCTTCCAGACCTGGAACAATGCGTTCTCGGACATTGGCGACAACACTCTGATCGAGCCTGGGACTCCGATGTTCACCGCCCTGACCTCAATGGAGGAAGGGCAGCTCGTCACCTTCTCTGGGACGCTCCTGACCGGTACCGACTCGTGCCTCAAGAAGGCGAACCTGACGGACGCCTTCTATGCCGTCGACCCGAACTGGCTCATGGTCTTCTCCGACATCCGCGCACAGTAAGACTTCGAGTGAACTGAACCGTCGTGGCTGCTGCCAGAGCAGTGGCGACGACGGTTCATCCGCGTCCGAACGACTCCACCTGAGTGCGCTCGCCGGCGCTGAACTCCTCCAAGGCACGATCGAACGTGTACGACGAGGCGCGGAACATGACGGACTCGTCGTCCCCGACGAGGATCATGCCGCCGACGCGAACCGCGCGGAACACCGCGACCCCGCCCTCGAATGGCACCGCGCGCAACGGGTGAGGGGACTCCTGACCGGCCTTTGCCGCCATCACGCCGAACAATCGTCCGGCGGTCAGCGCGAGCCGCCGCTCATCTGGCGTCAGCGCCACGAACGAAGGGTCGGTCTCAAGGTTCTGCTCAGTCCCGGGCTCCTCGGGGTCTCGTTCGGGAACCGCGTCGGAATCTCCGGAACCGGAGTCGACGCTGTTTGCGTCCCTCACGCGACGGAGCCCTTCGCCTCGACCTCCACGAACGTGAACTGCTCGTCGCGGTCGTTCACGATGTTGTGGCGTGCGCCGGCCTCGCGGCTGTAGCTGACGCCTGCTGTGCACTCCATCGCGAACGGGTCAGCAGTCTCGGTCTCGACGGTCAGGGTCCCCGTCGTCTGCGGCACGACGACGTACGGCATCGTGTGCGTGTGCCAACCCGTCTCGGCACCGGGCGCGAAGCGCCATTCGGTCACGCGGAATCGCTCGTCGTCGACCTGGACGGTTGGGGTGGCAGCTGGGCGCGTCATGACACGACGCTAGCGGTCACAACGGCCTGACGTGCCCATCCGTCTAGTTCTGCTCCTCGGCAGGGTCCTCTTCCTCCTGCTGCGTCTCCTCGGTGCGGTCGCGGAGCTTGTCCGCCATCGCGGCCGCGCCGTCGCGCCCGTGCTCGCCCTCGACCTCCTCTATGAGGTCGCGCAGGTTCTCGTCGCCCGTCGAGGAGTCGCTCGAGTCGCCGGACGCGGGGGATACGTTCTGTGGAGTGGTCATGGCGCGACCGTACGCACCCAGGCTGGACGGCCGCAGATCATCGCCTGACTGCGGGCTCCCATGAACCCACGGTGCGCTCGCTCCGCCCCGGTTCCAGCTTCTCGATCGCCCGCACCGCATCCCGCCCCGCTCGGTTCGCGCCGACGGTCGACTGCGACGGTCCGAACCCGATGAGGTGGATGCGCGGCTCGTCGGCGACCTGCGTGCCCCGCATCGTGATGCCGCCGCGCTCGTTGCGCAGCCCCAGCGGGTCGAGGTGCGCGAGGTCGGCGCGGAAGCCGGTCGCCCAGAGGATCGCGTCCACCGGGGTGAGGGTGCCGTCGGCCTCGCGCACCCCATCCGGCTCGATCGACGCGAACATGGGCCGCCGCACGAGCGCCCCGCGGTCGCGCGCGGCGATGGCATACGGCGACCAGCCGAGGCCCGTGTACGAGACGACGCTGCTCGCCGGCTCGCCCGCCTCGACGTCGGCGGTCACCCTCGCGATGGTGTTGCGCCCCTCGACCTCCGGGTTGAAGCCGCCCTCCAGGAACACCGGCTCGCGCCGCGTGTACCAGAACGTCTGGGCCGTGCGCGAGATCTCCTCCAGCTGCTGCACGGCTGAGATGCCGCCGCCCACGACCGCCACCCGCTGACCCGCGAACTCCTCCGCCGACACGTAGTCGCGCGTATGCAGCTGGTGCCCCGCGAAGGTCTCCCGGCCCGGGATGCTCGGCAGCAGCGAGTTGTTCCAGGTGCCGGTCGCGTTGATGATCGCGCCGGCACGCCACGGCCCAGCCGCATCGGTGTGCACGAGCAGCTCACCGCGGGGGTCTGCATCGACGCGCGAGACGTCGAGCACCCGAACCGGCCGCACGATGGGCAGCGGATGCGCCCGCTCGAACGCAGCGAAGTACCGCGGCACCGCATCCCGGCTCGGCTCATCGTCACTGCCGGGCGTGCGCGCGAACGTCGGCAGGTCGAAGATGCCGTTCACGGTCGCCATCGTCAGCGACTCCCACCGGTGCTGCCACGCGCCACCCGGCTCGGGGTTCGCGTCGAGCATCACGAAGGTGCGTTCGGCCCCCGGCTCGTCCAGGGCACTCACGAAGCCCCGCCGCTGCAGGTGGAACCCCGCCGAGAGGCCGGCCTGCCCGGCGCCGATCACCACGACCGTCGCGGAGCGGGCGTTGTCAGCCAAGATCGGACCCGCCCTCCGGCTCGTCGAGTCCCAGATGCCCGCGAAGCGTGTCCGTCAGCGCCTCCACCTGAGCGAGCTGTTCGGGGGAGAGGGCGTCGAGGAACAGCTCCTGCACGGCCTTGAGGTGCGGTACCGAGCCGCGGCGGAAGGCGGTCGCCCCTTCCTCGGTGAGGCTGACCACCGACCCGCGCGTGTCCTCGGGGCACGGGTCGCGGCGCAGCAGTCCGCGCTTCTCCATGCGGCCGAGCTGATGCGAGAGGCGGCTGCGCTCCCAGCCGACCGACGCCGCGAGCTCGGACGAACGCAGTGAGCGCCCCGGCGCCTCGCGCAAGGCGAGCAGCACACCGTAGTCGCCCGTCGACAGTGCGGACTCGCTCTGCATGCGGCTCGCGAGGCGGGAGTTGAGCACGCCCGTCGTCTCGATGAACCCGCGCCAGACGCGCAGCTCCTCGGCGCTGATCTGCGTTCTCGGCGATGCGTTCATGAGGCCTCCAGGGTTAGGAATGCCTCCATCATGCCACGTAGTTGACATATCAACTACTTCGGCGCATGATTGACGCGTCAACTACTTGGAGGAGCCATGAGCACGCAGCAGGGAACGCAGATGAGCGCAGTGGATGCAGGCCGGTTCCCGTTCGAGATCGGCCTCAACTCGTTCGGCGACGTGCCGAACGTCAACGGCACGCCCCTGTCGGATGCCGAGACGGTTCGCCTCCTCGTCGACGAGGCCCGCCTCGCCGAGCAGGTCGGCCTCGACGTCTTCAGCATCGGCGAGCACTACCGCGACGGCTTCGTCGACTCCGCGACCCCCGTGATCCTGGCCGGCATCGCGACCGCGACCGAGCGCATCCGCCTCGGCTCTGCCGTCACCGTGCTCAGCACCAACGACCCCGTTCGCCTCTACAACGAGTTCTCCACCCTCGACGCGCTCTCGAACGGGCGCGCGCAGATGGTCGTGGGCCGCGCATCCCAGACCCAGTCGTTCCCGCTCTTCGGCTACGACATCGCCGACTACGAGCAGCTCTTCGAGGAGAAGCTCGACCTCTTCATGCAGCTGCAGCGCAGCGACTCGGTCACCTGGTCGGGCAGCGTGCGCGCGCCGCTCGTGAACCAGACGCTGCACCCCACCATGCGCCCCGGCGGCATCCCCACCTGGGTGGGCGTCGGCGGCAGCCCGGACTCGGTCGTGCGCGCCGCCCGCTACGGCCTGCCGCTCATGCTCGCCATCATCGGCGGGCAGCCCGAGCGCTTCGCCGGCCACGTCGACCTCTACTTCCGGGCGCTCGAGAAGTTCGGGATGCCCGCGAACCGGGTCGGCCAGCACGCCCTCGGCCTCGTCGCCGAGACGGATGAGGAAGCCGCCGAGACCTGGTGGGAGTCGTGGAAGCCCATGGTCGAGATGATGGGGAAGGAGCGCGGCTTCTACCCGCCAACCAAGGAGCGCTACCTCATGGAGCTCGAATCCGGCGCCCTCTTCGTCGGCTCGCCCGACACGGTCGCCGCGAAGATCGCGCGCATGGTGGAGGTTCTCCGCATCAGCCGCTTCGACCTCAAGTACGACGTCATCGGCCTGCCAACGGAGGCACGCGCCCAGACCATCAGCCTGCTCGGCACCGAAGTCGCACCCCGAGTGCGCCGACTGCTCGCGAAGGAGTCCATCAATGTCTAAGGCCCAGCTCGACCCGAACCGCCCCAGTGAGGCCCTGCCGACGATCGGCATCCTCGGCGCAGGCAAGGTCGGCACCGTGCTGGCCCGCCTCCTCATCGGCAGCGGCTACCGGGTACTCATCTCGGGTTCCGGGGCGCCGAGCAAGATCGACCTCATCATCGACGTCCTCGTGCCGGGCGCGACCACGGGCACGAGCGCTGAGGTGGCGGCCGCGGCCGACGTCGTCATCCTGGCCCTGCCCCTCGGCAAGGCGCTCCCGCTCGGCGCGCGCGAGACGCTCCCGCTCGACGAGCTGCGGGGCAAGCTCGTCATCGACGCGATGAACTACTGGTGGGAGATCGACGGCGTGCGCGACGACCTCAACGACCCGACCGTGGCGACGAGCGAGCTCGTGCAGCGGCTCCTCTCCGACTCGCACGTCGTGAAGGCGTTCAACCACATGGGCTACCACGACCTCGACGAAGGTCCCAAGCCGACCGGTGCCCCCGGCAGGCGGGGGATCGGCATCGCGGGTGATGACGATGCCGACCTCGCGGCAGCGGCAGCGCTCGTGGATGCGGCCGGCTTCGACCCCGTGCGCGTCGGCACCCTGCACGAGAGCTTCCTGCTGCAACCGGGCAGCGGGCTCTTCGGCGCGAACTTCCCCGCCGACGAGGTTCGTGCCGCCGCCGCGCGCTTCCCGAGCACCGAACGCGGCCTCGAGCTCGCCGCGCAGCGGGCCGAGAACGACCGGACGGTACCAGCGGACACCGTGCGAGTCTGACCGCACGTCAAGCTCCCGCACACCCCGCATCCACGTGCGGATGCTCAACTCGGTGCAACGCAATCGCGTTGATCCGACGAAGCGAAGGAGACCACCATGGTGTTCGAGAACATCGGCGACAAGGCAGCCCAGGCAGCGAACAGCGAGCAGGGCGAGCAGCTCACCGACCACGCCTTCGACGCGGCTGGCGACCACGCGGAGACCGCGATCGGCAACCAGCACGACGAGCACATCCAGAAGATGCGCGACGGCGCTGACGCGGCAGTCGGCAACGAGTGACGACGAGCCACTAGCTCGCGCGACAGCACAGGAAAGGCCCGCCACCGGCGGGCCTTTCCTGCGTCAGGGCCGCTTCCTGAACGAAGCATCCATGATCCTGGGTGTCCCGTGAATCCATTTGACTGACCCCAGACCCAGCCTCATAGGGTCGAAGACGTCGGGCCACAACCGGCACTCACGCAACATGCACTCGATGAGCACACTCACGGAGGAAACATGAAGCTGAAGAACACCGTCACCCTGGCCACATCCATCGTCGTCGCTGGAGCCCTCGGCGTCGCAGGCAGCACCGCCGCGAACGCCGCCCAAGCACCTGTCGTCACCGCAGCGTCCGCCACCGCAGACAGCGGGGGCTACTCGCAGGAGGCATTCGCCGCAGAAGTCGAATACACCGCCTCCCTGAGTGCCGAGGAGCAGGACGCTCGCGTCCAGCAGCTCATGGCAGAGGCGAGCGCCGAAGCAGAGGCCGTCGAAGGCCGCGCCGCGCTGCCGCTCATCCCGTTCGCGGTCGTCGCGGCCTGCATCGGCTCCGCCGGATACGGCGCCTACTCGACGTACAAGTCCGGCGACCCCGTCGACTTCATCGCGCAGACCGTGATCGGCTGCATCCCCTTCGGTGCCGCAGCCAAGCCCGTCGTCGTGACCCTCATCAACGCCAACAAGCCGCTCGTCATCTCCGGCCTCAAGGCGCTCGGCCTCGGCGCGAACTCCGCCATCATCCTGGCCCTCGGCGGCGACAGCTGAGGCAGGTGATCTGAGAACGCGTCCACGTCCGCAGGCGACAACCACGAACAGGAGTCCCACTCATGAGCAGCAGCACTGAACAGCGAGACGGCAGCCGACTGGCCGTCACGGCGTCAGCGGTCTTCTTCGTCGGCACCGCCGCCGCATCCGCCGTGCACAGCACGGCAGGGTGGGCGGATGCGCTCCTCGCGGGTCCGGTCGTGCTCGCGCTGATCCTGCTCGCCGCGACAGCGTGGGTGGCGCGATCCCGTCCGGCCGCCGCCAGCCGCCGCGCATCCGCGACCTACCTCGGTGTCGCCCTCGTGGCCAGCGTCGGGATCGCGGTCGCGCTCGCGCTCACGGGCGCCGAAGCTGGCCTCCTGCTCTACGCGCTGCCGCTCGGATCGGCGCTGCAGCTCGCGCAGCTGGCACGCTCCCTCACCGAGGGCCGGGCAGGCCGACCCGTGAACGGCTGACGGGCGCGCAGCGGCACGTCGCACGCCCCGAACGACAGACTGCGGGCGGTGGAACAGAGGTTCCACCGCCCGCAGTCTGCTGGCGTCTCCGCCGCTGACTTTTCGCTGGCTCGTCGCTGTCAGCGAGACGCTGCCTGCTAGACGTTGCCTGAGCGACCTCGCCGGATGAGCGTGAGTGCGGCGCCTCCTGCGAGGAGCGCGAGCGCCCCCAGCACCCAGGCCAGCGTCGATCCGTCGGCGCCCGTCGCAGCGAGCTCGTCGCCAGCGGCTTCGGATGCATCCGGGCCGTGCGCCTCACCCGTGCCGTCAGCCTCACCAGAGCCGTCAGGGGAGTCGCTCTGCTCAGGATCCGATGGTCCCTCCGTCTCGGAGGGGCCTCCCGGAGCAGACGTCTCACCGGGCTCACCGGGCACGCCGGGCTCGCTCGGCCCCGGCGTCTCTCCGGGCCCCGTCGCTTCGATGACCGTCAGCTCGGACACCCGCGACAGGCTCACCGCACCGAACGGGTCCGCGGTGCGCACGTACCAGCCGAGCTCGCCGAGGGGCGCATCCGCCCAGCTTGCCGTGAGGGTGGTGCCGCTCGCCACGTCCTGGAACGACGCGATCTCGTCGCCCGTGAGGATCTCCGCGGCGAAGGAATCCGTGCCGAGCGTCCGCTCGCCGGGTTCGATCCCCAGGTCCGCGTAGGCAAGCTCGAACTCCTGCGGCGCATCCGCGAGGCTCGGGTCGTCCGAGTTGTGCACATCCAGCGACGGCGAGTAGGTGCGCACGATCATGCGCTCGCCCTCGTTGTCGAAGTGCATGAGGCGCAGGAAGCCGAGGCCGCCCTCCGGCAGGCCCTGGTAGTCGAAGAGCATCGAGTGCACCTTGCGGTCCGGGGTTCCGTCGCCGTTGTCGTCGAACTCGTCGACCCGCGTGAACGCGTCGTGGTAGTGCCCCGAGATGACCATCTTGACGTTCGGGTTCGGAGCGACGACCTCGTCCATGACGCGCTGGGGGATCTCACCGAGACCGCCGGTCGTCAGCATGAACTCGTGCTGCGCGATCACCGCGACCCGGTCGGGGTGCTCGGCGAGCACCTCGTTCATCCACGCGATGCTGTCGTCGTTCGGCAGCCATCCCGTGTAGAGCATGAGGAAGTCGATGCCGCCAGCCGACACCAGGTCGAAGTGGCCGCGGTTGTCCTCGTAGGAGCCGCCGTACCAGGGGTTGCCCGCGAAGCGCTCCTCCCCGAAGTACTCGCCGTAGTACGAGTAGTCCTCGAGGTCGTTGCCCACGTCGTGGTTCCCGGCCAACACGCCGTACGGCAGGCCGGCGTCGTCGAGGCGCTGGTACTCGGGGTCGGCGTTCTCCCACTGGTAGCGCTGGTCGTAGTCGTCGATGATGTCGCCCGTGTGGAACAGGTACTGCAGGTTCAGCTCCTCGCGCTGCTCCAGCAGGTAGGAGTGCATCGCCTGCTGGTGCTTGTACGGCTCGCCCTCCATCGTGTTCTCGTTGTAGTACTGCGTGTCCGACTCCCAGGCGAGCGTGAAGTCGTACTCCGAGCGGGGCGTGTCCGCCTCGTTGTTGGGGGTCACGGGCGTCGTGCGGTCGCTGAGGTTCTCTCCGGCGAAGCCCTCCGAGTGCTGCACGAGCACCTGCACGCTCCCGTCGCGGGCGTACGAGGCCGCAGCCACGGTGCCTTCGAGCGAGATCTTCTCGTCGTCGGCGGATGCGGTGTGCCGGGTCACCTCGTCCCAGCCGCTCCCGTCCGCTCGCAGGGCGGAGAGGATGACGGTGCCGTCGGCGTTCGCGGTGCCGTCCCAGCTGACGCGCACCTGCGCATCCTGCTCGCCGTCCCGCAGCGCGACGTCGAAGAGCTGATACGGGAACTCGGCGTTCGAGGTCACCTCGGCGGTCAGGCCATCGACGCTCGCGAGCTGATCGAGGGACTGCCCGGTCGGGACGCTCGTCGGGTCGCGGTCGACGCTGGCCGCGTCGTTCACGGTTCCAGCTGCCGTCGTGACGCCGCCATCAGCGAGGTCCGCCTGGCGACCCTCGAGGAACGTCACGTCGAGCGCGTCACCGGTCGGGTCCTCGACCTTGGCCTGCAGCTCCACGCCGCCCGCCTCGACCTCGGCTCCCTCGGCTGGCCAGATCGACGACGAGGAGGGGTGCTCCTCGGGGGTCGTGAAGCCGGTGCGCCACGTCTCGGCGTTGCCGAGCGCATCCGTCGCCGTCACCTCGACCTCGTGGCCGCCAGCGGGCAGCGTCACCGAGGAGGCGGTGTGCGGCAGCTTGATCGGCGCGCCGTCGAGGGTCGCGGTGACCTCGCGGACCCCGGACCCGGCGTCGCTCACCTGGGCGTCGATGACGAACTCGCCCTGGTACTCGCCGCCGTCGCGGAGCTCGGAGGAGACCGTGGGGGCGGTGTTGTCGACCAGCACCTGCCTGGTCACGCTGTCGGTGCCGTCGGTCGCCGAGATCTCGACCGGGCCATCCGCCGCGCTCGTCGTGTCCCACTGCGTCGAGGCCGCGGCGAACGCGTCGTCCGGCAGGGCGAAGCGCGCGTCGTAGAAGTCGTACTTCCCGGCGCTGTCGCCCATGGCCAGGCGCAGAGCTGGGTCGTCGTAGCCGATGGGGCGCAGGGTGCGGCCGTCGGGCAGCACGAGGCGCAGGTCCCAGACCGTGAAGTCGTCGTTGTTCTCGGCCTCGTCGATTTCCGGCGCCTTCTTCGAGCCGGCCCAGATGCTCACCACGAGCTCGTCGCCGAGCTTCGTGAACTCGAGCGGCACGGGCGTGACGATCGTCTCCGACCCCTCGTAGATGCCCTGGTCGAAGATCGTGAGCACGTCGTCGCCCACTCGCACGCCGTTCTTGAAGTAGTAGTCGACCCCGGTCGCCTCGAAGGCGAAGACGGGAGCCCCCTCGAGCGACGGCGACGTCTGCTGCCGCTGCCCGCCGATCGACAGCTCGATCGGGCTCGGGTACTGGTCACCCGCGGCGGCGATCGTCGTGGTGCCGCCCACGTACTGGCCTTCGTCGACGTTCAACCGCACGGGGGCCGAGCTCGCGCCGGCCACCTGCATCCGCCGCGGCTCCGTGACGACACGGTTGGTGCCGTCCGAGACCGTGACCGTGTACTCGTACCAGCTCTTGCCCGTAAGGTCGGCGACGTTCACCGAGGTCGTGAACATGCCGTCGCCCGCGTCCGTCAGGTTCAGCTGCACCGGGGTCGCGTCGACGTCGTTGCGGAGCTCGACGGCGACGGTGCGCAGCTGCGTCTCGTCGCTCGCCGCGAAGCGCAGCTCGAAGTCGGCGGCCGGGTCGATCCCGGCCGCGGTGCGGTCCTCGATGGTGGGCGGCGTCGCATCCGCCGGCACGATCGTGAGCCCGGCCGGCACCTGGTCGGCCTGCACCGAGCCCGGGGTCGCCGGGGCGAGGCCGAGCAGGTCCTGCTTCGTGAGGTCCGCGGCCGACGTCGTGTAGCGGATGCCCTGATCCGCCTGCGTGTCATCGGTGCCGGGGGTCACGTTGTAGAACGCCTGGTTGACGGTGTGCCCCGTGTTGGTGGCGATCTCCATGCCGCGGGCTCCGCTGTTCGCCATGCCGCCGGAGAAGACCTCGACGAGGTTCTCGCCGAGCGTCAGCTCGGTGCCGAACGTGGCGTTGAACTCGGCATCGCCGAGGTCGTCGTTCTGGCCGTTCTTCACCCACAGCACGAGGGTCTCGCCGGCGGGGATGCTGACCTCCGCCGGGGTGGCGGGCCAGAGCGCGGACGTGCCGCTGTCCGGGTACAGGTAGGTGAGGGCATAGTCGCCGAAGCCGATCGCCTCGCTCGACGCGTTGTACACCTCGATGAACTCGTAGCCGTCGCCCGTGCCGACGTTGCTCGAGTCGGGGAGCAGCTCGGTGATCTGCAGCGGCGACGTCACGACGCTCGCGTCCGGCTGCGGGTCGAAGCCCGGTTCTGGTGGGAGCGTGGGCGTCGGCTCCGTGGGCGTCGGCTCGGTGGGCTCCGGCTCGGCGGGTTCCTCCTCGCCGTCCTCTGGCGTGCCGGGCTGGAGCGCCTCCGGCACGACCACGCCGGGGGAGCGCTCGGCCTGCTGCCCGAAGACGTCGAGGCTCAGCTTCGAGGCTTCCTCAGGCACCCGGAAGTGCACGGCGAGGTCCTCGCCCATGGAGTCCTTGGGTGCGTGCGACCACGAGGTCAGCGCCTCGCCGCGGAGGACGCGGATGCCGCGGTCGCCACCGTTCGCCATGCCGGCCTGGCCGCTCACGCGCGCGACCTGGACGCCCGCATCCACCCCGTGGTGGTCGCGGAACTCGTCGACGGTGCGGGCCGACGAGTCGACGGCGCCGTTCGCGCTCGTGTAGCTGAGCCAGAGCACGGCGGTCTCGCCTGGCGCGAGGACAAGCGGCTCCTCGACGCTGAGGGGGACGTCTCGCGACCGGTCGTCCGAGTCGACGTACGAGTACGCGAACGAGTAGCCCTCGGCCGCGAGGTCGACGGGGGCCGCCGACGTGTTGTGCACTTCGAAGTACTCGAAGTTGTCATCGCCGACGTTGTTCGCGACGATCTCGGTGACGATGATGGCGGACTGGCCCGCGTCTGCGGGCGACGAGACGGGCGCCGCTGGCAGCCGGCCTGAGACGGCGGCGGACGCGGCGGGGGCCATCGTGAGGACGGCGGCCGCGACGCAGGCGGTGGTCAGCGCCGCGAGCGGGGCCCTGACGTGGTGGCGTGGCATGGGGGAATGCACCTCCGGGAACATGTGGGGGACCCGGGGAACCGTATGACTCGCGAGCAACCGGCCGGTGACATGAGGTCGATGGCAGGTGACGGGGAGGTTGCCGACCACGTTACCGACGTCTGCTACCGCGCGAGGCGGGGCGGGGGCGCCGACTGGCGACCCCGCCCCGCCTCCGTGCGTCAGGTGGTCAGCGGATGCGCGTGCGCAGTGCTTCCGTCGACGTCACGCCCTCGTCGATGACCGCGCGCGCGGCGTCGCGCAGTGCCTCATCCTCGCCGACGTCCCAGAGCAGCACGCCAACCGGGGCACCCGAGTCGTCGCGGTAGTAGAAGACGCGGCTCGCGTCGGACTCGCCCGATTCGGGCAGTTCCGCCTCGAGCACGTCGAGGTCGGGATCGAGCGTGCCGACCGCCTCCCACCGCGTGCCGAAGACCATCGAGTAGAAGTACGGGGTGTGCGAGTAGGGGTCGGTGGCGCCTGCCATCGAGCGGCCTACGGCGGTGCCCATCTCGGTGGCGTTGTCGACGTGCTCGACGCGCGTCTGCCCGAGCACAGGGTCGGGGTAGACGGCGATGTCGCCGGCCGCCCAGATGAACGGGTCGCTGGTGCGCAGCTGCTCGTCGACGACCACGCCACCCTCGTCCACGACGAGGCCTGCCTCCTCCGCGAGGTCGACGACGGGGGTCACACCCAGCCCGAACACCACGAAGTCGGCCTCCGTCTCAGCGCCGTTGTCGAAGACGACCGTGACACCCGTGGTGGCGGTCGGCGATGCTCGCACCTCGGAGGCGGCGGCTTCCGCCGCGACCCCGTCGGCGGCCTGCGCGGACGCATCCTCGAGCGTGTGCGCATCCGCGGCCACCTCGAAGTCGGCACGCACCTCGTCGCGCACCGTCTCGACGCGCCGCCCCGGGATGAGGCCGACGCCGTGCTCGACGTAGAGCTCCTGGAATCGCGACGCGAGGGCGGGCGGGAAGGTCGACGCGCCGAGCACGTCGTCGGGGAACACCAGGTCGACCTCGACGTCGTTCTGGGCGAGGGCCGCGGCGATCTCGGTGCCGATGTAGCCACCACCGACGACGACGGCGTGCGAGCCATGGGCCGCCAGCGCGCGGAGGCGCCGGTAGTCGCTCGCCGAGCGGAAGAAGAAGATGCGGTCGCTCTCGGGTGCGGCCACCTCGACGGGCTTCGAACCGGTCGCGATCAGCAGCCTCCCGTAGGTGATGGACTCACCGCCGCCCGTCGTCACCGTCTTCGCTGCACGATCGATGCCGGTCACGAGGGTCCCGAGCGTGATCTCCGCACCCGTCGCCTCGCTCGTGCCGAGCGGCGTCTGGTCCCAGGTGAAGTCGGGGTCGACCCAAAGCTTCTTCGACAGCGCGGGCCGCGCGTAGGGTTCGTCGACGTCAGCGCTGAGGATGCCGATGGTCCCCGCCTCGTCCCGTTCCCGGATGCCGCGGGCCGCCGCATCCGCCACCATTCCGCCGCCGATAATCAGGTAGTCGTAAGCGCTCATGCCATCGAGGCTACGAACCGCGCTCGGGTGGCCGCTGGGAACGGTCAATGCTCGAGGGCGGAAAGGGCCGCAGCCGTCGTGCTGTGCGCAAGTCGTCGCACACGGATGCTCTCGCGGCGGTTGCGGGGGGGTGACCCACCCCGCAACCGCCGCGAGAGTCGTCGTGCCGACCTCAGTTGAGGCTGAAGGTGGTGGTCTGGGCGTTCCCGGCCAGGTCGAAGACGGTGAGGGTATTCGTTCCGGTGACGGCGCCGAATGCTCCCGGTGCGATGTGGTTCACGTCTGACCACGTGTTGTCAGTGAGGTCCTTCACGACCCCGTTGAGCTCGACGCGATCGACCTTGCCCGCATCGTGCAGCTTGTAACTCACCATGTCGTAGCCCGCACCCGTCTGCGTCGTGAACTCCGGCCCGGATTTCAGCGTGATGCTCGGTCGTGTCGCGTCTATGGTGAACGCCTGCGTTCCTGTCTGTGAGACGTTCCCCGCGTTATCGTGGGCATTGAATCTCAGGGTGTAGTCACCATCCGGAAGAGCGACGGTGGCCGTGTGGGAGCCGCTCGTGACTCCGTTCAGCGCGGTCTGGGTGCTCTTGACCAGCTGCGAGCCCCGATACACATTGGCGACGATCTTCTGCAGGCCTCCTTCATCGTCGGCATCCACGGAGATGGTGAGCTCTGGGAGCGGTGTGTTCGAGGTGGGGGCGATCAGCGTGACGCTCGGACGTTCCTTGTCGGGTTCGGGTGCTCCCGGTGCGTCGACATAGGCGATGTTCGGAACCGGTGGCTCCTCCATGTCGTGCCCGAGGAAGTAGTCGACGTTGTTCGACTGCTGGTAGCCCTTCAGCGTGACGCCGTTGCGGTAGGCCGGATTGTGGGCGAGGGTGGAGAGGCGGGTGTCGGTCGCCTGATCGGTCGTGAAGATGACGAGCTCGTCGAAGGCGGCGTTCGGCAGCACGACTTCCTCACGCCAGTCGCCGAGGATGTCGGCGATCAGCGTGGGGTAGACCGAGTTCCCGGCGCCGGTCACGGCCCCGAAGTCCCCGAACGTGAGGATGCGCGGCACGGATTCGCGATCTGTCGGATTGGCCGGATCCCACTTCGTCAGACGTGCATCCCGGTTGTCTGGGACAGGGGCGTTGTCGAACAGCTCGCGCAGCGGGTCGCCGTCCCACCAGACCCCCAGGTGCGGCCAAGGCTGCTTCGAGGTGTCCGGTTCTGTCAGCGAGTTCGTGGGTGCGTTGTAGACGCCCGTGGGCACACTCTCGTGGTAGTTCACCTCGCCGTCGTTCGACCATGTCTCCATCCCGGGGAAGCGCGGGTCGATATCGGCGACCATCCCGCGCCCCGCGTCTGCGAGTGGTCGATCGGAGTAGTGCTTCCAGATGATCTCCCCGGTTGCCGCATCGTAGTAGTAGTCGAGCAGCTTGGCCGGGTGGTCCTGCTGAACGCCGTAGCCCTCGAGACCCGGACGGCTCGGGTCGATGTCGGCGATGTACCAGCGGTCCCCATGGATGATGTCCTGCGGGGCGAGGCTGTAGCGCAGCGTGCCGTCGCCGTTCAGCAGGAAGCCGATCTCGCCGAGTTCGTCGCGTCCGTCGCCATCGACGTCGATGATGCGGGTGTTGTGCCCGTCGGGCAGGTCTTGATCGCCTCTGAGGAACTTCCATTCCTGTGTGAGGGCCTCGCCGTCGAACTGCCAGGCCAGGTACATGAGGTTGAAGCCGGCGCCGCTGCCTCCGCTGTTCCCGATCCGATTCTTCAGGAACCCGACGAGGCTCGGGCTGACGCCATCCAGGTGGCCGACCCCGAGCCTTGCGTACATCGGACCGTCTGAGCGGTAGTCGCCTGGCACCGGGGCGTGCGCACGGAGCGCGCCCGTCGTCCCATCGAGGATCGCCATGGACTGGCCGACGTCGTCGGTGTGCTCCTCGAAGACCGTTCCGTCACCGAACGTCACGCCGTTGGCGATGCGGATCGCGACTTCGGCCGTGCCGTCGCTGTCGAGGTCGTAGACGGTGACGCCGTCGTTGTGCCCGACGTCGATCGTCGAGGATCCGCCCTCGATGTTGTTCTGGTCGATGCTGTTGCGGCCCAGGTCGACCGCCCAGAGGAACGTGCCGTCGCTGCGGTACGCCTCGATGGATTGGGGGCTCGTCTGGCGGTCCACCACGTAGTCGTACGCGCCATCGCCGTCGAGGTCGCCGACCCACACGAACTTGATCGGGCCGCCTTCTCGCAGCGGGACCCGCACGGCCGGCTCGATCGCGTGGTCTGCGTCGAGGGTGAAGGAATCGCCCGGGGCCGGCTCGATTGCCGACCCCGCGACGCGCACGCGGTAGGTGTTCGAGGAACCGAGGTCCGCGGTCTCGTCGATGAAGCTCGTCGCTTCGACGATCGGCTGCTCGGTCAGCGGCGTGAACGGCCCGTCGTCGGTCGACCTCTCCAGGGTGAAGGCGGTGTCGGCGGGATCGAGCCCCAGCAGTCGCCAGCTGACGTGCACGCTGGTCTCCGAGGCGCGGACCGCGACGATCCCTCGGTCAAGCCATTCCATCTGGCGACTCGTGCTCGCATCCTGCGCCGCGTCCGAGGCGGTCGGGGTGCTCGGTGATGCGGCCGCGGGAACTGCGTACAGCGCTGATCCCGCGATCACGCACGCAGATACGACGGCCAGGTACCGGGTGAGGGCAGTCCTCGGTGAACGTCTTGGGAAGTCCATCCATCTCCTCCTTGAAATGGGATGCACCCGCGGTGGGTGCTGCATCGAGCATCCACTGCAACGCTTCCCAGGATCGAGAATCGTGCAAAACCGTTCAGAGCTCGAGCGCCGGCCGTCCGAGCGCAGCGAGATCGCGTGCGCGCACGTCGATTCCCGGCTGGACGCATCACCCGCGCGTCCTTCGCTGCAGCGGCGCTGCAGCCAGCTGCTTCGCGTGCTGCGTGCGTGAGCGGTCACATCCGTCGCCCGCGCCCGCAGGGATTCAGAAAGCTCAGGCTATGGTCGCCAGGTCGTGGGGATGGATCTCCGACCGTATGCTCCGCGTCGTCAGGTAGAGCTCCACCTCGTCGACGACGTGGTCGCCGATGCGCCGCAGCTCGTTGCCCATCGAGCCCGCGATATGCGGTGTCAAGACGGCATTGGGCAGGTCGAACAGGGGGTGGTCGCCTGGAAGCGGCTCAGGATCGGTCACGTCGAGCACTGCCCTGATCCGTCCGGTGCGCAGCTCGTCCACGAGCGAATCCGTGTCGATCAGTCTGCCGCGCGCCGTGTTGATGACCGTGCAGCCGTCGGAGAGCAGTGCGAGCTGCTCGGAGCCGATCATGCGATAGGTCTCCGGCAGTGACGGAGCGTGGATGCTGACGATGCGCGAGCGGCGCAGCAACTCCGGCAGCGAGACGAGCGTCGCGCCAAGCGCGGCTGCCTCCTCGGAGGAGATCGAGGGGTCGTAGAGCAGCGCTGTCATGTCGAACGGTCGGAGCAGCTGGAGCACGCGGCGCCCGATGCGCGAGGCGCCGATGATCCCGACGGAGATCTCATACGTGCCCACGGGGGCGATCGGGCGCGCCGACAGCAGATCTCGCGTCTGCGTGAACCGGCTCGCCGAGCGGAAGACGCCCTTCGCCTCCTGCAGGATCATGGCGAGCGTGTACTCGGCGACGGGCAGCGCGTTCGCGTCAGCGCTGCTCGAGACGCGGATGCCACGCTCCCACAGGGCAGGTGAGACAATGCGCTTCACTGATCCTGCTGCATGGAAGATGGCCCGAAGCCGCGGCCACTGCTCGAGCATCGCCTCGTCGAATCGTGGCGCGCCCCATCCCGAGATGATGAGTTCCGCCTCAGCGGCCGAGTCGGGGATGCGGGGGGACTCGCCGCTGATGACGGGGTCGGCGAGGCCGACCGACGCGCGCAGGCGCGCCATCGCCGCGGGCTTGAAGAGCTCAGGCACCAGCGCGGCCGAGTCCATGACCATGAACGCGGTCGGCTTGGTGCTCGTGGCCGGCACCGCGCTGAGGACGGGTTCGGCGCTCACGCTGCCGCCTCTGCACTCGAACGTCGAGGCACCTGGTGCGTCGTCCCGTCGGCCCAGCGGATGACGATGACGGTCTCGGAGACCTCCACCTGAGGCGGAACCAGGTCCTGCGGCAGGGGTGCGGAGGTCAGGCTCACGTGTGCGGCCACGACCTCGCCCTCCTCCACCTCGCCGGTGCCGCACCAGGGTGTGGCCGTCGACGCCCCGCCCATCGGGGTGTCGCCGGATCGCTCGGTGACTCCGGCGGTCGCGAAGCCGCGCAGGCCACGGACGTGCGTCGTGAGACCGTCAGCGCGGGAGGCAGTCGCTGTCGGCGCATCCGTCAGACGCCTCGCCGCCGCGCTGGCCTCAGCGGGGGAGCAGGGCAGGGGCCAGCCACCCATGCGGATGCGCCATGGCCCAGCATCGCGAGGCCACACGGCGTCGGCGACCACGGCTGCGCCCGGCCACGCGCCATTCTTCGACACCTCACCATCAGCCACGTCCCACCACGCGAGCCGCACCTCGTGCGCGTCGTGAACCACAGAGGCGACCGTCAGCACAGGCCCCACCCGCAGCCCGGACCACGAGGCCACGTCCCCGACACCGCCGTTCCCGTCTGCGCCCGGCAGATCCAGCCAGTGCACTCGCGACCGCGACACGGCCACCGCGTCCGACTGGAACACCCGCTCGATCGCGTCCCGGTGGGAGGCCAGACCGCGCGCATCCAGGAGCGCGACGTGCGAGTCGAGCGGTGCCGCGATCGATTCGCGGGAGAGATCGGGAGATGTGAGGTTCGAGTAGGTGATGCGCCCGTAGAAGGGGTCGTCGGCACGCGGTGACCCCGGTGCCCACTTCGCGCCGTCGGAACCGTGATTGAACATCCGCACGATGCCGTCCCGGGTCCGGGCGACCAGCCAGCCTGGCGCTCGCAGCGACTCGATCTGGTCGCGTGGCGCCTCGAGGCCGCTCGGCTGGGTCGACCATTCGGCATGTTCCGGTGGGAGGAGCAGCCCTAAGAACCCCTTGCTGGCCCAGTAAGGAGAAGAGGAGCTCGTGTACACCTGTCGGATCCGCTCGAACTCCCCGTGCCAGCCGATCGTGAGGAGGCCGCGCCCGTCGATGGCACCCGCGTCGATGAAGTGGTCGAGCACGCTGCCGGCGAGCTGGCGAGTCGCCCCGGTCTCGAACGGGGAGGCCTCGGCGAGCACGCCAGCCCAGAACGGTGCGAGCATCCCGAACCTGTACGTGAGCGACCGGCCCTGGAACAGCGGGGCACCGGTACTGCCGACGAAGAGCCTCGCCTGCGCGAGGTAGGCGCTCAGCCGCTCCCGATGCAACGGCTCGAGCGGTCGTCCGTCGATGCGAGCCCTCAGCAGCGGGTAGACGTGCCAGGCCCACCCCGCGTAGTAGTCGTAGTGGGAACGGCGCCCCGTGGCGCTCCGGCCGTCCGAGTACCAGCCGTCGCCGACGTACAGAGCTTCCTGCGTATCTTCGTTCCGGTCGAGGTCGGCCTGGCTCCACGGTCCGCCGACGCTTCTCAGGAAGGCCTCGATGACGTTCTGGAACCAGATCCAGTTGTTCGTATAGCCGGTGGTCCCGACGATTCCGCTGAGCCACTCGACCGTGCGCTGCCTGACGGCATCGTCGAGCACGTCCCATAGCCAGGGGCGGGTCTCCGACAGGGCGATGGCGATGGATGCGCCCTCGACGACGGCCTGTCGGCGCTCGGCGACCGTCGGCCACCGCTCACTGCTCGACGGGTCCGTTCCCGCGGCGAGCCCCCGCGCGTAGCGCTCGAGGAGGCAGGACGGGTCCTCGCCGCGTGCACCACCGACGCGGAACGAAGCCAACAGGAACGTGCGTGCGTAGCCTTCGAGCCCGTCGCTCCACCGCCCTGACGCGCTCGAGAGGCCGGGGAGGTTCCAGAGCGACTGAGACGGCGAGGCATAGCTCGAGGCGGCACCGGCGAGGCGATCCGCGAGCACCTCCAACCCCTGGCGCGTGCTGAGATCGGCTTCGCTGCCGTGCGACGTGGTCATGACGTCGATGGTGCACGGAATCGTGCAGCGCGTACAGTAAACGCACAATAACGATCAGACGCGGGCAGAGCCGCCTGCGTCCAGCACGGTCTTCAAGGGAGAAGAGATGCCGGACTCGACACGCGGTCCCCTGTCAAGAACACGCCACGCCTTTCTGCTCCGCGAGCTCGAGCTCCGAGGGAGCGTGACGGCGGCGGACGCCGCCCAGTCCCTCGGCGTCTCGCAGGTGACGGTCCGCCGCGACATCGTCGAGCTGGAGAACGCCGGGAAGCTGGCCCGGGTCCACGGTGGCGCGATCCGCGCGGTGGCCAAGTCGGCGCCGAAGGCCGCGCGAGTGGACGTCGGGGTCATCGTGCCCTCGTCGGTCAGCCACTTCCCGGGGATCGTGCGTGGCATGGAGGCCGCCTCCCACGCGCTGCGTGCCCGCATCGTGCTCGCCGTGTCGCACTACCGCCCTGAGCTCGAGCGGCGCCAGGCGGAGCGGCTCATCGACATGGGGGTGCAGGGCGTCGTGCTCGCGGCGACCCTCAACCCGAGCCGCGAAGACGAACTCGGGGCTTGGGTGAGGGGCCTCCCTGTGCCCGTGGTATTCCTCGAGAGACGCCTCGACTCGACGGCGCTCGCATCCTTCGATGCCGCCAGAACAGACCATGCGCGAGGGGCGACGCTCGCCGTCGAGCACCTCGCCGGTCTCGGCCACGGGCAGATCGCGCTCGCCCTCTACGAGCGCACACCCACAGCGCCGCTCATCCGCGACGGCTACGAGCGAGCTGTGCGCCGGCTCGATCTGGCACCTGCACCGCAGATCGCGCTCCCCAAAGGCGAGGGGGACGCATCCGGCACCGAGCTCGACATCGCACTCGAGCGCATCCTGGACGACTGCATGAGCTCGAAGACGACGGCGATCGTCGTGCACACGGACGTCCACGCGGCCAGGCTCGTCGAGCTCGCGAGCGACCGGGGGATGCGCGTTCCGGAGGATCTCGCGGTGGTGGCCTACGACGACGACACGGCTGCGTTGGCCATGGTCCCGCTGACGGCCGTGACGGCGCCGCGAGCCGATCTCGGACGCGAGGCCCTGCGCATCCTGGTCGAGCGGATCGCGCAGACCGACGGAGGGGCCACCGCCAAGCATCTCGAGCTCGTGCCGACGCTCACGGTGCGAAGCTCCTGCGGTGGAGCCTGATCATTTTTGTCCATTTGCTCACTCCCAAGACCGTCCGTGCCTACAGTCGGGGAACCGCGACGGGTGTCGGAGAGCAAGGAGGCTTTCATGTGCGGAGCGTGCAGGCAGACGTCTCGCATCCATCCACCCGCCGCGCAGATCTCGCTGTTCGACCGGCCTGCTCCAAGGCCCAGTGCACGCACAGCCCAGACCCGACATCTCGGAGGACCCCTGCAATGAAGCACTCAACTCGCCTCGTCAGCCTCATCGCCGCATCGGCCGTCGGAGCCACGGCGCTCGCCGGATGCGCCAGCGGTGGGAGCGACTCGGAAAACGTGACCCTCAACGTCGTCTGGTGGGGCAATGAAAGCCGCGCCGACATGTACGAGCAGGCCATCGATCTGTTCGAGACGCAAAATCCCGGCATCACGGTGAACGGCAACTTCGCCGACTTCTCCTCCTACTGGAACGCACGCTCGACGGAGACCGCAGCCCGCTCGCTGCCTGACGTCATGCAGTTCGACCAGGCCAACCTCGTGCAGTTCGGGCAGAACGGGCAGCTGCTCGACCTGTCCCCGTACCTCGGCAACCAGGTCAACACGGGCGAGATGGACGACGTCGTCATCGATGCGGCCACCGTCAACGGCACGCAGGTCGGCGTGCCCGTCGGGACGAGCACGCTCGGGCTGTTCGTCGATCCCTCGCTGGTCGAGCAGGCTGGCGTCGCGCCTCTCGACCCCGACTACACCTGGGAAGACCTGAACACCTGGGTCAGTGACGTCACTGCCTCCGGCATCACGACACCAGACGGCAACGCCGTCTACGGGGGCTTCGATCACGGCATCACGATGTGGTTCTTCATCCAGTGGCTGCTGCAGGAGGGCGTCGAGCCGTTCACCGAGACCGGTGAGTTCGGTTTCACCAAGGACGACGTCACCGAGTTCATGTCCTCGACCTCCGCGCTCCGCGACGCCGGCGCATTCGTGCCGCCGGCGCGCATCACGCAGCTCGCGCCCGCCGACGGCTTCGCGGCCGGCGAGGCGGCCAGCTCGCTGACCTGGGACAGCTACTTCGCCCGCTACACCGACATCGAAGACCTCCAGACGCTGCCTGTTCCGACGGGCTCCAACGGAGAGAAGGACATCTTCTACACCGTCCTGCACATGGCCGGCGCCGCCAACACGGAGCATCCGGAGGAGACGGCGAAGCTGCTCGACTTCTTCGCCAGCGACCCGGAGGTCGCCAACATCTTCGGCACCTCGCGGGGCATCCCCACGAACCCGGCCCAGCTGGACGCACTCGAGGTCGAGGATGGCTCCCTCGAGGCTCAGTCCATCGCCTACCGCGAGTCCCTCGAGGGCTACGAGACCGTCAACACCCCGCAGCTCCCGCCGTACTTCGCAACTCTCGAGTCCGCCTGGGTGAGTCTCAACAGCGACCTCACCTACGGCACCATCACGGTCGAGCAGTTCGCCGACCAGTGGTTCGCGGAAGCCCAGCAAGCCGCGCTCTGAGCCCCTCCGAACCGAGTTGAGGACATCATGACGACCACCGTCGACCCGCCGAAGACCAGGGCACCGGAACCGAGACCACCATCGAAGCCGCCGCGCGCGTCCGGGCGCGCGCCGAAGCGACTCCACGGCAACCAGAACCGGGCGGGCTATACCTTCCTGCTCCCCTGGCTCGTCGGCTTCATCCTGCTGACGGTAGGGCCGATGGCTGCGTCACTGTACCTGTCCTTCACCAGCTACAACCTCTTCCAGCCGCCGCAGTGGATCGGCTGGGGAAACTACGCACAGCTCTTCAACGACCCCAAATTCCTGCAGTCATCGCAGGTGACACTCGTCTACGTGCTCGTCGGCACGCCCATCAAGCTCGCGGCGGCGCTCGCGGTGGCGATGCTGCTGAACAACGCCCGTCGCGGCCAGTCCTTCTACCGGTCGGCGTTCTATGTGCCCTCGCTCATCGGCGCCTCCGTGTCGATCGCGATCGTCTGGCGTGCGATGTTCATCGATGACGGCATCGTCGAGCGCATCACCTCAGCCATGGGCCTCGACTGGGGTGGCTGGGTCGGCAACCCCGACTTCACGATGTCGATGTTCATCCTGCTCGCGACCTGGCAGTTCGGCGCGCCCATGGTCATCTTCCTCGCGGGGCTGAAGAACGTCCCCCGCGAGCTCTACGAGGCGGCAGAGGTCGACGGTGCCGGTCCTTGGCGGCGCTTCTGGAGCATCACGCTCCCCATGCTCTCGCCGGTGCTGTTCTTCAATCTGCTGCTCGAGACCATCAACGCGTTCCAGGTGTTCGCCTCGGCGTACATCATCTCCGACGGGACGGGCGGTCCTGCCGGCTCCTCGCTCTTCTACACGCTGTACATGTACCAGCGCGGCTTCGAGGACCTGCGCATGGGGTATGCCTCGGCCATGGCCTGGGTGCTGCTCATCGTCGTGGGCATCATCACGCTTATCTTCTTCCGCACGTCGAAGGCTTGGGTCCACTACGGGGGTGACACCAAATGACACAGGATGCTCTGGTCACGCGCTCGATAGCCACGAACGGCGACGAGACGGTGCAGGTCGGACGCAAGCGCCCCAGGCAGAACCTCCGATCGACGGTCTTTCACGTCTCGTCGCTCGCACTGCTGATCGTGGTGCTCTACCCGGCGGTATGGATGATCATGTCGTCGTTCAAGCCGAACGACCAGATCGTCGGCAGCGTCAACATCTGGCCGGAGGAGTTCACCCTCGAGAACTACGCGCAGGCGTTCGACGGCATCGCCGGCGTCTCCTTCTGGACGTTCTTCGGCAACTCGCTGCTCCTCGCCGTGATCTCCGTGGTGGCCGTCGTGGCATCGTCGTCGGTGACGGCCTACGCGTTCGCGCGTATCAAGTTCGCCGGCCGGAAGGTCTGGTTCGCGCTGATGATCGGCACGCTGCTGCTGCCGTTCCACGTCGTGATCATCCCGCAGTACATCGTGTTCAGCCAGGTCGGGCTCGTGAACACGTTCGTGCCGCTGCTGCTCGGCAAGTTCCTCGCCACCGAGGCGTTCTTCGTCTTCCTCATCGTGCAGTTCATGCGCGGGGTGCCGCAGGAACTCGACGAGGCCGCTCGGCTCGACGGTGCCGGCCACGGGCGCATCTTCTTCTCGATCATGCTTCCCCTCATGCGCCCGGCACTCGTGAGCAGCTCGATCTTCGCGTTCATCTGGACCTGGAACGACTTCTTCGGGCCCCTCCTGTACTTGAAGAATCCCGACCTCTACACGATGCCGATCGCGCTCCGCCTCTACGTCGACTCCACCTCCACGTCCGACTTCGGAGCTCAGATGGCGATGGCGGTGCTCGCCCTGGTCCCGGTGCTCGTCTTCTTCCTCATCTTCCAGCGCTACATCATCGGCGGCATGGCGTCGTCGGGAATCAAGGGCTAGCCGATGACGAAGACGGTGAAGCGCGCCGAGCGTGCCCGGGCGCTGCATTCCGCGGGGTTCAGCCTGTTCGGCGAGATGCTCCTCGTGGGGGTCGTGTGCGCGCTCCTCTTCGTGCCGTTCATCACGGCGGTGGCGGGTGTGGCGGCCGGTGTCAGGCACCTTCGCCGTCACGTCGACGGCCGCAGCGACACCATGCGCGAGTTCCTGGCGGACGCGTGGCGGTGCGTGCGCGCTCTCGTCGGCTTCGGCGCCCTGTTCGTCCTCTGGATGCTGTGGCTGGGGTTCGACCTCTGGGCGCTGACCCGGTTGGAGATCCCGGGAGCCTCGGTGGTCAGCGTGGTCGTGGCGCTGGCCGGGGTCGCGAGCCTCGTTGCGGTGCTGCGGCTCGTGGGCCGCTGGAATCCAGCTGCGCCCATCCGTCATCAGTTGCGTGCGGCGGTGCGGCTCGTCTGGCGGGACCCTGCTGGCAGCGCGCTGCTGGTGTTCGCGCTCGGCCTCGCGGTCCTGCTGGTCTGGATGTACCCGCCCATGTTCATCGTCACGGGCGGGGTCATCTCGCTGGCCGTCGTGGGCGTCGAGCTGCGGCCACGGTCTCGCGCGCCGTTCCGTCGTCTCGCGGCGGAGGTCGACGAGGAGCGGTATGCCTGACCGGGTGCCTTTCGACAGGCGACTCGTGCGTGGCGCTGTGGCGCTGGTCGATTCCGAGGACGGGCTCATCCCTCTTCGGCTGACCGAGGAGAGCATGCAGGTTCTCCCGGACGACTGGGTGCGCCGGTGCGCGAAGCAGACATCTGGGGTCCGCCTTGCTCTCCGAACGGACGCCACCCGGCTGGAGTTGGACGTGCGTGTGCTCAGGACGCTGTCGGTCGATGGGGCGGGAGCGCGCGTCGGCCCGCTGCCGCAACCCGGCGCCTTCGACCTGGTCGTCGACGGTGTCTTCGCAGGGCGAGCCGTGGCGCCCGAAGGTGCCCACCACAGGCTGGACTTCTCGACGAAGCGCGGGTCGGCAGACACGGCACCACTCAGTACCGTCGTGTTCGACGGGCTTCCGGGAGTCGACGCCGAGATCGAGGTCTGGCTGCCGTTCGAGGAGATCACGACCCTGGTCGCCCTGCGTGCGGACGGAGAGGTGGAACCCTCGCGGCGTCAGCAGACTCGTTGGGTGCATCACGGGAGCTCGATCAGCCAGGGCGTTGGCGCGCGTTCCGGCGCGAGCACGTGGCCGGCCATCGCGGCGCGGGAAGCCGGGCTCGACCTCCTCAATCTCGGTCTCGCTGGGAACGCCGTCGTCGACCCGTTCGTAGCGCGGACCCTCAGGGACGCTCCTGCGGACCTCATCAGCGTCAAACTCGGCATCAATGTCGTCAACCACGACGTCATGCGACGGCGCGCGTTCGAGCCGGCCGTCGAGGGCTTCCTCGCGACGATCAGAGACGGACACCCGAGCACGCCGCTGGTCGTGGTCTCGCCGGTGCTCTGCCCGTTGCTCGAGGATCTGCCGGGGCCGACCTACGCCGCAGTGACCTCCGACGAGTCTCGCTGGTACCTCACGAAGGGGACCGAGGCTGAGGTGGCCGAGGGCAAGCTCTCCCTCTCGGTGGTCCGCGAGGTGCTCGCCGAGGTCGTCGAGCGCCGTCGGCGACTCGGCGATGCCCAGATCTGGTACGTGGACGGTCGAACGTTGTACGGCGAGCAGGACTGGGCCGCGCATCAGCTGCCGGACAACCTCCACCCCGCTGCGGAGTCGCACGTGTCGATGGGACGGGCCTTCGCGGTGGAGCTCATGCGGCTCGGTCTGGCTGCGCACGTGCGGGATCGTGTTCCCGCCTCCATCAGCTGCGGCGGGTCGCCCAGCGTGCGAGACGGGAGATGAGCTCGACATGAGCGTGCGACTCGTACGAGCGCTCGTCGTGGCCGAGGAGGTCGACGGCGACGCGAGACCTGCCGGCCTCCCGCACCCAGGACGTCGGGGAGAGGTGGCCTTCGTGGGTGTGCTGGGCCACGACGTGACTGCGGCCGACCTGCTGGAGGCGCAGGTAGCGTTCGTCGAAGACGGTGAAGTCGTCGACCTCGTCGCCGTCGGGCAGCGAAAGGCCGCGTATCTCCGCGACGCCTGCCGGCGGGTGCCAGGAGAGCTTCGGCATCCAGATCGCACCGGTGGCTTCAGCCCACTCCGGGTAGTCGCGCAGCGAGGCGGTCGCCGAGTGCATGGCGAGGACGCCCAGACCGTCCCGGAGCGCCTCGGCAAGCCCCGTGACCGACGAATCCGGTGCGCTCTGCGTGGAATCACCGCGCCACGGGTCGCCAGCGTTGACGACAAGCAGATCGACGTCGACGAGGTCGCGCATGGCAGCGTCGACGTCGTCGCGGATCCGCACCGTGAAGCCGCACCGCTCGAGCAGCGCGCCGAGCAGGGGCGAGGTGCGCTCGTAGGGGTGCCACGGGTCGGCGTAGCGTCCCGTCCCGCTGGCGATCAGTGCTCGCATATCCGCCTCCCTGAAGCGTCGACGTGGTCATCTTCCAGCCTAGCGGCATCCAGTAAGCGCTTTCCAACCGTGATCGGCATCGGATGGAGCACACGCGCGACGACGAGGACGGGGCCGAGCCGACCATGTATGTGAGATACCAAGACGACGGGGTTGTCTTCCTCGACGGCGACCGCACACTTGCCCGCTACCATTCCGCGCCGTCCGAGCAGCAGTCCGACTCGCCGCGCCCATACCTCGACGTGTTCGACGTGCAGGGCCGCGCCCTGACGCCGAGTGGACCGCCTGCCGACCACCCCTGGCATCGGGGTCTCTCGCTCGCGCTCGCGTACGTCGGCCCTCACAATTTCTGGGGTGGCCCGACCTTCGAGCTCCGGGCCGGCTACCGGCAGCTCGCGAACAACGGCACGCAGCGCCACCGCGAGTTCGCCGACCTCCCCAGCGGCGGCGGGGACTCCCCGGGTGCTGTTCACGCTGCGCGTGCCGATGGTCCTGGTGCCGGTGCTGCCGCCCTGGACGGCGTCGCTGGCTTCGATGAGCGGCTCGACTGGCTCGCCCAGGACGGGCGCCTCCTCCTGGCGGAGCGGCGCCGTATCACCACGACGCGACTCGACGGCGAGGCGTGGGCGCTGAGCTGGCGCAGCGAGCTGGTCAACGTCGCGGGGGAGACCCTCGCCTTCGGATCGCCGCAGACCAAGGGGCGAGACAGTGCCGGGTACGGGGGCATCTTCTGGCGCGGGCCGGTCGAATTCGTCCACGCTCGGACCGAGCTCGTGGCCGTCGGTGCCACCCCGTCCGCGGACACCACCTCACGGGATGGCGGCGCCCTGAACCCCGCCCTTGCGTTCATCGAACCGAACGCGAACATCGGGGTAGCTGTCCTGAACCACGAACCGGTGGACTCCGACTGGTTCACCAGAACTGACGAGTACGCCGGGGCCGGGCCTGCGCCCTTCGCCGACTCAGAGACCGACGTCGAGCCCGGTGGCAGGCTCGAGCTCGCAGCGACGTTCGTCTTCGGGCCCGCTGACATAGAAGACCACCTGCGGTGCCTCGACTCGAGTCGACTCCGCGAGCTTCATCACCCGCATCCAGCCCGCACAACCCCCTCCGAGGAGGAGACACCATGAACGCATCGCTGCGCTGCGCCATCGTCGGCACCGGAGACGTCGCCCATCTGCACGCGCGAGCCGTAGAGCGCCATCAGCAGGCGACGCTCGTCGCGGTCACGAACCACACACGCAGCAAGGCGGACGCCTTCGCCGAGAAGTGGGGTGTCCCCGCGGTCTACGACACGCTCGAGCTGCTGCTCGAGGCTGAGCGGCCTGATGTCGTGCTCATCTGCACTCCACCGGCGGTGCACTGCGAACAGACGGTCGCCGCTTTCGCGTCTGGCGCCCACGTCGTCGTCGAGAAGCCACCGGCGCCCTCGCTCGAGGAGCTCGACATCATGAGAGTCGCTGCTGCGAACGCCGGACGAGAGCTCGCCGTCGTCTTCCAGCAGCGCACCGGTACGGCGGCGGCCGCGGCACGCGAGCTCCTGCGCTCAGGTGCGCTCGGGCGTCCGCTCATCGCGGTCTGTCAGACACTCTGGTTCCGGCCCGAGGCCTACTTCGACGTGCCCTGGCGAGGCCGGTGGGCGACCGAGGGTGGCGGGACCACGCTTGGGCACGGCATCCACCAGCTCGATCTCCTCGCCTATCTGCTCGGCGACTGGTCGAGTGTGCATGCCCGGCTGTGGCGCCTCGCACGCGACACGGAGACCGAGGATGCGTCGACCGCGACCATCGTCTTCGCAGGCGGCACCGTCGCGCAGGTCGTGACCAGCGCGGTCTCGCCGAGGCAGCTGAGCTCGATCCGCATCGACACGGAGAAGGCGACGCTGACACTCGACCACGTCTACGGGCACGGTCACGAGAACTGGAAGGTCACGCCGGCGCCTGGTTTCGAGGGCGAGGCATCGAGCTGGCAGTGGCCGGAGGTCGAGGAGCGCAGCGATCATGAGCCGCTCCTGCGGGATGTGTTCGACGCGCTCCTCGCCGGCGCGCCACTCCCCGACACAGCGCAGGAGCCCGCGCGTTCGTTCGAGATCGTGGCCGCCATGTACGCGTCGGCGGCCGACGACGGGAGGGTCGTGACTCCCGCGAGCCTCGCCGTGCATCCGACCCACCGCAGAGGATTCGAAAGCCCGGTGATCGAGCTGCGCCCCACCGCCGACTGAGACGCGAGCAGCGGGTGCGCACGTGCATCCGCGGCTCGTACCGATACCGCCACCCCGGACGCCGAACGCAGCTGATCGGGATGGCGAGGAAACCGCTCGCTGCGCCTGCTGCTTGTCAGGCGCGCCCTTTTCGGGTTATGTTGGAGCAATCGGGAAAGCGGTTACCGTAACGTCCTCCTCGTCGACGAGACCCTCATCGACGGGCCGCCGCTCTCACCGAGTTCCCTCTTACAACGATGTAAGGAGCTCCGCATGACGAGCGCAACCACCAACACCCCGGTCATCGGCTCGCCGAGCGATGCCACCCGACCCGTCCCCGCGAAGCGACGCTCCATCGCCAAGGGGCTCTCCGGCTACACCTACCCGGCCATCTTCCTGATCGTCGCCTTCGCGGCCTGGTGGGCCGTGACCGAGACCGGAACGGTCGCCTCCTACATCCTGCCCTCGCCGGCCGACACGCTCGCGGCGTTCACCGACAACCCGCAGTACCTCTGGGACAACACGTGGGTGACCACGGTCGAGACCGTCATCGGCTTCGCACTCTCAGTGGTCCTCGGCATCGCCGTAGCCGTCATCATGGTCTACTCGCGCACCCTAGAGCGCACCTTCTACCCGCTCATCCTCTTCGCGCAGGTCATCCCCAAGATCGCCATCGCCCCGCTCTTCATCGTGTGGATGGGGTTCGGACCGGAGCCCAAGATCCTCGTCGCCGTGCTCATGGCGTTCTTCCCGATCGTGATCGCCGGCATCAGCGGGCTCCGCACGATCGACCCGGAGATCCTGGAACTCACGAGCACCATGGGCGCCTCGCGGTGGAAGACCTTCGTGAAGGTGCGCTTCCCGGCCGCCCTCCCGGAACTGCTCTCCGGGATGAAGGTCGCCGCGACCCTCGCCGTCACCGGTGCCGTGGTCGGCGAGTTCGTCGGCGCCAACGCTGGCCTCGGCTACGTCATCCTGCAGGCAAACGGCAACGTCGACACGGCCATGCTCTTCGCAGCCCTCATCATCATGTCGCTGCTCGGCATCCTGCTCTTCGCCGTCATCCTCATCGCCGAGCGCTTCCTGGTGCCCTGGCACGCCTCGCGTCGCAACCTCGAGAGCTGACCCGCGCCCCGCGCTGCAGCGTCCATCCACCCAAGACCCCGTACCGAACTACGAAAGGCCCCTCATGTCAAAGAAGACAATCCGAACCGGGCTCGTCGCCGCCGTCGCCGCCAGCGCCTTGCTGCTGACCGCCTGCTCGGGCAACGCATCCACCGAGCCAGCAGCCGGGGGAGGTGACGCAGGAGGCGAACGTGGCCTCACCGACGTGACCCTCATGCTCAACTGGTACCCGTACGGCGAGCACGCGCCGTTCTACTACGGGGTCGAGCAGGGCATCTTCGAAGAGCACGGCATCAACCTCACGATCCAGGCAGGTCAAGGGTCGACGAAGACGGCACAGGCCGTCGGCCAGGGGCAGGTCGACTTCGGCTGGGCCGACACCCCCGCCGTGCTCGCGAACATCGACAAGGGCGTGAGCATCCGCAGCGTCGGCGTCTTCCTCCAGACCACCCCGTCCGCAGTGCAGGTGTTCACCGACTCCGGCATCACGACGCCCGCCGACCTCAAGGGGAAGACGATCGCGACCTCGGCCGGTGACGCGCCGACGACGACCTTCCCGCTCTTCCTCGAAGCCGCCGGCCTCGAAGAAGGCGACGTCACGCAGCAGAACCTCGACGCCGCCGGGAAGATGGCGGCCATGATCAACGAGCAGGTCGACGGCCTCATCGGCTTCGCGCACGACCAGGGCCCGACCATCGCCGCCCAGAGCGGCAAGGACGTCACCTACCTCAAGTACTCCGATGTCGGCCTGAACTTCTTCAGCAACGGCCTCATCGCCAACACCGACCTCATCGAGAGCGACCCCGATCTCGTCGAGAACATGGTCGCGGCCACGTCCGAGGCGTACGCGGCCGCCACTGAGGCCCCAGAAGACGCGGTCGCCGCGATGGATGGCAAGGACCCGCAGATGCCCGCCGCCGAGGTGCTCATCGAGCAGTGGAACAACACCATCCCGCTGCTCACCTCGCCAGAGAGCGACGGCAACGCCCCCGGCGTCAACACGACCGCCGACTGGGAGGCGACCATCGACGTCCTCTCCACCGCGGGACTCATCGACGAGGCCAAGCCCGTCGAGGAGTACTTCGACGCGAGCTTCGAGCCAAGCGGAGCGGCAGAATGAGCATGACGATCAACGAGCGCACCGCCCCCGCCTCGACCGGCGGCAGCCAGGACTACCTCCTCGGCATCGACGACGTCGGCATCCGCTTCGAGACGAAGCGCCGCAGCGTGCAGGCGCTCCGCGACGTCGATCTGCACGTCCGCAAGGGCGAGTTCGTCTCCATCGTCGGTCCATCCGGATGCGGCAAGTCGACGCTCCTCCGAGCCGTCGCCGGGCTCACGATCCCGACCGAGGGCACCATCGAGCTTCGCGGCTCCCGCGTCACCTCGCCGAGACAGGATGTCGGGTTCGTGTTCCAGCGCCCGGCGCTGCTGCCGTGGCGGGATGTGCGTGGCAACATCATGCTCCAGGCCGAGATGCGAAACCTCGACAAGGCCGCGGCGTCCAAGCGCTGCGACGAGCTCCTGGAGCTCACGAGCCTCTCCGACTTCGCCAAAGCGCTCCCGCACGAGCTGTCCGGCGGCATGCAGCAGCGTGTCTCGCTTTGCCGCGCTCTGCTGCATGACCCCGATGTGCTCCTCATGGATGAGCCCTTCGGAGCGTTGGATGCGCTCACGAGGGAGCACCTCAATGTCGAGCTCCAGCGCCTCTGGGCGCAGACCGACCTGACCGTGCTCCTCGTCACGCACTCCGTGCCGGAGGCGGTCTACCTCGCGAGCAGGGTCGTCCTCATGGGGCCGCGTCCCGGCACGATCATCCAGGAGTTCGACGTCGATCTTCCTCGCGAGCGCGAGTACGAGCCGACCCTCGAGGACCCGCGGTTCCACAAGGTCGCCGGCCGCATCCGCGAGCTGCTCGGCAGCCCCATGGGTGGTGACTGACAGCCCCCGAACCGGCGACAGCCACGCGCCAGGCCCGCTCACCCCACGGTGGGCGGGCCTCTTCGCGCGCGAGAGTCTCTCGCCAGACTCGATTGCGGCGGCACGAGCGGTCAGGACGCAGAAAAGCAGATCGGAACGGACACAGCAGAGCGCCTGCCCCGGTTGGGGCAGGCGCTCTGCGGTCTCGCGGTGTGGCGGTTCAGCCGTGGACGGGCACAGCGAGGTGGGTGCCGACGTGCGCGTCGAACGCTGCCACCGTGTCTGAGACGGCCTCGTCGTAGCCCTTCGCCCACAGCTCGGCGTTGAAGACCTCGACCTCCACGTCGCCGCTGTAGCCGGCAGCGTTCACCCACGCCGTGAGCTGCGCGAAGTCGATCACGCCCGCACCCGGGAGGTGCCGGCTCAGCAGCACGTCAGCGGGCAGAGGCGTCGCCCAGTCGCACACCTGGTAGGACGCGATGCGCCCGGCGCGACCGGCGCGCGCGATCTGCTCCTCGGCCTCCGGATCCCACCAGACGTGGAAGGAATCGATGACCACGCCGACAGCGGGACTGCCGACGCGGTCGGCGAGGTCGAGCGCCTGCTTGAGCGTCGAGAGCACGGCGCGGTCGGACGCGTACATCGGGTGCAGCGGCTCGAGCACGAGCGTCACACCGGCGGCGTGCGCCTCGGGGGCCAGCTCGGCGATGGCTTCCTCGAGGCGGCCTCGGGCGCCGGCGAGGTCGCGGCTGCCCTCGGGGATGCCGCCCGCGACGATGATGAGCGACGCCGCTGACCCTTCGGCGCCGGCGGCCGCGAGGGTCGCCGTCTCGTCGATGGCCCGGCGGTTGTCGTCGAGCGCTGCTCGTCGCTCGGGGCCCTCCGTCATCGTCGCGAACCCCCCGCGGCAGTGGCTCGAGAAGCGCAGCCCCGAGTCGGCGAGCATTCGCGCCGACTCGGCGAGGCCGGCCTCGGCGACCGGCTCACGCCAGAGCCCGATGCTCTGCACGCCCTGGCGGACGGTCGCGTCGATGGCGTCGCGGAGCGAGGCGTGCTTGATGGTGGCCTGGTTGATCGACAAGCGTGGATGCGGGCTCACGCGTCGACTCCGTTCAGGCGCAGCATCGAGTGCCAGCGGTCGGCGGCGAGCTCGGGGCGTTCGAGCGCCCCGGACGCGTTCGCGAGTTCCACGATGCGGGAGAGATGCGGGAGGCTGCGGGCCGCGTGCAGGCCGCCCACCATCTGGAACGCATCCTGATGCCCGTTGAGCCAGCTCAGGAACGCGACGCCCGTCTTGTAGTAGAACGTGGGTGCCGCGAACACCTGACGCGAGAGCTCCTGGGTGGGCTCGAGGATGCGCCGGAACTCCGCGGGGTCACCCGCGTCCAGTGCCTGCACGGCGGCGGAGGCGTTCGGCGCGAGCACGCTGAAGGCCCCGAGCAGCGCGTCCGAGTGGATGCCCTTCTCGTCGTCCTCGATGAGCTCGACGTAGTTGAAGTCGTCGCCGGTGAACATCGTGACGCCCTCAGGCAGCCGGGCGCGCACGGCCCGTTCGGCGTCAGCGTCCAGCAGGCTCATCTTGATGCCGCTGACCTTGTCGGCGTGCTCCTCGATGAGGGCGATGACGGTGTCGGACGCCCGCTGCCAGGCGTCGGCCCCGAAGTAGCCGCGCAGGGACGGGTCGAAGGCGGTGCCGAGCCAGTGCAGCACCGCCTTCGACGAGACTGCTCCGAGCACGCGGGTGTAGACGCGGAGGTAGTCGGCGGGGGATTGCGCCGCGCGTGCGAGGTGCCGGCTCGCCATGATGACGGGAAGCGCGCCCTGTGCCTCCGCGAACTCCAGCTGCTCCAGGTACGCGCGCTCGATCTCGTCGAGCGTCAGCACCTCCTCGGTGCGGGAATCCGTGTTGACACCGACGGCGATGCTGCCACCGGCCTCGTTCGCTGCCGCCGCGCTGCGGGCGATGAGCTCGCGCGTCGCGGCGGCGTCGAGACCCATGTTGCGCTGCGCCGTGTCCATGGCGTCCGCGACGCCGAGCCCCCACGACCACAGCTGCCTGCGGTAGTCGAGCGTCGCATCCCAGTCGATGTCGGCCGGCGCGCCCGGCACGTTGTCCGCCGTCACTCGCGGGATGACGTGTGCCGCCGCATAGAGCTCGCGCGAGCGGAGCGGACCCACAGGTCGCTGGAACTCCGGTGCCTCGAGCAACCCGACGCGTGACGCGGCGCCTTCGGGGGACAGTAGTGCGAGGCGGGTGCCGGTCGCTTGGCGCATACCGTCGATCAGCTGCGTCGTGGTCACTTTGCGCCATCCTGGTCAGCCAGCGACACCCGGCGGCCCGAGGCGCTCGACTCGAGAGCGGCCTCGGCGAGCAGCATGCCCTTGGCGCCTGAGCGGAAGTCGTAGTCGTGCGTGCCGTCGTCGAGCACGTAGCGGAGGAACTCGATCCACTGCAGCTTGAACCCGTTGTCGACGGCGTCGTTCTGCGGCACCTCGATCCAATCGGCTGAGTAGTCGTGCTCATCGCGCAGATCGGGGTTCCAGGTGGGCTTCGGCGTCACATTCCGCGGCTGCACCTTCGCGCCGAACAGGCCGACGACGGCGCTGCCGTGCGTGCCGTCGACGTGGATCTCGACGAGCTCGTCACGGTTGACGCGCACCGTCCAGCTCGAGTTGAACTGCACGATCGGGCCGTCGGCGAGGTCGAAGATCGCGTAGGCGGCGTCATCGGCGGTGGCCGTGTAGCGCTTTCCTGACTCGTCGACGCGCTCCGGGATGTGCGTGCGCGTCTCTGCGTAGACGGACGAGATCTCACCGAAGAGGTTCTCGATGACGTAGTTCCAATGCGGGAACATGTCGACGACGATCCCGCCGCCGTCTTCGGAGCGGTAGTTCCAGCTCGGGCGCTGCGCCGGCTGCCAGTCGCCCTCGAAGACCCAGTAGCCGAATTCGCCGCGCACCGAGAGGATCTCGCCGAAGAAGCCGCTCTCGATGAGGCGGCGCAGCTTCAGGAGGCCCGGCAGGTAGAGCTTGTCGTGCACGACGCCGTTCTTGACGCCAGCGGCTTCGGCCTCCTCGGCGAGCGCCAGCGCATCCGCGTAGCTCTCGGCGGTGGGCTTCTCGGTGTAGATGGCCTTGCCGGCCGCGATGGCCTTGCGGATCGCGGGCACCCGCAGGCGGGTGATGAGGGCGTCGAAGTAGACGGGGAAGTCGTCGTCGGCGAGCGCCACGTCGAGGTCGGTCGTGTACTTCTCGATGCCGTGCTTCGCTGCCAGCTCGCGAAGTCGTTCCTCGTTGCGGGCAACCAGGTAGAGCTCGATCGGGCGGCGTGTCCCGTCCGAGAGCGGGATGCCGCCTTCGTCGCGAAGCGCCAGCAGCGAGCGGACGAGGTGCTGGCGGTAGCCCATGCGCCCCGTCGCGCCATTGACGATGATCCCGAGCTTGTCCGTGGTCATATTCATCCTCTCGTCTGAGCCTCGGCGTTGAGGCTCAGATCAGCGTATTGGAAAGCGCTTACCGAGACAAGCAGAACGAACAAGATCGAACGTCGGAGCCTGCTGCCGTCAGCTGCGCCGCGGCGTGCTCTCCCGGATGACGACGGCCGTGTTGACGGGGAGCACGACCGGCCCGTCCTCACCGCGTTCAGCGAGAGCGAGCCGAACCGCGCGATAGCCCATGTCGCTCAACGGCGCGACGACGGTGGTCAGCGGGGGCGTGACGTCGCGGACGAGCGCGATGTCGTCGAAGCCCGCGACCGACACATCCCGACCCGGTTCCCGGCCGAGGTCCCGGAGCGCGGTGAGGACGCCGGTGGCCATGAGATCGCTGGTCGCGAAGATCGTGTCGGTGTCCGGAAACCGGGAGAGGAGCGTGCGAAGGGCCTCGTAGCCGCCATCGCGCGTGAAGGCCGCCGAGATGACGGCGTCGTCGTCGACGCTGAGGTCCGCCTCGTCGAGGCCCGCACGGAACCCATCCACGCGGTCGCGGTTCGTGAGCAGGTCGAGCGGGCCCGTGATGATCCCGAACTCGCGTCCGCCCTGCCCCACGAGCTGGCGGGCGAGTTCCTGCGCGCCTGCCCGGTTGCGAAGCTCGACGACGTCGAACGGCGACGGAGCCTGAGCGACCAGCACGACTCGTCCACCGGAAGCCGCGTAGGCGAGCAGCTGTTCTTCGAGCGCCGACTGCTGGGGGTCGTCGATGCGACGCGAGCCGGTCAGGATGATGGCGCGGGGGCGCTGCCCGCGCAGGGTTCGCACGATCTCGAGTTCATTCGTGACGCTGCGCTCGGCCGCGGCGATCGTCACGATGAGGTTCGCCTCCTCGGCTCCGCGCATGACGCCGGCGGCGATGGCGCTGAAGTAGGGGTCGGCGATGTCGCTGACGACGACGGCGATGGTCGAGGAAGCACCGCGTGCGACGGCCTGCGCGCTGAGGTTCGGCGAGTAGCCGAGTCGATCCGCGGTCTCCTGGACGCGCTTGCGGATCTCCTCGTTCACGCGCCTGCCAGCGCTGCCGTTGATGGCGCGCGAGGCCGTGGCGATGGAGACGCCCGCAGCCTGCGCGACCTCCCCGAGCGTGACGTGATTTCCGTGCCGACTCACGGGTCTCCTCCCCGGCGTGCAGCGTTGCGCGCCACTCTGACGAGAAGGAGCCTAGTGGGAAACGCTTTCCTCGCGCTGGGCTCCTCGGTAGATTGGCGGCATGCAGCGTCGAATCGTCATCGCACCGGACTCGTTCAAGGGCACCGCTTCGGCGGCGGAGGTCGCCGCGGCGATCAGGCGGGGTTGGCAGCGCGCGAGGCCGGATGACGAGTGCGTCGAGGTGCCGATGGCTGACGGGGGTGAGGGCACGACGGCTGCGATCGCAGGTTCGGTGCCTGGGGCGCGCGTTGTCGTCGTGTCGGTCGAGGGGCCGCTCGGCGACCCGGTGGATGCTGCGCTCGTGGAGCTGCCCGACGGCACGTGGGTGGTCGAGCTCGCCGAGACGAGCGGGATCGCCCTCCTCGAGCGCGTCGACCGGGACTCCTGCTTCCGCGCGTCGACCGTCGGGCTCGGGCAGGCCATCCGGTACGCGACCGAGCACGGCGCGAGGCGCGTGCTGGTCGGGCTGGGCAGCAGCGCGTCGACGGACGGCGGGGCCGGCTTGCTCACGGGGCTCGGGGTTCGACTGCTCGACGGCGGCGGGGCGAGCATCCCGCCAGGAAACGGCGGGCTGCACGCGCTCGAGACGCTGGACGTGTCCGGCCTCGCGCCGCTCCCCGTCGACGGCGTGGTCGCCCTGACGGACGTCGTGAATCCGCTGTTCGGCGAGCTCGGGGCCGCGTCCGTCTTCGGACCGCAGAAGGGCGCATCCGTCGATGACGTGCCGACGCTCGAGGCGGGGCTCGCTCGATTCGCCGAGGTGCTCGGCGGTGCGCCGGAGACGAGCGGGGACGTCGCCGCGCTCACCGCCCAGCCGGGGTCCGGAGCCGCAGGTGGCACGGGATTCGGGGTGCTCGCAATCGGCGGGGAGATATCGGCAGGCGCCATCGCCGTCGCTGACGCGATCGGCCTGCCGGCCCTCGTACGCGGGGCGGACCTCGTCATCACAGGGGAGGGCAGCTTCGACGCGCAGTCCGAGGCGGGCAAGGTGCCGTCGCTCGTCCGCGCGCTCGCGGAAGAGGAGGGCGCGCGCTTCGGGGTGATCGCAGGGCGGGTCGGGCTCGACGCGGACCAGCGCGAGACCCTGGCGCTCGCCGGGGTCAGCATCCTGTCGCTGTCGGAGCTCGCCGGCTCGGGGCAACGCGCCATGGAGGAGACCCTGCACTGGGTCGAGGTCGCAGGGGAGCGGATGGCGCAGGCGCTCGAGTTCTAGGTCGGCGGGCTGGCGGGACTCAGGCGCCGAGGCCTCGAGCGGTGAGCGCGCGCTCGACATCCGCGAAGATCTGCGGGTCGCGTGCCACGAGGCGTGCCTCATCGACGCGGGTTCCCGATTCCGCGATGGTGTCGACGGCCGCGGCGATCGCGTCGTCGAGCGGCCACGCGTAGATGCCAGCGCTGATGAGCGGGAACGCGATCGTCGTCGCGCCCAGCTCGTCGGCGACCTCGAGCGAGCGCCGATAGCACGAGGTGAGCAGCGACCGGTCGCGCTGGCCCGAACCGTGGTCAGGCCCAACCGTGTGGATGACCCACCGGGCCGGCAGGTCGCCGGCCGTCGTGTATCCGGCGTCCCCCGTGGCGAGGCCGTCGGGGAAGCGGGCGATGCAGTCGCGCAGCACGGCGGGCCCGCCCGCGCGGTGGATGGCTCCGTCGACGCCGCCACCTCCGCGCATGCCGTTGTTGGCGGCGTTCACCACCGCGTCGACCTCCTGCTGGGTGATGTCGCCGAGAACCGGCACGATGCGCGTCATGCGAGCAGTCTCCCGCAGCCGCGTCAACAGAACCGGTGAATGCGGCGCAGAGATCAACGACGGGCGCGTCGGATACCCGCAGCGAAGTCCTCCAGGGCTTCGAGGATCCCCGAGTGCTGCCACACCTTCCCTCGGCGCCTGCCGGTCTGCTCCGTGAGGACGCCGCGTTCCGTCAGCAGAGACAGCGCGCGATTCGCGGTCACGACATCGACGGCGAGGGCACGCTGCACGAAGGCCGAATCGACGATCGGCTGACCGATGAGCAACGGCAGCAGCCGCAGCCCGGTCGCCTGGGGGCGCACGCCCGCGAGGAGCTCGCGTGATTCGTCGAGTGCCGACCGCAGCGCATCCACGAGGTCCCCACCTGCTGCTGCCGCGAACCTCGCGGCCCCCGCGAAGGTACGCACGATCGGCTCGGCGTCCCCGGCCCTGAATGCACCGAGGGCATCGAAGTAGCGATCAAGGTCGGTCAGCAGCCCTGCGGAAAGCGGCACGGTGGTGTGCGAGGCGATGCCGCTGGCGCGCAGCATGATCTGCACGAGGGCGCGGCCCGTTCGACCGTTCCCATCGATGAACGGATGGATCGTCTCGAACTGCGCGTGCGCGACAGCGATCTGCAGCATGGTCGGCAGGTCCACGCGATCCGCGAACGTTAGCAGATCGGCGAGCGCCGAGGTGATGAGGTCGGGTTGGGGGGCGACGAAGTCGGCATCGCGTGGACCCGCATTTTCCTTCCCGATCCAGACGAGTTCCCCGCGGAGCTGGCCGGCATGCTCTTCCATGCCTGGCTGGTGCGCGAGCAGCTCACGGTGCATGGACAGGATGGCCGAGACGGACAGACGCTCCGTCAGCGCGACTGCGGCTTCCTGCCGATGTCATCATCCTCCGAGCTTAGTAACACTTCTCGCGGGAAGTGTTACTAAGCCAGTGTTGGAGGGAAACGCTCGCATGCCGGCACCCGCGCCCGCTACTGTGACGAGCAGAGCTGAGCGCGCTCTCCCCGATGCGCTCCGCCCCGCAGCGAACGGAGCCTCCCGTGGTCACTGAAGCACTGTGGATGCAGGACATCGACCCGTTCGGGAACCCGTGGCTGTCGGCGCTCGTCGCCGTGATCCCCATCGCCATCTTCCTCATCTGCCTCACGGCGCTCAAGATGAAGGGCATCCTCGCGGCCAGCATCGCCGTCGTCGCCGAGATCATCGTCGCCCTGATCGCGTTCGAGATGCCGGGCACCGCCGTCGCAGGGTCCGGACTCCTCGGCATCCTCACCGCCATCTGGCCCATCGCCTACATCATCGTCATGGCCGTGTGGCTCTACCGCCTCGCCGTCGCCAGCGGACGCTTCGACGTGATCCGCGCATCCATCTCCGGCATCTCACCCGACCAGCGCATCCAGGTGCTGCTCATCAGCTTCGCCTTCGGCGCGTTCCTCGAAGGCGCGGCAGGCTTCGGCGTGCCCATCGCGATCTGTGCCGCCCTGCTCGTGCAGCTCGGCTTCAAGCCCGTGAAAGCCGCCATGCTGTCGCTCGTCGCGAACGTCGCCGCCGGCGCCTACGGAGCCATCGGCATCCCGGTCATCGTGGGCGCGCAGGTCGCTGGCGTCGAAGTGCTCGAGATGTCCCGCACGATGATGCTGCTCCTGCAGCCCCTCACGTTCCTCGTCCCGTTCCTGCTCGTCATCATCCTCGACGGATGGCGCGGACTCCGCGAGACCTGGCCGGCGACCCTCCTGGTCAGCGTCGTCTTCAGCGGGGTGCAGGCCAGCGTCCTCTGGTTCCTCGGCCCCGAGCTGGCCGACCTCGGCTCCGGCCTCGCCGCCATGCTCGCCCTCTTCGCCTTCGGCCGGGTGTGGCAGCCGAAGCGCATCTTCCGCGAGAGCGGGGAAGCGGCACCCGCCGTCGAGCGACACAGCGTCCGTGAGATCGCCGTCGCCTGGAGCCCCTTCTACATCCTCACCGCCCTCATCCTGGTGTGGAGCATCCCCGCCTTCAAGCAGCTCTTCGCCGCCGACGGTCCCCTCGCAGCCGCGGTCATCAAGTTCCCCATCCCGGGACTCACCGGCCAGATCGCTCTCCCGAGCGGCGACCCCGTCGCCAGCACCTGGGACTTCGCGCCCATCAGCGCCACCGGCACCGCCATCCTGCTCGCCGTCATCGTGTCGTTCCTCACGACGCCGAGCCTCAGGGCAGCCGACCTCTGGCACGAGCTCGTCGCAACCTTCCGCGAGCTCTGGCAGGCGCTCGTCCTGATCGCGCTCATCCTCGTGCTCGCCAACATCGCCAACTACTCCGGCGGGTCGGCCAGCATCGGCAGCGCCCTCGCCGCCGTCGGGCCCGTCTTCCCGCTCCTCGCACCCATAATCGGGTGGCTCGGCGTGTTCCTCACGGGGTCCGTCGTCAACAACAACACCCTCTTCGGGCCCCTGCAGGTCGCGACCGCGGGCCGCATCGGCGTCTCGCCCGAGCTGCTCGTCGCCGCGAACACGGCGGGCGGCACAACCGCGAAGGTCATCTCACCGCAGTCCATCGCGATCGCGGCCGGTGCCGTCGGGCTCTCAGGGCGGGAGGGCGAGATACTGCGCACGTCCATCGGCTACAGCCTCGGGATGCTCGCCTTCATCTGCGTGTGGAGCTTCACGCTGTCGGTGCTGCTGCCGGTGTAGCCCGCGCAGCCGCTGGTCCCGGCTCGCTTCAGGGGCGCAGCGTTGTGGCGTGGTGCGGTTCCGAGCGTGGCGACCAGCGCTCTGCCACAACTCCGCGGGAGGACGCGGGCCTCACTTCGAGACGAAGAACTCCAGCGCGATCTGGTCGGGGTCCTTGAAGCTCAGCGCGTAGCCGTACGGAGCCTCGACGATGCCGCCGTGCTCGATGCCGCGCTCGGTCAGGTGCTGCGCCCAGGCCTCGAGCTCATCCTGGTTCTCTACCTCGAACCCGAGGTGATCGAGCCCCGGAGAGAAGGGGGAGAACCCGGCGTCGTCGCCGCGATCGTGCTGTGTCAGGCCGAGATTCGTGCCGCCGGGCAGCGCGAACAGCTTGCGGTGCAGGGTCGCATCGTCGATCTCGGTCGCTGGCTCGAAGCCGAACACCTGCTCGTAGAAGGCGACGCTCGCTTGGAGGTCGCGCACGGTGACCGCGACGTGGTGGAGGTTCGTGAAGGTGGGCATCATCGCTCATTCCTGCGCGCCTCGGGGGATGCGCGCTCCGCTCACCGTCTCACGCCGCCCCCGTGAGATCCCGGGGCGCGGCGTGAAAAAGCTGTGGCGAACCTGCACCCCAGGAGCGGGAGGTGCGGTTCGCCACAGCGTCGGACCGGGCGGGCAGCGCAGTCTGCGCCGCCCGGTCTCCCCAGATGTCAGCGCAGCGCTGACACCCCACGGAAGCGCAGCGTGACCAGCTGGAACGGGCGCACGGACAGCGCCAGCGCGCCCTCAGCATCCACGATCGCCGTCTGGTCGACGTCACGCTCGAGCAGGTCGGTCTCAGCGACCGACTCGAACGCGAACCCGGGCGTCACGACTGCCCGAGCCTTCGCACCGCGAGCCTCATAGAAGCGGACGACCACGTCGCCGCTCCTGTCCTCCGCCAGCTTCACGGCCTCGACGACAACCGCGGGGTTGTCGACCGTGAGCAGCGGCTCGATCGGCGCCGAACCCGTCACCGGGCGCGGGCCGACGTTCAGCCGGTAGCCCTCAGCGGCCGCATCCAGCACATCCGCGCCCACGCGCACCGAGGTGCGCAGCACATGCCGTCCCTGATCGGCGTGCGGGTCCGGGAACGTGGGCGCCCGCAGCAGCGATTCCCGCACGAGGGTTGTCGTGCCACCACCATCCCGGGTCGTGCGCGTCACGTCGTGCCCGTACGTCGAATCGTTCGCGACCGCGACGCCGTAGCCGGTCTCGCCGACGTGCACCCAACGGTGCGCGCTCGTCTCGAACCGCGCCACATCCCACGACGTGTTGCGGTGGATCGGCCGGTTCACGTGCCCGAACTGGATCTCCGACGACGACCGCTCCGCGTGCACGTCCAGCGGGAACGCCAGCTTCAGCAGCTTCTGCCGCTCGTGCCAGTCGACGTCCGTCGTCAGGTCGAGCGTCGGGCGCCCCGCGCTCAGCGACAGCTCCTGCACGAACGTGCTCGCTCCGTCCGAACGCGACACCTTGACGACGACCCGGTCGGTGCTCTCCGAGACGACCTCGATCGAGTCGACCGATCGGATCGGCCGGCCGTGGCGCTGGTAGTGCACGTCGATGTCCCACGCATCCCACTGTGCGGGCGTATCGCGGTAGACCCAGAGCTCGGCAGCGCGCTCGCCGGCCGGGACCAGCTCGCGGTCGGCGGCGACGTCGAAGAGCGACGAGACGAGCCCGTCGGCGTCGATCGTGACCCGCACGAGCGAGTTGTCGAGCACCAGGTCGTCGCCGGACCGCGTGAGCGTCACGGGAGAGGTGTCGGCAGTCGAGCCCGCACCGGATGCGCCACCACCGAGCGCGGGCACGCCGTCCACGGCGTACGGTCCGGCGTTCGCGAGCAGCGCCGTCTCGCCGGCACCGGTCAGCGAGCCGAGCGCCGAGGAGATGAGCGTCTCGAGTTCACCCGCGACCCGCTCGTAGTGCTCCTCCGCGACCTGGTGCACCCAGGCGATGGAGGAGCCGGGGAGGATGTCGTGGAACTGCTGCAGCAGCACCGTCTGCCAGGCAGACTCGAGCTCGGCGTAGGGGTAGGCCGTGCCCGTGCGGATGGTGGCGGCGGTCGCCCACAGCTCCGCCTCGCGCAGCAGGTGCTCGCTGCGGCGGTTGCCTCGCTTCGTGCGCGCCTGCGACGTGTACGTGCCTCGGTGGAACTCGAGGTAGATCTCGCCGGACCACACCGGCGGCTGCGCGAGCTCGGCCTCGGCCTGCTCGAAGAACGCCTGCGGGCTGGTCATCTCGACCGTCGGGGAGCCCTCGAGGTTGCGCGTGCGCTCGGCCGCCGCGACCATCTCGCGCGTCGGGCCGCCGCCGCCGTTGCCGTAGCCGAACGGCACGAGCGACGAGTTCGCTTCGCCCTTCTCCTTGTAGTCGCGCTGCGCCTTGTGCAGCTCCTCCTGCGAGAGGACGGAGTTGTAGGTGGCGACGGGCGGGAAGTGCGTGAACACCTGCGAGCCGTCGATACCCTCCCAGTTGAACGTGTGGTGCGGCATGACGTTCGTCTCGTTCCACGACGGCTTCTGCGTCAGGAAGTACTTCGACCCTGCTGCCTTGACGATCTGGGGGAGCGCCGCCGAGTAGCCGAAGGAGTCGGGCAGCCACACCTCTGGCGGTTCGATCCCGAACTCGCGGATGAAGAAGCCCTTGCCCGCGACGAACTGGCGGGCCATGGCCTCACCGCCGGGCAGGTTCGTGTCCGACTCCACCCACATGCCGCCCACGGGCACGAAGCGACCCTCGAGGACCCGCACCTTGATGCGCTCGAAGAGATCCGGGTAGTGCTCCTTCATCCACGCGAACTGCTGCGCGGACGAGCAGGCGAACAGGAAGTCGTCGTTCTCGTCCATGAGCGACAGCACGTTCGAGAAGGTGCGGGCGCACTTGCGGATCGTCTCCCGGACGGGCCACAGCCAGGCCGAGTCGATGTGCGCGTGCCCGACGGCAACCAGGTGGTGGGCGCTCGCGTAGGCGGGGGAGGCGAGCAGCGGGGCGAGCACCTCGCGCCCGGCCGTCGCCGTGCCGGAGATGTCGTCCGGGTCGAGCGTGTCGATGAGGCGCTCGAGTCCGCGCAGGATCTCCGCGCGCCGAGGCTGCTCCTCGCCGAGCTCGCGCCAGAGGCCGTCCAGCGTCCACACGTCCTGCGCGAGCTCCCACACGGAGACGTCGCGCAGGCCGATGTCGAGGACCCGCGTCCGGTAGATGGGGGCATCACCCGAGGTGGCGAGGTCGCCCATGGGGGTCGGCGCGTAGACCGACTCGCCCTGCACATCCGGGTTCGAAGCGGCCTCTATATAGAGGTCGATGCTGTCGCCTGGCCCGATCTTCAGCGGCACCGCGGTGTTGCGCGGCTCGATGGCCTTGAGGATGTGCCCCTCCGGGGTCCAGACGAGGCCCTCGGCCTGGAAGCCGGGGTGCCCGCTCACGAAGCCGAGGTCGACGAGCACCTCGACGCGCGCATCCGTCATCTCCCAGTCGGCGGGAACCGTGCCGGTGACGTGGAACCACGTGGTTCCCCACGGCCGGCTCCACTCGGAGCCGACCCGGAAGGGCGCGAACTGCTGGGTGATCGCCTCGGCGAACGGAACGGGCTCGCCCGGCACATCCCACGAGGTGACCGTGAGCTGTTCGCGCTCGCGGTAGATGGCGGGGGTGAGGCGTTCGGACACGAACCGCCGGATGCGGAGGTCGACGAACTGTGTGGGGTCAGGCATGGGGCGCCTTTCTGCGTTGAAGGAGACGTTGGAAGTCGGGTCAGCCCTTGACGGCACCGGCGAGCGCGAACGAGCCACCGCCGAGGCGGGACACGAGCACGTACAGCGCCAGGACCGGCACGGAGTAGAGGAGGGAGAACGCGGCGAGCTGCCCGTAGGCGACTGCGCCGTACTGGCCGAAGAAGGAGAAGATGCTCACCGCGGCGGGCAGCTTGTCGGGGCTCAGCAGCAGGATGAACGGGATGAAGAAGTTCCCCCACGTCTGGATGAAGACGAAGATGAACACGACCGCGATGCCTGGCCGCATGAGCGGCACGACGATGAGTCGCAGCGTCGCCATGGCGGAGGCGCCGTCCGTCCAGGCCGCCTCCTCGAGGGAGACGGGTACCGAGTCCATGAAGTTCTTCATCATCCAGATCGCCATGGGCAGCGAGGTGGCGGCGAGGAACAGGATGGTGCCGAACATGTTGTCGATGAGGTTGAACGCCACGAACAGTGCGTAGACGGGCACCATCATCGCGGTGATCGGCAGGCAGGTCCCGAACAGCACCCCGTAGAGGAACGGCTTGTTGATGCGCGACTTGTACCGGGAGAGCGGATACGCGGCAAGGATCGCCGCGAGCACCGTCACGATCGCGCATCCGCCGGAGAGCACGAGGCTGTTCCAGAGCGGGACGAGCGAGATCTCGGGGGTGAGGACGGCCGTGAAGTTGGCGAGCGACGGCGCTTCCGGCCACTTCACCGACAGGGTGGCGACCTCGTCGAAGGACGCGAGCACGAGCCAGACGAGGGGGAGGAGGAAGATGACGCCGATGACGCTGAGCACGATGTTGGCGAACCAGCGCATCGCGCGCCCCCGTGGGGCGGCCGCGCTCGTCTCGACGTGGTGGCTGCCGGTTGCGATGGATCTGGTGGTGGGCGCGGGGTCAGCCGCGGCCACGGATGTGTGGGTTGTCATGGTCAGTCCACCTCCGGTTTGAGCGCCCGAATGTAGGCGACCGAGAAGAGCGCGCCGACGAGCAGGAGCATGGTGGCGATGGCGGTGCCGAAGCCGAGCTGGCCGAAGCGGAACGCCTCCTGGTAGGCGAGGAGCGGCAGCGTCGTGCTGTCTGTTCCTGGCCCGCCGTTGGTCATCACGAAGATGAGCGCGAAGACGGAGAGCGTCTGCAGGGTCGTGAGCATGAGGTTCGTGGAGATGCTGCGGCGGATCATGGGCAGCGTGATGAGGGTGAACCGCTGCCATCCCTTGGCGCCGTCGACCTCGGCCGCCTCGGTGATCTCGGGCGGCACGTCGTTGAGGGCGGCCCGGTAGACCAGCATCGAGAACGCGGTGCCGCGCCACGTGTTGGCGAGGATCACGCTCAGCAGCGGCAGCGTGTACAGCCAGTTGGGGCCGGTGATGCCGATGGCCGCGAGCATCGTGTTGAGTGTGCCCGCGTCGCTGAAGAACGCGTACGCGGCGAAGGCCGCCACGATCTCCGGCAGCACCCACGCGGTCACGACGATCGTGCTGACCGTGCTGCGGACGACCTTGTTCGACGACTGCATGAGCACGGCGAGCCCCAGCCCGAGCACGTTCTGGCCGAGGATCGCGGAGGCGACGAGGAAGATGAGCGTGATGAGCACCGACTTCGGGAAGTCCGGGCTCGCGAAGAGGTCGGTGTAGTTCTGGAAGCCCACGAACTCCGCGCTCGAGGCGCCGACACCGCTCAGTGACGAGTTGGTGAAGGAGCCGTAGAACGACGAGATGACGGGGCCCAGGAGGAAGACGGCGAGGAGGCCGACGGCGGGCAGGAGCGGCACGCCGCGCGTGAGGCGTGTCACCGCCTTCCGTCGCTTCGGCGGCCTCCCGGCCTCGGGGGCGCGGGGCGCCCCCGAGGCCGGTGTGAGGGTGGCGGTCATCAGCTCGACGCCGACGTCGTGTTCTCTTCGCCGACGATGCCGATGACGGCCTTGTCGTAGGCGGCGGCAGCCTCTTCAGGCGTCTGCTGGCCGGTCATGACGGCCTCCATGGCCACGGTGATGGCTGCGGAGACCTGCGAGTAGTCGGAGTTGGCTGGGCGGAAGTTCGTGTCGGGCACGAGGTCCGCGAAGAACCCGAACGTCGGGTTCGCCTCCGTGTACTCGGGCGCCTCGGCGACGTCGGTGCGCACCGGCACCTGGCTGGCCGCGACGTCGTAGCTCAGCGCGTTCTCCTGGTTGAGGGCGAGGCTGATGAAGTCCCACGCCGCATCCGGGTTCTTCGTTCCCGCACCCATGGCGAGCGTCCATCCGCCCGACATGCTCGTGACGCCAGGGTCCTGCCCGTCCTGCGTCGGCATCGGGGTGACCTGCATGACGTCGGACCATTCCGGCCAGGGCTTGGAGCCCGACTCGAGCCAGGTGCCGCTCACCCACGAGCCGTCGAGGCTCATCGCGAGCTGGCCGCTGGGGATCCAGTCGGTGTTGATGTTCGTGCCGACGTTCTTGTCGAGCGCTTCCTGCGGGGTCGGCCCGAGGCCGCCCTGGTAGATGTCGCCGACGAACGTGAGGGAGTCGATGAAGCCCTGCGAGCCGGTCACCCACTTCTGCTCGTCGGTGTTGAACAGCTCGTCCTCGGTGCCAGTGAGCAGCATCTGGAAGCCCTGCATCGAGGCGCCCTCTGACATGGCCTTGCCCGAGTAGATGTTGAAGGGGCGGATGCTGGGGTCGTGGGCCTTCACGGCCTCGGCCGCGGCGATGATGTCGTCCCAGGTCTTCGGCTCCCACGGCACCTGCACGCCCGCGGCCTTCAGGATGTCCTGGTTGTACCAGAGGGCGCGGGTGTCGGTGCCCATGGGGATGCCGTAGACCTTGCCGTCGTCGCCGAGCCCAGCCTGGCGGGCGTTCTCGGGGAACTGCTCCCAGTCGGCCCAGTCGGCGACGTAGTCGTCGAGGGGCGCGAGGTAGCCGGCCTCGACGTCGGTCTTGACCATGAACGTGTCCTCGTACATGACGTCGGGTGCCGTCGCGGGGGAGCGGTTCATGAGGGCGAGCTTCGCGAAGTAGTCGGCTTCCTGCGCCTCGATCGGGATGAGCTCGACGGTCATCCCCTCGTTGGCCGCCTCGTACTCGGCCTTGACCTTCTGCATGTGGTCGTCCATCTGCGTGAACTGCCCGAACTTCTGGTAGGCGACCTTCAGGGTGTTCGAGTCGCCCCCGCCCGAGTCGCCTCCAGCGCAGGCAGACAGTGCAAGCACAGCGGCGGCGGCGACTGCCACGGCCCCGAGTGTGCGATTTTTCATGGTGCTCCTTTGCTCCACGACCGTTCTCCGTGTGGTCCGACATCGGTGTCGAGCCTTCGGCCTGCCATAAGTAAACCGATTGGATTAACTCGTGTCAAGACATTCCCGCAAGCCCCCGAAGCGCGTCCGGGAACGTGGGGCGCAGCCCGATCAGGGAGAGGTCAGCGGCAGATCAGCGCGACTTCAGCGCGAGATCAGCAGCGCGGAGGTATGCGGCGCGAGGCTCTGGTCGAGCACGAGGCAGCCGGCCCCGATGGCGGCGACATCCTCGCCGATCCCGGAGTTCTCGATGTGGATCGGGTGCTTCGGGATGAGCGCGGGGTCGGTGTTCACGAGGTGGCGGATGGCGCCGAGGAGGGCCGGCTCGATGCGGCGCCAGAACGGGCCGCCGAACACGATCGTGTCGACGTCGAGGAGGTTCACGATGGAGACGATGGCTCGCGAGATCTGCGTGGCTACCCCCGTGACGATCTCGCGCGAGACGGGGTCGTGCCGCATGGCGAGCGCCGTGAACTCCGTGAAGAGTCGATCGACGTCGTCGAAGTCGGCGCGGTCGACGGGGGAGTCCGACGCGATGAGGCCGGCGGCGAGTGCCCGCTGCACGATGCGGTGCGGGACGACCAGGTCGCCGACGCAGCCGCGCCTCCCGCACGAGCAGACGGGGCCATCCGCCTGCACCATGATGTGCCCCATGTCGCCCGCGTTGTCGCTCGCGCCGCGCAGCACCTCGTGGTTGATGACGAGCCCGATGCCGATGCCCGTGCCGTAGTAGAAGAACGCGAAGTTGTCCCGCCGCGGGCCCGAGTCGACCCACAGCTCCGCGATCGCGGCCGCCGTGACGTCCTTCTCGAGGACAACCGGGAAGCCGGTCGCCTGGCTGAGCGCATCCCGCAGCGGCACGACGTCCCAGCCGTCGAGCATCGGCGGGTCGAGGACGTTGCCGCGGGAGGCGTCGAGGGGGCCCGGGGCCGCGATGCCGACGCCGAGCACCTGCTCGCGGGGGATCGACTGGCGTTCGAGGATCGCCGAGATCTCGTGCGCCATGTCAGCGATGACGCCCGCGGGGTCCGGTGCCGTCGGCGTGCGTGCGCGGTGATCTGCGACGACCGAGCCCGCGAGATCGAGGAGGGCGTACGTGATGACGGTCGGGTCGAGGTGCACGCCCACGGTGTACCGGCTCGACGCGTTGAGGCGGAGCAGCGTGCGCGGCTTCCCTGGCCCCGTGATGAGGCGTTCGCCCTCGCGCACGAGGCCACCGTCGATGAGGCGGCGCGTGATGTTCGATGCCGTCTGCGCGGAGAGGCCGCTGGCCTGCGCGACCTCGACCCGGCTCAGGCCGTCCGGGGCGCGGCGGATGAGGTCGAGGATGACGGCCTGGTTGAACTCGCCGACCGCTCCCAGATTGTGTCCACGGCGCACGCGCCACCTCCCATCGGCCCTGATCTTGGGAACTGACGTTCTCACATATTCCGGAATATCGTTGACGCCTGGCGATTCAACAGGAGAATCTCGCGCCCCGAGGGTGAGTACGCTTGGACGGCGCCACGCCCCCGTACGTGGCATGAGCATCCGGCAACGGATGCACCCCGGCAGTCACAGGTTTCAGCACGAAGGAGCAACGATGACGGCAGCAAGAGTCACCCCCCAGCAGGCCTGGGATGACCTCGTCCAGGGCAACGAGCGCTTCATCAAGGGCGACCTCCTCCACCCCCAGCAGAGCGCGGCCCGCCGCACCGAGATCTCGGGGAGCCAGGCGCCGAACGCCGCGTTCCTCGGCTGCTCCGACTCGCGAGTCGCCGCGGAGATCCTCTTCGACTGCGGCCTCGGCGACCTCTTCGTCGCCCGCAACATGGGGCAGATCGCCAATGAGAACACGACGGCGACCATGGAGTTCGCCGTCGCGGAGCTCGGCGTCGCGGTCATCGTGGTGCTCGCCCACGGCTCCTGCGGCGCGGTCAAGGCCGCCATCAACCAGACGACGGCGCACCCGCGCGACGTGACGCCCGCCATCAAGGACGAGCTCGCTCGCATCCAGCCCTCGGTGCAGGAGGAGTGGTTCACGAGCGACCAGTCGACGCCGTACGTCGACGAGGCGCAGATCGACCCGGATGCTGTGGGGCGCCGCCACCTGTACTCGACGATCAACGCTCTTGTGCGCAGCTCGCGCGTCATCAGTGACGCCGTCGCGAGCGGCGCACTGAGCATCGTCGGCTGCCAGTACGAGCTCTCGGACGGCCGCGTCGCGCCCGTGACGGCGATCGGCCAGCTGACCATCACCCGCTAGGGCACGTCGCCATGGACGTCGCCTCCCGAGTCGCCTCCAGCGGTCGCGCCGGGGCGACCGAATGATGGCGCGGCGCACGTTCGAGGCGTACGGCCGCCGGGCGCGGGAGTACGCGGACCTGCTCGGCAGCATCTCGGCGACGGCGGCGCAAGATCGCGCGCTCATCGAGACCTGGGCGAGGGCGATCGACGGCCCGGTGCTCGATGTCGGCTGCGGGCCCGGGCACTGGACGGCCTGGCTGCACGAGCTCGGCGTCGACGTCGAGGGCATCGACCCCGTTCAGGAGTTCGTCGACATCGCGGCGCACCGGCACCCCGACTGCGTGTATCGCCAGGGAACGGCGGAGGCGCTCGGGGTCCCGTCCGCGAGCCTCGGCGGCGCGCTCGTCTGGTACTCGCTCATCCACACCGGGCCGTCCGGGCTGCCCGTCGCCCTCGCCGAGCTGGCGAGCTGCATCCGCCCGGGCGGCGGGCTGCTGCTCGGCTTCTTCGAGGGGTCGGCGGTGGAGCCGTTCGGGCACACGGTCGCGACGGCCTTCACCTGGCCCATCGCCGACCTCGCGCGGCTGCTCGACGACGCCGGGTTCATCGTCGAGCAGGCGCACGCGCGAACGGATGCGGGAGCCCGGCCGCACGGCGCGATCGTCGCGACGCGCGCAGCCGGTGCCTGACGGCGACCCAGGTCAGGCCGGGATGCTCGAGGGCTCGCGCAGCGAGTGGATGAACGCGAGCTTCTCGATGACCGTGTCCGGCAGGACGAACGGGTAGAGGTCGCGCTGCCCGAGCGAGCGGTTGACGACGTTCATGGCCGTCGCGAACGGCATCCAGCTGTCGAGGACCACGTCGCGGGCCGACGCGCCGGGTTCCGGCGCGGGCAGCAGCTCGAAGGCCACGGCCGTCTCGAGGGTGTCCTGGATGTGCAGGTAGTGGGCCCAGGTCTCGGCGAAGTCCTCGTACGGGTGCATGGTCGCGTAGCTGCTCAGGTAGTCGCGCTGCCACCCCTCGGGAGGGCCTTGGTCGTAGTGCCGGTCGATCTCGGCCTGGTAGTCGGCGCGCTCGTCGCCGAACAGCTCCCGTGCCTCGTCGATGCGGTCGGTCTGCTCGACCAGCTGCCACTCGTAGTAGTGCCCGCTCTCGTGGCGGAAGTGCCCGAGCATCGTGCGGTACGGCTCGGCGAGGCGCTGCCGCACCTGCTCGCGGTAGCTGTCGTCGCCCTCCGCGAGGTCGATCGTGATGACGCCGTTGGCGTGGCCGATCGTGACGCTCTCGGACACGCTCGAGAGCAGGTCGAAGACGGGCGTCTGGCCGACGGTCGCGGGCTCCCCGCTCGCCTTCGGGCGGGTCGCGAAGCCGAGGCGCGTGAGGTCGCGCACGAGGTGGCGCTTCGATTCCTCGGCGATGGGGAAGAGGCGCAGCCCCTTCGCGTCGGCGTCGCTCGGCCGGGTGCGGGTGAGCTGGCAGCTCTCGCACAGCCCGCCAGGCTGCGCCGTCAGCCACGTGCATCCGGCGAGCTCGGCGTTGCTGCATCGCCGCAGGCCCGCGTCCGCCGCCGCGTCGCCGGCCTCGACGAGCACGTCGTCGAGGCCGAGCACGTAGCCCAGCTTCGACGAGCAGCGCTCGCAGGACACGGAGTCGAAGAAGACCTCGTTCTCGCACACATCGCAGTGGAACCGTCGCACGGGAAGCCTCTCTTGGGCCGCGGCTCGGGGTGCCGCGACGACCGACGGATCACTGTACGCGGCGCCGGGTGGGAGGTCCCGGCGCTTGACAAGCCGCGCCTCGCGCCCCGTCCGGCGGCGAGTGCGATCAGACGGGCAGGCCCTTCTGGCGCAGGAGCGCGTTGAACCGTTCGGGGTCGGAGGTGCCCTCCTCGTTGTGCTTGCGGATGCGGGCTTCCCGGTCGAGGTGCCTGCGTGCGTCCTGCAGGAGCGACTCCGCTCGCGGTGCTGGAACGGCGAGGACGCCATCGAGGTCCCCGAGCACCAGGTCGCCTGGGTTCACGACGAGGCCCGCGATGGACACGGGCACGTTGATCTGGCCCGGGCCGTCCTTCGTGGGTCCGCGGTGCGTGTGTCCGCGCGCGTAGGCGGGCATGCCGCCTTCCCGCCATTCGGCGACGTCGCGCAGGGCCCCGTCGATGACGAAGCCGCCGAGTCGCTTGGTGATGGCGCTCGTGCGGATGAGCCCTCCGATGACCGCCTGGCTGAGGTCGCCGCCGCCTTCGATCACGATGACGTCGCCCGGGTGGGCATCCATCATGGCCTTGTGCACCATGAGGTTGTCGCCAGGCCGGATCTTCACGGTCACGGCCTGCCCCGAGAGCGGCGCGTCGCCGTGGTAGGCGTGGAGGCCGAGCGCGCCGACGGAGCGCCCGAGGCAGTCGCCGGCGACGGCGACGGGGATCTCACGGAACGCGTCGATCAGGGATGCGGGGAGGTCGGGTGCACGCTCGCCGATGAAGTAGCCGGTCGGCCAGGTGGGTGCCGCGGTGGGGTCCTGCTCGGTCATGCGTTGCTCCGTTCGATCGAGAGAGTGGTGGGGTTCACGCAGGACCGTGCGTCCGGGGGCGTGCCCTCGAGGAAGCCGAGGATGTTCCGGGCGGCGGTCAGTGCCATGGCCTCCAGGGCCGCTGGGGTGGAGCCCCCGACGTGGGGCGTGACGACGACGTTCGGGCAGTCCAGCAGCGGGTTGCCGGGCTCCATGGGCTCCGACCAGGTGGTGTCGAGGCCCGCACCGAAGAGCTGGCCGCTGCGAAGCGCCTCGACGAGGGCGGGTTCGTCGATGACCTCGCCGCGGGCCGTGTTCAGCACGATGGCATCCGCCGGCAGCAGGGCGAGCTGCTCGGCCCCGATGAGGCCGCGTGTCCGTTCGCTGAGCGGCACGTGGATGCTCAGCACCTCGGCCTGCGCGAGCAGCTCTTCGAGGCTGCCGACCATGGTCAGCTCCGGGATGGGGGAGTCCAGTCCGAATCCGGGGTCGAAGGCCAGCACGCGCATCCCCGTCGCCGCCGCAGTGCGCGCGACCCGCCGACCGATCTGGCCGGCACCGACGAGGGCGAGCGTGGCGCCAGCGAGCTGCCGCCCGTCCTGGGCCCTGCTCCAGCGTCCCTGCCGGATCTCCGCGTCCATCCAGGACACCCGACGTGCTGCGTTGAACATGAGCGCGATCGTGAGCTCGGCGACCGACTGGGCGTTGGCGCCCGGCGTGGTGAACACCGGGATGCCGTGGGCGGTCGCCGCGTCGACGTCGATGTTGCCGACGCCGACGCCGTGCTTCGAGATGACCCGGAGCGTCGGGCAGGCCTCGATGGCTGCGGCCGACAGCTCGACGGTGCGGGAGATGACCGCGTCGACGGCCTCGCTGGCCATGATCTCCTCGACCTCGGCGCGACCCCCGCCGTCAGGCAGGTAGATGATCCTGCTTCCGGCCTCCTCCAGGGTTCGAACCCCGGCGTGACCGAGTCGTGGGGCCGTCACGAACACCGTTGCGCTCATCGCACCGTCTCCTTCGTCGGTTCAGGGTCCTGCTTGGATTGCGGGCGCGGGCGGTCTCGAACCGCACCGCGAGGTCATTCGAGTGCGGGCGGCAGCCCGGTTCGCGGCAGGTCGCGGACGCAGGCGCGGAGCGCGTCGACGAACTCGGGGATGCGGGCGTCGACGAATCTGGCCGTCGGTCCGCCGAGCACGACGACGACGGGCTGCAGGTGGGGTCGGTCCGGGTTCTCGGGCACGAGCATCGCCAGGCCGCTGTTGCCGGACTCCCGCTCGCCGTGGCTGAGGCCCCAGCCCTGCTCGCGGATCTCATCCACACGTCGGCGCAGCGCGGCGGTGTCGATGTCGATGCTCTCGTCGGCGTCGAGCTGGGCGAGCACCGCGTCGAGGGCTTCGGGCCGCTCTCCGCTGAGGAGGGTCGTGGATGCGGCGCCGAGCCAGATGGGCAGCTCGTCGCCGACCTGGACGACGTGGCGGATGGTGTGCCGCCCGGGTGCCTGCGCGATGGCGACGCGCTTGAGGTCGCGGCGGACGTAGAGGCTCACGGTCTCACCGGTCTGCTCGGCAAGCTCCCGGAGTCGATCGAGCGTGGCTGCCGGAGCGGACCAGGCCGCCTTCGCGAAGGCTCCCCAGCGGATCATGCGGGGGCCGACGCTCACGCGGCCATCGGGCAGGAGCTGCAGCATCCGCTCGCCCACGAGGGTGTCGACGAGGCGGAGCACGGTCGTGCGAGGGAGCTCGCAGCGGCGGACGATGTCGGAGACGGCCAGCGACTGGCCTTCGTTCTCGAAGCAGTCGAGGACATCGAGGGCGCGGCTCACGGCGCGGATGCCACCTGGCTCTGACCGCTGGGCGGGGGCGTCGTCGGCGCTTGTCATGGGGTCTCCGGCTTCGGATCGTTTGCTTGCCCGGTCACACTAGCGTACCATCTGGTGGACAGAAGTGTCCGCTGTGTGGACAAGTCAATCACAAGGGAGTGATCGTGACAGCAAGACGGAAGCTCATGGGCGGACTCGGCATCGCCGCGACCGCCGTGCTCGTCGGGATCGCGGCGTTCGACGCCAGCGACTCGACGACCGGGACCGACCCGAGCACGAAGCTCACGTTCATGGCGCCAGCGGCGCCAGGCGGTGGATGGGACGGAGTGGCACGGGAGGCACAGCAGGCGCTGCGTGCAGACGGGATCGTCAACAACGTCCAGGTCGTCAACGTGCCCGGCGCCGGAGGCACCATCGGACTGTCGCAGTTCGTGGGCCTGGGCGCTGACCCGACCAACCTCATGATGACGGGGACGGTCATGATGGGCGCGATCAACGTCAACGACTCCGCCGTCGACCTCTCCGACACGACACCGATCGTGCGGCTCGCCGAGGACTACGAGGTCTTCATCGTGCCGGCGGACTCGCCGTACCAGACCCTGGATGACTTCATCGCCGACTGGAAGACGGACCCGCACGCGCTCGCCGTCGGCGGTGGCGGTGTCGGCGGCACCGACCATCTCCTCGCCGGCCTCGTCGCGGAGGATGTCGGCATCGACCCGGCCGAGCTCAACTACGTCTCGTACGCGGGCGGTGGCGAGGTGCTCACCGCGCTGCTCTCGAACACCGTCGCCGTCGGGGTCAGCGGCTACAACGAGTTCAGCGACCAGATCGAGGCGGGCAACCTCCGCGCGCTCGCCGTGTCAGCGGAAGAGCCCGTCGACGGCATCGACATCCCCTCCCTCATGGACCAGGGCGTCGACGTCCACCTCCCCAACTGGCGAGGCATCGTCGCCCCTCCCGGCATCACGGACGCAGAACGCGACCAGCTCGTCGCGATCTTCGAGGACATGGTCGCCACTCCCGAATGGCAGGACACGCTCGAACGCAACAACTGGGAGCCAGCAGTGCTCACCGGCGACGAATTCGCCGCCTTCATCGAAGAAGACCAGGCGAGAGTCGACCAGATCATCGAGGAGCTCGGACTATGACCGGCGTCATCCCCACCTCAGCGTGGACGCAGCACGACACCACCGCGAGCCCTGGCTGGTGGCGCCGCCGCACCGGACTCATCGTGCCGGGGATCCTCACCCTCGTGGGGATCGGCCTCGTCATCGGCACCGTCACGATGGCCGTGCCGAGCAACGTCTCCCAGCCGGGCCCGCAGGTGTTCCCGGCGATCATCTCGGTCGCGATCTTCATCGTGGCGGCCTTCCTCGCCGTCGACGTCATCCGCAACCCGGAACCGACGCGAGTGGCAGAGCCGGACCTGGCTGAGCTCCGAGGCGAGAAGAGGGTCGTCGACCAAGAGGTCGACGAGCTCTCCGACTTCGACCGCGACGAGCTCGCGGTCGTGCAGGACAAGGAGCTCGCGGCCGAGCACATCAGGCCGCGCACCAACATCCGCTCCCTGCTTGGCGCCCTCGGCACGACGATCGTCTTCATCGCCGCGCTCACCCCGCTCGGCTGGCTGCTCTCCGGCGCCTTCCTCTTCTGGGGTATCTCCAGGGCCCTCGGCAGCCGCCGACCCGTGTTCGACATCTTCCTCGCGCTCGCGATGTCGTCCATCGTGCAGATCGCGTTCTCGATCGGGCTCGGCCTCAACCTTCCTCCCGGCATCTTCGTAGGAGTCCTCTGATGGATACGCTCGCAAACCTCGGGGAAGGGTTCCTCACGGTCCTGACCCCCATCAACATGCTCTGGGTGCTCATCGGCGCCGTGCTCGGCACGGCCGTCGGGGTCCTCCCCGGCCTCGGCTCAGCGATGGCCGTCGCCCTGCTCCTCCCCGTCACGTTCTCGCTCGACCCCATCGGCGCCTTCATCATGTTCGCTGGCGTGCTCTTCGGTGGGCTCTTCGGCGATTCGATCGCCGGCATCCTCATGAACACGCCGGGCAACAGCACGGCGATCGCCGGATCGATCGAAGGCCATGCCATGGCCAAGAGCGGACGAGCGGCTCAGGCCCTCGCCACCTCGGCCATCGGCGCCTTCATCGGCGGCATCCTCGCATCGATCCTCGTCGTCTTCTTCGCGCCCCGTCTCGCTGAACTCGCGACCCTGTTCGGCCCCGCCGAGTACCTGGCGCTCGCCATCTTCGCGTTCATCGCGATCTCTGCGGTCGTGACGCAGTCCATCATCCGCGGTCTCGCCGCGCTCGTCCTCGGCCTGGCCATCTCCGTCGTCGGCATCGACTCGATCTCGGGCACATCGCGCTTCACGGCCGGCATCCCCGAGCTCTTCGACGGCATCGACATCGTCGTCATCACGGTCGGTCTGCTCGCGCTCGGCGAGGTCTTCGCTGTCGCAGGGCGCCGCGGCTACTCCGACGACACAGGCCTCATCCAGTCGAAGGGGCGCCTCTGGCTCTCGCTCAGCGAGCTCCGCCAGGCGATGCCGGCCTGGCTGCGGGGGACCGCGATCGGCGTTCCCTTCGGCATCATCCCCGTCGGCGGCGCCGAGGTGCCGACGTTCCTCTCCTACGGCGCCGAGCGTCGACTCGACAAGCGCCGCAAGAAGCCGATGTTCGGCTTCGGCGCCATCCAGGGTGTCGCCGGCCCGGAAGCTGCGGGAAACGCCACCGCGGGAACCGCCATGGGCGCTCTGCTCGCGCTCGGCCTGCCCACCTCCGCCACCGCTGCGATCCTCCTCGCCGCGTTCCGGCAGTACGGTCTGCAGCCAGGGCCGCTCCTGTTCGAGCGCTCCAGCGAACTCGTCTGGGCGCTGCTCGCGAGCTTCTTCATCGGCATGGTCGTGCTCCTCATCCTCAACCTCCCGTTCGCGCCGCTCTGGGCGAAGCTGCTGAAGATCCCACGCCACTACCTCTACGCGAGCATCACGCTCTTCGCGATGCTCGGCGTCTACGCCACGAGCGGCAAGATCCTCGACCTCGTGCTCGTCGTCGTCATCGGGCTCATCGGATTCACGATGCGGCGCTACGGGCTGCCCGTCGCCCCGATGCTCATCGCGATCATCCTCGGGCCGCTCGCCGAGACCGAGTTCCGCCGGGCGATGGCCGTCAGCGAGGGCGACCCGGGCGTGCTCATCGACAGCCCCATCACCATCACCCTCTACTCCGTCCTCGCACTCACCGTGGCGTTCGTCATCGTGCGGGTCATCCGCACGAAGCTCGCTGCGAGAAAGGAAGTCACGGTATGACCGAGACCCCATCAGGCCCACTCGCGGGAGTCCGCGTGCTCGACATGACCAACGTGCTGGCGGGGCCGTACGCCTGCTACCAGCTCGCCCTCATGGGGGCGGAGGTCATCAAGGTCGAAGTGCCGGACGGCGGAGACCTCGCCCGCAGGCTCGGCGCCGACTCCGAGCTCAACGGCAGCCTGATGGGGGTCTCCTTCCTGGCGCAGAACGCCCAGAAGCGCTCGATCACGCTCGACCTGAAGTCGGACGGCGGCCGAGAGGTCATGCGGCGCCTGGTCGCCGAGGCCGACGTGCTCTGCGAGAACTTCCGGCCAGGCGTGCTCGAGCGGCTCGGCTTCGGCTGGGAGGCGCTGCGCGCCATCAACAGCAAGCTCGTGTACTGCGCCATCTCAGGCTTCGGCCAGACGGGGCCGCTGCGCTCGAAGCCGGCCTACGACCAGATCATCCAAGGTGGGTCCGGGATGATGAGCGTCACCGGCACCCCGGAGACCTCCCCCCTCCGGGCCGGCTACCCGATCGCCGACACGCTCGGCGGGCTCGCGGCCGCGTTCGCGATCTCCTCCGCGCTCCACGGACGCGAGCGCACTGGTGCGGGCTCGTGCATCGACGTGTCGATGCTCGAGACCGCCGTCACCGCGATGGGCTGGGTCGTGTCGAATCACCTCATCGCCGACCAGGTGCCGCGCGCCCTCGGCAACGACAACGGCACGGCGGCGCCGTCCGGGACCTTCCAGACGGCGACCGGGGCGCTCAACATCGCGGCCAACAAGCAGGAGCAGTTCGTCGCGCTCACCGAGGCGATCGGCCGCCCGGAGCTGGCCGACGACTCGCGCTTCCACGACCGGGAGGACCGCAAGCGCTTCCGGGCGGAGCTCACGCGTGAGATCGAGCAGGCGCTGAGCGCGCACGACACGGCGCACTGGGAGGAACTGCTCTCGGCGCGGGGCGTGCCGGCGGCCGCCGTCCTCACGGTTCCGGAGATGCTCGCCAGCCCGCAGATCGTCGACCGGGAGCTCGTGCACGATCTGCCCTTCCCCGGGCGCGACGGCGAGACCCTGCGGGTGCTCGGCAACGGCATCCGCCTCGATGACCGACCGAGCGCCCCCACCGTTCCGCCGCCGGGGCTCGGCCAGCACACCGACGAGATCCTGCACGAGCTCGGCTACGACGAGGCGGAGATCCGAGCACTTCACGAGGAGCGAGCCGTATGAGCAGCACGACCGACCGCCAGCCCACCGTCGACGACGCGACCGCGTGGTGGAGCACCAGCGTCACCCGCATCGCCCCGGGGGAGATCGAGCTCCGCGGCTACCCGATCGAGGACGTCATCGGCAACGTCGGATTCGTGAGCACGATCTGGCTCCTCACAACGGGGGCGCTCCCGACGAGGGCCGTGTCCGAACTCCTCGAGGCGACGCTCGTCGCGAGCGTCGACCACGGTCCCCAGGCGCCGTCGATCGCCAGCGCGCGCATGGCGGCCACCTGCGGCGTCGGCCTCAACTCGGCCGTCGCCAACGGGGTGAACGTGCTCGGCGACACGCACGGCGGAGCCGGCCAGCAGTGCGTCCAGCTGCTCAACGACCTCGTCACCCGGCACGAGTCCGAGGGCGTCGCGTTGGAGCAGCTCGCCCGCGAGGCGATCGCCGACCACAAGAGCCGGGGAATGTTCGTCCCGGGCTTCGGGCACCGGTTCCACCCCCGCGACCCGCGCCGCGACCCGCTGCTGCGGCTCGTCGAAGAGGCCGTCGCCAGGGAGGACATCTCGGGCCGCTACCTCGCCGCCGGTCTGGCGCTCGAGCGCGCGCTCGAGCGGGGGGAGCGGCGCATCCCGATGAACATCGACGGCATCTCCGCGATCGTGTACGCCGAGCTCGGCGTGCAGCCGGAGCTCGCGAGGGGCCTCTTCGTGCTCTCGCGCTCCGTGGGGATCCTCGCCCACGCGTGGGAGGAGAAGCAGGCGGGGCAGCGCATCAAGGGCCCGCTGCCGCCGCCCCTGCTCGCCGACTACACGGGTGAGGCGACGCGCGACGTGCCCGGCGCGCGCCGGGCGGCTACTCCCTGACCGCCCCCTCGAGCATCCCCTGGATGAAGTGGCGCTGCAGGAAGATGTAGAGCACGACGACGGGCAGCGCCACCATGATGGCGCCGGCCGCGAGCAGCGCGGTGCCCTGCGTGTACTGGCCCTGGAAGAACGCGAGGCCGAGGGGCGCCGTGCGCACGCTGCCGTTCGGCGACATCACGAGGGGGATGAGGAACTCGTTCCAGGTCCACATGAACGTCAGCAGCACGAGCGTGAGGATGGCGGGCCGGCCGATCGGCACGAGCACCTGCCAGAGGATGCGCATGGAGCCGGCCCCGTCGAGCTTGGCCGCGTCGATGAGGGCCTGGCTGGAGGAGCGGAAGTAGGTGCGCATCCAGAACGTGCCGAAGGCGATCGACATGGCGATCTGCGGGAACGCGACCCCCCACACCGTGTTCGTCAGCCCGACGGTGCGCAGGTCGAAGTAGAGGGGCACGATGAACGCCTCCGTCGGCACCATGATGCCGAGGAGGAACAGGTAGAAGATCGGCGTCGCGCCCCGGAACTTCATGGTGCCGAGCGCGTAGCCGGCAAGGATGGAGGCGAGCACGGCGACGACGACCACGATCGCCGCGACGACCACCGACGTGAGCATGTACTGCCCGAAGCGGGCGACCTCCCAGGCCGTGGGGAAGTTCTCCCAGTGGAAGATGCGCCCCTCCTGGGCGACGGTCGCGTTCTCCGGCCCGAACGCGAGGGTCACGATGACGCTGATCGGTCCGAGGATGACGAGCCCGAAGACGCCGAGGATCAGGTAGTTGGCGACCTTCTCGAAGACGGAGACGTTCATGCGCGGTCCCCGATCCGGTTCACGACGAAGTTGATGGCGAAGACGATGAGGGTCAGCACAGCGCCGACTGCCGTGGCGGCCCCGACCTCGCCGAGCTCGAACGCCCGCCGGTACACCTCGAAGCTCGGCACGGTCGTCGACGTGCCGGGCCCACCGCTCGTGGTGACGTAGATGAGGTCGAAGGTCTTGAGCGCGGCGACGATCGTGAGGGTCAGGGCGACCGTGATCTCGCCACGCACCGACGGCAGGGTGATCGAGAAGAACTCGCGCACGGGTCCCGCGCCGTCGAGCCGCGCGGCCTCGTAGAGCTCCTTCGGCACGCGGCTCATGCCGGCCATGAGCAGCACGGTCACGAGGCCGAGCGACACCCACGAGCCGATGAGTCCCACGGCGGGCAGCGTGAAGGTGTAGTCGCCGAGCCACGCCCGCGTCCAGCTCTCCAGCCCGACGAGGCGCAGCAGCCCGTTGAGGGGACCGTCCGGCGCGTAGATCTGCCGCCACGTGACGGCGACGACGACCATCGCGATGACCTGCGGCAGGAAGATGAGCGTCCGGAAGAAGCCGAGGCCCCGCACCCTCGCCCGCGTGAGGATCGCCGCGAGCATGAGTCCGACGGCGAGGGGCAGCACCGCGTAGAAGAAGATGAGCACGAACGCGTGCCCGAACGCCTCCCGCAGCCGCTCGTCCTGCACGATCTGCACGTAGTTGTCGAAGCCGACGAAGGTGGATGCGCCGAGCCCGTCCCACTCGAAGAACGAGAACTGCACGGCCCGACCGAGCGGGAACAGCAGGAACGTGCCGTAGAGGAGGAACGCGGGCGCGAGGTACGCGAAGGGCACCCAGGCGGGGGTGCCACGGCTGGCACCCCTCGCTGGGCGGCGCTCTCGCGCCGTCGGGTCCTTGAGCGTCATCCGCGGAGACGCTCTGGCCGTGCCCGCACGGCCAGGCCCAGACCGATGCTCCTCATCAGCGACGACACCGGGGTCACTCGTTCGCTGCAGTGAAGGCCGCGTAGTCGGTCTCGAGGGCCTCGGTGAACTGCTCAGGCGTGAGCTGCCCGTCGATGAGCCCCTGCAGGGACTGGCCGATGGTGTCGCCGAAGGTCGGCGTCGCGTAGTCGAGGTAGGGGAGGACGCTGCCCGACTCGGTGACCTCGCCGAAGGCGCCGTAGATGTCGGCGAAGACACCGGACTCGGGCGCCAGCTCGGCGGACTTGTTGACGGGCAGGTTGCCGGTGTCGGCGAGGATCTGCATCGCGTCGTCGCTCGTCAGGAAGTCGATGTACGCGGCCGCGACGTCGGTGTTGTCGGCCGCCGAGGTCATCGCGAACGGGAGGCCGGTGCCGCCGGTCGTCGCCAGCGCACCGTCATCCGTCTTCGGCACGAAGAAGCCCAGGTCGTCACCCATGCTCGCCTCGAGGTCGGCCGCGAGCCACGAGCCGCCGATGAGGAAGACGCCGTTGCCGTCTGCAAGCGCCTGCCAGGCGGCGTCGTAGTCGGTGCCGTTCACGCCGCTGTTGAAGTAGCCGTCATCCACCCAGCCCTTGAGGGCGGATGCCGCCTCCACGTTCTCCGGCGTGGTCCAGCTCGCGCCGGGGTTGCCGAGCCCGAGGTTCGTGATGGTCTCCGCATCCACGTAGCCGCCCTGCAGCGGGCCGAACACGTGCCCGGCCGGCCACTGCTCGATGTTGCCGAGCTGCATGGGCGTCTCGCCCGCCGCCTTCGCCGTCGCGAGCGCGGAATCGAACTCCGACCAGGTGCCGGGCACCTCGATGCCGAGCTTGTCGAGCTTCGCCTTCGAGTAGAAGATGCCGACGACCTCACCGACCTGGGGGAGGCCGTACAGGTTGCCTTCGCCAAACACCTTCGCGTCGTCGCTGTACGTCGAGTACTGCAGGATCGACTCCTGGTAGCGGTCGAACCAGCCGTACGCCTCCGCGTAGTCGTCGAGCGGGCGCAGCTGCCCGGCCTCGACGAACGCCCCCATCGTGTTGCGGCCGTTGTTGGCCTGCACGACGTCGGGCGCGTTGTCGTCGGTGAGCGCCAGGCGCAGCGTCGTCGCCAGGTCGTCGAAGGCCTGCGAGTTCCGCTCGATCGTCACGTTCGGGTACAGCTCCTCGAACGCCGCGTTCAGCTGCTCGATCTGCTCGTTCTGCCCGCCGCGCACCTCCTGGTCCCAGACGGTGAGCGTCACGTCCCCGACCTGCGAGATGTCGGTGCTGATGTCGCCTGCTGGCTCGGCGGGGCCGTCTGTCTGGCCGGTGCCTGGCGCGCAGCCCGCCAGTGCGAGGACGAGCGCCAAGCCGCCTGCGGCCGCCGCGGTTCTCCGGTGCTTCTCGTACATGTTGGGCCTTCCTATCGCAGCGGGGGAGCAGAGGGTAAAGATATCGCTTGGGCGTCAGCCGACGGGATTCTCGTCGCGCGGGGCGGGACCCTGCCCGCCCGAGAGGCTGTGCCTTCCGGGAGGGAAATGGTCGACGAGGCGGAAGGTCGCCTCCGCACGGCGCACCGCGCCGGCGCGCTCGGGGGGAAGCACATCCTGCAGGAAGCCGTAGCGGCGGATGAGGTCGGCGTCGCCGGAAGCTCGCGTCGCCTCCCACCAGTCGGCGATGTCACCCCAGCCGGGCGCGGCGAGCGAGCCCCCGAACTGCTGCACGGCGAGCGCCGAGCACAGCGCGGAGAACGTGAGGCGCTGCTCGAGCGGCCAGTCGCGCAGGGTCCCGAGCACGAAGGATGCGCCGAACACGTCTCCGGCCCCGGTCGCGTCGTACGCGCGAACCGGCACGGCCGGCACTCGGACCTCCTCGCCGGTCGCGGAGTCGATGCCGATCGCGCCGTCCTTGCCGCAGGTCACGACGACGAGCGGCACGTGCGCGGCGAGCGCGCGGGCTGCGGCGAGCGGCGACTCGGTGCGCGTGTACTCGACCGCCTCGCGCTCGTTGGGCAGGAAGGCGTAGCAGGAGGCGAGCGGTTCGAGGACGGCCGGGTCCCACGCGCCCGTGTCGTCCCAGCCCACGTCGGCGAAGATGCGGGTGCCCTGGCCGGCGGCGCGCAGCCACCACGGCTCCTGCTCGAGGCTCGACATGACGCCCAGCTCGGTGAGCGCGGTGCGGCTCGAGATGCCGTCGCCCAGCAGCGCGTCGCTCGAGATCGGGCTTGGGTGCCCGTGGGTGATCATGCTGCGGTCGCCGTGCTGCGCCACCGAGACGGTGACGGCGGTGTGCCAGTTCTCGAAGCGGCGCGAGCGGCTCAGGTCGATGCCCTCGTGCTCCTCGAGGAGCTCCCAGCACCAGCGCCCGTAGACGTCGTCGCCGAAGACCGACGCGAGAGAGGTCGTGAGCCCGAGGCGGCTGGCGGCGACCGCCAGGTTCGCGATGCCGCCCGGCGTCGACCCCATGCCGTCTGCCCACACCTCGGTGCCGGCGCTCGGCACGCCGTGCAGGTCGGTGAACACGATGTCGAAGAAGACGGAGCCGGCGAGCACGACGTCGAAGCGTGCATCCGCCGTCGCTCCTGCTTGCGGCGCCTGGAACTGGGCGGGCGCCTGGATCGGGGGCGACATGGGGTCGCGTGCGGAGTCCATCGCGGCTCCTCTCGGGTGCAACAGCGGTGTTGCTCACACATCCTGCGCGGTGATCGTTCGTGCGTCAAGTCGTGCTCACTCGCGCTTGAATGCTGCGCGTCCGTGACTGCTACGATGCCTCGCATGCTCACCACGACCCGCCAGGCTCGCATCCTGCAGTCGCTGCGCGCCGACGGGCAGGTCACTGTCGAGCAGCTGGCCGTGCAGTTCGGGGTCTCGCCGTCGACGGTGCGCCGCGACCTCAACGCGCTCAGCGCGGAGGGCCTGCTCCGCCGGGTCAGAGGCGGCGGCAGCGTCGAGCCCGACCGGGTTCCGTTCTCCGAGGTCGCGACGCACCAGAGCTCCGAGAAGGGCGCCATCGCGGCCCGGGCCGCCGAGCTGGTGCGCGACGGCGACGTCGTCCTCATCGACATCGGCACGACCACGGCCCACCTCGCGAGAGAGCTGCGCGGCCGACGCATCACCGTCATCACCTCGAGCCTCGCCGTCGTCGATGCGCTGCGTGACGACGACACGGTCGAGCTCATCGTGCTCGGCGGGGTCGTCCGGAAGAACTACAGCTCCATGGTGGGCGTGCTCACCGAGCAGGCGCTCGCGCAGATCCGGGCCACCGTCTGCTTCCTCGGCACCAGCGGCATCCGTCCAGACGGCACGGTCTCCGACACGACCGGGACCGAGGTTCCCGTCAAGCTCGCGATGATCGCGTCGTCGCAGCGGACCGTCGTGCTCGCGGATGCGACCAAGTTCCCCGGGGTCGGGCTGCTGCGGGTCTGCGGGGCCAGCGATATCACGGGTGTCGTGACGGAGAGACAAGCGGACCCGGCGACGCTCGCCGTCCTCCGCGAGGCGGAAGTAGAGGTGATGTTCTCGTGAAGCTGACGATCATCGGAGGCGGAGGGTTCCGCGTTCCCCAGGTGTTCGAGGCGGTCGCCTCCGACGAGGCCCCCGTCCGCATCGACGAGCTGAGCCTCTACGACATCTCACCTGAGCGGCTCGCCATCATCCGTGTGATCGTCGAGCGCATCGCGAGCGAGCGTCGATTCGCACCAAGGATCACCGTCACGACCGACCTCGAAGAGGCGCTCCAGGGCGCCGACTTCGTCTTCAGCGCCGTCCGCGTGGGCGGCACGGCGGGGCGGGTGGCGGATGAGCGCATCGCCCTCGAGCTCGGCGTGCTCGGCCAGGAGACGGTCGGCCCGGGCGGGCTCGCCTACGCGCTGCGCACGATCCCGTTCATGATCTCGCTGGCGGAGACGATCCGTCGGGTCGCGCCGGAGGCGTGGGTCATCAACTTCACCAACCCGGCAGGCATCGTCACGGAAGCCATGCGCGGCGTGCTCGGGGATCGCGTCGTCGGCATCTGCGACACCCCGATCGGTCTGCTGCGGCGAGCCGCGGCCGTCGCGGGGGCACCAGCGGCGGCGCGTCCGGGCGCCAGCGCCTCCTCGGAGCTCGCCTTCGACTACGTCGGGCTCAACCACCTCGGCTGGCTGCGCTCGCTCGAGGTCGACGGGGTCGAGCGCCTGCCGGAGCTGCTCGCCTCGGACGCCTCGCTGCAGCGCATCGAGGAGGCTCGCCTCCTGGGCTTCGACTGGGTGCGGGCCCTCGGCGCGCTGCCCAACGAGTACCTCTACTACTACTCCTTCACGCGCGAAGCGAACGAGAGCATCCGCGCCGCCGCCTCGACGAGGGGCGAGTATCTCGACGCGCAGCAGGGGGCGTTCTTCGCGAACCCCGGCACGGACCCCTTCGAGTCCTGGATGCGCACACGTCACGAGCGCGAGGCGAGCTACATGGCCGAGAGCCGCGAAGAGGGCGAGGAGCGCGAGGTCGAGGATGTCGCTGGAGGCGGCTACGAGAGCGTCGCCCTCGACCTGATGGCCGCCCTCTCGTCGGGAACGCCGGCGACCATGATCCTCAATGTGCGCAACGGCGGACTCGTGCCTGCCCTGCCCGAGGATGCGGTGGTCGAGGTCGGCTGCGTCGTCGATGCCGACGGCGTGCATCCGTGGCCGATCGCCCCTGTCGAGGGCGAGATGCTCGGGCTCATGACTCAGGTCAAGGCGGCCGAGCGGCTCGTCATCGAAGCAGCCACCAGCGGCTCCCGCGAGCTCGCCTGGCGTGGCTTCGCCGCGCACCCGCTCGTCGATTCGGTTGCCGTGGCCCGAAAGCTCGTCGACGGCTACAGCCAGCACTTCACGAGCATCGGACGCCTCCTCCACTGACCCCACCCTTCACTTCGCGCGAGGAATGTCAGTTCACTTTCTGGGACGCACGCTGACCGTGCCGCTGGCGGGAATGGTCGCGGCGAGTCGTCCGATCTGTCGAGTTCGGCAGCCGGGTTCCGTCATCGTTCCGCGTCAGCGTGACACGAGACCCCGCTTCAGCGCCAGGCGTGCTGCCGGAGAACCCGCACTGCTCAGCCGAATCATGGGTTTACGACGACCTCCCGGTCGGCGAGTGCTGGCGACTCGCGACGCCGAGCGTCGGAGCCGGATCTCCTGACGGGTAGTTCCCCTATTCCCCGGGTCTCATGGGTCCCTTGGGTGAGGCAGATCGCCGGGCGGACCAGGAGAAATGCATCGTCGTTCACTTCACTGCTAGCTTGGACGGGTCCAAGACGAGGTGGGGGAGCCCCGACTCCGCTCGTCCGCCTCATCAGTCAGGAGAGCCTATTGATTCGGAAGCTCAACCGTGTCCTCACCGTGCCGGTCATTCTCACGGCCGTCGTCACCCTCGTCGCCTGGGAGGTGCTCGGCCTCCAGATCGCCGCCGCGTTCCTCTTCCTCGTTGTGCTCGAGACGACGATGGGGGTCAAGTCCGCAGTGCCCATGGCGGGCGTCGCAACTCGCATCGACGAGCGGTCCCGTCGAATCTTCCTCACCTTCGGGCTCGTCGTGGGCGAGCTCCTCGGGCGCCTGCTGCTGCCTGAATTCGCCGTGGCGGTCGAGCATGCCCGGGAAGGGGACACGCACCTCTGGAATGCGTTCATCGAGGTCGTCACCGATCCGAGCGCGTTCGCGTCCGATCTCCTGCACATTCGACCGGCGATCGCCGCCTACGGAGCGGTGTTCGTTTGGCTCGTCTTCGCGGAGTACCTCTTCAACACCGATCGAACCAGTCGAGGGTCGTGGCTCGGGCCCGCAGAAGCGCGCCTGGCTCGAGTCCGACGCCCGTGGCTCGCATCCATCTCGACCGCCGTGATCGGCGCGACCGTCGGGGCGTTCCTCGTGCCGCCACATGCGGCCCTCATCATCTTCGCGTGCGGTGCCGCCGGTGGGGCCACGTACGCGCTCTCGAAAGGCATCGCCGCCTGGGCTCGCCGCGGCACAGGCGGGCGTCGAGTGTCCGTGCACGCCGGAACCGTGATCTTCGAGCGCGCGCTCGTGATCTTCCTGATGTGCGAGATCCTCGACGGCGTTTCCGTGCTGCAGTCCGTCAAGGCTGTGCCCAGTCCGGTCCTGCAGATTCTCATCGCATCGGCGGCAGTGACGGTCGGCGCGGTCCTGCTCGCGCTGGTCACCGGACGCGTGGTCGCGAGCGACGGCCTCGCACGCCACCGGCATCTGAAGGCGGGGGCCGCCTATTGTCTGGGAGCGCTCAGCATCCTGCTCTGGGCGAGTCTCATCGCACCGATCCCGGGCATCGTCGCGAGCTGGGTCGCCACCGTCATCATCCTCGCCGCGCTCATCACGTCGCTGCCGATCTGGGAGCGCCTCGTCGACGGTCTTCGAGCCCGTCTCGCGGCCGCTCAGGCGCGTCTTCGCGCCTGACCCTGCCCCGCAGAACCTCCAGTGCAGGCGCATGCCTGTCAACCTCGAAAGGAAACAGAACGAATGACCTCATCACGCGTCACACCCCAGGAGGCCTGGGATGCCCTCGTCGACGGCAACGAGCGCTTCATCAAGGGCGACCTGCTGCACCCGCAGCAGAGCACCGAGCGCCGCACCGAGCTCTCGGGGAGCCAGGCGCCGAACGCCGCATTCCTAGGCTGCTCCGACTCGCGCGTCGCCGCCGAGATCCTCTTCGACTGCGGACTGGGCGACCTGTTCGTGGCCCGCAACATGGGCCAGATCGCCAATGAGAACACGACGGCGACCATGGAGTTCGCCGTCGCCGAACTGGGCGTCGCCGTCATCGTCGTCCTCGCCCACGGCTCCTGCGGCGCCGTCAAGGCCGCCATCAACCAGACCACGGCGCACCCGCACGACGTGACGCCCGCGATCAGGGACGAGCTGGCGCGCATCCAGCCCTCCGTCCAGGAGGAGTGGTTCACGAGCGACCAGTCGACGCCGTACGTCGACGAGGCGCAGATCGACCCGGACGCCGTCGGGCGCCGCCACCTCTATTCGACGATCAACGCGCTCGTGCGCAGCTCGCGCGTTCTCAGCGACGCCGTCGCGAGCGGCGCCCTCAGCATCGTCGGCTGCCAGTACAAGCTCGCCGACGGGCGCGTCACACCGGTCACGGCGCTCGGGCACCTCGCCATCAATCGCTGATCGCTGATCGCTGATCGCGCTCGGCCCGCGTCGCGCTGACGAACCCTTGCGGTTCGTCAGCGCGACGCGCGGTTCATCCCGCGCAGCAGCAGCCTGCGAGGCGCGAACTTCGACGCGAGCGTGAGCGTCGTGTTGACGGGACCGGGGACGACCGACGGCCCCGGGTCGCGCTTCCTGAGGGCCCGCAGGGTGATCGCCACGACGCGGCGGGCCGTCATGCGCGGCAGCCCGGAGCCGATGTCCTCGCCCGCGACGTCGAAGAACTCCGTCGAGGTCGGGCCAGGCGCGAGTGCGAGCACCCGCAGGCCGGTGCCCGCGGATTCGGCCCACAGGGCCTCGGTGAAGCTCCGCACGAAGGCCTTCGTCGCCCCGTAGACCGCGAAGCCAGGCGTCGGCTGGTACCCGGCGACGCTCGCGACGTTGACGAGGAAGCCGTCGCCCTGCCGGAGCTGCCCGATGAACGTCTGCGTCAGGTCGACGAGCGCCGCCACGTTGAGGGCGATCTCCGCGCGCACGCGTTCCGCGTCCTCGTCATGGAAGGCACCGCTCGTCGCGAATCCGGCGTTGTTGATGAGACTCGTCACGTGCACGTCTCGGCGTTCGAGCTCCGCGTTGAGCATGGATGCGGCGCCCGCCGCGCCGAGGTCGGCGGCGATCGTCGAGACGGTCACCCCGTACCGGCTTCGCAGCTCGTCGGCGAGGTTCTCGAGCTTCGCCTCTCGGCGGGCGACGAGCACGAGGTCGCTGCCGCGCGACGCGAGCTGGCGCGCGAACTCGGCACCGAGGCCAGAGCTCGCGCCCGTGACGAGCACGGTCTGCGATCCGAAACGGAGGGGAGGCTTCCGAGAAGTCATGCGGCCAATGTACGGGGGTGCTTCCGGTGAAGCCTCCGGGCGGCGTCCGGATGCGTCGCGAACCTCCGAGAATTGTTAGGCGGCCTACTGAAGTGGACTAAATTCGAGGCGGACGCTTGCCTCAGTTCTAGGCTTGAGCCACCCTCGGCGCCCACGCCTCGGCTCTCCTGAACTGTGCTCATGGGCACGGTCCGCCGCGTAGCTCTGCGGCACCTCTGTCATTGAGCGAAGGCTCACCCAGCGCTAAGGACCCTCACCCATGACTCGCACGTACGTCGTCACAGGCTCGGCAACCGGCATCGGCAAGGCGGCGGCGCTGAAGCTCAGAGAAGACGGGCACCGCGTCATCGGGGTCGATCTCGCCGGAGCCGACATCAACGTCGACCTCACGAGTGCGGAAGGTCGGGCCGAGCTCATCGCGCAGGCCACCGAGCTCAGCGGGGGCATCGTCGACGGTGCGCTCGCGATCGCAGACCGCATGCGGCCTGCCTCTGAGACGGTCTCGGTGAACCACTTCGGGGCCGTCGCCACGCTCGAGGGCCTGCGGCCGCTGCTCGCGCTGTCGGATGCTCCGCGCGCGGCGGTCGTCGCCACGCTCGTCGCGCTCGAGGAGGTCGACGCCCAGCTGCTCGACCTCATCGAGACGGGTGACGAGGAAGCGGCCCTCGCCTACGCGGACGAGCTCGCATCCGCGGTGACGCCCCTCGGCTGGTCCGTGCTCTTCACCACGTCGAAGCAGTCCGTCGCACGCTGGGCGAGGCGCGCGGCGACCCTGCCGGAGTGGGGCGGCGAGGGCATCGCCCTGAACGTCGTGGCTCCGGGGCGCGCGTTCATGTCCATGACCGCGGGCGCGCTCGAGACGTCGGAGAGCCGCGCAGCGCTCGGTCGTGAAGAAGCAGTCCCTGACGGGCAGCTGACGGGCGACCCGAGCCACGTCGCGAACCTCCTCGCGTGGCTCACCAGCGAGGACAACGGCTACGTGACCGGCCAGGTCATCTACGCCGACGGGGGAGCCGAGAGCACGCGCCGCCCCGCGCTCATCTGACTCACGCGCCCGCGCCATCCGCCGCTCCTCCGTCAACGACGATCGCCTGCTCCGGACCTCCGCCCGCGTTCGTCCAGGTGCATCCATACGAAGAATGCAGGCTCGTCTCGCGACGAGCCTGCATTCCCCGTATGGGTGCGAACCGTTGAGATCAGTGGATGCCGGCGACCTCGCGGTCCTCGCGCTTGGCGTCCCGCTCGTCGTCCTTGGCGCGCATGGCCTTCTCATCGTCGAGCCAGTTCACGCCCTTGTTGTTGAGGAAGAACACGTACACCACGAGGGACGCGGCGATGGCGATGGTGACGTAGATGATGAAGAGCGGCACCTGCTGGGCTTCGCCCGCCGCCGTGTAGAGCAGCGGCGCGGTGCCGCCGAACAGCGAGTTCGCCATGGCGTAGCCGAAGCCGACGCCGAGAGCGCGGATGTGCGTCGGGAACAGCTCGGCCTTCACGACGGCGTTGATGGACGTGTAGCCGGTGAGGATCACGAAGCCGCCGACGAGGATGCCGAACGCGGCGAGCTCGTTGGTCTGCTGCGGCAGGTACGTGAGCAGGAACCAGGTGTACAGCACACCGCCTGCGCCGAAGAACACGAGGAGCGTCTTGCGGCCGACGATGTCGGAGAGCCAGCCGCCGATGGGCTGCAGAAGCATGAGCACGGTGAGCGCGATGAGGTTCAGGATCGTACCGGAGACGACGTCGTCGCCCGCGAACGCCTTCTTCACGATGCCGGGGCCCGTGACCGAGTAGGTGTAGAACGCGACCGTGCCGCCCATCGTGATGAGGAAGCAGAGGAGGAGCGGGCGCCACTGGTGCAGGATGAGCTCCTTCATCGAGCCGGAGGAGCGCGACGTGCCGTCCTTGACGGACTCGATGGCCGACTCGCTGAGCGACTCGTCCATCGTGCGGCGCAGGTAGAAGACGACGATGGCTGCGACGCCGCCGATGCCGAACGCGATGCGCCAGCCCCACTCGGAGATCGCCTCGGTCGGCATGGACAGGACCATGACGAGCAGCGTGGCCTGCGCGAGCACGTGCCCACCGACGAGCGTCACGTAGTGGAACGACGACAGGAAGCCGCGGCGTCCGCGGATGGCGGCCTCCGACATGTACGTCGCGCTCGTGCCGTACTCGCCGCCCGTCGCGAAGCCCTGCACGAGGCGGCACATGATCAGGATGATCGCCGCACCCGCACCGATGACCTCGGCCGACGGGGTGAGCGCGATGATGAACGAGCAGCCGGCCATGATCGACACGGAGACGGTGAGGGCCAGGCGGCGCCCATGCCTGTCCGCGAAGCGCCCGAAGAACCAGGCGCCGATGGGACGCATCAGGAACGTGACGGCGAAGATCGCCCAGATGTAGATCTGCGAGTTCTTGTCCTCGGAATCGAAGAACTGGAACTCGAAGTAGGAGGCGAAGACCGAGTAGACGTAGACGTCGTACCACTCGACGAGGTTGCCGGCCGAGCCCTTCAGGGTGTTGGAAACCGAGCGGCGAAGGCTGCCCGGCTGCTGTGTCGTCGTCATTGACTTCTCCATCGTCGTTGATCTGCTGCTGACCGCGGGGTGGAGCCCCGGCCCCACCTCGGTGTGGGTGTACTGCACCACTCTCGACAGCGCGCAAGGGGTGGCGGGCGGATCCTTACATTCCCTTTACGTGCGTGCCGTTCGCTCGCCCGTGTCGGCGGCCACCGTCGGTGCGCGCCTACCATTGGGGCATGCGTGTGCTCGTCGCCGAGGATGACGCGTCCGTCTCCGCCGCCCTCGCGGCCGTGCTCGGGCGCGCCGATCACGCCTGCCAGCAGGTCGCCCGGGGCAGCGACGTGCTCCTCACGCACCGCGACGTCGACCTCGTGCTGCTCGACCTCGGCCTCGAGGACATGGACGGGCTCGAGGTGCTCAGGCGTCTGCGTCAGGTCAGCCAGGTGCCCGTCATCGTGGTCACGGCTCGCGGCGACGAGCGTTCCACGGTGCGCGCCCTCGGGCTCGGCGCCGACGACTACCTCGTGAAGCCCGTGCGCATGCACGAGCTGCTCGCCCGCATCGACGCCGTCGCCAGACGTCGAGCCCCGACGGCCGAGCCAGAGGTGGTGCACGTCGGCGAGGCCCGCATCGAGCTCCTCTCCCGCCGCGTCGCGGTCGGCGACGACGAGGTGTCGCTGACGCCGACCGAGTTCGAGCTGCTCGCTGTGCTCGCGAAGCGCGTCGGCCGCGCCGTCAGCAGGCAGGAACTGCTCGACCAGGTGTGGGGCGATGCCTACGCGGCGACCTCGCGGTCCTTCGACGTGCACCTCGCGCAGCTGCGCCAGAAGCTCCCGGCTGTCGCGATCACGACGATCCGCGGCTTCGGCTACCGGCTCGAGACGAAGCCGGCGCGATGAGGCTGCAGGTGCTGCTGCCCCTCATGCTCTTCGGCCTGCTCACGGTGATCGCCATCATCATCCCCGCAAGCGAGGGCATCGCCGTGAACCGAACCCAGCAGCTCACCCTGCAGCGGGCGACATCCATGGACCAGATCGTGCAGCGCGCCGAGACGGCGGTCGCGAGCGACGACGCCGCCGGCCTCATCCGCTACCTGGACCGTTTCGCCGACGTCTACGGCGAATCTGCGATGGTCGTCGACAGCGAGGGCGCGCTCGTCGCCTCGACCGGCGACGTCGACCTGGATGCGCGTGCCGCGTCGCTGGTGCTCGCCGCGTCGCGCACGGTGCCCCAGCGCTCCATCCCGACCATCTACCCGTGGAGCGATGACACGCACCTCGTCGCGGAGCCGTTCGCGAACGGCTCGAGCGCGGCATCGGGCGCAGTGCTGCTCGAGGTGAACCAGGCGGAGGCGAAAGCCGAGATCACGGGGTGGTGGGCGCTTGTCGCGCTCGCCGGCGTCCTGCTCCTGCTGCTGCTCTTCGCGGCGTCGCAGTTCTGGACGAGTTGGGTGCTGCGGCCCGTCCGCGCGCTCGACGCCGCCGCCAACGCGCTCGCGGAGCAGCGAGAGCCGGACCTGGCTGCGGCGACCGGACCGCTCGAGCTGCGGCGCCTGTCCTCGTCGTTCGCCCGCATGTCGAGGGGTGTCGAGGACGCACTCGAACAGCAGCGCGGGTTCGTCGCGGAGGCCTCCCACCAGCTGCGCAATCCGCTCGCGGCGATCCGCCTTCGCATCGACGCCCTGCCCCGAGACGACGCCGATGAGGCCGAGCTGGAGGCGGTCGGTGGCGACCTGGACCGTCTGGAGCACGTCGTCGACCGGATGCTCGTGCTCGCAAACGCTGAGCATCGCGCGACGGCGGAGGCCAGCGGGCGGAGGACGGGGTTCGCCGACGGGGCCGCCCGCGAGCACGTCACGTCCGCGGCCATGCTCGCGGCGCCCCACGAGGAGCGGTTCCGCGACGAAGGGATGCGGCTGCGCGTCGTCGACGAGCGCGAGGTGCGCGTGGTCTGTCGCAAGAGCGACCTCGAGGAGATCGTCGAGACGCTCCTCGACAACGCGAGAAAGTACGCGGGGGGCGGGGCGACGGTCACGATGGGGTTCGTCCTGGAGGGTCCCGAGCACGGGGGCGAGGCGGTGCAGACGTCGGGGTCGGTGCAGGCGAAGCTGCACGTGCACGGGCAGGGTCTGGCCGGCGGGCCGGGGTCGCGCCCGCCTGCGGAGCGTGGAGGCTTCAGCGGCGCCACGGGCGACGGGGCTTCCGACGCGCAGGACGGTCTCGAGGGTTTCGACGGACACGAGGGTTTCGACGGATTCGAGGGTTTCGACGAGTTCGAGGGCGCAGCCGGGCACGCGCTTCTCGAGATCAGCGACGACGGGCCCGGGGTTCGCGACGACGAGCTCGCGCAGCTCGGCACGAGGTTCTGGCGCTCGCCCGACCATCGGGCGAAGCCGGGCACGGGGCTCGGCCTCGCGATCGTCGGGGAGCTCGCAAGGGCCAACCGGGCCTCGGTCAGCTACGACCGGGCGCCCGAGGGCGGGCTCCGGGCACGAGTGCGTCTGGTGCGCACGTGGTGAGCGTCACGAGGCGTGGCTTCCTGCTGGGCGCAGGCGCGGCGGCGGCCGCGACCCTCTCGCTCGCCGGGTGCTCGCTCGGGCAGGCGCCCACGCGCATCCGCATGGCGTGCGGTGAGCAGGGCGGCACCTACGTGCAGTTCGGCGAGCTGCTCCGCGACGCACTCGGCAGGACCGGCACGACGGGGCTCGAGGTCGTGACGACGGGCGGCAGCGTCGCCAACCTTGCCCTGCTGCAGGCGCGAGACGCCGAGCTGGCCATCGTGCTCGCCGACGCGGCCGCGACCGACGCGCAGAACAAGGTCGCGATCGGACGCGTCTACCAGAACTACCTGCAGTGCTTCGTGCGCAAGGATGGGCCGGTCGGTGGCGTGGAAGACCTCGCGGGGCGGCGGGTCTCGGTCGGGGCGCCGCAGTCCGGGGCGGCGCTGACCGCCAGGCGTGTGCTCGACTCCCTCGGCCTCCTCGACGGGGACCAGGCCGCCGTGGTGTCCGAGCTGTACCTCGACGAGGCCATCGCCGCGATCGAGGCTGACACCGTCGACGCGATCTTCTGGTCAGGCGGGTTGCCGCTGCCGGCGGTGCAGGACCTCGACGCGGCGGTCGATCTGCTCGACCTCACGAGCGCGCTCGAGTCCCTCGAAGCGGAGCATCCCGGTGTCTACACGCTCACGGCGGTGCCGGCGAGCACCTACGGGAGCGATGAGGCGGTGCCGGCCATCGGCGTCTCCAACTACCTGCTCGCGCGCCCCGACCTGCCTGACGACGTCGCCCGCGCCCTGGTCGACGTGCTGATCGGGGACGCCGCGAAGCTCGTGCCGGATGGCTCGCTCGGCGTGCAGTACCTCACGGCGTCGAACCTCATCGACACGACCCCCATCGAGCTGCATCCCGCGGCTCAGCGCCGGTACCGGCAGCTGTACGGATAGTCGGCGGGGCCACGCTGAGGCCGCTTCGCTGGGCGGGGCGGCGGGGGGGGCGCGGTCGGGTGGTGCTGGTGCTCGTGCTCGTGCTCAGCCCAGGAAGGCGTGCGCGACCGTGAAGATCGTGACGCCGGCGAGCGCCCCGACGATCGTGCCGTTGAGGCGGATGTACTGCAGGTCGCGGCCCACCATGAGCTCGATCTTCTCGCTCGTCTCCTCGGCATCCCAGCTCGCGACGGTGTCCGAGATGATCGACGAGATCTCGTGCCGATACCGGTCGACGAGGAACACGGCCGCGTCGATGACCCACGTGTTCACGCGCTGCTGCAGCTGCGCATCCGTCGTCAACCGCTGGCCGATGTCGACGAGCGCCGCCGTGACGCGCGTGCGCAGGGTGCTCTCGGGGTCGGCGAGTGAGCGCAGGAGTCCGCTCTTCGCGGCGTTCCACGCCTCGGCGGCCAGCTCGCGCATGCGCGGGCTGTCGAAGATGTTCCCCTTGGCGCCCTCGAAGCGGGCGATGAGCTCGGGGTCGTGCTGCAGCTGGTCCGAGAGGCGCGCGAGGTAGCCGTCGATGGCGGCGCGGGCCGGATGCGCGTCGTCGGCCCGCACGGCCGCCACGAGCTTCACGGCCTCGTTGTAGGCGGTGGTGTCGACGAGCCTCGTCGCAACCGACGGCACCCATGAGGGGAGACGCTTCGAGACGAGGCCGTCGAACGCGGACTGGTTCGCGGCCAGCCACGCGGCGGCGCTGTCGGCGGCGAGGTCGACGGCACCCCGGTGCGCGCCCGTCGCGACGACACGCGACATCCACTCGCCGAGGGGCGGCGCCCACTGCGGCTCCACGAGGTGCTCGCGGGCGAGATCCTCGATGAGACCCTGCACATCGTCGTCGCTGAGCGCCTCGAGCACGCCGGTCGCCATGATCGACGCCTCCGAGGCGATGCGCTCGGCATGCTCCGGCTGCTCGATCCACTCGCCGAGGCGAGACGCGATCGACGTGGCCTGCAGCTTCGCGCGCACCACGTCGCCGCGCAGGAACTCGGTCTCGACGAACTCGCCGAGGGTCCTGCCGATCTCGTCCTTCCGCTTCGGGATGATCGCCGTGTGCGGGATCGGGATGCCGAGCGGATGCCGGAACAGGGCCGTCACCGCGAACCAGTCGGCGAGGGCGCCGACCATGCCGCCCTCGGCCGCCGCGCGCACATAGGCGAACGCGGGCACGTCGCGCTGGAGCGCGAACGCGACCACGAACACGACCGCCATGAACAGCAGGGCACCCAGGGCGACCGCCTTCATGACCCGAAGGCTGCGACGGCGCTCCTGATCGGCAGGACTGAGGAGCTCGGTCGGGGTGCGCGACATGCGGTCATCCTCGCACGCGGCGGCGCGCCACGACTGCGCGACGACCCAGGTCTCGCGTGGGTCTCCGGGGATTCATCGGCTGCACCAGATCGGCAGACTGGACGCATGACCCCGCACCACCAGCGCACCTTCAGATCAGCCGCAGACGGGTCGGCGGCGACGTCGTTCATGTGGTGGACCGTGTTCCTCCTCATCGGGGTGCTCAGCGGGGTCGTCTCGACGCTCGCCTCCACGCAGCTCGCCGTCGGCACGGATCACCAGGAGACGCTCGGCGTCGTGCTGTGGGCGTCCATCGCCGTCAGCGGCGTGTGCGGGGTCGGGGCGTTCGTCGCGTTCATCCGCACGGTCTACGTGCTCCTCGACCGCAGCGACCGGCGGTGGGGCGGCGAGTAGGGGAGGCGCGGCACTGGGTGGTGTTTCTGGGATGGCCTGGCGGTGTCTGCGGTGGCCTGGCGGGGTTCGCGGTGACCAGGCGGTGTCTGCGAATGACCTGGCGGGGTTCGCGGTGACCGGAGTCCTCTGTGCAGGGTGACCGGGCGGTGCGGGCTGGGAGCGGTGAGCGTGCGGCGGCCGTGCGGTGCTCAGTTGAGCCGGTGACGTCGGTGACGTCGGTGATCGAGCGATCACCGCGTGGCCGTCGGACCGCGCGGGTCCATCAGCAGGACAGGGTGACGTCCGTCGTGCAGCCGATGCGGTGGCTGAGGCGCAGTTCGTAGGGTGGATGACATGGATATCTCGTCGATGATCATGGGCGCAGCCATCGCATCCGTCATGTGGATCGGGTTCGTGCCCTGGGCCCGGCTCAAGCGCCTCCGCGAACTCGAGGCGCAGGCGGCGGGGGATGCCGGCGAAGGGCCGAGGTCGTCGTCCTAGCTAGCCGACAGCCGACAGTCGACAGCCGGCGGTCGCGGGGCGGCGGCGGACGCAGCCGAGCACGGTGCCGTCACGGCCCGCCAGGCTGAGGGGGCCCGAGCGTGCTTCTATCACGGCTCCCTGGCTGGGGGAGTCCGAACGTTCTGACGCGGAGGACGCTCAGCTCTCGAGTTCGCGCGCACTCACCAGGGTCGGCCCCGCAGATCGACCGGGCCAGGCGGCCAGGCGTAGACGTCGCCCCGGAGCGGGTAGATGAGCACGGGTGCGCCGTGCTCGAGGATCGTCTCGGGAGTGCCGCTCGTCGAAGGCGTGCCACTCATCGCGGGAGTGCCGTCCGGCGTGGACATGCCGCTCGTCTCGGGAGTCGCGCTCGTCTCGGGAATGCCGCGTGGCGCAGCAGTTCCGCTCGGCGTTGGCGTGCCGTCCGGCGTGGGCGTGCGTCTCGTCGCGGGCGCGCGCGAGACGCTCTGCTCTGTCACGCGGATGCGGTGCCAGCCGGTGCGCTCGTAGAACGGGACGACCTCCTCTCGGCAACCGAGGTAGCCGTACTCAAGGTCCAGGTTGGCTCGCATGGCTGCTTGAGCGGCCGACATGGCCAGGTCGCCCAGCCCTCGGCCGCGAAATCGGGCGTCGACGAGGACTCCTCCCGTGCCCGCGACGACGGTGCTGGAATCGCCGACCGTGATCTCTCGGGGCTGAAATCCGACGTGCGCCACGACAGTCCCGGCCGCGTCGTGGACGATGGCGTGCATGGAAGCCGGCGCGTAGCCGTATGGGTGGTCGGGATCCCACGGCCCGTGCTCGTCGAGGTACTCGCGATCGAAGAGCGTCCGCAGGGCCGCGAGGTCGGCACGCGTGAGCGCCTCGTGGGCGACAACTCGTGGCGTGAAGGTCATCCCGTCAGCGTAAGTCGCGCGCGATTGCTGGGGCGCAGGAGCACCGAGATCGCCTGTCTTCCGAAGGAATCACTCTTGCCATCAGGGGATATCCGTGAGCGCGAATGATGTCGAAACTAGTTTCGATGTTCTTCCACAATCCCTGGTCAACCACTAGTTTCTGGTGCGGTCCAGTGCTAGGCTGGTGGTGATCTTGGGGGAGGTTATCGTGGCATCGCAGTTCGAGCAGGAGGCGCATCGCGAGTCGTCGACGGAGACGGCTGTGGTCGATGCGCTCCTGGAGGCGCGGTGTCAGTTGGCGGGGCTTCCGGATGCGGAGATCGTGGTCGCGTTGCGGGAGTTGGCGGCTCGTCGGCGTGTGTTGGATGCGGCGTTGGTGGAGGTCGCGGGCGAGTTGCTGCGGCGGGAGGATGAGTCGCCGCGGGCGGGGTCGGTGGCGCGGAAGTCGGGGTTTCGGAACCTGACGGCGATGGTGGAGCAGGTGCTCGCGGTGCGGCCGTTCGAGGCGAGCACGCTGGTGCGGGTGGCGGCGGCGACGCGGGAGCGGATGAGCGTGACGGGCGAGCCGATCCCGGCGAGGTATCCGGCCGTATCTCAGGCGGTCGGGTCGGCGGTCATGTCGATCGCGCAGGCGTCGGCGATCACGAAGGGCCTGGATCGCACCGGGAACCGCGTGGATGTCGACGAGCTCGAGCGGGCCGAGATGGAGCTGGTCGCGTCGGCGTGCGGGGTGAACCCGGAAGACGAGCAGCCGGCCGTGCCGAAGGTGCTGGAGGTGCAGGCCGCGACGTGGGTGTCCTACCTGGATCCCGACGGCGACGAGCCGCGGGCCGACAAGATCGCGGAAGAGCGCGGCCTGTGGATCTCCCGGCGCAGCGACGGCGCGGTCACCGGGAAGTTCGTGGCAACACCCGAGCAGGGCGAGCAGCTCTTATCGGTGTTCGACGCGCTGCTCTCGCCGCGGCGCAGGGTGGAGTTCCCGGCCGCGTCCGAGTGCGGCGAACCCCTCGCCCCAGCGCTCGGCGCCAACGAGCTCCCGCTGGACGACGACAACGCGCACACCGACAGCGACAACGACAACGTCAACGTCAACGTCAACGTCGAGGTTCCGCTGGTGGACCCGCGCTCGATCGAGCAGCAGCGCATCGACGCGCTCACGATGCTCGTCCGCGCCTACGCCGAATCCCCAGACGCGCCCCGAACCGGCGGCGAAGCGCCCACCGTCATCATCGTGACCACCAAAGCCGGCATCGCCGGAACCGCGACCCGTCCCGAGGACGTCCCGCACCTCGAGCGCACCGGGGAACCAGTCCCGCCGAGCGTCGCCGCGCAGCTGCTGTGCGACGGGTTCATCCGCGTCGCGACCCGCAGCAGCACCGGGGAGATCCTCGACCTCGGCCGCAAACAACGACTCTTCACCACCGCCCAACGACGAGCCATCGCGATCCGCGACCGGCAATGCCGGGCGCCCGGCTGCAGCGCACCCGTGCGCTGGTGCGAAGTGCACCACGCACAGCCCTGGAGCGAAGGCGGACCCACCGACGCGAAACACGGCATCCTGCTCTGCTCCTTCCACCACCACGAAGTGCACCGAGGACGACTCGTCCTCACCAACGGCAACAACGGGAGCAACGGACGCAACGGCAACAACAGCAGCAACAGTGGCAGCGGACGCTGGCGCGTCGTCCCCGCCCTCGGGCATCACGCCCCACGCAGAACCGCCCGCCGCGGCAGCTACACCACCAGCAGCGTCCCAACCGCACGCCCAGCAATCAACCGGAGACCCTGATCAACCGAAGACCCTGACGAACCGAAGACCCTGACCAGCCGATGACCTTGACCAACCGATGACTCTGATCAACCGATGACTCTGATCAACCGAGGACCTCAACCAGTCGAGGACCCTGACCAGCCGATGACCGCGTTCAACCGAAGACCTTGATCAACCGAGGACCCTGACCAGCCGATGACCGTGATCAAGCGAAGGCCGTGATCAACCGAGGACCCTGAAGCCTCCCGTGTGGCAGGCTCAGTCCTCCGCGGGCCTGGCGCGGAACATCGAAAGGTCGGCGCCGAAACGCGAAAGTGCCGCCGAGATCACGAAGACCAGGGCGGCACCGGTTGCTGTCCAACTCCGCTCAGAGGGAGCGGCGTGCAGCAGCGCGACTAGAGCTGCGGCTGACGAGTGTTGTAGCCGAAACGCGTAGGGCGCTGCGCATAACCGTCCTTGCGGACAGCGCGGACAGTCTCAGCGGCGAAGGCGACAACCGCCACAACCCCGATACCAATAACAAGAAGTTCCATGGGTCCACCTCCGTGATCTGCCGGCGGATGCCGGATATTGCAATCCAATCGCATCCGCCCGGGCGTGTCGCGGTCCACTCGGGGGTCAGTGGACTGGTCGCGCCGCATCAATCTGCGCCTCGAGCCACGCCTCGAGCCACTCCTCGAGGAAGACCGCAACCCCATCGTCAACGTTGCTCGGAATCACCGACTCGACCACCGCGAGCGCCTCGGCCCGCGCGTTCGCCACCGCGATCGGATGGCCGACCACCTCGAACGCCGGCAGATCGTTGTAGTTGTCGCCGAAGTAATACAGGTCCTCGGAACCAACCCCCAGCTGCTGCGCAACAGCAAGCAGGCCAGTGCCCTTCGAACAGTCCGCGTTCGCGATCTCCAAGTAGGTGTCCTTCGACCGGTAGCTCACAACACCGGAACGCGCACCAAGCGCCACCTCAAGCGCATCCACCAGCGCCGGAGCACCCATGCACATGATCTTGTGCGGAGGAGTCGCATCCACCTCCCCAGACGCGACGAACTCCAACGCCGAAGTCGCCTCCGGGTGCACCCACGTGTGCGTGCGCTCCCGCTCGGTCCACTCGTCCTCGTTCCAGGCGTACCAGTGCTCACCGGCGAAGAAACTCGCATGCAACCCGGACGCCTCGCAGTGATCGGCGACGAACCGCGCATCCGCGGGCGCGATCGGCACATCATGCTGCACCTCACCGCTCCCCGAGAGCACCAGCCCGCCGTTGTACGCCACCAAAGGCGACCCGATACCGCCGTACAGGCGCTCGAGCACCCTCATCGACTCGGGGGGCCTCGACGAACAGAGCACGAAGTGGTGGCCGGCGGCCCGAACCGCCGAGATCGCCTCGATCGTCCTGGACGAAAGAGTCCGCTGCGCGCTCAGCAAGGTGCCGTCGATGTCGCTGATGAAGAGAACCATGGACTACACCATCTCAGGAAGACGCGTATCCGCCATCGACCGGACGTCACGAACCGACAGCTGCGCCCACGCATCAGCAAGCATCCGAGTGCCCGCCTCCAGGTCAGCGATCGGCGCCGTGAACGGCACCCGCAGGAACCGCTCAAGGCTCCCATCGATCGAGAACTTCGGCCCAGCGACCAGCGCCAACCCGCGCGCCTCCGACAGCGACGTCATGGCGGAGCTCGCCGACTGAGCGAGATGCACCCACATCGACAAGCCACCATCAGGCAGCGGCACATGCCACTCCGGCAGATGCAAGCTCAGCGCCTCATGCAGTGCGTCCCGGTGGCGACGCATCTGCTCGCGGCGCCGCGGCAGCAGCTCGGGCAGGGCCCGCACGATCCGCTCCGCAAGAAGCTGCTCGATCTGCGGCGTCCCAAGATCACCCGCAGGGCGCGCCTGCACGAACCGGCGAATCAGCGCCGCATCGGCCCGGATCCAGCCGATGCGCAGGCCAGCCCAAGCGGCCTTGCTCAGCGACCCGACCGTCACGACCCCCGAACCGGAGAACGGAGACGCCCCCCGCGCGTGGCGCGCAAAGGGGCCGTCGTCCCACGGCCGGTCGATGGACAGGTCAGCGGTCGTCTCGTCCACGATCAGAATCGTGCCAGCCGCACGCGCCGCCTCCGTCACGCGCACGCGATCCTCGGGCCGCATCGACGCCCCCGTCGGATTATGGAAGTCCGGGATCAGGTACGCGAGCGCCGGACGCATGCGCTCGATCGTCTCGACCAGATGATCGATCTCCCACCCGCCCGTCGTGACCGGCGTCGCGATGAGCCGCGCGCCCGCCCGCCGCATCGCCTCGTAGGCGTGCGGATACGTGGGCGACTCCACGAGCACCACATCCGACCGCGTGAGCAGCGTGTGCGCCGTCAACGAGATCGCGTGCTGCGCACCCATCGTCACGATGATCTGGTCTGCCGTCGTCGGAAGACCCCGCGCCGTGTACCGGTCCGCGATCGCCGACCGCAGCGACAGCGTTCCCAGGAGGTCGAAACCCGGGGCAGCGAGCGCGAGCGGCATCGAGCTCGACGCGTCCGCGATGATCTCCGCGAGCCCCTCGACCGGTGGCGGCACCGCCCGCGCGAAGTCCACGCCGAAGTTCTCACCCTCCCCAGTCGGACGGTAGTCCTGCCGACCGAGCCGGGGGAGCGTCACGCGACTCCCGGACCCCTGGCGACTCAGCACGTGCCCGCTGTCACGCAGCGACTGATACGCGGCCACGATCGTCGTGCGGCTCCGGCCAGACTGCACGGCGAGCTCCCGCTCAGACGGCAGGCGAGTGCCGACGGGAATGCGCCCGTCGACGATCAGCAGGCGGATGCGCTCGGCCAGGGCCTCGTATGCCGCCGAATCGTCGCGCAGCTCACCCGCCAACGACAGCAGGGTGCGGGCAGAGATGCGAGAACCAGACGTTGACTCCATGGATCCAGTATGCGCGAAGTGGACCGCGACGGCCAGGCCAATACAGCGATTGGATGTGCCCAACAGCACGACTCGCGCACCATCACGGAGGTGGCCCATGGAACTCAGCCCGCTCATCGTCATCGCTCTCATCGTCGCCCTCATCGCTGCAGCCGGGGTGGCAGCCACCCTCGTCGTCATGATGCGGGACGGCTACCGGGCGCGCCCACTGCAGTCCAATTACGACTCGCGCCAGCCGCTCTAGTCAGCCCGCGCTCACGACCCGGCCGGCGCCCGGCCACGACCCACGCGCTCGAACCAGTTCACGACCGACGCCAACGACTCGGCCCTCGTGCCCCCGCCCGTGATGCGACGTCGCGACCAATACACTGGCCGCAAGCTGGGGGAGGCGGCATGGCAGGCGCAGAGCACGGACGGCGGCGAGTTGCGACCCTCGGCCGAGGGGTCGCAACCGCTCGAGCCCTGGTGGCTGCCGCCGTCATGGCGACCGGCCTCGTGGTCTCCACCGAGGTCTCGTCGTTCCTCTTCGGGGTCGACGCGACCGCCGCGAGCGGGTTCGGATCCCGAGTGCTCGTGGCGTGCTGCGTCACGCTCATCGTCGTCGGCGTCATCCTGCTCCTTCGGCGTCGGTGGGATCGCCGATCGCTCGCCGGCATCGGGCTCACGGGCCTCCGGGCCGACGCCTCCGGGTTCGCCCTCGGCCTCGGCACCCTCGTCGCCGCCGGCCTCGCCATGCTCCTGGCGCTCGAGGTCACCGGCGTCGTGAGCCTCATCGCCCTCGACCCCGTGCGACTCCTCGGGTTCCTCGCCACCAACACCGTCGTCGCGCTCCTCCTCGAAGCCGTCCCGGAGGAACTCGCGATCCGCGGCTACGCGCTCACGAACCTCCGCGATGCCTTCCCGCCCGCCCCGGCAGCCCTCCTCAACATCGCGACGTTCCTCGTCGTCCCGATTCTGGCCATCACGTTCCAAGGTGCCCTCGCGGCTGCTCGCGGGACGGGCGACGAGGTCCTGCTGGCGCCGGCGGGCGAGGACCCCATCGTCTACTACACGATGCTCGCCGCCTTCGGATACCTCCTGATCTGCGCGCGCGACGCCACCGCATCCGCCACCGTCTGGACGAGCGTCGGCGCCCACCTCGGGTGGCTCACCATGAACCGCCTCGTGCTCGGCGGCGAGAGCGTCCAGTACGAGATGGACGACCTCGGGATGCTGCTCTTCTTCGCCGGCTACGCGACCATCTCGGTCATCGCCTTCAGCTGGCTGCGACGACGCCACAGCGCTGCCAGGTGAGACGGCCGCCAGCAACGACGGCGCCACGCATGATGGCCGCCAGGTAGGGCAGCTGCCGGGTACGACGTCCGCGAGTCGCGCTGCTGGAAGCCCACAGGGCCGCGGTGAAGCAAGAGCCGCGGTGAGGCAGGGGCCGAGGTGCATCAGGGGTGGAGGTGAAGCAGGCCGTCGAGATGGCTCAGGGGCGCGAGCGCGAGCGCCGGCCGTGCGGGTGATCGTCTAGAAGAGGTTCACGAGCACGACGAAGGTTGCCGTCCCGAGCCCGACGCTGAGCAGCGTCCGGCGCCCGAACCCCAGGTGCACGCCGATCGTCACGGCAAGCGCAATCGCCGCCCACAAGGATGTGCGCGGCTCGACGGCGAAATCGCTGAAGGTGACCACCGCGAGGATCGCGAGGATCCCCGCGGGCATCCACACGGCAAGCCGCTGCACCGTCTTCGAATCGCGCAACGGCTTGAGCGCCGCGAACGGCACCGCGCGCAGCGCGAACGTGATACCACCGCAGACGGCGAGCGCCCCGACGAACCACCACACGTCAGACATCGCTCACCTGCGCCTCCCCGCGGTCGCGCCTCGCGGCCAACAGCGCGCGCACCGCGAGCGCCACGGCGAAGAGGATGAGCGCCGCGAAGAGCGGAGCGTCCGGCACGAAGAGCAGCCCCAGCGAGACGCTCAAACCGGCGATGAGCAGCGACGGCACATCCTCGCGGGAGCGGATCGCGTCAAGAGCCAGCACCGTGAAGAGCGCACACAGCGAGAACTCGAGGCCCTTGATCTCGCCGGGGAGGATGCTTGCCAGCGCCACGCCGGCCAGGCCCCCGCCGACCCAGTAGGCCTGGAGGGCGAGCTGCAGGGTGAGGAGGCGAGTCGCGGAGCGCTGCGCGGGAGGGATGGGTGTCACGATCGCGTAGGCCTCATCGGTCATCGCCCAGATCGAGTAGAGGCGGGCGAGGCGCCCGCGCACGAGGTGCAGCGGGAACGAGAACGCGTAGAACACGTGCCGGAAGTTGACGAAGAAGGTCGTGAGCGCCATCGTCGCGATCGGTGTTCCCGCCGCGATGAGGCCCACGAGCAGGAGCTCGATCGACCCCGCGTAGACGAACACCGACAGCGACGGCGCGACCCACCAGGGCAGCCCAGCCTGCATGACCAGCACCCCGAAGGCCACCCCGAGCGGCACCACGCCGAGGCCCGCCGCGAGCGAGTCGCGGAGTCCAGCTCGGATGCGCGCGCCGCGGGTCGATGGGGCCGCCAGGGTTGGGGCCAGTGTCGCGGTCAGGCTCGGATCCGGGCCCGCGGCGGTGTTCGCGCGCTCATTCCCTCCTGCTCCCGCGTTCGCGGCCCTGCCCGTGCCTGCGCGCATGCCCAGCGCACGCGCATCCCGAGGCCTCGTCGCGGCGGGCCTAGGAGGCGCGGCGTCGCGGGCTTCGGCGTCTGGGGTGGTCATGCGGAGATCTTGGCACGTCGGGCGCGCATGCCGAGAGCGAATTGGAGCCTTGCGGCGTCAGATTCGGCAATAATCAAGTGTGGACACCATCGATCGCGCAATCCTGCGCGAACTGCAAGAGAACGCCCGACTCACGAACGCCGAACTCGCGCAGCGCGTCGGGCTGACGCCGGCGCCCTGCCTGCGCCGCGTGCGGCGCCTGGAGGAGGACGGCGTACTGCTCGGCTATCACGCCGAGGTCAACCCGGACAAGGTGGGGCGGGCCTTCAAGGTGCTCATCGACGTCGACCTCACGAGTCAGGCGCACTCCACGGTGGAGGCGTTCGAGTCGCAGGCCGTCGAGCTCACCGAGGTGACCGAGGTGCGCCGCATGTTCGGCTCGCCTGACTACGCGTTCCGCGTCGAGGTGGCCGACCTCGAGAGCTTCGAGAAGCTGCTGCGCGAGAAGATCTGGCGGCTCCCCGGCGTCCACCGCGTCACCTCTCACTTCACGATGAAGGTGCTCAAGGGGTGAGCGCGGCGTCCCCGTCGCCCGCGCCACGACGCGAGCGGGCCTGGATCGCCGCGGCCCCCGCTGTCCTCATGATGGCCTGGGGCGGCAACCAGTTCACGCCGCTCCTGCTCCTCTACCGCAAGGTCGAGGGCTACTCGGCGCTGCAGGTCGACCTCTTCTTCGGCGCCTACATCCTGGGCCTCATTCCCGGCTTCCTCATCGCAGGCTCCCTCTCCGACCGCTTCGGCCGCAGGCCGGTCATGATCGCCTCGGTGACGCTGAGTGTCGTCGCCGCGGTTGTGCTCGCCCTCGGCAGCGCGAGCCCGACCGCGATGATGGTCGGGCGCCTCCTGTCCGGCGTCTCGGTGGCCTTCGCGATGGTCGTCGGCACGACCTGGATCCGCGAGCTCTCGAGCGGAACCGTGGCACCCGCCATCGCGGCGAGGCGCGCCTCGCTCACCATCACCGGCGGATTCCTCCTCGGCGCCGTCGTCGCCGGCCTCCTCGCGCAGTGGGCGCCCTGGCCCACCGTGACCCCGTACGTCGTGCAGCTCGCGCTCACGGCCGTCGCCGCCATCGCGCTCGCACGGGGAACCGAGACCGCCGGCCCGCAGTCCCTTCGATCGGGTGAGGAACGGCCGCCTCGACCGATCGTCGACGTGGCCATCGCGCCCGAGCACCGTCGTCGCTTCCTCACGGTCATCCTGCCGATGGCACCGTGGGTCTTCGCGGCTCCCGCGCTGGCGTTCGCCGTCTCGCCGGCCATCGTCGTCGAGCGGCTCGGGGGACTCGAGATAGCGTTCGCAGCCCTCCTCACGCTCGTCACGCTCACGGTCGGGTTCCTCATCCAGCCCAGCGTGCCGCGCATCGCCGCGCGCGTCGGCGGCGCCTCCGGCTCGGTCGGCCTCGGGCTCCTCGCCGTTGGGGCCCTCATCGTCGCCGCCAACGTCGCCGTCCAGTCTCCGCTGCTCGCGTGCGCGGCCGGCGTCCTCCTCGGTGGGGCGTACGGCATCTGCATGCTCACCGGCCTCGTGGAGGTGCAGGCGATGGCGGGGAGCCGCAACCTGGCGGGCCTCACCGGCCTGTACTACGCGCTCACCTACATCGGCTTCGCTCTCCCCGCCATCCTCTCCGCGCTGGCACCGACGTTCGGCATGACCTCCCTGCTCGTGACCGTCGCCGTCGTGGCGAGCGGATGCGCCGCCCTGGTCGCGTTCAGCGCGCGACGCACCCGGTGACGCGCGCCGCACTGAGCGCGCACGCACCTGCTGATCAGGGAACGTCAACGTTCGATCCCTAGCGTCGTCGGTACATTGCGCCGCGAACCGCCGCGTCGATGCCAGACCACGATCACCACGAACCACCGATCAGACGGAGGCGAACGATGACCGCACTCACCGACCCCAGAAACCGCTTCAGCGACTCCGGCTTCCCCGGCCAGGAGCAGCAGCAGCCCGGCCTCACCACCGAGACCACACCCGCCCCCGACCACGGGGAGAGCAGCTACACGGGCCACGGGCGGCTCAAAGGCCGCCGCGCCCTCATCACCGGTGGCGACTCCGGCATCGGCCGCGCCGTTGCCCTCGCCTACGCGCGAGAGGGTGCGAAAGTCGCCATCTCGTACCTGCCGGAAGAGGAGGCGGACGCGCAGGAGACCGCGCGCCTGATCAACGAGGCCGGCGAGACCGGGCTCCTGCTCCCTGGTGACCTCCGGAACGAGCAGTACTGCTCCGAGATCGTGCACGCGACGGTCGCCGCCTTCGGAGGCATCGACCTGCTTGTCCTCAACGCCGCCTACCAGCGCGACCGGACGAGCATCGGCGAGACGCCGACGGAGGAGATCCGTCGCGTCATCGAGACGAACCTCGAGGCGCCCATCTACACGCTTCGTGCCGCGGAAGAGCACCTGCCGCCGGGAGCATCCGTCATCTTCTCGTCGTCCGTGCAGGGCTACGAGCCGAGCGACGGCCTGTTCGACTACGCCATGACGAAGGCAGCCCTCGTGTCGCTCACCGAGTCGATGGCGAAGGAGTTCGGTCCGAAGGGCGTCCGCGTCAACGCCGTCGCCCCTGGCCCAATCTGGACGCCCCTCATCCCGGCCACGGGCTGGGACGAGGAGAAGCTCGCGAGCTTCGGCCAGGACACGCCCCTGGGGCGGGCCGGTCAGCCGGCTGAGCTGGCGGGCGCCTACGTCTACCTGGCCTCCGACGACGCCACCTACACGACCGGAGCGATCATCGCCGTCACGGGCGGCAAGAACCTCTGACGTCGACGGACGCCGAACAGGCGACCCGACCCGGATCGAAGCGAGAGGAGCGGATCATGCCCAAGAACTCGAACGCCGACGACCAGCCGAGCCTGAAGGACCAGGAGCTCTACGAGAAGCTGCGCGACGAGGGCAACTCGAAGGAGAAGGCCGCACGCATCTCGAACGCCGCCGCCAAGAAGGGGCGGAGTGAGGTCGGGAAGAAGGGCGGCGAATCCGGATCGTACGAGGACTGGACCGTCGCGGACCTCAAGCAGCGCGCGAAGGAGCTCGACCTCGCGGGCTATTCGGACAAGCGCAAGGACGAGCTCATCGAGATGCTCCGCGAGCACTGAGCGGACTTGCCTGCCCCGCTGGGGATGAGCTCACGAGAGCCCGTCCCGAGCGGGGCGGCGGCCGTCAGTCGAGTTCGAGCGTCTCGAAGGGCTGCAGGTCCACGAGCAGTGCACCTGCGCGCTCCGCCGACTCGCGGAGCCGAGTCGTCGCCAGCGACTTCCCGACCTTGGCGAGCAGCATCTCGTGCACGGGCAGCACCCGCTTGGGGCGCACCCGCTCGATGTAGTCCATCGACTCCGCGATGCGCATCCACGGTGCGTTCGCGCACACGGCCAGCACGTCGATGTCGATGCCCTCCGGCGCACTGTAGGCGTCGCCCCCGTAGTAGAGCGCGCCGTGCTCGACGAGCACGCCGACGTTCTCGATGCGGGGGATCGAACTGTGGATGATGGCATGCTCGCCGCCGAAGAACGCGAGATCGAAGCCTCCGACCAGCACCGATTCGCCAGCGGAGACGTCGATGACCTCTCCGATGTCCGGGAGATCGGCGGCGAGGATCTTCTCGGCGGCCGAGGGCGTCGTGAAGATCGGGGTCTTCGGGTTCCTGGCCAGGATGCGCGTCAGCTGCTCCGGAGTCCAGTGGTCGTCGTGCTCGTGCGTGATGACGATGGCGACCGTCCCCGCCGCCTCGGTGATCGGGGTCGTGAACTTGCCCGGATCTATGAAGAGCCGCGACCCGCTCTTCTCGATCGAAAGCGCGGCGTGCTCGAGCTTGGTGAGGCGCATGTTCCCCCTTGATGAGATGCGGCCTCCGTGGGACGCGCGACAATGCGACAACGCTAGCAACCCGCGTCTGGTCGGCCGCACAGGACCCGCGGAACGACGCGCGACGCGCCGTACCCGAAACCCGACTTGCATTGTCTTCGCGCCGTGTGCCAGAATATCCGAGTTGCCAAAACGGTCCCATCGTTTAGCGGCCTAGGACACCGCCCTCTCACGGCGGCAGCGCGGGTTCGAATCCCGCTGGGATCACCAACGAAAGCCCGGTTCGAGACATCTCGAACCGGGCTTTCTGCATGCGTGGCGAAGGTTCCAGCACCCGGGCCCGGTTGACGGACACCCTGCTCGGGGATACGTTGGAATGGTTCCTGTTCCCGACAGATTGGCAGGCCGGTGAGGATTCTCGACGCCCCCGCAACGCACACTGTGCGCTGACGACCGTCGAACCCACCTTCTGAGGCTTCCGGTGTCAGTGCGCGCACTGAACCACCAGGGAGCATCGTGTCTACGTCGACACCTCACACCATCACCCCACTCGCCTTCGAGCGCCTCAGCCTGAGCTGGCCCGACGGAACGCGGGCACTCGACTCGCTCACGGGCGCCTTCCCACCGGGGAGGACCGGCCTCGTAGGCCGCAACGGCAGCGGCAAATCGACCCTGCTTCGCCTCCTCGCAGGCACGCTCACGCCGAGCCGCGGGACGATCCGGGCGGATGCGGACGTCGCCTACCTGCCGCAGCAGCTGACCCTCCATACTGGCCTCCCCGTCACCGCCCTCTTGGGCGTCGAGAAGAAGATCGCGGCCCTGCGCGCCATCGAGGGCGGCTCCATCGACACGGCCGTGTACGACGTGCTCGGGGATGACTGGGACATCGAGCTGCGCGCCGAGGCAGAGCTGCGAAGCCTCGGTCTCGACGAGGCGATGCTGACCCGCACCGTCGGCAGCCTGTCCGGCGGCGAGGCCATGCTCGTGGCCGTCGCCGGTCTGCGCCTCGGCGGTGCGCCGATCGTGCTGCTCGACGAGCCCAGCAACAACCTCGATCGGAGGGCGCGCGACAGGCTCACCGAGCTCGTCGCATCGTGGCGTGGAACGCTCGTCATCGCCAGCCACGACGAGGAGCTGCTCGAGCACGTCGACCAGATCGCCGAGCTCCGGCGAGGGGAGCTCAGCCTGACCGGCGGCGGGTACAGCGCGTACCTCGAGCAGCTCGAACGCGAGCGAATGGCGGCCGCCCAGGCCCTCCGCTCAGCCGAGGGCACGCTCAGATCCGAGCAGCGCGACCGTCGAGAAGCGGAGGCGAAGATCGCAAGCAGCCTCCGAGCGGGGAAGAAGGCGCAGGCCAACAAGCGGGCGCCGAAGATCCTCATGAACGGGCAGAAGGCGCGCGCCCAGGTGTCCGCGGGCAAGCTCCGAGGGGAGCACGACGCGCGCCTCGCCGACGCTCGTGCCGCCGTGGACCGGGCGGAGGAGCGCGTGAGGGACGACGCGAGCATCCGCATCCAGCTGCCCGACCCCGACGTCGCGTCGTCGCGTCGGCTCGCGACCCTCGAGCTGCCGGATACCGCGGGCGAGCTGCGGCCGATCGTGATCATGGGGCCGGAGCGCATCGCCCTCACCGGTCCGAACGGCTCGGGCAAGACGACGATCCTCGAGGCGATCGCCACCTCGGCCGACGCGGGCGGCGCCGAGGGGGCTGCGCGCATCGGCACGCGCGGGGGAGCGTGGGTCACCGCGTCCACCAACCGTGTCGGATACCTGCGCCAGCGCCTCGACGGTCTGGACGACGGGGCGAGTGTGCTGGACAACGTGCAGCGGGCGGCGCCGGAGACCTCCGTGCAGGAGCTCAGAGCGCAGCTCGCTCGGTTCCTGCTGCGCGGGGCCGTCGTCGAACGGCCCGTGTCCTCGCTCTCCGGAGGCGAGCGCTTCCGGGTCTCGCTCGTTCGGCTCCTCCTCGCGACCCCCGCCTCCCAGCTCCTGCTGCTGGACGAGCCGACCAACAACCTCGACCGGGAATCGACCGCGCAGCTCGTCAGCGCGCTCGGCGACTACCGGGGAGCGCTCCTCGTCGTGAGCCACGACGAGCGGTTCCTCGGGAGGCTGGGGGTGACCAGACGACTCGGTCTCGACCCGGCAGGGAGCGTCATCGCAGAGGCGTGAGGCCGGGACGGGGTCGCGGCGGGTCTCGCAGCAGGGCCGCCGCAATGCCACAATGGATGCACGCGCGATCTACGCGTACAAGGTGTGCCTTCGGGGCAGGCCACCCGGGCAGAGTTCCAGAGGTGCTATTTGTGAATACTGAACTGGCTTCGTCGTACGCGCGCGCGGAGGAAGCCGTCGCGTTGCGCGTGAGTGCCGCCAGCGACGTCGGAAGTGTGCGCCAGGTCAACGAGGACTCCGTGCTCGCACGAATGCCCGTCTTCTTCGTCGCCGATGGCATGGGCGGTCACGCCTACGGCGACCGCGCGAGCCAGACCGTGGTCGCGACCTTCGACGAGGAGTTCCAGGTCGAGGAGCCCGCGACGCCGGATCGCGTGCTGCGCACCATTGACCGCGCGAACCGTGCGGTGCAGGACCTCGTGACCGAGGCCGACGGCCCCGGCGCCGTCGCGGGCACGACGCTCTCCGGCATCGCGCTCGTCGACCTCGCCGACCTCGGCGCAGAGCTGCTGCACTGGATGATCTTCAACGTCGGGGACTCGCGCGTGTACGGCTGGAACGGCCGCGCGCTCGTGCAGGTCACCGTCGACCACTCGGCCGTGCAGGAGATGGTCGCCATGGGGCTCATCTCGGCCGCCGACGCGCTCATCCACCCCGACCGCAACGTCATCACCCGCGCCGTCGGCTCCGAGAGCGACGTGGAGGCCGACATCTGGCTCATGCCGGTGCACGGCCACCAGGTGTTCCTCGTCTGCTCGGATGGGCTCACGAAGGAGCTCAGCGACGAGCAGATCTCGCAGGTCATGCTCGAGTACCACTCCGACCCGGAGCCCGAGCTGACGCTCGCCGAGACGCTCGTGCAGACGGCGGTCGAGGTCGGCGGACGCGACAACGTGAGCGTCGTCGTCATCGACTCCGAATACGCGAACGCCGACCAGGCGTCCGCGGTGCCCACCGTGACGACGGGGCCGATCGCGGCTCCGCCGGCCGACGACAGCTTCGAAGACACGACGCCGAGGTAACGATGACCGAGGCACCCCACGAGGCCACGGCACACGCTCCCGTGATCTTTCGTCAGCGCCGTCACGCGCTGCTGATCCCGCGTCCGCTCGCATCGTCGCAGCGCGCGGACCCGGCGCTCGACGCTGGCGACGCCCCTGACGCCCCGGGAGCCGTCGACGCGGCCCGCCTGGCGTTCACGGACGGCGCCCTCTCGTGCGACCGCGTCCTCGCGGCCCTGCTCGGCGGCGGCCCGCTCAGCGAGGTCGCCCCGTTCGTGTACCTGATCCGCGACGGGAACGGCCTGCGGGTCCTCGCGCGAGGGCCGCTGCGCGTCGTCGAGCTACCGAACTCGCCACGGGTCGGGATGCGCCCCGCCGTCATCAATGCGCGGGAGGCGCTCACCTGGGTCGAAGCCCTGCTCCCGGCCGCGCGCGGCGTCGAGGTCACCGTCGAAGACGACAGGCTCGGACGCGACGAGGTGCCGATCCAGCTGCTGTTCGCGGACCGCGACCACGAGGTCGCCGAGACATCAGTCCCGAACCTCGAGGCCGTGGAGACGACCGCCGACCCCGACCTCGACGGCACCGTGGGCCCGGGGGAGGCCGTGCAGGAGCATTCGCAGTCGCTCGAGGCGCAGCTCGAAGGGGCCCCACGCTCGCACACAGCGAAGGCGGAATCCGGCGAGGCGTTCCCAGAGGCGACGATTCTCGAGCTGCCCGTCGACCTCGAGCTTCCCTCAGATGACGAAGGACGTTCCCGCGACGAATCGGCCGCGCTCGACAAGCCTGCCTCCGAAAGCGAATCCGAGCCTGCAGTCGAAGGTGACGCGGCCGCCGACGGTGATGCAGCAGCCGAAGGCGCATCGGAGCCCGAGACGAGCGAGGACGCGGACCCCTCGAATCGCGACGCCCAGACGTTCCCCGTGCCGATCCTCGACGCGGAAGCGCAGGCCGACCTGATCGGCGAGCATGACGGCCGCACGATCCTGAGCGACGAAGCGAGCCGCATCCGCCAAGCCGCATCTGCGCGCCGCGCCGCGCGCCGAGAATCCCAGGACCACCCCGACCCGGCGGCGACCCAGCTCGGGTCGCTCCCGCCCCACCAAGTCGCCTCGGCAGACCGAAGCGGTCACCGCGAGCTCACCGACCGCCCCGAGCAGGGGGAGCACGACGGTCTCACGGTCGCCGGAGGATCGATCCAGGACCTCAGGCGCGACCGTGCCAGCCAGGTCGGGCTCGGCGACCTCGGTGAGACGGTGCTCGCGCAGGCGCTGTCGTTCGAGACGCACCCCGAAGGCGGCGGCGCGGCGTTCGCTGCGCCGTTCGCTGCGCCGGCCGCACCGCCGGCAGGGCCAGTCGCGGCCCCGGCCCCAGAGCCCGCAGCGCCGCGCGCGACAGCACCATCCGCCCCGCCGGCTGCGCCCACGCCTGCGACCGCGCATCCCACTGCGCCGAACGCGCCCGCCTACGTCGTCGAGCTGTCCACGGGCGGCACGGTCGGGCTCGCAGGTCCGCTTGTGCTCGGCAGGGCGCCGAGCATGGGGGCAGAGCAGACCGGGGGTGTCGAGCCCCAGCACGTCAGGCTCACCGGAGCGACCGACATCTCCCGCAACCACGTGCTGATGAGCGTCGAAGGTGGCGTCATCGTCGTCACCGACCTGCATTCGCGCAACGGCACCGACGTCGTCATGCCCGGCCGCGGCCCACAGCGGCTGCGAGCCGGCGAGCCGACAGCGGTCATGCCGAACACCGTCATCGACCTCGGCAGCGGCATCTTCCTGACCGTGCGCAACCTGTCCATGACGGCGAGCCACTGACGGTGGCCGGGCAGCGACGAACGCCAGCGGAGCCGCCCGAGATTCCTGGCTACCTCTACCGAAAGCACTTAGGTTCTGGCGGCTTCTCCGACGTCTTCCTCTACGAGCAGCAGTTCCCGCGAAGGCTCGTCGCGGTCAAGGTGCTGCTGGGCGGTGACGACCTCGGCGAGACGAGCAGGCAGGCGTTCATCGGCGAGGCCAACCTCATGGCGCAGATGTCGTCGCACCCCTACATCGTCACGATCTTCCAGGCCGACGTCGCGGGCGACGGCCGCCCCTACTTCGTGATGGAGTTCGCGTCGGGCCTCAGCCTCTCCGAACGCTACAAGCGAGAGCGGATCCCCGTCGAGGAAGTGCTGCGCACGGGGGTCCGCATCTCGAGCGCCGTCGCGACCGCACACGCCGTCGGCATCCTGCACCGCGACGTGAAGCCAGCGAACATCCTCACGAACGACTTCGGCTGGCCCGCGCTCACCGACTTCGGCATCTCCTCCGCGGTCGACGATGAACTCGCGGACGCCGGCGATCTCGTCGAGTCCGCCCCGGCAGGGGGAGGCGGGCTGTCGGTGCCCTGGTCCCCGCCGGAGATGTTCGAGGACGAACCGAAGCCCGACGTGCGCAGCGAGGTCTTCTCGCTCGGCGCGACCGTCTACTCGCTGGTCGCAGGGCACACCCCGTTCGAACGCCCGGGGCAGAAGAACTCGACGCTCGACCTCATCTCCCGCATCGAGCGCGGATCCATCTCACCCATCGACCGCGGGGACGTCCCCAGGTCGCTCGTGAGCGTGCTCCACAAGGCGATGGCCCGCAACCCCGCCCACCGCTACCAGAGCGCGGTCGAGTTCGCGTACGCGCTGCAGCGGGTCGAGCTCGAGCTGAACTACGCGCCGACCGCGATCGACGTGCCCAACATGACGATCTCCGCTCCCATCGCGACCGGGGGTGGGGATGCGGATGCGACGAGCCTGCGGCCCGTCTCGCTGGTCAACGCGCAGGTCCACGAAGGGGCCCGCGCGAGCAAGGCCGAGCTGACGTCCGCCCGCGCGGTCGTCCGAGTCGCCGCGCAGCAGTCGCCAGGTGGGTTCGCCGCGCGGTACGAGACGGCCAGCGGCCCACGGACCGGCAGGAGGCCCCGGGGCGCCGAGCACCCGGCCGCGCAGCCGAGCGATGACTCCGGCCCGACGACAGCCCGCCGCATCACGACACCGGGCCACGCATCCGTCGGTCCAGCGCCGATCGCGCCCTCATTCGGGGGCGCACCCGGAAGCCAGCAGATCGGTGACGCGCGCGTCGAGGCGACGATGGCCGACGACCTGGCCGGTGTCAGCGAGGCCAACGCGGCGGCCGCCAGGCGCAGGCCCTCGCGGAACGCGCTCGTCGGTCTCATCGCGGGCGGCCTCGTCGTCGTCATCGGCGTTGCCGCCGCCGCCGCGTGGATGCTCACCCCCGGGGACGAGGAGATCGGCCGCGCCACCGCCACCCCAGTGTCGATCGACGCTGGTGGCTTCCCTCCCGTGCTCGTCGCCCCCGTCGCCGTCCGCAGCCCAGACGGAGCCGTCACCTTCTCGTGGTCGAACCCCGACCCGCAGCCCGGCGACGTCTACTACTGGACCGTCGGAGAGAACGGCAAGGACGGTGCGACGACAAGTGAGACATGGGTCGTGATCCCGGGAGTACCGGAGGGCGCCCAGGCCTGCATCGAGGTGGAAGTGCGGCGCGGCGGGAAGGTCAGTCCGGAACCGCTCGATGTCTGCTACCCGCAATGAGCGCGCCGATCCGCCATGATGGACCCATGAGTGAAAGCAAGTACACCTCTGCGGTCGACGCGAGCGAGATCCCGGAAGAGGCCGTCGAGATCTCCGACAGCGACGAGCGAGTCGTCAGCGAGGTGCCGCCACTCGGACCGCTGCGCGTCGAGTTCGTGGGGGAATGGTACGAACTGGACCCGGCGGCGCCGTTCACGATCGGCCGCGACGCGGACCTCGTCATCGACGAGAACCCGTACCTGCACCGACAGTTCCTCGTGCTCCAGGCCGAGTTCGGCATGTGGTGGCTCTCCAACGTGGGCTCCGTGCTCTCGGCCACGGTCACCGACGACTCGGGCCAGGTGCAGTCCTGGCTGTCGCCCGGCGCGAAGCTGCCGGTCGTCTTCCAGCACATGCAGGTCATGTTCACGGCCGGCTCCACGACGTACGACTTCGCCATCCACTCGGCGTCGGACTTCTACAACACGTCCCACGTCAACATGTCCCCATCCGGCAACACGACGCAGGCCGTCATCCACCTCACCGAGACGCAGCGCGAGCTGATCCTCGCGCTGGCGGAGGACGTCCTGCGCAACTCCGTTCCGGGGCGCGGCGTCATCCCGAGCTCGGCGGATGCGGCCGCTCGCCTCGGCTGGACGCTCCCGACCTTCAACCGGAAGCTCGACAACGTGTGCGACAAGCTCGACAAGTTCGGCGTCTCTGGACTGCGGGGCGGGCGCAGCAAGCTCGCGTCCAACCGCCGCGCCCGCCTCGTCGAGTACGCCATCTCGACGCGTCTCGTGACTCCGGAGGACCTCGACATCCTCGACCGCCGCTGACACCGCCTGGCAGCCGCCAGAGTCGTCCGGGAGAGTCCCGCCGAGCGCCCGGCAGCCTCGCCGAGTTCCGAGGAGCATCGCCGACTCCCGAGGAGGAGGGGAGCCCGCGCGGTCGCGCCCGCGTCCGCTCCTCGTGCACAATGATGTCCGGTGCGCCTTGCGTGAGGCGCTGAGGATCTCTGCTGGGGGTGGGGAAGCATGCGCCGAACAGCGCCGAGGCCGAGGGGCCGCCGCCAGCTGGCGATGACGCTCGTCCTCGCCCTCCTCGTGGGAACCCCCCTGCTGTTCGCGCTCCTCCACGAGGGGTTCGCGGCCGCCGAGATCGAGGTGGAGAGCAGCGACGTCTGGGTCTCGAACAGCCAGGACCTCCGGGCGGGGCGCCTGAACGCGCAGATCCAGGAGCTCGACGCGAGCGTGAGCCTCGTCACCGCAGACGTGGGCATCCTGCAGGACGGTGACACCGTGTTCCTGCATGACCAGACGAGCGGCTCCCTCGGACGGGTCGACCCGGCGCTCACCGACCTGCGGGAGAGCATCCTGACGCCTGCCGGCAGTCGCAGCTCGTATGGGGGCGGTGTGATCGCGCTCCTCGACCCGGCAACCGGCAGGCTGTGGCTCATCGATGCCGCCCAGCCGCTCGCCTTCGACGCGGCGACCGCGGAGCCGGTCGCGGAGCTCGGTGCCCACGCGCAGGTCGTCGTCACGCCGCTCGGCACGGTGCTCGCGGTCTCGCCCGAGAAGCAGCAGATCCTGCGCATGGAGGGCCTCGGCGCCGAGCAGAGCTGGGAACCCCTCGCGGGTTCCCCCGGCGAGTATGAGCTGACCGCTGTCGGGGAGCAGCCGGTGGTCTTCGACCGCGAGGCTGGCTCGCTGCTGGTCGACGGCGAGGCCAGGCCGGTTCCTGAGACGGCGCTCCGCGTGCAGCTGCCAGGCGCGGCGGCCCCCGAGATCGTGTTCGCGACCGTCGACGGAGCCCTTCGGGTGCCCCTGGACGGCGGCGACCCGGTCAGCGTGCCCGCCGGCATCGACGGTTCCCTGGCCACGCCGGAGGGCACCGCGCGTCCCGCGGTGGTCGGCGGATGCACGCACGCGGCGTGGGCGCAGACCGCCACGACGATGGTCGCGTGCGGTGGCGGCGAGCCGCGCATCCAGTCGATGTCGACGCCGCCGCTCGGCGAGATCCTCTTCCGGGTCAACCGCAACGTCGTCGCCCTCAACGACGTCGCGACGGGCCAGGTGTGGCTGCCGCAGGAGAACATGCGGCTCGTCGAGAACTGGAACGAGCTCGTGCCGCCCGAGGACGCCGACGGCGTCGAGGGGGAGAACGAGGCGACCGAGGAGTCGTTCGAGGCGACACTCGCCGAGCGGGGCGAGGTGAACACGCCACCAGACCTGGTGGACGACGTCTTCGGCGTGCGCGCCGGATCCACGGGGTATCTGACGGTGCTCGACAACGACTCGGATGTCGACGGCGACATCCTCACGATCACCGGACTCGCGGGGGACGTGCCGGAGTCCTTCGGCGAGCTGCGCCTCATCGACGATGGGCGCGCCCTCCAGTTCCGTGCCGCAGACGGGGCCTCCGGCGAGCAGACGCTCACCTACACGGCGACCGACGGCAGGCAGGGCGGCGTCGCCGAGGCGCGGCTCACGATCCGGATCCAGCCCGCGGATGCCGAGAACCAGGCGCCCACGACGAACAGGACCAGCACGGTCGCCGTCGAGGCCGGCCAGAAGATCTCCTACAACGTCATCCCCGACTGGATCGACCCGGACGGCGACCCCATCTTCTTGCAGGGGGCGACGGCACCGGTCGGCGACGCCGTCGGCTTCACACCAGACGGCCGCATCACCTTCACGGCGGCCAGTGCGGAGCTGGGGGAGCGCGTCGTGCCCTATCTCGTCTCGGACGGCTCCTCGCAGGCCGCCGGCGAGCTGCGCATCCGCGTCGAGGCGCCAGGCACACTCGGCCCGATCGGGACGCCCGACTACGCGAGGGGCGTGCTCGGCGAGACCGTGACCGCGCAGCCGCTCGTCAACGACCTCTCGCCGAACGGGCAGGCCCTCGGCCTCGTCGAGATCGCGGAGCTCGGCACGGCGACCGGAGGGGCCAGCTTCAACCCCGACCTCGGCACGGTGACCTTCACCTCCGAGACCGCGATGACCGCCTACGTGCAGTACACCGTCACGGCCGGGGCCGCCACCTCGGTCGGGATCATCCGCTTCGACGTCGAGGACCCCGCGGCGGAGCCCACGCAGGTGACCGCCGTCCGCGACCTCGCCTACCTGCGCCCTGGCCAGTCGAACGCCGTCGACGTGCTGGGCAACGACGTGTCCACGGGCACGGGTGTGCTCTCCGTGCAGAGCGTCGAGACGACGGATGAGGCGCGGATCGCGGGACTCGCCGTCGAACTCATCGACAACACGATCGTCCGCCTCTCCTCGCAGGCGGCGATCCAGCAGGCCATCGAGCTGCCGTACACGATCACCGACGGGGCGGCGACGTCCGTCGGCTACATCGTCGTCGTCCCGGTCGAGCCAGCCGTCACACACGAGCCCCCCGTCGCCGTCGACGACACCAGGCGGGTGCGGGCCGGCGACTACACGAGCGTCTCCGTGCTCGAGAACGACTCGCACCCGGACGAGGCGCAGATGTCGCTCGCGCCGGAGCTCAACAACGTGCAGGTCGGCGACGGCTACACGTTCGTCTCCGGCGACGACGTCCGCCTCCAGGCGCCGAGCGAGCCGGGCACCTACTCGCTCGGGTACACCGTCGTCGACGAGCACGGCGAGCAGGCCGGCGCGAACCTCACCTTCCAGGTGACGGCCCCAGACGAGTCGAGCAACCGGCCGCCGGAGCCAGGCATCGACACCGCCAGGGTCTTCGAGGGCGCCAGCGTGCGCATCGAGGTGCCCCTGAACGGCATCGACCCGGACGGCGACTCCGTCGAGCTCACGCAGCTCGTCGACGTCCCCAAGCTCGGCTCGGTGCGGGAAGTCACACAGACCTCCTTCATCTACGAGGCCTTCGCGGGCGCCTCCGGAACGGACGTGCTGCGCTACGAGGTCGTCGACGGCTACGGCCAGCGAGCCGAGGGCACCATCAAGGTGGGCGTCGTCGCCCGCCCCACCGCCACGGCGCCACCAGTCGCCGTCGATGACACCGTGCGCGCCAAGCCCGGCTCGCGCATCGCGGTCCCCGCGCTGCAGAACGACTCCGACCCGAACGGCTACCCGCTCGAGCTCGTTCCGGAGCTCGTCGGGGTCGACGCGAGCCTCGACGCCGAGGTCGACGGCGACTCCGTCATCGTCACGGTCCCGAGCGACGGCGAGTTCGTCTCCGTGCCCTACACGATCACCAACGGCCAGGGAGGTCAGGACGCCGCGTTCATCCACATCACGATCAGCGCGGACGCCCCGACCCTCCCGCCGACCGCGACCGACCACGTCGTCCGCCTCGACGACTTCGGCGGCGCGGAGACGCTGAGCGTCAACGTGCGCGACGGCGAGCTCGCTCACCCGCCCGCCTGGGTTCGTCGCGCCGTCGACCTCGTGGGGGCCGGGGCCGGGGCGGCGCAGGTCGAAGAGGACGGACGCGTGACGGTGACGATCAGCGACGTCAGGCAGATCATCGTCTACCGGCTGACAGCAGCGGACACAGGGCTCACGGCGGCCGGATTCCTCATGGTCCCCGCCCTCATCACCGAGGAGTCGAAGCGGCAGTCGCCGTTCCTCATCCCCGACCTCCCCGCGCAGAAGGTCAAGGTCGGCGAGTCGATCTCGTGGAACGTCAACGACCTCGTCCGGGCGCCCTCCGGCAACCGCGTCGTGATCATCAACCCGGAGGAGGCGTGGGCCGAGCAGGCAGACGGCAGCCCCATCGTGCAGAGCGACACCGAGCTCAGGTTCACGCCGAAGCCAGGGTTCCGCGGGCCCGCATCCATCACCTTCCAGGTGTCGGATGCGGACGGCGACAACGACCCGAACGCCGGCATCGCGACCATCCGGGTGCCGATCGCCGTCGGCGACCCCGACTTCTTTGACGTGGCCCCGACATTCGTCGCCCCGCAGCTCACCATCGAGCAGGGCACGGAGCAGAGCTTCGACCTGAGCACCGCCACCGGGCACCCCAACAAGGACGTCGTGCCCCAGGTGCAGTTCTCGAAGCTCACGGGCGGAGCAGGAGACCTCACGGCGTCCCTCGACGGCAGCACCGTCAAGGTCGGGGCCGGCGTCACCACGAAGGTCGGCACGGTCGCGAAGTACACGGTCACGTACACGTTCCGCGAGTTCGTGCAGACGGGCACCGTCACCGTCACGGTCGTCTCGACCTCGAAGCCGCTGCCGCGCGCCGTGCCGGACGAGCAGCTCGCCCGACGCAACGAGCCCGTCACCATGAACGTCACCGCCAACGACTTCAACCCGTTCCCCGAGTCGCCCCTCAAGCTCCTCGCCGCGAGCGACGTGTCTGGCGGTGCCGAGAAGGCTGCCGTGTCAATCGTGGACGGGCAGCTGCGGATCGTCCCGGCCACGAACTTCATCGGCACGATCACGGTCAGCTACCGCATCGGCGACCAGACCGGCGACCCCCTCCGCGAGACGACCGGCCTGGCCACCGTCGAGGTGCAGGACGTGCCAGGCATCCCCACGTCGGTGACGCTCGAGAAGGGCAGCGCGCTCGGCACGCTCGTCGTGGGCTGGTCGAGCGCCATCTCCAACGGCTCCGAGATCACCGGATACGAGGTGACGCTCACCGGGGGAAACAGCCCCATCGTGCGCAACGTCGATGGGTCGGTGTTCAGCGTCACGTTCACGGGCGAGGACGGGCTCAAGGTCGGCGTCCAGTACTCGGCCACGGTGCGCGCGACGAACGCGCTCGGAATCGGAAACCCCTCGGAGCCCTCTGGAACCGACAAGCCGATCAACCTGCCGACGGCGCCCCAGTCGGTGAGCGTCCCTGACCGCCTGACCGCTCCGGGCGAGACGACCGGCACGCTCACCGCCGAGTGGTCCGCGCCCAGCAGCGACGGGGGCGGGCTCACCGGCTACGACGTGAGCGTGCAGATCGGCACGGCCACCCCAGCGGTCACCAGCGTCCCCCCGACCCAACTCAGTCTCGACATCACCGGCATCACCGTGCCGAAGTACGGATCGACCCCTGTCCGCGTCGTCGTCACCGCGAAGAACACTGCCGGAACGGCCACCTCCGCGAACCCCGCCATCGGCAACCTGCGCTACACGCCGCTCTACAAGGTCGCGGTCACGGGCGGCAAGGCCGTGCCCGGACAACCGGATGAGGTGAAGAGCTTCATCATCAAGGGCGAGGACTTCTCGGATGTCGACTCCTACACGGTCAAGTGCTACAGCAACGGCAAGCAGGGCGCCGACAAGTCGGTCGGAGAGCAGTCGAACGTGAGCGGCACCGCACTCAAGGCGGAGGGCGGCGTCGTCGTCCCGGACTGCAAGGGCAGCCTCGGCGGGTACTGGGTGGAGATCTTCCAGGACGGCGTCTTCGTCGTCAAGAGCGACGTGCTCGAGAAGTGGTAGCCCGAATGTCGGTGGCCGAGCAGACAATGACCAGAACCGGCGCGCAGCGGCGTCGTCAGCAGGAGGAGCCCGTATGACCGTGACCGAAGAGCAGGCCGCCTGGTTCCAGGACGCCTTCGAGCGACTGACCGCCAACATCGAGCAGGCGGTCGTCGGCAAGCGGCACGTCGTCGAGCTCACCCTCACGACCCTCTTCAGCCAGGGGCACCTCCTCCTCGAGGACGTGCCAGGCACCGGCAAGACGGTGCTCGCGAAGGCCCTCGCCAAGACGATCGATGGCACCAACAGCCGCGTGCAGTTCACGCCAGACCTGCTGCCCTCCGACGTCACCGGCGTCACGATCTTCGATCAGGTGAAGCGCGACTTCGAGTTCCACCCCGGCCCCATCTTCGCCTCCATCGTGCTCGCCGACGAGATCAACCGCGCCTCGCCGAAGACGCAGTCCGCGCTGCTCGAGGTCATGGAGGAGGGGCGGGTCACCGTCGACGGAACGCCGCATCCCGTGCCGTCGCCGTTCCTCGTCATCGCGACCCAGAACCCCGTCGAGCAGGCCGGCACCTACAAGCTGCCGGAAGCGCAGCTCGACCGCTTCCTCATGAAGACCTCCCTCGGCTATCCCGACCACGAGAGCACCGTGCGCCTGCTCATGGATGCGGGAAACCGGCAGCGAGCCGACAGCGTGCCCGCCATCCTCCACGCCGAGAACGTCGTCGTCATGCAGCAGCTCGCCGCCGACGTGCACGTCGACGAGTCGATCATGGCCTACGTCTCGGAGATCGTCACCGCCACGCGCGCCGACCGAGACGTGCTCGTCGGCGTCTCCGTCCGCGGCGCGCTTGCGCTCGCCCGCGCCGTGAAGGCCTGGGCCCTCGCGCACGGCCGCCGCTACGTCATTCCCGACGATGTGCGCACCCTCGCGCACCCCGTGCTCGCACACCGGCTCATCCTCGACCCGGAAGCCGAGTTCTCGGGCACCACGCCAGACCAGGTCATCGACCGGTGCCTCCTCGAGGTCGACCCACCCCAGCACCGAGCCGCGTAGTGACCGACGCGCACGAATCCACCGACGCCGACATCGCGGACCGCGACCGGCTCACGATCGGCGACGCCATCAGGTGCGTCACGCCGCTCGGCTGGGTCGTGCTCGTCTCCGGCGTCCTGCTGCTCGTCGTCGGGACGGTGTTCGGGTGGCTCGAGCTCATCGGAATCGGGGGAGTGCTCGTCGGCGTGTTCGCCGCCGCGGTGCCCTTCACCATCGGACGCGAGAGCTTCGGCGTGCAGGTCGACCTCGAGCCGCGGCGCGTTCGCGTCGGCGACCGCGCGCTCGGCCGGCTGCAGGTCACCAACCTCGGCGAGCGCCGCGTCCTCCCGACCCGCCTCGCCCTCCCGGTCGGTCACGCGACCGCCGAGTTCAGCGTGCCCCAGCTGGGGCCGGACGAGACGCACGAGGACCTCTTCGCCGTGCCCACCACGCGCCGCGCCGTCATCGAAGCAGGTCCTGCCCGTTCGCTGCGGGGCGACCCCATCGGCCTGCTCGAGCGGGCCACGAGATGGACGGGCGTGCTCGAGCTGTTCGTGCACCCCAGGACCGTGCGCATCACCGCCCAGGTGGCGGGCCTCCTTCGCGACCTCGAAGGTGTCACCGGCGAGCGCATCACCGACGACGACCTCGCCTTCCACGCCCTCCGCCCCTACGAGCCCGGTGACGACCGCAGGAACATCCACTGGCGCACCAGCGCGCGGACCGGCCTGCTCATGGTCCGTCAGTTCCAGGAGACCCGTCGCTCGCAGGCCAACGTGCTGCAGACACTCGAGGCGTCCGCCTACGCGTCCGAGGAGGAGTTCGAGCTCGGTGTCGAGGTGCTCGCCTCCCTCGCGCAAGAACTCATCCGCTCAGGGGTCGCCCTCAGCGCCATGACCCAGAGCGGGCGGCTGCCGACGCGCGCCGTCTCATCGATGCTCGACGGCACCAGCAGGCTGCAGCCCCACGCGACGGCAGCCTCATCGCTGCGCGACTTCGTCGCCCTCAGCGTCCGACGGCTTCCGCAGGCCAGCATCGTCTTCCTCGTCTGCGGCAGCGCCACGACCGACGCGCAGCTCGGGCAGCTGCAGTCCGTCTTCACCGCCGACGTGACCCTCGTCGTCTTCCGCTGCGCCATCGGACACCCCGCCAGCCGCACGCGCCTCCGCGAGACCGTCGTGTGCACGGTGCCTGATCTCGACGACCTGCCGCGCCTGGTGCGCGAGACGCGGGTGCGCACATGACCGCGGCGACCAAGGGGCAGACAGGCGGCGGACCCCGGGAGACGTCCTCACCCCGGCGCGACCGAGCCACCCGGGCACCGCAGGAGACAGCGACCTCGTCCCTCATAGGGGCCCGTTCCCTCGTCGACGCGGGTGTCATCGCGGTGCTCACGATGGTCGCATCCCTCGGGTTCGCGCCCGCCTACGGCAGCGGCTGGTTCCTGCTGGCCGTCGTCGGCGGACTGATCGTCGGCATCGGCTCCTCCCTCATCGGGGCCCGCCTGGGCCTCACCCGCGTCAACACGCTCCTCGTGGCGATCGCCAGCTACTTCCTCTTCGGAACCGCGTTCGCGCTGCCCCAGTCCGACCTCGGCGGGGTGCTGCCCACCCTCGCGACGCTCGCCGACCTCGCCCGCGCCCCCGTGTTCGCGTGGCGCGACGCCGTGACTCTCTCGACCCCGCTGCTCGAGCCCGGCCATCTGGCGGCGCTGCCCTACTTCGCCGCCGCCGCCTGCTCCCTCGTGTCGATGATGCTGCTCCTCTGGGTCGCACCCGCACGGCCCCGCGCGGTCTGGCCGCCGAGCGTCGCGCTGCTCGGCCCCCTCGCCGTTCTCGCCAGCGCGATCTTCATCGGAACAGACGACAGCGTCGCCGGCGTGCTGCGCGGCGGAGTCTTCGCCGCCGTCGCTCTCGTCTGGCTCAGCTGGCGCCGAGGCTTCGGCAACGTCGCCTCGAAGGACGCCAGGCGGGCGCTCTTCCGTTCCCGCGCGCTCGGCACCGGTGTGCTCGTCCTCGTCGCCGCCCTGCTCACGACCGCCGGTGGCTTCGTCGCCGCGGCGACCGTCGCCGACCAGCGGGTCGTCGCACGCGAGCAGATCACGCCGCCGTTCGACCCCCTCTCGCACACGAGCCCGCTCGCCGGCTTCCGCGAGTACTCCAAACTGAAACCAGACGCCGTGCTCTTCGACGCGACCGGACTCCAGGGTGGAGACCGCATCCGCCTCGCGACGCTCGAGAGCTACTCGGGCAAGTCCTGGCAGATCGCCGACCCCCAGCAGTCCCTCGAAGCAGCCGGCAGCTACACCCTCTCGGGGCGAGTCGTGCCGAGCAACCCCTTCGTGACCGCGTCGTCCCAACGGCATCTCGACGTCACCATCCGCGACTACTCCGACATCTGGCTGCCAAGCGTCGGCGTCCCGACGGACGTGAACCTCACCGGCGGCAGCCTGCCAGAGCGCAGCGGGGACTTCCGCTTCAACGCTCGTGCCAGCGGGGGCCTCGTCACCTCGGGGCTCCGAGAAGGCGACACCTACGAGATCGCCGCACTCGTGCAGGACCTCCCGATCGAAGGGCAGCTCGACAACGCGGACGTCGTCGACCTCGCCTACCCGGAGATGCCTGCCGCGCCAACCGCGCTCGTCGAGCGCCTGCAGAGCTACGTCGCGGGCGAGACGTCGCCCTACCTGCAGCTGAAGGCCATCGAGAACGCGCTCATGGCCGAGGGGTACTTCAGCCACGGCACCGCCAGCGACACCGTGCCTTCCCGCGCCGGGCACGGGCTCGACCGCATGCAGGAGCTCTTCGAACTCCGCTACCTCGTCGGCGACGAGGAGCAGTACGCGTCAGCCATGGCGATCATGGCCCGCCAGCTCGGCTTCCCGGCACGTGTCGTCATGGGCTACGCGCCAGAGCAGGTCACGAGCGACGGCACCACGGAAGTCCGCGGTTCCGACGTCACCGCCTGGGTCGAGGTCCCATTCGAGCGCTTCGGATGGGTCGCGTTCGACCCAACACCGGAGCGCACCGACGTGCCCGTCAACACGACGACCGACCCCCAGTCGAAGCCCAAGGCGCAGGTGCGTCAGCCGCCGCAGACCCAGGAGAAGCCGGACGAGCTGCTGACGAGTGCCGACGAGCGTCGACAGGAGGAAGAGCCTGACGACGAGGAGACCCTCCCCGGCTGGATCCTCACCCTCGGCGTATCGCTCGCCGTTCCGCTCGCGCTGTTCTTCGTGCCGCTGCTCGTGATCGGGATCCTCAAACGGCGACGACGCAGGAAACGACAGCACGAGGGGCCCCCGCACCTCCGGGCGGCCGGGGCGTGGAGCGACAGCATCGACCGATTCGCCGAGCTCGGCTACGGAGTGCCGCCACGAAGCACCCGGGTGCAGACGGCCGCGGCAGTGCATCCATCGCTCGCCTCCATCGCCGACCGGAGCGACCGGGCCGTGTTCGGCAACGAGCTGCCGACGGATGAGCAGCTCGCGCTCCTCTGGGCGGATGCGGATGCCTCCGTCGCCGAGGCGCGCAAGACTGTCGGCTTCTGGCGCCGCCTCCGAGGACGATTTGCGTTCCGGCGCCGCCCGCGAGCCGTATCATGGCGACGTGGAACGTTCGGGGTTCATCGAGGTACCGCCGGGAATGATCGGCCAGGGGGCGAGCATGTCTGAAACGGCAGACGAGCCCGACCGGGTAGCTCGGTCGGAGCAATCAGCACGCGGCGGAAGCTCGACGGAAGGCTCGGCCGACGACTGGCTCCGCGCCGAGCTCGACGACGACTACCCGCTGCCGCCCCTCCCTGCCCCACGGCCCAGGCTCACGCCGCAGCCAGCCGCGCAGGGCCTCCCTCCGGCTGCGCAGGGCCTGCCTCCGGCTGTGCAGAGCCTCCCTCCGGCGGCGCCGCAGTTCGGCGCGGCAGCGCAGGTCACCAGCGCGCCGCTCGAGTCGCCGCTCGCATCGCCGTTCGCCCCGGTCGATCGTGCGCAGCCCGCGGCGCCGTTCCAGGGCCCGTCGACCACCCCGGAGATCGACGCCCGACAGCCGAGCCCGCAAGAGCCAGGCGTGCAGGCCGAGCAGCCGCTCCCAGAATGGGTGATCGTGCTCTCCGACGGCGTCAGCCTCCCCATCTACGGTCCGGTGGTGATCGGGCGCAACCCCTCGCAGGAACGCTTCCCAGACGCCTCGGTCTCCGCGGTCGCCGACATCACACAGACCATGTCGAAGACCCACGCCAGGTTCTGGGCCGACGGGGATCGCCTGTACGTCGACGACCTGAACTCGACCAACGGCGTCGCTCTCTTCCCTGGCGGGAATGCGCACGGCGCCCTCGCGGTTGAGCCTGGAGTCCCAGCGGAACTCCGCTCCGGCGACGTCGTGCAGCTCGGCGAATACCGACTGTCGATCCGCCGCAGCTGAGCGACGCGTTCAGCCTCGTCCCGTCAGGAGCCGCATGGTCTCGCCGCCGCGACTCACCCTCCGAACGCCGACGCCCGAAGCCCGAAAACCGGAAAACGGCGCAGTGTTAGCATGGTCCGCATGTCTGCCGGTCTGCTCCTCCTTTGCTGCCGCGACGGGGCCTGACTTCGCAGGTGCATCCCGTCGCGGTGTTCAAGGCGCCTGACCAGATGCGAGGAGACACAAGCAGCATGAAGACGGAACGCAGCAACGCACACGGCGCACCTCCAACGGCGCAGCCGAAGACCCTGGCGCAGAAGGTGTGGGAAGACCACCTCGTCGCCAAGGGCGAGGACGGCTCACCGGACCTCATCTACATCGACCTGCACATCATGCACGAGGTCACCAGCCCACAGGCATTCGACGGCCTGCGCGTCGCCGGCCGCCCCGTGCGCCGCCCCGACCTCACGATCGCGACGGAAGACCACAACACGCCGACGGTCGACATCCTGAACCGCATCGCGGACACCACGAGCCGCACGCAGATCGAGACGCTGCGCCGCAACGCCGAGGAGTTCGGCATCCGCCTCCACCCGCTCGGCGACGCCGAGCAGGGCATCGTGCACGTCGTCGGACCGCAGCTCGGCCTCACGCAGCCCGGCATCACCGTGGTCTGCGGCGACTCGCACACCTCGACCCACGGTGCCTTCGGCGCCATCGCGTTCGGCATCGGCACCAGCGAGGTCGAGCACGTGCTCGCCACGCAGACGCTCGCCATCAAGCCATTCAAGACGATGGCCATCAACGTCGACGGAACCCTCAGGGAAGGTGTCACGGCGAAGGACGTCATCCTCGCCGTCATCGCCAAGATCGGCACGGGCGGCGGCGCAGGCTACGTGCTCGAGTACCGTGGCTCCGCCATCGAGGCCCTCTCCATGGAGGGGCGCATGACGATCTGCAACATGTCGATCGAGGCCGGAGCGCGCGCGGGCATGGTCGCACCGGACGAGAAGACCTTCGCGTATCTCGAAGGCCGCGATCACACCCCCGTGGGCGAAGACTGGGACGCGGCACTCGACTACTGGAGAACGCTGCGAACCGACGACGGCGCCGTCTTCGACGCCGAGGTCTCCATCGACGCCGACACCCTCGAGCCGTTCGTCACCTGGGGCACCAACCCCGGCCAGGGCGTCTCCCTCAGCGGCGTCGTCCCAGAGCCGTCCGAGTTCGCCGACCCCAACGACCGGCAGGCGGCCGAGCGTGCCCTCGAGTACATGGCGCTCGAAGCGGGCCGCCCGCTGAAGAGCATCCCCGTCGACGTCGTCTTCATGGGCTCGTGCACGAACAGCCGCATCGAAGACCTCCGCGCCTTCACCTCGGTGATCGCGGGACGCCAGAAGGCAGAGGGCGTGCGCGTCATGGTCGTCCCCGGTTCCGCGCGAGTGCGCCTCGAGGCGGAAGCCGAGGGCCTCGACAGGATCATCACCGACTTCGGCGCGGAGTGGCGCTTCGCGGGCTGCTCGATGTGCCTCGGCATGAACCCCGACCAGCTCGAACCTGGCCAGCGCTGCGCCTCCACCTCCAACCGCAACTTCGAAGGTCGTCAGGGCAAGGGCGGGCGGACCCATCTCGTGTCGCCCCTCGTGGCCGCCGCGACGGCGGTTCGCGGTACGCTCTCCAGTCCGTCCGATCTCGACCCGCCCGCCGCATCCGCGACCCCGGGCAACGCGCAGCAGCCACAGGAGGTGACCGTCTGATGGAGAAGATCACCCGCATCGAAGGCGCCGCCGTCCCGCTTCGCCGCTCCAACGTCGACACCGACCAGATCCTCCCGGCGGTCTACCTCAAGCGCGTCACCAAGACGGGCTACGAAGACGCGCTCTTCAACGGGTGGCGGCAAGACCCCGACTTCGTCCTCAACCGACCCGAATACCAGGAGACCCCCCGCATCCTGCTCGTTGGACCCGACTTCGGCACCGGGTCATCCCGAGAGCACGCCGTCTGGGCGCTCAAGGATTACGGCTTCCGAGCCGTCATCGGCTCCCGCTTCGGAGACATCTTCCTCGGCAACGCCGGCAAGCAAGGGCTGCTTGTCGCCACGCTGGAGGAGCACCTCGTAGAACAGCTCTGGGATGCCGCGGAAGCGGACCCGGGTGCGGCTGCGGTCGTTGACCTCACCACGAACACCGTTACTGTCGGAGACATGACGGCGACGTTCGAGATCGACGACTACACGAGATGGCGTCTGCTCGAGGGCCTCGACGACATCTCGTTGACGTTGCGTGACGAACACGCGATCTCCACCTTTGAGTCACGCCGAGAGGCGTGGCGTCCGCGGACTCTTCCGATCCGCAGGTCCACCACCGCAGGGAGTGCAACTCAGTGAACACGATCACCAACGACTCGGCTCGCGCCGGCGCATCAGTCGGCCTGACCGGCGACACCATCGTCTTCAACGGCGGACGCCCGCTCGCCGGTCGCATCGAGGTCCGTGGCGCGAAGAACCTCGTGACCAAGGCCATGGTCGCGGCCCTCCTCGGCGAGGACGTCAGCGTGCTCCGCGACGTGCCGGACATCTCCGACGTCCGCGTCGTCGCCGGCCTCCTCACCCTCCACGGCGTGAAGATCGACCGCAACGAGGTCTCTGGCGACCTGCGCCTCGACCCGACGAACGTCGAGACGGCCCACATGGCCGAGATCAACGCGCACGCCGGCTCCAGCCGCATCCCGATCCTCTTCTGCGGCCCGCTCCTGCACCGCCTCGGCGAGGCGTTCATCCCCGACCTCGGCGGCTGCCGCATCGGCGACCGCCCGATCGACTTCCACCTCGAGGTGCTCCGCAACTTCGGCGCCGTCATCGAGAAGCTGCCGAGCGGCATCCGGATGAGCGCGCCAGAAGGCCTGCACGGCGCGAAGGTCACGCTCCCGTACCCGTCCGTCGGCGCCACCGAGCAGGTCCTCCTCACGGCCGTGCGCGCCAACGGGCGCACGGAGCTGCGCAACGCGGCCATCGAGCCCGAGATCATGGACCTCATCAACATCCTGCAGAAGATGGGCGCCATCATCTCGGTCGACGCAGACCGCGTCATCCGCATCGAGGGCGTCGAACGCCTCGGCGGCTACAGCCACAAGGCGCTCTTCGACCGCAACGAGGCAGCCAGCTGGGCCTCCGCGGCGCTCGTCACGAAGGGCGACATCTACGTCGGCGGCGCCAAGCAGCCCGAGATGCTCACGTTCCTCAACGTCTTCCGCAAGGCCGGTGGAGCGTTCGAGATCCACGACGACGGCATCCGCTTCTACCACCCCGGCGGTGAGCTGCGCCCCGTCGTCATCGAGACGGACGTGCACCCCGGCTTCATGACCGACTGGCAGCAGCCGCTCGTCGTCGCGCTGACACAGGCGCACGGCGTCTCGATCGTCCACGAGACCGTGTACGAGCAGCGCTTCGGCTTCGTTGACGCGCTCGTCGAGATGGGCAGCGACATCCAGCTGCACCGCGAGTGCCTCGGCAGCCAGGAGTGCCGCTTCGGACAGCGCAACTTCCAGCACTCCGCCGTCATCTCCGGCCCGACGAAGCTCAAGGCAGCCGACATCGAGGTCCCCGACCTGCGCGGCGGCTTCAGCCACCTCATCGCGGCGCTCGCAGCGGAGGGCACCTCGCGTGTCTCCAACGTCGGCATCATCGCGCGCGGCTACGAGAACTTCATCGCGAAGCTCGAGACCCTCGGAGCTGACTTCACGGTAGAGGCGTAGGAGTGACCGCTGCGAAGCGGGGATCTGCGGGGAAGCGCGTCTCGCCGGAGAAGAGCAGGCCGTCGATCTTCTGGTTCCTGGCGGCGATCGCCTTCCCGTTGAGCTGGCCGATCATGCGGTGGGAGATCAAGGGCGAGCTGCCGGTCGACGGCGCGTTCATCGTCGCCCCGAACCACACCAGCGAGATCGACCCGCTCATCATGGGGATGGCCGTCTGGAAGCTCGGCCGCGCGCCGCGCTTCATGGCGGCCGACCGGCTCTTCCGGGTGAAGGGGCTCGGCTGGATCCTCCGCAAGAGCGGGCAGATCCCCGTCTCGCGTGACGTCCGCGGCGCCAACCAGGCTGCCATCGCATCCGCGCAGCAGCTCGCACGCCTCGGCCAGGGCGTCATCATCTACCCGGAGGGCACGCTCACCCGCGAGCCCGAGCTGTGGCCCATGCGCGGCAAGAACGGAGCCGCCCGAGTTGCGCTGAGTGCCGACATCCCGGTCTACCCGACGGCGATCTGGGGCGCGCAGCACATCCTGCCCCGCTACTCCAAGAAGCTCACGCTGGGATGGCGCAAGACCATCACGGTGCACGTCGGCGAGCCCGTTAGCCTCGCCGAGTTCAGTGGGCGCATGCACAGCGCGAGCGCCATGAAGGGCGCGACCGAGCTCATCATGCACGACATCACGGGACTGCTCGAGGGCATCCGCGGTGAGAAGGCTCCGACCGAGCTCTACGACCCGGCCAAGCACGGGCAGACGGAGCACGGCCGGTTCCCGCAGGACCGGGGCACCACCCCTCGGGAATCGGGGAGCGGGGCGTGAGCTCCGTGCAGCGCGCCGTCGTGCTCGGCAGCGGCAGCTGGGGCACCACGTTCGCGAAGGTGCTCGCGGACGCGGGGCACGAGGTGACCATCTGGGCTCGCCGTCCTGAGGTCGCGAACGAGATCAACGAGTCGCACCGCAACACGGGCTACCTGCCCGGCATCGACCTGCCGAGGAACCTGCGCGCGACGCCGGACCTCGTCGAGGCGGTCCGAGGGCAGCACTTCGTCTTCGTGTCGGTGCCCGCGCAGACAGCGCGCGAACTCGCCGGGCAGCTCGCCACCCTCATCGACGACGACGCGGTCGTCGTGAGCCTCATGAAGGGCGTCGAGCGCTCGAGCGGCCTCCGCATGAGCCAGGTGCTCACAGGCGTCCTGGACCTCCCGGCCGAGCGCATCGCGGTCGCCAGCGGGCCCAACATCGCGCTCGAGATCGCGAAGGAGCAGCCGACCGCCATCGTCGTCGCGTCGGACAGCGAGGCGACGGCCGTGAGCGTCGCGAAACTCGCCCGCAACGACTACCTGAAGTCGTTCGTGAACGTCGACGTGGTCGGCACCGAGTTCGGCGGGGTCCTCAAGAACCTCATCGCGATCGCCGTCGGCATCGTCGACGGCGTCGGCTACGGCGAGAACACCAAGGCCTCGGTCATGACGCGCGGCCTCGCCGAGATCTCCGACTTCGCCGTCGCCATGGGCGCCCAGGCGTCGACCATGATCGGACTGGCCGGGCTCGGCGACCTCATCGCGACCTGCGAATCCCCGCTCTCGCGGAACTTCACGGCCGGCAGGCTCCTGGGGCAGGGCTACGTCTACGACGACGTCGTCGCGCAGATGCAGCAGACGGCCGAAGGGCTTCGATCGGTCGGCGCGATCCTCGAGCTCGCCGAGCGCCACGGTGTCGACATGCCCATCGCGACGCAGATCGACGACGTCCTCCACGGCCGCATGAGCCCCGCCGACCTGGCACCGCACCTCGCGACCGACGACGGACCGAGCGGCGAGTAGCGCCCGGTCCCAGCCTGGCGACCCCGTACCCTTGATGCGGTGAGCGAAGAGTCGCTCGTGGAAGGAACCCTCATGTCGACCGCTCAGCCGAACGCCACCGCAGCCGCAGACTCGCGGCCCCTCATCGCCATCGTCTTCGGCGGCCGATCGAGCGAGCACGCGATCTCGTGCGCCACGGCGAGCGGTGTCCTCGGCGCGATCGACCGCGACAAGTACCGTGTCCTGCCGATCGGCATCACGCGGGATGGCGCCTGGGTGCTGGAGGACGACGACGCGGACAAGTTCGCGCTCGACCCCGAGAAGCTGCCCGAGGTCGTCGACAACGGCACGCGCATCCACCTGCCGGACTCCGCGAAGCACCGCGAGGTGACCGTCTCCCGAGTCGAGGGTGACGCCCTGGGTGCCGAAGCCGGTGCCGAGCTCACGGAGCGCACGTCGCTCGGCGAGGTCGACCTCGTCTTCCCGATCCTGCACGGCCCGTTCGGAGAGGACGGAACCGTGCAGGGCATGCTCGAACTCGTCGGTCTGCCCTTCGTGGGGTCGTCGGTGCTCGCCGCGAGCGTCGGCATGGACAAGCACTACACGAAGATCGTGCTGCGGGATGCCGGCCTGCAGGTCGCGGCCGGCGTCACGATCACGCAGCATCAGTGGGACACCCAGGGTGAGTCGCTGGCGGCCGAGGTCATCGACCAGCTCGGGCTTCCGGTGTTCATCAAGCCGGCCCGCGCCGGCTCGAGCGTCGGAGTGAGCAAGGTCGCTGCGCTCGAGGAGTTCGCCGACGCCATGGCCACAGCCCTCGCTGAGGACGACCACGTGCTCGTCGAGGCGGCAGTCGCCGGCCGAGAGGTCGAGATCGCCGTGCTCGAGTCGCGTCCAGGGGAGCGTGCGCGCGCGTCCGTCGCCGGCGAGATCGTCATGACGAAGGCGGAGTTCTACGACTTCGAGGCGAAGTACCTCGACGACTCAGGCGTCGAGTTGCGCTGCCCCGCCGATCTGAGCGACGAGCTGCTCGAGGAGATGGCGGAGCTCGGCATCCGCGCCTTCGAGGCGCTCGGCGCGTCCGGTCTCGCGCGCGTCGACTTCTTCCTCACCGACGAGGGCTTCGTCGTCAACGAGATCAACACGATGCCCGGCTTCACGCCCATCTCCATGTTCCCGAAGTGCTGGCAGGCGAGCGGCATGAGCTACCCGGAGCTCATCACCGAGCTCATCGAGGTGGCGAGCGCGCACGCCGCGGCCCGCGAGGCACGCCTCACGCGCTAGCGGAGGGGCCCGGGCGTCCGCGGGGCGAGCACCCGGAAGCGACCTGGTGGGCCGCTACTGGGAGCCGAGCACGTCGTCGGCGCCCACACAGGCGCCCGTCTTCGGCAGCTTCTCGACCGCATCCTCGAGGTCGATGAGCACGTTGACGCCCGATGCGACGTCAGAGTCTACGATCACCTCGACGGCGGGCGTGCGACCGTAGCTCGTGAACCGGTAGGTCGGAGCCTGGCTGTCGTCGACGATCCAATCGATCCCGTTGAGGTTTCGGCACTCGGCGGAGGTCGGCCCCGGCGTCGGCACGCCGCAGCGCAGCAGCACGCTGGCCGGGGTGCCCCACGCGCCGGTGGCCTGCGCGTTCGTGAGCCGCAGCTCGAGCCCGTCGACGGTGGAGGGGAGACGGACCGAGACTTCCGCGCACTCGGGCGCTGCCGCGTCCGGCGCGGGCTCCATGGGCACGCTGGCGCTGTTGCAGGCGGTCAGCAGCACGATGGATGCGGCGGTCGCGACCACGGCGGAGCCGATTCGAGAGGCGGAGCGAGAGGTTCGAAGCATTTGCTCCCAGGCTATCGTGAACGGGTGCCCGCCCTTTCCGATGAAGCGTCCCGCCGTCCCGCTGCTGCCGTGTTCACGGTCGGCGACTGCGGCGAAGCCGAGCTGCTGCGGCGCATTCTCGCCAGGGTTCCCGCTGCCAGAGCCGGGGTGCTCGGAGCCGGTGACGACGCTGCCGTCCTGGCGGCCGGCGACGGGAGGGTCGTCATCACGACCGACCTCATGATCGAGGGGCCGGACTTCCGTCTCGCCTGGTCGTCGGCTCGCGATCTCGCCCGCAAGGCGTGTGCCTCGAACCTCGCCGACGTCGCGGCCATGGGCGCCGCGCCGACCGCGATCACCGTGGCGCTCGCGCTCCCCGGCGAGACGGCGGTCTCCTGGGTCGAGGAGCTGGCCGAGGGCTTCGCCGAGGCTCTCCGCGAGATGGCCCCAGACTGCGGCGTCATCGGCGGCGACCTCTCGACGAGCGAACAGCTCGTGATCGCGATCACGGCGTTCGGCGACCTGGGCGGAGGAGAGCCGGTGCCGCGGTCCGGGGCGGAGGCCGGCGATGTCCTGGCCCTCAGCGGCCCGGCCGGGCGCAGCGGTGCGGGGCTCTCGCTGCTCTATGCCCTGGCCCGGGATGCGCGGGGCGAGGCGCTCGCCGAGGGCATCGCGGCCCTGCGCTCGCGCGGCGACGCCGTCGCCGCCGTGGTCGACTGGCATCTCGCGCCCACGATCGACGCCTCGCTGGGGCTCGCGGCCAGGGAGGCCGGCGCGACGGCGATGATGGATGTCTCCGATGGCCTTCTCCTCGATGCGACCAGGCTGGCCCGGGCCAGCGGTGTGCGGTTCGAGATCGGCACCTCAGTGCTCGGCTCCGACATCGAAGTGGTCGACGCAGCGCTGCGCGCCGCGATGCCGGAGCTCGACGAGACCCAGCGGCGGGCGCGCGCCGTGGAGCTCGTCGTGGTCGGCGGCGAGGACCACGGGCTGCTGGCGACCTTTCCGGCCTGGGCGACGCTGCCGGACGGGTTCCGCGCGATCGGGCGGGTGCATTCGGCGGCAGACGGGGCCGCTTCGGCGGTGCGCGTCGACGGCGAGCCGAGGGATGCGTGGGGCTGGGACCCCTACGCCTGGGACTTCTCGGCGTCTGATTCCTCGACGGGCAGTGCCTCGTAGCTGTACACGATCGTCTCGCCGTAGGCTTTGCGGCGCAGCGGATCGAAGCTGTGCGGAACGGTCGGGGCGGGGGAGCGCGAGCCGCGTTCGATCACGACGACCGCCTCGGGCGCCAGGTGCGGCATCAGCGCCTCGAGCGCCTCCGCGAGCTCCGCCTCGCCGAGTTCGTATGGCGGGTCGATGAACACGAGCTCGAAACGCTGGGCAGGGGGAGTGCGGAGGTAGCTCGACACGGAGCTCTGCGCGACACGCGTCGTCACCGTGCGGCGGCCCTGCTCACGCGTCACGCGAGCGAGCAGCTCGGCGTTGGCGCGCAGCACGGTCGTGGCCGCCTTGGACTGCTCGACGAGCACGGCGCTGGACGCGCCTCGGCTGAGCGCCTCGAACGCAAGCGCCCCGGAACCCGCGTACAGGTCGAGCACGGCGACACCGCCGAGATCGAGCAGCGACTCGAGTGACGAGAACATCGCCTCCCGGACGCGGTCGCTGGTCGGACGAGTGCCGCTCTTGGGAACGGAGAGCGAGTGGCCCCTGGCGGCTCCTGCGATGATGCGTGTCACGGAGCGATCGTAGCCGTGAGGCCGCGACTGCATGCACAGTGGCGAGCTTCTGGCCGAACTTGTCGGGGGTGCGTGGAATGATGGGCACTTGAATTCGGAGGTGGCCATGGAACACGGCAACAGCGGGGAGACCGCAGCGGCGACGGCCCTGTCAGCCGCGCCTACTGGGCGCGAGCGCGCATCGAGCACAGCCGTTGCGCTGCAGGATGGCGCGCGTCAGATCCGCGAGAGTGTGTCGTCGGTCATCTCGGGGAAAGACGAGCAGGTGCATCTCGCCGTCGTCGTGCTCCTCGCCGGGGGTCACCTGCTGGTGGAGGACGTGCCCGGCGTCGGCAAGACGGTGCTCGCGAAGACGCTCGCGGCGGCGATGGACTCGAGCGTGAGCCGCATCCAGTTCACCCCTGACCTCCTGCCGTCGGACGTCACGGGTGTCGCGATCTACGACCAGGTCGAGCGCCGCTTCGAGTTCCAGCAGGGCCCGGTGTTCGCGAACGTCGTCATCGGCGATGAGATCAACCGCGCCTCCCCGAAGACCCAGTCGGCGCTCCTGGAGTGCATGGAGGAGGGCCAGGTCACGGTCGACGGCGTCACGCACAAGCTCCCCGCGCCGTTCACGGTGTTCGCCACGCAGAACCCTTCGGAGATGGAAGGCACGTACGCGCTCCCCGAGGCGCAGCGGGACCGCTTCATGGCGCGGATGTCGATGGGCTACCCCGAGCGCGACGACGAGCTTGCGATGGTCGACCGCCGAGACTCGAGCGACCCCCTCGCCAGCGTGCGCGCCTCGCTGAGCGCGACCGACGTGTCGACCATGATCGAGCAGGCGTCGCGAATCTACGTGGCCCCCGCCATCAAGCAGTACATCGTCGACCTCGCGAGGGCCACGCGCGAGCATCCAGATGTGCGCGTCGGCGTGAGCCCCCGCGCCACCCTGCACCTCGTCCGCGCCTCGCGCGCGGCTGCGGCGGTCGCCGGACGCGACTTCGTCGTGCCGGACGACGTCGCAAAGCTCGTCGGTCCCGTCTTCGCGCACCGTCTCGTGCTGAGCGCCCGCGGGTCGAGGGGCACCGCCGCGTCTGCATCCGCCGCCCGCATCATCGACCAGATCTCGCAGCAGATCGCCGTCCCAACGAGCGCGGCGACCGCGTAGCGCGTGGCGACGAAGCGCATCGAGAGGCGGCTGAGACCCACCAGCCGAGCCATCGGCCTGGTGGTGGTCGGCGTGCTGCTCGGAGCCGCCGCCGTGGTCTTCGGTCGGGGCGAGCTGCTCGCCCTCGGTGGGTTCCTCGTCGCGTTGCCGCTCGTCGCCTACGTGCTTCGCCTCATCTGGCGCCCGCGCCTCGAGGCCGAGCGCACGATCTACCCGACGACGCTCGCCGTGGGTGATCGGATGCGAGTGGTCACGGAGGTCCGAAACCGGTCCTGGATCGCGCTCGAGCCGAGTTCCTACCTGGATCTGCTGCCCGGTGCGGAGCCGTCCAGCGTCGGCGGCGTGCTGCCGGCGATCGGCTCACGCATCAACCGCAACGAGGACAAGCGGCGTCGCCGGGTCGCCTACGGTGTGGATTCGATGCGGCGCGGAGTCCATGAGGTCGGGCCCCTGTTCTTCGACAACATGGACGGCCTCGGTCTGACCCGGCGAGTCCTGAAGATCGGTGAGGCGACCGAGGTCGAGGTGTGGCCACGCGTCGTCGACCTGCCGGCGATGTCGGTGCCGAGCGGCAAGAGCGGCGGCGAGGTCGAGGCCGGTGTCGCGCAGTCGGGTGACTCCGACGACGTGCTCACCCGCGACTACCGACGAGGGGACCCGCTGCGACGCATCCACTGGCGTGCGACGGCGCACGCGGGAGAGCTGCGCGTCCGCCAGGAGGAGCACCACGCCGAGGACACCTCCGTGGTGATCCTCGACACGAGCGGGGCACCCGCGGTCGAGGAGCCGAAGGCGCCGATGACGATCATCGACCTCATGAACGAGCAGGCCAGTCCGTCGACTGCCGTGGATGCGGAGTTCGAGCTCGCGGTCTCTCTCGCCGCTTCGGTCCTCGCACGCTTCCACCGCTTCGGGTACGAGACCGAGCTCTTCGAGACGCACGCCGCTCTCGACGGCGACGCCGAGAGCACGCGCACGCCGTCGGAGGAGGCCCTCGAAGGGGTCATGCGCCGACTCATGCTCACGCAGCCCGACGCCGAGCGACGGGAGGCCTGCGCCGAGGTCGTCGACGACATCTCCCGCGTGGCGCGCACTCCCGTCGTCTACGTGCACCGTCACCTGGGCGGGGAAGGCCTGGCCGCCATCCGATCGCTCTCGTCCGTCGCCTCGCCAGCCCTCGCGCTGCTCGTCTCCGACGGGCCCGTGCCCCCGGCCACCCTGACGTCGTTCACGGAAGCCGGTTGGAACGTCGCCGTCTACTCACCCGCCCGCGCGCGGCCGTTCACGCCCGTGCTCGAGCTGGAGGCCACCGTATGAGCGCGCAGGCCACGACCACGGCGCAGATGCGTCGCCGCCAAGGCTGGAAGGGGACCCCGGGCGCCAACGGCTCATGGGTGGTCACCGTCTCGCTCGCCGTGCTGATCTACAGCGCGACGAACCTTCTCTGGCCGATCTTCGACACCAACACGTGGTCGGCGAAGGCCATCGTCCTGGTCACGATCATGCTCGGGGCCGCCGCGCTCGTCCGCACCTTCACCGGGTCGCAGCTCTGGGCGCTCATCGCCTCGATCGTGGGCGGCGCCATCGTTCTCGTGAGCTTCACAGGGCGCGGTTCGCCGCGGGCGACGGTCGAGGGCTGGGGTGTGCTCACCGAGCAGCTCGTCGAGCAGCTTCGCTCCGACGCGGCGCCACTGCGCGAGACCGACGCCATGACGATGCTCGTGCTCATCGGCGTCGCGATCATCGTGGTGCTCTGCGACTTCTTCGTGTTCGGCATCAGGGGTCGCTCGCTCGCGATGCTGCCGCTGCTCGCGTTCCCGCTCATCCCGATGGCCCTCGGCATCGACGCGTTCGACGGCTGGGCGTACGTCTTCGCCGCGCTGGCGCTCGCGGTGTTCCTCTACGCGGTGTCGAGCTGGCACCAGCGTGTGCACGACGAGGAGCTCTCGTACCAGGGCTTCCTCGTCGACAGCAGAGGCCTGGCCGGCCTCGGCGGGGCGCTGGGCGTCACCGCGGTGTCGCTGGTTGCCGTCCTCGTCGCCTCGACCGTCGTCCCCGCGCCGACCGGCATCGACGCGATCCGGCAGACGTCCACGACCGGGCTGTCCACGAACCGGGCGAACCCCATCATCGACCTCGGCGAGGACCTTCGGCGCAATAACGCGGTCGAGGTGCTCCGCTATGCGACGACCACGGACCAGGGGTCGCTGCCGTACCTGACGCTGCAGACGCTCAGCGACCTGAACGGCAGCGACGACTGGACTCCCGGCGCGTTCGACGGGAACGTGGCGATCGACGGGGGCGAGCTGCCACTCCCGACCGGCGTCTCGGCGGGGGCGCAGTCGAGCGAGTTCACGACGCGCATCGTGCTCAACGACGGCGTGAGCTCGTTCCTCCCGCGACCCGGTTTCGCGGCCAGCATCGTCGACCTGCAGGGGGAGTTCCTCCTCGAAGAGCGGACCGGTGACGTGCGCAGCGCGAACGATGAAGCGCTGGCGCAGAACTACGAGATCCAGACGGTGGTGCCGACTCCGAGCTTCGAGACCATCTCGCAGCTCGAGGTCGACGTGCCGCCCGAGCTCGAACCGCTCACACAGGTGCCGGAGGGGCCGAGTGCCGACCGCATTCGCGACGTGCTGGGCGAAATCGTCGACGAGGATGCCCCCGCCGGGACGCAGGCGCTGCAGCTCCAGGCGTTCTTCGCCGACGGCTTCGCGTACTCGGAGACCGCGCCCGTCCAGCAGGGGTACGACGGAACGAGCCTCGACGTCATCGCCGCCTTCCTGGACGCACGAGCGGGATACTGCGTGCATTACGCGTCGTCGATGGCGGTCATGGCGCGCATGCTCGGCATCCCCTCCCGCATCGGCGTCGGCTTCACGCCGGGCTCCGCGGGGGAGCTGAACGCCGAGGGGCAGCCTGTCTACACCGTCACGAGCGACCAGCTCCACGCGTGGGCAGAGCTCTACCTGCCCGGCCACGGCTGGGTCATGTTCGAGACGACGCCCGCAGGTGCCCTCGGAAACCTCGTCGCGCCCGGCCCGGGTGAGACGACCGCGCCGACGATCGACCCGTTCGAGACCACGACGCCGACGCCGACCCCTGTCGAGACCCAGAGCACGGAGGCGCCGACCGTGCCGCCGGAGACGCCGACACCGACTCCGACCGGTGCGGCGGACAGCCCCGGCGCGCAGGAGGATGAAGAGGCGGGCATCGATCTCACCGCGGTGTTCATCACGCTGGCGGTCATCGCCGGAGCGCTGGCGATCATCGCGCTCCTCCTCATCCCGGCGTTCCTGCGCGGCGCCAGACGTCGAGCGCGCCGAACCGCGGTCCTGACCGGGACGCCGCCGCAGCATCCGAGCGCGGGGACCGCGGCTTGGCAGGAGGTCTGCGAGAGCGCCGTCGACTACGGCGTCCGGCTCGCCGCCGGACTCACCCCTGAGGCGGTCGTCGCCGCCATCGCTGGCGCCGTCGAGGCTCGCGGCGGCGCGGCAGACACGTCTGCTCCTGCTCCTGCCTCTGCGTCTGCCACCGACCCCGCAGTCGGGGAGGTGGATGACGCACGCTCCGCGCTCGATCGCATCCGGGTCGAGCATGAGCACGCCTCCTTCTCGGACCCGGGAGCCGGGCAGCAGCTGAGCGCAGGTGAGCGGTCGGCGCTCTGGAACGATGTCCTCGTGGTCAGGGCAGCGCTCCGAGTCTCGGCACCGCCCGCCGTCCGTCGCCGGGCGGTGCTCGCCCCGGCCTCCCTGTCAGGAAGGCGCTGATGGACGGATTCGGCCTCGACACGCCGCTCGAGGACGTGCTCGGGAAGCGCGACGCTCAGCAGCTCAAGAAGCAGCTCGACGTCACGACGGTCGCCGGCATGCTCGAGCACTACCCGCGCCGATATGCGCGTCGGGGTGAGATGACCGCCATCGAGTCGCTGCCGCTCGGTGAGCACGTCACCCTGGTCGCACGCGTGCTCCGGGTCAGCGACCGCCAGATGCGGGCGCGCCGCGGGTCGATCCTGGAAGTCGAGATCACTGACGAGAAGGGCATCGTCTCGCTGACCTTCTTCAACCAGAGCTGGCGGGCGAAGCAGCTGCAGCCGGGCGTGACGGGCATCTTCTCCGGCAAGGCGTCCGCCTACCGGGGAGCGATCCAGCTCGCCCATCCCGAGTACGAGCTGTTCGAGAACGCGCCGCTCGAGGCCCTGTCGGAGCGTCGAGACCAGTGGCTGAAGGAGCCGATCCCGATCTATCCGGCCACGGCCAGCCTGCCCACCTGGAAGGTCGCGGCCGCCGTCCAGGCGGTGCTCGAGGCGGTCCCGTTCCTGCGCGACCCGGTGCCCGTCGAGACGCGCGCCATGTTCGGCATGTACAGCTACGACGAGGCGATGCGCGCCATCCACCAACCCGAGACCTTCAAGCTGCTCGAACGAGCGCGGGAGTCACTGCGCTTCACCGAGGCCTACGTGCTGCAGGCCGCGTTGCTGCAGCGTCGCGCCATCTCCGAGCTCGTCGCCGCCCGGGCCAGGACCGACGACATCGGCCCGATGCTCGCGGCCTTCGACGAACTGGTGCCCTTCGAGCTGACACCCGACCAGAAGACCGTCGGTCGGCAGATCGCGAAGGATCTCGCGCGCGGCGTGCCGATGCACCGCCTCGTGCAGGGCGAGGTCGGCTCCGGGAAGACACTCGTCGCCCTGCGCGCGATGCTGCAGGTCGCCGACGCAGGCGGACAATCGGCCATGCTCGCTCCCACCGAGGTGCTCGCGTCCCAGCACTACCGCTCGATCATCGACTCGCTGGGGCCGGAGCTCGCCGAGCGGCTGAAGCCAACGCTCATCACTGGAAGCATGCCGAAAGCCGAGCGCAAGCGGGCCGCGCTCCGCGTCGTCGCCGGCGAGGCGAAGATCATCGTGGGCACCCATGCGCTGCTCAGCGACGACGTCATGTTCGACGACCTGGGCCTCGTCATCGTCGACGAGCAGCACCGGTTCGGGGTCGAGCAGCGCGAGTCGCTGCGCGCCAAGGGCGCCCAGCCGCCGCACCTGCTGGTGCTCACCGCGACACCGATCCCGCGCACGGTCGCGATGACGGTGTTCGGCGACCTCGACATCTCGAGCATCGTGACGATGCCGAAGGGGCGCCAGAGGATCGAGACGTTCGTCGTCGCGACTCGCGAGCATCCGCACTGGCTCGAACGCGCCTGGCAGCGCGTCGCGGAAGAGGTCGACCGCGGGCGGCAGGCGTTTGTCGTGTGCCCGGCCATCGAGCCCTCCGAGCCGGCGGAGCCCGCCGAGGGCGAGGAGGCACCGCAGCCGGTCGCCGCCGTCATGGAGCTCGCGCCGACGCTCGCCGTGCATCCGCTGTTCGCGGGCAAGCGCGTCGCCGCCGTGCACGGGGCGATGCCGAGCGACGAGAAGGACGGCGCCATGCGGGCCTTCGCGGAGGGCAAGATCGACGTGCTCGTCGCCACGACCGTCATCGAGGTCGGTGTCAACGTGCCGAACGCGTCGGTCATGATCGTCATGGATGCGGACCGCTTCGGCGTCTCGCAGCTGCACCAGCTGCGCGGTCGCGTGGGGCGAGGGGAGCACCCGGGGCTGTGCCTGCTCGTCTCGAACTCCGAGGAGGAATCCACTGCTCGGGAGCGCATCAACGCAGTGGCGGAGACGCTCGACGGCTTCGAGCTCGCCGAGCGCGACCTCGAGCTGCGCCGCGAGGGCGACGTGCTCGGCACTGCACAATCCGGCGGGCGGACATCCCTGAAGCTGCTCCGGGTCATCGAGGACACAGACCTCATCCGTTCCGCGCGAGACGAAGCCGCTCTGCTGATCAACGACGACTGGAGCCTGAAGCGCTGGCCGGACCTCAAGGCGGCGATAGGCCGCCACAGCTTCGAGGAGCGGGAGTTCCTCGGCAAATCCTGACGGCCGCGGTCGGTGCCGTCAGGCGAGCGGGGCTCGCCCAGACGGGGCCGGACGAGAAGAGGCCGGTGCCAGGGGCCAGGTCGGGCCCCTGGCCTACGATGGTCCGGTGACCTCTTCCTCCTCCGTGCGCTCGCTCCGTATCGCCTCCCGCCTGATGATCGCCGCGATGCTGGCCTTCCTGGCGCTCGCGCTCGGGATCGGGTCGCAGTACGCCTCCGCGCACGACTCGCTGGTCGAGTCGAGCCCCTCCGCCGACGAAGCCGTGGAGGTGGCCCCGGCGAGCGCGACCCTGACGTTCTCCGCGGAAGTGCAGTCGGAGGGCACGCTCGGACCGCAGATCGAGCTGTTCGCGGTGAGTGCCGTGGAGGAGACCGCCGTCGACCTCGAGTCGCCTGCGACGGTGGACGGCACGGTGGTCGACCAGGCGCTCCCCGAGCTCGCTGCCGGAGACTACGCGCTCAACTGGCAGGTCGTCTCCTCCGACGGCCATCCGATCTCCGGCACCATCCCGTTCACCGTCTCCGAGGGCGTCGCCTCCGTCGAGGACGCGCAGCCCTCAGCATCCGCGCCCGCCGGCTTCGGAGCCGCGGAGAACACGAAGGGGTCCACGCTCACCAACAGCGACGCGGGAGCGACAGGCGCGGCGGAGCAATCCAGCACCCCGGTTCCCCAGGACTCGGGCATCCCAGCGTGGGCCTGGGTGCTCATGGGGCTCGCCGGAGTCTCCGTCGTCCTCGTCTCCTTCCTCGTGTTCCGTCGTAAGGCCGCTGACCTCGAGGCGAGCCGCAAGCCGCAGGCCGACGAGCCGACGGCAGACCAGGACGACGACACGCCCAACGCGCGCTGACGCTGAGCTGGCCCGCCGGGCGGCGTTCCGGCCCCGCGTTCCGCCCGCGAGCGGCAACGTGGTTCTCGTGCGCGCTTCGCGCAGGAAGTGCCCCGTAGTCTTGTCCGCATGAGCAGAATCGCTGTTGTGCCCGGTTCGTTCGATCCGGTGACCCTTGGCCACCTCGATGTCATCCAGCGCGCCACCTCGGTCTTCGAGGAAGTGCACGTCGTCGTCGTGCACAACCCGGACAAGCACGCGCTCCTGCCCATCGCACGCCGGGTGGAGCTCATCGAGCAAGCCGTCTCGGCGAGCGGGATCCGCGGCAACGTCCGCGTCGCCTCCTGGAGCGTCGGCCTGCTGGTCGACTACTGCACCGATGTCGGCGCGAAGGTCATCGTGAAGGGCATCCGCTCGCAGGCCGACGTCACCTACGAGACGCCGATGGCGATCGTGAACCGCAACCTCGCCCGTGTCGAGACGATGTTCATGCTCCCCGACCCGAGTCACGCGCACGTGTCCAGCTCGCTGGTCCGTCAGGTGGCTGGCCTCGGGGGCGACGTCTCGCCGTACGTGCCGCGCGTCGTGTACGAGTACCTGCAGGGCGACACCGACACCTCCATCGAGTAAGGGAGTTCGGGATGCACTCCGAGCCGAGGGCGTACAATCTCCCGGTGACTTCCTCTCCGTACCTCGTGAACATCGCGACCATCGTGGGCAAGGCCGGCACGATGCGCACCCTCGAGCTCGACTTCGATGCGCCTGAGCGCATCGGCGAAGGGCTCGGCTACATCGAGAAGGGCACGCCGATCGAGCTCGACGTGCGTCTCGAGGTGCTGCACGACGGCATTCTGGCGACCGCAAGCCTCGAGTCCCGGATGAGCGGGGAGTGCAGCCGATGCCTGACGCCGCTGGACGAGCCGCTCCGGGTCGATTTCGCAGAGCTTTTCGCGTATGCTCGCGACGAAGCCCTCGAGTACGAGGTTCACGACGACACTGTCGACCTTGAACCGCCCGTTCGCGATGCGGTAGTGCTCGCACTGCCATTCCAGCCGGTTTGTCGGCCGGACTGCCTCGGCCTAGATCCCGAAACCGGCGAGAAGCTGGTGGAGCCGCTCGAAGAGCAGGCGCCCGCGGTTGACCCGCGTTGGGCGGCACTGGCAGGGTTTGGCGCTTCAACAGAAGCAGCCGAGGAACCAGCAACGGGTTCTGAGGAAGTCGCGGGTCCTCGTGAGACAGATGTTCGTGAGGGCACGCGCAACCATGATTACAAGGGGGAGTCGGGCCAGAGATGAGCTCGCCTCCCTGCACGATGAAAGATGAAAGGTAGACGCCGATGGCTCTCCCCAAGCGCAAGATGAGCCGCTCGAACACGCGTTCGCGTCGTTCGCAGTGGAAGGCCTCCGTGCCGACCCTCGTCAAGACCGTTGAGAACGGCAAGGTCACCTACAGCCTCCCGCACCGCGCGAAGGTTGTCGAGGACGCAGCTGGCACTCCGCTGTTCTTCGAGTACAAGGGCCGCAAGGTCGCAGACGTCTGATCCTCGCGTCATGCACGACGTGAAGATCATCGACCCCGACGCCGCACCGTCAGCTGAGCTGGCAGGCGGCCTCGGGGTCGACTTCGTTCCCGCGCTCCTCGAGCTCGCGTTGACCCACAGGTCGTACGCGGTCGAGAACGGCGGCATCCCCGACAATCAGCGCCTCGAGTTCCTCGGCGATTCGATTCTCGGGCAGGCCGTGACGGTCATGCTCTACCGCACGTACCCCGACTACACGGAGGGGCAGCTGTCGCGCCTGCGCGCTTCCCTCGTCTCGACGGTGGCGCTGGCGGAGATCGCTCGGGGCATCGACCTCGGGAAGTATCTGCACCTGGGGCGCGGCGAGCACCTGACGGGTGGCAACAACAAGGACTCGGTGCTCGCCGACACGATGGAGGCGGTCATCGGGGCCGCCTATCTGTCCGCCGGTGTCGACGTCGCGACCGAGTTGATCCTGCGACTGGTGGAGCCGAAGCTCGCGGTCGTGTGGCGCCTCGGCGCCGAGCAGGACCCGAAGACCGCTCTGCAGGAGCTCGCCGATACTCGCGGTGCCGAGCCGCCGAGGTACGAGGTCGAGGGATCCGGGCTCGAGCACGACCGAAGCTTCACTGCCACGGTGACGGTGCTGAAGAAGAAGCGCATCCTCGCTCAGGCGAAGGGTGTCGGCACGAGCAAGAAGCAGGCCGAAGTGGCTGGGGCGCTTGCCGCGTGGCATCAGCTGAGCGAGGGCGACGACGTCGCCCCTTCGGTCTCCTAGCCGTGCCGGAGCTGCCTGAAGTCGAGGTCGTCCGCCTCGGCCTCGCCCCCGCCGTGACGGGGGCATCCGTGTCCGCCGTCGAGGTGCTCGACGAGCGGTCCCTCCGTCGTCACCTCGGTGACTCGACGCACTTCGTGGGTGCGCTCGAGGGTGCGCGGTTCTCGAGCGTCTCCCGCCGGGGCAAGTACCTGTGGCTCCCGCTTGAGGGCCGCGAGGAGGCCCTGACCGCGCATCTCGGCATGAGCGGGCAGATGCTGCTGCGCTCCTCCGACGCTCCTGACGACCGTCACCTGCGCGCGCGCATCCGCGTCGACGGCCCTGCCGGCGACCTCGTGGTGGCGTTCGCCGACCAGCGCGTGTTCGGCTCGCTCGCGATCGACCGGCTCGTGCCGACCATGGACGTCGCGGGCGAGCATGTCCCATCGCAGGTCGCGCACATCGCCCGGGACCCGCTCGACCCGCACTTCGACGACGACGCCTGGTCGGCCGCGCTGCTGCGACGCAAGACGGGCGTGAAGTCAGCGCTGCTGGACCAGACGCTCATCTCGGGGATCGGCAACATCTACGCCGACGAGGCGCTGTGGCGAGCGCGGCTGCACTACGCGCGCAACACGGCAGGGCTGTCGCCGTCGAAGGCGAGGGAGCTGCTGCAGCACGTGCGCGAGGTCTTCGCGAAGGCGCTCGCCGAGGGTGGCACATCCTTCGATGCCCAGTACGTCAACGTGAACGGGCAGGCCGGGTACTTCGCGCATTCGCTCAACGTGTACGGGCGGCAGGGGAAGCCCTGCCCGAGGTGCGGGCGGCCGATCGTGCGCGAGAAGTTCCAGAACCGCGGCTCGCACTTCTGCGAGAAGTGCCAGCGGGAGCGCTAGCCGCCGCCACCAGCGACGTCCTGGGTCGCGTGGACGAGCATCGCGGTCAGCGGGGCCCAGTGGCCGCCGACTCGACCGCCGCCACCGCCGCCTCCACTCCCTCGCTCCACGGGGCCCCGTGGCCGGGCAGCACCCACTTCGCTGTGGTGTCGACGATGGCCCGCAGGGATGCGATCGCCTGGGCGGGCTTGTCAGTGAACGGGGCTGGCTGCGGGCCTTCCGCTCCGGTCAGGACGTGGCGGGTGGTGAGTCCGTCGCCCACGAAGACCGCATCCGCGACCGGCACATAGACGGCGATGCTGCCCGCGGAGTGGCCGGGCATGCCGATGATCTGAGGCGAGCCAGGGAGGTCGAGGGTCTCGCCGCCCTGGACCTCGACGACCTCTGTCAGCCACTCGGTTCGTGCGCCACCCTTGCGGAGCGAGTAGGCGGCGAACCCGAGGAGCGCGCCGAGCCTCATCTGCTGCTTCGCGGTCGCTGGCTTCGGACCGCCCTTTGCCCGCTCCGCGTCTGCAGCGTGGATGAAGACCGGCACACCGTGGTCGCGTCGGAGGCGTTCCGCGAAGCCCACGTGGTCGGAGTCGCCGTGCGTGAGGATCACGCCCCTGATGTCGGCGACCGTGAGCCCCAGCGTCGCGAGCTCTGTCACGAGCTCGCGCCAGTGGCCGGACAGACCCGCGTCGATGACGGTCACGCCCTGCGGCGTCACGACGAGGTAGGCGGCCACGATGTCGTTGCCGATGCGGTGGAGCGAAGTGTCGAGTCTCATGATGGCTAATCTATGTAGCCATCATGGCTACTGTCAATAGCTATAGTGGATGTATGCCTACCCCGGACAGGACCTCCCTCGACGCCATCGTGCTCGCTGCCCGCGACCTCCTCGAGAGCGAGGGGCTCGCAGGCCTCAGCATGCAGGCGGTTGCCGCCCGTGTCGGCGTGCGAGCTCCGTCCCTCTACAAGCGCGTGGCGAACCGCGAGGAGCTCATCCAGTTCGTGGCGGAAGCGACCCTCCGCGAACTCGGGGAGCGGCTGGATGAGGCGGGCAGCCTCGAGCAGCTCGCGGGCGAGTTCCGGGCCTTCGGCCACGAGCGGCCAGCCGCCTTCCAACTGATCCTGACGCCGGGCGCGGGGACGCCGACGGCACGGCCCGAGTTCGGAGCGTCCGCCAGCCAGAGCATCCTGCGGCTCGCGGGCGAACTGGCCGGTGAAGAACGTGCGCTCGAGGCGGCCCGGACGCTCACGGCATGGGCTGCCGGCTTCGTGAGCATGGAGCTCAACAGCGGCTTCAACCTCGGCGGGGACGTCGACGAGGCGTGGCGCTTCGGGCTCGCGAGCATCACCCGAGCCATCAGCACGCAGTAGCTCGCGTCGAGTCGCGAGCTACTGCTGCCGGCCGGCGTCGATCTGCCGTGCGTGGTACGTCACGAGCTCCTCGATGAGCGCATCCGGAAGCGGCTTCGCGACCGTGAACTGGATGGCGTGCTTCGTCGTCGTGTAGTCGGTGAGGCGGTCTGCGAACTCCTCGATCGCCCACTCGGACGGGTAGAAGCTCAGGTGCTTCTTCGACGCCGTGAAGTAGACCAGCGCCCTGCCCTTGTAGGCGAGCGTCGGCATCCGGTAGCTGATCTTCTCCTCGGCCTCCGGCACGATGCGCTTCACGATCGAACGGATGCGCTCGAGCTCGCCCCGATACTCCGGGCTCAGTGCCTCGAGGTACTCGTCGATGCTGCTCGCCGTCTCAGCCATGCTTCGAGTCTACGGAAGCGGCCTAGCCGCCGCGTCGTGCCTGGTCGACGCCCTTGTTCGCGAGCATGTCGGCGCGCTCGTTGCCGACATCGCCTGAGTGGCCCTTCACCCAGCGCCACTCGATGGTGTGGCCGCTGTCCTCGACGAGCGAGTCGAGCTCCTTCCAGAGCTCCGCGTTCTTGACGGGCTGCTTCGAAGCGGTCTTCCACCCCTTCGCCTTCCACCCCTTGATCCACTCGGTGATGCCCTTGCGGACGTACTGGCTGTCCAGGTAGAGCGCGACGTTGCAGGGCTTCTTGAGTGCGCTGAGGCCCTCGATGACGGCCTTGAGCTCCATGCGGTTGTTGGTCGTGTTGAGCTCGCCGCCGAACAGCTCCCGCTCGTGGTCGCCCGACTTCAGCCAGACCCCCCAACCGCCAGGCCCTGGGTTGCCCTTGCAGGCGCCGTCCGTGTACATCACAACATCGCTCACGTGCGTCCTCCGGATTCACGGCCAAAACCGATAGCGTACGCGCCGCCGTCCGGCTTCACTGCACTTCCTCCGGCGCGGCCGCGGGGCTCACGTACACGTTCTCGCTCAGCCGGGTGAGGGAGATGTCCTGGGGGAGGCGCTCCGGCCCCGCATCGTCCGGCACGACGAAGTAGGTGGAGCGATCATCCCCGAAGCTCCCGCCGACGATGCTGCAGGTGAGCCCCCAGTCCTCGTCGCCAGGTCCGGTCAGCACGAGGCAGACGGAGTCCTCACCACCCTGCGTGCCGCGCGCGAGGAAGACGAGTGTCCCGTCGTTCTCCGCGGCGAGCCTGACCGTCTCGACATCTACTTCGACGCCGTCCTGGGTGGTCTCGACGGCGGCAGGCAGCACGTCCCTCTCGTCGGCCGCGCGCGCCAGGTCTGCGTAGTGCGCCTCATCCTCGGGAGGTGACGAGGCGCATCCGGTCAACACGGCGATGGCCAGCAGTCCCGCCCCGGCGACGAGGAAGGGTCGAGCACCGTTCACTGTTCACTCCTTTGTCGTCGAGGTCTCAGTCAAGCAGACCTGGAGGGTGGCAGTGGTGGGTCAGGCGCGGCGGCGCAGCAGCACCACGCTGTCCTCGAGGGTGCCGGGTTCCCCATCCGGTGAGGTGACCTCGCGGGTGCGGAGCTCGGCGACCACCGCCTCCCACTCGTCTGCGGGCAACGCCAGGTCGGCGACCTCGCGCTCTGGATGCACGAACAGGTGCGCGGGATGCTCGGAGGTCTCTACCCAGGACGGAGGGCCGGCGTGCGCGACCGTGAGGAGGTGGCCGCCGGGCGCGAGCATGAGGGCGGCCTCGCGAAGGATCTGCGTGCGTGGCAGGTGCACGGGCGACTGGAAGAAACTCGCCGTCGCGAGATCCAGCGGTTCGTCCGGGCGCCACGTCTCGAGGTCGCCTGCCACGAAGTCGATCAGCGATTCATCGATGCCCGCTGTCAGGGCTGCCGCGCGTGCCCGATCGATGGCGACCGTCGAGATGTCGATGCCAGTGACCCGCCAGCCCTGCTGGGCGAGCCAGATCGCGTCGCCGCCCTCACCGCATCCGAGGTCCAGAGCGCGGCCGGGCGTGAGCGCACCGGCCACGCTGGCGAGGTTCGCGTTGACGCGGCCAGACCAGACCGCGGGCTTCGCCGAGTAGAGCTGTTCCCAGAACTCGGTGGGTGCCTGCGGCTGATCGGCGGCCGCGGCAGCGTTCGTGCCCGAAGCTGCGGATGGATCGGAGGCATCGGATGCGTGGTGGTGGTGCGAGGTCATGCGCTCAGCATGCGCAGGCACGCTGGCGATGGCAATACCGCTTGCGGGAACCGCAAACGCGGACGCGCGTCCAACCTGCGGGACGAGGTGGCCCGCCGAGGCGCATCTGGCTCGTCGTGGCCTGTTTCATCACGCACATCGGCCGGCGTGCTCGCTACAGCCGCTTCTGCCAGCCGCCCTCCGGCGCGAGCGCGGTGAAGCCGAGCGCCTCGTTGACGCGCAGCATGTGTGCGTTCTCCTCGGCGTTCCAGGTGAAGACGCCCGTGCACTCCGGGTAGCGCTCGGCGAGCTGCTCGAGGTTCGCGGCTTTCACGAGCATCCCGAGCCGCCTGCCGCGGTGCGTCGACGTGACGAGCGTGTTGTCCTGCTGCGCCGGGCGCGTGGTGTCGTCGAGGTCGAGCTGCAGCATCGACTGGGCCACGAGGCGGCCGCTCGGGAGGTGCAGCACGGCCGCGTTCAGGAACGTCGCCCCGGATGCGAGCGCGCGGCGCTCCAGCTGGGCGACTCGCTCGGCGTCCCAGTGCTCTTCGTCCACTTCGAGCTCACCGGCCGGGGCGTCGACCGACATGTCGCCGTTGAGCCTCGCGAGGTCGTCGAGGTGCGCGGGGCTGCTCTCGCCCTCCCAGGTGAGCACGCGGTAGTCGTCACCGGCCCGAGCGGCCGCGGCCTCCATGTGCGCGAGCAGGCTCTCGGCCGACACCGGGAGGCGCAGCTCGCTGATGCGCTCGATCTGGCCGAGCTCCCAGCCGGTCTTCCACAGGAAGCGAGCGGCGGGGTCCGCCGCCGAGACGCTGCCGTGCCCGGTCGGCGCGGCCACCCGCTCGCCTCCCGGGGTCGGATGCTCGACCCAGGCCTGCAGGGACGTGCGGCCGTCCGCCCGTGCGAGCTCCTCGAGGCGGGCCGCGACGAAGGTGCCGATGCCTCGCCGCCTGGCAGGCGCATCCACGACTACGTGCGGGTACGCGTGCGTGGGGGAGTCGCGGGGCGAGACCATGAGCTTCGCCGCGGCGACCGGATGCTCGCCCGCGTCCCGCCCGTCGCCGCTCGGGAAGGCGAGGAACAGGCGGCTCGTGACGGGGCCCGGCATGGTCCAGTCGGCGAGGATGCGCTGGCTCGTCTCGAGCAGACGACCCTCGCCGTAGGTGGCGGCGTATCCGGAGTTTACGATGTCGCGGAAGCGCTCCAGCAGGCGCCAGACCTCCCCGTCTCGGGCCGACGCCGGCTCTGGAGGCGTGAGCTCCCGAATGAAGTAGTCCACTCCGGTACCGTAGCTGTCAGGCCAGGGACCCGTCAGCCCCGCCAGCGCGCCGATCGGGGCGCCGCCAACCCAGTCAGAGCAACCAGCCCGGTCCGACCCACGAACGAAGTCCGACCACCAGCGAGAGGCCAGCGAGCGCGCATGCATCTGAAGAGCCTCACGATGAAGGGCTTCAAGTCATTTGCGCAACCGACGACCCTCGCGCTCGAACCTGGCGTGACCTGCGTCGTCGGCCCGAACGGCTCCGGCAAGTCGAACGTCGTGGACGCGCTCGCCTGGGTCATGGGCGAGCAGGGAGCGAAGAGCCTCCGCGGCGGCAAGATGGAGGACGTCATCTTCGCCGGCACCGCGACGCGCGGGCCGCTCGGCCGCGCCGAGGTGACGCTCACGATCGACAACGCCGACGGGATGCTCCCGATCGAGTACAGCGAGGTGACGATCCGCCGCACGCTGTTCCGCAACGGCGGGTCCGAGTACGCGATCAACGGCGACGGCGTGCGCCTCCTCGACGTGCAGGAGCTGCTCAGCGACACCGGGCTCGGCAAGGAGATGCACGTCATCGTCGGCCAGGGACGCCTGGACGCCGTGCTGCGCGCGACCCCGGAGGAGCGCAGAGGCTTCATCGAGGAGGCCGCCGGGATCCTCAAGCACCGCCGCCGCAAGGAGAAGACGGTGCGCAAGCTCGAGGCGATGGAGGCCAACCTCACGCGCCTCCGCGACCTCACCAACGAGGTGCGCCGTCAGCTCAAGCCGCTCTCCCGCCAGGCCGACATCGCCAGGCGCGCGCAGGGCATCCAGGCCATCGCACGCGACGCGAAGGCGCGCCTGCTCGCCGACGACGCCGTGCAGCTGCGCGCTGCCCTTCGCCTCGCGACCGGCATCGAGCAGGAGCGCTCCGAGGAGCGGGTCGTCCTGCAGGAGAAGCTGACCGCAGCCCTGAACCGGGCCGAGCTGCTCGCCGCCGAGAACCGGGGAGACGCGGCCGACGGCGCGCGCCGGGTCGTCTTCGACCTGGAGAGCGTGCGCGAGCGCATCCAGAACCTCAACGCGCTCGCCTCGCAGCGCAAGGGGCTGCTCGTGTCGCGCCTCGAGTCGCCCGCGTTCGTGCCGACCGTGACCCTCGAAGCTGTCGACGTCGCCCGCCGCGAGGCGGAGGTGCTCGTCGAGCGGGCCGCCGAGGCCGGGACGCTCTGGGAGGCGACGAAAGTCGCGACCCAGGATGCGCGTGCCGCGCTCGACCGCATCGATGTCGAGATCCAAGCCCAGGCGACGCGAATCTCCGCCTACGACCTCACCCGCAGCGAGCTGCGCGGCGCCGCCGACACCGCCGCCTCGAAGCTCGCGTCGGTGCGCGGCGAGGTGCTCAGGCAGCGCAACGCGCGCGACGCGGCGAACGACCGCCTCGCGCAGGCCAGGAAAGCGAAGGAGCAGCTCGACGCGAGCGCCGCGCAGAGCGCCTCCGACTCGAGCGAGCTCGACGCCGCCTACAAGCGAGCCGAGGCCGCGCAGCGCGAGGCGGAACAGCAGCTCGACGCTGGACGCACCAGAGCCCACGAGCTCGAGCGCGAACGCGACGCCCTCCAGGCCCGCGTGCAGGCGCTCACTCTCGCGACGGCCGCCAAGGACGGCACCGCGGCCCTCCTCGCCGCCCGCCTCGACGGCGTCGAAGGCCCCGTCGCCGAGCACCTCCGCATCGACGAGGGCTACGAGGCCGCCATCGCCGCAGCCCTCGGCTCGACGGCGGATGCGGTGCTCGCGAGCGACGCCGACGCCGCCTTCCGGGTGCTCGAGCACGCCACGGGGGAGAAGCTCGGCCTCGTCGAGGTGGTCGCCGAGTTGGGCGCCGCCGCCGCGGCGTCGACCGGTGCCAACGGCAGCACGCCTCCGGAAGGCCTGCGCCCCGCGGTCGAGCTCGTGCAGGCGCCGCCCGCGATCGCCGCGCTGCTCGCCCGCGTCCTCGTCAGCGAGACGCTCGACGAGGCACGGGCCGCGGTGGCAGCGCAGGCATCCTCCGGAGACGCACCAGTGGACGCCACGCTGACCATCGTCACCCGCGCCGGAGAGGTCGTCACGAGCACCTCCTTGCGCGGCGGCTTCGCGGAAGAGGGCACCAGTCGACTCGAGCTGCTTGCGGCCCGCGACCGCGCATCCGCCCGCCTAGCCGTAGTCGCCGACGAGCTCGACCAGGCAGCGCTTGCGCTCGCTGAACATCGCGCCGCATCGCAGGCCGCGAAGACCGAGGCGAAGCGCACGCTCGACGCGCTCCGTGCCTTCGACGGCGCGCTCGCGGCCGAACGCGAGCAGCTCAACCGGGCCAGCGCGCGAGTGGATGCGGGCACCGCCGAGCTCGCGCGCGCCGCGAAGGCCTTCGACCTCGCCTCCGGCGGCGTCGAGGCGGCCGAGCACGCGGCAAGCGCGGCCAAGGCGGCGCTCGCGGAACACGAGGCCCTGCCACGGCCCGAACTCGACTCCTCGGCGCGCGTCGACGCCAACGCAGGGGTGGAGCGCGCCCGCGAGGCCGAGGTCGAGGCGCGCCTGCAGCTCGAGACGCTGCGCGAGCGCTCGCGCAGCGAACGACTCCGCGCAGAGTCCCTCGAACGCCAGCTCGAAGCCGACCGTCAGGCCGCGGACAAGGCCGCCCGCGAGACCGTCGTGCGCCGCGCGGAGCTCGCCCAGACCGAGCGCGTGCTCGTCGCCATCCCGCGCCTCGCCGCCGCCGTGCAGGAGTCGCTCGCCGAAGCCCAGCAGCAGCTCGCCGAGGCCGAGCGTGAACGCGCCGCCCAGCACGAGGAGCTCGGTCAGCTGCGGCAGACCGAGCAGCAGCTGCGCGCCCGCCTCAGCGAGATCACCGAGGACGTGCACTCCATCGAGCTGCAGATCTACGAGAAGAAGAGCGCGCTGCGTTCCACGCTCGAGCGCGCCGCGAGCGAGCTGCGCCTCGCCGAGGCCGTGCTCGTCGCCGAGTACGGGCCAGACCAGCTCGTGCCAGCCGACGACGACGCGCTGCGCGCGAAGGCCGAGCGCATCGCCTCCGCGCTCGCCGAGCAGCGGGCCAGGCACGAGGTCGCCGCCGAGGGCGAGGCGGCGGGCTCGGCTGCTGCGAACGGCGCGGGGGAGCCCGCTGATCGGGGCGACGCGACGGATGCATCCGTCGCCGCCGGCGCAGTGGGCACAGCGGGCGCGGCGAGCGTCGCCCCAGGTGCCAACGATGCTGCGCTCGCGGGCGCGGGCGCAGGCGCCGACGCAGGCGCAGACAGCGCGACGGACGCCGACACCGCCAGCGACACTGACACCGCCAGTGACGCCGGAGCTGGAGCCGGTCCCGGTCCCGCGCTCCCGGAGCACCTCGACGACGACCTCGCCGCGACTCTCGAGGAGGATGCGGAGGAGGAGTTCGTGGGCGTGCCCTTCGTGCGCGCCGAGCAGCAGGCGCGCCTCGCCGCCGCCGAGCGCAAGATGTCGACGCTCGGCCGCATCAACCCGCTGGCCCTCGAGGAGTTCGCGGCCCTCGAGCAGCGGCACGCGTTCCTCGCCGACCAGCTCGACGACCTCGCGGCGACGAAGGCCGACCTGCTGCGCATCGTCGGCGACATCGACGAGCGCATGCGCACCGTCTTCGAGGCGGCGTTCGAGGACACGCGGGAGGCCTTCCACACGGTCTTCCCGATCCTCTTCCCCGGCGGTTCCGGCGACATCACGCTCACGGCGCCAGACGACATGCTCACGACGGGCATCGAGGTCTCGGTGCGACCGGCCGGCAAGAAGATCGAGCGCCTCTCGCTGCTCTCCGGCGGGGAGCGCTCGCTCGCGGCCGTCGCCATCCTCGTGTCGATCTTCAAGGCCAGGCCGAGCCCGTTCTACATCATGGACGAGGTCGAGGCCGCCCTTGACGACGCCAACCTCGGCCGACTCCTCGCCGTCTTCGAGGAGCTGCGCGCTTCCAGTCAGCTCATCGTCATCACGCATCAGAAGCGCACGATGGAGATCGCGGATGCGCTCTACGGCGTCTCGATGCGCCAGGACGGCGTCTCCGCGGTCGTCGGCCAGCGCATCCAGCGCGACGAGGGCCAGCCCGCCGCCTAAACCGCGTCGCCCCTGCCTGCCTGCCCGCGTCGCGCCCGCGCATCCGGGATCGCTGCCAGTCAATGGGCCCGAATGGAGCCGCGTAAAGGGCCATTCGCCTGGCAGCGTTCGAGGGTGAGGTGCCGACAAGGGCCAGTTGGCTGGCAGCGATTGCCGGAAGCCCCGCGCCGCCGGCGGACCCGGGCGTGGGACGATGGACCCAATGACTTCCGTCGACGGCACCTCCGCCCCAGCCCCCGCCACGCCCGAGCCCAAGCTTGGGCTCGTGACCCTCCTCCCGGACCCGTACGACGCCGACTCCATGTTCGAGGCGTTCGAGCTGTGGACCACGAGCCGCGGCATCACCATGTACCCGGCGCAGGAGGAAGCCGTCATGGAGCTCGTCTCCGAGGCGCACGTCATCCTGTCCACGCCGACGGGCACCGGCAAGTCGCTCGTCGCGATCGCCGCCCACGCGGCCTGCCTCGCGCAGGGCGGCCGCAGCTACTACACGGCCCCCATCAAGGCGCTCGTGAGCGAGAAGTTCTTCGCCCTCGTCGAGATCTTCGGGGCTGCGAACGTCGGCATGGTCACGGGCGACAGCTCCGTGAACCCGGACGCGCCCATCATCTGCTGCACCGCCGAGATCCTCGCGAACCTCGCCCTGCGCCAAGGGTCTGACGCCGACGTCGACCAGGTGGTCATGGATGAGTTCCATTACTACGGCGACCCAGACCGCGGGTGGGCGTGGCAGCTGCCGCTGCTCATGCTGCCCGACGTGCAGTTCCTGCTCATGTCGGCGACCCTCGGCGACGTCACCGAGATCGTCGAGGACCTCGAACGCCGCACGCAGCGCGATGTCTCCCTCGTGACCGGCGTCGAGCGTCCCGTCCCGCTCGACTTCTCGTACGTCGTGGCGCCCACGCACGAGACCGTCGAGAAGCTCGTCGAAGAGCGCAAGACGCCCGTCTACATCGTGCACTTCTCGCAGGCCGCCGCCATCGAGCGGGCGCAGGCGCTGTCGAGTCTCAAGGTCGTCGACCGTGCAGGCCGGGATGCGATCGCCGACGCCATCGGCGGGTTCCGCTTCACGACGGCGTTCGGCAAGGTGCTGTCCCGGTACGTGCGGGCCGGCATCGGCGTGCACCACGCTGGCATGCTGCCCCGCTACCGCCGCCTCGTCGAGACGCTCGCGCAGAAGGGCCTCCTGCGGGTCATCTGCGGCACCGACACCCTTGGTGTCGGCATCAACGTGCCCATCCGCACGGTGCTCATCACGGCGCTCGCCAAGTTCGACGGACAGCGGATGCGACACCTGTCGGCGCGCGAGTTCCACCAGATCGCGGGGCGCGCGGGCCGGGCCGGCTACGACACGGCCGGGACGGTTGTCGTCGAGGCGCCAGAGCACGAGATCGAGAACGCCGCTGCGGTCCGCAAGGCGGGCGACGACGAGAAGAAGCGCAAGCGCATCGTCAAGAAGAAGGCGCCGCAGGGCTTCGTCTCGTGGGGCGAGAAGTCGTTCGAGAAGCTCGTCTCCGCCGAGCCGGAGCCGCTGACCTCGCATATGCACATCACGGCGTCGATGATCATCAACGTCATCGCGCGTGGGGGAGACGTCTTCGGCAACGCGAAGAGGCTCGTCTACGACAACCACGAGAAGCCCGCCCGTCAGCGGGAGCTGGCGTTGCGCGCGATCGGCATCTTCCGCACGCTCGTGACGGCAGGCATCGTCGAGATCGGCAGGCAGGGTCGCATCACCCTCACCGTCGACCTGCAGGCGAATTTCGCGCTCAACCAGCCGCTCTCGCCGTTTGCGCTCGCGGCCATCGAGCTGCTCGACCCTGACGCTGAGGCCGCTCCCGGCGACCGCGGTTCCGAGGAGAACACGAGCGGCGAGGGGGCCGTCGGCTCCGGCCACTACGCGCTCGACGTCGTCAGCATCATCGAGTCGACCCTCGACGACCCGCGCCCCGTGCTCTCGCAGCAGCAGTTCAAGGCGCGTGGCGAGGCGGTCGCGCAGATGAAGGCCGACGGCATCGAGTACGACGAGCGCATGGAGCGGCTCGAGGAGATCACGCATCCCAAGCCGCTCGAGGGGCTCCTCGCGCAGTCGTTCGAGCTGTTCGCGCAGCACGAGCCGTGGGTGCGCGACTTCGAGCTCTCGCCGAAGTCGGTGGTGCGCGACATGTTCGAGCGCGCCATGAGCTTCGCCGAGTACGTGAACTTCTACCAGCTGATGCGCAGCGAGGGGCTTGTGCTCCGCTACCTGAGCGACGCGTACAAGGCCATCCGCCAGACGGTGCCGGACGAGGCGAAGACCGAGGAGCTGCTCGACATCATCGAGTGGCTCGGCGAGCTGGTGCGCCAGGTCGACTCGAGCCTCATCGACGAGTGGGCGTCGCTGGTCGACCCTGAGCAGCAGGCGGCGAGCGACGAGCCCGTCGTGCCGCCGGCCCCGCCGAGCGTCGTCGGCAACCGCCGCGCGTTCACGGTGCTCGTGCGCAACGAGATGTTCCGTCGCGTGCAGCTCGCTGCCCTCCAGCGCGACGAGGCGCTCGCCGAGCTCGACCCGGACGTGGACTGGTCGAAGGCCCTCGACGACTACTTCGCAGACCACGACTCGATGGGGGTGGATGCGGCGGCTCGTTCGCCGAAGCTCCTCACGATCGACGACTCCGAGGGGCGCCAGTCGGGCGGCCTCTGGACCGGCGTGTGGCATGTGGAGCAGATCATCGATGACCCGGCTGGCGACCATGACTGGCGCATCCGCGCCGACGTCGACCTCGCCGAGTCGCACGAGGCCGGGGAGGCCGTCGTGCGGGTCACCGAGGTCGCGCGCCTGTAGACCCGGCGCCCTCGCCCGGCACGCCCCTTCCGGGGCAGCCAGCAGACCTGGGGCTTGCGCATGCCTGTGGCAAGACCCGGTGCGGCGGCCACAGGTCTGCGGTGGCACCATCCGCAGACCTGGGGGTCGCGCATCCACAACACGGCACGCGGATGCACAAACCCCAGGTGTGCAGCGGGCACCGGCGGCACCGCGGGCACCGGAGACCTCATCAGGCCGCACGAGCCCGCCCTGGTCCGCCGGGCAGGAACGACGAAACCGGATGCTCGCGACTGGCGCGTGCATCCGGTTTCGTCCTACTGGCGTGGTGCCTAGCGGCGGTCGGGCTCGTGGCTGGCGACCGGAGCGGAGTCCGTGTCCTCTGCGGTCTCGGGCGTGGTGCCCTCGACGCCGGCGGCTGCGGCCTCAGGGCCACCGGCGGCGGACCCGACGGTGCTGGGAGCGTCGTCGCCCTTGGCGCGGGTGTAGATGATGCTCGCGATCGTCGCGACGATGAGCACGCCGAAGATGAACGTGAGCGACAGCCAGATCGGGATCTCGGGGATCCAGAGGAGCGGCTCGCCACCGTTGATGAAGGGCAGCTCGTTCTCGTGGAGCGCGTGGAACATGAGCTTCACGCCGATGAAGCCGAGGATGAACGCGAGGCCCAGGTCGAGGAACACGAGGCGCTCGAGGAGCCCGCCGATGAGGAAGTACAGCTGGCGGAGGCCCATGAGCGCGAAGGCGTTCGCCATGAAGACGAGGTACGGTTCCTGCGTGATGCCGAAGATGGCGGGGATGGAGTCGAGCGCGAAGAGCAGGTCGGTGAAGCCGAGGGCCACGATGACGAGGATGAGCGGCGTCCAGACCTTCTTGCCGTTCTCCAGGATCTTCCACTTGTCGCCGTCGTAGTGCTCGCTGGCGGGGATGATCTTGCGGACGAGGCCGACCCACTTGGGCATCTCCGGCTCTTCGTCCTTGAAGGAGTCGATGGCCTGCTTGACGGCCATGTAGAGCAGCCAGGCGGCGAAGATGTAGAAGACGGAGACCCAGGCCTCGAGGATCGCGGCACCCGCGATGATGAACGCGAAGCGCATGACGAGGGCGATGGCGATGCCGATGAGCAGCGCCTTCTGCTGCGCGATCTTCGGCACCTTGAAGCTCGTCATGATGATGAGGAAGATGAAGAGGTTGTCGACCGACAGCGCCTTCTCGGTGGTGTAGCCGGCGATGAACTCGCCCGCGTGCTGCCAGTCCCAGACGAAGCCGAGCGCCACCATGAAGACGACGGCGAGCGCGATGTAGAAGATCGACCACCAGCCGGCTTCCTTGAGGCTCGGCTCGTGCGGCGTCTTCACGTGGGTGAAGAAGTCGAAAACAAAGAAGCCGATGACCACGGCAATGGTCACCGCCCAGATCCAAATGGGAACGTCCACGGGTCCTCCGGAGGGGTGTGTTCGGCGAATCGGCCGAAGGTCTCTTCCGTCGGCAGAAACCGACCGACGCGCCCGGGTGGCTGATGACAGTCACCGTGATGACGAGCGCGTCGCAGGAGGAATACTCCCCTTCAACGAAGCTCATCGTACACCGTGGACGGGGCGACGCCAGGGGCGGCGAGGAATCCGTCGCTCGAATCCGGGATTCGCGTGCCTGCGTTCCCGGATGCCTGCTAGGGCGTTGGAACGAGCGGGTACCCGTTGAGCAGCGTCACGACGAAGCCGCCTTCAGCGCCCGGTCGCAGGATGCTGAGGCCGAGGTTGCCGATGTGCGGCGCCTGGGCGCTGAGGATCGCGGTGAGGACGAGGCGGATGACGCTGCCGTGGCACACGATGAGGGAGTCCTCGTCCGGGTGGGCGGCCGCGACCTCGCCGATGGCGGCCAGCGACCGCTCGACGACCGCGGCTCGCGGTTCGACGGTGGGGTGGTCGAGTGGACGGCGGGTCCCGTCGGGCATCCAGTACTTCTCACCTTCGAGGACCCCGAAGCTGCGCTCGATGATGCCGGGCAGCAGGATCGGGGCACCGAGGCCCGTTCCCTCGCCGATGATCTCGGCCGTGACTCTCGCGCGGGAGAGCGGGGAGCTGTAGAGGTTGCTCCAGCCCTGGCCCACGAGGAGCCCGGCTGCATCTCCCGCCTGGTCGAGGCCTCTCGAGTTCAAGGGGATGTCGGTGGCGCCCTGGAGGAGGCCGGTCGCGTTCCACTCGGTTTCGCCGTGGCGGATGAGGCCGATGCGCATAGTGCTCCGTTCGAGGTTTCCACCCTCGCTGGCGAAGTTTCGCCGCTGGCTGAGGGGTCAGCACCCATGGTGTCAGAGCGCTGACTACGCTTGGCACATGGCTGAACGCACTCCCTGGTCACTGTCCGGCGCTCTGCGCGGCATGTTCGGCAGGCAGAAGATCGACGAGACGACGTGGGACGACCTCGAGGAGGCGCTGATCACGGCCGACTTCGGACCCGACATCACCGACGAGATCGTCGAGCAGCTGCGCGAGCAGGTCGACCGGTTCCACACCGAGGACCCGAAGGACCTGAAGCGGATGCTGCGCGAGCTCATCGAGGAGCGGCTCTCGAAGTTCGATACGACGCTGAACCTGCGCGAGCGCCCCGCGGTGACGCTCGTGGTCGGGGTGAACGGCGTCGGCAAGACCACCACCATCGGCAAGTTCGCGAACTTCCTGCGCATCAACGGACGCACCGTGGTCGTCGCGGCGGCGGACACGTTCCGCGCGGCGGCGGTCGAGCAGCTGGCGACCTGGGCGCAGCGCGCCGGCGCCGGCATCGTTCGCCCGCAGCAGCACGGGCAGGACCCCGCATCGGTCGCGTATCAGGCGGTCGAGATCGCGATGCGCGAGGGGCTCGAGATGGTCGTCATCGACACTGCTGGCCGTCTGCAGACGAAGAGCGGGCTCATGGACGAGCTGTCGAAGATCCGCAGGGTCGTCGAGAAGCTGGCGCCCGTCTCCGAGGTGCTGCTGGTGCTCGATGCGACGACCGGCCAGAACGGTGTCGCGCAGGCCGAGGCGTTCATCCAGCACGCCGGCGTCACCGGCCTCGTGGTGACGAAGCTCGACGGCTCCGCCAAGGGTGGCTTCGTGCTCGCGGTGCAGGAGCGGACAGGTCTGCCGATCAAGCTCATCGGGCAGGGCGAGGGCATCAACGACCTGGCTGGCTTCACGCCGCACGTCTTCGCCGAGAAGCTCGTCGGCTGAGGCCCGCCGTCGCCCAGTGCGGGGGAGTAGTGTGCCTCGCATCCGTGGAAGAGGTCTCTGATGGAAGCTGACGCGCTGTTCGTGTTCCTGTCCTACGCGCTCGCGGTGGTGCTCGCGGGTGCGGGTGGAGTCCTCATGGCCTTCGGCTCCGTACCGAGGCGATCCTGGCGCATGGTGATCTTCGCGACCGTCAGCCTGCTCGGGGCGGCCCTCCTGATCTGGACGGCGTTCGGGTCGCGGCCGTGGCTCTTCGTGGTCTTCGTGCTGGTGGCAGTGCTCGCGAACGCGGTGACGAGTGCCCTGCGGTGGAAGCTGCTCCCGCAGCTCAGCGGCGCCCAGCTGCCCGAGCTGCTCCGCCTCGTGCTCCTCCGCCCCGACATCCTCAGGCGGATGGCCGCTGACGCAGCCCAGCTGGAAGCCGACCGACTCCGCCGGGAGCGCGGACGAGGCTGAGCCTGCCATGAGGAGCCGAGCTCGCACAGCGCCGTCGAAGCAGACGATTTTCCCGTGGCGCGAGACGAAATGACGAAATCGCGGCGAGGCGGAAGGATTCGTCGACGGCAGAGGTTGTCAGCCACGTGACCCGCCAGCAACGCCAGATCCTCGTCATCGCGATCCTCGCCTCGTTCGTCGCCTTCCTGGACGGCTCGGTGACCAATGTCGCGCTCCCGGCCATGGTCGCCGAACTCGGCGGCGGACTCGGCACCCAGCAGTGGATCGTGGACGCGTACCTCATCACGCTCGGCTCGCTCATCCTGCTCGCGGGTTCCCTGTCTGACGTGTTCGGTCGCATCTCGGTGCTGCGTTTCGGCTTGATCGGTTTCGGCATCACGAGCGTCGCCATCGCGCTGTCGCCGACTCCGGAGTTCGTCATCGTCGCGCGGGCACTGCAGGGGGTGGCGGGGGCGCTGCTCGTCCCGAGCTCGCTCGCGCTCATCATCTCGGCGTTCCGCGACGCCGCGCAGGCGAAGGCGATCGGCATCTGGACAGCCTGGACCGGTGCCGCGTTCCTCGCCGGCCCCTTCCTCGGCGGCCTCGCGGCCGACTACGTCACCTGGCGTCTCGTGTTCGGCATCAACGTCATCCCGATCCTCGTCACACTCTGGATGCTCACCCGACTCGACAAGAGCGTCGACAGCAGGTCAGGCGGGCGCATCGACGTGCTGGGGGCGGTGCTCGGCTTCCTCGGCCTCGGCGGGCCCGTGTTCGCGCTCATCGAGCAGGGCAACTACGGGTGGGGGAGCCCCGTCGTCTTCCTGCCTCTTGTGCTCGGCCTGTTGAGCTTCGCGGGATTCCTGTTCTGGCAGGCGCGTGCGCCGCAGCCGATGCTGCCGCTTGGGCTCTTCCGCATCCGCAACTTCTGGGCTGGCAACATCGCGACGGTCTTCATCTACGCGGCGCTCTCGCTGGGCGGCTTCGTGCTGGCCATCTACCTGCAGCAGGTGGCCGGGTTCAGTGCCACGTTCGCAGCGCTGGCGACGCTGCCCACGTCGATCGCCAACGTGGCGCTGTCCTCGTGGTTCGGTTCGCTCAGCGGACGCTTCGGGCCGCGCCTCTTCATGACGGTCGGGCCCATCCTCGCGGGAGTCGGCACGCTGATGTACTCGGGGCTCGGCTCCGAGGTGAACTACTGGACCCAGGTGCTGCCGGGCGTCGTCGTCTTCTCGCTCGGCCTCTCGATGACCGTCGCTCCGCTCACGTCCGCCATCCTCGGCTCCGTGCCGACGACGCAGTCCGGCATCGGCTCGGCCACCAACAACGCCATCTCGCGAGTTGCCGGCCTCGTGGCGATCGCGATGATCGGCGTCATCGCCGGCGGCACGATCGACGTGGCCAGCTTCCAGCCGCTCATGTTCGTGACGGCTGGCCTCCTCTTCGCCGGGGCGCTCAGCTCATGGCTCGGCGTGCGGAACCCGAAGCCGGAGGCCATCACCGCGGCGAGCTGACCTCGACCGGTCGCGGGCGGATGGCGCAGGCCGGGGAAGCGTCACGTCGCGCTGAGCGTGAGCTCGAGCAGGGTGTCGTCGCCGTCGCGCGGTGAGCCCCGCCCGTCGGTGTTGTTCGTCAGCACGAGCAGGGTGCCGGATGAGGTCACGACGGCGTCGCGGAGCCGCCCGAACTCGTCGACGTAGAGTGCCTCGTCGCTGGCTTCTGATGCCTCTGGGATGGCGATCTTCCAGAGGCGCTCCCCGCCGAGGCCGGCCATGAAGAGCGTGTCGCGCGAGTACGCGAGGCCGCTCGGGCTGGCCTCGTCGGTCGACCACTGCAGGACGGGGTTGAGGAACGCGGGGTCGTCGCCCTGGCCTTCGACGTTCGGCCAGCCGTAGTTGCCGCCCGCCTCGATCTTGTTGAGCTCATCCCACGTGTTCTGCCCGAACTCGCTCGCCCACAGCGCACCTGTTGCGTCGAACGCGAGGCCTTGCGGGTTGCGGTGGCCCATCGAGTAGACGCGGTTGCCGAACGGGTTGTCGGCGACGGGGGAGCCGTCGAGCTCCATCCGGAGGATCTTGCCGTTGAGCGAGTTCTGGTCCTGGGCGAGATCGGTCTGGGACGCGTCTCCGGTCGAGGCGTAGAGGTAGCCGTCCGGGCCGATCGCGAGTCGCCCGCCGTTGTGGTTGCCGGCTTTCGCGATGCCGTCCACGATCACTTCGGGGGCCCCGACGCCGAGGCCACCCTCCCAGGTCACGGGGAAGCGCACGATGCGGTTGTCGGCGTCGGCGGTGTAGAAGGCGTACAGCCACTGCTCGGCGTCGTCGCTCGTCCCCGCGAGGGCGAGGCCGAGGAGGCCGCCCTCGCCGCCCGGTGCAGCGTCATCGATGGTCGTCACGACGCGATTGGGGTTCGACCCGTCGGCGGACACCTCGACGATCTGGCCGGAGTCGCGCTCGCTCACGAGGAAGTCGCCCGTCTCCAGCTCGACGACGGACCAGGGGGCCTGAAGGCCAGTCGTGACCACTCGCGGGTCGCCGCTCGGGGCGACGGGGCCGGGTTCTTCGGTGGCTGCTGCTGACGTCGCCGGAGCCTGGGTCGTGGATGCCGGCGACGGGCTGGCCGACGCCGTGGCCGGCCCCGTCGCCCCCGTCTCGGGTGCTGTCGGCGCGCATCCGGCGAGGGCCAGTGCTGCGGCCGCGGTGAGGGCGATGAGCGGAGCGGTGCGCTTGGTCATGGTGACGGCCAATCCTTCGACGACGGATGCGACCAGTCAAGCCGAGCTGTCTGTGCTGGCGCTCCGTGCCGGGGCCGTTGGCGCCTGCGCCAGCGACGCGGCTCAGTTCGTCAGCAGGAGGATGCCGAGCAGCGCCTGGGCGATGCCGATGACGAGCGCCGTGAGCACGAGCACGGCGTGCACCGTGAGGAAGCGAGTGGGGCGACCGTTCTCGTCCCGAGCGCGCGGGTCGTTGGAGACCCGACGGTAGAAGGACGGCCAGACGAGCACGTTGAAGACGGCACCGACGAGCAGGGCGATGCTTGCGAGGAAGACCATGCCCCAAGCCTATGGGCGGGCGGTGGCGTCCCCGATCGAGATGGCAGCGCCAGCCGGGCTCTGCCGCTTCGCGAGGGCGACGTAGCCTGCCGCGTGCGGAATGAACGCGGCGCTCTCCGCTGCTGTCAGCTCGCGCCGGACCTTGGCGGGCACGCCGGCGACGAGGACGCCGTCGGGGATGCTCGCGCCCTCGAGCACCACGGCGCCCGCGGCGACGAGCGAGCCCGTGCCGATGATGGACCTCGAGAGGCACGCGGCCTTCATCCCGATGAGCGTGCCGTTCGCGATGGTCGTGCCGTGCAGGAGCGCCTGGTGGCCGGCGGTCACGTCGTCGCCGATGATCGTGTCGACCTCTCGCTCGACGTGCACCACGGTGCCGTCCTGCAGGTTCGACCGTGCCCCGATGACGATGCGGCCACCCACATCCGCTCGCAGCACGCACCCGTACCAGACGGACGATTCCGGGCCGATCTCGACGTCACCGACGATGACGGCACCCGGCGCGATCCACGCGCTCTCGTGGATGCGGGGCGTCTTGCCCTCGAACGGCAGAATCAGGGGAGCGGCGCTGGTCATGCTCCGATACTCGCAGTTGCGCTGCTCCTTCGCGACCCCGCACGCCAGACTCCGCCACCTCGGCTAAAATGGGCGGACTATGGCCATTTTCGGGAACCTCTCTGACCGGCTGACGCAGACGCTCGCCGGCCTCCGCTCCAAGGGCAAGCTCACGCCCGCCGACGTCGACGGCACCGTGCGCGAGATCCGTCGCGCCCTCCTCGAAGCCGACGTCGCGCTTCCCGTGGTCAAGGACTTCGCCGCGCACGTGCGCGAGCGGGCCCTCGGCGACGAGGTCAACCGCGCCCTCAACCCGGCTCAGCAGGTCGTGCAGATCGTCAACGAGGAGCTCGTGCGCATCCTCGGCGGCGACACCCGCCAGATCGAGTTCGCCAAGCAGCCGCCGACGATCATCATGCTCGCCGGCCTCCAGGGCGCCGGAAAGACGACGCTCGCCGGCAAGCTCGCGAAGCGGCTCGCGGGGGAGAAGCACACGCCGCTGCTCGTCGCGGCCGACCTCCAGCGTCCGAACGCCGTCACCCAGCTGCAGGTCGTCGGCCAGCAGGCAGGCGTGCAGGTCTACGCCCCTGAGCCCGGCAACGGCGTCGGTGACCCGGTGCGCGTCGCGACGGATGCGGTCCGCTTCGCGAAGGACAAGCTGCACGACGTCGTCATCATCGACACGGCCGGCCGCCTCGGCGTCGACCAGGAGCTCATGAAGCAGGCGGCTGACATCCGCCGCGCCACGAACCCCGACGAAGTCCTCTTCGTGATCGACGCCATGATCGGCCAGGACGCCGTCGCGACGGCCAAGGCCTTCCAGGAGGGCGTCGACTTCACCGGCGTCGTGCTCTCGAAGCTCGACGGAGACGCCCGCGGTGGCGCCGCCCTCTCGGTGGCGCAGCTCACCGGTCGCCCCATCATGTACGCGTCGACCGGTGAGGGGCTCGACGACTTCGAGGTCTTCCACCCCGACCGCATGGCGAAGCGCATCCTCGACATGGGTGACATCCTCAGCCTCATCGAGCAGGCCCAGAAGGCCTTCGACGAGGACGAGGCGATGGAGATCGCGGGCAAGCTCGCGACCGAGAACTTCACCCTCGATGACTTCCTCAAGCAGATGCAGCAGCTGCGCAAGGCCGGCAACTTCAAGAAGATGATGGGCATGCTCCCGGGCATGGGCCAGATGAAGGAGGCGCTCGAGAACTTCGACGAGCGCGAGCTGGTCCGCACCGAGGCGATCATCCAGTCGATGACGAAGGCCGAGCGGCAGAATCCGAAGCTGCTCAACGGCTCGCGTCGCGCGCGCATCGCCCGCGGTTCCGGTCGGACCGTCACCGACGTCAACGAGCTCGTGAAGCGCTTCGAGCAGGCGGCGAAGATGATGAAGACCGTCGCACGCGGCGGCACGCCGCAGATCCCCGGCATGGGGCCGATGCCAGGCCAGCACGGCGGTCGCAAGGCTGCGGCCAAGGGTGGCAAGAAGAAGCAGCAGGGCAAGCGAAGCGGCAATCCGGCCAAGCGCGCGCAGCAGGCCGTCGAGGAGGCCGCGGCTCCGAAGCGACCGGGTGGCGCGTTCGGTGGCGCGGGTCTCGGGCGTCCCGCGGCCGGCGACGGGCAGCCGAGCCCGGCGGAGCTCGAGCAGCTCCAGAAGTACCTGGGTCGCGGGTAGCTCGAAACGCTGCCGCTGGCGGCAGCTGACGGAGGGGCGCATCCATCTCGGTGGATGTGCCCCTCCGTCGTTGAGCGGGTTCGCTTCGCGCGTCGCCCCGCGGCCGGCAGGAAGCACGAGGGGCGCATCCACTGATGGATGCGCCCCTCGTGCGTTCGTGCGCTGCCGTTAGTCGGACTTCCTCATGCGGCGTGTGAGGAGCAGCACGGCACCGGCGGCCAGCAGGAGTCCTGCGCCGATCGCCAGCGCGGGGGCGAAGCCTTCAGCACCGGTCGTCGCGAGTCCTCCGCCAGTGGCCGGCGGCGTCGTGTGGGTCGAGGTCGGCGCCGGGGTCCAGGTCGGCGCGGTGGTCGTCGGGACAGGGGGGACGACGGTTGCGGTCGGCGTGGCCGTGCTGGTGGGCGTCGGCGTGGTCGTCTCGGTCGGCGTTGGAGTCGGCGTCGTCGTCTCGGTGGGCGTCGGCGTCACGACGACGGGGCTCACCGTGATGGTGACCGTGGCCACCTCGCTGTCGACGGAGCCGTCGTTGGTCGTGAACGTGAAGCTGGTCTCTCCCTCGAAGCCGTCGGCCGGGGTGAAGGTGAGGTCAGCGCCTTCGCCGCTGAGCGTTCCGTTCTCCGGCTGCGTGACGACGGTGTAGGTCAGCGGGTCGCCTTCGGCGTCAGCGCCCGTGAGCGTGATGTCGAGCGGCGTGTCGATGTCTGTGGACAGGTTCTGCGAGGCCGCCGTCGGCGGCGTGTTGGAGCGGAAGCTGCCGGCTTGGATGAGGACCGCCGAGTCGTAGGAGCTGTCACCGCGGTCGGCGATGACGAGCTTGATGTGGTTCGTCTCTCCCTGCTGGACTGGGGCGGAGAGGCCGAGCACCGTCGTGAGCCCGTCGAGGCCAGTGTCGAAGGCGCCGGAGTCCGCGGGGTTGTCCCGGTAGAGCCCCGTGTTGCGCAGGTGGTTGATGTTGTTGATCGCGACGGCGGTGGTGGTGCCATCCGCGTCGAAGGTCGCGTAGTTGGTGCCGTTGACGAAGAACGCGAAGACGTCGTTGAAGCCCGTGTCGACGAACTCCTGGTACTCCTCGGAGCCGAAGACGTAGGAGAACGCGATGTTGTCCTCGGTGGGGACGAAGTCGAACTCGAGCACAGCGGCATCGCGGGTCGAGCCCTCGACGATGTTGTCGAGGTCCGCATCGCCTGGAAGGCCGTGCGATGTCGTGGTCGACCCGGACTCGTTCGGGCCGAGCAGGGCGCCGTCTTCGCCGGCTGAGCCGGTTGTCAGGGTGACGCCGCTCTCGACGCCGAGGTCCGTGAATCCCGAGTAGCTGCCGGAGGCTTCCGGCGCGCCCGTGTAGGCGACATTCGAGACGGCGGTCTCGTCGCCGACGAGGGAGGCGACCAGCTCTTCGGGTGTCTGGGCGGTGAGGTCGGTGACGGTCTGCCCGGGCGAGGCGGCGGCGGTGCCGACTCCGACTCCGAGAAGAAGGACGGATGTTGCCCCTGCGGCGAGGGCGGTGCGGAGTCGCATGTGTTCTCCTGAGGATCTGTGGGTTTCGTGATGCTAAGCCGCTAGTTCGCTGAAAATCAAGAGAATCTTGGGAAACAGGACGGGCTCGTGCGTCCCGGGACCAGAAGGTGTGGCGGATGTGACTCGTGTGAATGCGCGCCACCCCGATGATCCGCCACTGGTGAGGGCTCGTCGACAGGTACGCTTGTCAGGTCATCAAGTCGTCCGAGGAGTGCGCCATTGAGCAATGAAGCTGCCACAACAGGCGAGGCCCGACTCCCGCTCGGGCTGTTCGTCGGCATCGACCGTTCGAGCCCCGTCCCGCTGTACCACCAGGTGTCGGAGCGCATCGAGAAGGCGATTCGAGACGACACGCTGCCTGCAGGGTCGAAGCTCGAGAACGAGATCTCCCTCGGCCACCGCCTCGGCCTCTCTCGCCCGACGGTGCGCCGAGCGATCCAGGAGCTGGTCGACAAGGGACTCCTCGTCCGACGCCGCGGTGTGGGCACGCAGGTCGTGCACGGGCCCGTCACCCGCAACGTCGAGCTCACGAGCCTGTATGAGGATCTCGAGCGGTCCGCGCAGAAGCCGACGACGACGCTGCTCTCTCGCCGAGTCGAGGCCGCGACGCCCGAGCTCGCCGAGACCCTCGGCATCGAGGTCGGAAGCCCCACCCTGCACATCTCGCGCCTGCGCAGCGCGGATGGGGTCCCCCTTGCCGTGCTCGACAACGTCCTGCCAGAGCCGTTCGTCGAGCTCACCGAGGATGAGCTCATCCAGCACGGGCTCTACCAGCTGCTCCGCGCCCGCGGCGTCACCATGCGCATCGCCAAGCAGCGCATCGGTGCCAGGACCGCGTCTCGCGAGGAGGAGCGCCTTCTTGATCTCTCCGGCGGTGCAGCGGTGCTCACGATGTCCCGCGTCGCGTTCGACGCGACGGGTCGCGCCGTCGAGTACGGGCGGCACTGCTACCGGCCGGACCTCTACACGTTCGAGATCACGCTCGTCGAGCGCTGACCTGCGCTGACGGGCGCTGACGTGGCGGGTTGGTCCTCGTCCGCGGGTCGATGGCCACCGCCGGCAGCGCGAGTTCTCCGGGATGCGCGAGAAGACGTTGCCAGCCGATGTGCCTTCCGCACAGGGTGCGGTCGGGCGCATCGGCTGGCAGCGTCTGGCTGCCGTGGGGCCGAGGCTAGGCGCGGTTGGGAACCGCGAGCTCGCCCGTGAGGTACTGGGCGCGGCCGAAGCCGAACGTCCAGTCTTCTGGGCCGTTCTCGACATAGCCGATGAAGACGTCGTTGCCGTCGACGCCTTGCTCGCTGAGTGCTTCGGCGATGCGAGCGTAGAGCGACTGCTTGGCCTCTGCGGTGCGGCCGCGCTGCGTGAAGATCTGGATCATGACGACGCCGCTCGAGCGGTCGAAGCCCAGTCCAGCGTCCTGGGCGATGATCTGGCCGCCCTGGTGCTCGGTGATGATCTGGAATCGGTCGCGAGCGGGGATCCCGTACTCGGCGACGATGGCGTCGTGGATGGCGTCGGCGATGGACGAGATCTGCTCGGGCGTGCGGCCGGCGTTGACGTCGATGCGTACGAGAGGCATGGTGCGGTGTCCTTGAGGTCGAGGGGGTGACGTTCGTTGTCTGCTCACGAAGTCTAGCGTCAAAAGACCTAATGTCCTAACAATTACCGTCCGGGCTCATGGGACCACGAGAGGCCGCATCCGAATGGATGCGGCCCCAGTGGTCAGGCGCGGAGCTCTCGCAGAAGAGTCGTGCCCAAGACGGAGATCAGAGCGACGCCTCGAGAGCCGCGTCGGCGTCGAGGAGCACCGTCGCGGCGACCTCGAGCCCCTCGATGCGGCCGAGCGAGGTGTCCTCGTGCTCGATGTTGACCCACATCTCTGGGTCGACCTCGTGCAGGGCGCGGAGGAACTCGGTCCAGAACGCCGTGTCGTGGCCGCGGCCGAGGGCGACGAAGTCCCACGCTGAGTTCTTCGGCCACTCGTTCGCCCACTCGTCGCCACCGAGGTTGGTGCGCGGCTCGTCGGCGGACAGCTTGCGGAACTGGTTGTCCAGCACGCCGTAGATGGCCGCTGCCGGGTTCACGCGAACATCCTTCGCGGCGGCGTGGAAGACCCACTTGCCGAGGTCGCGGACGACGGCCACCGGGTCCATCTGCTGCCAGAAGAGGTGCGAGGCGTCGAGCTCGACGCCGATGTTCGTCGTGCCGGCCCGCTCGATGAGCTCGCGGAAGTTCGCCGGGTTGAAGGCGACGTTCTGCGGGTGCAGCTCGAGCGCCACCTTCACGCCGTGCTCGCGGGCGAGCTCGTCGATCTCGGCCCAGAACTTCGCGGCGACGTCGAGCTGGTAGTCGATGACGTCGAGCGCCGCCGAGTTCCAGGCGTTGACCACCCAGTTCACGGTCGTAGCTCCCGGCTCGCCACCGGGGAGGCCGGACATCGTGACGACGCGGTCCTGCCCGAGGCGGGCCGCGAGGCGGATCGACCGGCGGATGTCCTCGGCGTGCTTCTCGCCGATCGCGCGGTCGGGGTGCAGCGGGTTGCCGTTGCAGTTGAGACCCGCGATCGAGACGCCGGTGCCCTCGAACTGAGCCAGGAACGCATCCCGTGCATCATCGCTCTCGAGGATCTCGTCGAAGTTCGGGATGTGGGTTGCCGGGAGGAAGCCGCCCGAGTTGAGCTCGATCCCCGTGAGGCCGAGGTCGGCGATGACCGTGATCGCCTCCGGCAGCGGCCGGTCGTGGAGGATCGCGTTGTAGACGCCGAGACGCATGTCAGGTTCCGATCTTGTGCGTGGTGGTGGGGTTGACGCGCACGGCCGAGCCGTTCGCGGCTGCTGATGCGGCGACGGCGTGGAGCAGCTCCATGTTGTGGATGCCTTCTTCGAAGCTGGCGCAGCGGGGGAGAGATGCATGCTCTGGAATGCCTGCGACCTCCTCGAGGAAGGAGCGCGCCTGGTAGGCGAATGCGTCGTTCTGCCCGAAGCCGACACTCGGGGCGTCCATCGCGAGCCCACCGGCGATGTAGGGGTGCTCCGGTCCGAGGATCACCTGCCGGTACCCGTTCTGGGCCGAGGGGACATCGTTCAGGAAGAGCTCGATCTCGGAGGGGCGACGCTGGTCGTACCTGGCGCCACCGTTCTCGCAGAAGACCTCGAAGATGAGGCTGTTGGCATGGCCGCGAGCCACGCGGGAGACCTCGATGGCGCCAGCGCCGTCCGCGAACTTCAGTGAGAACGCGGCGTAGTCGTCGTTCTCGACGGACTCGAAGGTGTCGCTCACGGCCGCGTGGTCGTGGCCGAGGACGGCTCCGAGCGGCAGGGGGCGCTCGTGGATGACGGTGCTGAGCGTCCCGCCGCTGACCTCCTGGATCTCACCGCCAAGGAACTCCGCGATGTACGCCATGTGGCTCCCGACATCGGCCAGCGCGCCGCTTCCTGGTGCGCCCTTGAAGCGCCAGCTCATGGGGCCCTGTGGGTCGCAGGCGTAGTCCGTCCAGTAGCGCCCGCTGAAGTGGAGCAGCTTGCCGAGGGTGCCGTCCTGGATGAGTTGGCGGATGTGGGCGATGCCGGGGGATCGGCGGTAGGTGAAGCCCACGCGGGCGATGGAGTCGGCGCGCTCTGCGGCCTCGGCCATGGCGTAGGCGTCCTTGATGGAGTCGCTGAGGGGCTTCTCGCAGAGCACGTGCTTGCCGGCTGCGAGGAGGCCCTCGACGGCCTCTCGGTGCAGGGAGTTCGCGATGACGACGCTCACGACGTCGATGTCGTCGGCGGCCGCGATGGCCTGCCAGGACGAGTCGGTGCGCTCGTAGCCGAAGCGCTTCGCGGCGAGTGCGCCGAACTCCGGGTTGATGTCTCCGATGGAGACGAGGCGGATCTCGGGCAGCGTGGGGCTGTAGAGAGTGGATGCGACGCGGTACGCCGCGGCGTGTGCGCGCCCGGCCATGCCTGCGCCGATGACGGCGACGCCCAGTGAGGTGGACATTGGTTCTCCTGTGGTTCTGCGTGAGCTGGGATGGTGAGCGCAGGCGACCGACGACGGTGTTGGAGCGCTACACTGGAAGGTAGGTCATGAAACAATGTCCTGTCAAACGATCCGAGTTCGGAGTGTCGAATGCCACCCACGTCCCGCCAGAAGCGACCGACGATCTACGACGTCGCTGAGCGCGCCGGAGTCTCCAAGTCGCTGGTGTCGCTTGTGCTGCAGAACTCGACCCGAGTCAGCGACGAGAAGCGCGCGGCAGTGCGGACCGCGATCCAGGAACTCGGCTACCTGCCGAGCCGGGCGGCCACGGCGCTCGCGGGGAACCGCACGCGCGCGATCGGCGTCATGATCGACGACTTCAGGAACCCCTGGTTCGTCGACCTCCTCGAGGGCATGCAGGAGGTGCTGAACGGGCCCGGCTTCCACGTGACGGTGGCTGACGCGAACCTGAACGCGCACCTCGAGCAGTCCCCGATCAGCGGCTTCCTCGCCGCAGGGGTCGAGGGTCTTGTCATCGGCGGTGACGTGGATGCGGTGCCTGCGAAGGGCTTCCCGGTGCCGACCGTCGTCGCGGGCAACCGGGCGACGGTGCCGGCCGGGGCCGACCTCGTGGCCAACGACGACGAAGCTGGCGCCCGCCTCGCTGTCGAGCACCTGCGGTCACTCGGCCACGCGAGGATCGGGCATGTCACGGGCAGCGGGCGAGCGGCCGAACTCAGGCGCATGGCCTACGAGGCGGCCATGGTCGAGGCGGGGCTCCAGCCGCGCGTCGTCGGAGGCTCTGGTCCCACTGACCAGGACGAAGGGCGACGAGCCTCGCGCGAGCTGCTCGAGAACTGGCCGGAGACCACGGCCGTTTTCGCCGCGAACGACGTCATGGCGCTTGGCGTGCTCGGAACGCTCGACAAGCTCGGGATGCGTGTGCCGGACGACATCTCGATCGTCGGCTACGACGACTCGCACCTCGCGGGCGCCGAGCACCTGTCGCTCACCTCGGTCGACGACCGCAGTGCCGACGTGGGTCGTGTGGCGGCCGAGCTCCTGCTCGCGCGCATCGAAGGGCGCCGTCCGGAGGCCGGAGAGCGAGGCGAGGGAACGCGCAGGCTCATCCAGCCGATCCTCACGGTCCGGGGCTCGACCGCGTCCGCCGACGGCTCCGCCTGAGCTGCGCTCGCCGGCCGATGACGCGGCTCAACGGTCGCGTCGCGCCCCTGCCTCAGGTTCGAAGGCGAGCACGAGGGGAGCCTCCCAGCCCTGCTCCACGTACGCGCTCAGGACGCTCTCGCGCAGCTCGTCGACCTTCTCGGCTGGGTGCATCACGAACACGGAGCCGCCGAGGCCCGTGCCGGTCATGCGCGCGCTCGCGGCACCGAGGTAGGTGGCCAGCTCCACGGTGAAGTCGATGCGCGCGGTCGAGACCTCGAAGTCATCCCGGAGCGACGCCTGCGACGCGGCGAGCAGGTGATTGCGTTCCTCGGGCGTCTCGCCCGTGCGCATCAGCTTCGTGAACTCCAGCGTGCGAGCGATCTCGGAGACGACGTGGCGGGCGCGCCTGAAGACGACCTCGTCGAGCTTGTCCGCAGCCGCGTCGAGTTCAGCAGGTCGCACCTCGCGCAGCGTCTGGCAGCCGAGCGCCTCGGCAGCCCTGGCGCAGTCCTCGGCCCTCGATGCGAACTCCGCCGACCAGTTGCGGTGCGATTCCCGCGTGTCGATGAGCACGCGGACCAGGCCGGACTCGGCTGGTCGCGGCGCGGGAAGGATGGAGACGTCGGACCCGCGCGCGTCGAAGAAGACGTCCTCATCGCTGCGCGCGGCGTGCACGGTGATGTGATCGCTCAGGCCGCCGGGCGCGCCGACGATGTCGGCCTCGGTCTGTCGGCCGATCTCCGCGAGCTCCTCGACGTTCATGCCGAGGCCCCAGAAGTCGTTGAGGGCCGTGCTGATGGTGGCGCACACGGAGGCGGAGGAGGCGAGGCCAGCCCCGATGGGCACGTCCGTCGTCAGGAAGATGTCGAGGCCGGTGCCCAGGAAGAAGGGCACCCCGGGGTCCGTCTCGTCGTCGTCGCCGCGAGTGCCTTCCGGCGGGTTCTCGCGAGCGAAGCGCAGCATGCTCGAGACCGCTCCGAGCGGGTACGCACGCCAATCCTTGGTGGGGATCTCCGAGGAGATCGACCGCAGGTCGGTCACAGCTTCCTCGGTGGAGAGATCGGTGACGATGCGGATGCGGCCGTCGTCACGCGGCGCGATCGCCGCGCTCGAGCGGAGGGGGATGGCGCACCCGTAGCCGACGCCATCCTGCAGGTCGGTGTGGTCGCCCATGATGCTGACGCGACCCGGCGCGGACCAGACTCCGAGGGGTTCGCGCTCGAAGGCGGCCCGGAAGCCCTCACAGACGATCGTCGTCAGGTCTCTGCTCATCTCGTCACCGTTTCTCAGGCATGGGCGAATGGGCGTCCGCCCCTGTGCATGCGCAGGGCGATTCTAATAACTGCGTCCTGAACGAGTGCCGAAACTCCAGCGGGCGAGCCGCGCATCCGAACGGAACGGGCCGTCCATCTGGTCGGGACTGGTCTCGCGTGCTAGAGTCGGACCCTCGTGGGTCCTATTTCCCACAATCGTCGTACCGTTTGTTGTTCGAGGGCACCTTTCCTGCCTCGGCACGATTTCACGAGTTGCGGCGAACGGGCACATTCGCCCGCATCATCGCCGCAAGAGCGCAGCACTCGAGTGTTGTGCGTTCTCTGCGTGCTGATTGAAAGGCAAGACCTCCATATGACGGAAACAACCTCAACTTTCGCCGAGCTCGGCGTCCCCAAGTCCCTCGTGAGCGTGCTCGATGCAGCAGGCAAGCACGAAGCCTTCCCCATCCAGCAGTCCACACTCCCGAGCACCCTCGCTGGCCGCGACGTCCTCGGCCGTGGCAAGACGGGCTCCGGCAAGACGCTCGCGTTCGCGATCCCGCTCGTGGCCCGCCTCGCCGGTGCCGTGTCCGGTGGCAAGCGCCGCCCGGGCCGTCCGCTCGGCCTCGTGCTGCTCCCCACCCGCGAGCTCGCAACCCAGGTCGCAGCGGTCATCGAGCCGCTCGCCAAGGCCGCAGGCCTCACCGTGACCACCGTCTTCGGCGGCGTCTCGCAGCGTCCGCAGGAGACCGCGTTCCGCAACGGCGTCGACATCGTCGTGGCCTGCCCCGGCCGTCTCGACGACCTCATGAAGCAGCGCATCGTGAACCTCGACGCCGTCGAGGTCACCGTGCTCGACGAGGCCGACCACATGGCCGACCTGGGCTTCCTGCCCGTCGTCACGCGCATCATGAACGCCACGCCGCAGAGCGGGCAGCGCCTCCTCTTCTCCGCCACGCTCGACAACGGCGTGGACAAGCTCGTCAAGAAGTTCCTCAACGACCCGATCCTCCACTCGGTGGACGAGTCGAACTCGCACGTCGCCGCCATGACGCACCACGTCTACGAGGCGGAGACGCCCGAGGCGAAGACGGCGCTCGTGCACGCCCTCGCCAGTGGCAAGGGCCGCCGCATCATGTTCATGCGCACCAAGCACCAGGCGAAGAAGCTCGCCAAGCAGCTGACCGCTGCCGGCATCCCGGCCGTCGACCTGCACGGCAACCTCTCGCAGAACGCCCGCGACCGCAACCTCGCGGCGTTCTCCGGCGGCGAGGTCAACGTGCTCGTCGCGACCGACGTCGCCGCACGCGGCGTGCACGTCGACGCCATCGAGCTCGTCGTCCACGTCGACCCGCCGGCCGAGCACAAGGCGTACCTGCACCGCTCCGGCCGCACGGCACGCGCGGGCTCCGAGGGCGACGTCGTCACCCTCATGCTCCCGAGCCAGCGCAAGGACACGGAGATGCTGCTCCGTCGCGCGAAGATCGGCGTGACCCCGCAGCGCGCCAACGTCAACTCGCCGTTCGTGGCCGAGCTCGTCGGCGAAGTCGCCCCGACCGTGCGCCCCGTTCCGGGCGGACCGGGATCCGGCAACGTCGAGGTCAGCCAGGGCCGCGGCACCTCGCAGGGAGCGAACGCGCGCCGCAAGCGCGACAACGCCTCCTCGCGTGGTGGCGCATCGCGTGGCGGATCGAGCACCGGCGGTGGCCGTGGCCGCGGCGGGTCCTCATCGCAGACCTCCTCCTCGTCGTCCGCGTCGCGCCCCGCGCGCTCGCAGGGTGGAGAGGGTGCAGCCCAGGGCCAGCGCCGCGGCGAGGGTCGCCCGCGCCGCGCAGGCACCACCTCCGCAGCGGCTCCGTCGCGCGGTGGCGGCGAGCGCGGCTCGCGTCGCGCCAGCTGGTCCTCCGGTCAGTAGTCAGCGCCAGACGCACAGCATCCCCGAACGGGCGGCCCGAGCAATCGGTCCGCCCGTTCGTGCTCTGCCCGCGCCGCTCGCCGGTCTGCCCGCATTCGGAGTCCATCCACGTGGAGATGCGGCTTTGATCGCGCAGGAAGCGGCAGCTCTCGTTTGGATGTGTGGATGCCACGGGCGCTGCGCAGGCAGGCACTGAGTCGGCTCAGGCGGGGGAGTCGCTCACCAGGTGGGCGGTGAGGGCGTCGAGGTGGCCTCGCACGGCGGCCGGGCCGTCGTGCTCGAGCAGGGTGAGGTAGGCCTCGTGGTCGTCGGCCAGCCCCGTGGCCTCGTAGTGCTCGTGCGCTCCCGCCAGCAGCAGGCGGACCTCGCTCTCGAGTGATCGCGAGGCCTCGCTGATCCGGGGACTCCCGGCCGCGTCGACGATGGCCTGGTGCACGGCGGCGTGCGCCGCCTCGAGCAGGCGCCAGGACTGCGCATCGCTCGCCTCGATCTCCCGCAATCGGGCGATCTTCGACTGGATCGGCTGCCGCACGGCCAGCGGCCACCCGCCTGCGTGCCTCGAGTTCAGGATGCGCACGGCCTCGGATTCGAGCGCGCAGCGCAGATCCTGCATGGCCCTGATCTCCGCGTCGTCGAGCTTCGTGACCTCGACCCCCTTGTAGGGAGCGGAGTGGACAAGCCGTTCCGCGGCCAGCGCGGCGAGGGCCGTGCGCACCGTGTGCCGCGACAGTCCGAACTCGTCCGCGAGGTGCTCCTCGCGCAGTGACTGGCCGCGGGCGTAGCTGCCCTCGAGGATGCGCTCGCGAAGCGTCGTGGCGAGCTTCGAGGCGGCGGTCAGTCGTGGCGTTGCGTCAGGCGCTCCTGCGCGCGTCATTGCTGCTGCCGCTCCGCCGAATCTGCGTCCGGATGGATGCCAGCCGCAGCCGTGCCCGTTGTCGTGCCGTTCACGGCGAGCGTCGTCTTCGTCGCAGGTGAGAACCGCTTGGAGGCAGCGGTGGACCCCAGCACCAGCACCACGATTCCTGCCGCGAGCACGATGAGGCCGAGGGCTTCGAGGCCCGCGAGCTGCTCGCGAAGCACGAGGAGCCCCAGGATGCTCGCGGTCAGCGGCTCCGCGAGCGTCAGTGTCGAGACGGTCGCTGCCTGCAGCTTCGCGAGGCCAGCCCCGAAGCACAGGTAGGCGATGGTCGTCGTGACGACACCGAGCCAGGCCGCGGTCGCGAGCCCGGTCGGTGTGAGCATCCACTCGGCCCCGCTCGCGAGGAGCAGGGGAACGCTGACGATGCCGGCGACACCGAAGACGACGCCCATGGTGCCGTCGGCGCTCCAGCCTCGGTTCATGAGCGCCTTCGCCGAGAGCGTGTAGACGCTGTAGCTCGCGCCGGCACCGATCGACGCCGCGATCCCGGCGAGGTTCGCTCCGCCCGCGTCTCGTGAGCCAGCCGCCGCGATGAGCGCAACGCCGAGGACGGCGATCGCGGTCGCGACGCCCCAGCTCAGTCCGGGGAAGCGGCGTTCGAGCGCCCACTGCAGCAGTCCCGTGAGGACCGGTGCTGATCCGAGCGCGAGGACGGTGCCGACTGCCACGCCGCTGCCTGCCGTGCCCGCGAAGAACAGTGGCTGGTAGAGGAGCACACCGAGCGCTCCCAGGGAGATCAGACCGAGATGGGCACGATTCGGTCGGCGGAGCCGGGCTGCGTCCGGCGTGAAATTCGCGGTTGTTCCGCGGGCTCCGCGGCGATGCCGCACGGCGAACAGCGCCCAGGCGCCGAGGAGCGTCCCGCCGATGGCGAGACGGGCGGAGCCCAGCGAGAACGCGCTCACCTCCGGCGCGCCGAGCGCCTGCGCCGTCCCGGTCGTGCCGAAGCAGACGGCGGCGAGGAGGACGAGGAGGAGAGGCACCACGAACAGATTGTTACACAATCCGTCGTGCGCGTGGGGTGCATCCGAAGACGAGTGATGGGCCCGGCCAGAACGGCCGAGCCCATCGCTCATTGCTGCAGAGGGGGTTACTTCTTCGCGGTCGGAAGGAAGATCGCGCCGGTCGTGACGCCCTCATCCAGTGACTCGAGCGTGCGGCCGCGGGTCTCCGGGATCTGCGTTGCGACGAAGATGAGCGCGACCACGTTCAGCGCGCCGAACAGGAAGAAGGTTCCAGTGATGCCCATTCCGTCGACGAGCGAGGGGAAGTACAGCGAGAGGAAGCCGTTCGCGACCCAGAGGAAGAAGATCGAGACGCCCATGCCGATGCCGCGCATGTGCAGCGGGAAGACCTCGGAGAGGTAGACCCAGACGGCAACGTTGAGGAACGTCTGCATCGACCCGACGAACGCGACGACGAGGAACAGGATGACCCAGGGGCGCAGCGGGTTGCCGACCTCGAGGAGCATCGAAGACAGGCCGATGAGTAGGTGGCAGATCGTCGTCAGCGTGAAGCCGATGATGAACGTCTTGCGGCGGTCGAACTTGTCCATGTAGGAGAGCGCGATGAACGCACCGACCACGGCGATGACGCCTGGCGCGATGTTGGCGATGAGGGCCGCGCTCGAGTCGAAGCCGGACTCGATGAGCACGATCTGGCCGTAGTACATGATCGAGTTGATGCCCGTGAGCTGCTGGGCGACACCGAGTCCGATGCCGACGAGCAGGATGCGCAGGAGCCACTTGTTCTTGAGGATGGCTGCGAAGCCGACCTGCTTCTCCTGGCCCTCTTCCAGCGCGACCTTCTCGACCTGTGCGAGCTCAGCTTCGGCGCGCTCGGGCGAGCGGACGGTCTTGAGCACCTCGAGCGCCTCGGCGTCGCGGCCCTTCTCGACGAGCCAGCGGGGTGATTCCGGCATGCGCAGCATGCCGAAGAAGAGGCAGATGGCCGGGATGGCGCAGATGGCGAACATGATGCGCCAGACGCCGTCGAGGTGTCCGAGCGTGTTGCCGAGGATGGCGTTGATGATGAACGCGGAGAGCTGTCCGATGACGATGGCGGCTTCGTTGCGGCCTGAGATCGACCCGCGGATCTCGTAGGGTGCCAGCTCGGCCAAGAAGACCGGGACGACCGTGGACGCTCCGCCGACGGCAAGACCGAGGAGGATGCGGCCGACGACGAGCACCTCGAAGTTCGGGGTGAAGACGACGACGAGCGTGCCGAGGAAGAAGAGCACGGCGAGCATGATGATGGTCTTGCGGCGGCCCCAGCCGTCGGAGAGGCGGCCGCAGAAGATGGCGCCGATGGCGGCCGCGAAGACGAGCGAGCTCGTGACGACGCCTTCGGTGAGCGGCGTCAGACCGAGCTCCTCGGTCATGGGGTTCAGGGCGCCGTTGATGACACCGGTGTCGTAGCCGAAGAGGAGACCGCCGAAGCACGCGACGATCGAGATCAGCCCGAGCCGCGAACGGTGCGGCCCAGCTGTGAGGGGCGGAAGTGATTTCTCGGCGGTATTGCCCGCCGGATGCGATGAGGCCATTTGGACGTCCTTGTCGTGGATGCTGCGAGGTGGAGCAAGGTTGTGCGGTGCTGCTGGCGCGTCTTCTGCGAACGCGTGTCTTGATGGTAACCGAAGAATGACGTGATGTGAATATGTCCTGACAAATTTGTCGGGAGTGACAATGGCCCCGCAGCTCAGAGCTGCGGGGCCACACGGTGTCAGGAGGAGGCGACAAGCTCCCGGATCTTCTCGAGCTGGAACTTCGAGACCTCGTCGGCCCGCTCGTCCTCTGCGAAGACGTTCGAGACGATGAGCGCGTCCGGGCGGTCGAGGTACCCGACCTGCTTCAGCGTCGCGAAGAGCTCCGCGAAGTCGACGTCGCCGTCGCCGATGCGGAGGTGCTGGTGGATGCGCGCCTCGTTCCCTGGAGGGTTCGAGATGTAGCGCAGGCCGTGCGAACGGTGGTGGTCGAACGTGTCCGCCGTGTAGACGGCGCCGAGCCGCTCACCCAGTTCGGGGAGCAGTGTCCTCGCCCGGTCGCCGTAGTGGAAGGTGTGCGAGGCGACGTAGACGAAGCCCACGTTCTTGCTGTTCAGACCGCGGATGACGCGCCACCCCTCGAGCCCGTCCTCGACGAAGTCGTTGGGGTGCGGGTCGATGTTGAGCTGGATGCCCTCGCGCTCGAGGATCGGCAGCAGCGTCTCCATCGAGCGGTGGAAGGCGTCCTCCGACTCGTTGAACTGGGAGGGCTCTCCGCTGAACTCCGTGTTGATCACGGGGATCTCGAGCAGCGACGCCAACTCGATGACCCGCGTGAAGTTGCGGACCGCCGCGAGGCGGCCGGCTTCCTCCGGCCCCGAGATGCGCTGCACCGGCAGGATGGCGGGGATCTTGACCCCTGCATCCGCCGCCCGCTTCTTGAACTTCAGCGCGTACGCGTCGTCGGCCGACGGGTGGCGGAAGAACCAGGAGAAGTCGGGGTGGGGCGTGATCTGCAGGTACTCGTAGCCGAGGCGGGCTGCGATATCCGGGAACTCGAGGAAGCCGGCCTCGTGGTGGAACGGCGTCGGGTCCAGTGCGATGCGAACCATGGGGGTCTCTCCTTACGCCTTGTCGTAGAACGCGGGGCGCTCGACCTGCTGGACCTCGACGATGCCACCGTCGAACGCCTTCACGCCGGCCTCGCAGGCGAGCGCGACGCGGTAGCCGTGCCACGCGTCCGGGCCGTCGATGGTTCCGCGGGCGACCGCATCCACCCAGCGCTGGATCTGCACGTCGTAGGCGGCCGCGAAGCGGGTCACGAACGAGCGGTGCTCCTCCTTCGCGAACGAGCCGTCCGACCAGGTCTGCACTCCGTTGGCCTGGCCGATGCGGGCGAGCCCGTTCGAGAACACTGCCTCGGTCGCGACCTGGTAGCCGAACTTGATGCTGACGTTCATCTCGACGTCGACGAGGATGCCGTTCTCGAGCTCCATGAGCACGAGGATCGGCTCGCGGAGGCGCTCGGGCGAGTTCGGGTTGCGACGCATGTACTTGATCTCGATGCTGCGGATCTCGCTGCCTGCGAGCCACGGGATGACATCGAGTTCGTGCACGACCGAGTCGTTGATGAGCATGTCCTGCGTGTACGTCTCGGGCACGTCGGGGTTGCGGTGCACGGCGCGCAGCGCGAGCAGCTCGCCTGCCTCGCCCGAGGCGATGATCTCGCGCAGGCGGGCGTACTCGGCGTCGAAGCGGCGCATGAAGCCGAGCTGGATGAGCGGTCGGTCTGACGCGGCCATCTCGGCCTCGACGACGCGCAGGGACGACGCGGAGTCTGCCGTCAGCGGCTTCTCGCACAGGATGGGGAGCTTTGCCTCGAGGGCGGGCAGGAGCACGGGCTCGTGGAACTTGCCTGGCGTCGCGATGACCACCGCGTCGACGGCGTTCGCCGCGATGGCGTCCTCGATGCTCGTGAACCACTGCGCGCCCGGCGCGTTCTGCAGGGCCGCGGTGCCGCGTCCCTCGTCCGGCTCGATGACGGCCGAGACGATGGCACCACTGATGCGCTTCGTGATGCGGGCGATGTGGTCTGCGCCCATGAGGCCGGCGCCGACGACGCCGACGCGGAGGTCAGTTGAAGTCATGTCGATGGTTCCTGTTCTTCTCTGGCGCTACTTCGCGCGGGCTGCCGGCGTGGAGCCGCAGATGTGCTTGAGCGTGCGCTCGGCGATCGGGTACGGGCGGTCGGCCGAGCAGCCGAACATGTCCTGCTCGACGATGCCGAAGATGTTCGGGTCGATCTCGGCGGCACGGGCCACGATGGGGCCGAGCTCCGGGATGCCGTTCGGCGGCTCGACCATGATCATGTCGGCTGCGGCCTCGGCCCACGGAACATCGTTCTTGAGGACGTCGAACAGGCGGTCAGGATCGACCTGCTTGAGGTGCAGGTAGCCGATGCGCTCGGGGTAGGCGTTCATGAGGCGCAGGCTGTCGCCGCCGTAGTACGAGAAGTGACCCGTGTCGAGGCAGAGGTTCGTGTACCGAGCGTCGGTCTCGGTGAGCAGGCGCTCGACCTCGCGGTACGTGCCGACGTGGCTGTCGGCGTGCGAGTGGAACTGCTGCTTGACGCCGTACTCCTCGAGGAGTGCCTTGCCGAGGCGGTCATGGCCGGCCGCGAGGCGCGTCCACTGCTCGGCGTCGAGCGTGCGGGGCTCCTTCGCCTGGCCCGTGATGTCGTCACGCCACATGTCGGGGATCGTCACGAGGTGCTCGGCGCCGAGCTTCGAGGCGAGCCCCGCGACGGCGATGGCCTGGTCCCAGGCGCGCTGCCACTGGCTCTCGTCCTCGTTGTGGAAACCCGTGAAGACGGTTCCGGCCGAGAGCTTCAGGCCGCGCGACTCGAGTTCGTCGGAGAGCTGGTTGGGGTCGGTGGGGAGGTAGCCGTACGGGCCGAGCTCGATCCACGTGTAACCGGCCTTGACGACCTCGTCGAGGAAGGTCTGCCACGGGATCTGGCCCGGGTGGTCGGGGAGCCAGATGCCCCAGGAGTCAGGTGCGGTTCCGATTCGGATGCTCTGCGACATCGTCGTCTGCTTTCTGTTGAGGGTCGTTCGGGGAGGTCGAGAAGAGGGTGTTGTCGTGGCGTCAGCCGAGGAGCGGCCGCTGGGCGGCCTTCTGCTCCTTGTAGGCCTCGAGCGCGCTCTTCGTGGAGTCGAGCGTGGAGGTCTCGGCGACCGGCACATCCCACCATCCTTCGCCGTCGGGGGCGTAGAGGAGCGGGTTGCTGTTGATGTGGATGAGGGTCGAGGTGTCAGATGCCTTCGCCGCGGCCATGGCGTCGCGCAGGTCGCTGATGGCGTTGGCGCTCGGCTCGATCTCGATCGTGGTGATGCCGTAGCTGCGCGCGTTTGCGGCGAGGTCGACGGGGAGGATCTCGTCGCCCTGGAAGTTCGAGCCGGCCTCGTCGAAGGCGCGGTACCAGGTGCCGAAGCGCTCGGAGCCGACCGTCTCGGAGAGGTGGCCGATGGAGGCGTAGCCGTGGTTCTGGATCAGCACGACGATGATCTTGATGCCCTCGGCGACGGCAGTCACGAGCTCGGTGTGGAGCATGAGGTACGAGCCGTCGCCGACCATGACGATCACGTCGCGGTCGGGAGCCGCGCGGCGCACGCCCATGCCGCCTGCGATCTCGTAGCCCATGCAGGAGAACGCGTACTCGACGTGGTAGCCGAGCGGGTCGCGCACGCGCCAGAGCTTGTGCAGGTCGCCCGGCAGGGAGCCGGCGGCCTGGACGACGACGTCGCGCGGGTCGCTTGCGCCCTGCACAGCGCCGATGATCTCGGGCTGGCCCGGCAGCTCGAGGCCGCTCGGCTCGAACGCGGCGTCGACGGCCGCATCCCACCCGCTCTTCTCGGCGGCGATCTGCCGCGAGTAGTCGTCGCTCACGCGGAACCCGGAGAGGGCGCCGATGAGCTTCACGAGCGTCTCGCGCGCATCCGCCACGACGGGCAGCTGCGAGCCGTGCTTGTAGGCGTCGAAGGCGGCCACGTTGATGTTGACGAAGCGCACGCCGTCGTTCTGGAACACCGTGCGGCTCGCCGTCGTGAAGTCGCTGTAGCGCGTGCCGATGCCGATGACGACGTCGGCCTGCGCCGCGAGGCGGTTCGCGGCGGTCGTGCCGGTGGCTCCGATGCCGCCGAGGTACTGCGGGTGGTCCCAGTCGAGGGACCCGCCGCCGGCTTGGCTCGTGCCGACCGGGATGCCGGTGGCCTCGACGAAAGCGCGCAGCTCGTCCTCAGCTCCCGAGTAGATGACGCCGCCGCCCGCGACGATGATCGGGTTCTTCGCGTTCTTGATCGCCTCGACAGCACGGGCGAGCGGACCGGCCTCGGGGAGGGGACGGCGGATGTGCCACTCGCGCTCCTCAAGGAAGGCGAGCGGCACGTCGATGAGCTCGGCCTGGACGTCCTCCGGCAGCGCGATCGTCACGGCACCCGTCTCGGCAGGGTCGGTGAGGACGCGCATGGCGGCGAGTGCGATCGAGAACAGCTGCTCGGGGCGCTGCACGCGGTCGAAGAAGCGGGAGAGGGGACGGAACGCATCCGTCACCTGGATGCCCGTGTCGTGCGGGAACTCGAGCTGCTGCAGCACGGGGTCGGAGACGCGCGTCGCGAAGGTGTCGCTCGGCAGGAGCAGTGCCGGCAGGCGGTTGGCCGTCGCGAGGGCGGCACCCGTGAGCATGTTGGCGGCGCCCGGTCCGACGGATGCGGCGCTCGCGTACGTCGCGCGGCGGCGGCGCATGCGCGCGTAGCCCACCGACTGGTGCACCATCGCCTGCTCGTTGCGCGCCTGGAAGTACGGCATGAGGCTCGGGTCTTCGACGTTGGCCTGCTTGAGCGCCTGGCCGATGCCGGCGACATTGCCGTGGCCGAAGATCCCGAACATGCCGGGGATCGTGCGCTCGCGCACGTCGCCGTCGACGGTGTACTGCTTGCCGAGGAACTCGACGAGCGCCTGGCCGACGGTCATTCGCTTGGTTGACATCTGCGTCATCTTTCTGCGTTGTTTCTGAGCTGGTGCTGGTGCTGGTGCTGGTGCGCTGGAAGCGCGGCGTTACTGCTGGGGGCCGTAGGGGAGGCGGGAGTCGAACTCCTGGGAGGTCCACTGCTCGCGCACCCAGCCGTGGGCGGGGTCGTCGCTGATGAGCCATTCGCGCGCCTCATCTGGGCCGGCCATGACGTTGAGGTAGTACAGGTCGTAGCCTGGGGCCGCGACGGCGGGGCCGTGGTAGCCGAACGGGACCAGCGCGATGTCCCCCGTGCGCACGATCTCGTTGATGGAGATCTCGCCCGCTGGCGACGTGTAGGTCGCGAACATGCCGAAGGCGTCAGCGCCCTCGGGGACCGTCGCGTTCTTGGTGGGCTCGCTCTCGAAGTAGTAGATCTCCTCGAGGCGGCTCTCGTGGCCCGGGTGGTGCTCGTCGTGCTTGTGGGGCGGGTACGACGACCAGTTCTCGGCCGGTGTGATGACCTCGCACACGATGAGCTTGGCGGCCTGCAGCGAGCCGGGGATGCCGAAGTTCTGCACCTGCCGGCTCGAGCGGCCGGCGCCGCGCAGCTCGACCGGCACGTCGCCCTTGCGGAGCACCTGGAACGGGAAGACCTGGGTCGTCGGCGCCTCGGCGACGGCGATCCTGCCGTTCCCCGTGACGACGGCGCTGGTGCCGACGGGCAGGTAGGCGACGTCTGCCGGACCGTCGAAGACCGAGGGGCGGCCCTCGAGCTCGACGGATGCGGGCGCATCCGTCCCGTCGAGCTCGAGGGCCGCGTCTCCGCGGAGGGGGATGACCATTCGCTCAATGTCGCCTGCGGGCAGCTCGAGGCGCACACCATCGGAGAGGTCTGCGACTCGGATGCCCGTGTGTTCCCAGCCGGGGAGCGTCGCATCGACGACGCTCTCCCAGCCGTCTCGCGAGAGGGCTCCGCGGGCCCTGAACCAGGTGTTCTCTGCTGTGTCCCTGGGGGAAGCTGCTGCGTGTGAGGACATTGCTCGTGAGTCTTTCTAGGTGCGAATGGTCTGGCTAGCCGGTGGAGGCTAGTCGTTCTGGGCTGCTCAGTCGTTCTCGGGGAAGCCGAGGTTGATGCCGCCGTGCTTGGCGGGGTCGAGCCAGCGGCTGGTGACGGCTTTCTCGCGGGTGTAGAAGTGGAAGCCCTGGAGGCCGTAGGCCTTGGAGTCGCCGAACGCGGAGTCCTTCCAGCCACCGAAGGAGTAGTAGGCGACGGGCACGGGGATGGGCACGTTGATGCCGATCATGCCGACCTGGATCTCGTTCTGGAAGCGTCGTGCGGCGCCGCCGTCGTTGGTGAAGATCGCGGTGCCGTTGCCGAACTGGCCGGTGTTGATGAGCTCCACGCCCTCCTCGAACGACTTGACGCGGACGATGCCGAGGACGGGGCCGAAGATCTCTTCCGTGTAGGCGCGGCTGGTGGTGGGGAGGTTGTCGATGAGGGTCGGGCCGAGCCAGAACCCGCCGTCGGCGCCTTCCGCCTTGATCTCGCGGCCGTCGACGAGCACGTCCGCGCCGTCGTCTTTCGCGATCTGGATGTAGGAGGCGATCTTGTCGCGGTGCACTTCCGAGACGATGGGGCCCATGTCGGGCTCCGTGTGGGTGTCGGTGGGGGTGCCGTCGCCGATGCGGAGCTTCGCGATGCGCTCGGTCACCTTCTCGATGAGCTGGTCGGCGACGGGCTCGATCGCGAGGACCACGCTGATGGCCATGCACCGCTCGCCCGCGGATCCGTAGCCGGCGTTGATGGCCTGGTCGGCGACGAGGTCGAGGTCGGCGTCGGGGAGCACGAGCATGTGGTTCTTCGCCCCGCCGAGGGCCTGGACTCTTTTGCCGTTCTTGGAGGCGGTCTCGTAGATGTACTGCGCGATGGGCGTGGAGCCGACGAAGCTGATCGCGGCGACGTCGTCGTGGTTCAGGAGGCCGTCGACGGCCTGCTTGTCGCCGTGGAGGACGTTGAAGACACCGTCGGGGAGGCCGGCTTCCTTCCAGAGCTCCGCGAGCCAGAGCGCCGCGGAGGGGTCCTTCTCGGAGGGCTTGAGCACGACCGTGTTGCCGACGGCGATCGCGATGGGGAAGAACCACATGGGCACCATCGCGGGGAAGTTGAAGGGGCTGATGATGCCGACCACGCCGAGCGCCTGCTTGATGGAGAACACATCCACACCGGTGGACGCGTTCTCGGTGAAGTCGCCCTTCATGATGTGGGGGAACCCGGTCGCGAGCTCCACGACCTCGAGGCCGCGCTGGATCTCACCGGCCGCGTCGGACACGACCTTGCCGTGCTCGGAGGTGATGATCTTCGCGAGCTCGAGCTTCCGCTCGTTCAGCAGCTCACGGAACTTGAAGATGATGTTCTGGCGCTTCGCGATCGAGGTGTTGGACCAGCCGGGGAACGCGGCCTTCGCGGCGGCGATCGCTGCGTTGATCTCGGCGTCGTCGGCGAGAGCGACGTTGCCCGTCGCGGTGCCGAGGGCGGGGTTGAAGACCGGCGAGGTGCGCGCCGGCGCGGTGGTCGAGTAAGCGCCGTCGATCCAGTGCTGGATCGTGGGCAGAGCAGTGTCAGTCATTGATCTTCCTTCGCTGTGGTGCACCGGGTTGGGAGCGGCGCGAGTGGATGCGGCAGCTGCCGCGAAGTGAGGGTGTCGGCGGTCCGAGCTCAGCTCGGGGTATGCACGAGGCGCGCGGCCGTGTCGACGGCCGCCGCGACGTCGCCGTCTGCGGGATAGAGGAGGGTGCGGCCGACGACGAGGCCGCGAACTCCGGGAAGCGCGAGGGCCTCGGCCCACTTCGCGTAGACCGCTTCCTGGTCGCCGTTCGGCTCTCCGCCGAGCAGCAGCGTCGGCATGGTCGTCGCCGCCATCACGCGCTCCATCTCGGGGACGACGGGCAGCTTCATCCAGGTCGACCCGGAGCTGTTGCCGAGACCCGAGGCGATGGCGATCGAGGTGATGACGGCGTCCGCCGAGAGGTCGTTGACGATCCGCCCGTCCTTCCACTCACTCATGAACGGCTCGAGCATGATCGGCAGGGAGGCCGCCGCCGCGTCGTCGACGGCGCGTGCGTTGGCCTCGAGCGTCGAGACCGTGCCCGCGTCGGAGAGGTTCACCCGCAGGAGGGTCTTCGCGAAGTCGATGCCGTCGCGCACCATCGAGTCGACGTCGTACCCGGTGAAGCGGTCGTCCATCTCGAAGCTCGCGCCCCGGAGTCCGCCGCGGTTCATGGAGCCGACGATGAGCTTGTCGTCGAGGGCACCGAGCAGGGCGAGATCGTCGATGATGTCGGGCGTGCCGAGCACGCCATCGACACCAGGGCGGGAGAGGGCGAGCGCGAGGCGGTCGAGCAGGTCGTAGCGATCGGCCATGGCCATGGCGTCGTCGCGGACGCCGAGCGCGCCGCGCGCCGGGTGGTCGGCCGCCACGAAGAAGAGCCTGCGGTCTTCTGGAAGCAGCGAAGCCCGGCGCTTCCGGCCGGCGAGCGCCTCGCGCAGCGCCGAAGGGCCGTCAGCTCGTGCGTCGCGGAGCTTCTCGAAGGCGGCCTCGTCGAGGATCCGGTACTGCTCAGGCAAGGGAGTTCTCCTTCAGGATCTCGTCGACCTCCGCCGTCGATGGCATGGCGGTCGAGCACTCGAGTCGCGAGGCCACGATGGCCCCGGCGACGTTCGCGAAGCGCAGGATGTGCTCGAGGTCCCAGCCGGCGATGAGGCCCTTGCAGAACGCGCCGCCGAAGCTGTCGCCGGCTCCGAGGCCGTTGATGACGTCGACGAAGTGCGTCGGCACCTCGATGGATCCCTCTCGGGTCTTGGCGAGGACACCGCGCGGGCCCTGCTTGACGACCGCGATGTCGACTCCTCGCTCGAGGAGCGCATCCGCTGCCCGCTGGGGCTCGGTCTCACCGACGGCGACCTCGCACTCCTCCTTGTTGCCGATGGCGATCGTCGACTGCGCGAGGATCGGCTCGATCGCGGCCGTCGCAGTTGCGGCATCCGGCCAGAACATGGCGCGGTAGTCGAGGTCGAGGATGGTGTGGTCGCGGCGGGCACGAGCGGCGAATGCGGCGTGGTGCGCGGCCCGGCTCGGCTCCTCGGAGAGGCCGGTGACGGTCGCCCAGAAGATCTTGGCGTCGCGGATCGCGTCGAGGTCGAGCGTCTCGGCCTCGATGTTGAGATCCGGTGCCTTGGGCTGCCGGTAGAAGTAGAGGGGGAAGTCGTCAGGCGGGAAGATCTCGCAGAACGTGACCGGAGTGGCGAGCGAGTCGTCACTCGTCACGAAGTCGCTCCTGACGCCGAGGCGCTCGAGCTCCCGCACGATGTAGCGGCCGAAGGGGTCGTCACCCGTGCGGGTGATGACCGCGGAGTTCAGGCCGTGCTTGGCGCCCGCGACCGCGACGTTCGTCGCACTGCCGCCGAGGAACTTCCCGAATGTGGAGACATCCTCTAGCCCGACACCGGTCTGGAGAGGGTAGATGTCGACGCCAACACGGCCGAGCGTGATGAGGTCGAACGCTGACGTTGCTGTTGTAGTGGTCATACGGCTCTGTACAACTTTCAGTCCGATGGTGAACGAGGACGAGAGTCAGCATACACCTATTGTCCTGACAAAGTAACAAAGTCGAACGGTCACCCTCATCGGCCCGATCTCCGGCCGCCGTTCGGCGTGTGTCAGGCCTTGAGCTCCTCGATGAGCGAGTCGACGACGGGGACAAGCGCGCCGTCGTGCCGGTCCGCCACGCGACGCTGCCGGTCGCTCGACGAGCCACCCTCGATGATCTCCGCGATCACGGCGAGCTCCCGCGTGCATCCGAGGTCTTCAGCGACCTGCAGGTAGTCGCCCTCGATGCGTTCGGCGAGCACCTCCGTCACGGGGCGCTCGTTGCCGTCCGCGTCCTCGATGATGATGGCGTCGAGTCCATAGCGGGCCGCACGCCATTTGTTCTCGCGCACGAACCACGACGGGAGGCGATCCGTGTCCCTGCCGGCGTCGAGCTCCCGAGACGCGTGCTCGACGATGACGTGGTTGAGCGCGACCATGGCTCCGAGCTCGCGGAGGTTCGTCGCCCCGTCCGAGATGCGGATCTCCACCGTGCCCCACTGCGCCGAGGGGCGCACGTCCCAGCGCAGCTCCTGCACCTCGTCGACGATGCCCGTGTGGAGCACGTCGTGGGCGACTCGCTCGTAGTCCTTCCACGTCTCCATCTCCGGCGGGAGGCCACCTGTCGGGAGCTGCTGGAAGATCATCGTGCGGTGGGAGCTGAAGGTCGTGTCCTCGCCCTGCCAGTACGGGCTCGATGCGGAGAGCGCGAGCATGAGGGGGTAGTTGGCGAGCGCGGCCCGCATGACCGCGGGCACCTTCCGGCAGTCCTCGATCCCGATGTGGGTGTGCACGCCCCAAATCGCGAGCTGCCCGCCCCAGCGCCCGGATCGCTCGGCGACCATGCGGTAGCGCTCACCGGGGGAGCGCTGCTGCTCGCGCCACTTCGAGAACGGATGCGTGCCGGAGCCGATGACCGCCGCACCAGCCTCGTCCGCGGCAGTCAGCAGGGAGTCCCTCAAGTCGCGCAGCTCGTCGACGGCCGCTCCCGCAGAACGGTGCACCCCCGACACGAGCTCGACGGTGTTCGTCAGGAACTCCTTCGTGAACCGCTCGTCGCCGAGGCGGTCGATGAGCTCTGGAGCGATGCCGGTCAGCTCGCGCGACGCAGCGTCGACGATACCGAGCTCCCATTCGACGCCGAGTGTCGAACGCTCTGATGAGGCGAAACGCATGGTTGAAGCGTAGACGCACCAGTGGTCGCGGCGTGTCTGCATTGCGGGGTATTCCGAATCCGCCGCAAGATAGGAGGAGGAGTCGGGCGACGGCAGGCGCCGCCCGCGAAGCGGAGGCCCTCATGCGCTACTCGGATGCACTCTCGGAGCTCGCGACCGCGGGTGCGCAGGACTTCGTTCCGTACGTCATCGGGGCCGTTCTGCTCGTGCTCCTCGGCGGCATCGTGCTCTTCTTCGTCCAGCGCCGACAGCGCGCAGCGGAACGCTCGAACGACTGGGCCGATGACCGCGACGGCCGCGGGACATCGAGCGATGATTCTGCGGTTGGCTAACTGGCCGAGAATCTGCCAAACTAGGCAGTTGAGCCTCGCGGGCTCGACCCTCTAATCCGGCCCGCGGTTCACCATTGAGCTCTGCCGAGTGTGCCCCACGCCCTCCGGCTGTCGTTCGCCGATACACACACCATCAGGAGACACGTGGCTGTCAAAATTCGTCTGAAGCGCCTGGGCAAGATCCGGGCACCCTACTACCGCATCGTCGTCGCCGACTCGCGCACCAAGCGCGACGGTCGCGTCATCGAGGAGATCGGCAAGTACCACCCCACCGAGAGCCCCTCGTTCATCGAGGTCAACTCGGAGCGTGCACAGTACTGGCTGAGCGTCGGCGCACAGGCCTCCGAGGCCGTCGTCGTGCTCCTCAAGCTCACGGGCGACTGGGGCAAGTTCACGGGCGAAGGCTCGACCGAGAACCAGGTCAAGGCGCCTGAGGGCAAGGTCCCCTTCGTTGCAGAGGCCGGCAAGAAGCCTGTCCTGCGCCCCAAGGCTGAGCCCAAGGCAGCTCCGGCCGCCGAAGAGGTCACCGAAGAAGCAGCGACCGAAGAGGTCGAGGCCTAGTCATGCTCGCTTCCGCGCTGGAACATCTCGTCAAGGGAATCGTCGATCACCCCGACGATGTCCGCGTGGACCGCAGCACGGCTGCGCGCGGCGAGGTCCTCGAAGTGCGCGTGCACTCCGAGGACCTCGGCCGCGTCATCGGTCGCTCCGGCCGCACCGCCAAGGCGCTGCGCACCGTCGTGACCGCGCTTGCCGACGGCCGCCGAGTTCGCGTCGACGTAGTTGACGACTGAGGTGGCAGGCAAGAAGAAGGGCATCACCCAGCTCCGTGTCGGTCGCCTCACCAAGGCCCACGGACTGAAGGGTGCCATCAAGCTCGAGCTCTTCACCGATGAGCCCGACCGGCGCTTCGTGCCGGGCGCGAGCTTCAGCCTCCAGGTGCCGACCGACAGCGAGTGGCACGGCAAGAGCCTGGAACTGCACGAACTCCGCTGGTACAACGGGCACCCCGTCGGCTTCTTCGTCGGCATCGCCGACCGAACGGCCGCGGAGAGCCTCGCGAAGGCCATCCTCTGGGTCGACTCCAACGACGCCGAAGAGCTCGAGGACGACGCCTGGTACGACCACCAGCTCGTCGGTCTCGACGTGCGGCGCGACGGCACGTCCGTCGGCCAGGTCATCCGCGTCGAGCACTTCCCAGCCCAGGACCTCCTCGTCGTCAAGACCGAGGACGCGGAGGTGCTCGTCCCACTCGTGAAGGCCATCGTCGCCGAGGTCGACCTCGAGGCCGGCACCGTCAGCATCACCCCGCCCAACGGCCTCTTCGAAGAGGTCGATGAGGCGCAGGTCGAAGCAGAGGCGCCCGCCGCCGAGCCCAAGGCTGACGCCGAATAGCCTCGTCCCCTCATCTGCGTTCTGCGCGCCCGCACTCAGCTGCGGGCGCGCATCCGCTTAAGCTGGAGCCCATGCGCGTCGACATCGTCACGATCTTCCCCGAGTTCTTCCAGGTGCTCGACGTCTCCCTGCTCGGCAAGGCGCGGCAGGACGGCATCATCGATGTTCGTGTGCACGACCTGCGCGATGCGACGACCGACCGGCACCGCACGGTCGACGACACCCCGTACGGCGGGGGCGCCGGCATGGTCATGAAGCCGGAGCCGTGGGGGCAGACGATCGACGCCATCCTGGGCGATGCTGCGCGTGATCGGGGTGCCTCGGAGCTCGCCGTCGCCGTCGCCGACGACGCCGAGGATGCGGATGCTCGACCGCTTGTCGTCTTCCCGTCGCCAGCCGGGACGGTCTTCACACAGGCGACCGCGAGGCGCTACGCGCTCGAGCCGCACATCGTCTTCGGCTGCGGTCGCTACGAGGGCATCGACCAGCGCGTCTTCGACGACACCGCCGAGCGTGCCAGGGTCGAGCTCGTCAGCCTCGGCGACTACGTGCTCAACGGGGGAGAGGTCGCCGTGACCGCGATGATCGAGGCGTTCGGTCGGCTCGTGCCAGGCGTCGTCGGCAACCCGGAGTCGCTCGTCGAGGAGTCGCACGAGGACGGCCTGCTCGAATACCCGAGCTACACGAAGCCAGCGCTGTGGCGAGGCCGAGAGGTCCCCGACGTGCTGCTGAGTGGCCACCACGCGAAGATCGCCGCGTGGCGCCGCGAGCAGCAGCTCGAGCGCACGCGCCGCGTCCGCCCCGAGCTGCTCCCGCCCGAACTCCGCTAGCCGCCGCCAGCTAGCTGCGGGCGGTGAGGATGATCGGGTCGCCGTCCGTGATGACGACCGTGTGCTCGCTGTGCGCGCCCCGCGAGCCGTCCGCGCTTCGGAGGGTCCAGCCGTCGGCATCCTGGACGAGCTTGTCCGTCGTCTCGAGCAGCCAGGGCTCGAGTGCCAGCACGAGGCCCGGCTTGAGCGGCATGCCGCGGTTCGCGCGTCCGCGGTTGGGGACGCTCGGCTCCTGGTGCATGGTTCGGCCGACCCCGTGGCCACCGAACTCGACGTTGACGGGGTAGCCGGCGTTCTTCGCGACCTGGCCGATGGCGTGTGAGATGTCCCCGAGCTTGTTGCCGGGGCGAGCGGCCTCGATGGCCGCCTCGAGTGCCACCTCGGTGGTGTCGATGAGGCGCAGGTCGGCCTCGCGGGGCGTGCCCACGACCACCGTGATCGCCGAGTCGCTGACCCAGCCGTCGACGGCGACGGCGAAGTCGAGCGTGAGGACGTCGCCGTCCTTGAGCGAGTAGTCGTGCGGGAGTCCGTGGAGGACGGCGTCGTTGACCGACGTGCAGATGACCTTGCCGAACGGCGAGGCGCCGAAGGAGGGGTGGTAGTCGATGTAGCAGCTCTTCGCGCCGCGCTTCGTGATGAGCTCGTGGGCCCTGGCATCGAGCTCGAGGAGGTTCGTGCCGACCGCGGCGCTCTGCGAGAGCTCGCTGAGGACCTCCGCGACGAAGCGCCCCGCGGGTCGCATCTCTTCGATTTCGTTCTGGGTGCGCAGCTCGATCATCCGCCAATCGTACCGGCGCTCGTGCCATGAGCGAACGTCTCTGCCTCCGCTCGGGATCCTCCCGTAGCGTTGCACCATGGGCATCGGCCGTCTCGTCTACCGCGCACTCCTCCCCGCTGCGCTCTTCCTCGCAGCCTGGCAGTTCGTGGGCTGGCTCATCCTGGGTGCGCCGGTTGGGCGCCTCTTCGTCTTCGGCTTCGCGGGTCTCGCGGCCGTCGCGGGGCTGCTCATCCTCTCCGCGAACTTCTGGCTCCGGCCGGACATCCGGGAGAGCAAGGCCCTGCCAGCGCGCGACCTGCCGCTCATCATCGTGCCGTGGCTGCTCTGGGCGGCCGGCGCCGTGGTTCCGGATGCGCCGGGCCTCTGGGTGCTCGCCGCCGCGTTCCTGTCGATGGTGGTCGCAGGCTCCATCGCGCGTCGCCGGCTCACCGCCGTGGTCCAGGAGCGCCTCGCCGCTGCGCAGGCGGCCGGCCCGCAGGCGAACCCGTTCGGCCTCTTCGGCACGATGCCGGGGATGGCGGGGCCCGGAATGCCCGGAACGCCTGGGACGCCGGGAAACAGGACGCCGACGTCGGGGCCCGGGGGCGCCTCCGGGCCGGATGCCGGCAAGATCATCACGCTCGACGCCGAACCGGACGACGAACGCCGCTGAGCTGGCCCGCTCTCGCATTGCGGGGGCAACGTCGGCATGGTTTACTGGATCCTTGTGCCGCGGCTCGACTCTGCCACAGGGGACGAGAGCACTTCGCGATGCACGCCAACCTCTTCACTGACCTTCGCAGCCGACCTGTGGCGACTGCAGAGAGCGAAATCATGACCAACGTTATCGATGTCATCGACGCAGCATCGCTGCGCAGCGATGTCCCAGACTTCCGCCCCGGCGACACCGTCAAGGTGCACGTGAACATCGTCGAAGGCACGCGCTCGCGCGTCCAGGTCTTCCAGGGTGTTGTCATCGCACGTCAGGGCGCCGGCGTCCGCGAGACCTTCACGGTCCGCAAGGTCAGCTTCCAGGTGGGCGTCGAGCGCACGTTCCCCGTGCACACCCCGGTCATCGAGAAGATCGAGATCGTCTCCCGCGGCGCCGTGCGTCGCGCGAAGCTCTACTACCTGCGTGGACGTCGTGGCAAGGCTGCGAAGATCCGTGAGAAGCGCGACAACTAAGCTTCAAGCAGTAGGCGAATGGCTCCCCAACGCGGGAGCCATTCGTGTCGTTCCACACACTGACTGAGGGTTCCGCCACCGCGGACCGACCGCGAGGGGGAGCCATGGGCGACGCGAGTGCGCGCGACCTCCGCGCCCCATCCCACGGCAGACCGCCCCATGAGGGGCGGCACCGCCTCGGGCGAGCCGCACGGCCCGCCGGGCTCGGCTCCTCCGCGATCGCCGACGCGCCCATCCACGCCACCGGGCTCATCGCCGACGACGAGCCGGTTCCGGCGCCCAGTCGTGGTCTCGGCAAGGCCATGCTCTCGTTCGCGCGCGACCTGGTCATCGTCGCCGTCCTCGCGATCGTCATGTCGATGCTCATCAAGACGTTCCTGCTCCGACCCTTCTACATCCCCTCGGCATCGATGAACGACACCCTCGTCGTCGAGGACCGAGTGCTCGTGAACCTGCTGGTCCCAGATCTGGTCGGCATCGAGCGCGGCGACATCGTCGTGTTCGAGGACCCGGGCGGATGGCTGCCCGTGGTCACGCCACCCGCCAAGTCGGGCTCGCAGGCGGCCGTCGATGGCGCGCTCGAGTTCGTCGGGTTGAAGCCCGAGGAGACGAGCAACCACCTCATCAAGCGTGTCATCGGCCTGCCTGGCGACGTCGTCTCCTGCTGCAACGAGTACGGGCAGGTGCTCATCAACGGGCTGCCGATCGGCGAGCCGTACCTGCTGCTCCAGGACGGTCAGGCCGCATCCGGAATGCCGTTCGACGTGACCGTGCCGGAAGGTCACCTGTGGGTCATGGGCGACAACCGCTACAACTCCGAGGACTCCCGCTACCACCAGGACGAGCCAGGGGGCGGCTTCGTGCCCGTCGACGACGTCGTCGGCAAGGCGTTCCTGCTCAACTGGCCGCTCGACAGGTTCACGTTCCTCGGGAACTACCCAGAGGTCTTCGATCGCGTGCCCGAGCGGACGGACCAGGAGTGACCCCACCGGTCGACCCGACGCTCGAGCTCGAACGCGAGCTGCTGCTCACCGCCCCGGTCGTCATCGGCGTCGACGAGGTCGGGCGCGGCGCGATCGCCGGCCCGGTCGCGGTGGGCGCGTGTGCCATCGACGTCAGACGGATCGAGCTCACGGCGCCCGCTGGTGTGCGCGACTCGAAGCTGCTGAGCGCGAAGCGCCGACTCGAGGCGCGCGCTGGCATCGAGGCGTGGGCGATGGGCGTCGGCGTCGGCTACGCGAGCGCCATCGAGATCGACGAACGCGGCATCACGGCCTGCCTCGGGGCGGCCGCCAAGAGGGCCCTCGCCGAGCTGCACGCGATCGGGGTGCCGGTCGCGGATGCGGTGGTGCTGCTGGACGGCTCGCACGACTGGCTCTCTCCGTGCCTCTCGACGCCGCTGCGCGTCGTGGTGCGACCGAAAGCCGACCGCGACTGCACCTCCGTGGCCGCGGCCTCTGTGATCGCGAAGCTCGAGCGCGACGCCCTCATGGTCTCGGCTGCGGAAGCGCATCCCGAGTACCTGTGGGAGTCGAACAAGGGATACGGCAGCGCGGCCCACCTCGCGGCGATCGCAGCGACGGGGCCGAGCGAGCTCCACCGGCACACGTGGCTTCGGGCCGCGACCCCCTAGACTGGGCGGATCATGGACGACGAGAATTTCGACGATTACGAGCGCGAGCAGGAGCTCTCCCTGTTTCGCGAGTACCGCGACGTCGCGGGGCAGTTCAAGTACGTGATCGAGACCGAACGCCGCTTCTACCTCGCGAACAGCGTGGACCTGGTCAGGCGCGACACCGAGCACGACTTCTACTTCGAGCTCACGATGAAGGACGTCTGGGTCTGGGACATCTACCGCTCCGACCGCTTCGTGAAGCAGGTTCGAGTGCTGACGTTCAAGGACGTCAACGTCGAGGAGACCGGTTCGAAGGAGTTCGAGCTCCCCAAGGAGCTCGCACTCGACGAGTAGCGCGGACGGGCCCCGGAGGGCACTCGCGCTCGAGCGGACGCGACGCGCCGCCTGAACGCCGATGTCGGTGGTTCGTGGGAGCCTCATGGGGTGACAGACACGACGATTCCCGAGGCCACCGCAGCCGCCGCAACCCAGATCCTCCGGGCCCTGGTCGGCCGAGACGACGCAGTCTTCCACGACGGGCAGCTCGAGGCGATCTCGGCGATCGTCGATGAGCGGAGGCGAGTCCTCGTCGTGCAGCGCACGGGCTGGGGCAAATCGGCCGTCTACTTCATCGCGAGCCTCATGCTGCGCGCCAGGGGAGCGGGCCCGACCATCCTCATCTCGCCGCTGCTCGCGCTCATGCGCGACCAGGTGGAGGCCGCGAGCCGGGCGGGTGTCCGCGCCGTGTCGATGTCGTCGGCGAACGCGCACGAGTGGGCGAGCATCCGCGAGCAGCTGGCGGCCGACGAGATCGACGTGCTGCTCGTCTCGCCCGAGCGGCTCAACAACCCCGAGTTCAGAGACACGCAGCTGCCCGAGCTCTTGGCACGCACGGGCCTCGTCGTGGTCGACGAGGCGCACTGCATCTCCGACTGGGGCCACGACTTCCGCCCCGACTACCGACGCATCGCGTCGCTGATCTCCGGTCTGGGCGCCGACATCCCCGTGCTCGCGACGACCGCGACCGCGAACGAGCGCGTGGTGCACGACATCGAGGAGCAGCTCGGCCGCAGCGGCATCCTGACCATCCGCGGCCCGCTCGCCCGTGCGAGCCTGCGCCTCGGCGTGCTGCGGCTCGGCAACGCCCGTGAGCGACTCGCCTGGCTGCTGCAGCACCTCGACGAGCTCCCGGGGTCCGGCATCATCTACACCCTCACCGTGGCTGGCGCCGAAGACACATCAGCGGCGCTCCGCGAGGCGGGCATCCACGCGCCCGCGTACACGGGCAAGACCGACCCAGACGAGCGCGAGCGCCTCGAGGGCGCGCTCAAGCGCAACGAGGTCAAGGCGCTCGTCGCGACGAGTGCGCTCGGCATGGGCTTCGACAAACCCGACCTGGGTTTCGTGGTGCACCTCGGCGCACCGTCGTCACCTGTGGCCTACTACCAGCAGGTGGGCCGTGCCGGGCGATCAAGCGCCTCCGCCGACGTGCTGCTCCTGCCAGGTGAGGAGGACCGTGCCATCTGGGAGTACTTCGCGACGGTCTCCATGCCAGACGAGGAGCGCGCCCAGGCGGTACTCGGCGCGCTCGGAGGTTCGCCCAGGTCGACGGTCGCGCTCGAGTCTGCGGTCGACCTCCGCCGGTCGCGCCTCGAGCTGCTGCTGAAGGTGCTCGATGTCGACGGCGCCGTGCGGCGCGAGCAGGGCGGCTGGGTCTCCACCGGGCAGGCGTGGAGCTACGACGGCGACCGCTACTCGCGCATCGCCGCGGCCCGGTCCGCGGAGGCACAGGCCATGATCGACTACGAGCGCACCGACGGCTGCCGCATGGAGTTCCTGCAGCGACAGCTCGACGACTCGACTGCCGCCCCGTGCGGGCGCTGCGACAACTGCGCGGGCATCTGGTTCGACTCGACGACAGACGCGGCGGTGCAGGCGCGGGCCGGTGCCGCGCTCGACCGTGTCGGCGCCGACATCGCACCGCGACGCCAATGGCCGAGCGGCATGGCGAGCCTCGGCGTCGACCTCAAGGGGCGCATCCCGAAAGAGCAGCAGGCGGCCGAGGGGCGTGTGCTCGCGCGGCTCAGCGACCTCGGCTGGGGTGGGCCGCTGCGCGAGCTGTTCGCTGCTGCCGGTCCGGAGACGGCCGTGACGGGGCCGCTCCTGCAGGCGTGCATCCGCATCCTCTCCGAGTGGAAGTGGGACGCGCGCCCGCAGGCCGTTGCTTTCGTCCCATCGCGCTCGAGGCCCAGGTTGAGCGCGTCGCTTGCCGAGGGCATCGCCGAGGCGGGCCGCCTACCACTTCTCGGCTCCCTGGACCTGGTCCGCGGCGGGCCTGCCGGTCAGCCTGGAGGGAACAGCGCGTTCCGGCTCTCGAACGTCGAGGGCCGGTTCTCGGCAGGCTCGCTTGAGGTCCCGGCGGGGCCCGTGCTCCTCATCGATGACTTCGTCGACAGCGGCTGGACGATGACGGTGTGCGCGCGCGAGCTTCGTCTCGCCGGGGCGAGCGCCGTGCTGCCGCTGGCCCTCGCGCAGAAGGGCTGAGCCGGGGCCCGACTGCAGCCGGGCTCAGCCGGGCTTGTTCTCGGGTGCCCCCGAGCAGGGCTGGGGGCGACCGCGTCCCTCTGACGCCGACGTCTCCCGGACGTCGGCACGCTGCCGAAGCCACTGCCCCGTTGCCGTGCCGCACTCTGCTGACGTCGTGACTGTGGGCAAGAGGTTGTCCACACCGTCCCTCCTCGTCGCTGGTCGGACGCTCGTGGCAGGTCAGACTCCCGGCAAGGGAGGTGGTGCGGATGCGTGCCAAGGATCAGCTGGGGCGGCTCGGAGAGAATCTCGCGACCGCGTACCTGGAGGAGCACGGCCACGACGTGGTGGAGCGGAACTGGCGCTGTCGGGAGGGCGAGATCGACATCGTCTCGCGGCAGGGCGGGTACATCGTCTTCACGGAGGTGAAGGCGAGGCGTTCGACCGCGGCGGGGCATCCGCTCGAGGCGATCACGCCCGTGAAGCTCGCGCGCATGCGGAGACTCGCGGGGCTCTGGATGCTCGCGCATCCCGATGAGCGCGGCGCGATGCGCCTCGACGTGGTCGCGGTGGTCGCGCCGCACGACCGAGCGCCCAATGTGGAGCACGTTGCTGGGGTCGGCGCGTGACGCAGGGCACGGTCGGCCACTCGGTGGCGATCGCGCTCGAGGGGCTCGGAGGCGAGCTCGTCGAGGTCGAGACGCAGATCAGCCCCGGCCTGCCGTTCTTCAAGCTCGTCGGGCTGCCCGACACCTCGCTCGGGGAAGCGCGCGAGCGAGTCCGAGCCGCGCTGCAGAGCTCCGGATGCCCGCTGCCGGCCAGCCGAGTCATCACGAACATGTACCCGGCGTCGCTGCGCAAGCACGGCGCCGGGTTCGACCTCGCGATCGCCGTCTCGTTCCTGGCCGCGGCGGGCATCATCTCAGCAGAATCGCCGACCAGGGCCGTGCACATCGGGGAGCTCTCGTTGACGGGGCAGGTCAGGGCGGTCGTCGGCGTCCTGCCGGCCGTCGCCGCCGCCAGGGCCGCGGGGTTCGACACCGTGGTCGTGCCGGCAGACTCGAAAGCCGAGGCGGAGCTCGTCGAGGACATCCGCGTGGTCGCCGTCGCCTCGCTCCGGGCCGTCGCGCTGCACTACGGCGCGGACGCCGACGACCTCACGGAGGAGCTGGCGTATCCCTCCAGCCCCGCAGCCAGGTCCACCGCACGGGAAAAGCAGCCAGGCGACAGCGCCCGCCCGCACCAGCACCTGCAGCAGCACGAGCAGGACACGGCGCTCGACCTCTCCGACGTCGTCGGCAACGAAGCGGCCGTGCGCACCCTCGTCATCGCCGCAGCCGGCGGCCACCACCTGCTGATGCTCGGGCCACCAGGCGCAGGCAAGACCATGCTGGCGGAGCGACTGCCGGGCATCCTGCCCGATCTCGAACCTGAGGCGGCCGTCACGCTTGCCGCGGTTCGCTCGCTCCGCGGCATTCCGCTCTCAGCGCGCCTCGACCGCCGGCCGCCGTTCGAAGCGCCGCACCACACGGCTTCGACGGTCGCGCTGCTCGGAGGCGGCAGCGGCATGATCCGCCCAGGCGCCATCTCCCTCGCGACGGGCGGAGTGCTCTTCCTCGACGAGGCGCCGGAGTTCTCACGCCACACGCTCGATTCGATGCGGCAGCCACTCGAGAACGGCGTCATCGAGATCCATCGTGCGCAGGGGAGGGCCGCCTACCCGGCCGAGATGCAGCTCGTGCTGGCCGCGAACCCCTGCCCCTGCGGCAACCACGGCGACCCAGACGCCGATTGCCGCTGCGACGCATCCGCACCTCGACGCTACCTCGCTCGCCTCTCCGGTCCGCTGCTCGACCGGATCGACCTCCAGCTGCGCGTCGAGCGGGTCTCCGCGGCCCGCGCCCGACTCGTCGACCACGAGGCGCAGCTCGAAGAACCCGGCAGCTCTGGCGCACGATCGGCCACCAGCACCGCCGATGCGCGGGAGATGGTCCGCCTGGCCAGGGAGCGCGCACGCCAACGCCTGGCAGCCACGCCCTGGAGCCTCAACGCCCGAGTCATCTCACGATGGCTCCGAACTCCCGCCAACCGCCCCACGCGAGAGGCGTACGCGCCGCTCGCGGTTGCGCTCGAGCGCGGGCAGGTCACCATGCGCGGGCACGACCGTGTGCTCCGGGTCGCCTGGACGATCGCGGACCTCGCCGGGGTGCCTCGCCCCGAACTCCAGCACGTCCAAGAGGCACTCTCCTACCGAATCAGATTGGGGTAGCTCGCCGTGCACACACCGTTCGAACCAGGCACCCACCAGTCCTCTGCAGCTGCGGAAGCGACCCGTCACGGTCGGCCTGACGTCGACCAGATGCGCGCGGCGCTCTCGGGGGTGAGCAGGCCTGGCACCGACGCGACGAGGGACGACGAGGTGCGAGCCCGCATCGCGCAGCTCGCCTGGTCGTGCACCGTCGAACCAGGCGATGCCACTGCGGGGCTCCTCCTCGGAGCGCTCGGGCCAGTCGCGGCTCTCGACGCCGTCACCTCGGGTGCGCTGCTGCAGCGTGCCAGGGAGCGCGGATCCGGGGCGGGGATCCCACTCGCCGACCTCGCCTCCGCCCTCGAGCGATGGCGAGATCGCCTCGATATCGACCGGACCTTGGCCATCTTGCGAAACTCCGCGAAACTCGGAGTGCTGGCCGTGCTTCCGGGCGACCCGGAGTGGCCGACGCAGCTCGATGACCTCGGACCGCATGCCCCGTGCGCGCTCTGGGTGCGCGGCTCCGTCGACACCCTTCGCCAGCTCGCCCCCTCAGTGGCCCTCGTCGGAGCCCGAGCCTCGACCACGTACGGCGAAGAAGTCACCGTGCGGCTCGCGAGCGGGCTCGCGAACCGCGGCTACGCGCTCGTCTCCGGCGGGGCGTACGGCATCGACGCAGTCGCTCACCGCGTCGCGCTCGCGGAAGACGCCACGACGGTCGCGGTGCTGGCGGGCGGCCCGGATCGGCTCTACCCGCAGGGCAACCGTGCGCTGCTCGAGCGCATCATCGCGCAGGGTGCGCTGGTCTCGGAGCTGCCGGTCGGCCAGGCGCCCACCCGGTGGAGGTTCCTCCAGCGCAACCGGATCATCAGCGCCCTCGCCTCCGCCACGGTCGTGGTCGAGGCGGGCCGTCGCTCTGGTGCCGCCAACACGGCCGCCCACACGCTCACACTCGGACGACCACTCGGTGCGGTGCCCGGCCCCGTCACGAGCGCGGCATCCGTGGGCTGCCATCGTCTGCTCCGAGAAACGGACGCGACGCTCATCACCTCCGTCGACGACATCGTCGAGATGCTCGGACAGAGCCAGACAGCTGAGCTGGCGTTGCCGGACGGCGCTTCGTGGCCAGGGGAGCGCGGCTCAGTCGCTGACGTCAGCGAGCGACTCTCCTCCAACGCCGTTCGCGCGAAAGACGCACTGCGAGTCGCAAGACCGCAGCGCATCGACGCCGTCGGCTCTTCGGCCGGGCTCACCACAGCCGAGACCGCCGCGGGGCTCGCCGAGCTCGAGATGCATCAGCTCGCTCGCGAGACGCCCGCCGGATGGGTGAAAGCGCCGAACACGAGGTGATGACGGGGCGTCGGATGCCCCCGGCCCCCGGGCAGTCGTGGTCAGCGCGGCGGCTGCAGGTGCTCGCGGTAGCTCGACACGACGCCCTGCAGGTAGCGGACGATGACCTCGCGCTCGCCTTCATCGAACTCCTGGGCAACCGAGTCGATGTCCATGATCATCGGCGCGAGCAGGCCGCGAGCCTTCGCCGTCGACCCCTCATCCGGCACGACGAGCACACCGCGACGGTCGCTCGGGTTCGGCTCCCGGCGCACATGCCCCGCCTTCACGAGCCGATCGACCACGACGGTCACCGCGGCAGTCGTGATGCCCAGCCTCCGAGCTATGTCGGACGGCGTGAGATGACCCGACGAGATGAGGTGCTGCATGGCGACCAGATCGGTGTGGTTCACGTCGAGTTCCTTCGCGACGACCACCTCGTACTCGTCCGAGATCGTGAGGATCTCGCGCAGCAGCGCCGTCGACTCATGGACGCGCGGAAACGCGCGACCCCGCTCATCCCCGGATTGCATGACATCCATCCTAGCGCTAAGTTAGCTAAGCAAATTGATTACTAGTGGATTTAGGCGGTTCGACCATGGGCGGGATCATCCGATTCATCACCGGCAAGGCGAGTGGTGCGATCGTCATCGCCGTCTTCGTCGCCCTCAGCGGCCTCGCTTTCTTCTGGGGCTCGGGTGAGAGCGGCGACGTGGCACCGGCGGGCGACCTGCCCGCATCTGCCGAGTCGGCGAAGGTGGAGGAGGCGCTCGCATCCTTCGAGACCGAGGACAGCTCGGCCGCGCTGTTCGTGTTCCATCGTGAGGGTGAGGCGCTCACGCCCGACGACCTCGCCGCCGTCGCCGCGGCCAGCCCCGGCATCGCCGAAGCGGCCGGAGTCGAGGCCCTGCCGCCCGCCTTCCCGGCCGAAGACGGCGAGGCCATGATCCTCACGGTGCCCCTCGACGCCACGAGCGACGTGGAAGCGCAGTCCGCGCGGGCCGAAGCGCTCCGCGCCGCAGCGGCAGACGGACTCCCAGATGGTCTGGTCCCGGTCATGACCGGGCCCGAGGGCTTCGCCGTCGACATCGCAGCCGTCTTCGAGGGCGCCAACTTCACGCTGCTCACCGTCACCGTGCTCGTCGTGGCCTTCCTCCTCATCGTCACCTACCGCAGCCCGGTGCTCTGGCTCATCCCGCTCTCCGTCGTCGGTCTCGCCGACGGCGTCGCGGGGATCGTCTCGACCCGCATCGTTGGCGCCTTCGATCTGACGATGGATGCATCGATCAAGGGCATCCTGTCAGTGCTCGTCTTCGGCGCTGGCACGAACTACGCCCTCCTTCTCATCGCCAGGTACCGCGACGAGCTCCGCGTCTCGGAAGACCGGCGCGAGGCCATGGCAACGGCGCTTCGCGGAGCCGGTCCCGCCATCATCGCCAGCGGTGGCACTGTCGCGCTGAGCCTGGCGACGCTGCTCTTCGCCTCGCTCGGCGGCAACGTCGTGCTCGGCCTGGCCTGCGCCATCGGAGTGGTCGTGGCGATGGCCTTCGCGCTCGCGCTCCTGCCAGCGACGCTCGTGCTGTTCCCCCGAGGGATCTTCTGGCCGGTGGTGCCTCGAGTCGGCGACGACCAGCACGGCAAGGGGTTCTGGTTCAAGCTCGGCACGGGCGTCTCGAAGCGTCCGGCCGTCGTGGCTGGAGCAGGAATCGTCGTGCTCATCGCGCTCGCGGCCATCGCGCCGAGCATCAAGGTCGGCCTCGCGCAGACGGAGCGCTTCACGTCGACACCGGAGGCGGTCGTCGGTCAGGAGCTGCTCAACGACCACTTCCCCGACCTGGCTGGAGCCCCCGCGATCGTCGTCTCGCAGGCTGACCAGGCGGAGGCGGTGGCGCAGCGAGCTGCTGAGATCGAGGGCGTCGCGTCGGCGGTGGTGGGCGATTCCAATGGAACTCTGACGCGCATCGACGTCGCCCTCTCGTCTCCTGCGGAGACCGAGGAAGCGCTCGCCACGGTTGAACGGTTGCGCGCCGAGCTGTCACAGGTCGACGGGGCGGGGGCCATCGTGGGAGGGCTCGACGCGCAGGCGCTTGACGAGCAGGCCGCCCAGGACCGCGACCAGCTCCTGCTGTTCCCGTTGATCCTCGCCGTCGTCTTCGTCGTGCTCCTGCTGCTGCTGCGCTCACTGGTGGCGCCGATTCTGCTCCTGCTGACCGTCGTCGGCTCATTCTTCGCCTCAGTTGGGGCGAGCTGGCTCCTGTTCACCAGCGTCTTCGGCTTCCCGGCCCTCGACACGTCCGTGCTGCTGTTCAGCTTCCTGTTCCTCGTCGCCCTCGGTGTCGACTACAACATCTTCCTCGTGACGAGGGCACGCGAGGAGGCCGCGAAGCACGGCACGAGGGATGGCATGATCCGCTCCCTGTCGGCGACGGGCGGGGTGATCACGAGCGCCGGGATCCTGCTGGCCGCGGTCTTCGCCGCGCTCGGTGTGCTGCCGCTCATCACGCTCACCCAGATCGGCATCATCGTCTGCGTCGGTGTCCTGCTGGACACCCTGCTGGTGCGCACGGTGATCGTGCCCGCGCTTGCGTTCCTGACGGGGGACCGCTTCTGGTGGCCGAGCAAGGGGGCCCCCGGCGGCAGGCACCCGGCTCACGCGAAACCGGCGCACGCCGCTTCGGCGCGGGATGCATCGGTGCATGAGGGATCCAGCCCGTCCGAACCGGCGCACGCCAAGCCGTAGGAGTTGTCCGGGTCGCCGCCAGCTCTCCGGGTGGCGACCTACGATGGTCGCCATGCAGGAGCTCTCGCATGCGGTCGACACGTACCTGCGTTCGCTGCGCGCCGAGCGCGGGTTGTCCCCTCGGACGGTCCAGGCGTATGCCAGCGATCTGAGTCTGCTGCTCGACTCGTGCGAGCACCAGGGTGTGGACGCCTTGGACGGGCTCACGTTGGAGGTCTTCCGCGACGTGTTGTGGCAGCAGACGCAGGCGGGCAAGGCTGCGTCGAGCCTTGCTCGGATGGCGGCCTCGTTCCGGGGGTTCACGTCGTGGCTCGAGGAGACGGGCCGCGGTGCGGACTCTGCTCGTCGCCTGAAGAGCCCGAAGGCTGGCTCGACTCTGCCTCGGGTGGTGTCGGCAGAGGGGATGCGGGGCATCCTCGATGCGCTCGCGGATCGCGCGTCGAGCGGTGATCCTGTTGAGGTGCGTGACCTCGCGATCATCGAGCTGCTCTACGCGTCCGGCATCCGCGTCTCGGAGTGCTGTTCGCTGGACGTCGGCGCCGTTGATCTCGGTCGGCGGGTCGTCAGGGTCGTCGGGAAGGGGGACAAGGAGCGTGTTGTCCCCTTCGGTGCTCACGCCGCGAAGGCGATCGATGGGTGGCTCTCGTCTGGTCGACCGTTGCTGGAGCAGCCTCAGTCTGGCGGGGCCCTGTTCTTGGGTGTGCGCGGTGGGCGAATGGATGCTCGCACGGTGTACGCCCTCTCCCGGGAGGTGCTCGGGGCCGCGCCCGGCGGGGGTCCGTCTGGCCCGCACACGTTCCGACACACGGCGGCGACACATCTGCTTGACGGGGGAGCCGACCTGCGGGCCGTGCAGGAGATCCTCGGTCACTCTGATCTCGGGACGACGCAGATCTACACGCACGTCTCGGCCGATCGGCTGAGGGCGTCGTACGTGCAGGCGCATCCACGAGCCTGAACGGCCGGACCGGTGCCGCGCGTGCTCAGACGATGATGTCGTTCGCGTTCGCGTTCGCGTTCGCGTTCTTGTCCGTGTCCGCGTCAGGGGCAGTCGTCTGACGCCTTCGTCTGCGTTCACATCCGTGTCCGTGTCCGTGTCCGTGTCTGCGTCTGCATCTGCGGCTGACGTTCGCGTCCGCAGGTTCTGGTGTTCGAGAGGGCGAGGGGGGCATGCGCGGAGCCGCGACGGCTGGGGTCGTCCGTCGCGGCGCGCATGCGCGGGTGTGTCTCTCATTCTGGGTGTGGCGCCTCCCTTCCCGGGCTGGGCCCGCGGTCTGCTCGCTTGGCTGGCGTGGGCTGGGGCCTTCGAGCGCGTCCGTTCGGCAGTGCTCGTGAGGGGTGTCAGGCCTGGCGTCGTCGGCTCAGGAATCCCCAGGCCAGGGCGAGCGCGCCGATGACAAGTGCACCACCGCCGAGGAGGAGCGGCCAGCTCACGGCCGTTGCCCCGGTCTGGGCGAGTGCCTCCGGCTGGGGGCTCGTCGGCGTTGTCGGTCCTGCAACCGCCGTGCCCGCTGTGCCCGCCGGCGTGGACGTGGACGTGGAAGGGGTGTTCGGCGGTACTGCCGTCGATGTCCATGTCGATGTTGCACTCGCTGTCGGGCTCTGCGAAGTGCTTGGGCCAACGGTCGCCGCGACGGGTGTGCTCGGCGGTGTGTGCGCGTCTGTGGTGGTCTGAGGTGCGGGCGTCGTGCTGGGCGCTGGGGTCTGCGTGTCGGGTGCTGGCGGCTTCGCCGTCGCCGTCGCCGTCGGCGTTGTCGTCGACGGAGCGGACGAGGCGGGCGGTGGCGTCATGATCGGACTGCTGCTGGGCGTCGGTGTGATGCTCGGCGCAGCTGTTGGGATGGGGGTCGGCGTCGGCGTCGTGGTCGGTGCCTGCGTCGGAGCCTGCGTGGGTGGTGCCGTCACGGACGGCGTTGGGCTCGGGATGCGCGGGGGAGCGGCCGTGCGCGTCGGGGTCGGGGTCGGGGTCGGCGAGGCTGTCGCTGTCGCTGTCGCTGTCGCTGTCGCTGTCGGTGTCAGGCTGGCGTCGGCACTCGGGGCACGCGGTCCTGGCCCACTACGGTGAACTCGCCGGGGACCGTGCCTCCGCTGCTCCCGAGCAGCTGCGCGCCCGGGGTGTGGAGCAGCAGGATCTTCGCGGCCCATGGTTCCGACGGCGCGGTGACCTTCGCCGTCGCGCTGACCGTGACGGGGCCCCGCTCGAAGCCGGCGGGCACGACCACGATCGGTGATGCTTCCCCGACGGTGAGCGTCGCGGTGTCGGTTGCCGTGGACGCGAAGGTCGCGCCTGAGAGCACCACCGTGCCGGTGGCGCCCGAGAGGTCTGATGACAGCGTGACGGTGCCCTTCTTGGCATCGGCGGCGTCGGTGGTGAACTGCAGGCTCCCCGAGTGGTTCGCGAGTACTCGCGCTCCGACCTTCGTCGCCCCCTCGCGGATGGTCGCGAGCGTGCTGCTGACCTCGCCCCTCCGGTCCGCGGGTACTCGTCCGAGGTAGTGCTCGTCTCCGCTCGTCCCGTGGCTGGCGTAGCTGTCCGGGGCGGCGAGCGACCAGACGAACATCGCGACGGCGCTCGTCACGACGGGGTCAGCGGATTGCCCGTGCGTGGAGATCGCCCAGTTCACCCGCGCGGTGCTGTCATCGTTCATCTGGAACTGCTGGCCGTCCACCACATCACCTTTCGTGGTCTCGTCAAGCGGGCGTGGGAGCCACGGCTGCAGGCAGTACACGTTGCGTCCCTCGAAGCTGTAGGCGCCGATCCGCCCCTGCCCGCCGTTCTGAACGTCGTCGAAGCCCGGGCCGTAGCCCGCCGCGCTTGCGGACTGCGCCCCGGAGAAGAGGAGGAAGGTCGCGGCCATCGCGAGCATGGCGATTCCCGCTCCGGCTCGCGACAGGCGGGCCAGGAGGCCGCGCGCAGTTCGATGTCGGCCTGGGGAAGTGCCGTCCGCGGTTCGTGAGCGGCGTCGAGGAAGGAGAGACATGTGGTGCCTTTCTGGTGCAGATGGTGTGGTCACCGGCTGTTCACCGGTAGAGGGGGAGCAGGACTGCGGCCCTCGGACGGAGGGCGTCGAAGTACGGCGCGGGGTCGAGGTATGCGCCCTCCTGGCGCAGCCCCACGTGCAGTGCGCCCTCCGGCGTATGTCGGTGATCGGGACTGAGCGTGCCGATGCGCTGCCCGGCCAGGACCGGAGCCCCCGGGCGGAGGTCGGAGACGACCGGCTCGTAGCTCGTCAGCGCTCCATCGGCATGCTGGATCGAGAGCACCGGGCGGTCGACGACGAAGCCGCTGAACCTGACGACCCCTGCCGCCGGGGCGACGACCTCGCTCCCGGGTTCGGCGGCGATGTCGATGCCGCGGTGACCGGGGCCATACGGGGTGTCGAGTGCAAACGGGCGCGTGACCTGGGGTGAGGCCTCGACGGGCCACAGCCACCCGCCCGGCTCGGCCGAGACGTGCGGTGCCGTCATCAGGTTCGTGCTGCCGATGAGCGCCGTGATGAACAGCACTCGGAGGATCCGGGCCCTGCGGGTGGTGATCTGTCGGAGCGGCGATGGGCGGTGCATGCAGTCATGGTGCTTGCCCACGAAGCAGCTCGACGGGTGAGGTCAGCTGCCTGTGGACGACACCTGTCCCCAGGCGCGGGAACAACGGAGTCGAGCGTGCCCCGCTGTTCCGCGCGACACTCCGCGTGTGTAGACTGTGCCCAGCAGCCCGCCCAGCGGGCTGACTTCGCGTGCCCATCGAGGCGTGCATCCATCGGTCTCTCGCATTGCGGTGTGAGAGCGGATGCGCGTTGGGTACCAGGCTGTGCGGCCGCCGGTCGCAGAGAACAACCGCGCGCAGCAATGCGCATTCCACAAGGGAGAACGACCATGGCAGTCGTCACCATTCGCCAGCTGCTCGACAGCGGCGTCCACTTCGGGCACCAGACCCGTCGCTGGAACCCGAAGATGAAGCGCTTCATCTTCACCGAGCGCAGCGGCATCTACATCATCGACCTCCAGCAGTCGCTGGGCTACATCGATGCTGCATTCGACTTCGTCAAGGAGACGGTCGCCCACGGCGGCACCATCCTCTTCGTCGGCACGAAGAAGCAGGCACAGGAGTCGATCTCCGAGCAGGCGACGCGCGTGGGCCAGCCCTACGTGAACCAGCGCTGGCTCGGTGGCCTCCTCACCAACTTCGGCACCGTCCAGAAGCGCCTCAACCGTCTCAAGGAGCTCGACCTCGTCGACTTCGACGACACGACCCGCGGCTTCACCAAGAAGGAACTCCTCATCCAGCGTCGCGAGCGTGACAAGCTCGAGAAGTCGCTCGGTGGTATCCGCAACCTCTCGAAGACGCCTTCGGCGCTCTGGGTTGTCGACACCAAGAAGGAGCACCTCGCGATCGACGAGGCCAAGAAGCTCGGCATCCCCGTCATCGCGATCCTCGACACGAACTGCGACCCGGACGACGTCAACTACCCGATCCCGGGCAACGACGACGCCATCCGCTCCGTTGCACTGCTCACGCGAATCATCGCTGACGCCGCAGCTGAGGGCCTGATCCAGCGCCACCAGAAGCCGACCGAGGGCCAGACCGAGGTCGAGCCGCTCGCAGAGTGGGAGAGCGACCTGCTGCAGGGCGACGCTCCTGCCGCTGAGGCCGTCGTCGAGGCACCTGCCGAAGCCGCTGAGGCCGAGGCAGCAGCTGAGCCCGCAGAGGCAACCGAGGCCGCTGAAGCGGTCGAGGCTGTCGAAGCCGTCGAAGAGTCCAAGTAACTTCAAGCACTAGGGAGAACCCCACACATGGCTAACTTCACCCTCGCTGATGTCAAGGAGCTGCGCGAGCAGCTCGGTACTGGCATGGTCGACACGAAGAAGGCGCTCGAAGAGGCCGACGGCGACAAGGAAAAGGCCGTCGAGATCCTCCGCCTCAAGGGTGCGAAGGGCAACGCGAAGCGCGCTGACCGCTCCACCAGTGAAGGCCTCGTCGCCGCGAAGGACAACGGAAACGGCACCGCGACGCTCATCGAGCTCGCAACCGAGACCGACTTCGTGGCGAAGGGCGACAAGTTCATCGCCCTCTCCGAGAAGGTGCTCGATGCTGTGGCCGCCGCTGGCGCGTCGACCCTCGAGGAGGCGCTTGCCGCCCCCGTCGACGGGACGACCGTCAAGGAGACCATCGACGGCGTCGCTGCGATCCTCGGCGAGAAGATGGAGCTCCGCAAGGTGGCCCTCCTCAAGGGAGCCAACTTCGAGATCTACCTGCACCGCACCTCGCAGGACCTGCCACCGCAGGTCGGCGTCGTCGTGGCGTACGAGGGCGACGACGCGGCTACGGCTCGCGGCATCGCTCAGCACATCGCGATGTTCGACCCGCAGTACCTCACTCGTGAGGACGTTCCTGCCGAGGCAATCGACAAGGAGCGGGTCATCGTCGAGGAGATCTCGCGGAGCGAGGGCAAGCCTGAGGCCGCTCTTCCGAAGATCATCGAAGGTCGCCTGACCGGCTTCTTCAAGCAGATCGTGCTCCTCGAGCAGGACTACGCTCGCGACAACAAGCAGACCGTGAAGAAGATCGCTGACGCCGCAAACGTCAACGTCGTCGACTTCGGTCGCATTCGCGTCGGCGCGTAACGCCAGACGTTCACGAATTCGGGGCCGGATGCAGCAGCATCCGGCCCCGTTTCGCGTCTCCGACCACCGGCGGAGGCGCCCGCCTGAGACGTGCGCCCGCTCGGCACAAGGTAGGCTCGTGGACGATCAGCGACCCCCACAAGGAGCACACATGTCACCACAGGCCCCGCGCAGACGCGTTCTCCTCAAGCTCTCTGGCGAAGCGTTCGGTGCAGGCAAGATGGGTGTTGATCCCGAGGTGCTCACGAGCATCTCCAAGGAGATCGCCGCTGCCGCACGCGACGTGGAAGTCGCCATCGTCGTCGGCGGCGGGAACTTCTTCCGCGGAGCTCAGCTCGCCAACGCCGGCATGGACCGCGCACGAGCCGACTACATGGGCATGCTCGGCACCGTCATGAACGCCCTCGCGCTGCAGGACTTCATCGAGCAGGCAGGAACCCCGGCCCGCGTCCAGTCGGCGATCGAGATGCGCCAGGTCGCAGAACCGTACATCCCGCTGCGCTCGAAGCGCCACATGGAGAAGGGTCGCGTCGTCATCTTCGGTGCGGGTGCGGGCCTCCCGTACTTCTCCACCGACACGGTTGCCGCTCAGCGCGCCCTGGAGGTCGGCGCAGACGTGGTGCTGGTTGCGAAGAACGGCGTCGACGGCGTCTACACCGCCGACCCGCGACGCGACGAGACCGCGGAGCTCCTCCACTCGGTCACCTACCAGGATGCGCTCCAGCGCGGCCTCAAGGTCGTCGACTCCACGGCCTTCAGCCTCTGCATGGACAACGGCATGGACATGCGAGTGTTCGGCATGAGCCCCGAGGGCAACATCGCCCGCGCGATCCTGGGCGAAGACATCGGAACGCTCGTCACGTCGAGCCTCGACTAGCCGCCGCCCGCCAGACACCGTCACCCCGCGACAATTTCGTCAGCGCGCCGCGCCCTCGCGCGTAGCGTGCGCATCCCGCCACCTCGGTAGGATGATGCAGAACGCCCTGGAAAGGACACCCCGTGATCAACGACGTGCTCACCGAGACCAAAGACAAGATGGCGAAGGCTGTCGACCACGCGAAGGAAGACTTCTCCACGGTGCGGACGGGGCGTGCGAACCCGCAGCTCTTCACGAAGATCCCCGTCGACTACTACGGAACGGCCACGCCGCTCGAGCAGCTCGCGTCCATCGCGGTGCCCGAGGCCCGTGTGCTGGTCATCACGCCCTACGACAAGTCGGCGCTGAAGGAGATCGAGAAGGCGATCGTCTCCCGCCCGAACCTCGGCGTGACGCCGAGCAACGACGGCAACCTCATCCGCGTCGTCATGCCGGAGCTCACGGCGGACCGTCGCAAGGAGTACGTGAAGCTGGTGCAGACCAAGGCGGAGGAAGCTCGCGTCGCTGTCCGCAACATCCGTCGCAAGGCGAAGACCGACCTCGAAGCTCTCAAGGATGAGGTCGGCGAAGACGACATCACTCGCGGCGAGAAGGAACTCGAGACGTTCACGAAGGCGCACATCGACCGCATCGACGAGGCTTCCAAGCACAAGGAAGCCGAGCTCCTCGAGGTCTAATCACTCGTGTCGACGACTGGGAGTGACGGGGTGGACCCCGGCGAACGTCCGGACCCGGAGGTCCGGGACTCGGCGACGGAGCCCGAAGCGCATGACACGTCAAGCGCCTTCGGTCCGGCGGCCGGTGAGGGCAACGCGGAGCCCGTCGTCGGGGACCCGATGGCATCTCGTGAGCTCCCCACCCTCTCTGACGGCGAGCTGGCCCCGCCGCTGGCGCCGCTCCGCTCCCAGTCTCGGCTCGGTGACACCGGCGCGAACATCCTCCACGACCTGGAGTCGAGGGCCCAGAACGCGCGCACGCAGGTGCGAGAGCAACGCGACAAGCTGCGCGCGCGCAATGACGCGATCAACGCCCGCAGCGGGCGCAACCTGGCCTTCGCCGTGCTGTTCGGGGTGGTGCTCGGCGCGCTGCTGCTGTCGAGCCTGATCTTCATCAAAGAGCTCTTCATCCCGTTCGCGATCGCCATGGTCGTCTTCGCGACGATCGAGCTGGCGAGCGCGATGCGCGGAGCAGGACGTGACGTGCCGCGCATCCCGCTCGTGGCCGCGGCGGTCGCCATCATCCCCGCCGCCTACTTCCTCGAGGTCGTCGGGCAATGGATCGCGCTGCTGGTCGGCGTGTTCGTCGTCACCGTGTGGCGGCTCGTCGAAGCCTCCGTCTCCAAGGACCGCCCGCCCCGGAAAGCGGTCTGGGCTGATTTCCTCGCCGCGGCGCTGATCCTCATCTACGTCTCGTACCTGGGCTCGTTCACGGTGCTCCTGACAGCTCAGGAAGACGGCCAATGGTGGGTGCTCGGCTTCCTCATCATCGTCGTGGCGGTCGACGTCGGCGCGTACGTCTTCGGGCTCAACTTCGGCAAGCACAAGCTCGCGCCGAAGATCAGCCCCGGGAAGACCTGGGAGGGCTTCGCGGGTGCGGCGCTGACGTCCGTGGTCGTCGGCATCCTCGTGAGCCTGTTCCTCCTCGACCAGCAATGGTGGTTCGGCCTCATCATGGGCCCGCTGCTGCTGATCACCGCGACCGCCGGAGATCTCACGGAGTCGATGATCAAGCGCGACCTGAAGATCAAGGACATGAGCTCCTGGCTGCCGGGTCACGGTGGGTTCTTCGACCGCATCGACTCGATCCTGCCGTCGGGTGCCATGGCGTTCGCCCTCTATTTCTGGAGCGCCGACTCGACGCTCTGGTAGTGCCCCGCCGGGGAGCCTGCGCCATGTTCGCTCACGATGCGGCAGAATGGTCGGCGTGAGCAGCACTTCATTCCCTCTGGCACCTCGTGGCACCCTCGGCTACGACGCCGAAGAGGTCGACCGTGCATTCCGCGTCGCTCGGCAGCGCTACGACAACTTCGACAACGGCACGCAGGGCAAACGCCTGTCCACGAGCAGCATCCGCCACACGGCGTTCACGATGCGCAAGGGCGGGTATTCCGCTCCGCACGTGGATGCGGCGCTCGAGCGCCTCGAAGACGCGGTCGCCATTCGCGAGCGTGATGAGCACATCGAGCGTGTCGGCCGCGAGGTCTTCCTCCGCGAGACCAAGACGACGGCCCGCGCGGTGCTGGCGCGACTCCGCCGTGAGGATGGTGAGCGCTTCGATCGCGTCTCCGTTCTGCAGCGTGGGTACGACGTCAAGGAGGTCGACGAGTTCTCTGGTCGGCTCGCCGACTTCCTGCGTGGCGGCACGGCGATGTCGCTGCGCGAGGTCAGGGGAGTGGCGTTCACTCCGAAGCGCCACGGCTACAAGGAGACGCAGGTCGACCTCCTCATCGACGCCGTCATCGACGTCATGCTGGCGATTCGTTAGGACCCCCTCGCACCTCCAGTTGGCCTGAGCGTTGTCAAATCGTGACCTTCCCGTTACGATTGCCGGGTCCCCTTGACCCGTCGGATGGAGCTCCATGCCGGAAGCCACTGCAACGCGCGGAGAGCGTGCGCGCCAGCGCCGTCAGCAACGCGCGAAGCGCCGCGCCGCGATCTTCGGGTCCGCGGCCCTCGGCGTCGTCGCAGTAGGGGCCATCGCGGTGACGACGCTCACGGGCGCCGGTGCCACCGCCTCGGCGGATGCCTCCATCGGCCCGAACCTGCAGGAGCTCTCGCAGGAGCAGGCCCAGGCGTACGCGGTCCTGGCTGTCTCAGGCGAGACGTCCCAGGGGGCCACCATCGACGACCGGGGCTCGGGAGTCAGCATCGACGTCGTGCCGACGGATCCCGCGTCGCTCAAGAAGATCACCGAGGAGATGGTCAAGTCCCAGTACGGCTGGGGCCCCGACCAGATGTCCTGCCTCGACAAGCTCTGGATGAAGGAATCCGGCTGGAACTACCTGGCCGAGAACGCCGAATCCGGTGCCTACGGCATCCCACAGTCCTGGCCCGCTGAGAAGCTCGCCACCATGGGTGCCGACTGGAAGACGAACCCGATCACGCAGATCAAGTGGGGGATCGACTACATCGACCGAGCGTGGGGCACCCCCTGCGCAGCCTGGAACCAGCACAACGGCTCCTACTGAGTCCTGGGGCGCCGCTCGGCTTGGCCGGAGGACCGCCGCAGTTGAAGACCGCGCACACGCGAACCACCTGGGAGTACCCGCATGACCACGACAGATATCCGCACCGGCTCAACCCGGGCCTCTCGACCCGCCGGTCTCCGCCGTCGCATCGGCGCTCGTGTTGTCGTGCCGACCCTGGCTGGGCTCGCGATCGCGGCCCTCGCCGTGACCGCGACGGTGCAGCTTGGCGCTCAGAACGATGGCGAGAGCGGGGTGCTCTCCGTTGCATCCGTCGACGAGCTCACCGTGGCGGGCGCACAGGGGTACGCCGTGAGTCTTGTCTCCGCAGTCGATGAGGCGAAGGCCTCCGAGGCCCGCACAAGCGACATCGCGAGCATCGTCGTGACCACGCCGACACCGACCCCCACGCCGGAGCCAGAACCGGAGCCAGCTCCTGCACCCAAGGCGCCGTCGCCGAACACCAGCTCGTCTGGCGGCAGCTCGTACGAAGAGGCGAACGTCTCTTCCGACCCGAGCGTGGATGCGACGCTTGCCCGCATCGCCCAGTGCGAGTCCGGCGGCAACCCGGCCGCGGTGAACCCAGCCGGCTACTACGGTCTCTACCAGTTCTCGATCCCGACCTGGCAGTCCGTTGGCGGGACAGGCCTCCCATCTGAGGCCTCCGTCGAAGAGCAGACGATGCGCGCGAAGATGCTGCAGGCCAAGGCCGGCTGGGGTCAGTGGAGCTGCTACTAGGCCGTTCTCAGGCATCCCAAGGCTGCTGCCTTGGTGCATCTCGGGCGAGAGCGACCGGGCGGTTGCCGTCGCTTTCGTTGCCATTCCGTAACCATTCCGTTATCCTCGGTGAGTCCCTAGTTCCAACCCCGGGAGATCAATGACCACGTTGCAGCGAACCGGCTCGACGCGAGCAGCGCGTCCGACAGCCGCACGACGCTCACGGGCGAAGATCATCGTCCCCATCGCAGCCAGCACCGCAGTTGGCGCGCTGGCGCTCACCGCCGTCCTGCAGGCTGGCGTCGCCGGAGGCGCGTCACCGGCGCTGGCGATCGCGCCGAGCGTCGCGGATCTCACCGCGGCGGGTGCCCAGGGGTATCAGGTCAGCCTCGTCTCCGCAGTCGAGGCTCAGGACGAAGAAGCAGTTGCTGACGAGGGCGCCGCAGCCTCGAGCGCTGAACCGCGCAGGAACGACCTGGCCGGCATCGTCGTGACCACGCCGACGCCGACTCCGACTCCCACCCCGACGCCAACGGAAGAGGAGTCCAGCTCCTCGTCGTCGTCATCCTCCTCCTCCTCGTCTTCGTACAGCAGCCCCGACTACGTGGCACCGGATCCCGGCACTTCGAAGGCCGTCGCCGCCGACATCGTCGCGTCGATGGGCTGGGGCACCGGCGAGTTCGCGTGCCTCGAGAAGCTGTGGCAGCGCGAGTCCGGCTGGAACGCCGCCGCCGAGAACCCGTCATCCGGCGCCTACGGCATCCCGCAGTCACTGCCTGGCAGCAAGATGGCCACCCACGGATCCGACTGGCGCACCAACCCCGCGACGCAGATCCGCTGGGGCATCGACTACATCAAGGGCCGCTACGGCACCCCGTGCGGCGCCTGGGCGCATTCGGAAGCCAACAACTGGTACTGAGACGCCCGGCGCCCCGAGCGCACGACAGACGACGCCGCGTGACCTCCGGGTCACGCGGCGTTGTCTGTCGGTCCAGTGCGGGCAGACTTCCTAGAATGGTCGGCATGCCCCGCTCGAACCGCTCCCGCCGCCAAGGCGGGGAATCCTCGTCCCGAGCGAGGGGCGGCCGGGCGGCGAAGCGCCAGCAGGCTGCCGCGGATCGAGCCACAGGAGCAGCCGACGAGCTCGAGCACCTGCGCGACGGGTGGCGGCGAACCGAGGTGCGTCGGGGTGTCCCGTACACCGTGCAGCCGATCTCCGCGGTGCGAGCCGTCAAGGACTACGTCTGCCCCGGATGCCCGAATCCTGTCGAGGCCGGCGTCGCGCACGTCGTCGTCTGGCGCGCCGAGGGCATCCTGGGCGACGAGCATGCGCTGGCGGCCCGGCGGCACTGGCACAACCACTGTTGGAGGATGGCGTGACTGAAGCACCGAAGACCCCTATGGAAGCCACGACGGTCGAGATCAAGAGCGGCACGGAGCTTCCCGCACGCCGCGAGGAGATCGAGCTGCGCACGAGCGACGGCCTCACGCTGGTCGGCGAGCTGGCACTGCCGCTCGACCGGGAGCCCGTCGCCACGCTGGTCACCTTGCATCCGCTGCCCACCGCCGGCGGGTTCATGGACTCGCACGTGCTCCGCAAGGCGTCCCTTCGACTCCCCGCCCAGGCCGACCTCGCCGTGCTCCGCTTCAACACGCGCGGCACCACGTCGCCTCGCGGCACGAGCGACGGGAAGTTCGGCGATGGCGAGACGGAGCGTGCTGACGTGGAGGCGGCGATGGCGTTCGTCCGCGAGCGTGGGCTGCCGAACCCGTGGCTCGTCGGCTGGTCCTTCGGCACCGAGCTGGCGCTCAAGCACGGGCACGAGCACCCCGATGTCCAAGGACTCATCCTGCTCTCCCCGCCCCTGCGCCGCACGAGCCAGGACGAGCTGGACCGCTGGGCGGATGCGACCATCCCAGTCGTGCTCGTCGTCCCAGAACATGACGACTTCCTCAAACCAGATGAGGCGGCGGAGCGCATTGCGCACCTTCCCAACTTGGAGCTGGTGCCCGTCGACGAGGGTCGGCACCTCTGGGTGGGGGAGAAGCAGACGAAGCGCGTGCTGACGGAGATCGTGCGGCGCACGAACCCTGCTGCCCTTCCGCTCAGCTCGTCGTGGACGCCCGGCGAGTGATGCGCGTCACGATGCGGTGCATGAAGCCGAGCTTGACCTCGGTTGGAGCGTTCAGCACGAACGGGTACAGGTCGTTCTGACCCATCGCCCGGCTGAAGCGGTTGAGCAGGAGCGACACCTCGTGCCAGTCGGCGAGCACCCGCTCGATGGGCTCCTCCGTGTAGTCGATGAGGGGCGTCGTCGACGGCTGCAGGTGCACGTTCGACGCGGCCGCCGTCCACAGCGAGCCGAGGATGTGCAGGTAGTGCGCGAAGGTCTCCGCGAAGTCCTCCCAGGGGTGCATCGTCGCGTACTCGGAGATGTACGAGGCCGACCAGCCCTCTGGGGCTCCCAACCGGTAGTGGCGGTCGAGCGCCTCACGGTAGCTCGCTCGCTCGTCGCCGAACAGCTCGCGGCACTCGGACAGCAGCACCTCGTCGTCGAGCAGGATCGACTGGTAGTAGTGCCCGATCTCATGCCGGAAGTGGCCCAGCAGCGTCCGGTATGGCTCACCGAGACGCACGCGGAGTGCCTCACGGTGCGCATCCAGCGTCTCGGCCAGGTCGATCGTGATGATGCCGTTCGCGTGCCCGATCGTGACGCGCTGACCTGAGCTCCGGCTCGAGAGCAGGTCGAAGCCGAGGCCGCCGTCGTGGTCCGCGTAGCTCTCGATGGGCAGCCGGAGGTGCAGGCACTGCGCGAGCAGTCGCCGCCGGTCCGCATCCGCTTCGGCAAGCTTCTCGAGCGCAAGCGTGTCGTCGAATGCGGGGCGCTTGCGCACGAGGCGGCACGACAGGCACGACGACGTGGCGATGCCGTCTTCCACGAGCCAGTTGCACTTCCAGTCCCGGTTGCCGCAGGACCGCCAGAGCCTGCCGTCGACGAGCACGGCACCGCCACTCACGTCGACGAAGGCCTGGGTCTCGTCGTGGAACGCGAGCGGCGTCGCGCAGGCGGCGCACGCGAGCGACTCGAGCATCACGAGCGACGCGCAACGGGGGCACTTGATGCTCAGCACGCCTCGAATCATAGGGCCACGAGGAGCCGTTGCCGCGACGAGCTCTCGAACTCGCCGACGGAGCTATCGCTCGTTCTGCGCGGGGATCCAGACCTGTTTGACGATGAGGAGGATCGCGGCGGCGATGGGGATGGCCACGAGGGCGCCGAGGAGGCCGAGGAGTGTGCCGCCCGTGAGCGCGGCGATGACCACGATCGCGCCGGGGACCTGCACGGCTGAGCTCATGATGCGCGGGCTGATGAGGTAGGCCTCGACCTGCATGTAGACGACGTAGTAGATGGCCGCCATCCACCAGACGCTGCTGTCGACCGGCAGGAGCGCCAACTGGAGCAGCACGATGATGATCGACGCCGAGAGCGTGCCGACGAGCGGGATGAGGGAGCCGAGGAACGCGATGACCGCGAACACGGCGGGCATCGAAGCGCCGATGATCGACAGGAACGTGAAGGAGAGGATGCCGTTCGCGAGGCCCAGCGCCAGCTGACCGAGCACGAACTTTCCGACGGACGCGGTGATCTGCTCGGTCAGCTCGGCCGTGCGTGCTCGGCGGGAGGCGGGAAGCAGCTGGTAGAAGCCGCGCTTGATGCTGTTCATGCTCGAGACGAAGTAGAGCATGAGGATGAAGACGATGAGCACGCCGAAGAAGGCGTTCACGATCCCGAAGCCGACCTCGAGCACGCCGCCGCCGATGGTGGCGAGGTTGTTGCGCAGCCATTCGAGCGCGTCGGTGACGAACTCCTGCGCCTGCAGGTCAGGGAAGCGCTCGTCGACCCACTCGATGACGTTGGAGCCGGCGAGGTCGTTCACGATGGACGAGTAGCGGACCGAGAGCTGCTCGACCTGCGTCGAGATGCTCGGTATGAGTGCCCAGACGACCAGCCCCAGTGCGATCGCGGCGCCGCCGAGGGATGAGATGATCGCGGCCCATCTCGGCCACCGGTGGCGCTCGAGGAAGGCGATGATCGGCTCGAAGCCGAGCGCGAGGAACAGCGCGGCACCGATGTACGTGAGGATCGTGCTCAGTGAGGCGATCATCCCGCCGAGTACCAGCGCTACGAGGACGCCGATCGTGGCGATGAAGCCGAGCCTGAACGGATTCTCGATGCGCATGCGGTGTTCCCCCTGATCGGATCCCGGCCGGAGACCGGGATCCGATTCTAGACGCGCGGTGCCGCCTCAGTTCGCGCCGCGCGGGTCAGCGCTGGCGGGGTGCGCCACGCTTCTGGCCGGCGTTCTGTCCACGGTTCTGGCCGCCGGACTGGGCGGCAACCGGGGCCTCTTGCTTGGTGGGCTCGTCCGTCGACGCATCGGCTTCGTTCGGCTCCGACTCCGACTGCGCTCCGCCGCTGGACAGGGCGAACGCGTGAGCCTCCGCACCGGCTGCGTCTTCACTCGAGGCCGGGGCTTCATCCGCCGACTCTGACGGGCGCTTCGTGATCTGCTCGTCCGCCTCCGGCAGGCTGAAATCGGTGCGAGAGAACGCCCGCTTGAGCTGATCCAGGTAGCTCTGCACCTGGTCGCGCTCCTCGCGGAGCTCGGAGAGGCGCTGCTCGGCATTGTCGAGCAGGCTCTTCGTGTGCTGCTCCACCTCGGTGTTGCGCTCGCGAGCCTGCTTGTTGCTGGTCTCGAGGAGATCGGCTGCCTTGCGTTCTGCCTGGTCCTGCGTCTCCTGCGCTCGGCGGCGTGCATCGGCCATGATCTTGCCCGCCTCGCGTCGGACCTGCTCGCTGCGCTGATTCAGATCGGCGAGCTGCTCGGTGGCATCGTCGATGAGCTTCTTCGCGGCCGCCTCCGCCTTCCGGCCAGCTGCGACGAGCTGCTGCTCGAACGCGTTGCGGCGCTTGGAGAGCTCGACATCGAGCTCCGTGCGCTTCGCGTTGAGCTCCCGCACCGAGCCCTCGCGGAGTGCATCGATCTCACCCTTCGCGAGTTGCCGCGCGGCTTCCTGCTCGTGCTCCATCTGTGTGCGCCGAGCGGCGGCCTCGCGCTCGAAGTCGGCTCGCACCTTGTCCATCTCGCGCTGGCGCTCGGAGAGTCGAGCCGCGGACTCGGCGATCTCGTTCTCGACAGCCTGGCGCTTGGTCGCGAGCTCCTCCTCGACGGACGCGCGCAGCGCGCTGATCTCGAGGTCGGTGGAGTGCCGCAGCTCACGGAGCTCGGTCGTGACCTGGTCCTTGACGGTCTCGATCTCACGCTCCTGGTTGGTGCGGGTGAGGTCGGCCTCCTGCTTGGCGTTCTCGAGAAGGCTGTCAGCTTCCGAGCGAGAGTCGCTCAAGACGCGAGACGCCCGCACATCGGCCTCCCGTGTGACGCGCTCTGCGTAGTCGTTCGCCTCCTGGTGGATGCGCGCAGCGTTTCGGTGGGCCTCGCTCAGGATCTTGTCCGCTTCGCGCTGGGCTTCGGCGGTGAGCTTCTGGGCCTGCTGCTCGGCCGTCGCGAGCGTGCCGGCGAGCTTCGTGCCGAGCCCGGAGTAGGTGGGGTTGCCGACCTCGTTGAGCTCCGTCTCGAGCTGCTTGATCCGGGTGCGCATGGCCGCGATCTCGCGACTCGCGCCGGAATCCTGGTTCCCGGCCTGGGCGAGCTGGGTGCGCAGCGACCTGATGACCTCGTCGACCTCTTCGCGGTTGTAACCGCGCATCGCTGTATTGAAGTTGATGTCGTCGAATGCCAAGAACGCCTCCGCGTGAGTCAGGTTGCGAGTGCGCGACCACCGCGTGCGCACATCGTGAAGTCTAGACGGCGGGTGGGAGACGCAGCCTGATGAGGCACAGAATGGCGGTGGGAACCCGCATGAAAAGTTCGGGGTTCGCTCTCCGCGAGACCCGACTTTGGCCCTTTTCCCGGCCGACACCGGCGTATTCCAGGGGAAGCGCGGGCATGGTGCGTTAGATTGAGGGGTCGAGAGTCGCCATGAACCTCATGGACGACGACGGCACCCTCGCGAGAGGAGCACGTCGAGCGCACAAACGATGCACGGCGCAATCACTCGAGAAGGAGTCACTCAGTGAGATTCATCCTAGCCGCGATCGCATTCCTCGGAAGTGCGGCGCTGCTCGTCGTCGGCTGGCTGCAGGTCACGGAAGCGAGGGCTGCCGACTCGGTCGTGGCGACCGGAACGGTGTCCCAGGAGTCGCCGTTGCTCGTCATCCCGAGCGACACGCTCATCGAGCACGCCGGGACGCAGTCCATCACGATCAGCGGAGACGGACCCATCCGCGTCGCGATCGGTCGTCAGGCTGACATCGCTGGCTGGGTCGGCACGACCCAGCACGAGATCGTCACGCTCGACGACACGAGCGGCGCGCTGGTCTTCACCCCGGGCGAGGCATCGGCTGACGAGACGACGGCACCGAACATCCTCGGCAATGACCTGTGGTTCCAGGAGTACGAGGGTGATGGTGAACTCAAGCTGGAGCAGACCCTGCCGGTCGGCTTCGCGCTCCTCGTCCAGTCCGACGGCGAGTCGCCCGCGCCGAGCCAGGTGTCCATCTCCTGGCCGCTCGACGGCCGCGCGCCCATGGCCGGTCCGCTCCTGCTCGGCGGTGGGATGCTCCTGCTGATCTCCCTCGGTCTCCTGCTCTGGGCGTTGTTGAGCATGCGCCGCCGCTCCAAGCCCCAGCGCCAGACTCACGACGTGCTCGAACCGGAGGCCTCGACGGATGCTCCCGCGGTTGGGGAGGCCGCCACGACACCGGCGTTCGCGTTCGGGCGTTCGGCTCCCAGCGCCGACGACGGACTCGATGCCGTGGATGTGGACCCGGTCGAGCAATCGCAGGGCGTGGTCGCGGCCTCGGTCAGGCTCTCCGAGGGCACCCAGCCGGAGCCCGCGGACGTGAACTCCCGTGCAGGCGCACCAGACGAGCAGCCTGTCCACGCATGGGCCCCTCCCGCGGCTGCGGATGAGCACTCGCGGCAGACAGACGCACCGGCCTTCCCCTCGTTCCGGGCTCCGAGCGCAGAAGCGCCCGTTCCTGCCTCCGCACCTGCGGCCGAGGGAACGCCAGCGGCCGTCGACGACCCGTTCAGCTGGAGCGCCCCATCCACGTCCTCCGAACCTGAAGCTGAAACTGTCGACGCAGCTCCGCTCGCCCAGCCCGACGCTCACGCCGAACCGGCACCCGCGGCTGCGCCGACGGACGAGGACCGACCCGAGCCCTCCACGAAGGATGACGGGGACGAGCGCGACGACGACTCCTCGGATGCCGGAGAGCCGCCATCGGGTGACGCGTCCGGGCCGAGCCCTGAGGCCCCTGCAGCTGGCACGCCGGCCGCAGAGCCCCAGCAGTGGCGCCGGCCCCGCGGGCGGGACCGCAGCCAGGCCCCGAAGCGCCTCTTCAGGCTCATCCCGGTGCTGCTCGTCGGGTCGATCGCACTCACCGGATGCTCGGCCGACTTCTGGCCGGAGCAGTTCGGCGGATCCACGAGCGCACCGACGACTCCGACCCCGACCTCATCCATCGACCAGGCGCTGCTCACCGAGGGCGAAGCCCTCCCGGCCGTCAACTCGCAGCAGCTCGCCGAGATTCTCGACGATGCTGCGCGCCTCGCCCAGGAGGGCGACGCTGCGAACAACCCGGACGGGCTGAAGCCGCGCTTCACGCAGGCCGCCTACCAGGAGCGAGCAGCCGAGTACCAGGCGAAGGCGGCCGACAACGCCCTCCCTGGGCCCGTCGCGTTCCCCACGGGCGAGGTCGTCTACGCCGTCCCGCAGGCGTCAGACTCGTGGCCGAAGTCGATCTTCGTGGTTCGCGAAGCCGGGGGAGAGACCCCGACGGCACCGTTCGGGATCATGCTGACGCAGTCGAGCGCCCGCGACACCTACAAGGTCGCCTCCATCGTGCAGCTCACCCCCGATGTCACGCTCCCGGAAGCCGCTCCGGCCGAGATCGGCGCCCCAGGCATCGACGGACTCGAGCAGCCGCTCGTCATCGCACCGGAAGAGCTCGCCGGTGCCTACGCGGACGTCATCAGCAACGGCGACGGCTCGCAGTTCGCCGCGTTGTTCTCTCCCGACGGCGACTCGCTGCGCACGCAGATCTCCGAGGCTCGGGCGGCGGTCTCCGGCGAGATCGACGCGAACGCCGCACGCATCGAGTTCCAGACGCGGCAGACCGACGACCCGCCCTTCGGCGTGCAGACGCTCGACGGCGGAGCGATCGTCGCCGTCTCGATCGAGGAGGTCGAGAAGCTGAGCGCGCGTACCCAGCTCGCGACCCTCAGCGTGCAGGGGCGCACCGCGGCCCTCGCAGGCGCCAGCTCGTCGTCGCTGGGATTCGAGACCCTCTACACGAACCAGCTCATGTTCTACGTGCCGTCTGAAGCGACAGGCGGCGCAATCCAATTGCTCGGCTTCGCCAACACCATGACCGGCGCACGCCAGCTCAACGCGAACGAGGTTACCTATGGCTGAAACCCCACCGCTCAACCCAGCAAGTCTCTACGGAGCAGTCGATCTCTCCTCGCTCGTGCAGCGCGCGAGCACCCCGGCCGGCCAGGCCCCGCAAACCCCGGCAGGCGGGGCACCAGGCCAGGCCGCCGCACCCGCCGCCGGAGAGCCCGTTGCGACCCTGCCGGATGTCGTGGTCGACGCCGACGAGCAGACGCTCGAGCAGTTCATGCAGCTCTCGCAGTTCCTGCCCGTCATCGTCGAGATGCACGCGGCCTGGTCCAGCGATGCGCAGGCGCTCTCGCCGGTGCTCGCCAACATCGTCCGCGGGGCAGAAGGTCGGGTCGTGCTCGTGCGCGTCGACCTGGATGCTCACCCGCAGCTCGGTCAGCAGCCGCAGGTCATCGCCATCATCGGCGGTCGCCCGCTGCAGCTGTTCTCCGGCAACCCGCCTGAGGAGCAGATCACCCAGATCGTCGGCGAGATCCTGCAGGTCGCAGCCCAGCAGGGCCTGACCGGCCATGTCGCCGTGGATGGGACGCCCCAGGACGACGCGGAGGCGCAGGAGCCTGCCGCCCCGCCGCTGCCGCCGCTGCACGCGGAGGCCTTCGAAGCGCTCGAGCGCGGAGACTACGCGGCCGCGGTTGACGCCTACGAGCGCGCACTCGCTGAGCGCCCCGCCGACGACGAGGCTCGAGCGGGTCTCGCGCAGGTCCAGCTCCTCGTGCGCCTCCAGGGCAAGACCCTCGAGGAGATCCGGCAGCGCGCGGCAGCCGCGCCGGACGAGCTCGACGCGCAGCTGGACGTCGCCGACCTCGACCTGTCCGGTGGCCACATCGACGACGCGTTCGATCGCCTCCTCACGCTGTTCCCGAAGCTCGGCGCCGAGGGCAAGACGGCCGTTCGCGAGCGCCTCCTCGACCTGTTCCTGGTCGTCGGTGTCGCCGACCCGCGCGTCGGCGCGGCACGTGCAAGGCTCACGAACCTGCTGTTCTGACGTCGCGGTGCGACGACGACGAGGCCCGGATGCGATCAGATCGCATCCGGGCCTCGTCGTTGCTGCGTGCGGGCCGATCAGCCCTCGTACTTGAACCAGACCGCGGCGAGCGGCGGCACGGTGACGGCCGCCGACTGCGCGAACCCGTGCGACGGGGTCTCCTCGGTCGTGACGGAGCCGTAGTTGCCTGCACCCGATCCCGCGTAGGTCTCGGCGTCGGTGTTGAGCACCTCGGACCAGCGGCCGGCGTGCGGCAGGCCGAGACGGTAGCCGCTGATGACCTGGTTGGAGAAGTTGAAGACCATCGCGACGTCGGGGGTGCCATCGTGGCCACGGCGAGCGAATGCGAGCACGCTGTTGGCCGCGTCGTCACCGCTCAACCACACCATCCCGGAAGGGTCGTCGTCGCGCTGCCACAGCGCGCCTTCGTTCTTCGCGAGCCGGTTGAGGTCGCCCACGAGCCGCTGCACGCCTGCGTGGCCCGGGTTGTCGAGCTGCCACCAGTCGAGGCCGCGGGACTCGCTCCACTCCGTCTGCTGCGCGAACTCCTGGCCCATGAAGAGGAGCTGCTTGCCCGGATGTCCCCACTGGTAGGCGAGGAAGAGCCGCGTGCCCGCGAGCTTCTGCCATTCGTCACCCGGCATCTTGGAGTACAGGGAGCCCTTGCCGTGGACGACCTCGTCGTGGCTGATGGGGAGCAGGAACCGCTCGCTCCAGGCGTACACGAACGAGAAGGTCAGGTCGCCCTGATGGTGCGAGCGGTAGATCGGGTCGCGCTCCACGTAGCGGAGGCTGTCGTTCATCCAGCCCATGTTCCACTTGAGCCCGAAGCCCAGGCCGCCCCACTCGGTCGGCTTGGTCACCCCGGCCCAGCTCGTCGACTCCTCCGCGATCATCGCGATGCCCGGGTACAGCTTGTAGGCGGTGGCGTTGACCTCCTGGAGGAAGGCGATGGCCTCGAGGTTCTCGCGTCCGCCGTGGATGTTCGGCACCCACTCCTCGCGCGAGTAGTCGAGGTACAGGATCGAGGCCACGGCGTCGACCCGGAGACCGTCGATGTGGAACTCCTCGAGCCAGTAGAGCGCGTTGGCGACGAGGAAGTTGCGCACCTGGGAGTCGCCGAAGTTGAACACCTTGGTGCCCCAGTCCAGCTGCTCGCCCAGGCGCGGGTCGGCGTGCTCGTAGAGCGCCTGCCCGTCGAACTCCGCGAGGCCGAAGCTGTCCTTGGGGAAGTGCCCGGGCACCCAGTCCATGATGACGCCGTAGCCGGCCTGGTGCAGCCGGTCGATGAGGTACCGCAGGTCGTCTGGCGAGCCGAGGCGCGACGTGGGCGCGTAGTAGCCGGTGACCTGGTAGCCCCACGAGCCGCCGAAGGGGTGCTCGGCGAGCGGCATGAACTCGACGTGCGTGAACTCGAGGCCATCGAGGTACTCGACGAGCTGGTCGGCGAGCTCCCGGTACCCGAGGCCCGGCCGCCAGGACATCGCGTGGAGCTCATACGTGGTCATGGGACCCGTGTGCGGGTCCTTCTGCGCCCGCGCGCTCATCCAGTCGTCGTCGCCCCACTCGTACGTGCTGGGGGTCGCGATGACGGATGCGGTCTGCGGTGGCTGCTCGGCGTGCAGCGCGAGCGGGTCTGCTTTCTCCACCCATTCGCCCGACGCGGTGCGGATCTGGAACTTGTAGGTCTCGTGCGGCGAGACGCCCGGCACGAAGAGCTCCCAGATGCCGAGGGCATCGAGGCGTCGCATCGCGTGCGCTCGGCCGTCCCAGCCGTTGAAGGAGCCGATGACCCGGACTGCCTGGGCGTGCGGTGCCCACACGACGAACGAGGTGCCAGACACCGGTGCGTGGGTGCCCCAGTGCTCGCGGTGGTGGGCACCGAACACGTGCCAGAGCCGCTCGTGGCGGCCCTCGCCGAAGAGGAACTGGTCGACCTCACCGACGACGGGGAGGAACCGGTACGGGTCGTCGACCGTGTGGGGGACGCCGTCCGTGTAGACCGTCTCGAGCTGATAGTCGTCGAGGCCGTGCTCGTGTGCGCCCTGCCAGATGCCGTGGGCGAGGTGGCGCAGCTCGACCCGTTCGCCGCTCGAGGTGAGGATCGCTGTCACACGATCGGCGAGGGGGCGTCGCGCGCGGATGACCGTGCGCCCGTCTCCCTGCAGATGCTGCCCGAGGATCGCGTGTGGTCCCGAGTGCGTGCCGTCGGCGACTGCGCGCAGCTCACCATCGGGAATGCTGGTCGTCACTGGGGCCGCTGGCTGGAGTTCGTCGGTCATGGTGTTTCCGTTCTCGAGATCGTTCGGCCGCGCCTCGCGGCGCGGCCGAACGACGGGTCAGAGTGCCGAGTGCCTGACGCGCAGGATGTGCGCGGGGAGGGTGGAGGGGTCGAGGCGCACGTAGTTCGCGCCGCCCCAGATCCACTCGTGCCCGCTGAGGAGGTCTTCCACGCCGAATTCCGTGTCGGCGGCGAAGCCGAACTTGGTCTGGTCGATGTAGACCGTCGCCTCCTCGATGCCGGAGTGATTGAGGTTCACCGCGACGATGACCGTGTTGGAGACGCCGTCTGGGGAGTACTCGGCCGGCAGGTGCTTGGAGAAGACGAGCACGTTCTCGTTGTCGCTGAACTGCACTTCGAAGTTTCGCAGCTGCTGCAGTGCCGGGTTGGCGCGCCGCAGCTCGTTGAGCTTCGTCAGGAGCGGGGCGAGCGAGTAGCCGCTCGCCTCCTGGGCGGCCCAGTCGCGCTGCTTGTACTCGTACTTCTCGTTGTCGATGTTCTCTTCCGAGCCCGGACGTGCCACGTTCTCGGCGAGCTCGAACCCGGCGTAGACGCCCCACAGCGGCGAGGAGGTGGCGGCGACGATGGCGCGGATCTTGGCTGCGTTCCGCCCACCCTGCTGCAGGTACTCGGTGAGGATGTCCGGAGTGTTGACGAAGAAGTTCGGGCGAAGGAAGTCGCTCGACTCCTTCGAGACCTCGGTGAGGTACTCCTCGAGTTCCTGCTTCGTGTTGCGCCAGGTGAAGTAGGTGTAAGACTGCTGGAATCCGGCCTTCGCGAGCGCGTGCATGATGGCGGGGCGGGTGAATGCCTCGGCCAGGAAGATGACCTCCGGGTGCTTGGCGTTCACCTCGTGGATGAGCCACTCCCAGAACTGCAGCGGCTTCGTGTGCGGGTTGTCGACGCGGAAGATCTTGACCCCGAGCTCGATCCAGTACTCGACCGTCTCGAGGACCTCGGCGTAGAGTCCGTTGCGGTCTCCGTCGAAGTTGATCGGGTAGATGTCCTGGTACTTCTTGGGTGGGTTCTCTGCGTAGGCGATGCTGCCGTCCGGCAGCTGCGTGAACCAGTCCGGGTGCTCGGCGACCCAGGGGTGGTCAGGCGTGGCCTGCAGCGCGAGGTCGAGGGCGAGCTCCATGCCGTTCTTCTCGATCTCGCTGACGAAGTAGCGGAAGTCCTCGACCGTGCCGAGGTCGGGGTGGATGTCGCGGTGCCCGCCCTCTGCGGCACCGATGGCCCACGGCGAGCCGGGGTCGCCGGGTTCTGTCGTGAGCGAGTTGTTGGGGCCCTTGCGATTGGTGCGGCCGATCGGGTGGATCGGGGGCACGTAGAGCACATCGAAGTTCATGGCCGCGACTGCGGGGACCCGCTCGGCTGCGGTTCGGAAGGTGCCGGAGGTCCAGCTGCCGTCCGCCGCCTGCGTCGCCCCTTCCGAGCGCGGGAAGAACTCGTACCAGGCCGCGTTCCCGGCGAGGGCGCGGTCGACCTGGATGCTGCGCTTGGCGGAGCTCGTCACGAGGGAGCGCACGGGGTGCGCCTCGATGACCTCGAGCACGTCGTCGGCGAGGAGGGACGCGAGACGGAAGGACGCGGAACGCGACGTGAAGCGCGACGCGGTCGCCGCATCCCGCAGCACGGCGCTCTGATGGCTGGTGAGCTCGGGGTTGGTGGCAGCGCGGTCGACGACCTGCGCACCGAGCTCGAGCATCACATCGACGTCGATGCCGGCTGGGATCTTGATCTCCGCGTTGTGCTGCCAGGTCGCGAAGTCGTCGTTCCAGGCCTCGATCCACCACTCGTGGGTGCCCGCCACCGTGACCTGGGCCTCGGCAAGCCAGGAGTCGGTGCCCTTGGGGCCAGGCTGCATGCGGATGCGCTCCGGCTGTGCGCCAGGTGCGGTCAGCACGAGCTCGACGCCGATGATGTCGTGCCCCTCGCGGAAGGAGACGCAGGAGAACGGGACGACGTCTCCGACGTATCCCTTCGTGGGGAAGAGGTTGTCGACGAGCTGCGGCTGCAGGTCAAGGATCGGGATGCGCCCGATCGCTGGCACGTACCCGGAGCCGGGGAACTGGTCGCCCGTCGACGGGAGCGCCGTCGCGACGGCGGCTGCGGCCGCGGGCTTCGCCGCCGACGCCTTCGGCTTGCGCGCGCGCGTCACCTTGGCTGGAGCCTGCACGACCGGCGCTTGCTGGCTGGTCGCCGGGGCTGACTCGCTCGTCGCCGGTGTCGCCTCTGGAGCCGGAGCTGCCTTCGGCGAGGCGCTCACTCGCTTGGCGGTCGCCCGACGCGGGCGGCTCGGTGGAATCTGGTCTTCTGACGCTGGTGTCGTTGCCACAACCGAACGCTACCAACACCCACCCTCAACGGGGCTGTCCGCGTGTCACGGAATGTGAACGACGTCCCGCACGGTGTCCGATCAGATGTGGTGGTGCGCGTGCTCCACATCCACCGCGTACACCTGCACCGAGGGCCCCGCGAGGCCGGTGAGCTGTCCTGGTACGAGCACGCGGCTCGAGCTGAGCGCCTCATCTGGGTGCTCGTGCGTCGAATCCCAGAGCAGATGGTAGCCCGTGACCTGGTCGACGGCGGGTGCCCGCAGCGCCGCGTCGTCCTCGCTGCCGTGGATGACGAGGAGAAGCCGGTCGACGAGCATCCGCTCGCCGTCGACGAGCACCGCGTCACCCGTGAAGTCGGCGTCTGCCTCGGGGATGTAGGCGTCGAGCAGCACTTGCAGGGTGCGGCCGCCGGGTCCCTGCCAGGAGCCGTCGCCCATGGGGTTGCCGAGCGCGTCGAACCACCGTCGCCTCGTCCCGTGCTCGCTCAGCGCGTGCCCGTGGTTGAAGCTGCTCGGGCGCAGCACCTGGTGCTTCCCCCGCAGCTCGATGAGTCGTCTCGTGTGCGCGAGCTGAGCGAGCTGGATCTCGCTGAGGTCCCAGGAGAACCAGGTGAGCGGCGAGTCCTGGTTGTAGGGATTGTTGTTCCCCTTCTGCGACCTCGCGACCTCGTCGCCGGCCGTGAGCATGGGGACACCCGCGCTCAAGAGGACCGTGCTCAGGAGGTTGCGCATCGAGCGGCGGCGCAGCGTCTCGATGCTGCTGCTGTCGCTCGGCCCCTCCACTCCGAAGTTCCACGAGCGGTTGTCGCCGGTGCCGTCGCGACCGAGTTCCGCGTTCTGCAGGTTGTGCTTGACGTTGTAGGAGACGAGATCACGCAGGGTGAAGCCGTCGTGCGCGGTGACGAAGTTCACCGAGGCCAGCGGCCCCCGCTCGTCGCTGAACATGTTGGACGAGCCGGCGAGCGACGTGCTGAAGGCGCCCGCACCCTCGGGATGGACGCCGGAGCTGCGCGCCTCGGCGATGTCGCGCACCCAGAATGAGCGGGCGTGGTCGCGGAAGCTGTCGTTCCACTCCGACCAGTCCTCCGGGAAGTTGCCCGTCTGCCAGCCGCCCATGCCGACGTCCCACGGCTCGGCGATGAGCTTGGTGTCCGAGAGGCGCTCGTCGCTGACGATGGCTTCGAGCAGCGGGTGGTGGCGTTCGAAGGCGTGGTGCGCGTTGCGTCCGAGCGTCGCCGCGAGGTCGAAGCGGAAGCCGTCGATGCGGAACTCCTCGACCCAGTAGCGGAGCGAGTCGATGATGAGCTCGCGCACGATGGCCTCGGACGTGTCGAGGGAGTTGCCGCATCCGGTCTGGTCGACGGGGTTGCCGTGCATGTCGTGACGGTAGTAGGTGGCGTTGTCGAGGCCCCGGAACATGGATGTCTCGTCGCCGCGGCCGCCTTCGGACGTGTGGTTGTAGACGACGTCGAGGTAGACCTCGATGCCGGCGGCGTGCAAGTGCTTGACCATGCCCTTGAACTCGCGGGCGATGGCGTGCGGGCCGGCGGCGCGGGCGCCTGGGGAGGCGTAGTCGGCGTGCGGGGCGAAGAAGCCGAGCGTGTTGTAGCCCCAGTAGTTCGCCATCCCCTGGCGTCGCAGGAACGACTCGGAGGCGAACGCGTGGACGGGCAGCAGCTCGACGGCCGTGATGCCGACGGACTGCAGGTAGGCGATCGTGTCCTCGTGCGCGAGGCCAGCGTAGCTGCCGCGGAGGTGCTCCGGCATGTGCGGGGCGAGCTGCGTGAACCCCTTGACGTGCGCCTCGTAGACGACGACGTCGCGCAGCGGCAGCAGGGGCGCGCGCACGGTTCCCCAGTCGAACGGCTCCGACTCGACGACCTGCGCCGTCCAGATGGGCACGGCGACGGTGCCGACATTCGAGACCTGCCTGGCGTACGGCTCGACGAGCAGCCGGTGCTTGTCGAAGGCGCTGGTGCCGGTCGTCGGCCCGTCTGCGCGCACCGCGTAGCGCTGGCCGTTCACGAGCTCGGCGCACTCGGCCTGCCAGATGCCTCCCGGCATGCTGGCCATGTCGACGGTTCGTGTGACGGTGCCGTCGGCATCGATGAGGCAGAGGGTCATCGCGGATGCGTGCGCCGAGAACACGCGGAGGCGCGCGATCCCCTGATGGTGGGTGACGCCGAGGTCGGAGCGGGTCTGTGAGTCGAGCATGAGGCCTAAACTGTTCGAATTGAATGGTCGGCGCCGCATGGCGGCTGCACGGACCGTGTGCGTGCGCGCTCTGGTGCGCACGGATCGCGCAAGTCTATGTCGAGAGTGCCCGTATCCAGGGCAGGGCGGGGAGTGTAATGGCCGTTTACCTCGACCATGCCGCGACGACCCCGATGGTGCGCGAGGCGCGGGAAGCGCTCCTTGCCGGCTTGGACCTGACGGGGAATCCGTCGTCGATTCATGGCCACGGGCAGGCCGCCAAGCGGCTGCTCGAAGGGGCGCGGGAGCGCGTTGCCGCGGCGCTCGGAGCCGACCCGATCGAGGTGGTCCTGACGTCTGGTGGCACCGAGGCCATCAACCTCGGCGTCAAGGGCCTGTACTGGGCGAGGCGGCAGCAGGACGCGGCTCGTGTCCGAGTCCTGGCACCTCGAGGCGAGCACCACGCGACCGTCGACGCCGTCGAATGGCTCGCCGCCCATGAGGGGGCGGTGGTCGACTGGCTGCCGGTCGACGAGGCCGGCGTCGTCGACCTCGAGGTCGCCGAGCAGCGGATGCGGGAGCACGCGAACGAGGTGGCGCTCATCACGGTCATCCTCGCCAACAACGAGGTCGGCTCCGTGCAGCCGGTCCGCTCGCTCGCCGCGCTGGCGGCCGAGCACGGGATCCCAGTGCACGTCGACGCCGTCGCCGCCTTCGGGCACATCCCGGTCTCGCTGCGGGATCTCGACGTCGCCGCGCTCAGCGTCTCGGCGCACAAGATCGGCGGGCCGGTGGCCATGGGCGCGCTTGCGCTCGCGCGCGCCCACACCGTCGAGGCGCTCATCCACGGGGGCGGGCAGCAGCGGGGCGTGCGCTCTGGCACCCAGGACGTGCCCGCCGCGCTCGCGTTCGCAGCTGCGACGGATGCGGCGATGTCGCGAATGGACACGGAGGGCGCCCGCCTGGACGCCCTCGCGCGCCGTCTGGCGGACGGCCTCGCCAGGATCCCGGGAGCCGAGCTGCGCGGCGCCGCGCTCGACGGCGTGCTCCACGACGCGGGCGACGAGGTGCGGGCACGGGTGCCTGGCAACGTGCACGTCACGTTCGACGGCTGCCAGGGTGACTCCCTCCTCTTCCTCCTCGACATGGCCGGGTTCTCCGTCTCCACCGGCTCTGCCTGCCAGGCGGGCATCGCCGAGCCATCCCATGTCCTGCTCGGCATGGGTCTGGACGAGCGAACGGCGCTGAGCGCACTGCGCTTCACCCTGGGCGCGTCGACCGGCGACGATGACATCGCCTCGCTCCTCGACGTCCTCCCGAGGATCGTGGAGCAGGCGCGCACGGCTGGGTTCTCCGACCGGAGCGTGTAGCGTCCTGGCGCGGTGTGCGCCTGCAGCGCATCCGCCCCGACACGTGTCGAAGTGTCGGCGGATGCGCCTACGCTGACGCCATGACGATGCGAGGTGCAGGAGGCGGACCGCCCGCCGGGGGCCGTGTTCGGGACGAGTCGGTGATCCGTGCCGCGAACGAGCAGGCCCCGCAGATCGACGACCTCTGGCAGCGCGTGCTTCGCCTGTTCGCGCCCTACCGAGGGAAGATCGCGATCGCGCTCGTGCTGGTGCTCATCACCGCGGCTATCTCGGTGCTGCCCCCGCTGCTGACCGAGCAGGCGTTCGACGTCGGCCTCTTCCCGCCGGGCGGCACCGGGCCGAACATCGGCGAGCTGTGGAAGATCGTCGGTCTCATGGCGGTGCTCTGGGTCGCCTCGAGCGCGCTCGGGGTCGTGCAGACCTACTTCACCGCCAGTGTCGGCAACTCCGTCATGGGCGACCTGCGAGTGCGCCTCTTCGATCACCTGCAGCGCATGGAGCTCGCGTTCTTCACGCGCACGAAGACCGGGGTCATCCAGTCCCGCCTCCAGAACGACGTCGGCGGAGTGGCGTCGACGCTGCAGTCGATGATCACGAGTGTCGTCGGCAACATCGTGACCGTCCTCGCGGCGGTCGTCGCCATGGCGCTGCTCTCCTGGCAGCTGACCATCATCGCGTTCGTCCTCATGCCAGCCCTCGTCTGGGCGCAGCGAAGGGTCGGCCAGGTGCGCGCCCGCATCGCGACGAAGACGCAGGAGTCGCTCTCCGAGATGACCGCGATCACGCAGGAATCGCTGAGCGTCTCCGGCATCCTGCTCGCGAAGTCGTTCGGACGCGAGGAGGCGGAAGGACAGCGGTACCGCGCGGAGAACGTCCGGCAGATCGGGCTGCAGGTGAAGCAGACGATGAGCGGGCAGACGTTCTTCGCCTTCGTGTCCATCGTGTTCTCCCTCGTGCCCGCGGCTGTCTACATCGTCGGCGCGTATCTCATCACCGGCGGCGTCGATCTCACGGCGGGCGCGATCGTTGCGTTCACGACGGTGCAGACCAGGCTCACGATGCCGCTCATCGGGCTCATGCGCATCGGCCTCGAGGTGCAGACGTCGAAGGCCCTGTTCGCGCGCATCTTCGAGTATCTCGACATGAGACCTGCCATCACGCCGTCGCCGTCGCCCGTCGCGCTCGACGAGTCGAAGCTCGGCGAGGTCGAGTTCGAGCACGTCTCGTTCCGGTACCCGGACGCGGAGGTCGACTCGGCCCCCACGCTCGACGACGTGACCTTCACGGTTCGCCAGGGGGAGTTCGTCGCGTTCGTCGGGCCGAGCGGCGCAGGGAAGACGACCATCGGCTACCTCGTGCCCCGGCTCTACGAGGTCTCGTCCGGCGCCGTGCGCTTCGCGGGCACCGACGTGCGCGACCTCGACCACGACGCGCTCATCGCGAACACGGGCATCGTGAGCCAGGAGAGCTACCTGTTCCACGCATCCATCGCCGAGAACCTGCGCTTCGCGAAGCCGGACGCCACCCAGGCCGAGATTGAGGAAGCCTGCAGGCAGGCCAACATCCACGAGACGATCTCGAAGTTCCCCGACGGCTACGAGACCCTCGTGGGGGAGCGAGGCTACCGACTCTCCGGTGGTGAGAAGCAGCGCGTGGCCATCGCCAGGGTCCTGCTCAAGGACCCTGCGGTGCTGGTCCTCGACGAGGCGACGAGCGCGCTCGACACACGGTCTGAGCGGTTCGTGCAGCGTGCCCTGGACGAGGCCTCACGGGGCCGCACGGTCCTGGCCATCGCGCACCGCCTCTCGACGGTCAAGGACGCCGACCTCATCTGCGTCATCGACGAAGGCCGCATCGTCGAGCGCGGGAACCACGCCGAGCTCATGGCGAGGGGAGGCCTCTACGCGGCGCTCCACGAGGAACAGCGAACCGATGTCCAGCCTGAGCTCGAGACCTGAGTCGCGCTGACGCGGCGGCGCTCGTCTAGCGAGCCAGCTGGATCTCGTCCTCGATCTTCCATGTGCCGGCGAGCGCCGGGGCGAGCGGGATGACGCCGAGCGTGAGCACGGCCAGGAGCCCCAGCGAGATCGACCAGTTGCCGGTTGCCGTCGCGAGCACTCCGACCGTGAGCGGGGCGAGCGCCGCGAGGGCGTACCCGACGAGCTGGACGAACCCGCTGAGGATCGCCGAGCCCCGTTGGCCAGCCGCACGGAGGCCGATGAGCGTGAGGCAGATCGGGAAGATGAGCTGCCCGAACCCGATGAGCACGACCCAGAGGACGGGGGCCGCGGTCGGGGCGAAGATGAGGCCTGAGTAGCCGAACGCGAAGCCGGCAGCCGAGGTGATGAGCGGCCACGTCGTCCCGAGGTGCTTGATGACGAGCGGTGTGGCGAGGGAGAGCGGGATGCCCATGGCGGCGAACAGCGAGAGGTAGCCGGCCGCCGCGACAGTGTCGGCGCCTGCCCGCTCCTGCAGGATCGTGGGCAGCCACCCGAAGCAGCAGTAGGCGTTCATCGATGAGATGGCGAAGGTCGTCGCGAGCGCCCAGGCTCGCTTCGAGCGCCAGATGGACCTGGCGGGCTTGGCGCGCGTGCCGTCGGGCAGCGTCACGGCCCCGGTCGTGGGGGCGACGTGGCCGCGGGCCGCGCGAACCTGTGCGCGCACGAGGAGCACGACCCACGGCACGGCGGCGGAAGCCGCGACGATGGCCCACATGGACAGCGAGGTCCGCCATCCGCTGGCCAGGGCGACGGGGGCCGCGACGAGGGGCGGCAGCATCGTGCCGAGCGCCACGACGATCGCGTAGGTCGAGGTCATGACTGGGATGCGGGACCGGAAGTAGGTGACGACCACCGGTGGCAGGAGGATGTTGCCGATTCCCATGCCGAGCAGGGCGATGCCGCTGCCGCCGAGCAGCGTCGGCAGGTTCGGAGCGGCTCCGCGGAGGAGGTGCCCGGCGATGATCGCGGCGAGCGCGATGACGATGAGCAGCTCGAGGCGGACCCGTCTCAGGAGCCACGGAGTGATGAGGCCCGCGATCGCGAAGGCGACCGGGGGCAGCATCGTCAGCACGCCGGTGGTCGCCCCCTCGAGTGGGAGGTCGACCGAGATGAGGTCGAAGATCGATGAGGCGTTGGTGACGGCCGTCCGCAGGTTCAGAGCGAGGAGGACAAGTGCGAGGACGGCGATGGCCGTCCAGATCCACGGTGACCGGGCGCTTTCCGAAGGGTGCTGGGAGGGGAGAGATGACACGAGGTGCAACTGTACTCAGCAGGCCCCCAGGAATCTTGCACTTGTGAAAGTTTGCACTCATGCATATTGTTGAGGGGTGTCGAACCCTGCTCTCTCCCTCCGCGAACGCAACCGCATCGACTGCTGGCATGCCATCCACGACGCCGCCGCCGACCTGACGATCGAGCGCGGCCTCGACGAGACGACGATCGACGCCATCAGCGAGCGCGCAGGCGTCTCGCGCAGGACCTTCTTCAACTACTTCCCGAGCAAAGAGGACGCGGTGCTCGGCATGCAGGCGCCCACACTCCCAGAAGGCGCACTCGACGACTTCCGGGAAGGCGAGAGCGATTCCTTCGGCCGCACCATGCGACTCATGCTCGCCGTCCTCGACTCCGCGATTCCCGACCACGACGACTTCCCCCGCCGACGCACGCTCGCCGACCAGCACCCCGTGCTCGAGGAGCGGCTCAGGCGCCACATCAGCGCGGCAGAGGACATCGTCCTCTCGATCCTGACCGAGCAGGGCGGCGACAGTTCCACGGAGTCCCTCCCGGACGGCATCGAGTCCGCGAAGGCACTCCTCTCGCTCGCCGCGACCATCCTGCGCTTCACGAGCAGGAACGACCCCCAAGGCGTCCTGGCCGACCGGGAAGCCGCCATCAACCACTCCATCGACATCTTCCGGAAAGCGATCTCAGAAGCCCTATGACGACTCCCCCCAGCATCGATTCGCAGGTTCGCGTCGACGCCGCCCCCGGCGCAGAAGCCCGAACCAGCGCCGAGGCGCGGCCTGCCACGACGGGGGCGGGCGCAGCCGGTGCGCACCGACGCAGCATCGTGCCGCTCTTCCTGGGGCTCATGGTCACGATGCTCATGGCGTCGCTCAACAACACGGTGCTCTCGAGCGCCATGCCGACCATCGTCGGCGAGCTGCACGGTGTCGAGCACATGAGCTGGGTCGTGACCTCCTTCATCCTGGCCTCGACGGTCATGATGCCGGTCTACGGGAACCTCTCCGACCTCTTCGGCCGCAAGCCGCTGCTGCTCATCGCGATCGGCCTCTTCATCGCGGGTTCCGTGCTGGGCGGCCTTGCCCCCTCCATCGAGCTGCTCATCGGCGCGCGCATCGTGCAGGGACTCGGTGGCGGCGGCCTCATGATCCTCTCTCAGGCGGCCATCGCGGACGTCGTCCCGGCTCGTGAACGCGGCAAGTACATGGGCGTCATGGGCGCGGTCTTCGCATTCTCGTCCGTCGCAGGCCCGCTGCTCGGCGGCTGGTTCACCGAGGGCCCTGGATGGCGCTGGGTGTTCTGGATCAACCTGCCCCTCGGCGCGCTCGCGCTCCTCGCGACCATCTTCCTGCTCAGGCTGCCGAAGCGCCCCGCCCAGGAGCGCACGCGCATCGACGTCGGCGGCATGGCGCTCATCTCACTCGCGACGACCGCGCTTGTCCTCGTCGGCACGTGGGGTGGGTCGCAGTACGAGTGGACCTCGCCGACGATCCTGCTGCTCGCCGCGCTCGCGGTGGTCTCCGCTGCCGGCTTCGTCTTCGTCGAGCGCAGCGCCGCGAACCCGATCATGCCGCTCGGCATGTTCAAGGACCGCAACTTCATCCTGACCACGATCGCCAGCCTCGCAACCGGCGTCATCATGTTCGGCACGCTCGGCTACATGCCCACGTACCTGCAGATGGTGACGGGCTCCGGTCCGACCGTGTCCGGTCTGCTCATGACTCCCATGATGGGCGCGTTGCTCATCACCTCCATCCTGAGCGGGCAGTACGTGTCGCGCACAGGTCGGTACAAGTGGGTGCCGATCGCGGGCGCCGCCGTGCTCGGCGTGGGCCTCGTCGTGCTGTCGTTCGTCACCGTCGACAGCCCCGTGTGGATGATCTGCGTCGCTCTCGGCATCATGGGCGTCGGTCTGGGCGGCAGCATGCAGCTGCTCACCCTCATCGTGCAGAACTCGTTCCCGGCGAGGATCGTGGGAACAGCGACCGCCGCCAACAACTACTTCCGGCAGGTCGGCGCGACCCTGGGCTCCGCGGTCGTCGGCTCCGTCTTCGCCGCTCGCCTGACGCAGATGGTGGCGGACCGGCTGCCAGCCGGTGCCGCGCCCGAAGACGGCGCGAGCTCGTTCACGCCCGCTGCGATCGCCCAGCTGCCCGACCAGCTGCGCGCCATCATCGTGGGCTCGTACAACGAGGCGCTCATCCCGATCTTCCTCGCGCTCGTGCCGCTGACGGTCATCTCCATCGTCGCCCTGTCGTTCCTCAAGGAGAAGCCACTGGCGACTGGCAAGGAGCCGGCGGCGACCACCTCGGCGACGCACGTCGGCTGAATCGGCTCCGGGGCCGGGCTCTCGGTGCCTTATTAGATGCAGAGCTCCGGCCCGAGGTCGATCGTCTGCCCGTCCGCCGTCATCGTCGCGAGCCCGCACCAGCGCTCGCTGGTCTGCGGGCTGATGCCGAGCGTCGTGTACACGGACTGCACGTCGTAGGCCGAGACCGACTGGCCGCGCTCAGAGTCGCGGTCGACGGCGGGGTACACCGACATCGTGAGCTCGTTTCCCGCCGCCGCTCCGTCGTACCTCGTGACCCGGCCCCAGACGGCCTTGCAGCTCGTCGAGTACATCAGCTGCACCTGCGTCTCGCGCTCCCGCATCTCGCTGGCTGCGACCACCGCGTCGTCACGGCAGACCGTCTGCATGGGGTCCAGTCCGTCGGAGATCCCGGCGTACGGGTCATCCGCAGTCTGCAGCTGGCCGACGCCGAACCAGATCCCGCTTGTCACGGCTGCGGACATGAGAGCGGCGGCTGCTGCCGTGGTCAGCAGTCTGCGCTTCGTGATGGGAGGCGGCAGGGGCACCGGCGCCTCAGGACCAGGCGACGGTGCGTCCGCGCTCCCCTCCGTGGTGTCTGGCCTCACGAGCGTGGGTCCGCCCGCCGTCTGCTCGGGGGCCACGGGCACGACCTGGACGCTCGGCGGGGAGACGAGCTCGCTGCGACGCTCGAGCCAGGGGGCCGGATCGGCGCCCAGTGCCGTGACCAGACGCTCCACGGTCTTCGCCGTCGGCAGTCGCTGACCGCCAAGGGCGTCTCCGACCACGCTCTTCGAGATCCCGGCCGTCTCCGCGAGCCGCATGATGGTGGGCCTGCCGGCCTCTTCGCGAAGCGATTGGAGATCGGACGCGAACCGGGCGGGGGAATCTCGGATGTCGCTCACGCGCTGCCTCCCTCGTGAGCATCTTCGCTCGTCGGCGATGGACATGGTCAAATTACCAGAGCCACGCATCTCCCCAGAGGGGTTGTCGGAGGCCCGACGTACACTTATCCGGTGAAAGTTCTAGCCGCCATGAGCGGCGGGGTCGATTCCGCCGTCGCAGCAGCCCGAGCCGTCGAGGCAGGGCACGAAGTGATCGGCGTGCACCTCGCGCTCTCCCGAATGCCCGGCACCCTCCGCACAGGTTCGCGCGGGTGCTGCACCATCGAGGACTCGATGGATGCGCGCCGCGCCGCCGACCTCCTCGGCATCCCGTTCTACGTCTGGGACTTCTCCGAGCGGTTCAAGCTCGACGTGGTCGACGACTTCATCGCCGAGTACAGCGCGGGTCGCACGCCGAACCCCTGCATGCGCTGCAACGAGAAGATCAAGTTCGCGGCCCTGCTCGAGAAGGCCATCGACCTCGGGTTCGACGCCGTCTGCACGGGCCACTACGCGACGCTGGAGACGGGGCCGGACGGGCTGGTCGAGCTGCACCGGGCGAGCGCCTGGGCCAAGGACCAGTCGTACGTGCTCGGCGTGCTCACGCAGCAGCAGCTGGAGCACTGCTACTTCCCGCTCGGAGACACCCCGTCGAAGGACCTGATCCGAGCCGAAGCGGCCGAGCGCGGCATCAGCGTCGCGCAGAAGCCCGACTCGCACGACATCTGCTTCATCCCGGATGGCGACACCAGGGGATGGCTCGGCGATCGCATCGGCACCGCGACTGGCCAGGTGGTCGACAGTGCAGGCACGACGCTCGGCGAGCACGACGGTGCGACGGCCTACACGGTCGGTCAGCGCAAGGGGCTCCGCCTCGGCGTGCCAGCTCCCGACGGCAAGCCTCGGTTCGTGCTCGAGATCCGTCCGAAGACCAACGAGGTCGTTGTCGGGCCGAAGGAAGCGCTGAGGATCGCCGAGATCGCGGGCCAGCGTATGAGCTGGACGGGGGCCGCGAAGTCGGAGACCGACGGCGAGTTCCGCTGCGACGTGCAGATCCGTGCACACGCCGACCCGGTGCCCGCAACCGCGCGGATTCACGCCAGCGCTGAGAGTACCCGCGACGACGCGACCATCCCTGGCGTCGAGTGGAGTGTCAGCGTGGATGAGCCCCTCGTCGGCGTCGCGCCGGGCCAGACGGCAGTCGTCTACGTCGGCACGCGCGTGCTCGGCCAGTTCACGATCGACCGCACAGTGAGCGCCGTGCAGACCGGTGAGACAGCGGCGGGTTCTGCCGAGACACGCAGCGCAGATGAGCAGGAGGCGGCATGAGCAAGAAGACCGAGGGTGGCCCGCTCAAGGACGGCGAGGCGATGGATCTGCTCACCGACCGCGCCGAGCGCTGGGCGGCGCAGTACAGGAACCTGTCCGACCCCGATCGGTGGCGCGCTGACTACGACGCGCACTTCGCAGCTCCCGCGCTGCAGCTCGCCAGACGCTGCACCCTCGAGGCTCGGAAGTTCGGCGCGAAGGACTGGATCCTCGCCCTGGTGCTCTGGTTCCTCATCGGCGGTACCGTGTTCCTCGCCTCGAACTTCCTCATGCAGCTCGAGCCGACCTGGCAGATCGTCTTCGCTGTGTTCGCCGGGCTGATCGCGGTGGTGGGCATCGTGCAGAGCTACCTCGAGACGACGAGCGAGAAGCGCGCGACGAAACGTCTGGCCGCCAAGAACGAATGGCTGCTGAATGTGAGCCGCAAAGCGGCGATGGCGACGCTCAACTCGCGTTCCGGGGCGTCGGCATGACGACGTTCGACGACGCGCGAGTCCGCGTCGAGGAGCTGCGGGAACTCGTCTCCGGCTACCAGGCGGCCTACTACGAGCGCGACGCGCAGCTCGTCTCCGACGCCGAGTACGACGGCCTTGTCCGTGAGCTGGACCAGCTCGAGCGTGAGCATCCCGAGCTGCAGTCGCAGGATTCGCCGACGCAGACCGTCGGCGGCGGCGTCGCGGACGGCCTGCGGCCCATCGAGCACGCTGAGCGCATGCTCTCGCTCGACAACGTCTTCTCGGTCGACGAGCTGCGCGAGTGGTGCGCCAAGACGGAGGCGTCCGCGGGCCGACACATCGAATGGCTCACCGAGCTGAAGATCGACGGGCTCGCCATCGCGCTGCGCTACGAGCACGGCAAGCTCGTGACCGCGGCGACCCGTGGCGACGGCCGCACGGGCGAGGAGGTGACCCAGAACGCACTGCAGATCGACGGCATCCCGGCTGCGCTCGCGGGCGAGGGGCATCCGCCGATCGTCGAGGTGCGCGGCGAGGTGTTCATCCCCGTCGCCGCGTTCAGGGAGCTCAACGAGTTCCAGGCCTCACTGCGGCCCCGCGCCGTCGAGGAGTACCGGGCCAGGTGGGAAGCGCGCTCGGAGGCGACGCGAGGCGAGTTCGACGAGGACGCCGAGCTGGCACGAGCGACCAAGCGATTCCCGGACTTCGCCAACCCGCGCAACGCGGCGAGCGGCGGGCTGCGGCAGCAGCTCGAGAAGAAGAGCGGGCTCGAGCGAGAGGCCGGCGAGCTGCGGCTCCACTCGTTGCAGATGTACGTGCACGGCATCGGTGCCTGGCCGTCGCCGCCCGTCGAGTCGCAGAGCCAGGTCTACGAGCTGCTGGCGAGCTGGGGCCTGCCCGTCACCCCGTACGCGAAGGTCGCCGCATCCGTCGACGACGTCGTGGAGTTCGTCGAGCACTACGGCGCGGAACGCCACTCCGTCGAGCACGAGCTCGACGGCATCGTCGTGAAGGTGGACGAGCTCGACCTGCACGACGAGCTCGGCATGACGAGCCGCGCCCCACGCTGGGCCATCGCCTTCAAGTACCCTCCCGAAGAAGTGCACACGAAGCTCCTCGACATCGCGGCCAGCGTCGGCCGCACCGGGCGAGTGACGCCGTTCGCGATCATGGCGCCCGTCAAGGTCGCGGGCAGCGTGGTGCGCATGGCCACTCTCCACAACCAGGATGTGGTTCGCGTCAAGGGCGTGAAGATCGGCGACACCGTCGTGCTGCGCAAGGCGGGAGATGTGATCCCCGAGGTTCTCGGCCCGGTGCTCGAGCTGCGCGGCGACGACGTGCGCGACTTCGTGATGCCGACCGACTGCCCGGAATGCGGCACGCCGCTTCGGCCCATGAAGGAGGGCGACGTCGATCTGCGCTGCCCGAACGCCCGGTCGTGCCCCGCCCAGGTTCGTGGTCGCGTCGAGCACATCGGCTCGCGCGGAGGACTCGATGTGGATGCGCTCGGCGAGGTCACCGCTGCCGCGCTGACCCAGCCGACCGTGCCAGAGCAGCCACCACTCGAGACCGAGGCGCGGCTCTTCGCGCTCACGCTCGAGGAGATCGTGCCCATCGAGGTCGTCGTCCGCGACTCCGAGACCGGTGAGCCCAAGACCGACGAGGAGACGGGCGAGCTCGTACGACGCGCCCCGTTCCAGAAGGTCTCTCTGGTGTACCCGCCAGGCTCTGAGGACATGACGCCGGCGGAGCGACGCAAGGCCGGCATCAAGAAGGACTTCCGGCTCGTGGAGCCGTCGAAGCAGGCGACGACGCTCCTCGAGCAGCTCGAAGTCGCCAAGACCAAAGACCTGTGGCGTCAGCTCGTGTCGCTGAACATCCGCCACGTCGGTCCTGTCGCTGCGCGCGCGCTGGCTGACTGGTTCGGTTCGCTCGACGCCATCGAGGCGGCGCCCGCCGAGGAGCTGGCACAGGTTGAAGGCGTGGGGCCGACGATCGCCGACGCGATCGTCGAGTGGCTCGCGGAAGACTGGCACCGGGAGATCATCGACGCCTGGCGGGCGGCGGGCGTTCGCTTCGCGACTCCGAACCACCCCGGACCCGGCGCGATGACGAGCGCGGATGGTCCGCTCTCCGGCCTGAGCGTCGTCGCGACCGGAACCCTCGAGGGGTTCACGCGCGACGGCGCGAAGGAGGCGATCATCGCGGCGGGCGGGAAGGCCGCGGGGAGCGTTTCCAAGAAGACGGACTTCGTGGCGGCGGGCCCCGGTGCCGGCTCGAAGCTGACGAAGGCGGAGGAGCTCGGCATCCCGATCCTCGATGCCGACGGCTTCCGCCTGCTGCTCGAGGGCGGGCCGAGCGCAGTGGAGCACCTGCGAGCAGAAGCAGAATGAGGGACCCGCAGGGTCCGACGACCAGGAGCGGACTCCGAGGCTGCGGCCCGGTCGCTCGGCTACAGTGTGCAGGCCGTGGCATCGGCTCGCCGCGGAGGAACGGGGAACCATGCTCAGCGTGAGCTTGCAAGATCTGGCGGACGACGCCGCCATCCTCCACTTCGACGCGCACGCGCAGCTCACGGAGCGGCTCGGCGACGCCGGATGGGATGTCGATTTGACTGCTCCGTCGATCACGTACCAGACCCAGCCGAGCCCGACGGTGCTCCCGGTCCAGCTCATCGGCAGCGTCGCCCAGAGTGCGGGCACGTGGATGTGGGGTTGGAACAACGTCAACAACTTCCCGGAACAGGCCATCGCGCTCGCCGGACGGGTGCGTTCGTTTGTGGTCGATGGCGGGCCGGAGCAGCTGTCGTCCTCCGTGGTGAAGACCGACGAGGCCGCGCCGCTCCTGCTGGTCCTCGCAGCGAAGGCCCTCACACGATCGCGCGACAGCGTCGTCCTCGAGGCCGCGCCCGGCGTGCAGGTGCACCTCATGGTGCAAGCGGGGCCAGACACGGCGACGACCGCCGAGCGAGCGACGCGCGCCATCCTGGATGCACTGGATGCCGGGGTCCTGGGCGACCACGTGCGTGCCCTCCACGCGTATGCGGCACGCAGCGAGTCGCAGCTCAGCCGCACGGGCGCGTCCAGTTACGAGCTCTCCACGAGTGCCGGCAGCGTCGAGATCACCCTCGACGACGCGCAGCGGATCCTGGTCGCTCGCGTGACCCCGGAGGCGACCGCCGACAGCAGCGAGCCCGAGGTCGTGCCGGACAGCGTGCCGGACAGCACATCGGGCAGCCTGTCCGAGAGCACGTCGGGCAGCCTGTCCGAGGTGGCGCCCGAGCGCACGTCTGACGTCGCTCCGTCGGCCGAACCAGCTCAGGTGTCGCCCGAAGAGCAACCGGCCACCGAGGTTGTTCCGGACCAGCAGCCGACGGCTGATCACACGCCGCAGTTCGAGCACACGCCGACTCCGGAACCGGGGGTGAAACTCGATCACGCACCGAGCGATGCACCTCCGGCTCCGTTGCACGAGCTGCAGACCACGGAGGCGCAGCCTGCGCCTGTTCCTGTCGTACCGCCCGCTGGGCTCCCGACACCACCTCCGCCTGTCGTACCCGCATCGGCCCCGTACGTCGAATCGCCGCAGCGCGCAGAGCGGCGAGCAGAGACCGCTGCGCCCCCGTCCGCGGGGCTTCCACCGGCATCAGGAACGGCTCAGTCTCAGGCCGCGGCTCCCGGCGCCCCCTGGCAGCCGTTCGACGCTTCGCCCCGCTGGGAACGGACCCCGCCATCGGCCGTCGCCCCACCTGTCGGCGGCCCTCCCGTTCCAGCACCTGCGCCAGGTGAGGGCGCAGCACAGGGCTTCCTCCCGCCGCACCTCGCGAACCCGCCCCAGGGTGCCCAGGCCGGAAACCCTGCCTCGCCCCCGCAAGCAGGCCCGTCAGCTCCCTTCGGGCGTCCTCCGCAGCAGGGGCAGCACGGCCAGCCCACGCAGCCAGGCCAGCCGAATCACCAACCCAGCCAGCAGCCCATGCAGCCTGGCCAGCCGAGCGCCTATGGCCAGCCGAGCGCCTATGGCCAGCCGAGCGCGTACGGCCAGCCGAGCGCCTATGGCCAGCCGAGCGCGTACGGCCAGCCGAGCGCCGTGGGACATCCGGGCCAGCAGTATCCCCAGCAGGGGCAGGGCGGAAATCACGGCCAGCCGCCGCAAGCCGGGTGGCAGCAGCCTCCCCGGCAGCAGTTCCCGCACACGGGGCAGCCCGGCCAGCCCGGGAACCCGGGCCCCCAGGGTCAGCCGTGGCAGGGCCAATCCCAGCCGGGTACCTCCTGGCAGCGCCCGCAGGTACAGCCGCCGGCGTACGGCAACGAACAGGGGCGCGCTCAGCAGAACCAGGGCCAGCCGCCGCAGTGGCAACCTGGTCAGCAGCAGGCTCCCGGTAGCCAGCACCCCGGCAACCAGTACCCAGCGCAGCCCGGAGGCTTCGACCCGAGGCACCAGGGGCAGCCGCAGCAGTTCCCGCCGTCGCGCGCGGCGCAGCAACGTCCGCAGGACGGCGCCTGGAACCGCCAGCCACCGTACGGTCAGGCGCCACAGGGCCAGCCGCCGTATGGACAGAACCCACAGGGGCAGGGTCCGTATGCCGGCCAGGCTCCGCAGCAGGGGCCGAACCAGGGGCAGCACCCTCAGCCGGGCCAGCCCGGGTACGACCCACGCTGGCCTGGAAACGGCCAGCCGCCCTGGCCACCCCAGCAGCAGCCACCACGCCAGTAGTCAGCAGCGAGCACGGCCGCGCCCTGGGCGCGGCCTAGACTTGTCCAGCCCTGGCCGACGCACTATCGGAGACGAATGACCGACATCACTGCCGCCGACGTTGAGCACCTCGCTCAGCTCGCACGCATCGACCTCGTAGACGGCGAGATCGAGCGCGTCACCGGCGAACTCATCGAAATCCAGCACCTGATCCAGAAAGTGCAGGAGGTGGCGACCCCCGACGTGGACGTGACGACGCATCCGATCGCCATGCACAACGTGACACGTGCAGACGAGGTCGGCGAACCGCTCGACCGCGATGCTGCGCTCGCAGGAGCGCCGGACAGCGACGGGACACGATTCCGTGTCACCGCGATCCTGGGAGAAGAGCAGTGACCGCCGACATCACGCGCCTGAGCGCGACCGACCTGGCGGCGGCGATCGCGGCCGGCACCATCAGCTCCATCGAAGCGACCACCGCACACCTCGAGCGCATCGAGGCTGTCGACGGTGACGTCCACGCGTTCCTCCACGTCGACGCCGACGCCTCGCTTGCCGCCGCGGGACGTGTCGACGCGAAGCGGCAGGCCGGCGAGAAGCTCGCTCCGCTGGCTGGCGTCCCCGTCGCCGTCAAGGACAACATCGCCACGAAGGGCACGCCGACGACCGCCGGCTCCCGCATCCTCGAGGGCTGGGTGCCGCCGTACGACGCGACCGTCGTCGAGCGCCTCCGCGCCAACGACCTCGTCATCATCGGCAAGACCAACCTCGACGAGTTCGCGATGGGCTCCTCCACCGAGCACTCCGCCTACGGTGCCACGCACAACCCGTGGGACCTCGAGCGCATTCCCGGCGGTTCAGGTGGAGGCTCCGCCGCTGCCGTCGCCGCCTACGAGGCGCCGCTCGCTCTCGGCACCGACACCGGTGGATCCATCCGTCAGCCTGCATCCGTCACGGGCACCGTGGGCATGAAGCCCACCTACGGCGGCGTCAGCCGCTATGGGGCGCTCGCGCTCGGATCCTCGCTCGACCAGATCGGGCCGGCAGCACGCAACGTGCTCGACACGGCCGCCCTCCACGACGTGCTCGCGGGCCACGACCGCCGCGACTCCACCTCGCTCACGGGGGAGTGGCCGTCCTTCACCGACGCAGCTCTTGCGGGCCGCAATGAGGACTCCGTTCGCGGACTCCGTATCGGTGTGCCCAAGCAGATCGCCGACGGGGCGGGCTTCGAACCCGGGGTCACCCAGCGCTTCCAGGAGGCGCTTGCCGCGCTCGAGGAACGCGGTGCGGTCGTCTCGTGGATCGAGACGCCGCACTTCGAGTACGCCGTCGCCGCGTACTACCTGATCATGCCCGCGGAAGCATCGAGCAATCTCGCTCGCTACGACTCCGTGCGCTTCGGGCTGCGGGTCACGGACGCCTCCGCCACAACCGTCGAGAAGGTCATGTCGGCGACGCGAAGCAAGGGCTTCGGTGACGAGGCCAAGCGCCGCATCCTCCTCGGGACCTACGCGCTCTCGGCCGGCTACTACGACGCCTTCTACGGGTCGGCCCAGAAGGTGCGCACGCTCGTGCAGCAGGACTTCGCCGCCGCCTTCGCCGGTGTCGACGTGCTCGCCGCGCCCACGTCGCCGACCACGGCCTACAAGCTCGGCGAGAAGGCAGAGGACCCGACGGCCATGTACCTCGCCGACCTCACGACCATCCCCGCCAACCTCGCTGGCGTCCCCGGCATCTCCGTGCCCGGCGGACTCGCGCCCGAGAACGGGCTGCCGGTCGGCATCCAGTTCATGGCGGCCGCCCGCGACGACGCACGCCTCTACACCGTGGCTGCGGCGCTCGAACAGACTCTCGAAGACCGATGGGGCGGACCCCTGCTCGCGCAGGCCCCCCAGCTGAAGGCAGGTGCACGCTGATGGCCAAGCCAGAGCTGATGGACTACGACCGCGCGCTCGAACTCTACGAGCCCGTCATCGGTCTCGAGGTGCACGTCGAACTCGGCACCAAGACCAAGATGTTCTCCGACACCCCGAACCACTCGGGGAACGAGGTCGGCGGCGAGCCGAACACCAACATCGGGCCGGTCGACCTCGGCCTTCCCGGGACGCTGCCCGTCGTCAACGAGCAGGCTGTGCGCTACTCGATCGCGCTCGGGCTCGCCCTCAACTGCGAGATCGCCGAGGTCTCGGGCTTCGCGCGGAAGAACTACTTCTACCCCGACAACCCGAAGAACTATCAGATCTCGCAGTATGACGACCCCATCGCCTTCGACGGCGAGGTCGAGGTCGAGCTGGAGGACGGCACCGTCTTCCACGTTCCGATCGAGCGCGCGCACATGGAAGAGGATGCGGGCAAGCTCACGCACGTCGGTGGCTCGACGGGCCGCATCCAGGGCGCCGAGTACTCGCTCGTCGACTACAACCGCGCCGGTGTGCCACTCGTCGAGATCGTGACCCGGCCCATCTTCGGCGGGGAGGCGCAGACGCCGCAGCTCGCGGCGGCGTACGTCTCGACGATCCGCGACATCGTCCGCGCGCTCGGCGTCTCCGAGGCTCGCATGGAGCGTGGCAACCTCCGCTGCGACGCCAACGTCTCGCTCCGCCCGCGGGGCGAGGAGAAGCTCGGCACGCGCACGGAGACGAAGAACGTCAACTCGTTCAGGTCGATCGAGCGCGCAGTCCGGTACGAGATCCAGCGCCAGGCTGCGCTCCTCGCAGCTGGCGGGAGCATCACGCAGGAGACCCGGCACTGGCACGAGGACACGGGACGCACCTCATCCGGTCGTCCGAAGTCCGACGCCGACGACTACCGATACTTCCCTGAGCCCGACCTCATGCCGCTGCGCCCCAGCCGTGAGCTCGTCGAGGAGCTTCGCGCGACGCTTCCCGAGGCGCCCGTCGCCCGCCGCCGCCGCCTCAAGGCGGAGTGGGGCTTCGCCGACCAGGAGTTCCAGGACATCGCCAACGCGGGGCTGCTCGAGGTCGTCGATGCGACCGTCGCGGCTGGCGCGACTGCCGCTGGCGCCAAGAAGTGGTGGATGGGCGAGCTCTCACGCATCGCCAACGACCGCGGAGTGCAGGCCACGGACCTCGCGACCCCACAGCAGATCGCCGAGCTCGACGGTCTGATCACGGCAGGCACGGTCAACGACCGACTCGCGCGCGACGTGCTCGAGGGAGTGCTCGCGGGTGAGGGATCGCCCGCAGAGGTCGTCGAATCGCGCGGACTCGCCGTCGTCAGCGATGACGGGCCTCTCATCGAGGCCATCGACGCGGCACTTGCGCAGCAGCCCGACGTCCTCGCGAAGATCCGCGACGGCAAGGTGCAGGCGGCAGGTGCGGTCATCGGCGCCGTGATGAAGGCGATGCGGGGCAAGGCAGACGCCGCGCGCGTGCGAGAGCTCGTTCTCGAGCGCGCCCAGAGCTCCTAGAGCTCGAACTCGTACACCGGGGAATTGTCGGGCAGGACCTAGGCGCCCCTGTGGCTCTGGCGATAGCGTCAGAGCCACAGGGCCTCGGTGAACGGAGCAGTGAATCTCATGGGCAAGAAGACTGGCAAGAAGGCTCGGGTCGAACGACCAGATGCGACGCAGGGCGGCCCTCGGGCGAAGGTCAAGAAAGAGCGTGTGCAGCCGCCGAAGTCGGTGCAGCGACCGGCCTCAGCTGGCACGTCATCGCTCGTGACGACGCTCGAACCGATCGTCGTCGCGGATCCGGCGACGCTGAAGGACCCGACGGACAAGACGAAGTCCGAGGACAAGAAGAAGTCCAAGGACAGCAAGAAGCTCAAGGACAGCAAGAAGTCCAAGGACAGCAAGAAGCTCAGCGACGAGAAGACATCTCAGGACAAGACGAAGTCCACGGACGAGAAGAAGTCCACGGACGAGAAGAAGTCCACGGGCAAGAAGAAGTCCAAGGGCGAGAAGAAGTCCAAGGAGAAGAAGAAGCCGAAGGGCGACAAGAAGTCCAAGGCTGAGACGGTCCAGGCCGAGGACTCCGGGCTGGTCGAGGCTGCTCCGAAGTCCGGTGCGACGAAGGGCCGCAAGTCGGGCGCGGGCGAACGGACGCATATCCTGCGCGATGCGGCGCTCCTCACCGATGAGGGCGACGACGCCCACGGGTTCGCTCGACTCATCAGGGCCATGCCCGGGATCGTCGCGCTCGTCGAACAGCACGAGACGGCGGTGCATCGTGCGGTCTTCGACAGCTACGTGACCGCGGTCGTCGAGCACGGCGTCGACGCCGCCGACCTCGGCCCCATCGACATCCGCACGGCAGCGCCGAGAACTGCGGAGGGCGGGGCGCCCGTCGCCGCGGAACCGCGTGACGACGAGGCTGCGGTCAGAGGCGTGGAGTCCGCCCGCTCGATGCGTGCGGGCCGTGGGCGCCGCCCTTCCGGGATCAACAGCGCCGAGACGGTCGACGGGCCTTCGCCCGCCTCGACGCCGCCCAACAAGAGAGCGTCGTCCTCTGGCTCGGGCTCTGGCTCGAATGGAGACCAGGTCCGCAGCCCCCGCAGCACCGTCCGCGCCTCAACGCGAGCCCGCGCAGGCCAGGGGCGTGCTTCGACTTCCCAGATGTCGTCGGAGACGGCCACGGACGAACGCACGGGCACCGCCCCGATCGCATCCCGCACGAGGGCCGGTTCGCGAGGCAGCGCGGCGGCCAGGTCTCGCGCCGCAAGATCACGAGCCCGGAGTCTCGAAGAGCTCGCAGGAGAGCTGAAGCCGACGAACAACGGGCAGCGCATCGCACTCGCCATCGCCTCGATCATCGGCGATGAGGCCGAGGTCACCGCGGCGAGGATCACGGCCGAGTTCGAGCGCATGACGTGGCGAGTGCCGGTGAACGTCGCCGCCTCGGTGCGTCAGGCGGCCAGGGCCGGCCTCGTCGACCTCGAGGGACCGACGGGCACCCGCCTCACTCCGGCTGGCGAGGAGTACGTCGCCGGCAGCTGAATGAGTCGCTGACCGATACGCCGCGAGCCCGCCCCTGCGTTGCAGGGGCGGGCTCGCTCGCGCTTCGGCCTATTCGGCGCCGGGGCGCGCCCCGCCAGTTTCTTCGTCGTCTCCCGCTGCGGCTGCCGCTGTCGCGTTGCGGTTCTGCTGCAGCGTGTCCCGAACCTTCTTGCGCAGCACCTTCCCGATGAGCGATTTCGGGAGCTCCTCCCAGACGACGTACGACCGCGGCACCTTGTGCTCGGAGAGTCGCTCGCGGACGAAGGCGCGCGTTGCAGCCTCGTCGAAGCGTGCCCCCTCATCGAGCACGACGACGGCGGTGACGACCTCGGCACCACCACCTCGCCTGATGCCGACGACGGCGACCTCGGCGACGCCTGGCACCTCGGTGACAACGCGCTCGACCTCGGAGGGCGACACGTTGAAGCCGCCCGTGATGATGAGCTCCTTCTTGCGGTCCACTACCGTCACGAAACCGTCCGCATCCTGCACGACGAGGTCGCCCGAACGCACCCAGCCGCCGTCGATGAGCACCTCCGCCGTCTCCTCGGGGCGGTTCCAATAGCCTTGGAAGGTCTGCGGGCCCTTGATGAGCAGCTCGCCGACTTCGCCGAGCTCGACCTCCCTGCTCGGGTCGCTCGGGTCGGTGACCTTGATGAAGGTCGACGGGAACGGGATGCCGATCGTTCCCGTCTTCCGCTTGTCGGTGAACGGATTGCCGAGCGCGACGGGCGACGTCTCGGTGAGTCCGTACCCTTCGACGAGCTGGCCACCCGCGACGGCCTCCCAGCGGTGCACGATGGCGTCGTTCAGCGTCATGGCGCCCGATATGGCGTAGATGACGCCGGAGAGGTCGAGCTTGCCCTCCTTCGCGACGCGCGCGAGTCGGTCGTACATGGGCGGCACGGCGGGGATGAAGGTCGCCGGCGACTTCTTCGATGCTGCGATGACCAGCTCGGGGTCGAACGTCGGGAAGAGCACCGCCTTCGCGCCGACGCTCACGGAGTAGATGACGGAGAGCAGCACGCCGAACGCGTGGAACATGGGCAGCACGCCGTAGATCGTCTCGTTGCCCGCCGTGAACTCCGGCATCCAGGCGGCGCCCTGGCGGGCGTTCGACCACAGGTTGCGGTGGGTGAGCATGGCTCCCTTGGGGTTGCCCGTCGTGCCGCTCGTGTACTGCAGGCTCGCGAGGTCTTCCGGGCCCGGGGTCGGGATGCCCGCGTCGAGCGGCTGCTGCTTCGCGAGCTTCTCGAAGGGAACGGTGCCCGGCGCCTTCGCGCTGAGCTTGGCGCGGGACTCGCGGGCTTTCGCGATGGGCAGGCGGAGCAGCAGCTGCGTCTTGAGCGGCATGCCCTTCGTCACATCGACCGCGATGACGTGCCGGATGCCGAGGCTGTGGGGGAGCGACTGCACCGTCGGCGCGGCCTTGTCCCAGGCGATGACGATCTCGGCACCGTGGTCTTCGAACTGCGTCCGCAGCTCGTCACGCGTGTAGAGCGGGTTGTGCTCGACGACAACCGCTCCGAGGCGGAGCACCGCGTAGAACGCGACCACGTGCTGCGGCGCGTTCGGCATGATCAGCGCCACCCGGTCGCCCCGCTTGACGCCGATACGCCGCAGCCCCTGCGCGAACCGCAGCACCTGGTCCTGCAGCTCCGCGAAGGTGGTCTGCGCGCCGAAGAACTCGATCGCGGGCTTGTCGGGGAACCGCTCGGCGATCTCCGACAGCATGTCGGGGAGCGACCCGTTCGGGACTTCGATGTCCTTCGGGGTCCCGGGGGCGTAGAAGGCGGTCCAGGCGCGAGACTCGTTGAGCTGCATGCGCAGAGTCTATTCGCGCAGAGCGTCGGGGAGATGTCCGGTGCGTCCTGCGGATGTCGGTGGGACATCGCACAATGGATGCATGACCAGGAAAGACATGGGTGTGCGGCAGACGGGTGCGGCGTCCGACCGCGACGCGTCCGCGAGCATCCTCCATGTCGACATGGACGCCTTCTTCGTTGCGGTCGAGCTCCTCGAGCGGCCCGACCTCATCGGCAAGCCGGTGATCGTCGGTGGCACGCGCGAGCGGGGTGTCGTCTCGAGCGCGAGCTACGAGGCCAGGGCGCGGGGAGTGCGAAGCGCCATGCCGATGCACCAGGCCATCGCGCGGTGCCCCGAGGCCGTCGTGCTGCCGGGCAGCATGCATAAGTACCGGGAGGCGTCGCAGCAGGTCATGGAGATCTTCCGCGAGTTCACGCCCCTCGTCGAGCCTCTGTCGATCGACGAGGCGTTCCTCGACGTGTCTGGCGCGAGCCTGCTGTTCGGCACGCCCGGCGAGATCGCAGCGCGACTGCGGGAACGGGTCAAGGCGCAGACAGGGCTCACGTGCTCCGTCGGCGCCGCCTCCACGAAGTTCGTCGCGAAGCTCGCCTCCGGCAAGTGCAAGCCGAACGGCATGCTCGTGATCCCGCATGAGGAGACCATTCCGTTCCTGCACCACCTGCCCGTCGGGGCCCTCTGGGGTGTCGGGGAGAAGAGTGAGGCGAAGCTGCGTGGCATCGGCATCCACACGGTCTTCGACCTGGCTCACACGCCGGTGCCGGTGCTCGAGCGGGCAGTCGGCAAGGCTGGGGCGGCGAAGCTCAGCGCCCTTGCGTGGGGCAGGGACGAGCGCGGCGTGGAGGAGGCCCACCGGGAGAAGTCGATCAGTCACGAGCAGACGTTCTTCGAGGACGTGGCCGACTTCGTCTTCCTCGAGCGTGAGGTACGAGCGCAGGCGGATGCGGTGGCCACTCGGCTGCGCCGTGCGGGCCTGCAGGCTCGTCAGGTCGGCATCAAGCTTCGCTGGTCCGACTTCTCCACCATCACGCGTTCGCACACGCTCGCGGAGCCGAGTGACGTCGGGCATTCGCTGTATCTCGAGGCGCGCGAGATGCTGCGCGCAGCCCTCGTGCCGCCGCGGCCCGTGCGCCTCATCGGAGTGCGGGCCGAGCGCCTCGTGGAGGCGGGGACCTCAGGCCAGCTGTCGCTCTTCGGAGCCGAGGAGGACGACGATTGGGAGGCGGCGGAACGAGCCGTCGACCAGGCTGTTGCCCGCTTCGGGAAGTTCGCGCTGCGCCCGGCCTCGCTGCTCGGTAGGGGAGAGCGAAGCGACGGCACCGTCGGACTCAGCGAGCGCGCGAACCGCACGCGGGACGAGGCCCAGGACCAGCACTGAGGATGTGCGTCTAGGAGGCGGCCTTCGCGGCTTCGCGGGCGGCGATTCGCGCCTGCACTTCTGGGCGCCGCAACGGTGGGACGGTCTTCGGCGGCTGGCGTCGCTCGGGCAGGTCCTCGAGGAGATGCTCGGTGATGTGCGCGATCTCGCGCACCGCACGCTCGAAGGCGTCACGGGTGCGGTCTGTGGGATGCGTGATTCCGGAGACCTTGCGCACGTACTGGCGTGCGGCGGCCTCGATCTCGGTGTCGTTCGCGGCCGGTTCGAGCCCGCGGAGCTCGGTGATGTTTCTGCACATGCGGGTCAGGGTACGCCGACGCTCTGGAAGCGACAAGCGAACCCGGCTTCGCGTGCTCGCCGCAGACCAGACCTAGCTCGCTGGGCGGCGCACGCGGTAGCGGAGGTGCAGCACCCTGGTGCCCGGCAGCACGACGTCGGGGTCCTCAAGCAGGTGCTGGGCGTCGGTCTCCCCGAAGAAGCGCTTGCCTGCGCCGAAGACCACGGGGACCACATCCATCCGCACCTCGTCGACAAGGCCGGCGGCGAGCGCCTGCCCGCCCACGTCGCCGGCGGCCACCTCGACGGTCCGGTCACCCGCGAGCTCGTTGGCTCTGGCGACGGCGGCCTCGACACCCTCGACGAAATGAAACGGCAGTTCCGTGTTCCACCCCTCTGGCGGGGGCCGGTGGGACACGACGACCACGTGGTCGATGCCGCTCGGCGGGGTCCCGTCCCAGCCGTCCGTCACGTCGAAGACGTGTCGGCCGGCGATCGTCACGCCGATCTCGTCCCAGTACGGGCGGGTGTAGTCGTAGGACGCCTGCGAGACCTTGAGGACGCCGCTGTCGTCGAGCGCGACGTCTCCGCTGGTCAGCCAGTCGAAGAGGTGACCGGGGTCGTCGTTGTCGTCGGCGATGAAGCCGTCGACCGAGACCGAGCTGTACATGACGACCTTGCCCATGGGACCGCTCCTTCGCGTCGGGAGCACCATGCTAGCCAGCGAAGCGTGAGAAACCCACGCCCGCGTGTCGAACTTCAGTGCGATATGCGTCTATACGAGCCGTTCTGGGCCCGAAACGCCGAGATCTGCACTGAAGTTGGACAGGCGAGGTCAGGCGCGGGTGACGCGGAGCACCGCGGCGCTCTCCGCGGGCAGGCGCAACGGCACGGCGGATGCGCCGACCGGCGCGCCGGTGACCGTTCCGGTGGTCTCACCGAGCGCCGCCCGCGCATCCGTCGCGAACAGCACTTCAGCGGCGCGCTCGACACGCAGCTCGCGCTCCTGCGAGGAGAAGTTCACCGCGATGGCGAGGCTGCCGCGCGTGATGGACAGCGTGCCGTGCTCCTCGGAGACATCGACGCTGCTCGCGTCGAGCCACGGCAGGGTGATGTCGGCCTCGCGCCGGCGCAGGGCGATGAGCTCACGGTAGATCTCGAGAAGGCGCGCGTGCTCGGGCTTGTCGAGCTCGCTCCAGTCGAGCTTCGACCGGGTGAACGTCTCCACGTCCTGCGGGTTCGGGACGACGGCCGCATCCCATCCCATGCGCGCGAACTCGCCGATGCGGCCTTCGGTCGTCGCCTTGGCCAGCTCGGGCTCCGGGTGGGAGGAGAAGAACTGGAACGGCGTCGTGGCGCCCCACTCCTCGCCCATGAAGAGCATGGGCGTGAAGGGCGAGGTGAGCTCGAGCGTCGCCGCGATGGCGAGCTGGCCGGGGGAGAGGGTCGCGGTGAGGCGGTCGCCGATGGCCCGGTTGCCGATCTGATCGTGGTTCTGCGACGAGACGACGAGCCGCCAGGCGCGGGTCTGCGCCGGGAGGGCACGGCCATGGTGGCGGCCGCGGAAGGTCGAGAGCGTGCCGTCGTGGAAGAAGCCCTTCGTGAGCACCTTCACCAGGGAATCGAGGCCCTCGAAGTCGGCGTAGTAGCCGCTCGTCTCGCCCGTGAGGTTGACGTGCACGGCGTGGTGGAAGTCGTCTGACCACTGCGCGTCGAGTCCGTAGCCGCCCGCCTCATCTGACGTGATGAGGCGCGGGTTGTTGAGGTCGGACTCGGCGATCAGCGTGAGGGGGCGGCCCACGTGCGCCTCGAGCTCGTCGACGTCGCGCGCCAGCTCCTCGAGGATGTGCACGGCCCGGTCGTCGATGAGCGCGTGCACGGCGTCCAGTCGCAGGCCGTCGACGTGGAAGTCTCGCAGCCACATGGCGACGTTGTCGCGGATGTAGGCGCGCACCTCGTCGGAGTTCTCCCCGTCGAGGTTGACGGTGTCGCCCCACGCCGTGGCGTGGTGGTCGGAGAGGTACGGGCCGAACTTGCCGAGGTAGTTGCCGGACGGGCCGAGGTGGTTGTAGACGACGTCCTGGATGACGCCGATGCCGCGCTCGTGGCAGGCCTCGACGAAGCGCTGGTAGGCGGCGGGCCCGCCGTAGCCTTCGTGCACCGCGAACCAGTCGACGCCGTCGTAGCCCCAGCCGTGGGTGCCGCTGAACGCGTTGACGGGCATGACCTCGACGAAGTCGACGCCGAGCGCCTGGAGGTGGTCGAGGCGCTCGATGGCCGAGTCCAGGGTGCCCTCTGGTGTGAAGGTGCCGATGTGCAGCTCGATGATGACCGAGCCAGCGAGGGTACGGCCGGTCCAGTCGCCGTCCGTCCACGGCTGCCTGGCCGGGTCGAACGTGCGGGAGAGGCCGTGCACGCCGTCCGGCTGCCAGCGCGAGCGGGGGTCGGGAATCGGAGTCGTGGCGCCGTCGACGTGGTACCCGTAGTCGTGCGTCTCCTCGTCGAGCTCGAGCGCAGCATCCGGCACCCACCAGTCACCGTCTGTGCGGCGCATGGGCAGCTCGGACCCGTCGAGGTGCAGGGTCAGCGTCTCGGCGTGTGGTGCCCAGACGTCGAAGCGGGAATCGCGCACGGGGAACTCCTTGGTGGCAGGCGAGGGTGGATGCGGGTGCTGGTCAGGACTTGGCGAGGAGCGCCACGGGGTACTGCTGCAGGATCGCCGCGAGGGGAACGTCCTTGCCGCCCGTGTAGACGGCGGCGGTGAGCTGATCGATCCACTCACCCTCGGGGAGCGGGATGGTGGTGCCGATCCAGCCACCGCCCTGCTCGAGCCCGATGGGCAGGCGCGTGCCGATCGTGATCGCGCCGCCTCGCGAGAAGGCGAGGGCGTGCTCGGCGGCGGGGCCGTTGGCCGTGATGCCCTCGTATCCGGTGAAGAGCTCGGGGCGGCTGCGACGCAGGCGAAGGCAGGCTGCCGTGACGAGCAGCTTGGCGGCGCCGGAGTCGTCGATCTCGGGGACGGCCCCGTGGAGGATCGCGTCGAGCGCCGCGGTGCGCGACGAGTAGTCGACGCTCTGCCGGTTGTCGGGGTCGACGAGTGTGCGGGTCCACAGCTCGGTGCCCTGGTAGACGTCGGGGACGCCCGGCATCGTGAGCTGCACGATCTTGGCGGTGAGCGAGTTCGACCAGCCGGCCGCCTGCGTCTCGGCGACGACGTTCTGCACGATGTTCGACGCGACGGGGTTGTCGAAGACCGCGTCGACAGCCGAGCTCAGCTGCTCCTCGAATGCCTCGTCGGGGTTGGTCCAGCTCGTGTGCAGGTCGGCTTCGCGGGCGGCCTTCTCGAGGTAGGCGTTGAGGCGCTCGCGGGAGGCCGGCCAGGCTCCGATGATCGCCTGCCAGGTCAGCTGGGCGAAGGCGTTGTCGTCGATGGGGGCGACGTTCTGCAGTTCGGCGACGCTCTCGGCCCAGAACTCCGGGACCTCGCTGAGGGCCGTGATACGGGCTCTCGTGTCCTCGCCACGCTTCGTGTCGTGGGTCGACAGCGTGGTCATGGCGTCCGGCCAGTCGCGGGCGCGCGTGGTCTGCAGCTCGTGGAACCGCTCGGGCGTGATCGAGAAGACGTTCGGGTCGCCGCCGACCTCGTTGAGCGAGGTGAGGCGGGCGTACCGGTAGAACGAGCGGTCCTCGACGGCCTTCGCCATGATCATGCCGGTCGTCTGCTGCAGCCGCAGCGCGGCTTCAGCTTCGGGGGCTTCGAGGAACGGCAGGATGCGCGCGATCGATGCGGCCAGGTCAGGCCGTTGCTCCTTCGCCGCCTCTGCCGCGTCGGCGAGGTGGTTGGAGCCGGTGGGCAGGTAGCTCCGGTACACGCTGAAGTGGGCGGCGATCTCGGCGACCGAGTCCTCGATGAGGTCGTCCTCGATGCCCGTCGACCGCAGTTCGCGCGCGATCCGTCGGATCTCGGCGTTCAGCGAGACGTCCGCGACGGCGCGCTTCGCCTCGTGGATCAGCTGTTCCCAGTCGACGGGGGTGCCGTCGGCGCCGGCGAGCTCGTCGAGGAACTCCTCGGAGTCCGCATCCACGAGCACCCGGTCGATCTGGCCGAGCGCGTCGTAGCCGGTGGTGCCCGCCGTGCGCCAGTCTGCGGGCAGCGACTCGTCGCCTTCCAGGATCTTCTCGACGAGCACGTACGCGCCGCGCGTCCGATCGGCGAGGTGCCGCAGGTAGCCGCCGGGGTCGCGCAGCCCGTCCGGGTGGTCGATGCGGAGGCCGTCGACGAGGCGGTGGCGCATCCAGTCGAGGATCTCGGCGTGCGCCTCCTCGAAGACCTCGTCGTCCTCGACGCGGATGCCCGCGAGCGAGGTGATGGTGAAGAAGCGGCGGTAGTTCAGGCGGCTGTCACCCTGGCGCCAGTGGATGAGCTGGTAGTGCTGGTTGTCGAGCACCTCGCGAACCGACGCGCCTTCGGGCGCAGAGCCCTCGGCGAGCGGGTACTCGGTCGAGTGGTATCGCAGCACGCCTGCCTCGCGGTCGACGGTCACGTTGGCGATCGCGTCGCCGCGCTCGCGAGGCATGTCGTCATCGCCGACGGTTGGGATGAGCAGCTTGCCGTCACCGGCCTCCCAGTCGATGTCGAACGACTCGGCGTGGGCCGCATCCCGGCCGTGGGCGAGCACGTCCCACCACCACGGGTTGTCTCGCGGCGTGTCGACCCCCATGTGGTTCGGGACGATGTCGACGAGCACACCGAGGCCCAGCTCGCGCGCCTTCGCGGAGAAGCGCTCGAGCGCCTCCCGCCCGCCCCGCTCGTCGTCCACCTTCGAGGGGTCGACGACGTCGTAGCCGTGGGTGCTTCCTGGCGCGGCCTGCAGGATGGGGGAGAGGTACACCCACCCGACGCCGAGCCGCTCCAGGTAGGGGAGCTGCTCGGCGGCCGCGTCGAGGTCGAACTCCGACGTCAGCTGGAAGCGGTAGGTGCTGGATGGGATGCGCATCATGGTCTCCGTCACGGCGGGTGCTACTGAGATGGGGCGGGCGGCGTCAGCTGCCGAGCGGTGGCCGCGTGATGATCGGGATGGGCGTTGTCATCGCGGCGACGGAGGCGGCGACGGAATGGTCCGGCTTCTCCTTGAGCTCAGCCTCTCGCAGCACGACCAGCGAGCGCGGTTCGAGGGGGATCGTCGCGCCCGGCTCGATGCCCTCGAGGTCGGTGTGCATGCCGGACGTGTCGATGACGATGTCCCAGTGCGAGGTGATCTCGACGCTCGGGATTGTCGCCTCGACGACGGTCTCGCTGGCGTTGAAGTAGACCATGAAGCTCACATCGGTGATCTCCTCGCCGCGCTCGTCGCGGCCGGCGATGGCGTTGCCGTTCAGGAACATGCCCATCGACTTCACGAACTCCGCGTTCCAGTCCTCGGACGCCATCTGCGTGCCGTCGGTGGAGAGCCACACGATGTCGGGAAGTGCCGAGCCCTCGGCGCGCTTCTCGACGCGGCCGTTGAAGAATCGGCGGCGTCGGAACGTGGGGTGGTCGGCGCGCAGCTGCGCGACGGCCCTCGTGAACTCGACGAGGGGCTCGTCGGCGTTCTCCCAGTGCACCCAGCTGAGCTCGCTGTCCTGCGCGTAGGTGTTGTTGTTGCCGAGCTGGGTGCGGCCCAGCTCGTCGCCGTGGAGCAGCATGGGGACACCCTGGCTGAGCAGCATCGTCGCGATGATGTTGCGCTGCTGGCGGGCGCGCATGGCGTTGATCTCGGGGTCATCCGTCGGGCCTTCGACACCCAGGTTGTAGGAACGGTTGTGGCTTTCGCCGTCGTTGCCGTCCTCCCCGTTGGCGTCGTTGTGCTTCTCGTTGTACGAGACGAGGTCGCGCAGCGTGAAGCCGTCGTGGGCCGTGACGAAGTTGATGGATGCGAACGGGCGCCGTCCGGAGTGCTCGTAGAGGTCGGCGGACCCGGTGATGCGGCTCGCGAACTCACCGAGCGTGGAGGGCTCGCCGCGCCAGAAGTCGCGCACGGTGTCGCGGTACTTGCCGTTCCACTCCGTCCACTGCGGCGGGAAGTTGCCGACCTGGTAGCCACCGGGGCCGACGTCCCACGGCTCGGCGATGAGCTTCACCTGCGAGACCACCGGGTCCTGCTGCACGAGGTCGAAGAAGGTGGAGAGCTTGTCCACGTCGTGGAGTTCGCGGGCGAGGGTGGAGGCGAGGTCGAAGCGGAAGCCGTCGACGTGCATCTCGGTGACCCAGTAGCGCAGCGAGTCCATGATGAGCTGCAGCGAGTGCGGGTGGCGCATGTTGAGCGAGTTGCCGGTGCCCGTGTAGTCCGTGTAGTACCGCTTGTCGTCTTCTTCGAGGCGGTAGTAGGCGGCGTTGTCGATGCCGCGGAAGCTGAGCGTGGGGCCGAGGTGGTTGCCCTCTGCCGTGTGGTTGTAGACCACGTCGAGGATGACCTCGATGCCGTTGGCGTGCAGGGTGCGCACCATGGACTTGAATTCCTGCACCTGCTGCCCGGCCGTCCCCTGGGAGGCGTAGTCGGCGTGCGGGGCGAGGAACGAGATGGTGTTGTAGCCCCAGTAGTTGCGGAGGCCCTTCTCGATGAGGGTGCTGTCCTGCACGAACTGGTGCACGGGCATGAGCTCGATGGCGGTGACGCCGAGCCGCTTGAGGTGCTCGACGATCGCGGGGTGCGCGATGCCGGCGTACGTGCCCCGGATCTCCTCGGGCACATCCGGGTGCAGCTGGGTGAGGCCCTTCACGTGGGCTTCGTAGATGAGGGACTCGTTGTAGGGGATGCCCGGCTTCCGGTCGCCAGCCCAGTCGAAGTAGGGGTTGATGACAACGCCCTTCATCATGTGGGGCGCGGAGTCGAGGTCGTTGAACGAGTCTGGGTCGCCGAAGTTGTAGCTGAAGAGGGACTGGTCCCAGTCGATGTCTCCGGTCGTGGCCTTCGCGTAGGGGTCGAGGAGGAGCTTCGCGGGGTTGCAGCGGCTGCCGGTCGCCGGGTCGTAGTCGCCGTGCATGCGGTAGCCGTACTGCTGGCCCGGCTGCACGTGCGGCAGGTAGGCGTGCCAGACGTGCGCATCCCGCTCATGGAGCCTCACCCGCTCCTCGTTGCCGTCGTCGTCGAAGAGGCAGAGCTCGACCTTGTGGGCGGCTTCGCTGAAGATCGCGAAGTTCGTGCCACTTCCGTCGAACGTCGCTCCGAGGGGGTAGGCATTTCCGGGCCACGTTTTCATGCACGCTCCTATTGCTTCATCTTGCTTCGCCGAAGAACATCGCGTGTGGATGCAGGCACTAAAGCTACCAAAGGGTGGGAGCGCTCTCGCCCGCCAGCACACAGGAGTTCTCCTGGTTGGCAGGCATGTCGACGACCTACGCTGGCCGCATGACGAACCTCACGCAGAACCTCACCGATTCCGTCAAGAAGCTCGGCGTCACGCTCGCCTACGGCGAGAAGGTGGAGCTTGGCAAGGCCACCATCCTTCCCGTTGCCCTCGTCTCGTACGGCTACGGCGGCGGCGAGAGCAACGAGGAGGGGCAGGAGAACTCGTCCGGCGGTGGCGGCGGCGGCATGGCGGTCCCCGTCGGCGCGTACGTCGATGACGAGTTCGGCACGAGCTTCCGCCCGAACATCATCACGCTGCTTGTCGTCTCGATTCCGCTGGTGTGGACGGTCGGGCACGCGCTTCCGCGTCTCATCAAGGCCCTCAAGAAGTAGCTCGGGGCTCGCTTCGGCCTATACTCGAGGTGTTCACGGGAGTCCGGTAGTCCGGGCTGAGAGGAAGGCACAAGCCTTCGACCGTCAAACCTGATCTGGGTAATGCCAGCGCAGGGAGGCACATCTCCGAGCAGAGCCACCCCAGGCTCTGCGCCCGTGCACTTTCACTCGAAAGGGCACACCGCATGACAACTTCCTCAACTCCATCTCACAACTCCCCAGCGCAGGGGCCGGCTCAGGCGAGGTCGCCGAAGAGCCGCTTCCGCTGGCGGGTCATCGACATCGTCACGGCCGCCGTTCTCGGCGTCGCGACGGGGCTCATCTTCATCGTCTGGAACAGCGTGGGCTACGCGTGGTTCACGGTCATGGATGCGTTCACGCCGGGTGTCGGCGGTATCGCCGTCGGTATCTGGCTGCTGGGCGGGGTTCTGGGCGGGCTGATCATCCGCAAGCCCGGCGCGGCGCTCTTCGTCGAGGTGCTCGCGGCGAGCGTCTCGATGCTCCTCGGCAGCCAGTGGTCGATCGAGACCGTGTACTCGGGCATCGCGCAGGGCCTCGGCGCTGAGCTCATCTTCCTGCTGTTCTTCTACAAGCGCTTCGGCCTCGGCGTCGCGATGCTGGCTGGGGCTGGGGCTGCGGTCGCGGCGTGGACGCTCGAGCTTTTTCTCAGCGCGAACATCGAGAAGGGTCCGGAGTTCCTCACCATCTACCTCGTCTCGGTCGTCCTCTCGGGTGCCGTGCTCGCTGGTGTCGTCGGCTGGCTCCTGACGCGCGCGCTCGCGGCGACCGGTGCACTGAACCGCTTCGCTGCGGGTAGAAGCTCGAAGCGAATCGGCTAGCGCTCGTGGGCGCGAGAGTCGAGGCGAGGGGGTGGGGCTGGCGCCACGCCGACCGGGCGAAGCTGGCCGTCGCCGAGCTCGACCTGACGATCGAGCCTGGCGAGGCTGTGCTGCTGCTTGGGCCGTCGGGGGCTGGCAAGTCCACGCTCCTGGCCGCCCTGGCGGGGGTGCTCGGCGATCATGAGGATGACGGGCAGGAGCTTGGCTCACTGCTTGTCGATGGCAAGCACCCGAGCGATGCACGCGGCACGGTCGGTCTCGTCCTGCAGGACCCGCAGGCGAACACGGTGCTCGCCCGTATCGGCGACGACGTGGCGTTCGGCTGCGAGAACCTCGGTGTCCCACGGGCGGAGACGTGGGCGCTGGTGCGCGAGGCGCTCGACGCCGTCGGACTGCGGATGCCCCTCGATCGGTCGACGGCACAGCTGTCCGGCGGGGAGCGTCAGCGGCTCGCGATCGCGGGTGTCCTCGCCATGCGCCCCGACCTCATCCTGCTGGACGAGCCGACCGCGAACCTCGACCCGGCCGGAGTGGACGAGGTGCGCGAGGCGGTGGTCCGCGCAGCGGAGGCGTCCGGCGCGACGCTCATCGTCATCGAGCACCGGGTGGACGTGTGGCGCTCGAGCGTCGACCGGGTCGTCGTGCTCGGGGGCGAGCAGCATCTCCTCGCCGACGGCACCCCTGACCTGGTCCTCGAGCAGCACCGCGAGTCGCTGCTCGCCGCCGGCGTGTGGATCGGCGGCCACGAACCGCACGTGCCGCGTGCCCTTCTCTCGCCTGGGGAGGAGCTGCTGATCGCCGACGGGCTCGGCTTCGGTCGGGCCGACCATGCCCTGCACACGCAGTTGTCGGCGACCCTGCGCGCGGGGGAGTCGACGGTTGTGCTGGGCCCCAATGGGGCGGGGAAGACGACGCTGGCGCTCACGCTCGCCGGACTGCTCACGCCCGTGGAGGGCGAGGTGCGGGCGACGCAGGCGCTCCGGGATGCGGGCGATGACGCGGGTGCGCGCCGCGGCGGCTGGGGGCTCGGTCGCTTCCGTACGGCTCCTCCGGCGGGCCCGCATCCGTCCGCCTGGCGTTCACGGCAGCTCCTGACGCGCATCGGCACCGTCTTCCAGCAGCCCGAGCACCAGTTCGTCGCGGGGACCGTGCGCCGCGAGCTGGAAATCGGCCCGGATGCGGCGGGCCGCGGCAAGCGCGAGACGAGCCAGCGCGTCGACGAGCTCCTCGCCGCGCTGCGCCTCACCCACCTCGCGGACGCGCACCCCTTCACGCTCTCCGGCGGCGAGCAGCGCCGCCTCTCGGTCGCGACGGTGCTGGCGACGGCGCCTCGGGTCCTCATCTTCGACGAGCCGACCTTCGGGCAGGACCGCAGGACCTGGACGGAACTCGTCGTCATCATGGCTCGCCTCGTCGCCGAAGGACACGCGCTGGTCTCCGTGACCCACGACGAACAGCTCGTGCGCGTGCTCGGCGACCAGTGCATCCGCATCGGCGCGCACGACCGCAAGGACGAGAAGGTGCCTGCATGAGCGGCGGCATCGCCCCGGCGGGTGCTCAGCCGGCGAGGTCGGTGGAGGTCGACAGCGACGGCGTGCCGCTCGAGGTGCTGCCCGTCGGCGGCAGGTTCCTCGACCGCGTCAACCCGGTCACGCCCTTCCTCGCCGCCGTGCTGTACTCGATTCCGCTGCTCACGACGCTGGACATCGTCTCGGCGCTGGCCGCCCTCGTGCTCGCGATGGTCGCCTTCGGGGTCGCCGGCGTGCGCCCAGTGGAGATCCTGCGCTCGAGCTGGATCCTGCTCATCGCGGCGCCCGTCTCAGCCACGAGCATGCTGCTGTACGCGAAGCCGGGAGGCGAGAGCTACGGGCAGTTCCTGTACGCCAACATCACTGACAACTCCATCCAGCTCGCCATCGCCGTCGGCGCGCGCGTGCTCGCGATCGGTGTGCCGACCCTCGTCGCGCTGAGCCGCATCGACCCGACCAGACTCGCGGACGGGCTCGCCCAGGTTGCGCATCTGCCAGCGAGGTTCGTCGTGTCGGCGCTCGCCGGTATTCGCCTCTTTGCCGTGTTCCGCGACGACTGGACGGCGATGAGCCAGGCCAGGCGCGCTCGCGGCCTGGGCGACTCCGGGGCCGTCCGCCGACTGATGACGATGGCGTTCGCCCTCCTCGCACTCGCGATCAGGAGGGCGGGGACGCTCGCCACCGTCATGGAGGCGCGCGGTTTCGGAGCAGAAGACGTGGCACGCACCTGGGCGCGGCCATCGAGGCTCGGCTGGCGAGACCTCGTGCTCGTCTTCGCCGCCGTGGGGATCGCCGCGGTCGCCGTCGCGGTGGCCGTCGCGCTCGGCTCGTACCGGCTGGTGGGGAGCGCATGAGGGCGGCAGCGCTGCTCGACCGGGTGCTCGCCGACTCGGGTGGCAGGCGGCCGGTGGTCCTCATCGACGGCGGCTCAGGGTCGGGGAAGACGACGCTCGCGGGTGAACTGCTCCACGAGTTCCGAGCGCGCGGATTCGGTGGCGCGCAGCTGGTGTCGCTCGACGACGCCTACCCGGGCTGGGGAGGCCTCGCCGCCGCTTCGCGGGCCGTGCACCGCGACATGCTGAGCCGTGCGCATCCCGGCTACGAGAGCTGGGACTGGGCGGCGGATGCACCCGGCCCGTGGCGGGACATCGACGCGACGTCACCACTCATCATCGAGGGATGCGGAGCGCTGTCGCGCGAGAGCGCGCCGCTCGCGAGCACCGCGGTCTGGATCGAGCTCGATGAGGCGCACCGGAAGCCTCGCGCGCTGTCGCGGCCCGGCGACATCGGTGTCTTCGAGGAGTTCTGGGAGATGTGGGCTGCGCAGGAGCGGGAGCACTGGCGGCGCAACGCGCCGTTCCTGCTCGCCGACGTCGTCATCGAGGACACGCCCGACGCCTGAAGCCTCGTCCGCACGGGCGCCGCTTCAGCGTGTGCTGCGGCCACTTGCGTTGTTCTTGCTCTGCCGCCGCGCGCGCACGTAGCGCACCGTGAGGATCACGGCCAGGGCGAGCCCGACGACCGCCACGAGGAGCCACGCACCGCCGGTGATGAGGCCGTGGACGGCGTCGTCATAGTTGATGCCGGTGCCCGGACCAGCATCGAGCGAGAGGTCGGTCCCGATGCTGTCGGCGGTCGACCGGAACAGCATCCCGACCAGCGCCCCGATGCCCGTTGCGAACGGGATCGCGAGCCCCCAGCCCCACAGCACGGAGCTGAAGCTCGGGCCGGAGGCGGCGAGCGGGCGGCGGGCGGCCTGAATGCTCTGCACCCCGAGCAGGATCAGCACGACGAGGCCGGCCCCAACTGAGACGAACATCGCCCAGAAGGCGAACGCGGAGAGCAGGGTCTGACCGGCCGAGATGAGGGGCGGGACGGCAGCGCTCGCCTCTCCGGTGATGCTGGCGGCGGCGAGCGCCGAGAGCAGACCGGTCACGGCCATCCAGATCGCGAAGACCGGGGCAGCCAGCAGCAGGGCGATGCCCCAGAGGAGGCGGCCGACCCTCAGGGGCTCGCGTGCTGGTGCCGTTGGGTGCATCCTGGAAGCGTACCGGGGGAAGCGAATGGAAGTCGGGCAGCAGATGCGCCTGGCTTGCTCCGCTGGTGACTGCTAGAAAGAACGCATGAGAGCCACCTCAGCGGGTCTGGCGGGGGCGGCGCTGCTCCTGGCGCTGACCGGCTGTTCGAGCGCGGCCCCGACGCCGACGCATCCCGATCTGTGGGTGGCAGCTGAATCGAGCGGCTTCAGCGGACTCGCCATCGTTGCCGGTGACCTGACGCGCAACGCGGACGGATGCTTCGGGTTGTCGATCTCCTTCGGACAGCCCGAGGCGCCGGAGTTCATCACGACCCAGTTCCCGAAGGGCACCGAAGTGCTTGAGGACGAAGCTGGCGTGAGGCTGCCGAACGGGGCGGTCGTGCTGCTGGGCGAGTTCATCGACGGCGGCGGCAGCTACAGCTCGGGAGACTCTCCGGAGGACTACGAGAACTTCCCCGCCAGCTGCCCAGCGGAGGACGTCGCCGTTCTCAGCCTCTACGAGTAGGTAGCGGTCCCTCGGTGCCTGGTCCTACGCCCAGCCGAGCTCGTGGAGCTGCGCGTCGTCGATGCCGTAGAAGTGCGCGATCTCGTGCACGAGCGTCGTGTGCACCTCATCGCGCAGCGTCGCCTCGTCATCGCAGATCGACAGCAGCGGTTCGCGGAACAGCACGATTCGGTCCGGCAGCTCGCCGAAGCCGTACTGGCCGCGGTCCGTGAGAGCGAATCCCTCATAGACGCCGAGGAGGTCGAGGGAGCCGTCCTCTGGCCGGTCCTCGACGACGAAGATCACGTTGTCGAGGCCGTCCACCATCTCATCGGGCAGCTCATCGAGCTCGTCGACGACCAGGGCCTCGAAGTCCTCGCGCGACATCTCCATCCGCCCATTGTGGCTCAGGGGTGCTGGATGGGCACCGACTGACGGCTAGACCTGCTGCGCGGCGTGGTCGTAGGCGAGTGGCAGGAGCTCGCGCGCGGTGACACTGATCAACCCGCCCGGTGAGGGCAGGATGACGCGGATGTCGGGGTAGTGGTCGGCGAGAACCTGCCGATCGCGTCGACAGGGGCTCATGACGCCTCGCCCGTGATTGCCGACGGCGACGATGTGCGTGAGCTCGCGGGTACCTGACGCTCGGGCCGCGCCGAGAGCAACGAGCTCAGCGCACGGACCGCCCGTGAAGTGGTGCAGGTTGACGCCGACGTGGATCGTTCCGTCCGCCGAGCGGACCGCTGCCCCCACGGTGTGGATGCCGTCCTCGTCCGGACCAGCATCGGTGGCCGCGTCGATCGTCGAACGCGCGGCTTCGACGACGGCCAGCTCGACCTCGGAGACGGGCAGGGCTGACGCCGGAACGAAGGTGCTCATGACCGAAGCCTACGAGGGCAGCCGCGGGACTGGCACGCGTTCTCGGTAGCCTGGCCTCGTGAACGGCTCTCCGGATGCACAGGTGAAGGCCTGGCGCGATGCGCACGCCAGCGCGCAGATGGTCGGCTGGGATTTCGCCGCGTTGGACGGGCGCCTGACGGCCGACGATCCGCCGTGGGACTTCGACGCCGAGTGCCGGGCCGCTATGACGACGGCGACGAGCATGGCTGATCTCGGCACGGGCGGCGGCGAGCGGCTCATCGAGCTCATCCGCTCCATGCCCATCCACGCATCCCCGCTGCAGGTCGCAGCGACGGAGGGGTGGGAGCCGAACGTCGCCGTCGCGTGAGAGAACCTCGCGCCGTTCGGTGTCGACGTGCATGCGCACGACATCGAGTCTGGAGAGCCGCTGCCGTTCGCCGACGCCTCCCTCGACCTGATCGTGGCCCGTCATGAGGAGTTCGATGCGAGCGAGGTCGCCAGGGTGCTGGTTCCCGGCGGGCGGTTCCTGACGCAGCAGGTCGATGGCCGGGACGCGCACGAGCTCCGAGCATGGTTCGGTGGCGAACCCCAGTACGAGCACGTGACGCTCGCCAACGCGGTCTCGGCCCTGCGGGCGGAGGGGTTTCGCATCGGTGTCGCCGAGGAGTGGGCTGGGCAGATGACGTTCGCGGATGCGCTGTCGCTCGTCGAGTACCTCGCTCTGGTCCCCTGGGATGTCCCGGGGTTCAGCGTCGACAGCAACGTCGAGCAGCTCCGACGGCTCGACGCGGCGCAGCCGATCACTGTGACGCAGCGTCGCTTTCGGCTCACCGCAGTTCGCGACTGACAGTCGGGTGCGTGGCCCGGCCCGCTGACCCGAACGCCTAGGATTCTCGCGTGTACGTCAAAGTGTGTGGCCTGGATTCTGTCGAGTCGGCGGCGGTCGCCGTCGAGAGCGGTGCCGACGCGATCGGCATCGTGATGAGCCGTACGAGCCCCAGGCGGCGCACCCCCGAGGAGGCGTCCGAGATTTTCGAGTCCGTGCCCGCGAGTGTCGACCGCGTGCTCGTGGTCCACGACATGCCGTCCACGGACGCCGCCGAGATCGCGGCTGCCGTCGGCGCGAACGTGCTCCAGCTCCACGGCTCTTACACGGGCGAGGAAGTACGCGCGGCCGGCGCGATCTTCCCGCGCATCTGGAGGGCCACCTCCCTCGCCGACGACCCTGAGCTGCGCGTCGGTGCATTCGGCGAGGAGCTCCTGCTGCTGGATGCGCCGAAACCGGGATCCGGCGAGCGATGGGACCTCTCGGAACTCATCCGCCGTCGCCCAGACGGGCGCTGGCTGCTCGCGGGAGGCCTGCACCCGGGCAACGTCGCTGAGGCCATCCGCGAAGCGAGCCCATGGGGCGTCGACGTCTCGAGCGGCGTCGAATCATCGCCGGGCGTCAAGGATCACGAGCGCATCCGAGCCTTCGTCGCCGCCGCGAAGCGCGCTGACTGAGGAATCGCAACCGCTCCACGTCCAAGGTGCTGGGCCGAGGACGCGTCCCGGTCCAGCTCGCCTGACCAACTTGCGTGATGAAGGCGCCGCTGGGTGGCGCATCCGGCCCGCAGCCCCCGTCTGAGCACTGAAGTTGGTCAGGACCGCGGTGACTCAGCCTCCGCGAACGTGGCCTCGAGGTCTTCCCCGGCCGAGGTCAGGTGGTCGAGCACGGTGCGTACAGCGAATCGGGCGTGGCGGTCCGGGCGTGCCAACGCGACGATGCTGCGCACCGAGCGAACGCCATCGAGCGGTCGCAGCACGACGCCGGGCCGCGGTCGAGTCGTGAACCGGGGGAGGAGCGCGAGCCCCGAGCCCGCGGCGACGAGCGCCTCGACGAGGCGGTTGTCGCGCAGCCGCTGCACGCGTTCGAGGTTCGTGCTCGTCGCATTCTCGACGGCGATCAGGATGCTGTCGAACGGGTAGCCGACGGGCACGCCCACCCAGGTCGTGCCGACGAGATCGTCGGGCGCGAGTCGCTGCCGGGAGGCGAGCGGATGCGTCGAGGGCAGCGCCACGTCGATGGGCTCGCGGGCCAGCACGCGCGTGTGCAGATGCTCTGCTCCTCGCGGTACGTCACCGGTGAGGCTGTGTCCGATGACGATGTCGGCGTCGAGGGTCCTGGCGGCGTACTCGGACTCGGCGAGGTCGAAGTCGTCGAGTTCGAGGTCGATGGCCGACCCTGCCGTTCGGCGCAGGAGGCCGGGGAAGAGGGCCTCGCTGGCACTGGGCAGTGCGCCGATCGACACAGTGCCGCTCGGCTCGCCGAGACTCGCCTCGAGCCGTGCCTGCACTTCGGCGAGCGCTCTGCCGACCTCGTCCGCGCCGTCGGCCAGGATCTGCCCGGCAGTCGTGAGCCGCAGGCCGCGGGAGAACGGTTCGACGAGGCGCGCGCCGAACTCCCGCTCGGCGGTCTTCAGCTGCTGCGAGAGGGCGGAAGGCGTGCGGTGCGTGGCCTCCGCGACTGCGGCGAGGGTGCCGCGCATCGACAGCTCCCTGAGCAGCTCGAGGTGCCTGAACTCCATGAAGGGAGCCTACAGGGACACGTCACGCATCAGCACTGGTGCTTCATGGTGGATGCGCCCGACACTGATCTCGTGCCTCCCCGTCATGTCGCCCTCGCCTGCCTCGTCGCGGTTCTCTGGGGCGTGAACTTCCTCGCCATCCACGCATCGCTCGAGCAGTTCCCGCCGTTCTTCCTCATCGCTCTGCGCTTCGGGCTGCTCGCGATCCCGACGATCCTGTTCATCCCGCGCCCGAACGTGAAGCTGCGCTGGCTCATCGGCTACGGGCTCGGCTTCGGCACCCTGCAGTTCGTCGGCCTGTACCTGGGCATGGCCGCCGGCTTCCCGACCGGGCTCGCGTCGCTCGTGCTGCAGATGTCGGCGCCATTCACGGTGCTGCTCGGCGCGATCTTCCTTCGGGAGAAGCTCACAACCCGGCGCGTGGTCGGCATCGCGATCGCGGTGGCAGGCCTCCTCCTGGTGGGCGTGGCACGCGGCGGCTCAGGCAGCTGGTGGCCGTTCCTGCTCGTCGTCATCGGGGCGTTCGGCTGGGCGATCGGCAACATCTCTAGCCGCCTGGCCGAGCCGCCGAAGCCGCTGCACCTGACGATGTGGATGGCCGTGGTGCCGCCCATCCCGATGCTTGCCGTCTCACTGCTCGTCGAGGGGCCCGAGCAGATCTGGGCGTCGCTCGCGACGGCCTGGACCGTCGCCGCCGTCCCCGCCTGGGTCGGCCTCGTCTACACGATCGTGCTCGGCACGGTGCTCGGATCCGGCATCTGGGTGTGGCTCATGAAACGCCACCCGGCCGGCGTCGTCGCGCCGTTCTCGATGCTCGTGCCGGTCGTCGGCATCTCCACGGCGTGGCTGGTGCTGGGGGAGCGCCCCGGCCCGCTGGAGCTCGTCGGCGGCGCGGTTGTGCTGTTCGGAGTGCTGTGGGCGAGCAGGATGCCCGCCGCGGCGCTCGTGCCTGCCCCGGTACCGAGCGCGCCTGACGCGCCGCTCGCTGAGCCGCCCATCCCGGACTCACCCAGACTCGAGGCCCCCGCGCCTCGCTAGAAGCACACGGGGAATGCAAGTTCCAGGCACTGGGAACCGGCATCTCCCGTGTGAATGCGGCCGGACGCTCTCTGGAGGGGACGTGCGGCCCAACGACGAAGGCCCCGAGTCCTCAGGACTCGGGGCCTTCAACATGGGGTGAGTAACGGGGCTTGAACCCGCGGCCTCCTAGACCACAACCAGGCGCTCTACCAGCTGAGCTATACCCACCATGTCTGCCGCCTGCGTGCTCTCGCTCGCCTGCGACTACGAGAGTCTATTACAGATTTTGGGCGAAGTCGTTCACCACTTCGGCTGCGACCTCTCGGAGCTCCTCGCTGGTGGGTCCGGGCTCGGGCACGAGCACTGCCTTGCGGTAGTACTTGAGCTCGCGGATCGACTCGAGGATGTCGGCCTTCGCGCGGTGGCCGCCGTCCTTGTCGGGGGAGTGGAAGTAGACGCGGGGGAACCAGCGGCGTGACAGCTCCTTGAGCGTGGACACGTCGACGTTGCGGTAGTGCAGGTGCTGGTCGACCTCTGGCATGTACTTCGCGAGGAACATGCGGTCGGTGCCGATCGTGTTGCCAGCGAGCGGTGCCGTGCGGGGCACGGGCACGTGCTTCTTCAGGTACGTGAGGAGCTCAGCGGTGGCCGCCTCGAGTGTGGCGCCGTTCGGGATCTCCTCGATGAGGCCGGACGTCGTGTGCATCTGCGTCACGAACTCGCCCATGTTGGCCATCGCGGCCTCGCTCGCCGAGATGACGATCTCGAAGCCCTCGTCGAGGATGTTCAGGTCGCTGTCGGTCACGAAAGCGGCGACCTCGACCAGCTCGTCGATCGACGGGTCGAGGCCAGTCATCTCACAGTCGATCCAGACGAGACGCTCCTGAGCAATAGCCATGAGGGACATCGTAGTGATTCCCGGGGTCTCGTGGCGGCCAGTGGAGCGTTTCGTGGCCCGCTATGCTGGCTGGGATCGCGCCCCAGTAGCTCAGTGGATAGAGCAACGGCCTTCTAATCCGTCGGTCGCAGGTTCGAATCCTGCCTGGGGCACTCTTCCTCGCAGCGCCTCGGCCACCGCCGCCCCCCGATTCCGGAGGCTTCCACGTGATCGTCACCCACCCCACGCCCCAGTTCGTCCGCGGAGCCGCAGAGTTCGAGCAGACCAACAAGGGAGTGCGGCCGCACCGGCTCCCCGCACACGTTCGTGCGCAGTTCCCGGACCCGCAGCTGCTGCTGGTCGAGAGCCAGCCTTCCGGCGTCCGCGTGGTGTCCGATACAACCGCCGAGCGGGCTGAGCTGGAGCTGCTGCCGACCAGGTCCGTCTACACGGGCATCAACCGGCCGCGGGGGCGCGTCGATGTCTTCGTCGACGGCGAGAAGTTCGCGAGCGACGAGCTGACCGGCGGTGATGCCGTCGAGGTCGATCTGCAGACGGGCGCGATGTCGCTCCGCGAGGGGCCATCGCACACGACGACCATCGAGGGTCTTGCACCTGGCGAGACCAAGCGCGTGGAGTTCTGGCTGCCTCACAACGAGTCGGTCGAGCTGATCGAGCTCCGGTCGGACGCGCCTCTCGAGCCCGTGACCGTGTCCGATCGTGTGTGGCTGCACCATGGCAGCTCGATCAGTCACGGCTCGAACGCAACTTCGCCCAGCGATATCTGGCCTGCAGTCGCCGCGCGTCGTGGCGGGGTTGAACTCGTGAACCTCGGGCTCGGCGGCAGCGCGATGGTCGACCCCTTTCTCGCCCGTGTCATGCGCGATACTCGAGCGGACCTGATCAGCGTGAAGCTCGGCATCAACGTCGTGAACGCCGACGCGATGCGCGTGCGGGCGTTCGTGCCGGCCGTCAACGGCTTCCTCGACACGATTCGCGACGGGCACCCCGAGACGCCGATCGTTCTCATCTCGCCCATCTTCTGCGGCATCCACGAGCACACGGCCGGGCCCGGCGCGTTCGATCCCGCATCATTCGCGACCGGCAAGGTCAAGTTCATCGCGACGGGGGCGCCGGGAGACGAGTCGCAGGGGCGGCTCACGCTCAGCGTCATTCGGCGCGAGCTCGCGGCCCTGGCGGAGCGTCGCGCATCCGACCCGAATCTCTTCTTCCTCGATGGCACCGAGCTCTACGGCGAGGCGGATGCGCGGCGACTGCCGCTGCCGGACGACCTGCACCCGGGCCCCGAAGCGCACCAGCTCATGGGCGACCGCTTCGCCGACTACGCGTTCGGCCCCAACGGTCCGTTCAGCGCTCGTTCCTGAACCGCCCCGGCCAGGCGTCGAGCCTGGCCTGCGACGATAGAGCATGGCATCTCGACTCCCGATGATCCTCGACGCGCTCGCCCTCGCAGAGCGTGATGCGCCCGTCCGGCGGCTGATCGACGCCCTCGGTGGCGAGAAGTTCACGGCCACCGAGCGATCCTTCGGCGAGCCGGCCGTGCTGTCCCGCCGCGTGCGCTTCGCGTCGGGTGCCGAGCTCATCCTGCACGACGACGCGTTGGTCGCTGTCGTCCTGCACACGGTGCCGACGTCGTCGGAGACCAGCGCTGTCAATCTCTCCGAGTGGATCCCCGGTGCCGACCACGCGGCGACCCTCGACGACCTCAAGAAGGTGATGAACGGGCGCCGCCGCTTCGCGGGCTTCGGCACGCCGTACTTCGAACTCGAAGGCGGATACGCGCGGGCCGAATTCAAGGACCATCGCGGCTGGAACGACCCGGGCAACCTCGAGAGCCTCGTGTTCACGGTCGAGCAGCCGGGGCTCACCTGCCGCCCCGAGGACGACAACTGCCCGGCCTGCAGTCAGCTCCTGGTGCGCGACGAAACCGAGAAGCTCGACGTCGAGGCGACGGTGCATGCGATCACGGATGCGGCGGCGTCGGGAGTCCTCAAGGAAGACGTCAGCTGGGTCAGCATCCGTGACCTCTTGCCCCTCCACGCGTCGGGTCTCATGGAGCGCGTCGAGAGCCAGCTCACGTGCCAGACGTGCCGGCGCATCCTCTGCATCGCACTCGAGTACGGTGTCGGACCGACCGTCTCCCACCTCGCGCTCAACGAGGCCAGGCAGCACCGGCTCGGCCCGATTCCGCCGGTCGAGGAATGGGGCGACGACGCCCGCGTCGCCGAAGAGCGCGACGCCATGCACTACGTCGACCACGAGCCGGGGCGCTGGTTCCTCGTCGAACAGGCCGGCCAGCTTTTCCTCGACGCCAGGTACGTGGTCACGAACATGGTCGACGACTCCGCGCTGCTGCAGCTCGACGCGGCGGAGGCCGAACAGTATCGGACGGTCGGCCGCGCGTTTCTCGCGGACCTGGCGGAGCGCATCCACGACGGGTCTCCCCATCGCGAAGAGTCGCCGTTCTTCTCCCGCGACCTCAAACGGGGACCGGATGGCGCTGCATACCGCGAGGCCGTGAGCAAGGCGATTGTGAACCACACGTGGCTGGCCCGGCAACGATCAGTTTCCTGACGAGCCGGAGGGCCCCCGCCGCAGCGATCACAGCTTCGCCAGCACCGTCGGGATGAGGATGGGCGCGTTGATGAGCAGGTGCAGCAGCATCGTCGCGACGAGGTTGCGACGGATGAGCGTGAACGCCACGAGTGCCAGCGACCCGACGAGCTGGTGGAAGAGCCAGCTCGGCCCGAAGAAGACGACGTGGGGCGCGATGAAGATCGCCAGGCTGACGGCTGCCCCGATCCACCTCGACCGCATGAGCGAGCCAAATCGCTCCTGCAGGTAGCCGCGGTAGACGACCTCCTCGGTGATGGCCGCCGTGATGATGAGCAGGACAACGCCGGCGACGCTCATGCTCGAGATGGTGCCCACACCGTCGTTGTCCTCCTGAGGGGCGATGAGGCTGGCGATCCACGACCAGGTCATGACGCCGCCGAAGACGTAGAACGCCCACTCGATGTCCTTGCCCGTCGGCTTCGTGATGAGCAGTGAGGTGAGGCCGCGCCGCTCTCCCCAGATGACGAGGGCGATCACGAGCAGGGCGCCCGCCCACTTCCAGGGGTTGCCCGAGGCGGGGCCTTCGAGACCGAAGCGCAGGTCGAAGCCGCCGATCTCACCGGCGGGAGGGCCGTTGAAGAGGAACCAGAAGATCAGGAGGCCGACGACGAAGAGCCAGCCGTCTCGTGCTCGTGGCGGGAACGCGGGCGTGCCGATGCTGACGCGTCTCACGGGCTCCACGACTTGCTGGGATGCTGTTTCGGCCATGCTCTAGAGTAAACACTCTAGAGTGATTGCTCTAGAGCCGATTCGAGATGCAGGCAGCGAGGTCCGACGTGGCGGCACGAACAGGCGAGGGGCGAGCGACGATCGTCGGAGCCGGCTACCAGCTCATCTCCGAGCTCGGCTACGCGGGTGCCACGACGGCACGCATCTGTGCCCGCGCCGGCGTCTCCTCCGGCACTTTCTTCCACTACTTCCCGACGAAGATCGACCTGCTCGTCGGCATCCTGCAGGCGGATTCGGCCGACGCGGCCCTCCGCGCGGACGCCCTCGCGGACGCGGCGGCCGATAGCGCACCGACCGCATTGCGCGACTGGCTTGACGCGCTCCTGGAAGAGTCTGCCGACCCCCACCTCGCCGGCTTCGTGGCGGCGCTCGGTGCCGCGCCGACTGACGCCCGCGTGGAAGGGCTGCTGGCCGACGCCGCCTCGCTCCAGCACCGGGCTCTCACGGCGATCGTCTCCGCGGGGCAGGAACAGGGAGACTGGCGCGTCGACCTCACCGCCGAACGCCTCGCGCTGTGGGTCGCCGTGGTCGCCGATGGGGTTCTGTCGCGCAGCGTCGAGGACCCGAGCTTCGACGCCGCAGCAGCCGCGAGCGAACTCGGCGACCTGCTCGCGAGGTACCTCGCACCCTGAACGCGACCCCGACGCAATTCGACGCGTGGCGGAGAGAGTCCCGCAGCTCTGGAAGAATGGCCGTCGTGACGAGCTTCGACGCCGCAGGTCTCCACGAATCCGCCCCCACCGCGAACGACGCCGATCGGCGCGCCTCAGGCCACAGCTTGGAGCGCGATCCGGGCATGCCGACGAGCACCTGGCGCCTGCGCAGCGACGCGTGGGAGTACCTGCGCTTCGCGATCAAGCGCCTCGAATCCGGGCACGAGACCGAGAGCATCCTGGATGCGGATGGCGAGATCTCCCGCAACCTGAGGGCTCTTGAGACGCTCGAGCTGTACTGGGCGGGGTTCGGGCAGCGCTACGTCGCCGAGATCCGCGAGGCCCTCGATAACGGGGAGTACTCGAGTGCGCTGGAGCGCATCGGTCGAGTCGTGAGCCGCCTGCGCGGCACGAGCATCCCCGCCGACCATCGCGACGACCGGCTCGACGAGGCCGAGCGAGCCGAGCTGCAGGATGACTCGGACCCGCGCCCCCGCTTCGAGGTGCTGCTCGTGGATGAGACCACCCCGGCCGACCGTGACGCGCTTCGGGCCGACATCCTCAAGCTCCGCAGCGCGGCGGATGCGTTCGTCTACGACTACGTGATCGTGCCGTCCGCCGACGACGCCGTCGCGGCCGTGCTCACGAACCCGAACATCCTCGCCGTCGTCATCCGGCCCGGCTTCAGCGACCGCAGCCAGCAGCGCCTGAGCCGGGACATGCGCGAGACGATCGACCTCGCGCACGTCGACTCGGCAGGCACGACCGCGACGTCGCGGTCGAGCCTCGCATCCGTGCAGCGAGTCCTGGGCCTCGCCGACACCCTCAACACGCTGCGCCCCGAGCTCGACCTGTACCTCGTCGCCGGTGCGCACATCGAGGACCTCGCCGGCGTGCTCACGCGCCGCTTCCGTCGCGTGTTCCTGCGCGAGGATCAGCTCGAGCTGCACCTGTCGCTGCTGCGCCGCGTCTCGCACCTGTACGACACGCCCTTCTTCACCGCCATCCAGGAGCACGCCCGGCGTCCGGCCGGCGTCTTCCACGCCCTGCCCATCTCGCGCGGCGGTTCGGTCGTGACGTCGAAGTGGATCACCGACCTCGTCGACTTCTACGGGCTGAACCTGCTGCTCGCCGAGACGAGCGCAACGTCCGGCGGCCTCGACTCGCTGCTCGCTCCCGTCGGTGCGATCAAGAAGTCGCAGGAGCTCGCGGCCCGCGCGTTCGGCGCGAAGCACACGTTCTTCGTCACGAACGGCACCTCCACGGCGAACAAGATCGTGCACCAGGCGCTCGTCTCCCCAGGCGACATCGTGCTCGTCGACCGCAACTGCCACAAGTCGCACCACCACGCCCTCATGCTCACGGGTGCCCGCACGGCGTACCTCGAGGCGTACCCGCTCAACGAGTTCGCGTTCTACGGGGCGGTGCCGCTCGAGCGCATCAAGCAGCTGCTCCTCGACTACCGCGCCGCCGGCCGCCTCGACGAGGTGCGCCTCGTGACCCTCACGAACTGCACCTTCGACGGCATCGTCTACGACCCGGAGCGGGTCATGGCCGAATGCCTCGCGATCAAACCTGACCTGGTGTTCCTGTGGGACGAGGCGTGGTTCGCGTTCGCCGCGTTCCACCCCATCACTCGCCGACGCACCGCCATGGCGGCGGCCAAGCACCTCGAGGAGCGGCTCGCGTCGAGCGCCCACGCGACGGCGTACCAGGAGCAGCGGGCCCGACTCTTCGACCCTGAGACGGGGGAGCCCGCATCGGACGACGTGTGGCTCGCCGAGCGGCTCCTGCCTTCCCCGGACGCGCGCATCCGCGTCTACGCGACCCAGTCGACCCACAAGACCCTCACCGCGCTGCGGCAGGGGTCGATGATCCACGTCTACGACAAGGACTGGTACCGGGAGGCGGAGGAGCCGTTCCACGAGGCGTACATGACGCACACCTCGACGTCGCCGAACTACCAGATCCTCGCCTCGCTCGACCTCGGCAGGCGTCAGGTCGAACTCGAGGGCTTCGAGCTCGTCCAGCGCCAGCTCGACCTGGCGACGAGCATCGCGCAGGCCATCGCCCGGCACCCGCTGCTGCGCCGCACCTTCCGGGTGCTCTCCGGCCACGACCTCATCCCGGCCGAGAACCGCGCGAGCTCGCGTCCCATGCCGCACCGCGACGGATTCTCGACGATGTGGCAGGCGTGGGAGGAAGACGAGTTCGTCGTCGACCCGAGCCGCATCACGGTCGAGATCTCACGCACGGGAGTCGACGGGGACACGTTCAAGCACGAGCACCTCATGGACCGCTACGGCATCCAGGTCAACAAGACGAGCCGCAACACGGTGCTCTTCATGACCAACATCGGCACCTCCCGCAGCTCCGTCGGCTACCTCATCGAGGTGCTTGTGAAGCTCGCCGAGCGCTTCGAGGAGGAGGCGCAGGCGCGAGAGATCGACGGCGAGCGCCCGGTGCCCGCCCCCATGCCGCCGCTGCCCGACTTCAGCGCGTTCGCGCCCGACTATGCGTCCGCGGATGGGCTGCCGGACGGCGACCTTCGCACCGCGTTCTTCCGCGGTCAGCGGCGCGCGAACATCGAGCACCTCAGCCACGCCCAGCTCACCGAACGCGTGGCGGGCGGCGCCAGGCCCGTCTCCGCCGGATTCGTGACCCCGTACCCGCCCGGGTTCCCCGTGCTCGTGCCCGGGCAGCTCGTCACCGACGAGGTGCTCGACTTCATGGCCGTGCTCGACACTCGCGAGATCCACGGCTACGACCCGCTACGCGGCTATCGCATCCTGCGCGAAGACTGATCTCCGGCCGCTGACGCGGGAATACCTGCTGGGGGTATACGGTTGCATCTGCCGTACATACCCCCAGGGGGCACTGCCCTCGGCAAGGAGATCACCATGACCAGCACCACCTATCTCGTCACCGGCATGACCTGCGGCCACTGCGAGAGCGCCGTCGCCCAGGAGGTCAGCGAGTTGGCAGGCGTCGAAAGCGTCGCCGTCTCTGCTGACACCGGCACGCTCGTCGTCGAGAGCACCGCACCCCTCGACGACGCGTTGGTCATCGCCGCGGTCGACGAGGCCGGTTACACCGCAGCCAAGGCCTGACATGAACGTGCCAGTCAAGCTCAGCCTCTACGGAGCGCTGCTTGCAGCGGTCTTCGGCGCGGCGTTCTTCACCGCCCAGGTCGTCACGGAAGCCGACCGGGCCGACGGCTGGCGCCCACAGATTCACCAGACCTCCCAACCCGGCTCGACCGAGGCCCCGGTCCTCCCTGCCGAGCATTCAGAGGCCCCGCAGCATACGGAGAGTGAGCAATGAGCACAGCTACCGACATCGAGCTCCAGATCGGGGGCATGACCTGCGCGTCGTGCGCGATGCGCATCGAGAAGAAGCTCAACAAGCTCGAAGGCGTGAGCGCGAGCGTCAACTACGCCACTGAGAAAGCCCGCGTGCACGCGCCGGCGGGACTCGACCCGCAATCGCTCATCGACGAGGTCGAGAAGACCGGCTACACGGCCGCACTCCCAGAGCCAGAGCATCCTGACGTCGAGGATTCGGCCACCGAGGCCGCAGACCCCGAACTCGTGAGCCTGCGTCAGCGTCTCATCGGCAGCATCGTGCTCGCCGTTCCCGTCATCGCCTTGGCCATGGTGCCTGCGCTGCAGTTCATGAACTGGCAGTGGGCGTCGCTGGCTCTGGCGGCACCGGTGATCGTCTGGGGCGCGTGGCCATTCCACCGGGCCGCGTGGCTGAACCTGCGCCACGGGAGCGCCACGATGGACACGCTCATCTCCGTCGGCACGATCGCCGCGTTCGCATGGTCGCTCTACGCCCTGTTCCTCGGCACGGCCGGCGAAGCGGGAATGAAGCATCCCTTCGAGTTCACGATCGCCCCCTCCGACGGAGCATCCAACATCTACCTTGAGGTGGCTGCCGGCGTCACGATGTTCGTGCTGGCCGGTCGCTACTTCGAGAAGCGCTCCAAACGGCAAGCCAGCGCCGCCTTGCGGGCGCTCCTCGAACTCGGCGCGAAAGACGTCGCCGTCCTTCGCCGGGGCATCGAGACACGCATCCCCATCGGGGAGCTCATCGTCGGCGACGAATTCGTCGTCCGGCCGGGGGAGAAGGTCGCGACCGACGGCGTCGTCACGAGTGGACGCTCGGCGGTGGATGCCTCGATGCTCACGGGTGAGTCCGTCCCCGTCGAGGTCGTCGAAGGAGACAGGGTCGTCGGGGCCACGCTGAACGCGAGCGGACGACTCGTGGTGCGCGCCACGAGAGTCGGCGGCGACACGCAGCTCGCGCACATGGCCAAGCTCGTCGAGGACGCCCAGACCGGAAAGGCCGAGGTGCAGCGTCTCGCCGACCGAATCTCCGGCGTCTTCGTGCCCATCGTCATCGCGATCTCGGTGGCGACGCTCGGCGCGTGGCTCGGTGCCGGGTTCCCGGCCTCGGCCGCCTTCACCGCGGCGGTCGCCGTGCTCATCATCGCCTGCCCCTGCGCGCTCGGTCTCGCGACTCCAACCGCGCTCCTCGTGGGGACTGGCCGTGGGGCGCAGCTGGGCATCCTCATCAAGGGCCCAGAGGTCCTCGAATCGACCCGCCGAGTCGACACGATCGTCGTCGACAAGACCGGCACGGTGACGAGCGGAAAGATGGCGCTCGCCGGCGTCTGGGTGGCGGATGGGGTCGAGCGGCAGCAGCTCCTGCGTCTCGCGGGTGCGCTCGAAGCGGCCTCGGAGCATCCCATCGCTCGGGCGCTCGCGGCCGGCGCCGCGGCCGAGGTCGGTGCGCTGCCAGCGGTGGAGGACTTCCGGAACCACGAGGGCACGGGCGTGCAGGGCATCGTCGACGGTCACCTGGTGGTCGTCGGGCGCGAGCAGCTGCTCGCCGACTGGGGGATCTCGCTCGGCCAGGAGCTCGCGGAGCGCAAGAGCGATGCGGACTCCCTCGGACAGACCGCCGTCATCGTGGCCTGGGACGGGGAAGCTCGCGGAGTGCTCGCCGTCGCAGACACGATCAAGCCGACGAGCGCGCAGGCGATCGCCGAGCTGCGCCGACTCGGTCTCGAGCCGACGCTGCTCACCGGCGACAACTCGATCGTCGCCGGTCAGGTTGCGGCCGCCGTCGGCATCACCGACGTCATCGCGGGAGTCCTGCCCCAGGAGAAGGTCGGCGTGATCCGCCGCCTCCAGGAGGAAGGGCGCGTCGTCGCGATGGTCGGCGACGGCGTCAATGATGCGGCCGCGCTCGCGCAGGCCGACCTCGGCCTGGCCATGGGAACGGGCTCGGACATCGCCATCGAGGCAGCGGATATCACGCTGGTCCGCGACGACCTCCTGGCGGCCGCGGATGCCATCCGCCTCTCCCGACGTACGCTCGGCACCATCAAGGGCAATCTCTTCTGGGCCTTCGCGTACAACGTCGCGGCGATCCCGCTCGCGGCCCTCGGCATGCTCAACCCCATGCTGGCGGGAGCCGCCATGGCGTTTTCCAGCGTGTTCGTCGTCGGCAACAGTCTGCGACTGCGTGCCTTCCGAGGCTTGCAAAGCACCGGGACGTCTCCCGATTCACACCCAGGAAAGGCAGCATCATGAGCGAGACCACAAAGACGGGCGGCCACGCCCACCACGGCTACATCGAGGACAAGAGCAAGTACCTCACGCGCCTCAAGCGCATCGAAGGGCAGGCGCGCGGCATCCATCGCATGGTCGACGAGGAGCAGTACTGCATCGACATCCTCACGCAGATCTCGGCGATCACCTCCGCCCTCGAGAATGTGGCGCTCGGGCTGATGGACGACCACCTGAAGCACTGCGTCGCGGACGCCGTCAAGCTGGGCGGGGCCGAGGGGGAGCTGAAGCTCAAGGAAGCCTCTGACGCCATCGCGCGTCTCGTGCGCAGCTGAGTGCTCACTCCGATATCGGGACGGCGACTTCTTCCCGAAACAGGTGCTCGGTAGAGTTGGCACCACCATGAACGCTCAACAGGAAATCATCGCGACCCTCGGCGTGAAGCCGGTCATCGACCCTGCCACGGAGGTGCGAGAGCGCGTCTCCTTCATGCGCGAGTACCTGCTTGCGACGGGCTCGCGTGGGCTTGTGCTCGGCATCAGCGGTGGCCAGGATTCCTCGCTGCTCGGCAAGCTCGCGCAGCTCGCGGTCGAGGACGTGCGCGCAGCGGGTGGCGACGCGACGTTCGTCGCCGTGCGCCTCCCGCATGGCGTGCAGGCGGACGAGGACGATGCGCAGCTGGCCCTGGAGTTCATCCAGCCGGACGAACGGATCACGTTCGACATCAAGCCGGCGACCGACGGCATGCAGCACGCGTTCCTGGACGCGACCGGGCGTGCCATCACGGACTTCAACAAGGGCAACGCGAAGGCGCGCCAACGGATGATCGCGCAGTACGCGATCGCTGGGGAGCGTGGTTTCCTCGTGCTCGGCACTGACCACGCTGCCGAAGCTGTCACCGGCTTCTTCACGAAGTACGGAGACGGCGGAACTGACCTGAACCCGCTCGCGGGCCTGACGAAGAGCCAGGGGCGTCAGCTGCTGGAGGAACTCGGGGCACCTGAACGCCTGTACGCGAAAGCGCCGACCGCTGACCTCCTGGACGAGACACCTGGGCAGACCGACGAGGCGAACCTCGGACTGAGCTACACGCAGATCGACACCTACCTGACCGGCGGCGACGTGGATGCGGAGACCGCCGATCGCATCGAGTCGCTGTACCGCAAGACCGAGCACAAGCGGCAGCTGCCCGTGCTCCCCACCGACACCTGGTGGCGCGGCTGAGTCACGGTACGATGCCGTGAGTGAGCGCCGGCGAGCGTACGCGCGCCTTCACAGGTAGCGGAACGCGGTGACCGCCTCGGCGAAGTCCGAGAACTCGTCGAGCGTCAGGAAGGCCGTGGAGGTGCGGCTCATGCGGGTGGCCGCGTAGGCGACCCCCGAGCCGCGCTGGTGCTCTTCGACGTACCCGCGCACGGCACCGTTGGAACCCGTGACCCGCCACCGCGCTGCGTGCACCTGAGTCGCGGTGAGCCCAGCGAATCGCTGGGTGAACGGGCCAGTTCGGGGTGTGAGGGTCGGGGCGGAACCGGACTTGGTGAGGTGCGTCGTGGTCATGAGGGAAGGCTAGACGCGACCACCGACATTCTCGGTGCTGGCTGAGTTCGCGCAGGGCTGAGCCGCGGAGCCAGCCACCGGCGTAGCCTTGTCGCATGACCGAATTCGTGCTTGCAGGTGGCTGCTTCTGGTGTCTTGACGCCGTGTACAGGAACGTCAAGGGTGTCAGCGACGTGATCTCTGGCTACACGGGTGGCGAGCACCCGAAGCCGGACTACGAACTCGTGTGCACCGGCACGACCGGGCATGCAGAGGCCGTGCGCGTCGTCTTCGACGAGAACGTGGTGCCCGCCGACGTGATCCTCGACATCTTCTTCACGCTGCACGACCCGCGACAGCTCAACCGGCAGGGCAACGACGTCGGAACGCAGTACCGTTCCGCGATGTACTACACCGACGAGGCGCAGCGCGAGCTCTTCGAAGCCGCCCGCCACCGCGCAGACGAGCTCTGGGGCGGCGGAATCGTCACCGAGATCTCCCCACTTGGCCAGTACTTCGACGCGGAGGACTACCACCAGGACTTCTTCGCGAAGAACCCGGGCCAGGGGTACTGCAACTTCGTGGCCGTGCCCAAGGTGAACAAGGTGCGCGCCAAGTTCACTCCCTACATGCTCTGACCTGCAGCGCCAGCCCGGACGGGCTCGGCACTGTGATGACACGGCGCCTGTGGACGGAACCCCGTCCACAGGCGCCGTTTTCGTCGGGAAGAACCGCCGCCCGCAGTCGCACACTGGTGCCGCGGTCCGGTGCGGAGCTCTCGGCACGGGCGCCGCGTCGGACCGCACCGCATCCAGACCAGGGGGAGAACATGCAAGACCACATCACGCTCATCGGGAATCTCGGCAGCAAGCCGGAGGTGAGGACAACCCCGAGTGGGCAGCACGTCGTGAACTTCAGCATCGCGACGAATTCGCGGCGCCTGAACCGCACGACCAACGTCTGGGAAGACGTGGATCCGAACTGGTACGACGTCGCGGCGTGGGGCGACCTCGCGACGCACGCCGCGAAGTCCCTCGACAAGGGGCAGCGCGTCATCGTCGTCGGCAAGCTCCGCATGCGGAAGTTCGAGACCCAGAACGGGTCTCGCACGAAGCATGAGGTGGTTGCGGATGCGCTGGGCCACGACCTCACGGCAGGTTCGTCGATCTTCGCCAAGCGCGAGCGAACTCCGCAGGAAAAGGGAGTGAGCGACCAGCAGCAGGGGTTCGGAGGGGCACGGAGCTTCGTCAGTCCGCAGAGCGAGGCTCCGCCGGACGACGAAGACGCCCAGGGCCCACCGAGTGAGGCGGAATGGCACAAGCCCTCCGTCGCCGATGAGGGGGCATACCCGACGCCCTTCTAGGAGCCGCGGCCACCTACACTGGTGACCGCCCCATCCGAGAAAGGTCCCGAATGCGCAGCTCCCGTCTCTTCGCCCCAGTGGCTCTGGTGGCGGCGCTGGCGCTCGCGGGCTGCTCCTCGGAAGAGGCGCGACCCCCTGCGGAGACGACCGCCGCGGCCGAGCCCACGCAGGCGGCGCCAGCGGCGTTCGTGCCAGGCGGGACGGCGAGTGACAACAAGCCGATCTTCGATGAGACCAACCTGCAGACGATCGCGACGAACGGCTCAGCGAGTTCCGTGGAGTTCGTCGACGCGCTGTCTGGAATCGGCTTCGACAAGGGGGCCATGGAGGTCACCTTCGACCGTACGAACGTCGACCTCGAGGCCGACTACATCATCGTCTCGGTGAAGATCGGCGAGGAGTGCCTTGTGGGCCAGCGCGGCCCGCGGGGCTACACCTCGGACATCGTCGCGCCCGTCAGCACGGGAAAATGCCTCATCGGGCTCACCCAGCCCATCACCTGGTAGCGAAGCTCCGCGCGCTGCCAGCCAACCAACTCCTAGACTGGAACCCATGGCCGAGTACATTTACCAGATGATCCGCGCCCGCAAGGCGGTCGGAGACAAGCTCATTCTCGACGACGTGACGATGTCGTTCCTCCCAGGCGCCAAGATCGGCATGGTCGGCCCCAATGGGGCTGGTAAGTCGACGATCCTCAAGATCATGGCTGGCCTCGACACCCCATCGAACGGTGACGCGACCCTCACGCCTGGCTTCACGGTCGGCATCCTCATGCAGGAGCCGGAGCTCGACGAGACGAAGACGGTTCGCGAGAACGTCGAGCTCGGTGTCGCCGAGACGAAGGCGAAGCTCGACCGGTTCAACGAGATCTCCGCCCTGATGGCCGAACCAGACGCCGACTTCGACGCGCTCATGGAAGAGATGGGGACGCTCCAGGAGTACATCGACCACGTCGACGCCTGGGACCTCGACTCGCAGCTCGAGCAGGCGATGGACGCCCTCCGCCTCCCGCCGGGAGACGCCGACGTCAGCGTCCTCTCCGGAGGCGAGAAGCGCCGCGTCGCGCTCTGCAAGCTCCTCCTCGAGAAGCCCGACCTCCTGCTCCTCGACGAGCCCACGAACCACCTCGACGCCGAGAGCGTGCTCTGGCTCGAGCAGCACCTCCAGAAGTACCCGGGCGCAGTCATCGCCATCACGCACGACCGGTACTTCCTCGACCACGTCGCCCAGTGGATCGCAGAGATCGACCGCGGCCGCCTCCACGGCTACGAGGGCAACTACTCGAGCTACCTCGAGAAGAAGCAGGAGCGCCTCCAGGTCCAGGGCAAGAAGGACCAGAAGCTCGCGAAGCGCCTCGAAGAGGAACTCGCGTGGGTGCGCACCAACGCGAAGGGTCGTCAGGCCAAGTCGAAGGCCCGCCTCGCCCGATACGAGGAGATGGCTTCCGAGGCCGAGCGCACCAGGAAGCTCGACTTCGAAGAGATCCAGATCCCTGCAGGCCCGCGCCTCGGCAGCATCGTCCTCGAGGCGAACAAGCTCAAGAAGGGCTTCGGCGAGCGCGTGCTCATCGACGACCTCAGCTTCTCGCTGCCCCGGAACGGCATCGTCGGCATCATCGGCCCGAACGGTGTCGGAAAGACGACGCTCTTCAAGTCGATCGTCGGCTTCGAGGAGCTCGACGGTGGCGACCTGAAGATCGGCGAGACGGTCAAGCTCTCCTACGTCGACCAGTCGCGCGGCGGCATCGACCCCGAGAAGAACGTGTGGGAGGTCGTCTCCGACGGCTTCGACTACATGCAGGTCGGCAACGTCGAGATCCCGTCCCGCGCCTACGTCTCCACCTTCGGGTTCAAGGGCCCGGACCAGCAGAAGAAGGCGGGGGTGCTCTCCGGTGGTGAGCGCAACCGCCTCAACCTGGCGCTCACCCTCAAGCAGGGCGGCAACCTGCTGCTCCTCGACGAGCCCACGAATGACCTCGACGTCGAAACCTTGTCGAGCCTCGAGAACGCGCTGCTCGAGTACCCCGGCTGCGCCGTGGTCATCACGCACGACCGGTGGTTCCTCGACCGCATCGCCACGCACATCCTCGCCTACGAGGGCACCGAGGAAGACCCGAGCCGCTGGCACTGGTTCGAGGGCAACTTCGAAGGCTACGAGGAGAACAAGATCGAGCGCCTCGGCCCGGACGCCGCCAAGCCATCGCGCATGACCTACCGCAAGCTCACGAGGGACTAGTCCCAACAGGAACCCCGGGGCCGCACCATGCGGCCCCGGGGTTTCCTCGTCCCGTGCGCCGTCGAGCGCAGCCACCCACCCGCACACGACAAGGACCACCCCGCCGATGCGCTTCCACGTCCCCACGCTCCTCCGCTGGAGCGACCTCGACGCCTACAACCACGTCAACAACTCGCGCGTGCTGACACTGCTCGAGGAAGCCCGAGTGCGTGCGTTCTGGAACATCGGCGCCTCCAACGACGACGAGCGGCCACTCGCCATCATCGACGCAGCCGCCGAGGGAGGCGACACGCTCACGCTCATCGCGCGCAACGAGATCGAGTACCTCGCGCCCATCCCGTACTCCACGAAGCCATTGGACGTGCAGCTGTGGATCTCCAAGATGGGAGCGGCCAGCGCCGAGGTCGACTACGAGATCTGGAGCCCGGAGGAAAGCCAGCCAGAGGGCGCAGAACGGGTGCGGTACGTCATCGCATCCTCGACCCTCGTGTTCATCGACGCCGCCACGCAGCGCCCGCGCCGCATCAACGAGCGCGAGCGCGAGGCCTGGACCCCCTACCTCGACGAGCCGCTCACGTTCCGCGGCGGCCGCAGCAGCGACTGAACCCCCGGGCGCTCGCATGGAGGCTCATCCGCGCCGCGCCTCGCCGCGCCGCGCCGCGCCGCGCCTCGCACGCTAGCTGCGCTTTCGGCGCACCATGCCCTCCTGGGCGACCGTCGCCACAAGCGCGCCGTCCCGAGAGAACAGCTGCCCTCGCGAGAGCCCGCGGCCCCCGCGCGCGACGGGGGAGTCCTGGACGTACAGCAGCCACTCGTCAGCTCGCGCGTCCCGATGCCACCAGACGCCATGATCGAGGCTCGCCGCGCGAAGCCCCGGCGTCGACCAGGTCAGGCCGTGGCCGCGCATGATGGGCTCGAGGATCGAGTAGTCGCTCGCGTAGGCGATGGCGGCCCGATGCAGCATCGGATCGTCCGGCATGCGCTCCACCGCCTTGATCCACACCGCCTGCGCCGGCGTCGGGTCGCTGGCGGGCTCGAGATAGACGGGCCCGTCGACGTGCCGCATCGTGAACGGCCGCTTCAGCAGCCAGTACGCGGCCAGTGACTCCGGGGCGTCGTCGCCGAGTGTCGCCTTCACCGTCTCCAGCAGATCAGCCTCGCTCGGCAGGTCCTCCGGAGCCGGGATGCCGTCCGGCATGGTCACCTCGTGCTCGAAGCCCTCGTCGACATCCTGGAATGACGCGATCATCGACCAGATCGGCTGACCGCTCTGGAAGGCGCTCACAGCCCGGGTCGTGAACGAGTTGCCGTCGTGGATGCGGTCGACAGCAAAGGTGATGGGCAGCTTCACGTCACCCGGGCGCAGGAAGTAGCCGTGCATGGAATGCACCGGACGATCCGCCGCCACCGTCCGCGCGGCGGCGACCAGCGACTGCGCGGCCACCTGCCCGCCGAACACACGCCCGTGGGGCATCCATTGGCTCGGACCCGTGAAGATGTCGTCCCGAGTACGGGCACCGGTGTCGGTGAGGTCCAACGTGTGCAGGAACGCCTCGATGGGAGACAGCGCCTCGAGCGCATCGAACGACAACGGCGCAGGCTGGTGCTGAGCGGGCGAAAGCGAGGACGACTCGTGGAGCTGATCTGCCATCCCAGCAGTCTAGAGACCCGCCGCCGCAGGAGCGCTCGGGAAGAACTGGGTAGGTTAGATGGCAATGTCTCCCGTCCTCCGCATCCCCGATCTCCGTGCCGCCCGCGACCTCGAATCGTTCCTGGGTCGAGCCGGACGCATCGAAGACGGCGCGGTGAGGATCGTCGCCACTGGTTCGGTTGCGGCGTTCTGGGTTCCGGTGCTGCGGCCGCAGGGCATCCTGGACACCTCACCGCTGGTGCTCGGCGTGCGCGCGCTCCGCGCCGAGCTCCTCGGTGAAGCGGGCGACGACGCGCACGCGGGAGCGTTCGACGTGACCGTGCCGTTGCGAGCGCTCCTCGACCGTCTCGCCAGGCTGCGCGCACCGGGGGACGACGCGTCCGCAGACGAGACGGTCGGCTTCGACCTCTCGGTCCCGCCAGAGCGACTCCGCGAGTCGTGGGCAGGTATCGCAGCCCCCACCGGTGGCTGGAGCCTGACGGGTGTCCTGCCAGCGGCGACACTCATCGCAGCCGCAGACCAGGGCATCGCTGAGGTCGCCGAAGCAGTGCCCGGCAACCTCGGGACGGCGCTCGTCGAACGTGTCCGCACGGACGTGTGGACCCGCGTCATCGACGAGCCGAGCGGCCTCACGAGCGGCGCGGCCTTCGCCGCCCTCAGCCTCGGGTTCCTGCGCTCCGGTGATGACGCGCGCATCCTCACCGCCGGAGCGTGGCTGCGCCTCGAGACAACGCAGGGCAACGTGCTGCTGCGATCGAACCAGGCACGCTGAGCGCTGCCACCGCCCCGGAGCGAGTCTCTCGCTCCGCATCCGCGCACCCACGTGCGCCTCACCCCCGGAGGACCCCATGGACCGCAGCATCGACAGCCTCAAGACCGCGATCTTCGCGAGGAACGCGGGCGAACCGGAGTTCCATCAGGCGGTCACCGAAGTGCTCGACACGCTCGGCCCGGTGCTCGACCGCCACCCGGAGTACTTCGAGCTCGCGGTCATCCATCGACTGAGCGAACCGGAGCGGCAGATCATCTTCCGAGTGCCGTGGGTCGACGACAACGGTCACGTGCAGATCAACCGCGGCTACCGCGTCGAGTTCAACTCTGCGCTCGGCCCGTACAAGGGCGGGCTCCGGTTCCACCCTTCGGTGAACCTCGGCATCATCAAGTTCCTCGGCTTCGAGCAGATCTTCAAGAACGCGCTCACGGGCATGCCGATCGGCGGTGGCAAGGGAGGCGCGGACTTCGACCCGCGGGGCCGGAGCGACCGCGAGATCATGGCGTTCTGCCAGTCCTTCATGTCGGAGCTGTACCGACACATCGGTGAGCACACCGATGTGCCAGCCGGAGACATCGGCGTCGGCGGCCGTGAGATCGGCTACCTCTTCGGCCAGTACAAGCGGCTCACCAACCGCTTCGAGGCAGGTGTGCTGACGGGGAAGGGCATGACCTGGGGTGGATCGCTGGTGCGCCCGGAGGCCACGGGCTATGGGACGGTGCTGTTCGCGCAGGAGATGCTCAAGGCGACCGGCGATGACCTCGACGGCAAGCGGGTTGCTGTCTCCGGCTCCGGGAACGTCGCCATCTTCGCGATGGAGAAGGCGATCGCGCTTGGCGCGACGGTCGTCTCCGCGAGCGACTCCTCCGGAGCGGTGTACGACCCGAATGGCATCGACGTCGAGACCCTCAAGCAGCTGAAGCTCGTCGAGCGGAAGCGCGTGGGCGAGTACGTCGACCGTGTTGGCGGAACGGCGGAGGCTCTCGCGAGCCCGGCCGCGATGTGGCGCGTGCCAGTCGACATCGCCCTGCCGTGCGCGACGCAGAACGAACTCGACGGCGACGCGGCGTCAGCCCTGATCGCGAACGGTGTCCGCGTTGTCGCCGAGGGGGCGAACATGCCGTGCACGAAGGACGCCGCCGACCGGTTCCGCGCCGAGCCAGGGGTGCTGTTCGGCCCGGGCAAGGCGGCCAACGCTGGCGGCGTCGCGACGAGCGCGCTCGAGATGCAGCAGAACGCGCAGCGGGACTCCTGGTCGTTCGAGCACACGGAGGCGCGTCTCGCGGAGATCATGCGCGACATCCACACGCGCTGCAGCGAGACCGCGGAGGAGTACGGCAAGCCGGGCGACTACGTCCTCGGTGCGAACATCGCCGGCTTCTCGCGTGTCGTGGATGCGATGCTCGCGCAAGGCGTCGTCTGACCGACGCCCAGGGCAGACGTCGCAGCCGAGCTCAGGAGTCGGTCTCGGCTCCTGGGCTCGCCTCGAACGTGTTGACCATGGCGGTCGCGGCCCGGTCGAAGTAGTCGGTCATCTGCGCGCGGTGGATGGGGGAGAGCTCGAGCTGGTCCATGGCGGCGTGCATGTGCCGCAGCCAGTGCTCCCGAGCCTCCGGGTTGATGTGGAAGCCGTTGTGGCGCATCCGGAGCCGCGGGTGCCCGCGCTGAGCGCTGTACTCGCTCGGCCCGCCGAAGTACTGGGCGAGGAAGTGGCCGAGGCGCCACGTGGCACCCTCGAGGTCGTCCTGCGGGTACATGCGCCACATCAGCGGGTCCTCGCGGACGCCCTCGTAGAAGGCTGCGGCGAGCCTGTCGAACGCGGGCATGCCGCCGATCTCGTCGTAGAGGGTCGGCACGGCCGACGCGCCGCCGTCGGATCCGCGGAGGTGGATGGGGATGTTCGACATCAGGCGGTGCCTCCCGGGGTCGGCTGTCCGTCGGCCCCGTCGAGGACGATGGCCTTCAGCGACGGCAGGTTGATGTCGGCCGACTTGAGCGCGTCCTGCGTGCGGGCGCGGAGCTCGCGCTCCACTTCCCACCTGGTGCCGGGGCGGACGCGGATGGTGAGGCGAAGGACGACGGCGTCGGAGGAGATGGATTCCATGCCCCACATCTCGGGGGTGCCGATGAAGTAGTCCATCCAGTCCGGGTCTTCCGTGAGCTCCTTCGCGGCGTGCAGCATGACACGTTCGACGTGCGCGCGCGACGTCTCGTAGGGCACAGCGAGGTCGAAGACGATGCGGTTCCAGCCCTGCGAGAAGCTGCCGACGCGTTGGATCTCGCCATTGCGCACGAACCAGAGCGTGCCCTCGACGTCGCGGATCTGGGTGATGCGCACGCCCACCTTCTCGACGACGCCAGTGGCTTCCCCCATGTCGATGACGTCGCCGACCCCGAGCTGGTCTTCCATGACCATGAACAGGCCGTTGAGGACGTCGCCAACGATGCGCTGCGCACCGAAACCGAGACCTGCGCCGACCGCCGCGCTCAGGATCGACAGCGAGGCGAGGATGCCAGGGTCGATCTTCGCGATGATCATGACGATGAGGATGACGACCACGACGACGTTGACGATGTTCGTCAGCACGGAGCCGATGGTGCGAGTGCGCTGCACGGTGCGGACGGCAGCCAGAGGGGATCGGACCGAGAGCGCCTGCGTGTCAGTCACGCCGCGCTTCTTCTTGACGCCGCTCACGATCTGCTTCACGGAGCGGTCGATGAGCTTCAGCAGGATCCATCGGAAGACGAAGGCCCCGAGGATGTAGAAGACGATCGTGATGGGAACGTCGAAGGGGGCGAGCGCGGTCGTGAGGGAAGTCCAGAATTCTGCCATAGCGCATCGAGTGTAGGCGGATGCGCCTCTCCGTCTCGTGTGAGCGGCGTGCGAGGAATAGGCGAGTCGCGCATCCTGTTGCCCTCCGTATGAGCCTCAACGTGAACGACATCGAAGTCACCACCATCGACGGCGAGGCCAGGAAGCTCGCGGCGTATGAACCCGTGAAGCTCGTGGTGAACGTCGCCTCGAAGTGCGGCCTCTCCGGGCAGTACGAGAAGCTGGAGGAGCTGCAGCGTCAGTACGGCCCGCAGGGGTTCACGGTGCTCGGCTTCCCGAGCAACCAGTTCCTGCAGGAGTACTCGGACACCTCGAAGATCAAGGAGTACTGCTCGCTCACGTGGGGCGTCAGCTTCCCCATGTTCGAGAAGGTCAAGGTCAACGGCCGGTCCCAGCACCCGCTCTATGCGGAGTTGACGAAGACACCGGATGCGAACGGCAAGGCCGGCCGCGTCAGCTGGAACTTCGAGAAGTTCCTGATCGCCCGCGACGGCACGGTGACGCGGTTCCGCCCGACGACGGAGCCCGATGCGCCTGAGGTCGTGGCGGCGATCGAGGCTGCGCTCGCCGAGTAGGCAGCCGACACCGAACCCAGAAGAGGTCGCTTCCCAGCTGGGAAGCGACCTCTTCTTCGTGCACGGGACTACTCGGGCTGCGCGTCGCGCTCCTGGGCGGCGAGGGCCCGGACGACGCCGGCTCGCCCTTCGATGATCATGCGGCGGAACGCGGGGGCCGCGGCCTCGTTGTTGGCCAGCCACTCGTCGGCGGCGTCACGGATGCGCGCCGTCGCGAGACCCGCGGGGAAGAAGCCCTCGATGAGCGTCTCGGCGATCTGGAAGCTGCGGTCGGCCCAGATCGTCGAGATGTGACCGAAGTACCGGTCGACGAAGGGCTCGAGGAGCGCCTCGTCGTTGACCCGGTCGAAGCCCGCGACGGTGGCCCGCACGATGGCGTTGGTCGCGTCCGAGCGGTCCATGACGGATGCCCAGGCTGCTTCCTTGCCCTCGGGGGTCGGGAGTGCCGCGCGTGCGTGTGCAGCGCTGCGCTCCCCGTCGGCTGTGCGGTCGGTCTCGAGACGAGCCGCGATCTCGGCCTCGCCGGCGCGACCGCCGGCGACGAGCGCGTAGAGGAGCTCCCAGCCGAGATCGGTGTCGATCTCGAGTCCCTCGAGCGCGAACGTGCCGTCGAAGAGTGCGGCGACGGCGTCGAGCTGCGGCCCGGTCGCGGCGAGCGAGGCGAACGCCTTCACGAAGCTGAACTGCGCATCCGAGCCCGCCTCCGCCTGCTTCGCGAGCTCGAAGAGCTCGTCGGTGACGACCTCCACGATTTCAGCGCGGTCTTCCGGAGCCGTGTAGAACTTCGCGGCCGAGATGAGCTGGCCGAGCACCGTGCGACGCGTCGTCGACTCGGTCTCGGTGCCGATGACGCCGAGGACGGCGCGGATGAAGTCGCGTGCCCGCAGCTCCGCATCCCTCGTCGCGTCCCACAGCGAGCTGACGACCAGCGAACGTGAGAGCGGCGCGCGCAGCTTGGGCAGGTGCTGCTGCACGGTCGTGACCGAGTGCGCGTCGAGACGGATCTTGGCGTACGCGAGGTCGTCGTCGTTCACGATGATCAGGTCGGGGAGGGCTCCGCCGACGAAGCTCGGGACCTCGGTGCGCTCGCCGTCCACGTCCAGCTCGAAGCGGTGGATGCGGACGAGCTCGTCACCCTGCACGTTGTAGAGCCCGATGGCGAGGCGGTGCGGGCGGATCGTGGGGTGCTCGGCGGTCGCGGTCTGCTCGATCGCGAACGACGTGAAGTTGCCGTTCTCATCCAGCTCGTAGACGGGGCGCAGCGTGTTGACGCCCGCCGTCTCGAGCCACTTGGCGCTCCATTCGGTGAGGTCGCGGCCGCTCGTGACCTCGAGTTCGGCGAGGAGGTCGCGCAGCTCGGTGTTGCCCCACGCGTGCTTCGAGAAGTACGCGTTGATGCCGGCGAAGAAGGCGTCCCGGCCGACCCAGGCGAAGAGCTGCTTGAGGACCGAGCCGCCCTTGGCGTAGGTGATGCCGTCGAAGTTGACCTGCACGTCGTCGAGGTCGCGGATCTCGGCGACGATCGGGTGCGTGGAGGGCAGCTGGTCCTGGCGGTACGCCCACGACTTCTCGCTGGCGTTGAAGGTGACCCAGTTCTCGGTCCACTCCGTCGCCTCAGCGGTCGCGAGGGTCGAGATGAACTCCGCGAACGACTCGTTGAGCCACAGGTCGTTCCACCACTTCATGGTGACGAGGTCGCCGAACCACATGTGGGCCAGCTCGTGGAGGATCGTGACGACGCGGCGCTCGCGCACCGCATCCGCCACCTTCGAGCGGAACACGTAGGTCTCGGTGAACGTGACGCAGCCCGCGTTCTCCATGGCGCCAGCGTTGAACTCGGGCACGAAGAGCTGGTCGTACTTCGTGAACGGGTACGGGACCCCGAAGGCCTTCTCGTAGTACTCGAAGCCCTGCTTCGTGGTGCGGAAGATGTTGTCGGCGTCGAGGTTCGGCGCAAGCGACGTGCGGCAGTAGACGGCGAGGGGGATCGTGCGGCCGTCGATGGACGTGAGTTCGTCGCGCACCACCGTGTACGGGCCCGCGACGAGCGCGGTGATGTAGCTGGAGATGCGGGGCGTGGTGCCGAAGTGCCAGACGGCGCGGCCATCATCGATGGGCTGGGGCGCCTGCGATGGCTCGTTGGAGATGACCTGCCACGCGGCGGGCGCGGTCACGTGGAAGGTGAAGTTCGCCTTGAGGTCGGGCTGCTCGAACACCGCGAACATGCGGCGGGAGTCTGGTACCTCGAACTGCGAGTACAGGTACACCTCGCCGTCGGCAGGGTCGACGAAGCGGTGCAGCCCCTCGCCCGTGTGCATGTAGATCGCGTCGGCGTCGATGGTCAGCGTGTTGCGCTCGGCCAGATTCGGGAGCTGGATGCGCACCCCGTCGTTCACGGCCGCCACGTCGAGCGCCTCGCCGTTGAGCACGACGCTGTGCACCTGGCGGGTGATGGCATCGATGAACGTGGACGCGCCGGGAACCGCGGAGAATGTCACCGTCGTGATCGAACGGAACGTCTCAGGACCCGTCGTGAGGTCGAGTGCGACGTCGTAGTGCTCGACACCGAGCACAACTCCTCGACGCTCGACCGACTCAGCGCGAGTCAGGTTCTCTCCGGGCATTCCAGCTCCTTCGGGGTCAGGGGGCCCGGGTATTCCGGGCTTGCGGCGGCCAGCCTAGTCCTGCCGAGTAGGCTTATGCGTATGCCCGCACCGATCAAAGTAGATTTCTGGTTCGACCCGATCTGCCCATTCGCCTGGATGACCTCGCGATGGATCGACGAGGTCGCCCGCCACCGTGACCTCACCATCACCTGGCACATCATGAGCCTCGAGCTCCTCAACGAGGAGAAGGACATCCCGCAGTCGTACCGCGACATGCTGCAGGGCACGTCGCGCCTCGGCCGGGTCGTCGCCGGCGTCGAGCAGGACCTCGGCAACGAGAAGGTGAAGGCGCTCTACGACGCCCTCGGCACGCGCATCCACCCAGGCGGTCGCAAGGACCGCGACGCGGTGCTGGCCGAGGCCATCGCCGAGCTCGAGATCCCCGAGTCGATCGTCGAGCGCGCAGACGCCGGTGAGTTCGACGAGCGCTACCGCGCGAGCCACCTCTCCGGCATGGAGCGCGTCGGCGACGAGGTCGGCACGCCGATCATCGCCATCGACGGCGTCGCCTTCTTCGGCCCGGTCATCTCGCCCGCGCCGAAGGGCGAGGAGGCGCTGCGCCTCTTCGACGGCGTCGTCATGGCCGCGTCGGTCGACGGCTTCTTCGAGCTGAAGCGCAGCCGCACCCGCGGACCGGTGTTCGACTGATGCGGATCCACGTCGCCACGGACCACGCGGGACTCGAGTTCTCGCAGCAGCTGCAGGAGCACCTGCGCGAGCAGGGGCACGAGGTCGTCGACCACGGACCTGCCGAGTACGACGCGCTCGACGACTACCCGTCGTTCTGCATCAACGCGGCACAGGCCGTCGCCAACGACTGGGCGAACGGCTCGAAGTCGCTCGGCGTGGTCTTCGGGGGCTCGGGCAACGGTGAGCAGATCGCCGCCAACAAGGTGACCGGCGTGCGCGCCGCGCTGGCGTGGAGCGACGCCACGGCGCAGCTCGCTCGAGAGCACAACAACGCCAACGTCATCTCGATCGGCGCGCGGCAGCACGAGATCGCCGACGTGCTCAGGTTCATCGACATCTTCATCGCGGAGCCCTTCCCAGGGGAAGAGCGTCACCTGCGTCGCATCTCGCAGCTCGCCGAGTACGAGCAGACCGGCAAGATCGCCGGCAAGTCCGTGCTCGGTTCCGTTGGCACGGTCGTGCCGCCGATGGTGGAGTCGGAGACGCCGGCGGGGAATGCCTGAGGGCCACTCCGTCCATCGCATCGCCCGGCAGTTCACCGCGAACTACGCCGGTCGCGTGGTGGCGGCGTCGTCCCCGCAGGGCCGCTTCGCCGAGGGTGCTGCGGAGATCGATGGCCGCGAGATGGTCGAGACGTTCGCCGTCGGCAAGCACATGTTCTCGCGCTTCGACGGCGGGATCTGGCTCCGAGTGCACCTCGGCATCTACGGCGCCTGGGACTTCTCAGGCCAGGTGTCGACGACACTGGGCCAGACGGGCGAGTACTCGCGCAAGCGGCCAGGCGTGACGATTGAGGACTCGCGTGGCGAGACATCGCTGTCGAGCATCGGAGCCCCTCGGCGGACACGCCTCAAGATGGCGGAGGCCGAGCGTGAGCAGGAGCTCTCCCAGTGGCCGCCAGAGCCGGTTGGCGCGGTGCGGCTTCGTCTCCTCACGTCCGAGACCTGCGCGGACCTGCGCGGTCCGACCGCCTGCGAGCTCCTGACGGGCGATGAGGTGGCGGCCCGCATCGAGAAGCTCGGCCCCGATCCGCTCGTCGACCGTGGGGCGAAAGCGGAGGCACGGTTTCTCGAACGAGCGAGGGGCAAGCGGACGCCGATCGGCATCGTGCTCATGGATCAGCAGATCGTGAGCGGCATCGGCAACGTCTACCGGGCCGAGATGCTCTACCGGGCGGGCATCAACCCGCACACGCCGACGTCGCAGCTGACCGACGAGCAGCTCAGGGAGCTGTGGCGCGACTGGACGAAGCTCCTCAAGATCGGCGTGGAAGTCGGTCAGATGATGACCATCGACGGGCTCCGAGGCAAGGCGAAGGCCGCGGCTCTCGAGAACCGTGAGGATCGGCACTGGGTGTACGGACGCGCGGGGGAGCCGTGCCGGGTGTGCGGAACACCCATCGCGCTCGGCGAGATGCAGGCCCGCAAGCTCTACTGGTGCCCCGGCTGCCAGCTCTGAGGCCACGCTGAGCCCTCAGGCGACGGCGACTGCCGTCACCTGAGGGCGCTGATCGACGCCGCCGCGCGCTTGGCGTCGCGCAGTCGTGCCTCGTACGTCGTGGCGATGACGACGAGCACCGTTCCTGCCAGCGCGAGCCACACCCACCAGGGGATGACGTCGGCGACGACGGCGAGCTGCTGTCGGAACGCGGTGACTGCGTGCAGCACGGTGATGATGGCGCCGAAGACGAGTGGCGCCTGCAGGCGCCTGGTGGCGCCCCAGACAGTGATGCCGACCGCGAGGAGCCCGAGCGCGATGAGGCGCCACGGCGCGGGGTCTGCGAACTGGGCCAGGTAACTCGGCACAAGCAGCAACACCAGGCCGGGCGTGAGGGCTGGCCAGCTGCGCAGGGTGGGGCGCTTCACGAGGAAGAACAGACCGCCCGCCAGCAACGTGGCACCGAGCGGGGCGGTTGCGAGCTCCAGCCAGGGGATCGGGAACTGCGTGCCGAGCGCGCCTGCGGTCGCGACGAGGGTGGCAGCTGAGAATGCGAGGACAGGCAGGCGCAGCGGCGGCTGGGCGCCAGGAACGGCGTGCGCGGGCGCAAGCGAGGGCAGGAGCTCCGGGCGGAGCAGCGCGACCAGCGTGAGGCCGCACAGCGCGACGACCCACGTCAGCGCGAGCTGCTGGTTGTTCTCGACGACACCGCGCAGGATGCTCGGGAACGCGGAGAGCACGAGCGACGCGATGGCGACGGGCACGAGCACCGTCGCGGCGAGCGCGGCGAGGCGCGGATTCTCGAGCTGCTGCTGCCGCCGCCAGAGTGCGCTCGCGAAGATCAGCACCAGCCCGGCGGGAAGGACTCCCCAGATCGGCAGCGTGATCGGGGTCAGCGGGCCCTCGGCGGCGAGCACGAGGGCGGGGCCGAGCACGGTGGCCGAGATGGCCGAGCCCACGCCGAGGGCGTTCGCCGAGGCGCGCATCCAACCGGCGACTGGAACGATCGCGCACACGACGACGAGTGTCAGCGTCAGCACCGAGAGGGCCAGCTCGGGGACAGTCAGGGAGAGGATGCGCGAGGTGTCGCCGTCGCGCGGCTGCGAGACGGCGGCGAGCGCGCCCGCGCTGAGCCAGACCCCGGGAGCCGCGGCGAGCCAGAGGAGGCTCTCGACGCTCGAAGCTCGCGCCTCGTCGGCGCGCCTGCCGACCTTCGCTGTTGCGATGCCTGCGGCGAGGAGCACGAGGAAGGCGCCACCGAAGGCCACGAAGATGGATGCGCCGTCCCAGTTCGCCAGCACCTCCCAGACCCACGCGAGCGCGAGCACCGGCACGCCGAGGTAGCGGAGCAGCGCATAGGGCGACCTGGCACCGAGCTGCGTGCTCGCGACGACCGCCGTCACCGCGACGAGCGCTGCCGCGAGTGGCAGCGGTGTCCAGCCGTCGAAGCCATCGGTGCGGCTCGCGGCGGCTGCGCTGGGGGCGAGCACGGTGCCGAGCAGCGCGGTCACGAGGCCGAACGCGCGCAGCGCGATGCCGTCACCTCGACGCGTCTGCTGCGGCGCCAGCAGCACGCCCAGCAGCGCGGTGAGCGCCCCGAGGACGCCAGCGGTGGCAGCGAGCTGCACCGGTGTGGCGCTCTCGAAGCCGACCAGCTGGACGTGGTGGATGAGCATCCAGGACCCGAGCACGCCCGTCGCGTAGCTGGCGAGTCTCGTGAGGAGGCGCGTCTCCGAGAACGTCCGGACGACGACGACCGCTGCTGTTGCGATGACGCCGACGAGCAGCGACGTGATTCCGGCTTGCTGCTGGACCCAGAGACTGGCCGCCTCGGTTGGCTCCCAGATCGCGATGGCGAACCCCTGCGAGGCAAGCGCGAGGAAGCTGACGAGCGCGATGCTCGCGCGGCCGACGCCGGTGAGGATCCGGGTCGGGAGGCCGGCGGCGAGGAGCCCCGCGAGCAGCCCGAGCCCGAGCAGGAGGAGTCGGCCGTCGAACCGCGTGGTGAGCAGGAGCGCGACGGTGAGGGCCCCGCTGAGCGATGCGACCATGGCGAGGAGCAGCTTGCGCCTGGACCGTGTCGTGTCGGCAGACCAGACGGGGCGAAGCAGCAGCCAGGTCACGCCGCTGACGAGCAGGACGCAGGCCGTGAGCCAGATCAGCGCCTCGGCACCGGGGAGCAGGCCCGTGAGCAGGCCGTCCCGGTTCGCCTCACCTCGAAGCTTGGCCCCGAGGTGCGACAGAGCCGACAGCACGGCGACGCCGACGGAGACGGCGCTCAGCGAGATGAGCAGCGGGCGCGCGTGGGCCGGGATGCCGAGCGTGCTGGCGGACGCGGCGACCGCCAGGGCGACGGCGGCTCCGGCGAGGAAGTAGGCGAGTGCGTTCGCGGTCGTGTCACCCGAGGCCACGGCAGGGGCGACGGTCGAAACCGCGAGACCGCCGGCCAGGATGTACGCGGCGGCACGCGCGGGTTCGCGTGCACTGCGGGCGCGGCCGAACCACCAGAGCAGCAGGGCGGCGGCGGCGAGCGGGATTCCGGCTGGCAGGTGGAAGCGGTCGGCGGTATCGATGCTTGGGGTGCCGATGGCGAACACGTACCACGCAGCGGTGAGGAGTCCGACGCCGATCCAGGCCAGGAACGCGCGTCCCCTGGCTTGGAACAGCCCCGACGGGGCGATCGCCAGCAGGACGGGAACGGTCGCCGCGATCGCGATCGTCCCGGCAACGTACTGAGCGCCTGCTGGCTGTCCGAGCGCGCCCGTGAAGGCTGGCGTACTCGCGAGCGCTACGACGGCGACCGCAGCGACGGCGAGCTCGGCGGGAAGGACACGGGACGAGAGTGCGCCGCGGAGCCTCGCGACGAGGGTGCCTCCGGCGACCAGGAGGCTGGCGACGACGCCGAGCGACGCGGCGACGGCCGGAAGGGGCGAGGCCACCACGAATGCGGAGGCGAGCGCTCCCAACGTCGCCCAGAGGGCTGGCACCATGGCTGGGAGGAGCGGCGCCACCGCTGGCACGTCGTCGTCCTGCCTTCGGCGCAGCGCTACGACGCTGATCGTGGCGACGAGCAGGGCGCCGAGTGCGGCTCCCACGTACCAGAGCGAGCCGAGAGGCGAGGCGGAAGTGGTCAGCAGGGCGTCGCCGTCAGCGCGATTCGCCGCCGCCCGGACGATCGCGAGCAGGACGAACGATGCCGCGAGGGTCGGGATCGCCGCCGAGTAGGCGAGCAACGTGCGCTCGGCCGAGGCGAGCCACGGCCTGGGGAGGAGGATCGCGGCGGTGAGCAGGAGCGCGATGCCGAGATACGCGCACGTGACGGCGAGGTTCGTGCCGAGCACGTCGGACGAGCTCCAGGCATCGTGTGCGAAGGCCACGAGCAGCGGAACGGCGAGCAGCTGCAGGGCCGTGAGCGCGGTGAGTACCGGCCGGAGTGCCGAGAGGCTCGTCGGCACGGAGAAGCGCAGGCAGAACGTGAGCGCGGCGGCAGCGACGAGGGCGGCGGTCTCGAACGGGGCTGCCGCGAGCCCCGGCAGGATCGAGGCGAGGATGCCAGCTCCGGCGACGTACCGCAGGGTGACCAGCAGCCCGACCCGGTGCGGGTCGTCCTGCGGAGCGGCTGACAGGTTCCGCGCAAGCAGCGCGGCACCGATGACTGCCGCGGCGGCGATCGCCAGGTTCGCGATGGTGACGCCGAAGGGTCCAGGGGTGCTGGCGGCGGCGCACAGTGCGAGGAAGGACCCGGCTGCAGTGAGCGCGGGCGTGAGGCGCTGGAGTCGCCCGGGGGCGAGCAGCAGCAGGCCCGCCGCGAGAGCGAGCCCGACCGCGCCGCTCGCTATGGCCCACCAGGTTCCGCCTTGCGCGCCCGCGAATGCCTCTGCCATGCCTGCCTGGTCGGCGCTGACGAATGCCAGGAGGGCGCGGAGGGGGAGCACGTCGAGTGCGAGTGAGAGGACTGGGACGACGGCTGCGCCGACGGTGGTCCAGCTCCAGGCGGTGACCGCTATCTGCACGGACGAAGCCGTCGACTCGGCGGAGTTGGCGAGCCGAGCTCTGAGGACCTGCCCGGCGGCGAGCGCCACCGGGATGAGTGCCAGCGAGAGCGCCAGCCTCACGGGGCCGGTGAAGCTCAGCGGCACCGCGCCGAGGGCGAGCGCGGAGAGGACGCCGAACGCGACGAGGAGGGTGCGGCCGCCGAGCGCACCGCGCTCGCGGCTGACGAGCCAGGCGAGGAGGGCGGCGGAAGCGGCCGCGATGACGAACAGGACTGCGTAGCCGAGCCATGGGTCCTTGCCCGTTGCCGCGGCCGCGCCGGAGAGCACGCCCGCGGCCAGTGCGACGACGCCCATGACGGACAGGATCCAGCGTTCGAGCGAGCGCGGTGTGGCTGCGCTGAACGCGTCGGCGGTGGGCGGATGCGGCCCGGCGGTGGTCGGAGGCGACTGCTTGACCCGCAGGAGCACGTGGAGGGCGGAGGCGGCGCCCGCGAGGACGAGCGCGAGCACGAGTCGCTGGACGGGGGAGAGCGCCGCGGAGGTGGCGCCGGCCACGGTGAGCGCGATCGCCGGCAGCACGGTGAGGCTCGCCGCGATACCGGGGGCTCGCAGGTGTGCGAGGCGATGCCACGTCTCGAACGCGGCTGTCGCGACGAGGAGCCCGACGCCCCAGTACAGCGTCCCGGGCACACGGCCGGCGCCGAAGAGCCCCGTCGCCTGCACAGCCCAGACGTCGAGGACCACGAGGACGATGCCGAGCGCGGCGATTCCCTCGGCGGTCGCCGAGAGCTTGCGCCGCTTGAGGATGCTCGCCGTGGCGACGACCGCCAAGGTCACTCCTGCCGTGATGGCGGCCTTGACCTCGACGCCGAAGACGACCCAGGCGAAGGTGAGGAAGACGACTGCGGCGATGCTGAGGAGTCCGATGCCGAGCACCAGCAGCAGGAGCTGCACGCTGGAACGTCGGGGCCGCTGCGGTTGGTCTGGATGCGTTGGGGGCATGCGCTGCGCGGGCGGTGCCTGGCCGGCTGCAGGAACGTGGGCTTCGGCCCAGCGATCGGCCGGAGCCTGCTGCGGTCCGGCGGTCGCCTCCGCCCCGAGGTGCCCTGCGGCGCCTCCGAGGAGCCGCGCGTGGTCGGCCGCGAGGACCGCTTCGCTGGCCTGAGCTCGCCCCTGCCGCTCGCTCTCGAGACGGCTCTGCTCCGCTCGTGCCTGCTCAACGCGGAGCGCCGCGGCCGCCTTGGCCCGGGCTTGCTCGCCGGCCGCGACGATGAACTCGCCGCGGGCGAGCAGCGGTTCGCGCGCCTGCGCGCCGAGGTCGAGCAGGTGGCCGATGACGGCAGGATCGCGGGTGAATCCGCAGCTCGGGCAGGAGGCGCCTGGAGCCCCGTAGGTCTCGAAACACGACGGGCACTTGCTCGGGTCGGTCAGATCGCCGAGCGTCTTCGGGAACCGTGGCCTCTGGGCTGGTCTGCCCGCTCCTGCGTCAGTCACTCTGCGTATCCCCCTGGGTCGTCTGGCCGTCAGCCTAGCGAGCGCACCGCCGGAATGCCGGTTTTCAGACAGGGGTTGGGGAGGAGGTTCCCGCAGGAATGCAGCCCGTGGTTGCCGGGGCCGAAGGTGGTGCGCCGGTCAGGCGCTGACGAGCGGGAGGCGCTTTCGCCAGTTGCTGATCGACACCGAGATGCGGCTCGAGGGCTCTTCATCCCAGTCCACAGCAAGGCTGTTGCTGCGCATCGTCGCGACGATCAGGCGCCCGAGCTGGCGCTCAGCGTCAGCACGCTCGTCGGCCGTCCCTGCGTCGTGCGACGCGAAGAGCCCGAATGCGAGGAGGAGCTGCGCGTCGTCGCCGGCGAGGCGTTCAGCGTCCTGCTGGTGGAAGAAGACGTACCCGCTCTGGGCTTCCGTGAGCTTCTCGCCCTCGATCTCGGCGTGTCCGCAGTTCTGGCAGCAGGCGAAGTTCATGCGGGCGACGACACCGGCTCGCTCCAGGTCGGCGAATGCGGCACGGAGCTTCTCGTAGTCGCCCTCGCTGGACCAGTCGCGCTGGCAGTCGGCGAGGTCATCCCAGGTCGCGGTGACGATTCGCTCGATCTCGTCGGCGCGGACGGGCAGCGCTTCATCCTCAGCGAATGAGCCTGCCGTCTCGAGGGCCTCGTCGAGAGACACGAAGCCGGGACGGATGAGCTCGACGGTCTTGGCGCGGAGGGTTTCCCGCGGGTTGTGAACGCCGTGCGGCTGGTGCTCGGCCTGGGGTGTGGTCGAGGCTGGGCGGAGGTACTTGAACAGATCCACGGCGGAGACTCTACGTCTCCGGGGCGGGTACGTCCAACCGTGAGCTGTTCAGGGTCCCCTTCACGCCTCTTCGACTTTCGCATGCGGCCGTGGAGGCGGAGACTTGCGGCATGACTGACTGGAATGTGCGCCCTGTGACGTCCGCTGACGAGCCCCAGTGGCGCGAGCTCTATCGGGGCTACCGTGAGTTCTACGGGGTGCCGGCCGACGAGTCGAAGTTGGATGTGGTCTGGTCCTGGCTCGGTGACGAGGCGCACGAGACGCACGGTTTCGTCGCGGTCGACGAGCAGGGACGCCTGGGCGGGCTTGCACACGTGCGCCGCTTCGCTCGCCCGTTGTCTGCGACGACGGGGCTGTACCTTGATGACCTCTTCACCTCGACGGCGGTTCGCGGAGGCGGCGCCGGGAGGGCGCTGCTGCTGCACCTCGGCGACTATGCGCGGGAATCCGGCTTGAGCGTCGTGCGCTGGATCACCGCGGAGGACAACACGACGGCGCGCCGCCTGTACGACGCGGTTGCTGCAGAGACGTCGTGGGTCACCTACGACATCGTGTCGTGATGGCTCTCGGGGTGGAGCCTGCGTCTTTCGGCGTTCACTGAATCGCGAGACACTGTGCCAGACCGGGCTCCAGCTCGACGCTTCGACGAGGAAGGCCACCCCGATGCCGACACATCTCAGCCGCCTGCAGCGTGACCGCGCGCCGCGCCCGAGCCGTGACGAGCTCTACGCGGCGGGCAAGGCGCTCCGCAAGACGCAACCGCACGTCGAGCATGCCATCTTCGTCGCAGGAGAGCGCGACCCGAAGGCAATCCTCGCCGAGCAGAACGCGGCGAGACTGCCCGATCTCGTGCCGCTGCGCATGGGTCGGATGCTCGAGCGCCCCTTCACGTTCTACCGGGGTACTGCCGCGATCATGGCGCACGACCTCGCGCAGGGCGTGAGCACGGGCATCCAGGTCGTGGCGTGCGGCGATGCCCACCTCAGCAACTTCGGACTCTTCGCCTCGCCCCAGCGCACGCTCGTGTTCGACCTCAACGACTTCGACGAAGCGGCGTCAGCACCGTGGGAGTGGGATCTCAAGCGGCTCGTCGCGAGCATCGTCGTGGGTGCCCGCGACCTTGGGCTGACCGAGGAGAAGACGAGGAAGGCGGCGAGGAAGACGGCGGCCGCTTACCGGGAGGGGATGCGTGAGATGGTCGGCCACTCGGCGCTCGACCGGTACTACCTTCGGCTCGACACGGACGTGGCGCACCCGTCGTTCCGCACGGAGGCGCAGGATGTTCTCGCGAAGGCGACGAAGAGCGCGAGGAAGCGCACGTCCCAGAAGTTTGTGGACAAGCTCACCGAGCGGGCGGCCGACGGGACGCGGCTCATCGTGGAGAACCCGCCCGTGATGACGCACGTCCCCCCGGAGTCGGAGGCGCGCGTCGAGGAGCTCTTCGAGCAGTACCGCGCCACGGTGGGCACCGACGTGGCGTTCCTGCTCGGCAACTTCACGCTCACGGACGTCGCGCGTAGGGCCGTCGGCGTCGGCAGCGTCGGCACGCGGTGCTTCATCCTGATCCTGACGGGGCCCGCGGGTGAGGCGCTGGTACTGCAGGTGAAGGAGGCGCCGGCGTCGGTGCTCGAGACCTACGGGGACGTCGACCCGCGGCGGCTCCTGCAGGCGCGGACGCGCGCCGAGTACGACGAGCTCGGCGAGGGGTACCGGGTCGTGAGCTGCCAGCGCATCCTGCAGGCCGTCTCCGACCCCTTCCTCGGCTACCTTCGCTTCGCGGGCGAAGATGGGATCGAGCGCGACTTCTACGTCCGGCAGTTCAGGGACATGAAGGGTTCGGTCGAGCTCGAGCAGCTCACCCCGTCGGAGTTCTCCAAGTACGGCGAGGCATGCGGGACGATCTTGGCCCGTGCGCACGCGCAGAGCCCGATCGCCCCCATGATCGCCGGCTACCTCGGCAAGAGCGGGTCGTTCGACGGGGCGATGGCGGAGTGGGCCGTCGGCTACGCCGAGCAGTCCGCCCTCGACTACGCGGAGCTCCTCGCGGCCCGAGACCGGGGCGACTTCGAGGCTGTCTCCGACCGCTAGGGTGCCCCGGGTGCCCGGGCGGGCTGGCCTCGCGGGGGTGCAGACCTGGGCTTCCCGCATCCACGAGCTGCGATTCGGATGCAGGAGGCCCAGGTCTGCGACGGAACGAGGCTAGGAAACGCGCTGCGTGCGTGAGGCGCTGTCCGCATCCACAGCCGTGAAGGCGGCGGGTGCGCCCTGCTGCTGCAGCCAGCCGTGCTCGCGCAGTGCGCTCGCCGCCGCCTCCCTGGCGGAGTAGGGGACGATGCGGCCGTCGACCTCGACATCAGCCCGATGGCCGTGGCCGCCGATGAAGATCAGGTCGCCGACCTCCGCCATCGCGATGGCGTGGTTGATGCCGGTTGCCGAGTCGGCGATCTCGTACAGTTCCCGCTCGGGGAACTCCGCGCGGATCGTCTCGACGAGCGTGCGGCGGATGTCGTCCGGGTCTTCCGTGCGCGGGTTGTAGTCGGTGACGATGACGACATCCGACTCCTCGCTTGCGGCGCGGGCCATCTCGGGCCGCTTGCCCTTGTCGCGGTCCCCGTCTGCGCCGAAGATCATGAAGAGTCGGCCTGGCGTGAAGGGGCGGAGCGCGTGCAGCACGGCGCGGAACGAGGCCGCCGTGTGGCCGTAGTCGACGTAGACGCGCAGCTCGGAGTCGCCCGACACGAGGTCGAGGCGGCCGGGGACAACCGGGTGGAGGCCGTCGGTGGCGGCAAGCGCTTCGCGGATCTCGTCGAGGGAGGCGAGTCCGGCGCCGATGGCGGCCACGATCGCCAGCGACAGATCGAGGGCCGTGAAGGCCCCCGGCAGGCCGATGCTGGAGGTGAGCTCCTCACCGTTCGGTCCGCGAAGGGTGAAGTCGGTGCGCTCGAGGCCCTCGGCGTCGATGTGGAGCAGCCAGTCAGCGATGTCCGCGCCCTCCGCCGTGTCCCGAGCGACCGTGACGACGGGGATCTGCGCCTCGCGGGCCGCGCGACGACCCCACTCGTCCTCGACCGCGATGACGCCGCGCTTGGCGTGCCTGGGGGTGAAGAGCGTGAGCTTCGAGGCGAAGTAGTTCTCGAGCGTGCCATAGACGTCGAGGTGGTCCTGCGAGAGGTTCGTGAAGATCGCGCTCTCGAAGGGCAGACCGTCGACGCGGGCGCCGTCGAGCCCGTGCGAGGAGACCTCGATTGCCGCCGCCTGCACGTCGTCCTCGGTCATGCGGGCGACGAGACCGTGCAGGTAGTCCGACTCTGGGGTCGTGAGGCGGCCGGAGAGGCGGGTCTCGAGTCGCGCGTCGCCGACGATGCGCTCGACGGTTCCGGAGAGGCCCGCCTTGAGGCCGAGCGAGAGGAAGAGCGCGTGCAGCAGGTAGCTGGTCGTCGTCTTGCCGTTGGTGCCGGTCACGGCGAAGAGCGGGGGAGCTGTGGTATCGGTTCCGAAGACCGTCGCGGCGGCGATGCTCATCACCGCGCGCGGGTTCTCGACGACGATGGCAGGAAGCCCGTGCTCGGCCGCCAGGGCGGCCCCTGCCGAGTCGGACAGGACGGCGACGGCTCCGGCGCGCACGACGGCGGGCAGGAACTCGGCGCCGTGCCGCTGTGCGCCGGGAATGGCGACGTAGAGATCCCCGGGTCGGATGCGACGGGAGTCGCTGGACACACCGGTGACCTCGACGTGCGCGCTCGCCGCGGAGACCGACCCACCGGTCGCGTCAGCGACCGCCGTGAGCGGAACGGAGTGCGGGCTGTTGGGGCGGGCCAGGTCTGACTGCAATGGTGTTCCTCTCGGAGTGCGCTGGGGCGCCGCGGATGGCCTTCACTGCAACGCCTCGGCCGCCGACGGTGCGACGAAGCCTCATCACGCCGACGTGCAGATAACAGGAAGATAACGACGATCCATATGTGGACCACCCGGCATGCATGTGAGGCGTCTATGAACGGCACATGAGGGGAACGCGAAAGGCCCCCTCGAGAGGGGGCCTTGGCGGGTCTGGTCGGGGTGACAGGATTCGAACCTGCGACTTCCCGCTCCCAAAGCGGGCGCTCTACCAAGCTGAGCTACACCCCGGTGCCGATCGCTCGGCGAACCGCAGGTAATGCTACCGGACGCGCGGGGTGTCGCAGACCACACGGCCCGCTGCGACGCGCGGGGCGGGGTGCGAGTTCACGGACAACTCCAACATGCGGTAGCATTCTCTTCGTCCCGATTCGGGGCTGTAGCTTAGTGGTAAAGCCTCTGTCTTCCAAACAGATGATGCGAGTTCGATTCTCGTCAGCCCCTCCAGCGAAATCCCGGTCAGCCCACGCAGGGCTGCCGGGATTTTCTCGTCGGTGCTCGCTTCTTCCCGGACGGCCTACACCAGCAGGTCTCGGATGTCATCGGCGGAGAGCTCGGTGCTGAAGAGCTCGTCGTCGTCGATCACCGCATCGAAGAGCCTCGCCTTGCGCTCCTTGAGCGCCATGACCTTCTCCTCGATCGTGCCCTCGGCGATCATCCGGTAGACCATGACGCGTCGCTGCTGCCCGATGCGGTGCGTGCGGTCGATGGCCTGCTCCTCGCTCGCGGGGTTCCACCAGGGGTCGAGCAGGAAGACGTAGTCGGCCTCCGTCAGGTTCAGACCGAAGCCGCCCGCCTTCAGGCTGATGAGGAACACGGGGGCCGTGCCCTCCTTGAACGAGGCGATCACGTCGGCCCGCTTCGTCGTCGTGCCGTCGAGGTAGACGTACGGGATGCCCTGGGCCTCGAGGCGTGCGGCGACGAGCTTCAGGTAGGAGGTGAACTGGCTGAACACCAGCGCACGGTGCCCCTCGGCGGCGACATCGGCGAGGTGCTCGAGGAGGGCATCGAGCTTGCTCGACGGGACGTCTCCCGGTGCCATGCCGTCGAGCCCGGCGTGTATGAGCGCGGGGTCGAGGGCGAGCAGTCTGAGGAGCGTGAGCGAGCGGAACACCGTGAAGCGGTTCTTGTCGAGGTCCTCGAGCAGGCCGAAGAGCTTCTGACGCTCCCGCTGCAGGTAGAGGTCGTAGAGCTCGCGGTGCTCCTCGCTCAGCTCGATGAACAGCGTCTGCTCCTGCTTCTCCGGCAGCTCGGGCGCGACGCGCTCCTTGGTGCGGCGGAGCAGGAAGGGGCGGATGCGCGCGCGGAGTCGTGCGAGCCGCTTGGCCCGCACCTCGGCGCTCGCCGGCTCGCTGAGGCCCGCGCCGACGCCCTCGCTCACCCCCTGCCGCTTGCCCTCGATCGTGCGCACGTACTCCTCGCCGAATCGTCGCGCTGAGGGGAACAGGCCGGGGGCGGTGATGGCGAGCAGCGCGTGAAGCTCGGTGAGGGAGTTCTCGAGCGGGGTGCCCGTGATCGCGAGCTTGAACGGCACCTCCAGCTCGCGCGCGCACTCGCTGACGAGGGAGTTCGCGTTCTTGACGAACTGTGCTTCGTCGAGCACCAGGCCTGACCATCCCGTCTCCTCGGCGACGGCGCGGTAGGCCTCGAAGTCGAGGCGGAAGAGCGCGTAGCTCGTGACGACGATGCTCGCCCCGGCTGCGACATCGGCGATCCGTCGGCCCGAGGAGGCCTGCGTCGCATCGACGATGCGCGTCACCAGCTCTGGGGTGAACCTCGCCGCCTCCGAGGCCCAGTTCGCGACGACGGACGTGGGTGCGACGACCAGGAGCGGCGCGGGCTCGTGGCCCTCCGGCGCCTCTTCGCGTGCGTGCTGTGCAAGCGCGAGCGTCTGCAGCGTCTTGCCGAGCCCCATGTCGTCGGCGAGGATGCCGCCGAGCCTGTTCCGCCAGAGGAACGCGAGCCAGTCGAGGCCCTCCTGCTGGTAGGGGCGCAGCTCTGCCCGGAGTCCGCGGGGAGGGACGATGCGTGACGGGGCGTCCTCCTGCAGCTCGCGGAGCAGCGCCCGCCACTCCACCGCCGGCTTGGCCTCGTCGGCAAGGTCTTCGAAGTCCGACCAGAGGCTCGCGTGCCGCCGGCTGATCTGCAGTCGGTTCGGCTCCCACTCGTTGAGCCCCTGCGCCTCGCTGATGAGCTCGCGCAAGGGTTCGAACGCCGGATGCTTGAGGGAGAGGTAGCTGCCGTCGATGAGCAGCAGCCTGGGCCTGCCGAGGGCGAGCGCCTTGAAGAGCTTCGTGAACGGGATCACCTTGCCGTCGACCGTGACGGTCACGCCGAGGTCGAACCAGTCGTGCCGTTCGGTGGGCACGGTCGTGACGGTCAGGTTGGGTGCACCGTGGAGCTCGCGGTACTGGGGCGGAGTGCCGACGGTCTCGACGCGGATGCCGGGCAGAGCCTCCAGGCGAGGCAGTGTTTCGGCGGCGAAGCGAGCCGCGTCGATCTGCGTGAGCGTCACCCGCGCGGGCAGGGAGCCCGGCTCGTCGACGTCTTCCGGCATCCAGTCGCGCGGCAGCAGGCCCTCGTCGATCACGGAAGAGAGTGCTGGCGGCGTTGCTCGCGATCGGGGGTTCGTCCACTTCCAGCGCAGCTCCAGGCTGTGCCTCGGGCCGAACGTGGTCGTGAGGACGAGCTCGGGTGGCGCCGGTTCGGGGATGCGGACCGACGCGTCGGTGCTCCCCAGTCGCAGGTGCGCCGCGAGCTCAGGCAGGTGGGCCGCTTCGAACTCTGCGGCATCGGTGCTCGGCACCGTGAACCGCGCTCGGTGCGCCCTGCCCGGCTCCAGCAGAGCGAGTTGCGCTTGCGTGAGACGCGTGTCGCTCGGCGCGAGGCGGATGCGGTCGGGGTTGTCAGCATCGAAGGCGTAGACGCCGTGGTCGCCGACCGGTCGTGCCGTGTCGAAGTCGGCGGGCGCATCCCCGATGAGGAGGAGCGGGGCGACGTCGAGGCCGTCCTCGGTCCTGCGGGCGTCCAGCGTGAGGTTGGATGAGCGCTCGAGGGTGATGCTGCCGCGCTTGCCGGTGCCCACGAAGGCGACGTCGAGGCCGACGGCTTCCCCCAGCATGGTCCACATGACGGGACTCGTCGCCTCGTCCAGGAACACCCACTCGCTGTCCTGGCCTGGCTCCGCGGGTCGCGCCGCGCGGTGCAGGGCGAAGAACTGCGCGAACCAGGCCTGGTGCCGCGGGTCGAGGTCGCGGCGACCGCGGAGGTGCTGCAGCTTCGCCCACGTGAGGTCGCCCTTGACCCATTTGCCGCGAACGCCCTGCATGACGGGCCGCACGCCGAGGCGCAGCTCGTCGAGCCCGACGCCGGCGCCACGTTCGCCCGTGAATGCTCGGCGCGACGTCGGCCCGTTCCAGCGGTACATGGTGCGGGGGATGAGCTCCCGCACCTCGAACTGCAGCGCGAGGGGCACCACCCGCTCGTGCGGCGCCGCCTGTGCGGCCGCGTCCGCGGCACCCGGCTGCTCGAGGAGCCGCCCGAGCGCGGTCCGCCACGAGGCTGGCGCTTTGGGCTCACTCGGATGGGTCACCGGTGCAGTCTACGAACCACCACCCCCATCGGTGTCGTCGGGGGACGTCCTGGGGCTCTTACGGGGTCGCCTCGAAGGTGCCCTCCACGCCGAGGAAGGCTGCGTAGCGGTCCACCTGCGCTGTGATCTCACGCACCGCGGTCGCCGAGAAGCCGTCCGCGAGCGGCGTCGCGACCACGTTCGTCTTCGTTGCCGTGGTCTTCCTGGACCACAGACCGACGCACGTGCCGGAGCGCACGACTGTCGATCGGAACATCCCGTTGCCGCCCGGCACGATGAGGTCGGCGTGATCGGGATGCACGCTCGCCGAGCGGTCCTGGTAGCCGAGGATCCACTCGTCGAAGCCCGGAAGCAGCAGTGTCGGGGCGCTCTTCGGTCGCTCCCGCGCATCCAGCACCGCCGCGTCGGCGAGGTGGTGCGTTCCGTCGAACTGCACCCCGGCCAGCGAGTCACCCAGCTCATCGATCGCCGACCTGAGCGTGGTGAGCGGCAGCTTGCACCAGTACTGCAGGTCGGCGAGCGTCGCTGGGCCTTGACCGCGCAGGTAGCGCTGGACGAGTTCGCGCACCGCGGCGTCGTGGTCCAGGGTCACTGGGTTCGCGATCCATTCGGCGCCGAGGACCAGCTGCTGCTCGGTGCCCGTGAACGGACCGTAGACGAGGGTCGTGTCGAGCGACAGCATCCACAGGAGGTGCGCGCCGCGCTGGCCGCCGGTCGAGATGCCGTCACGTTCCCAGGCGGCGAAGAGCTCGGCGCGCGTGAGGCGTCGGGTCTCGCCGCGTGCATCCATCTCGGTGTGCAGCGAGTTCCGGGCGGCGTTCTCGGATGCCGCGTCGATTCCCAGGTCCTGGTGGCGCTTGCGCATGGATGCGCGTGCGCGGTCGGCCGTCAGCGGCTGCAACCAGGGCAGGTCGCGTGCGGGCACGACGTGCAGCGTCCCCCGCAACGGCCAGCAGCGCACGACCTCTCCGCGGTCGAAGCTCGCCCGGACCTCGCCGATCGTCGATCCGGAGCGGAGTCCGAGCGACCAGAGCGCGCCTGGCAGGTCCTGTCCCTGCATGGCGAGCAAGCGCTCCGCAGTACCCGCGACCGTGAGGCGATCGCCCGTGAGTGCCTGCGCGCGCTGGCGCAGGCCGAGCAGCTGCGCGCGCGTGAGTTCCTTGGTCATGACGTCAGTCTGGCGGATGCGCCCGGCGGACGAGGGAGCTGCACAGCCGGTTTGCCTTGCAAGAGTTGCGAGTCAGGCGTAACGTGCAACCAAATGGTTACACGACAGCTCAGCGAGGACGACGTCAGCCGCATCTTCCAGGCCCTGGCCGATGCGACGAGGCGCGACATCCTCACGCGCGTGCTCCGCGAAGAGCAGTCGGTGACGAGCCTCGCGGAGGCCTACGCCATGAGCTTCGCGGCCGTGCAGAAGCACGTCGCCGTGCTCACGAGGGCGGGCCTCACACAGAAGCGCAAGCAGGGGAGGGAGCAGCTCGTGCAGGCCGACAGCGCCACGATCGCCAGGGCGACGCGGCTCCTCGAGTCCTACGAGCAGCTCTGGCGCGACCGCAGCTCCCGCATCGACGACCTGCTCGCCGACGACGACCAGACCGGAACACCCACCGCGCGCGCCGATGCCGGCGAGCAGTGATCGAGAGGAAGAGACCATGCCCGTCATCTCCACGCAGAAGGACGCGGATCAGCTCACGCTGACCGTGGTCACCGAGCACGCCGCGACGCCGGAGCGGGTCTGGCAGCTCTGGGAGGACCCGCGCCAGCTCGAGCGCTGGTGGGGCCCACCGACCTGGCCTTCGACGGTGGACGAGTTCGAGTTCGAGCCGGGCGGCCGGGTGTCCTCGCATATGACCGGCCCCGACGGCAGCACTGCTGGCGAATGGTGGGAGTTCGTCAGCATCCAGCCTCACCGCACGCTGTCGTTCGACAACGGGTTCGCGCACGATGACGGCTCCCGGAACCTCGAGCTGCCGGTCATGCGCTGCACCGTCACGATCGAAGGTCACGGGAACGTCACCCGCATGACCACCGTCTCCGTGTTCTCATCGCCCGCTGACTTCGACAGCATCCTCGAGATGGGGATGGCCGAGGGCATGACGGAGGCGATGGGCCAGATCGACGGGGTCCTCGCGAGCTGACGCATCCGCCGTGCGACAAAGCGGCGCGCGTAGGGGCATCGAGCCTCCACGCGCGCCGCTCGGACGTGCTGCTCTCGCCTACTTGTTGATCTTGCCGACGAGGTGCTCGCCCGCGGCGACGCGTTCGGAGTCGTCGCTGCCGGGGATGACGTTGCCGCGCAGCGAGCGCCCGGCGGTCTCCTTGAAGGTCAGCACCGAGATGAGGCCGATGAGGCCCGCGCCGGCGAGGTAGAAGCCGGGGATGAGCACGTTGCCGGTCTGGTCGATGAGCCACGTGTTGGCCGAGGCCGCCGTGCCGCCGAAGATCGCCGTCGAGATGTTGTATCCGATCGCGAACCCCGAGTACCGCACCGCGGTCGGGAACAGCGCTGGCAGCGTGGAGGAGATCGTCGAGATGATCATCACCAGGAACAGGCCCAGGATGCCGAGTCCCGCGATCTGCGCGATGAGCGATCCGGTCTGGATGAGCATCACCGCTGGCACCGAGAACACCGTGAAGCCGATGCTCGCGGCGATGAGCTGCGGTTTCCGTCCGATGCGGTCGGAGAGCGCGCCGAACGGCACGATGACGGCCATCATGAGCAGCTGGATGACCACCAGAGAGAAGGTCGACTCGGCGGTGCTCTGGTCGAGCGTCGTCGACAGGTACGTCGGCATGTAGGTCAGCACGAGGTAGAAGGCGACGTTGATGAGGATCACGAAGCCGAACAGCTTGAGCACCTGCATCGGGTAGTTCTTGAGGAGCGACACGAGCGCGCCGATCGCGGACTGCTTCTCGCCCGGCTGCTGCGCGTCGTCGACGAACGTCTCGGACTCGCTCAGGTGGCGGCGCATCCACAGGGCGACGAGGCCGAGGGGGAGCGTCAGCAGGAACGGCAGTCGCCACCAGCCTTCGAGCATCCCGTCGTCGCCGACGATGAAGGCGAGCGTCGTGCACAGGATGGCGGCGGCGCTGGCGCCCGCGAGCGTGCCGAACTCGAGGAACGAGCCGAAGAAGCCGCGCTTGTCGTCAGGAGCGTGCTCCGACATGAAGATGGCCGCTCCCGCGTACTCGCCGCCGGCGGAGAAGCCCTGCAGCATGCGGAGCAGGATGAGGAGGATCGGCGCTGCGAAGCCGATCGAGTCGAAGGACGGCAGGAGCCCGATCGCGGCCGTCGAGAGGCTGATCATGATGATCGTGAAGACGAGCACCTTCTGGCGCCCGATGCGGTCGCCGAGCGGCCCGAGGACGATACCGCCGAGCGGGCGCACGAGGAACGACACGGCGAAGGTCGCGAACGTCAGGATGAGGGCGAGCGCGCCGCCCTGATCGTCGCTGAACGTGAAGAACAGCTGCGAGACGTAGATGGCGAGGTAGCCGTAGATGCCGTAGTCGAACCACTCGATGGCGTTGCCGATCGCGGAACCGGCGACTGACTTTCGTGCGGTCTTGCGCTGGATGGGGGTGAGGTCGATCTCGCGCGTCAGGGGCGCAAGGGTGGCGCTGTGGCCCCCTTGGTTGGACTGATCAGAGGACATGGGGGCTCCTTGCTGAAAGTTCCACACGGGTAATGCCCAAGTCCAGCGCGCCCACCTGGGTGTTACCGGGACGACTCGCCGAGACGGAGCGCTATAAGCGCGTAGGCGCGCGCGGCGATGAGGAGGTCGCTGACCTGCACGCGCTCCTCCGGCTGGTGCGCCTGCGTCTTGACGTCGCCGGGTCCGAGGATGACGACGGGGATCTCGTGATGCCGGGCGATGAACCCACCCTCGCAGGCCGCGCTCCATCCGCCGATGCTCGAGGTGCCGCCTGCATCGGCGACGGCCCGCACCGCCGTGCCGGGGACGGGTGAGTCGGGCGGGGTGAGGAACCCGGGCATCGCCATGTCGAGCTGGCCGGTGACCGTGATGCGTTCGGCGTTCAGCATCCCGCTCGTCTCGATCGCCGACCGGATGCGCGCGAGCACGTCCTCGAGGATCTCCTCCGGCTCCTCGTGCGGGAGCACCCGTCGGTCGACGTAGAGCGTGCACTCTTCCGCGACGATCGAGGTGCCGTGACCGCCGGCGATCATGCCGACGTTCCAGCTCCCGGTGCTGATCAGGCCGGGTACTGCTGGGGCCTGCTGCGCGATGTGTCTCGCGTCGTCCTCGATGGTCTGCACGGCGATGGCCGCTGCTGCGATGGCGCTCGCTCCGTCAGCCGGATTGCCGGCGTGGGCTGCGGCCCCGCGCAGCGTGATGATGAAGTTCGTGGCGCCTCGGCACGCGACCACGGTGTCGAGGCCGGTCGGCTCGGCGACGACGCACGCCGTGTACGGCAGCGGCTCGCCCGCACTCCGCACCTCACGCGCTGTGGGCGCGTCCGCGATGTAGCGGAGCGCACCCGTCGCGGTGTCCTCCTCGTCGACGGTGCAGAGCAGTGAGAGGCGAACATCCGGGTGCTCCGAGTGCACGGCAGACATCGCCGCGATCACGGCGGCGAGTCCGCCCTTCATGTCGACGGCGCCTCGGCCGATGAGCTGGCCGTCGATGAGGCGCGGCTCGAACGGGTCGCCGAGCCAGCCGGCCCCCGCGGGCACGACATCGCTGTGTCCGAGGAAGAGCAGGGCGGGGCCATTGCCGTCGCCGATCTCGGCGAGCAGGTTGTGCCGACCGGGCGCGACCTCGGTGAGCGTGACCTGGGCCCCAGCCCGCTCGCAGAGCGATGCGAGGACCTCGACGGTCGCGGCTTCCGTCTCACCGGGGTTCTCGCCCCTCGCGCGGATGAGCTCGGCAGCGTCAGCGACGATGCTCTCGAGGTCGAGCCGTGCGAGCACCGCGTTCTCGGCTGCGCTCGGCCCGGTCACGCGTCACCCTTCACGATGAGCTCGCGCGGCGCGCTGGTCAGCACCTCGACGCCCGTCTCGGTGATGCGGATCGACTCGGACACCTCGAAGCCGAAGCCCGTCATCCACATACCCGCGATGAGGTGGAAGGTCATGTTGGGGGCCAGCACCGTCTCTTCGCCCGAGCGGATGCTCACGGTGTGCTCGCCCCAGTCGGGCGGGTAGCCGATGCCGATCGAGTAGCCGAGGCGCGACGCCTTCGTGAGCCCCTGCTTCGCGAGCACCGCATCCCAGGCCGCGACTGCAGCCTCGGGGGTCTGGCCTGGACGCAGCAGCTCGAGCGCGGCCTCGAAGCCGTCGAGGGTCGTCGCGGCGACCCGCTGCAGGTCAGCGCTCGGCTGCCCGAGGCTCACGGTGCGAGCGAGCGGGGCGTGGTAGCGGCGGTGGGGGCCCCCGAGCTCGAGGGAGACGGCCTCCCCGGCCACGATTTCGGCGCTCGACCACGTCAGGTGAGGCGTGTCTGCGCCCTCGCCCGCCAGCATCATGGGAACGATCGACGGGTAGTCGCCCTCGGCGTCGCCGATCCCCGCGGCCTGCGCGGCCTGGATCTCCGCGACGATGTCGCTCTGCCTCCTGCCGCCGCGCAGCGCCTCGATGCCGACCGCCATCGCGTTCGAGCTCACGGCGGCTGCGCTCCGCATGAGCGCGAGCTCCGCATTCGACTTCACGAGGCGCACCCAGTTGACGAGCTCCCGACTGTCGACGAGCTCCCACTCGGGGAGCCTGCGCTGCAGGGTCAGGAAGGATCGAACCGAGAAGAAGTGCGCCTCCGACTCGTAGCCGACGCGCATCCTCCTGGCCGCGTGCCCGCGCTCGCGGAGCTCGGTGGCCGCCCAGTCCATGGGGTGCACCTCGGCGCGATGCACGAGGCTCTCCGGGTAGCCGGCGACCTGCTCGCGCGGCAGCCACGTGGTGTGATGCGCGCCGTGCGCATCCATGGCCCGCATGACGAGCAGCAGATCACCGTCGGCCGGCACGAAGAGGAACTGCGGCATGTAGAACGACCAGGCGTTGTACCCCGTCAGGTAGTGGAGGTTGGCCGGGTCGGTCACGAGCAGGGCGTCGAGGCCGGCGTCCTGCATCCGGACTCGCGTGTTCGCGAGCCTGACCTCGAACTCCTCACGGCTGAAGTCTGCGAGCTGCGACATTCGGGCCCTCCTTCTCTGACGGCGGTCTCGAGAATCTACTCGCTCGCAGGCCCGGCTGAGTGCATGTAGTTCAATGGATGCGCGATCACTGCCCCGTTCATCGCCCCGAGGAGCTCACGTGCCAGACAACTCGACGCCAGACGACTCCGAGAAGGACGACGGCGCCGTCGACTATTCGCAACGCGACTACCAGGCGCCGACGGGGTACCGTGCCCCGGACTTCGTGTCGAAATGGGCGGCGCAGGACAGCAGGGGCGACGCGCAGCGGCTCGAGGACGAGCAGCGGGAAGCGGCGCGCGAGGCCGAGGACGCTGCGGAGGATCCGTATGGTGCGCCCGAGGGTGCTGGCGACTGGACCACGCCGCCCGGGTTGCCCGACCCGCCGCGCACGCTGGAGGAGCTCGACGCGATCATCCGCCGCGAGACGGCAGAGCAGTCGCAGTCGCAGGGGGTTGTCCTGCCGGGCGCAGGTCCCGGTGAGGAGCTCACGCAGTCGCTCGACCCTGACGCAGACCGCCACGAGCTGCTCACGCGCGTCGCCACCGACAGCAGCGCCCTGCTCGGGAAGCGGGTCCAGGATGTGCAGCGGGCGGTGGCGGGCAGCCGTCCGGGCAGCGCGGCAGAACGGCTGGGCGGCCTGATGGCGGCGCCAGCGAGCCAGGTCCCCGGTGCTTCGAACGCGACCTCGGCGACGTCCTCGACCCCGAGGATGGACGCCACGGGGCCCAAGGTCGACGAGAAGGCGCCGGGGAAGGGCAGGGGAGCCTGGTTCGGCGTCATCGCCGCCATCCTCGCCCTCACCTTCGCGATCTCGGGGATCTCGTTCATCGGCTGGGTGCTCGTCGTCGTCTCGCTCATCGCGAGCATCGGCCTGCTGCGTGCCGGTGGCGGGCGCCGCGTCGTCGGCGTCATCACGCTCGTCCTGACGGTCGTGGCGCTCGTGATCCAGCTGATCGGCTCGACGGGTGGCTCGATCCGGGGAGCGGTCACGGAGCTCTCCGGCGGCACCGGCACGCTCGATCTCAACGGGACGACCACTGTCTCGGGAACCGGCAACGCGCGGTTCGACGTCACCCTGCCGGGCGGATCTGCGGACATCGGCCTGCTGCAGGTCGAGTTCGAGGGCGAACGGCTGCGCATCTACGACGTCGACGCCGACGGCGAGCAGATGGGCGGCTCCTCTCTCTCCGCCTACGACGAGTACTCGGGCCTCGCCGTCATCAACGAGTGGACGGACGACGAGTTCCGCGCCATCGACATCGAGGCCGAGGGGGACTGGACGGTGACGCTCGTCTCCACGGACACGCTGCCCTCCTTCGACGACCAGTACTCGGGGTCCGGGCCGGAGGTTGTGCTCTACACGGGCGCCGGTGGGGACGCGACCTTCACCTTCGAACCGGAGCAGAGCGTCTCGATCGACACGTTCGGCGCTGACAGCTGGTACGAGAGCATCAGCGAGGTCACGTCGCTCACCAGGCCCTTCCCGGCCGGTCCCACGATCATCCGCGTCGAGCCGTACGAGGACACGGCCTGGAGCATCAGCTTCGAGGGCGCGGCACCCACCCCGACGAGCTAGTCAGGACGCGCGGCGGTAGCGGAGCTCGGGGCGGCCGCGCTTGCCGTAGACCGGTTCGAGGACCGCCAGGCCGCGCGCGCAGAGGTGGTCGAGGTACCGACGCGCGGTGACGCGTGAGAGGCCGCACCCCTCCGCGACGTCGAGCGCGGACTGCCACTCCGATCCGAGGTGGGCGAGGACGAGCTTGATCGTCGGCTCCGAGAGTCCCTTCGGCAGGGGCCTGCCCCGCGTCGTCGGCGACGGGAGTCCCTGGACGCCTGCCCGGTCGGTCGAAGGGGCAGGACCGCCGCCGCGCCGCGCGAGCAGCCCGTCGATGTCCTGCTGTCGGAGTGGGGCCGTCTGCGGCGCGGCGGCCTCCGGCTTCGGCGCGGCCACGCGAGTGTCCCGGTAGTTGACGAGCCTGGCCTCGAAGTTGGCCTTCGAGAACGGCTTCACGAGGTAGTCCGCGATGCTTGCCGTCGCGAGCTGCGCGACGGACAGGCGGTCGTTGGCCGACGAGATGATGACGGCATCGAAGGAGTCGCCGAGCAGCTGACGCAGGCGGCGCAGCACCTCGACGCCGCTGAAGTCCGGGAGGTGCACGTCGAGCAGCACGAGGTCGATCTCCGTGCTGGCGGCCAACTCCAGGGCCTCATGGCCGCTGCCTGCGGTGGCAACGACCTCGAAGCCGTCGACGCCCGCGAGCATTCGCTCGTGCAGGCGTCTGACGGCGGTCTCGTCATCGACGATGAGCGTGCGGATGGCGGTCACGGTGCGATCCTCCCAGCAGTCGGAGCTTCAGAGGACCCGCCCGCGCCGCTGGCACCAGCGGAGGACAGGGTCGCCACGAAGCGGGCGCCGCCCAGCTCACTTTCCGAGATGACGAGGTCTCCGCCGTGTTCCCGTGCGAGGCGGCGCACGAGGCCGAGGCCGACGCCGCGCGGAATCGCAAGACCGCCCATCGTCTGCGTCTCCTTGGTCGAGAAGCCGACCTCGGTGATCTGGCTCCTGAGCTCCTCCGGAACCCCCGGACCGCTGTCGTCGACCTGCATCCGCAAGCCGGAGGGTGCCGCCTCGACGGCGACGCGCACGATTCCGCGGGCACCCTGGGCTTCGACGGCCTCGGTCGCATTGCCGACGAGGTTGCTGAGCACGGTGGCCGCATCGTCGTCGAAGATGAGCTCGAGGACAGCCCGGTCGTCGCTCTCGACATCGGCGTGGAGCTGCCCGCCGTGCTCGCAGAGGCGCGCGCTCGCAGCTGCCAGGATCGCTCGGATGCGGACGGGCGCATCCGAGAGGGCCTGTTCGAGCTCTGGATCTGCGGCGAGCGAATCCACCGGCGTCAGCGTGCGGATGTACTCGAGGGCCTCACCCCGCTCGTCGACCTCGATGAGCCCGAAGAGGACGTGCAGGCGGTTCGAGAACTCGTGGGTCTGCTCGCGCAGTGCCGCCGATAAGCGGCGCTGCGTCTCGAGCTCCTGGGCTGCAACCGCGAGATGGTCGAAGCGTCGGCCGAGGACCAGGGAGACCCCGGCGGCGCACGCGAGCCCGAAGAGCCCCGCGCCGATGACCCACGGGACCACCTGCCAGATGCGATCCTCCAGCTGCGCGGAGATCGAGGACTCGAGGATGCCGACCGATGCGGTGCCGACCACGACCCCGTCACGCCAGACCGGCACCTTCGCGCGGAGCGTCGGACCCACCGTGCCGACCTCGGAGCCGACGAACGTCTCGCCTCCGAGCGCGACGCTCGGGTCGGTCGAGACCATCTCGCCTCGCCGCTCGGGCACCGGGTGGGTGATGCGGATGCCCTCGTCGTCGGTGATGACGACGTAGTCGACGCCCGCGGACTCCGCGACGAGATCGGCGATCGGCTGCAGCGTGTCACCGGCATCCGGTTCGCCGACGGCGTCGACCACAGCAGGCAGCTCGGCGAGGCTCATAGCCACGGCGAGCGTGCGCTCGCCGGTCTCCTCGCGGATGGAGGTGTGCTGCACCTGGAGTGCCACGAGCAGCGTCGCGAGCATGCAGATCACGACGATCGAGAACTGCACGGCGACGAGCGTGAGCACGCGTGGGCCGCGCAGGGCGCGGAGCTGCGCGCGCGGTTCATTGGCCATGCCGTTCCAACACCTCCCCGTGCACCGATCGTCGAGGAGCACCGGCTGCTCCGGCGGACCTCCGTGTCCACAAAGACCATAAAGGCCAGAAGGCATCGACGCTCAATCCCGGTGCAATCGTAGAGAGCGCGCAGACCAGCGCGGCGACAGAGTCGTTGCCAACGGAAGGAATACTCCATTGAGTAGAACAAGACTCCCGAACAAGCTGCTCACCTCGCTCTTCGCCATCGTCACGGTCGCTGTCCTCGGCTTCGCGGTCGTGGACGCGAGCAGTGCGGGTGCCGGAGCATCGGCGAGGAGCAAGCTCACGATCATGGCGCCGGCGGCGCCCGGCGGTGGATGGGATGCCTTCGCCCGCGAAGCGCAGCAGGCGCTGCGAGCCAACGGCATCGTCAACAACGCCCAGGTCGTGAACGTGCCCGGCGCGGGTGGGACGATCGGGCTCAGCCAGCTGCTGCAGATGCAGGGGCGCGACGACATGCTCATGGTCACCGGTGGTGTCATGGTCGGGGCGACCGTGCTCTCCAACACGGGCGAGTCGCTCGCCGACACGGTGCCCATCGCCCGCCTCGCCGACGACTACAACGCGCTTGTCGTGCCGGCCTCGTCGCCGTACAACACCCTCGACGAGTTCGTCGAGGGCATGAAGAAGGACCCGGGCGGCCACTCGATCGCGGGCGGCTCGCTCGGCGGCATCGACCACCTCCTCAGCGGCATGCTCGGAAAGGCCGTCGGCGTCGACCCGAAGGACGTGAACTACGTCGCCTACTCGGGCGGCGGTGAGGTGCTCTCGTCGCTGCTCTCGAGCACCACCGCGGCAGGGCTCTCCGGCTACAACGAGTTCAGGGACCAGATCGAGGCCGGCACCCTCAAGGCGCTCGCGATCTCCGCCCCCGACCCTGTCGATGGCATCGACATCCCGACCTTCAAGCAGGAGGGCGTCGACGTCGCGATGGTCAACTGGCGGGGCGTGGTCGCCCCACCCGGCATCGACGATGCGACGCGCGACGAGCTCGTCGCCATCGTCACCGAGCTCGAGAACAGCCCCGAATGGGCTGACGCGCTCGACCGGAACAACTGGACGGACAGCTTCCAGCCCGGTACCGATTTCGAAGATTTCCTCGTCGGCGAGACCGACCAGGTCACCGCACTCGTGAAGGAGCTCGGACTATGAGTCAGGTGCAGAACCAGCGTGAGGCGCAGCGCTCTCGAGATTCGAGAGGGTCAGCTACCAGCAGCATCCAGACGGGGCCACGCTCCTGGTGGCACGGAAGGAGCGAACTCGGGGTCGCCGCGTTCGTCTTCCTCCTCGCCGCGGTCTTCGCGATCGGCACAGCCACCATGGACGTCCCGGCAACCGCGGGAGTCCCCGGGCCGCAGTTCTTCCCGACCATCGTCGTCATCCTCCTCTTCATCGTCTCCATCGCTCTCGCGATCACCGTCATCCGCAGGCCAGCACGCGATGACGAAGACGAAGCGGACCAGATGCTCGAGATCTCACCGGAGCTGCTCGAGGACATCGGCCAGATCGACACGACCTCCGAGATCCGCGTCGTCACGGCCGCCGCGGGGGAGGAGCGCAAGAAGCGCGACGGCACCGACTGGAAGACCCTCGGCATCGTCTTCGCCGCGCTCGCGGGCACTGCGCTGCTGCTCGAGCCGCTCGGCTGGATCATCACGGCTGCCGCGCTGTTCTGGGTCGTCGCCTACGCCCTCGGCAGCAAGCGCCACCTCTTCGACATCGGGGTCGCGTTCCTCTTCTCGTCACTCGTGCAGCTGTCGTTCTCGGCGGGCCTCGGCCTGACGCTGCCGTCCGGAATCCTGAGCGGAGTCCTCCCATGGATCAGCTGACCCACCTCCTCGAGGGCTTCACCGTCGCCCTCACCCCGATCAACCTCCTCTGGCTGCTCATCGGCGCCGTCCTCGGGACCGCGGTGGGCGTGCTGCCCGGCCTCGGCTCCGCCATGGCCGTCGCGCTGCTGCTCCCCGTCACCTTCAGCCTCGACCCGACCGGCGCGTTCATCATGTTCGCGAGCATCTACTTCGGCGGACTCTTCGGCGACTCGACCTCGGGCATCCTGCTCAACACTCCGGGAAACTCCTCGGCGATCGCGACGACGTTCGAAGGTCACCGGATGGCGAAGGACGGCCGAGCCGCGAAGGCGCTCGGAACCTCCGCCATCGGCGCGTTCATCGGCGGCACGATCGCGACGGCGCTCGTCGTGTTCTTCTCGCCGTTCCTCGTGCAGCTGGCGACGCAGTTCGGGCCTGCCGAGTACTTCGCGCTGGCCGCGTTCGCGTTCGTCGCGATCTCCTCGGTGGTCGCCGACTCCGTCATCCGCGGCCTCATCGCGCTCGGCATCGGCCTCGCGATCGCCCTTGTGGGCGTCGACGGCCCCTCCGGCGCCTCGCGCTTCACGATGGACCTGCCGCAGTTCTTCGACGGCATCTCGATCATCGTCGTGACGGTGGGCCTCCTCGCGATCGGCGAGGTCCTGCACGTCGCCAGCCGCATCCACCGCGAGGGCGGGCTCACGAAGATCCCCGCGTCCGGATCGCCGTACCTGAACCTTCGCGAGCTCCGACAGGCCCTCCCGGCGTGGCTTCGCGGCACCGCCTACGGCGTGCCCTTCGGCGCGATCCCCGTCGGCGGCTCCGAGGTGCCCACCTTCCTCGCGTACGGCACGGAGAAGCGCCTCGCGAAGCGCCGCGGCGACCGCGACTTCGGCACGCGCGGCGCCATCCAGGGTGTCGCCGCGCCCGAGGCTGCCGGCAACGCCACCGCAGGAACGGCGATGGGCGCGCTGCTCGCGCTCGGCCTCCCCACGTCGGCGACGGCCGCGATGATGCTCGCGGCGTTCCAGCAGTACGGGATGCAGCCGGGGCCGCTCCTCTTCGAGCGCAGCGCAGACCTCGTCTGGCCGCTCCTCGCGAGCCTCTTCGTCGGGCTCCTCATCCTCCTCATCATCAACCTGCCGTTCGCCGCCGTCTGGGCGAAGCTGCTGCTGATCCCGCGCCACTACCTGTACGCGGGCATCACGGGCTTCGCGATGCTCGGGGTCTACGCCATCGCGTCGTCGCCCGTCGACCTCTGGCTGGCGCTCGCGATCGGCGCGTTCGGCTTCGTGATGCGGCGCTACGCCATCCCGCTCGCTCCCGTGCTCATCGCCGCGATCCTCGGACCACTCGCCGAGACCGAGCTGCGCCGCGCGCTGGCGGTCAGCGAAGGTGACCTGGGCATCCTCGTCGACTCGCCCATCACCATCGCGCTGTACGTGCTCATGGCCGGCGCCATCGTCATCAGCGCCATCCAGCACCTGCGGACCCGCACCCGCGAGAAGCAGATCCAGAAGGCCAAGACGGAGGCCGTCGCCGTCCAGGCCGCCGAGCGAGAGGACGCCAGGTAGCGCCGACCAGCGGATGCCGCGAGGGCAGGTGGATGCGCACAGCGCGCCCGCCTGCCCTCGCGCGTTCCCCGGATCCGCCCTCGCGCCTCCGCGCCCACACGAATCCTGATTGCCGGTAGAGTGCTGTCGTTTGTGGGTGCCGTAGGCTGTTCGCAGCCGCATCAGTGCGGCGATACGCCCATCTGGGTGGTGCGCGGCGTGCAGTCGCACCCCGCTCCACGCGCGAATCCGCGCAGTCACCCCACGTATCTCAGGAGATGCCCCACGTGAAGACCTCGGTCGAACAGATCAACCCGACCCGCGTCAAGCTGACGATCAACGTAGAACCGGCTGAACTCAAGCCATACGTCGACTCGGCCTACCGCACCATCGCAGAGCAGATCCAGGTGCCCGGCTTCCGCCGCGGCAAGGTTCCGACGCCGATCATCGACCAGCGCGTCGGTCGCGCCGCCGTCCTCGACCAGGCGATCTCCGATGGCCTCGACGTGTTCTTCAACCAGGCCGTCGCAGAGTCCGACGTGCAGCCGCTCGGTCGCCCGAAGGCCGACATCGTCGAGACGCCGAACGTCGCCGACTTCGCAGGCGACCTCGTCGTCGAGGTCGAGGTCGACTCGCGTCCCTCGATCGAGCTCCCCTCCTACGACGGCATCAAGGTCGAGGTCGAGGCTGCGGCCGTCGACGCGGCTGACGTCGACGCCGAGCTCGAAGAGCTCCGCAAGCGCTTCGGCACGCTCGTCACCGCAGACCGCCCGATCGAGGACGGCGACTTCGTGACGCTCGACCTCATCGCGACGGTCGACGGCGAGAAGGTCGACGAGGCCGAGGGCATCTCGTACGAGCTCGGCTCCGGCCAGCTCCTCGAGGGCACCGACGAGGCGCTCCTCACGCTCACCGCAGGCGAGGAGACCACCTTCCGCTCCACGCTGCTCGGCGGCGAGCACGAGGGCAAGGAAGCAGAGATCACGGTCACCGTGCAGTCGGTCAAGGACCGCGAGCTGCCCGAGGTCGACGACGAGTTCGCGCAGATCGCGAGCGAGTTCGACACGATCGAGGAGCTCCGCGCCGACCTCGAGACGCAGGCCAAGAGCAAGAAGACGTTCGAGCAGGTCGATGCCGCACGCGAGAAGATCGTCGAGCAGCTCCTCGAGCTCGTCGAGATCCCGCTGCCGGAGACGCTCATCAACGATGAGGTCACGCGCCACCTCGAGCAGGAGGGCCTCCAGCCCGACGACGAGCACGGTGTCGAGGTTCGCGCGAACGCCGAGAAGTCCTTCCGCCAGCAGGTGCTCCTCGACGAGGTCATCAAGGCCGAGGGCGTCGAGGTCGAGCAGGACGAGCTCACGCAGTTCCTCATCCAGTCGGCAGCCCAGTACGGCATGGCTCCGCAGGAGTTCATCGGCGTCCTGCAGGAGAACAACCAGCTCCCCGGCATGATCGGCGAGGTCGCACGCTCCAAGGCCATCCTGTTCGTTCTGGACAAGGCCGAGGTCGTCGACACCAACGGCGACGCCGTCGACATCTCCGAGTTCACGGTCGCTGTCCAGCGCGCCAAGGACAAGGCAGCCGCAGCTGAGGCCGAGGCGTCCGCCGACGCCGTCGAGTCAGAAGAGGTCGCCTCCGACGAGGTCAAGGACGACGAGGCCAAGTAGTCTCCAGTTCCACTTCGCGAAGCGCCGCCGGCATCACGCCGGCGGCGCTTCGTGCATGTCTGGCCCTTTGCCAGGCACCGTGTGCCGTGGGCGAACAGGCCAGCGCTGGCCTCGCGGCTCTACTAGATTCGGTGACGACCGTTAGGGAAATGGAGCGACCGTGGCTGATATTCAACTGCCGAACAGCGTCTTCGACAGGCTCTTGAAAGACCGCATCATCTGGCTCGGGTCCGAGGTGCGCGATGAGAACGCGAACGAGATCTGCGCGAAGATCCTGCTGCTTGCTGCAGAGGACCCTGAGCGAGACATCTACCTCTACATCAACTCGCCGGGTGGATCGATCACCGCAGGTATGGCGATCTTCGACACGATGGAGTTCGTGCCGAACGACATCGTCACCGTGGGCATCGGCATGGCGGCCTCCATGGGCCAGCTCCTGCTGACCGCAGGTGCGCCGGGCAAGCGCTACATCACGCCGAACGCGCGCGTCCTGCTGCACCAGCCGCACGGCGGCTTCGGCGGCACGGCGAGCGACATCCAGACCCAGGCGCAGCTGATCCTCGACATGAAGGCGCGCCTCGCGTCGATCACGGCACAGCGCACGGGCAAGAGCCTCGAGCAGATCAACGAGGATGGCGACCGCGACCGCTGGTTCAACGCCGATGAGGCGCTGGCGTACGGCTTCGTCGACCACATCCGTTCGTCGGCGACCGAGGTCACGGGCGGCGGCGGCACCAAGCGCGACGCCGAGTCCACGTCCGAGTCGGCAGAGTAAGGAAGCCAGAGCATATGAACACCCCATTTCTGACCGGCGGCTCGCCGGCAGGCGTCCAGAGCCCCTCCTCGCGGTACATCCTGCCGTCGTTCGAGGAGCGCACGGCGTACGGCTACAAGCGCCAGGACCCGTACGCGAAGCTCTTCGAGGACCGCATCATCTTCCTCGGAGTGCAGGTCGACGACGCCTCGGCTGACGACATCATGGCCCAGCTCCTCGTGCTCGAGAGCCAGGACCCTGACCGCGACATCACGCTGTACATCAACTCGCCCGGTGGATCGTTCACGGCCATGACGGCGATCTACGACACGATGCAGTACATCCGTCCAGAGGTCTCCACCGTGTGCCTCGGGCAGGCAGCCTCCGCGGCCGCCGTGCTGCTCGCCGCGGGACAGCCCGGCAAGCGCCTCGCTCTCCCGAATGCTCGTGTCCTCATCCACCAGCCCTCGACCGGCGGCGCCGGCCAGGGGCAGGCGTCGGACATCGAGATCCAGGCGCAGGAAGTGCTGCGGATGCGCACCTGGCTCGAGGAGGCGCTCTCGCGTCACTCGGGCAAGCCCGTCGACAAGGTGAACCGCGACATCGAGCGCGACAAGATCCTGTCGGCCGCCGAGGCCCTCGAGTACGGCCTCATCGACCAGGTGCTCACGAGCCGCAAGGGCGCCGAGCCGGTCATCATCGACTAGTTCGAGTAGACCGAACAGCGACATGCAGTGCCCGGATGGCCGTGTCGGGGGAGTCCCCCTGGCGCGGCCATCCGGGCAATGTCGGTGGTTCGGGTTAGTCTTGGCAGACCGCGAAGGAGGTCCTCATGGCACGTATCGGTGAAAGCAGCGAGTTGCTGAAATGCTCGTTCTGCGCCAAGAGCCAGAAGCAGGTGAAGCAGCTCATCGCTGGTCCTGGTGTCTACATCTGCGACGAGTGCGTCGAGCTGTGCAACGAGATCATCGAAGAGCGCATGGCCGACTCCGAGACCAGCGAAGTCAAGGACTTCGAGCTCCCGAAGCCGCGCGAGATCTTCGCCTTCCTCGAGGAGTACGTCATCGGGCAGGAGCCCGCGAAGAAGGCACTCGCCGTCGCGGTCTACAACCACTACAAGCGTGTTCGCGCGCTCGGCCAGATCACCTCTGCAGAAGAGCGGGTCGACGAGGTCGAGATCTCGAAGAGCAACATCATGCTCATCGGGCCAACCGGATGCGGCAAGACCTACCTCGCGCAGTCGCTCGCGAAGCGGCTCAACGTGCCGTTCGCTGTCGCTGACGCGACGGCGCTGACCGAGGCGGGGTACGTCGGCGAAGACGTCGAGAACATCCTGCTGAAGCTGCTGCAGGCCGCTGACTTCGACGTGAAGCGTGCCGAGACGGGCATCATCTACATCGATGAGATCGACAAGATCGCGCGCAAGGCGGAGAACCCGTCCATCACGCGCGACGTCTCCGGCGAGGGTGTCCAGCAGGCGCTGCTGAAGATCCTCGAAGGCACTGTCGCGTCGGTTCCGCCGCAGGGTGGCCGCAAGCACCCGCAGCAGGAGTTCATCCAGATCGACACGACGAACGTGCTCTTCATTGTGGCGGGTGCCTTCGCGGGCCTGGAGGAGATCGTCTCGCAGCGTGCCGGCAAGAAGGGCATCGGCTTCGGCGCCCCCCTGCACTCGAAGAACGATGATCGCGACCTCTACAGCGAGGTGCTCCCGGAAGACCTGCACAAGTTCGGGCTCATCCCGGAGTTCATCGGCCGCCTTCCCGTCATCACGACGGTCTCGCCGCTCGATCGGGGCGCACTCATCGACATCCTCACGCAGCCGCGCAACGCGCTCGTGAAGCAATACCAGAAGATGTTCGAACTCGACGGTGTCGAGCTCGTCTTCGACGAAGGCGCGCTGGAGGAGATCGCCGACCTGGCGGTGCTGCGCCAGACCGGTGCCCGCGGGCTCCGAGCCATCCTCGAGGAGACGCTCGGGCCGGTCATGTTCGATGTGCCCTCCCTCGACGACGCCAGCCGGGTCGAGATCACTCGCGACGTGGTGCTCAAGAATGCCGCACCGACGATCATCCCGCGACCGGAGCTGCGCGCCGAGAAGTCGGCCTAGCTCACCGTCGCGTGAGCGCGTCGACGACGCCCAGAAGCCCCGCCTGCCTCACCGCACGCGGGGCTTCTGCACTGCGTCAGTGGGCGGCCTGTCGCAGCGGGGGAGCGGCCGGTCGCGAGGTGCCGTCGGCGGGTTCGATGCGCTCGACTCGTTCTGGGGCCTCACCGACGCGCTCGACCCGCTCTGGAGCCGCAGCGACGCGAGTCTCTTCCGAAGACGTGAGGCAGACCGCGTGAAGGTGATCGAACTGCTGCTCGGCAGGGTCCTCATCGTCAGCGCCGACGCCCGTGCACTCGGCGGACGAGACCGCCGGCGGTCTCTCGAGGTGCTGTCCGCGGGTGACCGCGAGCGGCTGGGCACCTTGTCCGACGCGCGGGCAGACGGCCGTGCGGACGCGTTCCTCACCGGTCGCCTGCTTGTGCAGCTCGGCCTCGACCGCCTCGCGGGAGACCACCTCGCGGCAGACCGCCTCGCCGCAGACCACCACGCCGCAGACCTCGAGATGGGTTCCACGCTTCCGGATGGCGTGCATGCCATCCGGAAGCGTGGAACCCATCTCGAAGGCGGGGAGCACGGGCTCGCGCCGGTCGCGCCGGTCGCGGCGCTCGAGGCAGTGTGCTCACACTGCGGTTCGACGAGTCACGGGAAGCCGAGCATCCCGGGCCTGCCGGTGCTCGTGAGCATCGCCTACGCGGGATCCGCGGTCTTCGTCGCGCTGGCCAGCGCCGACGATGTCGGCGCACTCGGGATCGACGCCGAGGCGCTGCGGTTCCACGAAGACTCCGCCCCTGCGATGCCCGACCGTGCACTCTCAGAGCCAGACCAGGACCCGTCGCCCCCTGCGCCTTCGAGGGATGTGTTCGACCCGGCTCTCGACCTCGAGCGGTGGACCGCCGTCGAGGCGGTCCTCAAAGCTGACGGCCGCGGGCTGCGCGTCGACCCGAGCTTCGTGCGCCTCGCGTCCGGCGAGGGGCACGCCGACAGGGAGGAGCATGCTCGCATCTCGGGGGACGAGGCGAGCTACCGCATCCACCGCTCCGTCGTCGACCGTCGCTTCCTCGTGGCCGTGGCCGCACGGAAGCCGGACCGGGAAACGAGCCTGGCCAGTGCACCCGCTAACGAAGAAGCCGGGTCACCTTCGCTCTGAGCGCGCTGGGCAGCTCGGGAAGGGCGAGCTGGTAGAGCCAGGCGTCGAAGAGCTCCTGGAGCGGGGCGTCCGGCACGACTTTCGCGGTGTGCTCGATGAACTCCGCGGTCGAGGCCACGGAGAAGCGCTTCACCGAGGTCCAGCTCGTGAGGATCTCGAAGAACGCCGAGTCGCCGACGGTCAGGCGCAGGGCGTGGAGGGTGAGCGCGCCGCGCTTGTAGACGCGGTCGTCGAACATGTCGGCGGCACCCGGGTCGCCGAGCAGCAGGTCCTGCGGCAGCTCGGAGAGCGTGCGCCAGTAGTACCTGGCGAGCTGGTCGGCGCTCTCGGCGCCGCTCGCCTCTGCCCAGATCCACTCGGCGTAGCAGGCGAATCCCTCGTTCAGCCAGATGTGCTGCCAGCCACCCACTCCGATGCTGTTGCCGAACCACTGATGCGCGAGCTCGTGGGCGACGAGGCGCTCCTGGCCTCTGGCGCCGTCGATCTGGTTCGCGCCGAAGATCGCCATGCCCTGGGCCTCGAGGGGGATCTCGAGGTCGTCGGCCGTCACGATGACGGCGTAGGAGTCGAAGGGGTACGGGCCGAAGGTCAGCTCGAAGGTCTCCATCATGCGGGAGAGGTCGGCGAGGTCTGTGCCCACGCGACGGGCGAGGGCGGGCGGGTAGTGCAGGCGTCCGGCGACTCCCGCGAGCTGCACGTCTTCGCGCCGGTAGCGGCCGATCTGCAGGGTGACGAGGTAGCTGGCGGTCGGTGCGCCTCCTCGTACACCCACGTCGTCAGGCCTCCGGATGAGCGCCTCGAGTGCAGCGCTCCGGTCGCGACCACGTCGTAGTTGCTGTCGACGGAGACCTGGATGCGGTAGCTGGCCTTGTCGGCGGGGTGGTCGTTGCAGGGGAACCAGGTCGGGGCGCCGGTGGGCTGCGAGGCGACGATGATGCCGTCCTCGAGCTCTTCCCAGCCGATGGTTCCCCATCGGGAGCGCCGGGGGCGAGGGGCGCCCTCGTAGACGACCTCGAGCGTGATGGCGGCTCCGGCCTCGACTGGCTTCGACAGCGTGACCTTCAGCTTGCGGTCGCTCTGCTTGAAGCGCGCCTGCTTGTCACCGCGAGCGGCGACCTTGCTGACGCGAAGGCCGACGAGGTCGAGGGAGAACGCGGTGAGGGGAACGGTGGCGCGGATGCTCAGCGTCGCCGTGCCGGAGAGTCGGTTGTTCTGCATCCGGTACTTGAGGGTGAGGTCGTAGTGCTCGACACGGATGCTCACGTCGCCGCTCTGTGGCGTGTAGGGGTTGCCGGGCAGTGGCTCAAGCGCGGCGGCGCGGTTCATGACACCTTCGACTGGTAGGCGCGGAGCTTGAGCGCGCGCCAGGGGCCGATGGGGTTGCCGCTCCAGCGGCTGCCGACGGGCACCGACTCGCCTCGCATGACAAGGGAGGCTGGTCCCACGGTGGCGTGGGCGCCGATCGTGGCGGCGGGCAGGATCACGCTGTGCGGTCCGAGTGTTGCGCCTGCTTCGAGGGTGACGGTGTCCATGCTCATTATTCGATCATGGAACAGGTGAGTCTGGACGACGCATCCCCGGTTGACGGTGGCTCCGTCGCCGAGAGTGACCAGATCTGCCTCCGGGAGCCAGTAGGAGTCGCACCAGACGCCCTTGCCGATCTTCGCGCCCAGCGAGCGCAGCCAGAGCGCGAGGGCGGGCGTTCCGGCGGCCCCGCGCGCGAACCAGGGGGCTGCGACCATCTCGACGAAGGTGTCTGCGACCTCGGTGCGCCACACGAAGCTCGACCAGAGGGGCTGCTCGGAGACGCGGATGCGCCCGACGATGACCCACTTGGCGACCGTCGAGATGAGGGCGGATGCGGCTGCCGCGGCGAGCAGGACGAAGCCGGAGAGCACGATGGTCCAGGCGACGCCGACCGCGGTCTCGATGGCGGCGAGGGCGAGGAGCACGCCGAGGCCGAGTCCGCAGGTGACGATGACGGGGACGATGCGGCACAGCTCCCAGAGCGCGCGGGCGATGCGGAGCGCCCGGGGCGGGTTGTAAGTGCGGGACTCGTCGCCGTCGACGGTGACGCGGCGGAGGCGGACGGGCGGGGAGCCGAGCCAGGATGAGCCGGGCTTCGCCTTCGCGGGCGCGGCGGAGAGCACGGCGACGAGGCCGTCGCGGGGCACGGAGTGCCCTGCCGCTGCCATGCCGGAGTTGCCGAGGAAGGCTCGTGCGCCGATGCGGGCTCGCTCGATGCGCATCCACCCGTTGTGCAGCTCGTAGGAGGCGACCATGGTGTCGTCGGCGAGGAACGCGCCGTCATCGATCTGCGTCATCGAGGGGAGGAGCAGCACGGTCGAGGCCTCGACGTCGCGGCCGACCTTGGCGCCGAGCATCCGCAGCCAGAGCGGGGTGAAGAGGCTCGCGTAGAACGGGAAGAGCATGGTGCGGGCGGCGTCGAGGAGGCGCTCGATGCACCAGGCCTGCCAGGCGACGCGTGAGCGCACGGGGTGCGTGCCCTGTGTGAGGCCGATCGAGAGGAGACGCACGAGGGTCACGACGAGCCCCGCGAAGGTGACCCCCGCAGCGATGACTGCGGGTGCGAGCCACGCGAACGCGGCGAGGGTGGCGTCGCCCAGTGACGCTGCACCGCGCATCCCGACCGCGACGACGACCCCGCCGACCGCGAACGAGAACAGCGGCAGCAGCGCGAGTGCCGCTGACGCGACGGCGTAGACGAAGGCCCACCCGAACGGCTGCGGTGGGCGTTCGGCGGGCCAGTCGTTCGCGCGCACCTTGCCGACCCGGACGGCGGGGGATCCGGCCCAGCTCTTGCCGGAGCGAACCCGGCCGAAGACCGCGGAACCGGGCGCGACCTCGGCCCCCTGGCCGATCTTGGTGCCGGGGGCGAGGGTGCTTCGTGCGCCGACCGTCGCGCCGGCGCCGATGCGGATGCCGCCGATGCGCACGAGCTCGCCGTCGATCCAGTAGCCGGTCAGGTCGACCTCCGGCTCGATGGCCGCGCCGTCGCCCAGTTGCAGCATGCCCGTGACCGGCGGCAGCGAGTGCAGGTCGACGTTGTTGCCGACCTTCGCGCCGAGTGCCCGTGCGTAGTAGACGACCCAGGGCGCACCGGCGAGCCCGACGGCGTCGATCTGCGTGGCGACCTGCTCGGCGAGCCAGAGGCGCATGTGGGTCGCCCCGCCGCGTCGGTAGTCGCCCGGCTTCAGGCGGAACAGCAGGATGCGCGCGGCTGCAACCGAGATCGCCATCTTCCCGAACGGGGTCACGAACACCACGAGCATGACGAGGATGAGCCAGAGCGGCGCATCCGGCAGCACCTCGAACCCGGGCAGGAGCTGCAGCAGGGCGCTCGCGGTGAGCAGGTAGGTGATCCAGCGGGCCCCGGCGAGGATGTGCAGGGGGAGACCTGCGACGATCTGCAGGATGCGCGCCGACAGCGGAGTCGGCCCTGGTGTGCTGAAGGTCGTGGGCAGCTCGTCCTCATCGTCGAGCGCTTCGCGGATCGACTCGGTCATGGCGGCGAGGCGGGGATGGTCGTACACATCGGCGACCGTGAACTCGGGGACGCGGGCGCGCACGCGCGTCACGAGCTGGGCGGCAGAGAGCGAGCCGCCGCCGAGGTCGAAGAAATCGGCGTCCTCATTGCCGACGGGCAGTCCGAGCACGGCCTGCCACTGCTCGGCGAGCCAGGCGGTGTGGGCGTCGAGGTCGCCGGAGACCTCGTCTGCACCGGGGAGCGGCCAGGGCAGTGCGTTCTTGTCGACCTTGCCGGACGTGCGGGTCGGCAGGGAGTCGACCTCGGCGATCAACGGCACGAGGGCCTTCGGCAGCTGCTCGCCGAGTTCGGCGCGCGCGAGCTGCCGCTCGTAGCCCGGTCCCGTCACGACGTAGCCGACGAGGATGGAGGCGCCTGCCGAGGTCTTTCGGACGGCGACGGCCGACCCGGTGACGCCGGTGACGGCCTGCAGCGCCGCCTCGACTTCGCCGAGCTCGATCCGACGGCCGCCGATCTTCACCTGGTCGTCGGCCCGTCCGAGGAACACGAGGCCCTCGGCTTCGTACTTGACGAGGTCGCCTGAGCGGTAGGCGCGCTCCCAGCCGAGGCTCTCCATGGGCGCGTACTTCTCGGCGTCCTTGGCCGGGTCGAGGTACCGGGCGAGGCCGACGCCGCCGATGATGAGCTCGCCGGATTCGCCTTCTGCGACGCGCTTGCCCTCGGCGTCGACGACGGCGAGCTCCCACCCGTCGAGCGGGAGGCCGATGCGGATGGGCGCGTTGCCGTCGAGGAGCGCTGCGCACGCGACGACGGTGGCCTCGGTCGGGCCGTACGTGTTCCAGACCTCGCGGCCGTCGCCGACGAGGCGCTGCGTGAGCTCGAGCGGGCAGGCCTCGCCGCCGAAGATGAGGAGCCTGACCTGCTCGATGGTCTCGCTCGGCCAGAGTGCGGCCAGTGTCGGGACGGTCGAGACGACTGAGATCTGGTGCCGCAGGAGCCATGGCCCGAGGTCTTCGCCGGAGCGAACCAGCGACCGAGGGGCTGGCACGAGGCACGCGCCGTAGCGCCAGGCGAGCCACATCTCCTCGCAGGATGCGTCGAAGGCGACCGACAGGCCGGCGAGGACGCGGTCGCCTGGGCCGATGGGATCGGCCTGCAGGAAGAGCTTCGCCTCGGCGTCGACGAAGGCGGCCGCGGAGCGGTGGGAGACGGCGACGCCCTTCGGCACCCCCGTCGAGCCGGAGGTGAAGATGACCCAGGTGTCGTCGTCCAGATGCGGGCCGTCGAGCTCGTCGAGGCTGCTGCTCTCGGGATGCGGTGCTCCGGCTTCGAAGAGATCGACCGGTTCCCCTGCTGGCTGCTCGCCGTCGGCCGCGAGCACGAACTCGCCGTCGCCCTCGATGGTGCCTCGCACCTTGGCCTCGCCGAACACGAGCAGCGCTCGCTCGTCCGGGTCGTCGACGTCGACGGGCACGTAGGCGGCCCCGGCGGCGATGATGGAGAGGATCGCCACGTACAGCTCACGGGTGCCGGACACGAGTCGCACGCCGACCTTGTCGCCGCGACGGACTCCCGCATCCTGCAGCACCTTGGCCGTCTGGGCGACGTAGGCCGACAGATCCGAGTAGCTCAGGGGAGCGGCGCCGTCATCGATCGCGATGGCGTCGGGATGCGCGGTCGCTGTCGCCGAGAGCACGTCGATGAGGGTGCGGGGCGCGGGGGCGGCCGAGGATCGGTCCAGAGGGGAGTGCACGGAGCCACGCTACCGGTGAAAGGTAACGCAGCGGTTGCCGAGCATCGCGGCTGCCGCGCGCATCGGATCCGGCCGCGCCGTTGTCGAACCTGAAAATCTCCCGTAAGGTAACCCTTGCCTTACTTAGCGTCACCTAACCTGCTCCACCGGGTGGCGTCCCCACCGTGAGGCTTTCGGACACGGCACTCGCCGCGCATCTGCGCGCGTGTCGGGGAGCCGTGGCTTCTACTCAGGAGAACTCATGACAGCAGTGCAAGATCGGACGGCTCGTCGGTCGTCTGTGCTGGCCCGCAGCGGCGCAACACTCGCCGCCGCCGGCCTCATCGCGGCGGGCCTCGGCCTCGGCGCGGCACCGGCCTCGGCAGCCGAATCAACCGTCGAGAACGTCTCGTTCTCATGGCAGGTCAACACGGAGTCCGGCGCAGGCGCGTACTTCGGAGGCTGCAACTACCTCGTCGCGGGGCAGGTCGGCAACGCCGGTTCCTCTCACGTCTGGGCGGAGTCGGAAGGGTTCTACAAGACCGCCGACGGCAACGTCACCGTCACCAAGCCCAACGCAGCTGGCGAGCAGACTCAGCCGACCTGGGCCACGAAGTGCCAGACCCCGGCAGGCGGCAACGTGTCGGCTCCGGCGGGCACGTCCTCCGCGAACCAGGTCAACTTCGCCGGCGGAACGGGCACGGTCGACCCGGACACGGAGACCGGCACCATCGGCTGGGACGGGTCGTTCACGTTCGTCTTCTACGGCGGCATGACGTACTGGTCCGTCTCCGACATCCAGCTCGAGGTCGTCAACGGCGAGGGCACGCTGACCGGCACAGCTTCCGGCTACGGCGCGTCCATGGATGACGCCACGATCTGGGAGCCGCTGCCCTCGCGCACCATCGACCTCGCGACGTTCAGCGGCGTCGACCTGACGGCCACCGGTGCCGTCGTCGACGTCGACTACGCCGGCGTCGAGGTCGACACGACCGGGACGCCCCAGTCGCGTACCGGAGCCAACTGGGGTTCGTTCCCGCAGTCGTTCGTCGAGTACAACGAGCTGACCGGCCAGTCCTCCTACTGGTACTCGTCCGGCGGCGCGGCTGACGCGCGCAAGACGGCGAAGCCCTTCTCGGTGGCCTACACGCTGCCCGAGGTCGAGGTTCCCGGCACGCCAGAGGGCAACGTCGACGTCGTCATCCCCGAAGCGGAGATCGTGCCCCCTGTCGACCCAGAGACCGGGTCCTTCTCGTGGGCGTGGGCCGACGCCAACGGCGCCGACCTCGGCACCGCCGTGCAGACGGGTGACAACTTCGTCGCCACGGGTTCGATCAGCAACGTCGCCGTCACCGACACCCGCGCGGGCGGCACCGCCGCGTACGGCTGGACGGTCTCCGGACAGTCCACCGACTTCAGCAACGGCACGGACTCGTTCGGCGCCGAGGCCCTCGGCTGGTCGCCGAAGGTCCTCACGGGCAACCCGGACAACGTCACCGCCGGCACGGCCGCGACGGGTCTCGGCTCGGCGCAGAAGCTCGCCCAGTCGAACGCTGCCGCAAGCGCGACGCTGGGTGCTGACCTCACCCTGTCGGTTCCCACCACCACGAAGCAGGGCGCGTACTCCGCGACCCTCACCATCTCGGCGATCTCCTAGGCGCTGAGGAGTGCGCGGGAGCCCACCGGGCTTCCGCGCACTCGCACCTCGCTGCCCGCGCATCCGCTCGGGCAGCACCTCGCCCCTCCACCTCTCGCTCCGACGCGGCCCCACCGCGAGGGCCCCACGTTAGGGACCACATGGCTCTCCCCATCCGTCTCCGCATCCGCGCCACAGCCTCCGTCGTGCTCGCGGCCTCGCTGCTGGCGCTGCTGTCGTCGCTCGCCCCGACGGCCGCGCACGCCGACACGACGCAGCCGCCCGCCTGGAGCATCGACACGGTCGACGGCGATCGCGGATCGGGCCGCGCGAACTTCTCCTACGAGGTCGACCCCGGCGACGTCATCACCGACTCCATCAGCGTCACCAACACCGGTCCGGGTGCGCTGAACCTGACGATCTACGCCGCGGACGCGTTCACGACGGCGACCGGTGCGGTGGACATCCTCGAGAGCGGCGAAGCCTCGGTGGATGCGGGACTCTGGGTCGCGCCGGGCGCCGGCTCGATCTCGCTCGAGCCGGGCGCGAGCACTGATGTCCCCTTCACGCTCACCGTGCCGGCCGACGCGACTCCCGGTGATCACTCCGCGGCGATCGTCGCGTCGGTGCTCCCCGCCGACTCGGACGACCAGGTGAAGGTCGAGCGTCGACTCGGACTCCGCATCGACATGCGGGTCAGCGGTGCGCTCGCGCCCACCGCCGAGATTCGGAGCCTCGACACGGACTGGTCGGCGGCGGGCATCAACCCCTTCGGCGGAGGCACCACCACCGTCAGCTATGAGCTCGTGAACACCGGCAACGTGCGGCTCGCTTCGATGGAAGACCTGCGCCTCAGCGGCATCGGCGGCTCATCAACGGTTGTGCTCACCGGTGCGGACGTGCCAGAACTGCTGCCGGGATCGTCGGTCACCGTCACGCGCGCACTGAGCACCGGGGCCGTGGGCCCGCTCAGTGGAACGCTCACGCTCTACCTGCAGCCGATGGATGCGTTCACCGACGTGCCGGTGGCCGTCACCGCCGAGCTGTCGGCCTTCGCGCTGCCCTGGTCGCTCGTCGTGCTCGTCGTCATCCTGCTCCTCGCCGCCGCGGCCGTCATCTTCTGGATCTGGCGGCGCCGACGCCTCGACCTCCTGATGGTGGGCTACGGCGACGACGCAGGACTCGGGGCCGAGAAGCTCACGCCCCCGCGCGTGGGAGGTGCGGCAGGCGCTGCACTCGCGCTGCTCGCCGGCGTCGTGCTCGCGCTCGGCGTCGGCCTTTCGGGTCCGACGCCCGCGGTTGCCGAGCCCGCTCCGACCTCGCCATCCGGAGTCGTCGAGGTGACCATTCCAGCGCCGACTGCCGTGGCGACGTCCACGGCTGCCCCGGGCACGTCGCAGACCGCGGCCCCGGCTCCGAGCACCGGATCCGGCGGCGGCTCCAACGCGGGCAACGGCTCCGGTACCGCTGGCGGCGGATCCGGGCTCATCTCCACCGGCAACGAGCCGCTCGCCCTCGCGCTCGGGGTCGGCGCGCTGGCACTCATCGGCGGCATCGTGCTGCTGCTTCGCCGCCGGGGACGCACCGGCTGATCCGACCCCGCGCATCCGCGACCAGACCAGACACAACCGAGGAACCCATGCCCCTGCCACGCACGCTCCGCCGCTTCCGTCGCTCGACGATCCGTCGTGCCGGCTGTGCGGCGCTCGCGGTGGTGGTCGTGTCGGTGCTGTGGGCCAACGGGTTCCACAACATCGGCACGGCCAACGGCGCGGGCAACGAGCAGTGCGTCTCGCAGCCCGTGCAGGCCGACCCGGTCGCCCCGGTTCTGCCGTCCGTCACCTCAGTTGAGCTGCCCGACCCGCGCAGCATCACGGGGCCGACCACCGCCTACACGCAGACGGCGGCGATCAACCCCATCACCGACGCGGCGACCGCCGTGCAGCAGCTCCCGACGACGTTCACGAGCTCCGACGGCGCGGAGACGACCGTGACCGACACGACGCGCATCCTTGCCATCAACCAGAACGGCGGGCTCGCCGCCGCCGTCATCGGGCTGGGCTTCGGGTGCAACCTCATCGGGCGCGACACCGCGACCGATATCACGAAGGTCATGCCGGGCAACGAGCAGCTGCCGCTCGTCACGCAGAACGGGCACGAGCTCAACGCCGAGTCGATCCTCCAGCTCGCGCCGACGGTCGTCGTGACCGACGCCTCCATCGGCCCCTACGACGTGCAGCTGCAGCTGCGCCAGGCCGGCATCCCCGTGGTCATGGTCCCCATCGCGTACGAGGACGGCGTCGAGGGCGTCTCCCCGCAGATCCAGTTCGTGGCGGATGCGCTCGGCGTCCCCACCCTGGGGGAGAGCCTCTCGCAGCGAACACAGGCCGAGATCGGCACGACCATCCAGCAGCTCGGCACGATGGCACCCACCGACCCGGAGAAGAAGCCGCGCGTCGTGTTCCTGTACCTGCGCGGCAGCGTCTACTACTGGTTCGGCGCCGGCTCAGGCGCCGACTCCATCATCCAGAGCATCGGCGCTCGCGACGTCGCCACCGAGGTCGGGTTCGCGGGCATGTCGCCGACCAACGCAGAGGCCCTCGTCCGCGCCGCGCCCGACGTGATCATCGTCATGACGATGGGCCTCGCCTCGGTCGGCGGCATCGACGAAGCCGTGCAGCTGCCCGGCATCGGGCAGACCCCGGCGGGCGCGAACAAGCGCATCGTCGACATGAGCGACTACGAGGTGATGAGCTTCGGCCCCCGGTCGGCGTCGGTGCTCGCGGCCCTCGGCACCGCGATCTACGCGCCGGAGCTGGCCTACGTGCCGGCGGCCGACCCCGCGGCGGACCCCGCCGATGGCGCCGAACAGAGCGGCGAATGATGAGAGATGCGAACGTGACCACGACTCCGCCAAGCACCCACCCGCGGCCAGAAACAGGGCAGCCGAAGCGACGGAGCCTCGTAGACCACGTCGAGGAGCGCACCAGCCGCCGCCCAGAGCCGGTCGCCCAGCCGACGGATGCGCCACCCCGCTCCAAGAAGGCGCGCGCGTCGCTGCTCGCGGCGGTCCTCACGATCCTGCTCATCGCGGGCTGCCTCGTCTCCGCGATGATCGGCCAGCTGTACATCCCGCCGCTTGAGGTGCTCGGCTTCCTGCTGAACCAGGTGGGCATCAACTGGCTTCCCGGCCCCAGCCACGAGTTCGGGGCTGCCGCGCTCGCGGAGGTCCGCTTCCCGCGACTGGTGCTCACGGTCCTCGTCGGCGCGGCGCTGGCCGTCGCGGGTGCGCTCATGCAGGGCATCTTCGGCAACCCGCTCGCCGAGCCAGGCTCCGTCGGCGTCTCCGCAGGCGCGGCCGTCGGCGCGAGCTTCTCGATCCTCTTCAGCCTCACGTTCCTCGGCCCGTTCACGACCCCCGCGTTCGCATTCGTCGCCGGCCTCATCACGACGTTCGTCGTCTACTCGCTGTCCCGTTCCGGCCGGCGCACCGACGTCATCACGCTCATCCTGACCGGTGTCGCCGTCAACGCCGTCTGCGGTGCGCTCATCGCCTTCATCACCTTCAGCGCACCGACGCAGGCGCGCGAGCAGATCGTGTTCTGGCAGATGGGCAGCATGAACGGATCCCGCTGGGAGCAGGTCTGGCTGGTCGCCCCGCTCATCATCGTGGGGTGCATCCTCGCCATCGGGATCGGAAGGCAGCTCGACCTGCTGTCGCTCGGCGAGAAGGCGGCCCGCCACGTCGGTGTGAACGTCGAGCGCGTGCGGCTGATCGTCATGATCTACGTGGCCCTCCTCGTCTCCGCGGCGGTCGCCTTCGCCGGCATCATCGCGTTCGTCGGACTCGTCGTGCCGCACATCATCCGCATGATCATCGGCCCAACGCACCGCCCGCTCCTGCTCTGCTCAGTGCTCGGTGGGGCCCTGCTGCTCACGATCGCCGACCTCGGCGCCCGCACCCTCGTCGAGTACGCCGACCTGCCCATCGGCATGCTGACCTCCCTCATCGGCGGGCCGTTCTTCTTCTACCTGATCCGGCGCAGCCGGGCGAAGGGCGGCGCGTGGTCATGATCGGCTCCATCCTCAGGAACCCCATCCGCAAACCGCGCGCGACCACGCCGGGCGAGGTGGTCCTGTCCGTGCGCGACGTGAGCGTCGACTTCGGCGAGCGGACCGTGCTCGAGGGCCTCGACCTCGACATCCGGGCCGGCGAGGTGCTCGCCCTGGTCGGTCCCAACGGCGCGGGCAAGTCCACACTCATCAACGTCATCACCGCCGACGTGGATGCGCGCAGCGGCACCGTCGAGATCGACGGCCTCCCGAGCTACGCCTGGACGAACACCGAGCTCGCGATGCGCCGAGCCGTGCTCCTGCAGCAGGTCGATATCGCGTTCCCGTTCTCGGTCGAGGAGGTCGTCGACATGGGCCGCGCGCCCTGGCAGCAGGTGAGCGAGCGCGAGCGCGACGACCTCATCACCGCGGGCGCGATGCGGCGCACCGACATCGACCGCTTCGCCGACCGCCACTACCCGTCGCTGTCCGGAGGCGAGCGCGCTCGGGCCGCGCTCGCCCGCGTGCTCGCGCAGACCGCCTCGGTCATGCTCCTCGATGAGCCGACCGCGGCCATGGACATCAAGCACCAGGAGATGGTGCTCGACCTCGTGCGCAGCTACGCGAGCACCGGATGCGCCGTCGTCATCATCGTGCACAACCTCGACCTCGCGGCCGCCTACGCCGACCGCATCGCGCTCCTGAGCCGGGGCCGCATCGTCGCCGACGGGCCGCCAGCACAGGTGCTCACGGCCGAGCTCATCACGCAGGTCTACGAGCATCCCGTGCACATTCTCGAGGACCCGTTCACGGGAGCCCCGATCGTCGTGCCCAAGCGCGCATCCACCGGTTCCTCGACCCCCGCCGAAGAAGGGCACCACGCATGACCGCCACCACGCCTCCGCTCACCGCAGTCCGCTGGGTCGCCGCCATCCTGACGGCGCTCGGGCTCGCCCTCGGTGTCACCGCGATCGGCGTCTCCGCTGCACCCGCGCACGCGGCCGGACAGGTGACCATCTCCGGACAGCCGACGGCGGACGGGCAGAGCGAGATCCAGGTGTCCGGCTCCGGATTCCAGTCGGTGCAGGGCGGATTCGGGGGCATCTACGTGCTGTTCGGCTGGGTCGACGACCCGAGCGGCGGCTCGTGGAAGCCGAGCGCGGGAGGCGTGACGGGGGAGGACTACCGCTACGTGTACGACGACGAGACGAACCCCGTCGGCTACCAGCTGTTCGCGGCCTTCCCGGGCGGATCCACCTCCTACGCCGCGAACGGCGGCGAGGTCGCGGCCGACGGCACCTGGTCGGGCACGCTGCGCATCCCCGGCGCGGTGTTCCAGACCTACGACCGCGACCAGAACGCGACCTCCGTCGACTGCAACGCCGTGCAGTGCGGCATCATCACCATCGGCGCGCACGGCGTGAAGAACACGAACAACGAATCGTTCACGCCGCTCACCTTCGCGGGAGTGGCTGCGGCCGCTGCGGCCGGTGCCGTCGCCCCGCAGGCGGGCGCGAGCCCTGCGCAGCCCGAGGCGGCCGCCCCGGTGGCGACCGACGAGCAAACGGCAGGTGGCGAGGCCGCCCCGGTCGCGACCTCGGCTCCTGTCGGGACCACGACCCAGAGCACGGCGTCCTCACAGGGCCTCGGCTCGGTCAGCGACGCGCTCGCCTGGCTCGTCGTGCTCGCGCCGGTCCTGCTGCTCGTCGGACTCACCGTCGTCGGCCTCGCCGTGGGCATCGGCGCCTACCTTGCCGCCAAGAGCCTCCTGCTCGGCGTCAACCCGGCGGCCCTCGAGAAGGTGCGCGGGCAACGCGAACGCAAGGCGCTGCAGGAGCGCGAGAAGCAGCGCAGGAAGACGGCGGCGGTCAGGCTCGCGCAGGAGCAGCGCGAAGCTCGTGCCCGGCGCAGGCTCGGCGCGGCCGCCGCGCAGCAGAGCCTCGTGAACCTCCCCGCGTCTCCCGCGCCCCTCGAGAACGACAGACTCGTCGACTTCTTCGCCATGGATGCTCCGACCCCTCGCCACCCGAGCCCGCTCCGGGATACGAGCCCGCTCCGCGATACGGATACGGCGCCGGGTGATCGAGACGCGCCGACGCTCATCCTCTCGAGCGCGACCGGTCGCCGGGAGGACGCACGGTGACCCTCGACGCGCACGAGACGGGCGCGCGGTCACGGCGCCTGCCAGCCCCGGGCATCGGCACGCGCATCCTCGCCGCAATCGGCATCGCCGGCCTGCTTGCGGGCTTCGGCCTCTTGGCCGCCGACCCGGCGGAGGCCGCCTCGACGCCCATCTCGGGCGTCGACCTGTCCTGGGCACTGAACGACGAGGTCGGCGGGGGCGCCTACTTCGGCGGCTGCAACTTCCTCTCGGCTGGCGCATCCGGTGACAACGGCAGGTCGGCGGTCTGGACCGACGACAGCCTGTACTCGGCGAGCGAGGGCAACGTCTCCATCACGAAGCCCGACGCTGCCGGCAACCAGGTACCCGCCACGTGGGATTCCAGGTGCCTCGACGCGGGCGGGAGCCAGGTCGGGACCGGTGTCGGGTCGACAAGCGCCAACCGGGTGAACCTGGCAGACGGCAGCGGCTCCGTCGACCTCGAGACCGGCACAGCCAGCATCTCCTGGGAAGGCGCCTTCACCGTCGTCTTCTACGGCGGCATGACGTACTGGTCGGTTGATGACCTCACGCTCGAGCTCAGCAACGGCAGGGGAACGCTCACGGGCACGGCCGGCGGATTCGGCGCCGACATGGACGACCCCTCGAAGTGGCAGCCCCTGAGCGAACGCACCGTCACGCTCGCGACGATCGACGCGACTCCGGCCGAGCTCACCGCATCCGGCGCGACCCTCACTCCCGAGTACCGGGGCGTGGATGCAGGTGCCGTCGGCACCCCGCAGACGCGCGAAGGCGACGGGTGGGGCTCGTGGCCCCAGGACTTCGTGGCATTCCACGAGGCGACCGGCCAGTCGAGCTACTGGTACTCATCCGGTGGCCTGGCTGACCCCAAGAAGGTCGCGGCACCGCTCACCCTAAGGTTCGACACGTCCGCGAGCGCGACCCCGGTCTACGAGCGGTTGCCGCGCGACTACCCGGAGGGGGCCGAGGTGCGGTTCGTCAACCTCGGGGCCGAGGTCTCCGGGGAGCCCATGCTGCGGGCAGCCGATGGGCGTGAGCTGCCGGTACTGGCCGGGACTCGCGCTCAGATCACGGCAGGCGGCGGCGTGGGCACCTGGGACGTCAGCGGCCTCACCGTTGGAGCGCACGAGTTCACGCTCGCCGTCCGCAACGGCACCGCCGAGACACCCATCAACCTCTCACCCGACGACGCGATTCGCCTCACCATCGTCGAGCCGCTCGGCGCGACCGCCTCACCCGGGATCACGGTGAGCGACGTCGAGGCCAGCTCCTTCACGACCACCCTGACGTGGCCCGCCACGGGTGGCGGCCCGCCGACCGGCTACCAGGTGCAGCTCACTCAAGGGGGCGTCGCCGTCGGTGCCGCCCTCCAGGTGCCGGCGGATGCGACGGGGCAGGGCTCGACCATCGTGTCCGGACTCGCCGCCAGCACCGAGTACGCCATCACCGTCACCCCGTACCTCGCAACCCAAGCGGGCACGCCAGCGACGCAGCAGGTCAGCCCCGGTGCCCCGCCGCAGCCGACCACGACGCCGGACCCAGAACCGCCAGCGCCGACGACGCCCCCGACCACCGAGCCGACCACGCCCACCGACGGGGGTGCATCCGCCGCAGGAGCAACCTTCTACTGGGGACTGAACACGGAAGCGACCAGCGGTGCCTTCTTCGGGGGATGCAACTTCCTCGCGGCCGGCAAAGCGGGGGACACCGGCTCGTCACGGGTCTGGAAGGCCGACGAATATCGTTCTGCCGACGGCAACGTCACGATCATCAAGCCCAACGGCAGCGACTTCCAGCAGGCGAGCTGGGGCACGAAGTGCGTCGACCGCACGGGCGCCAACGTCTCGACGAGCCGCCTCGGCTCCCATACGGAGTCGCAGGTGCGCATCACCGGTGGTGAGGCGACGCACTCCGGTTCGGAGCTCACCGTGCAGTGGCGAGGCAGCTTCACGGTCGCCTTCTACGGCGGGCTCACGTACTGGACGGCGACCGACCCGATCCTCAAGGTGGGCGGGGACGGCAGGGGCACCATCACCGCGACGGCCTCCGGCTACGGCGCATCCATGACCGACGCGTCCAAATGGGTGGAGCTCAGCGATCGCACCATCACGCTCGCGAACCTCACGGGTGTCGATACCGGCGCCGACGTCATCACGACGACCCCCGATTACCTGGGGGTCTCCTACAGCGGCAGCGGCCAGTCGCAGGGAGTGGTCGGCGGCGACGAGGGCACGGCGAGCGGGCAGGCGCCTCAGACCGCGCTGAACTCGAGCTACTGGGGCTCGTTCCCGTCGGACTTCGTGGACTTCCAGAAGGAGACCGGCCAGTTCTCGTACTGGTTCACGTCCAACGGCGCCCGTGACACCTACAAGCCGACGATCCCGCTCACCGTGAGCCTGGCGGGTGACTACACGCCGACGGCGGGCGCGTACAACGCTCCGGCCGCGCCGACGCTCACGCAGAGCAACCCGGCGGGCGGCACGCGTGCCCCGAACGCGGTGGCGCCCGCGCCCGCGCCAGCGCCAGCCACCACGGCACCGGCCGCGGGCAGCACGACGAGCAGCGGGGGAGCGGCGCCGTCGGGGGCCGGGCCCGTCGCCGTCTCGAACGAAGCCTCTGGGCTGCAGATCGGCGAGATCAGCGCGCCGATGGTGCTCGGCGGAGGAGCGGGCATACTCGCGATCGCGGGCCTCAACTGGTCGATCTCCCTGCTCGTACGCCGAAGGCTTGGTCTCGACCCCCACCTCTTCGGCTAGTCGCGAGACGCGCCCGGAGCGGTCTGCGCGCCCGGAGCGGTGTTGTGGTCGACAAGACGCTGTTGAAGCGACCACAACACCGCTCTCGGCTCAGGCGGCGGGGTGGGTGCAGAACGCGAACGGCCCGCATCCGAGTGGATGCGGGCCGTTCGCGTCGCGCGGTGCGGGGCGGATCCTAGAAGCGTGCGTCCAGCTCTTCGAAGATGCGCTCATTGCAGGTGAAGCTCGCGTTCGCCTCATCGAGGAGACGCGCGATGGCGTCCTCGTCGAAGGCGAGCTCGTCGAGCTGGGTACGGTAGGCCCGCTTGAACGGCACGATCGCCGGGATCTCGGTGAAGTCGAAGAACGTCGCCTCCTCCGCGGGGAGGGTGTACGTGCGGTCGAGCATCACGCGCATGGCCTGGCCACCCGAGAGGTCACCGAGGTAGCGCGTGTAGTGGTGCGCGAGGTAGCGCGCTGGGTCGGCGGCGGATGCGGTGATGCGGTCCGCGTACTCGCGCGTCGCCGGGAGCTCGCCGGGGAGCGGCTGCGTGAGGCGGGGCGCGAGCGCCGCGAGGTCCGCCACGATCGACGACGCACGGTCGAGCTCGGCCGCAGGGATCGCGCCGAGCTGGCCCTGCTCGCGCACGGGCACTGCCGCGCTCTCGAGCGCCTCGTACATGAAGCCGTACTGCTGCAGCAGCGCAGCCCAGGCGTCGATGCCGAGCTCACCGCCGAGGAGCCGCTCGAGGAAGCGCGAACGCTCCGCGCTCTGGTGGGCCTGCGACGTGCGCTCGCGGAGGCGGGCGCTGATGGTCGTCGCGGTGTCGGTGACGATGGTCATGGGGATCCCTTCGGGCGGGATCGGTGCGAGGGGGCACACCGAAGACTGGATGACTTCAGCTTAGGTCACCCTTACTTCCGTTGGGAATCCCCGCTGTGCAGAGTTCACTCCTTCGTTACATCCAGAACCGGCTGTGCTCGGCGGCGAAGCGCCGTCCACGCGCGAACCCCTCGCGGGCTGCTGGCGGTCGCAGCGTGAAGTCCATGGCGTTCGCGCCGAAGAGATGGTCGAGCTCAGGGCCGGGGAAGATCGTCTCGACCGTGCTTTCTCCCGCGCGCAGCTCCGCAAGCTGCGCATCCAGGTTCAAGCCCCATTCCGCAGGCGCGAGGCTCGTCCCTGAGAACGGGGCGAGGACTAGCACACTGTCGAAGCCTGCCGCGAGGTCGGCGTTCTCGTTGCGGCGGAAACCGCCGTCGAGAAGCCAGCGGTCGCCGACGCGGTAGGGGAGGCCACTCGACGTGCTGGCCGCGACTGCATCGGCGAGGTCCATCTCGCTGTGCCGGTCGAGGACGACGGGATCGCCCGTCGACGCATCGATGGCCGTCAGCAGCAGCTCGTGGGTGGGCCAGTCCAGGACGGGGAGGCGTGATGCGACGGTCGCGCGCCAGCGGTCCTGCCAGGACCCGTCGGCTGCTTCCAGTCGCTCGAGGGCGGATGCGCCGAGGCGGCGGCGGTAGTCGGCCGCGCTCGTGGATTCGGCGATGAGGCGGTGCATTCGCTCGAGCTGATCGCCCACCGCACCTCGCGCTGGTCCGGACGACCGTTCGCCTCGCTGTGCGGGTGACGGTGGAGGCGTTTGGGGTGTGGTGCTCAGGATCGCGTCGAGCAGGGTGGCGGGCGCGGCACCAGCGAGTTGAGCCCCGGCGGTTGCTCCAGCAGAGGTGCCGATGACACGGTCGGCGGTCGTGACATCCACGCCCGCATCGGCCAGGCCTGCGAGCACGCCGATCAGCCAGGCGTTGCCGGTGGAGCCGCCCCCGCCGAGCACGAGGGCCCGTCGGGCTGGGTTCGTCTCGGACGAAGAGGGAAGTGAGGTGGAAGCAGTTAAGTTCATGGGCGTTGCCTTTCGCGAAATGCGTGGCGGACGCTCCGAACGCGACGCTGCTAGTCGCGGGCTCGTGAGGAGCTCGGAGCACCCACTGTGGATCCTGCGTTCATGGGTGTCACCTCCTGGCTTCGAATCACGATGTGAGCCACCATACGCCTGCCGGCGTTTGTTCACTCGGAGAGCTGCGACAGCAGCCTGCGCTGCGTCGGCCGGCGCGGGTCTGCGGACGTGCCGCCGGGGAGCGACGTACTCTCGGTCAGATGGACGCCATGCGTGAACCTCTTGAAGCTGCCCTCGACGAGCTCGCCCCCAGTGACGGCGATGCGCTCGCGCGCGTCACGGCGACGCGCGACGCAGCCAGATGGCTGGAGGAGGTTGGACTTGTGGAGGCGGTCGAGCGGGCACGCGCCGGTGGTTCGACGTGGGTGCAGATCGGTGCGGCGCTGGGGGTCACGGGAACGACGGCGACCACCCGGTTCGGGGGCACGCCCGAGGAACGCGAGGCCCGTGCGCAGCAGTCCCGGGACCGAGCCGCGCAGCGCAACCGCGCGGCTTCGGAGGCTATCGGTGCGACGCCGCGCGATGACCTGCCTGGCATCTCGGTTGCCGAGGCCGCCGAGAAGCTCGACGTTCAGCTGGGCACGTTCCGCCGGCGCATCCAGGTCGCCCGTGAGCGGAACAGCGACGCGTTCCGTGTCGCGATCAAGCTGGTCCAGCTCTCACCCAAGCGCGAGGTCATGCGCGTCGTCGACCTCGAAGCGGCGGCGCGGATCTAGACGCATCGGCGCCCTGGGTGATGGTCGACAGGGTCACCCCATGTAGGCGCCGGCCTCGAACCGAGTGTGTTGGATGACGATGATGGCGCCGATCTCGAGCGCGACGATGACCGTGATGATGGCGAGCGACCACCACACGGACCTGTGTGTGCAGGCCGCTGTGATTGCGGCGGCAGCAAGGCTCACGATCCAGACCAGGAAGTGCGCGACGGCCGCGATGCCGGTCGTGGTGACGGCCTCCTCGTAGTGCCCCTTGGGGACGGTCCAGGTGTCGCTCGAGTTGGCGTAGCCGTAGTGGAGCATCTCGCCGACGCTCAGCCCGAGGAAGACGCCGATCACGAGCGTCACGGCCGCGGTGACGAAGGCTATTCCGGTTGCAATGCTCCAGCCGAGGACGGGGCGCCAGACTGTGCCGCGAGGTGGGCCGGAGGTGGCCCGTTGCGGGGCGGATGCAAGAGAGCTCATCGCCACGAATGCTCAAGGAAGGGCCAGGCGACCGGAACGGCGATGGCGACCACGGAGAGAAGGAAGAGCATCCCGAACGTGCGGCCGAACGGACGTGGGTCGCTGCTGGCGACGCTGACAGCCGTTCCGATGTACGCGAGCCAGGTGGTGCCGAGAAAGAGGATCGTGAGGTCGGCGACAGACTTCGCCTCGCCGTAGTGGAGCGCGGTGGTCGAATGCGGATCACTGTCGGCTTCCATGCCGGCCCCATACCTCAGCATCTCGTCGATACAGAGACCGAGCCCGAGCGCCAGGAACCCGAGGACGAACACTCCCAGAACCGCGAGCAGGCCGACTTTGCCCTCACCGCCTGCCGCCTGCGCACTCGCGTCTGCGCGCTGAAGGCCCTCGTTCACCACTGACATGGCACGAGCATAGGTGCAGTACGGAGGTCAGGTCTGGATGCGCGAAACCGTTACTCGACGCCATTCGATGGCGGGATCTGTCTGCCCAGGGCGGGCGACGTCGCGACATCTTTGACACGTCGGTTGTGGGCGATGAGCACGCAGAGCGCAGGTACGACGATGGCCACTACTGGGACCACCCCAGTGATCCACGGACTGATATCGGTGCCCCGCCACAGCAGATGAATGCCCGCCATGACGGTGAAAATCATGACGAGGCGAGGGAGGATCCACCACTTCGGCAAGCGGGGCGGGTTACCGAGCCACGGGATCTTCTCCTCGGGGTTGGCTCTCGAGTGGCGGACGACGTCAACGAGAGATGCCGCTCCGGCGATCGCCAGCAGAACGAGTGCCCAGAAGAGTTCCATGGGCCCCACACGAACATGTAGCTCTGGGCGCCGCCTCAGAGACTCCACTTCCTGTCTGCCGAGTCCTATCGCCGCGCGTCGCGGACAGGGCACGCCTTGATCTGCCTCGCGTCCTTGCGCTTCGTAGCCGCTGAATCCTGTGAGCGGTCCCTGCGGACGGGCCGGGAGCTCGTGTCCCGTGCTCGTGCAGGATGGGACATATGGAACCCGGCCACTACGACACGTTCGCTTCCGACTATGCGACCGACAACGAGCGCAACCTCGTGAACAGCTACGACGAGCGGCCGGCGATGCTCACACTCCTCGGCGACGTACGCGGCGCACGCGTGCTCGATGCCGGATGCGGAGCGGGCCCGCTTGCGGCCGAACTAGCGGCCCGCGGCGCGACCCTCGCGGGCTTCGACGCGAGCTCGGAGATGATCACGATCGCTCAGCGGCGGCTCGGCGACACCGTCGACCTGCAGGTGGCTGACCTTGGGAGGCCGCTTCCGTATTCGGACGGGTGCTTCGACCTCGTCGCCGCGTCCCTGGTGCTCCATTACCTCGAAGACTGGGGTCCGGCTCTGACCGAGCTCCACCGCGTCCTGGAGCCCGGCGGTCGGTTGACCATCTCCGTGCATCATCCGTTCGTCTACCGCCTGATGTTTCCGGAGCGGGACTACTTCCGGACCGAAGCCTGGACGGCGACCTCGACCTTCAACGGCACCGAGGTAGAGCTGACGTACTGGCACCGGCCCCTCCACGCGATGACCGATGCCTTCGTCGAGGCCGGCTTCAGCATCGTGACGGTCGCCGAGCCGCCGTTCGCTGCGGATACGCCGGCGGAGCTCATCCCGCCACATCTGGTTGACCGGACAGCGTTCCTGAGCTTCATCTTCTTCGCTTTGGAGCGGTAGGCCAACCGCGATTCAGCGTTCGGTCAGCGTGTGATCGCTCGTGTACTCAACCGAGCATTCGCGCGTTGGACCCCTCGGCTGACTTCCTCCGCCGGGCGTCCTTCGATGAGCGAGAATGCGATGGGTTGCAGGATGTGAGTCACGGCGATGACTCGGGCGCGACGCAGATCGTCGGCGTTTGCGGACGCGGCGACGCTCTCCCAGCCGTGCCAGCTCGCGAGCGAGGCGATGTCGTCCGCCGTGTCGTGGGCGGTGGCGAGGTCCCAGTCGAGGACGCCGGCAACGCGGCCGTCATGCCAGAGCACGTTGGCCCCAGCGAGATCACCGTGGGTCAGTGCGGGCGGTACAACTTCGAGTTGCGCGAGCGCGTCGACGCGACGGCGAGCCTCGTCTCGGACGCTGCGGAGCAGGAGCGGGATGACGTCTCGGTGCATTCGCTCGTGCCACGACTCGCCACCCATGAACGCTCGGGGAGCGGCGAGATACGGTGCGATGCCTGCTATCGGCACGGTCCTGATCGCCTCGAGAAGCCCTGCGACTGCAGCCGGGTCGCCGCTCCCCGGTTCGTGCGGGGAGCCATGGATGCGTGCCTGCACGATCGCCGTCACACCGTTCACCTCAACCGCAGGGCTCAGGGATCGAGGGACAGCGAAAGGGAGGTCGGGCAGTGCGTCGATGAGGCGCTGAGCGCGTCGACTCTCGGTTGCCGCCCGACTGGAACGTGCGACGCGAACGGCCGCGTCACCCGTGAGGACGACGACGTTCGAGGAGCCGTGTTCGACCAGGGTCCAGGATGACGGATCGGACCCTCGACCCGCTGCATCGAGAGCTGCACGCGCGGCAGCCCGGATGGCATCCGGCGTCTGAGCGGAGTAGGCGGTGTCGAACATGCCCTCATGCCCTCACTCTGCTGTTCTGAGCACCGCCAGCTACTGCAGCCCGCGCCGCTTGAGCAGCGGCTCGATGGGGGCGGGGCCGCCGAGCAGATCGTCGACCAGCGACATCGCATCCCGGGAGCCGCCCGGCTCGAGGATGCTGCGGCGGAACCGCTCGCCGGCAGCGCGGAGGCCGCCGTCGACCTCCGCCTGCTCCGCGAACCAGTCGACCGTCGCCGCATCGAGCACCTCGCTCCAGATGTAGCCGTAGTAGCCGGCGCTGTACCCGCCCGCAAAGATGTGCTGGAAGTAGGGGAGCGTGTAGCGCGGCGGCACTGCGGGCAGGTCGAGGCCGTAGCGCTGAAGCACCTGCTGCTCGAACGCCTCAACGTCGCTGATCTCGGCGGCCTCCTCCGGCGATAGCGAGTGCCACTCGAGGTCGATGACCGATGCTGCGAGGTACTCGCTCGTGCCGAAGCCCTCGTTGAACGACGCCGAGTCGAGCAGACGCTCGACGAGCTCCTCCGACAACGGCTCACCCGTCACGTGGTGCTTCGCGTAGTTGCGCAGCACCTCCGGCCACAGCATCCACATCTCGTTGACCTGGCTGGGGTACTCGACGAAGTCGCGCGGCACGTTCGTGCCGCCGAGGCTCGGGTAGCCGACCAGCGCGAACAGGCCGTGCAGCGCGTGCCCGAACTCGTGGAACAGCGTCTCGACCTCGTCGAACGTGAGCAGCGTCGGCGAACCCTCGGCGGGCTTCGGCACGTTGAGCGTGTTGAGCACAACCGTCGGCTCGCCGAGCAGACGGTTCTGCTGGATCACCGAGTTCATCCACGCGCCGCCGCGCTTGGAGTCGCGCGTGTACAGGTCGAGCGAGAACAGCCCGACCTCGGTTCCGTCCTCGTTGCTCACCTCATACACCACGGCGTCGGCGTGGTGGCCGCGAAGCTCGGGCCGCTGCGTGAAGGTGATACCGAAGAGGCGATTGGCGGCGAAGAAGACGCCGTTCTCGAGCACTGCCGTGGCCTCGAAGAAGGGCCGCATCTGCGAGGTGTCGACCGCGTAGTCGCGGGCGCGCACCTTCTCGGTGTAGAACGCCCAGTCCCACGGCTCGAGCGCGAAGCTCGGCTCGCCGATTGCCGCCTGCTCGGCGTCGATCGTGGCCTGGAGCACCTCCTGCTCGCGGCGCGCGTTCGCGGCGGCCGGAGTGGAGAGCTGTTCGAGGCGCGCGCGAATCGCGGATGCGCTGCCCGCGGTCGACTTCGCGGCCGCGGCCTCAGCATGGTTCTCGAAGCCGAGGAGTCGGGCTCGTTCGGCGCGCACGCGCACCATCTCGAGCGCCGTCGCCCGGGTGTCGTGGTCGCCTCCGCGGCTGCCCCGCGCGGACGAAGCCTCGAAGAGCTTGCGACGGGTCTCGCGGTTCGTGAGCGTCGAAAGCAGCGGGTGCCCTGTGAAGAGCACGAGCGAGATCAGGTACTTGCCGGACAGTCCGCGGGCCTCGGCCGCGGCGGATGCGGCTGAGATGGCGCTCTCGTCGAGTCCGGCGAGCTCCTCGGCGGAGTCGACGACCAGGGCCAGTGCGTTGCTGTCGGCCTGCAGCTTCTGGTCGAACTGCACCTCGAGCTCCGCCAGGCGACCGTTGAGCTCACGCAGGCGAGCCGAGGACGGGTCGTCGAGGCCGGCACCCGCGAGACTCGCGTTGCGGTGCAGCTTCTCGACGAGGAATCGCTGCTCATCGGTGAGCCCGGCTTCCTCACGGCTGTCGTGCACCGACTGGATGCGCGCGAACAGCGCGCGGTTGAGCGTGATCGAGTCCTCGTGGGCCGTCAGGCGTGGCCCGATCTCCGCCTCGATCGCGTCGATGCCGGGGGTCGCGTCGCCAGAGCTGAGCGTGAAGAAGACGGCGGCGGTGCGCTCGAGGAGCTGGCCGGAGCGCTCGAGCGCTTCGACCGTGTTCACGAAGGTCGGCGGCTCGGTGTTCGCCGTGATCGCCTGGACTTCCGCGAGCTGCTCAGCCATGCCAGCTTCGAACGCGGGCAGGAAGTGCTCCTCGCGCACGTCTCCGAACGGCGGCAACTGGAAGGGGAGCGCGCTGGGGGTGGCGAACGGGTTCTCGGCGTCGAGCTGCACGGTCTGGGTCATGCTTCCAACCCTAGGCGCGACCACCGACGCGGCACGCGCATCGGCTGTCCGCGCTCAGCGGACGCCGCTAGGCGCGGGGCGCCGGCTCCGGGAAGAGATCGTCGTCGTCTTCGTCTTCGTCGAAGACGTCGTGCTCGTGCGAGTCTCCATCGGCGATGCCCACGCCAGCGCCGGCCGGCTCGTCGGCGCCGCTCACGTGCACCGAGCCGTCCGCGCGGAGCGCGACCCGCGGACCGTGCTCGAGCTCGGCGACAGGCCGGCCCTCGAGCCAGGTCAGGGTCCACCAGAGCTTCGACACGTCGTCGACGCTCGACGCGAGCACCTGCTCCTGAGCTGAGCATGCCTCCAGGAACTCCGGGTACTTCTCCAGCGAGCGCGGCGGGACGGAGCCCGCCCGCCACCGCTCACCGATGAGCATGCCTAGCCCTCGTTCTGCTGACGCGAGTCGACGGAAATCTCGAAGCGGACTTCATCGCTGCGGCTGCCCATGCGGGCCGACTGCTGCAGGCCGACCTCGTCTTCAGCATCGACGAGCCACGAGATCGCGTCGAAGCCACGCTTCGCGGCCGCCGCGAACACCGCACCGAGCAGCTCCTCGTTGACCGCCGCGCGGTTCGAGTCGGCACCCGAGTACTTGGCCTCGATGTTCAGCACCGTGCGAGCGCCGCGGATGTCGAGTCGTTCGCGGAACAGGACGTACCCGCGCGGCTCGCCCTCGACGAACGCGATCATGCCCTCGAGGTTGCCCGTCTTGCTCGCGACGTGACGCCAGACGCCGAGCGCGCGGCCGTCGTTCGAGCTCTCGCCGAGCGCATCCACGTGCTGTGCGAACAGCGGCTGCCAGACGAAGTAGTCGGTTGGGCCCATGGCCCGCACCTCGATGCTGGGGCGCGCCGCGGCACGGTCCCGCGTGCGCTTGCGGGGCTTGGCCTTTTCAGGAACTGTCATGCCGGCCCTGACTCCTCTTCTGTCACTGATGTCGCTGCTGCACTCAGACTTGGGGGAACCCCCAGCCTACGACGACGCCTCGGTCTGCGGGGCGACGAGCAGTTCGATATCCCGCACCTCGAGTGCCTCGGCAACCGCGAAATCGAGCTGCTCGATGCGGCCGACGTGGCGGAGATCCGCGGAAGCGAGGCGAAGCAGGGCCACCGACTCCTCGGGAGCCGCGATGACCCCGCTGGCGACCGGCGTCTTCTGAGAGGCCTTCGCAGCGGTCTTCGCGCCGCGGATGCTCGTGAGGGCGGTGCTCGTCAGTGCGAGCAGCGAACCGTCCTGGTCACCGGCCGCCGTGAGGTCGGCGGCGGTGGGCCAGGCTGCGGTGTGCAGCTCGGAGTCGTGCCACCACGACCACGACTCGGCGGTCGCGAACGGGATGAACGGGGCGAAGAGTCGCAGCAGTACGTCGATCGCGGAGCGCATGGCGGTGACGGCGGAGGCCTGGGCCGCCGCGTCGTCGCCTGCACCGTACGCGCGCTCCTTGACGAGCTCGAGGTAGTCGTCGCAGAACGTCCAGAAGAACGTCTCCGTGACCTCGAGCGCGCGGGCGTGGTTGTACTCGGAGAACGCCTTGGTCGCCTCGGTGACGACACGGTTCAGCTCGGCGAGCATCGAGCGGTCGAGCGGCTCGGTGACCTCGCCCACGTGATCGCCGTAGCCGAGCACGAGCTTTGACGCGTTGAGCACCTTGATCGCAAGCCGGCGGCCGATCTTGATCTGCGTCGGGTTCTTCGGGTCGAAGGCCGCGTCGGTGCCGAGGCGGCTGGAGGCCGCCCAGTAGCGGACCGCGTCGGAGCCGTGGGCCTCGAGCATGTCGGCGGGCGTGACGACGTTGCCCTTCGACTTCGACATCTTCTTGCGGTCGGGGTCGACGATGAAGCCGGAGATCGTGGCGTTCGACCAGGGCGCGACGCCGTGCTCGAGCTGCGCGCGGAGCACCGTCGAGAAGAGCCAGGTGCGGATGATGTCCTGCCCCTGCGGGCGCAGGTCGTAGGGGAAGACGAGCCCGAAGAGCTCCTCGTCCGACTCCCAGCCGCCAGCGAGCTGCGGTGTGAGGGAGGAGGTCATCCAGGTGTCCATGACGTCGACCTCGCCGAGGAACCCGCCGGCCACGCCGCGCTGCTCCTCGGTGTAGCCGTTCGGCACGTCGGACGACGGGTCGACGGGCAGCTGGGCCGCATCCGGAGTGATGGGCGACTCGAACTGCACTTCGCCGTCCGCGTCGATGGGGTACCAGACGGGGATCGGCACGCCGAAGAAGCGCTGGCGCGAGATGAGCCAGTCGCCAGAGAGGCCCTCGACCCAGTTCTCGTAGCGCACGCGCATGAAGTCTGGCCAGAACGCGATCTCTCGGCCGAGCTCGATGAGGCGGGCCTTGAGGGCTGGGTCGGTCGCGCCGTTCTTCACGTACCACTGGCGCGTGGAGACGATCTCGAGGGGTCGGTCGCCCTTCTCGAAGAACTTGACGGGGTGCTGGATGGGCTTCGGGTCGCCGACCAGGTCGCCGGAGGCCTGCAGCAGCTCGACGACCGCCTTCTTGGCGCTGAACACGGTCTTGCCGGCCAGCTCGGCGTAGGCGGCCTTGCCAGCTTCGCTCGTGATGGCCTCGGGGGCGTCGGCGATGAGGCGGCCGTCCTTGCCGAGCACGGTGCGGTTGGGGAGCTTCAGCTCGCGCCACCAGATCACGTCGGTGACGTCGCCGAAGGTGCAGATCATCGCGATGCCGCTTCCCTTGTCCTTCTGGGCGAGGGGATGCGCGAGCACGGGCACCTCGACGCCGAAGAGGGGCGTCGTGACGGTCGTGCCGAAAAGTGGCTGGTAACGCTCGTCATCGGGATGCGCGACGAGGGCCACGCAGGCGGGGAGGAGCTCCGGGCGGGTGGTCTCGATGAAGATGGGCTCGCCGCCCTCGCGCGCGAAGCCGATGCGGTGGTAGGCGCCCGGCTGGTCACGGTCCTCGAGCTCGGCCTGTGCGACGGCGGTGCGGAACGTGATGTCCCACAGCGTGGGTGCCTGGTCCTGGTAGGCCTCGCCGCGTTCGAGGTTGCGGAGGAAGCCGAGCTGGCTCTTGCGGCGCGAGGAGTCGTCGATCGTGCGGTAGCTCTGGGTCCAGTCGACGGAGAGGCCGAGCTGGCGCCACAGCTCTTCGAAGGCCTTCTCGTCTTCGATGGTGAGCTGCTCGCAGAGCTGGATGAAGTTGCGGCGCGAGATCGGCTGCTGGTCGGCGGCCTTGATGCTCTTGCCGTCGCCACCCTCGTGCGGGGGCGTGAAGTCGGCGACGTACGGCAGCGACGGGTCGCAGCGAACGCCGTAGTAGTTCTGCACGCGGCGCTCGGTGGGGAGGCCGTTGTCGTCCCAGCCCATCGGGTAGAAGACGCGCTTGCCGTTCATGCGCTGGAAGCGCGCGACGACGTCGGTGTGCGTGTAGGAGAAGACGTGGCCGACGTGGAGCGAGCCCGATGCGGTCGGGGGAGGCGTGTCGATCGAGTAGATGTCGTCGCGCGTCGCGCCGTCGCGGTCGAAGCGGTAGGTGCCGGAGTTCTCCCAGCGCTCACCCCACTTGACTTCGAGGCCCTCGAGGACGGGCTTGTCTGGAATGCCCTGAGTCGAGGAAGAAGGAGGAACTGAGGGCGAGCTGGACATGCACACTCCGTGTCGATGTGGGCGGCACCGAGTCTGGGGTGCCTGTTGTGAACCCATCTAGGGTAGCGGCTTCCGGGGTGTCGCGGGTTGCCGGGCGGGTCGCCTGCGAGGGCAAGGAAAAGCCCCTCAAAGGCGCATCCTTGAGGGGCTCAGCTGCGAACACTGGGGTTCGAGCTGCCAGGAGTTGTGCGCCCCTCCGCGCCACGCGCGCGCGGAGGGGCACATCTTGCGGCGAGTGGTCGGAGTCCCGCTCGCCGCCGTCGGTCAGGCCCCGATGGGGGCCTTGGTCTGGGTGGTGGTGGAGGCGGCGGCCGCGTCCAGTGCGGAGTGCACGGCGTCGAGCTCCGTGTACAGCTCGGCGGGAACCTTCTCGCCGATGCTGTCGAAGTACTCGCGCGTCACGCCGACCTCGACGAGCCACGACGCAGGATCGACCGTGAAGATCTCCTCGAGGGCGGCCGGGTCGAAGCCCTCGAGGCCCGAGATGTCGATGTCGCTCGTCACCGGTAGCTGGCCGATGGGGCTCTCGATCGAGTCGGCACGGTTCTCGAGCCGGTCGATGATCCACTTGACGGCGCGCACGTTCTCGCCGAATCCTGGCCACAGGAACTTGCCGTCCTGGTCCTTGCGGAACCAGTTGACCTGGAAGATGCGCGGGGCCTTGTCGCCGAGGTCAGCCCCGGTGCCGAGCCAGTGGCCCCAGTAATCGGCCATGTGGTAGCCCGCGAAGGGCTGCATGGCGAACGGGTCGCGGCGCAGGATGCCGACAGGCCCTTCCGCGGCAGCGGTCTGCTCGCTCGCGAGCGTCGCGCCGAGGAAGCAGCCGTGCTTCCAGTCCTTCGACTCGAAGACGAGCGGCACGTTGCTCGCGCGGCGGCCGCCGAAGAGGATCGCGTCGACGGGCACGCCGTCCGGGGCCTCCCAGGCGGGGGAGAGGGTCGGGCACTGCGAGGCGCGCACCGTGAAGCGGGCGTTCGGATGCGCGGCCTTGGTCCCGGACTCCGGGGTCCAGTCGTTGCCCTGCCAGTCGATGAGGTGCGCGGGAGCCTCCTCGGTCATGCCCTCCCACCACACGTCGCCGTCGTCGGTGAGCGCGACGTTCGTGAAGATGGTGTTCGTCGTGATGGTCTCCATCGCGACGGGGTTGGTGTCGTAGCCGGTGCCGGGTGCGACGCCGAAGAAGCCGAACTCCGGGTTGATGGCGTTGAGGCGACCGTCGGCCGCCTTGCGCATCCACACGATGTCGTCACCGAGCGTCTCGACCTTCCAGCCGTCGAGCTTGGGCTTCATCATCGCGAAGTTCGTCTTGCCGGTCGCCGACGGGAAGGCGCCCGTGAGCGTGTACGTCTTTCCCTCGGGGCTCGTGACCTGGATGAGGAGCATGTGCTCGGCCATCCAGCCTTCGTCGTGGCCCATGGCCGAGGCGATGCGCAGCGCGAAGCACTTCTTGCCGAGCAGTGCGTTGCCGCCGTATCCGGAGCCGTACGAGATGATCTCGCGCGTCTCGGGGAAGTGGGTGATGTACTTCGACTCGTTGTGCGGCCAGGCCACGTCCGGGCGGCTCGTGCCGTCCTCGAACTCCAGCGGGAAGCCCACGGTGTGCAGGGCCTTGACCCAGTCGCGGCCGGGGGTGAGGTGCTCGAGGGCGCCGTCTCCGGAGCGCGTCATGAGCGCCATGGACAGCACGACGTAGGGCGAGTCGGTGATCTCGACGCCGTACTGCGTGATGGCGCCGCCGAGCGGCCCCATCGCGAACGGCACGACGTACATGGGGCGGCCGCGCATGGAGCCGTCGAAGAGACCGCTGAGCTCGGCCTTCATCTCCGCAGGCGCGCGCCAGTTGTTCGTGGGTCCGGCGTCTTCTTCCTTCTCCGAGCAGATGTAGGTGCGGCTCTCGACGCGGGCGACATCGCCGGCGTCCGAGCGGGCGAGGTACGAACCCGGGCGGAGCTCTTCGTTGAGCTTGATGAGGGTGCCTGCTTCGACCATCTCAGCGGTGAGGGCGTCGATCTCGGCCTGCGATCCGTCGCACCAGACGATGCGGCTCGGCTTGGTCAGCGTCGCGATCTCGCGCACCCAGTCGTTGACTTCCGGGTTCGCGGCCCGCTGCGGGACGTCGAGGTGGTCGTGTGCGTGTTCAGTCATTTCGAAGCTGCTTTCACTGTTCTGCATGCCGGCGTTCTCCGGCCAGCATGCGTACATGGCGTCGTACCCCCAGTGTTGACCTGCTGGGTACGCCCGGGGATGGAGATTGGCCGAGAAAAATGGCAAAATTTCACACATCAGCAATTCAGATGCCCGGAGGCACCCATGAGCGGACTCGGTCCTTTCCCCGCTGCGCAAAAATCGTCAGCAACCAAAGGGAAAGGTGGCGCGGTGGACTCCCTCCTGCTCGGGCGGCGCATCCGCTACTACCGCAAGGAGCGCTCGCTGACGCTCGAGGCCCTCGGTGAGAAGACCGGCCTGCTCGCGAGCCAGCTGTCGCTCATCGAGAACGGCAAGCGCGAGCCGAAGCTCTCCGTGCTGCAGCAGCTCGCCGACGCCTTCGACGTCGAGCTCAGCGAGATGCTCGCCAACACGCCACCCGACGATCGCTCGCGCCTCGAGATCGAGGTCGAGCGGGCTCAGAGCTCGTCCGTCTACCGGGAGCTCGGGCTGCCGCGCATCCCCTCCACGAAGGCGCTCTCCGACGAGGTGCTCCGTGCGCTCGCGGGCATGCACAGCGAGATCGTTCGCCGTCAGACCGAGGCGAGCGCGACCCCGGAGGAGGCTCGCCGGGCCAACACCGAGCTGCGGCTCGCGATGCGGGCGCACGACAACTACATGCCGGACCTCGACAAGCTCGCCGACGAGCTGCTGAGCCGCGTCGACCACACCCGCGGGGCCCTCATGCACCATTCGGTCGGCAAGATGGCCGATCATCTCGGCTTCCAGCTCATCTACGTCAACGACCTGCCCCGGTCGACGCGTTCCATCACCGACCTCGAGAACGGGCGCATCTACCTGCCGCCCGCCTCCATCCCCGGTGGCCACGGGCTGCGCGCGATGGCGCTGCAGGCCATGGCGCACCGCGTGCTCGGGCACCGGCGTCCCGAGGACTACGCCGACTTCCTGCGCCAGCGCCTGGAGATCAACTACTTCGCGGCGGCGTGCCTCATGCCGGAGGCGCGCTCAGTCGCGTTCCTCCGCGACGCGAAGGAGCGCCGCGACATGGCCGTCGAGGACTTCCGGGATGCGTTCGGCGTGACCCACGAGGCCGCAGCGCTGCGCATGACGAACCTGCTCACCTCGCACCTCGACGTGAAGCTGCACTTCCTGCGCGTCGACGACAAGGGGTCCATCTCGAAGGCGTACGAGAACGACGGGCTGCCGCTGCCGCAGGACGTGACGGGCTCCGTCGAGGGCCAGTTCGTGTGCCGCAAGTTCTCGGCGGTCAGCTCGCTCGCGCGGACGAACCGCACCACGGAGACCTACCAGTACACGGACACCCCGGCTGGCACGTTCTGGTGCTCGACGCAGACCGGGCACGCCGACGCTGGTGAGTTCTCGATCACGATCGGGGTGCCCTTCGATGAGGCGCGGTGGTTCCGCGGACGCGACACCAAGCAGCGCGCATCCTCAACCTGCCCGGACGGCGCGTGCTGCCGTACGCCGAGCAGCGACCTGAGCGAGCGGTGGGCGGCGAAGGCCTGGCCGAGCGCGCGCGTGCACGCGCACGTCTTCTCGCCGCTCCCGACGGGTGACTTCCCGGGTGTCGACCAGCGCGAGGTGTTCGAGTTCCTCGAGCGCCACGACATCGACGCGGACCGCGCGACCGCCGACGCCTAGGCGGGAACAGCCTCGCCGGTGCGCGCATCCCGCAGCATCACCGGCGTGAGCCTGCCCCTCTCCACCCTCGCGGTCAGGTAGGTCACCCGCGGCTGGCGTCGCCGGTCCGTGGGGGAGCCGGGGTTGAGCAGGCGAAGGCCGTTCGGGGTGACCGTGTCCCACGGGATGTGGCTGTGCCCGAAGACCAGCACGTCGGCGTCGGGGAATGCGGCGTCCATGCGGCGCTCCCGGCCCGTCTTCTGCCCGGTCTCGTGGGTCATCGCGAAACGGACGCCATCGAGCTCGACCCGCGCGACGTCAGGGAGGCGCTCCCGCAGCTCCGGCCCGTCGTTGTTGCCCCAGACGCCGATGACGCGGCGTGCCCGGGCCTCGAGCTCGTCGAGCGTCGCGAGGTCGACCCAGTCGCCCGCGTGGAACACGACATCCGCCCCCTCGATCGCCGTCCACAGCGCGTCGGGGAGGGCCTTGGCGCGCTTCGGCAGGTGAGTGTCGGCGATGAGCACGAGGTCGAGGGGCATGCACTCATGCTCCCAGGTGAAGCAAGACGCGCGCGTTCTGGGGGAAAACCCCCGCTGAGGTGTGAGGGATGCTCCGTGTTGCCGCGTGACGCGCGACCATAGCGTTGTGGACATGAAGAACAACGTCAAGCAGCTGAGTCTCACCTCGCTGCACCTCGCCGCCGGCGGCGTCATCGCGCCGCTCCTGCTGTCACTCCTGTTCGGCCTCCTCGGCCTCGGCGTCGGACTCCTCTTCGTGCTGGGCGTCGGCGTCATCGTTCTCGCGGGCCTCGCCTTCGCGTTCCGTGGCGTCTCGGCCTTCGAGCGTCGCCGCGTCGCCGCCCTCTACGACCGTCCGCTCGACGACTCCGGGATGCGCCGCTCGCGTCGCCGCGACGGCTGGCGGTTCGTGCTCACCCCGCTCGTCCAGTTCGCGGACGGGGCCAACTGGAAGGCCATGCTGCACCTCGTGATCGTCGCCGTCCTCGGCACGCTGACCCTCGGTTCGCTGCAGCTCGGCGTCTCGGGCGTCTTCGCGATCTTCTCTCCGCTGCAGAATCGAGAGACGCTGAGCGTGTGGGGTATGGACTTCGCCGTCACCCCGTTCGTCGGGGTCCTCATCGGCATCGGGATGCTGCTCGTCGCCGTCGCGCTCATCGTCGCGTTCGCCTACGTGCAGCGCGCCGCATCCATCAGCCTCCTCTCCCGCGACCGGGAGCAGCAGCTGGAGGAGGAGGTGCGCGACGCGGGTCGTCGCCGCACCGTGGCCGTTCGCGGTGCCGCCACGGAGCGCGACCGCATCGAGCGCGACCTGCACGACAGCGTGCAGCCTCGCCTCGTCTCGATCGGTATGACCCTCGGCATGGCCAAGACGAAGCTCGACTCCGACCCGTCCCGTGCGGCGGAGCTCATCGACGAGGCGCACGCCTCCACGAAGGAGGCCGTGACGGAGCTGCGCCAGCTGGCCCGCGGCTTCCAGCCGGCTGTGCTCACCGACCGTGGCCTCGATGCCGCGCTCTCAGGCCTCGCGGCGCGCTCCCACATCCCGGTTGTGCTGGACGCGCAGCTGCCTGGGCGTTGCTCGAAGGATGCGGAGGCCGCCGTGTACTTCGCGGTCGCCGAATCGCTCGGCAACGCGGCGAAGCACTCGGGTGCTTCGGAGATCTCGGTGCAGGTTCGCATGCGCGGCTCGATGCTGTGGGCTCGCATCCAGGACGACGGACGGGGCGGCGCGCGGCTCATCCCCGGTGGCGGGCTCGACGGCGTGACCGACCGCATCGAGGCGGCAGGCGGCGGGATCACGATCTCCAGCCCACCGGAAGGACCGACGACGATCGAGGTGAGCGTGCCATGCGGATCCTGATCTGCGAAGACTCCGCGCTCCTGCGGGAGGGCATCGCCCGCCTGCTCGAGGACGCCGGTCACACGATGGTCGGCATCCTGGCCGACGACGGACGCCTCGATCGGCTCGTCGCCGACACCAACCCCGATCTTGTGATCCTCGATGTCCGCCTCCCGCCCGGCTTCACCGACGAGGGCATCCGCGCGGCGCTTCGGCTTCGCGCCACCGACCCGGGCCTGGCCGTCCTGGTGCTCTCGCAGTACGTCGAGGAGCGCTACGCCTCCGAGCTCATCTCGAGCTCGCGCGGCGGCCTCGGCTACCTCCTGAAGGACCGGGTCGCCGACGTCGAGCAGTTCCTCGCCGGCGTCGACAACGTCGCGGCTGGCGGCACGGTGCTCGACTCGGAGGTCGTCGCGCAGCTGCTCGCCAGGAAGACGAGGGATGCGCGCTTCGAGCGGCTCACGCCGCGCGAGTCCGAAGTGCTCGGGCTCATGGCAGAGGGCCGTTCCAATCACGCGATCGCCGAGGCGCTCCACGTGAGCGCCGGGAGCGTCGAGAAGCACATCTCGGCGGTCTTCCAGAAGCTCGAGCTCGACCAGGGCGACGGCGGCAACCGGCGCGTGCTGGCCGTCCTCGCGCACCTTGACGGGCAGGGGCACTCGCCCCGCTCGACCCCACAGACACCCCTCGATGGACAGGGCCACGCGGCCCGATTCCCGAACGGAGAACTCCGATGACCACGCCAATGCTCGAACCGGACACGCGCCCTGAGGCCCAGGGTGACAGCACGAAGCGCTTCGGCTGGATCACGATCACCGTCGCCATCGTGGGCGGGATGGTGGTCGCCGGCACGCTGACGAGCGCCGTCTTCAACAGCCTCCGCGACGTCATGCGCGACGAGACGACCATCACGGAGTCGGTTGCGGGCGTGTCCTCGCTGCGCGTCGACGTCGACTCTGTAGGCATCGAGATCGAGTTCGGCGACGTCTCCGAAGCGCAGCTCGCGGTGGAGACGAAGGGCTTCAAGCAGGCCGGTGACTGGCAGCTCACGACCGAGGGCGGCGAGCTCACCGTCGAGCGGGCGGGTGGCCGCAGCGGCGGCCCCTTCGGCGACGAAGAGCTCTCCTTGACGCTGCCGAGGACGTTGTCGGGGGAGGACCTGGATGCTCACATCACCGTCAGCTCCGGGGCCGCGAGCCTCGAGGGTGACTTCGGCGACCTCGTCATCGAGACGAACTCGGGCGCGAGCAACTTCGAGGGCTCCGCCGCGAACCTCACGGTGAGCACCGGGTCCGGCGCCACGAACATCGAGGCGGAGGTGTCGGGGGATGTGGTGCTGGCGGCCAACTCGGGTGCTGTCAATGCCGTCTTCACCGGATCCGCGCCCAAGGGCACTGACATCTCGCTCGAATCGGGCTTCGGCAGCGTCGCGCTCCCTGACGGCGCGTACAAGGTCGAGTCGAACCTCAGCGAGTCCGGGATGGCGAACGTCAACGTCCGGCAGTCAGACGACGCAGAGAGCACGCTCTCCGTCTCGGTCGGTTCCGGCTTCCTCACGGTCGAGTAGGTCGCCGCAGCACCTCACCACTCCCCGGGCACCCGGCGAGCTCAGCGCACCTCGAGGCTCTTGTGGGCCTCGAGGAGGGCGCGGCTGGCCGGGTGCTTCGGCGCGGCGAAGAGCTCGGCGACGGGCGCGGTCTCGACGAGCTCGCCCTCGCTCATGACCGCGACGCGATCGGAGAGCTGGGCCACGACCGCGAGGTCGTGCGAGATGAAGAGGCAGGCGAGGCCGAGGTCGTTGACGAGCCGCTGGATGAGCGCGAGCACCTGCGCCTGCACCGTCACATCGAGTGACGACACCGGTTCGTCGCACAGCAGCACGTCCGGCTCGGGGGCGAGGGCCCGCGCGATGGCCACTCGCTGCCGCTGCCCGCCGCTGAGGTGGAGCGGGCGGAGCCCCGCGACCGAGGCGTCGAGCCCGACCTGCTCGAGCGCCGCCTCGATGGCCGCCCGGTTCGTGCGCACCGAGCTCGACCTGCCAGCGGTGATCGCATCCGCGAGGATCTCGCCCACGGTGCGCCGCGGGTCGAAGCTCGACAGTGCATCCTGGGGCACGTAGCCGAGTCTCGGCCGACGCGACCTGCGGCTGCGCTCGGGTGCCGGGTTCCAGGCCTCGCCGAGGAAGGTGACCGACCCCGCGTCCGGCTGCTCGAGGCCGAGCGCGATGCGGGCGAGCGTCGACTTGCCTGAGCCAGAGCTGCCGACGATGCCGAGCGTCTCCCCGTGGCCGAGGAAGAACGAGGCGCCGCGCACGGCATGCACCGGCGCGGCCCCGAGGGTGCGGAAGGTCCGAGACACGGCGCGCACGTCGAGCAGCCGAGGAGCGGTCGCGGCGGCGGAGGCCGCGGACGCGCTGCCGGACGAGTCGCCGGTTGGCTTCGGCTGCGCTGCCAGGAGCGTTCTGGTGATGTCGTGCTGGGGTGCGCGGAAGAGCTGCTCGGTCGGTGCCGTCTCGACGACGAGGCCTTCGCTCATGACCGCGACGCGGTCGGCGAGGCGCTGCACGACGCCGAGGTCGTGCGTGATGAAGAGCATCGTCATGCCGTCTGCCTTGAGCGCGTTGAAGAGCCCGATGAGCTGCGCCTGCACCGCCTGGTCGACCGAGCTCGTCGGCTCATCGGCGATGAGCAGCGCCGGGTCTCCGGCGAGGGCGGCGGCGATGAGCACGCGCTGACGCTGGCCCCCGGAGAGCTGCCCGCTGCGGCGTCTCGCGATCGACGCGGGCTCCTCGATGCCGACGCGGTCGAGAAGCTCGAGCACGCGCTGGCGCCGCGCCGCGCGCCCGAGGTCGGTGTGCAGCCGGAGCGCGTCGTCGACCTCGCGCCAGACCGGGCGGAGCGGGTCGAGCGCGACCAGCGCATCCTGGTGGACAAGCCCGATGCGGCCGCCGCGGATGGAGCGCCACGCCCCGTCGGAGCTCTTTTTCGGCAGCTCGTCTCCGTCGAGGCGCAGCACTCCGGCGTCGACTCGCGCTCCGTCACCGCTCAGCCCCAGGAGGGAACGCGCCGTGACCGACTTGCCGGAGCCGGACTCGCCGACAAGCGCGAGGCACTCGCCGCGCCGCACCTCGAACGAGACCCCGCGGACGGCCTCGAAGTCGCCGAACGACACGCGCAGCTTGCTCGCCTCGACGACGGGCCCCGCATCCCGAGCATCCGCGGCGTGCACGCCGCCCTCGGCGGGGCTGCGCCCGCTCACGACGCCTGCCTCGTGCGCTGCTGCATGATGCGGCCGAGCATCGTCGCCGTGACCGCGGCGCCGACGATCGCGGTGCCGGGGAAGATCGTGAGCCACCAGCTGCCGGTCGGCAGGTAGAGGCGGCCGGCCGAGAGCATCGAACCCCATTCCGGGCTGGGCGGCGGCTCGCCGAGGCCCAGGTAGCTGAGGGCCGCCGCCCAGACGATCGCCTGCCCGAGCCCGAGGGTCGCGAGTGAGAAGAGCGGCCACGCGACGTTCGGCAGGAGCGTGCGCGCGAACGTGTGCCAGCGCGACCTGCCGAGCACGAGGTCGGCCTCGACGTAGGCGCTCGCGCGCACCCGCAGCACCTGGGAGCGGATGAGCCGTGCGTACCCGGGCGCCGTCGAGAGGCCGACGGCGATCGTCGTCGTCACCACTCCAGGGCCTGCGAGCACGATGAGCAGGAGGGCGAGGAGGATACCGGGGAAGGCGAAGAACACCTCGACGATACGGGTCGTGCCGAAGTCGAGCCACCGTGGCCCGAGGCCGGCCGCGAGCCCGAACACGGCGCCGAGGGCGAGCCCGATCGCGGTCGCGAGCGCGCCGATCGTGAGCGACGATGCCGCGCCGTGCACCACCCGCGTGTAGACGCCGCGCCCCGACTCGTCGGTGCCGAACGGATGCTCGGGGCTCGGGGGCGAGAACGCGTCGGCCGGGTTCACGGCAAGCGGGTTGCCCGGCGCGAGGAGCTGGGGGAAGACGGAGGCGAGCACGTAGAGGGCGGCGACCCCGAGCCAGACCGCGAGCCACACGCCGCGCCGAGAGCCCGAGCCGGCGCGCCCGGAGCGACGCCCACCTGAACCGGCACGCGCATCCCGGACCGCCGCGGCCTCGAGACTCATGCGCGCACCCCGACCCGCTCGCGCGACCCGGCCCGGTCACGCGCCCGCGGATCGATGAGGGGCTCGACCAGGTCGGTCAGCACCGTGACGAGCATGTAGGCGGCCGCGACGACGATGAGCACGCCGATGACGTACGGCACGTCGCGCGCGCCGACGGCATCCAGCAGTGAGCGGCCGAGCCCTGGCCGCGCGAAGATCGTCTCGACGACCACCGCGCCGGAGACCAGCGAGCCGAGCGCCCAGCCGCTGAGACCGACGGCGGGGATCGCAGCGTGGCGCAGGACGTGCCGCCAGAAGACGCCGCTTCGCCCTTCCCCCCGCGCACGCGCCGCGAGCACGAACGGCGACTCGAGGGCATCGAGCATCTGCTCGCGCATGACCTGCCCGAGATAGCCGGCGAGGGGAAGGGCCAGGGTGATGCTCGGAAGGATGAGGCCGGAGAACCCGGGGCCGGAGACCGCAACCGGAAGGCCGAGCATCCCTGCGAAGATCAGCACGAGCACGGCCGCCAGCCAGAAGTGCGGAACGGCGGCGGCGATGACCTCGAGCGTCGAGGCGATGCCCCACGCGAGGCGACCGCCGCCGGTCGACCACCAGGCGACCGCGAGCGCGATGACCCAGGCGAGGAGCAGCGAGAGGCCGGCCAGGGCGAGGGTGCCGGGCAGCTGCTCGCCGATGAGGTCCGCGACGCTCTCGCGCTGCGCGTAGCTGAAACCGAGGTCGCCCGTCGCGGTGCGCCAGAGCTGCGAGAGGTACTGGAGGAAGAGCGGCTGGTCGAGCCCGTTGTCTGCGCGCGCCTGCGCGACCGCCTCGGCGCTGGCGTTCGAGCCGGGCCCGCCGAGGATCGCGAGCACCGGGTCGCCCGGCACGGCCCGCACGGCGAAGAACGTGACGGTGATGACCGCCCACAGCACGAAGAGGACGCCGCCGAGACGGAGGAGGATGCGCGGAATCAGCGGCACCAGTCGTGCCGCGCGAGACCGCGCATCCGTCGTCACTCGTCGATTGTCTCGTGTGCCGCGCTCGTCTGTCGTCCCGCTACTCGATGGTGACGTTCACGAGTGAGGGCACGTTGACGTTCGGCTGGAGCCGGAAGCCGTGCACGTTGTCGCCGTAGGCGAACTGCACGGTCTGGTCGTAGAGCGGGATGACGGTGCCGCTGTCGATGATGAGCTGCTGGGCCTCGCCGTACAGGCGCTCGCGCTCGGCGTCGTCGGTTGTCTTGACGGCGGCCTCGAGGGCTTCGTCGAGTTCGGGCAGCGAGAGCCCAGTGTTGTTGGCGTGATACCCGCTCGGGGCGGGGCTGATGCTGTCGGTCGAATAGACGATGCGGAGCACGTCGGCCGAGTTCTTCGAGTACGGCGCGACGATGGCGTCGAACTCCCACGTGCCGCTGCGCTCGTACCAGGTCGACAGGTCGAGCAGCTCGAGCTGGACGTCGAAGCCCACCTCGGCGCTTGTCGCCTTGATCTGCTCGAGCACCGAGATCTCGGCGGGGATCGACTGGTTCGTGGAGACGGGGAACGCCACCTCAAGGCGCTTGCCGTCCTTGGTGCGCACGCCGTCGGCGTCGCGTGCCGTCCAGCCTGCCTCGTCGAGGAGGGTGGATGCGCGAGCGGCGTCGAACCCGAACGCGTCGGGATGGGAGGTGGCGAACGGCGTGGCGCTCGAGAGCACCGACGTCGAGCGCTCGAGCGTACCGAAGTAGAGCGACTCGACGGCGGCGTCGATGTCGGCTGAGGCCGCGAACGCCTCACGCACCTTGGGGTCGTCGAAAGGCGCACGGGTCGTGTTCAGCTCGATGCGAGCGGTCACGCCCGGGCGCGCTCCGATGAGCGTCTCCTCGGTGCCGTTCGCCTGGAACTGCGAGAGCGCATCCGGCTGCACGGAGTCGATGATGTCTGCCTGGCCGGACTGCAGGGCGGCGAGGCGCGTGGCCGCATCGGGGATGAACTTCCACTCGATCGTGTCGACGGCCGCTCCTGGCTGGTCTTCGGTCGAGACGCCGTCCTCCGGTGCCGTTGTGTGGTTCTGATTGCGGATCAGCACGACCTGCGACTGCTTCTCCCACGACTCGACCTTGAACGCTCCCGTGCCGATGGGGGCGAGGCAGTTCGCGTCGGTGCCGCGCTCGAGGCCGGCCGGGGACTCGATGGCGAGCCAGGTCTGCGCGAGCGATTCGACGAGGGCGCTGTCCGGTTCGCTGAGGTCGAAGCGCACCGTGTGCTCGTCGACGGCGACCGCCTCGGAGACCTTGCCGAGGGCGAGGATCGCCGTCGACGATGCGGTGTCCGGGTTCTTGATGTGCTCGACGTTGGCGACGACCGCGTCCGCATCGAACGGCGTGCCGTCGGTGAAGGTCACGCCTTCCTTGAGGGATACCGTCCAGCTCAGCTGGTCGTCGGAGGGCTCGGCGCCGGTCGCGAGCCACGGCACGATCTCACCGGCCTCGTCCTTCGAGAAGAGCGACTCGAGGAACTGGTTCGCGAGGATCGCCTGGGGCCAGTTCCCGCCGACGTGCGGGTCGAGGCAGGTCGGTTCGGCGTCGCCCGAGGCGTATCGAAGGATTTTAGACTCGCCTGCGGCGCCGGTGTCGCTCGAACAGGCGGCAAGTGGCACGATGAGGGCTGCGGACAAGGCGAGGAGCGCGGCGGGCTTCGCGGAACGGCGGGTGACTGATTCTGACACTCGCAGAGTGTAACCGTGTTTATGGACACCATGCAGAAATGAGTCGGACATGACGGATCACGAGGAGCGGGCCGCGCGTCGAGGTCGGCCCTCGGCGTCGAGTCGCGAGACCCTGGAAGAGGCCGCCCTCGAGCTGTTCCTGGAGCAGGGGTACGAGCAGACGAGCGCGAGCGACATCGCCCGCCGAGCGGGGGTCGCGCGAAGCTCCTTCTTCAACTACTTCACCGCCAAGGCCGACGTGCTGTGGGTCGGCCTCGACCCGCTGCTGGCCGGCATCCCCTCGCTCCTGGATGCGGCTGCCGCAGACCTTGCCGACGCTGGCGTCAGTGGTTCAGGTGGCGGGCTGGCCGAGTTGCGCCGGGTGCTCCTCGCCATCGCCGCGACGGTCAGTCCTGAGCACATCCCGTGGGCGGCGTCTCTCCGTGAGATGACCGGAACGGGTGAGGACCTCGCGGCCACCGGCTCCAAGCGCGCGCTCGTCCAGCAGGCGGCACTCCGGCGGTACCTGTCGCGCACCGAACCCGCCCTCGACGAGCTGCAGCGGGCCGTCTGCGCGGGCGCGATCGTCGCAGCGGTGGTCGCCGCGGGCGACCGCTGGGTCGAGGCTGGCCCAGCCCGAGGCAGCCTGGCCGAGCTCGTCGACGAGGCGACGGCGCCGATCCTGCGCGGCTACGGTGGCTAAGGGCGTGGGCCGGCTTCGCATGTCGTACACGCCTCGTCTGTAGTCTCTACATTCTAAGAATGTAGAAAATGCCTGATCTCAGCATTGATCTGCTTCGTGCGAAGAGGTAGGCTGGTGGTGATCCCGGGGGGAGGTCATCATGGTCTTTGAAGTCCAGAGTCTCGGTGCAGAGTGCACTTCTGCGTCGCGCCGTGCGAGTGCGGAGCCGTTGACGGAGACGGCCGAGTCGCGATCGCGGGGGATGGCCGAGTCGGCGGTGGTGGATGCGCTGGTCGCGTCACCCGGCCAAGTCGCGGGCTTGCTCGCGGCGGAGATCCCGGTTGTGATCAGCGAGCTCGCAGGGCGTCGGCGCGCTTTGGATGCGGCGCTCGTGGAGGTCGCCGGGGAAGCGCTGCGACGTGACGAGGAGTCGTCGGTGCCGGACGCGCTCGCGCGAGCGGCCGGGTTCTCGTCGCTCGCAGAGCTGCTGCAGCATCTGCTTGGCGTGGAGAGGCGAGACGCGCGAATGCTCGTAGAGCTCGCCGAAGCGACCCGCTCGGGCCGGTCGCTCACTGGAGAGCCGCTGCTGCCCTCACGTCCAGCGGTTGCCGGAGCGCTGGCCGCGGCGCGCGTTTCCGTTGCACAGGCGTTCATGATCGTGAAGGGGTTGAAGGCCGCCGCAGTTCGCGCTGAACCAGCGCACGTCGACGTTGCGGAGACGGAGCTTGTTGCGTCGGCGCAAGGCGTGACTCCGGTCAGCGCCGACTCGGATGGCATCGATGCTGAGGGCGCCGACCTGGAAGCCGCGGTGCCGGCGACGCCGGAGGAACTGCGCGTGCAGGCGTCCGCGTGGGTTGCGTTCCTCGATCCGGACGGGGCGGAACCGCGCGCGGAGGCGATCGCGCGCAATCGCGGTCTGTGGGTTCGGCAGGCCGCGGACGGGACGGTGCGGGGTCGCTTCGTCGCAACTCCCGAGCAGGGCGAGCTGCTCGTGAAGACGCTCGAGACCCTCACTTCGCCCCGCCGCGCGGTTGAATGCGAGCCGACCCGCACCCCAGGGTTCGGAGAGACGACCGCGGGCGATGATCGCGGCGAGCTTGAAGGGCTGAGCGCGGGTGGTCTGGCCGCTGACGATGGGCAAGCTGGCGGCCTGGACGCGGCCGAGGTTGACCTCGCACATCCGGACGAGCGAATCACGGACCGGCGGACTCTGCCGCAGCAGCGCGTCGACGCTCTCGGGGAGGTCTTCGCTCGCTACGCGGAGTCCGCTCACGCGCCTCGCGCGGGCGGGGAAGCACCCACTGTTGTGATCGTCACCACCCGGGCCGGCGCGAGCGGCGAACCGACCCGGCCTGCCGATGTGCCGCACCTTGAGCGCACCGGCACTGCAGTGCCTCCAAGCCTCGTCGCGAAGACCATCTGCGATGGGTTCGTGCAGACAGCGATCGTCGGCAGCAACGGGGAGATCCTGAAACTGGGACGCCGACAGCGGCTGTACAGCCGCGGGCAACGCCGCGCTCTCGCCGTCCGAGACCAGGGGTGCATCACGCCTGGCTGCTGGAAACCCGTCGGCATGTGCGAAGCGCACCACACCAGCAGGTGGGTCGACGGCGGCCTCACCAACACCGACGACGGCGTCCTCCTTTGCAGTCTGCACCACCACATGGCCCACAGCGAAGAACTCGAACTCGTGAGGGACCGCGGCAACCGATGGCGAGTCCTTCGCCCCGGCTGGCAGTACCGACTCCTCACCCGCAAGCGGTACCGAGAAGTCAAGTCGAGGTGTTGAATCTGGCCGAACGGCTGCTCGGAGCGCCTAACTCGTCTGCAGCTCGCAGTACGCGGTCAGCGACGACAGCGCCGACTCGACCTCGCCGAGCTGGGTCAGGATGCTCGCGGCGGCCGCGAAACCGCCCTCGCCGTTCGCCAGCTCCCCGGCCGTCGCCTGCAGCTCCGTCACCTCAGTGACCAGCGTGTCCACATGCGTCTTGAGATCAGGGTCGGTGACACTCTCCTGCAGCGTCGTGAGGCTCGTACCGATCGTCGAGAGCGTCGCGACGGCACCCGGGATGTCGCCCGGCACCTGCGTTGAGATGCTCTCGACGCTCGTCCGGATCGAGTCGATCTCCGCCTGCACGTCAGCGCACGTGCCCCCACCCTCGGCCGTTGTGCTCTCCGCGGACGCGGCCGCCGTCGGGGACGGAGTCGCGGCCCCTCCGCTGCCGGCCGCCGAGCATCCGGTGAACGCGATCGCGGCGAAGGCGCAGATCGCTGCGAGCTTGGGAAGGCGGGTCGTGAGCATGCGTCGTTCCGTTCGTTTCGAGGTGCCCGCTGCGAGGCGAGCATCGGCGAAGCGAGAGTACACAGCCTGTCCATGAACGGGCTGGCGCACGACCGACCGCCCCGAGAACAACGCCAGCCGTTTCACTCGCGACAGCAGGGCGCGTACGATGTTGCCAGTACGACTTTGATCCGCCCATCAGCGGGGAGTCCCCGGAAGAACAGCGAGCGCACCCCTCGAGGAGCGAACGCCAAGTAGAACCGGGCGGGTGAGCCCGTCACAGCTCGGAACGAGTGGCGAGTTCCAGCGGATGCCTTCCCTGCACGGGAAGCAGCCCGGGGGAGCCCGCAATCGGGGTGGTACCGCGCCGCACGGCGTCCCTGAAGCAGACCAAGCACATCCACTTACTGCCAGGAGTTCCACCGCATGAGCTACCCGAAGGCCTCGTTCGGCCCAGCCGCCGACCCCGCCGGCTCGACCCCCGCCGGCTCGACCCGGGACAGCGTCGCCGCCTCCCCGTCGTTCCCGCGCCTCGAAGAGCGCGTCCTCGACTTCTGGCGCGAAGACGGCACCTTCCAGGCGTCCATCGACCAGCGCGAGGGCGCTGAAGAATGGGTCTTCTACGACGGCCCACCCTTCGCCAACGGCCTCCCGCACTACGGGCACCTCCTCACCGGCTACGCCAAGGACGTCTTCCCCCGCTACTTCACGATGCGCGGCCGCCAGGTGCACCGCCGCTTCGGCTGGGACACGCACGGACTGCCCGCCGAGCTCGAGGCCATGCGCCAGCTCGGCATCCAGTCGAAGGCCGAGATCGAGGCCATGGGCATCGACACCTTCAACGACGCCGCCCGCGAATCGGTGCTCAAGTACACGCGCGAGTGGCAGGAGTACGTGACCCGCCAGGCCCGCTGGGTCGACTTCGAGAACGACTACAAGACGCTCGACATCTCCTACATGGAGTCGGTGCTGTGGGCGTTCAAGAAGCTCTACGACGACGGCCTCGCCTACGAGGGCTTCCGCGTGCTCCCGTACTGCTGGAACGACGAGACGCCCCTCTCCAACCACGAGCTGCGCATGGACGACGACGTCTACCAGATGCGTCAGGACCAGACGGTCACGGTCACCTTCCCCCTCGAAGGCGAGCAGGCGGATGCGCTTGGCCTCGCCGGCGTCAAGGCACTCGCGTGGACGACGACCCCGTGGACGCTGCCCACCAACCTGGCCCTGGCCGTCGGCCCCGAGATCGACTACGCCGTCGTGCCCGCAGGACCGCTCGGCGCGGCCGACGGCACCGCGTCGGGCGAGGGCTCGTTCCTGCTCGCCACCGCGCGCGTCGCAGCGCACGCCAAGGAGCTCGGCTACGAGGCCGCAGAAGACGCGACAGCCGCGACCGCTCGCACCCTCACGGGCGCCGAGCTCGCCGGCGTCCGCTACCAGCGCCTCTGGGACTTCTACGCCGACACCGAGACGTACGGCACCCAGAACGCCTGGCAGTTCCTGCTCGGCGACTACGTCACGACCAGCGACGGCACCGGCATCGTGCACCAGGCGCCCGCCTACGGTGAAGACGACAAGGTGCTCAGCGACGCCGCGGGCATCCCGACGATCCTCTCCGTCGACGAGGGCGGCAAGTTCCTCGCCGCCGTCGAGCCCGTCGCTGGCCTGCAGGTCTTCGAAGCCAACAAGCCGCTCACGCAGCTCCTCAAAGCGGACGGCCGGCTCTTCAAGCAGGCCAGCTACGAGCACTCGTACCCGCACTGCTGGCGCTGCCGCAAGCCCCTCATCTACAAGGCCGTCTCGAGCTGGTTCGTTCGCGTCACGCAGTTCCGCGACGAGCTCGTCGAGTTGAACCAGCAGATCGACTGGGTGCCGGACAACGTCAAGGACGGCCAGTTCGGCAAGTGGCTCGAGGGAGCCCGCGACTGGTCGATCAGCCGCAACCGCTACTGGGGCAGCCCCATCCCCGTGTGGAAGAGCGACGACCCAAACTATCCGCGAGTGGATGTCTACGGCTCGCTCGACGACATCGAGCGCGACTTCGGCGTGCGCCCCACCGACCTGCACCGCCCATTCATCGACGAGCTCACGAGGCCCAACCCGGACGACCCGACGGGCGCATCCACCATGCGGCGCATCCCCGACGTGCTCGACGTGTGGTTCGACTCGGGCTCCATGCCCTACGCGCAGGTGCACTACCCGTTCGAGAACCGCGACTGGTTCGACTCGCACTCGCCCGCCGACTTCATCGTCGAGTACATCGGGCAGACGCGCGGCTGGTTCTACGTCATGCACGTGCTGTCGACGGCGCTCTTCCACCGCCCCGCCTTCAAGCGCGTCGTGAGCCACGGCATCGTCCTCGGCAACGACGGCCGCAAGATGTCGAAGAGCCTCCGCAACTACCCGGACGTGCAGGAGGTGTTCGACCGCGACGGCTCCGACGCCATGCGATGGTTCCTCATGGCCAGCCCCGTGCTGCGCGGCGGCAACCTCATCGTGACCGAGGAGACCATCCGCGAGGGCGTCCGCCAGTTCCTGCTGCCCCTGTGGTCGACGTACTACTTCTTCACGACCTACGCCAACACTGCGGTCGGCTCGACCTCGGCCTACGACGCGAGGTTCCGCACCGACTCGAGCGACGTGCTCGACCAGTACATCCTCGCGAAGCTCGGCGTGCTCGTCTCCGAGGTGCAGGCCGACCTCGAGGCGCTCGACTCGACGACCGCCGCCTCGCGCCTGCGCGACTTCGGCGACGTGCTCACCAACTGGTACGTGCGCCGCTCCCGCGACCGCTTCTGGCGCGGCGTGACCGACGACGCCACGAGCACCGAGGCGTTCGACACGCTCTACACGGTGCTCGAGACGCTCACCCGCGTCGCCGCCCCGCTGACGCCGCTCATCTCCGAGACGGTCTGGCGCGGGCTCACGGGCGGCCGCAGCGTGCACCTCACCGACTGGCCGGACGCCTCCGTCTTCCCCAGCGACCAGACGCTCGTCGACTCGATGGACGCGGTACGCCGCGTCACCAGCTCCGCCCTGTCGCTGCGCAAGCAGGCCGGGCGACGCGTGCGCCTGCCGCTCGCGAGCCTCACCGTCGTCGCAGCGAACACGGACGCTCTCGAGCCGTTCGCGGGCATCCTGCGCGACGAGCTCAACGTGAAGTCCGTCGAGTTCGAGCAGCTCGTCGACGAGTCGGAGGCCAAGTACGGCATCGACCGCGTCCTGCAGGTCAACGCGCGGGCCGCTGGTCCGCGCCTCGGCAAGCAGGTGCAGCTCGCGATCAAGGCGTCGAAGTCCGGCGACTGGAGCGAGGTCGACGGCGTCGTCACGGCAGGCGGCCTGCAGCTCGAGGCCGGTGAGTACGAGGTCAAGCTCGTCACCGCCGGTGAGAGCGAAGACCGCGCCATCACCCTGCTGCCAAGCGGTGGGATCCTCGTGCTCGACACGAACGTGAGCCCCGAGCTCGCCGCCGAGGGCCTCGCCCGCGACGTCGTGCGTGCCGTTCAGGACGCGCGCAAGGAGGCCGGACTCGAGGTCTCCGACCGCATCCGCCTCACCCTGCGTGCCGACGACGCGTCGGTCGCAGCCATCGAAGCGCACCGGGAGCTCATCGCCGGCGAGACGCTCGCCGTCGAGTTCCAGGTGACCGGCGGACTCGCTGTCCCCGCAGACGCCGAGGCGAGCGCCGACACGTATGGTGCACTGGAGATCGACGTGGAGGTAGTGGCGTGAGCGAACGCGACCAGCAGGATTCCGGCGACTGGGACGACCACGCTGAGGGGAACGAGGAAGCCGTGAACTCCGGCGACCTGGAGCTCCGGCCCGAGGACATCGCCGAGACGTTCATGCCAGCGGTCTCCGACGACGAGGACGAGGTCCTGACCGAGCGCGAGGAAGACGAGCGCCTCCTTCTCGAAGGAACCGACTGGGCCAGCGAGGGCGAGCGGGTCTTCGACGAACTCATGGAGCGCGTGGGGGAGGCGGCTCCGGAGCCGCGCCTCCACGCCACGCGGCGCGCGGTCGAGCTGCTCGGCGACGTGCACACGGCCTACCCCGTCATCCACCTCACGGGCACCAACGGCAAGAGCTCGACGGCCCGCATCATCGAGACGGTGCTGCGCGCCCACGGCCTGCGCACCGGCCTCCTGACGAGCCCACACCTCGAGCGCCTCAACGAGCGCATCGCCGTCGACGGGAGCCCCATCAGCGACGAGCGACTCGTCGCGAACTGGGAGGACATCACGCCGTTCCTCTCGATCGTGGATGCGGAGCTCGAGGCCGCCGGCCAGCCGCGCCTCACGTTCTTCGAGGCACTCACCGTGCTGGCCTACGCATGCTTCGCGGACGCGCCCGTCGACGTGGCGGTCGTCGAGGTCGGGATGGGTGGCGAGTGGGACTCCACGAACGTCGCCGACGGCGAGGTGGCCGTGTTCACGCCCATCGCGCTGGACCACACGCAGCGGCTCGGCCGAACCCTCGACGAGATCGCGCGCACGAAGGCCGGCATCATCAAGCCCGCCGCTCGCGTCGTCACGGCCGAGCAGCAGCCCGAGGTGCTCGCCGAGATCGAGCGGGCCGCGGGCATCTCCGAGGCCCAGGTCTTCGCCGAGCCCACCGACTTCGCGGTCACGGACAACCAGCTCGCGGTCGGCGGTCGGCTCATCACCGTGCGCGGCATCGCGGGCAAGTACGAAGACCTCCTCCTGCCGCTCGATGGGGAGTACCAGGCCCACAACGCGGCGGTCGCTCTCGCAGCCGTCGAAGCCTTCTTCGGCGCGAACCGGAGCCTGAACGACGAGCTCGTGGAAGCTGCGTTCGGCGAGGTGACGTCCCCAGGCCGACTCGAGCGCATCGGTGTCACGCCCCCCATGCTCATCGACGCCGCCCACAATCCCCACGGCGCGGAGGCGCTTGCGCGCGCCGTGACGGAGTCGTTCGACTTCTCGCGGGTCGTCGTGGTCCTCGGCGTGCTCGAGGACAAGGACGCCGCCGGCATCATCCGAGCACTGCAGCCCATCGCCGAGCGCTTCGTGGTCACGCAGTCCGACTCGGTGCGTGCCATCGACGCCGAAGCGCTCGGCGACATTGTGCGCGACGTCACGGGCAGCGAACCCGAGGTTCTCGAGCGTGCCGAGGATGCCATCGAGCGCGCCCGCGAGGTCGCTCTCGACCTCCTCGCAGATGGCGCGGACGAGGGCAAGAACGCGGCGGTCCTGATCACAGGCTCCGTCACGCTCATCGGCACGGCGCTGACCCTGTCGCGCGACGAAGGCTGGGCGCAGGAGTCGTGAGTCCGCGGAACCGAACCCGCCTCCCTCGCCAGCGCAGCATCCGCGAGGTCATCGGCTCCATCTTCCTGGGCTTCGAGCTCTTCGTCGTCTTCCTGGGCACACTCCTCATCTTCGGGATGCGGGTGCTCGACCCCGTCCCCGCGTTTGTGCTCGGGGCTGCCTTCGGCGCGCTCATCCTCGTGACCATCAGGTTCCTCCGCCACGAGTGGGGGATCTGGCTCGGATGGGCGGTGCAGGTGCTGCTCGTCGCCGCCGGCTTCCTCCACCCCGGTATGTTCGTCGTCGGGGCGCTGTTCCTCGCCTCCTGGACGTACTTCATGTGGAAGGGCGGCCAGATCGACCGGCAGCGTGCCCCGATCATCGCCGAGTACAACCGTCGCCTCGCGGCGGGAGAGATCGGCATCGACGGGCAGCCCATCGACCAGACCGACACACCGAGCAGCTGACGCAGGCTCACATCCACCGACCTGGCCCTCACGGGCAGACCACCACGACCAATGGAGGAATCATGGCAACCATCGAAGAGACGCTTGTGCTCGTCAAGCCGGACGGCGTCCAGCGCGGCCTCACGGGCGAAGTGCTCCGCCGCATCGAGACGAAGGGCTACTCGCTCGTCGACATCCGCCTCGTGCACGCCGACCGCGCAATCCTGGCCGCGCACTACGCCGAGCACGAGGGCAAGCCGTTCTACGAGGGGCTCCTCGAGTTCATGCAGTCGGGACCGACGGTCGCGATCCGCGTCGCGGGCCACCGTGTCATCGAGGGCTTCCGCTCGCTGGCGGGCACCACCGACCCCACGACGGCCGCACCCGGCACGATTCGCGGCGACCTCGGACGCGACTGGGATGCCGGCGTGCTGCTGAACATCGTCCACGGGTCCGACTCCGTCGAGTCGGCAGGGCGCGAGCTCGGCATCTGGTTCGCAGCCTGACCGACTCGGGCTGCAGGGCGACGGAGTCGTAGGCTTCGCAGTACGCGGACCGGCAGGTCCGAGACGAGTGATTTCGGGGGCGAGACACGGATGAAGGCTGGGCGAGGGCCGTCAGCGACGGCGCACAGTGAGCGGCTCGACGAGCTGGCCGCGGCATGGCGCGTCGCGCTGCGCGACGAGCTGCCGGCCGCCGTGCGCCTCCGCCAGGAGCTGCACGCGAACCCCAGGCTCTCGGGCGACGAGAACGAGACCGCCGCCCGTCTCGAGAGCGAGCTCGGCGACCGGGTCGCGATGCATCGCATCGCCGACTCGGGGCGCATCGGGCGGCTCGGCCCGAGCGCGGGGGGTGCGGTGGGAGTCCGCGCGGAACTGGATGCGCTGCCCCTGACCGAGCTCACCGGCGTTCCCTTCGCCTCGGCCAACGGGGCGATGCACGCGTGCGGCCACGACGTCCATCAGGCGGCGTTGGTCGCGTTCATCCGTGCCGCCGACCACCTGGAGCTGCCCGTCGGTCTTGTGCCGATCCTCCAGCCGCGGGAGGAGACCTATCCGTCTGGGGCGCATCAGATCGTCGAGGAGGGTGGGCTCGAGCGGTTCCAGGTCGAGCACGTCATCGGCGCACACGTGCACCCGGGCGTCCCGCGAGGTGCCATCGCGATCGGCGGCGGCTACATCAACGCGGCCGCTGACGAGATCGAGATCTCACTCCAGGGGCGCGGCGGCCACGGTGCGTACCCGCACCAGGCAGCTGATCCCGTCGCGGCGATCGCCCAGATCGCCCTCGGCCTCCCGGAGGTCGTCCGTCGCACCATCTCCCCGATGAACCCGGCCGTGATTAGCGTCGGCACGCTGAGCGCGGGGGAGGGCGCCGCGAACGTGCTGCCCTCGAGCGCGCGGCTGCTCGCGTCCATGCGCACCACCGCCCCGAAAGACCGTGAGCTGCTCTTCGCAGCGGTGCAGCATCTCGCGGTGCGCACGGCGGAGGCCTACGGGACCGAGGCTGTCGTCCACATGCACCAGAACATGCCGGTGCTCATCAACGACTCCCACCTGGCCTCCGACGCCGACGACTGGCTCGCGCGGCTCGGCGTCGACGGTGCCGAGCCCATGCGCTCGCTCGGCGGCGATGACTTCTCGTACTACTGCGACGAGGTGCCGTCGATCATGTGCTTCGCCGGCGTCGAGACGGCTGGGCTTCCCGGTCCAGACGGTGCGTACGCCCCGACGCTGCACCACCCGCGTTTCCTCCCGACGGAAGACGCGGTGGGGCTCGTGGCCAGCGCATTCCTCGCCGGATACTGCGCGGCCGCCGAGCGCATCCTCGGCATCGCCCACCACAGGCGTGCGCTTCCCTGACGATCGGCCCACAGCCGAATCAGGGCCCGGAAGCGTCGGCCGTGCGATACTGGGATCGTCGACCGGGCAGAGTCCCACGGCACCCGAAGTTTTTCAGGCACGCGCCACGAGCAGAGCAACGCTCCGTCGCACGCGCCGGAGGCAGTATCGCCGCAACCGCGGCACAGCACGAACAACATTTCCGCCGAACGGGCGGAGACCATTTTCGGTGAGGATGCGTGGCATCCTCATCGCCCGGAGGGGTGGGCGCACGCTTTGCGCCACGCCGGAGTAGGAGCACACCAGAAATGGTGACCACAAACGAATCAGACCAGAACAGCAACACGGAGTCGGCGAGCGGCCAGGAGCAGCTCGACGCAGACCTCCGCCAGGAGTCCGCCCAGGCGGTGGAAGAGCAGACCGAGGAACAGGGGTCCGGGGAAGACACGACTTCGCCCATCCCCGCCGTCATCTCGTCGACGACGCTGTTCTTCCTGCAGCCCGACCTGCCACCGGTCCTGGAGCGCGCACCGCGCGAGGACCGCAGCCGGACGCGACGACAGGACGACGAGCCGTACGAGCGTCCGGAGCGCAGCGACCGCGCCGACCGCTACGACCGCCAGGAGTCGAGCGACCGCTCGGACCGGGGAGACCGTGGAGACCGCTCGGACCGGGGAGACCGCTCACGCGAGTCCTCACGTGACGACCGCCGGCAGGCATCCGCCGAGCGCTCGCAGTCGACTACCCGTCGCCGTCAGCCGCGCGAGGAGCAGCAGGCCGAAGAGCCGGTGCTCATCACGGAACCGCAGAAGATCAAGGGCTCGACGCGTCTCGAGGCAAAGCGCCAGCGGCGTCGCGAGGGCCGCGAGAGCGGTCGCCGTCGCCAAGTCGTCACCGAGTCCGAGTTCCTCGCCCGGCGCGAGTCCGTCGACCGCGTCATGCTCGTCCGTGCCAAGGACGACCGCGTGCAGATCGGCGTGCTCGAGGACAAGGTCCTCGTCGAGCACTACGTCGCCCGCTCGCAGGAGTCGTCCCTCATCGGGAACGTCTACCTCGGCCGCGTCCAGAACGTGCTGCCGAGCATGGAAGCCGCCTTCATCGACATCGGTCGCGGGCGCAACGCCGTCCTCTACTCCGGAGAGGTCGACTGGGCCGCCGCGGAGGTCGGCGGCAAGTCGCGTCGCATCGAGAACGCCCTCAAGCCAGGCGACCGCGTGCTCGTCCAGGTCACCAAGGACCCGATCGGCCACAAGGGCGCGCGCCTCACGAGCCAGGTCTCGCTTCCCGGCCGCTACCTCGTCTACGTCCCCGGCAACTCGATGAACGGCATCTCACGCAAGCTGCCGGACACGGAGCGCGCTCGCCTCAAGAAGATCCTGAAGGAGACCCTGCCGGCAGGCGTCGGCGTCATCGTGCGCACCGCCGCCGAGGGGGCGACTCAGGACCAGCTCGAGCGCGACGTCAACCGACTCACGGCACAGTGGGCCGACATCTCCTCCCGCATCGAGGCAGGCCCAGCTCCTGCGCTCCTGCACTCGGAGCCCGACCTGCTCATCAAGATCATCCGCGATGTCTTCAACGAGGACTTCCAGAAGATCGTGATCCAGGGCAGCGATGAGCTCGAGACCATCACGACCTACCTGCGCCAGGTTGCCCCTGACCTCGTCGATCGCGTCGAGGCATTCCAGGGCGGCGACGTCTTCGCCGAGTACCGCGCCACCGAGCACATCGAGAAGGCCCTGGACCGCAAGGTCTGGCTGCCCTCCGGTGGATCGCTGGTCATCGACCGCACCGAGGCCATGACGGTCGTCGACGTCAACACGGGGAAGTTCGTCGGGTCCGGCGGCAACCTCGAGGAGACGGTCACGAAGAACAACCTCGAGGCCGCCGAAGAGGTGGTGCGTCAGCTGCGTCTCCGTGACATCGGCGGCATCATCGTCGTCGACTTCATCGACATGGTGCTCGAATCGAACCGTGACCTCGTCATGCGTCGCCTCATCGAGTGCCTCAGCCGCGACCGCACGAAGCACCAGGTCGCCGAGGTCACGAGCCTCGGTCTGGTGCAGATGACTCGCAAGAAGCTGGGCCTCGGCCTGCTCGAGACGTTCAGCGAGCCGTGCGAGTCCTGCGCTGGTCGCGGTGTCATCGTGTTCCACGACCCAGTGCTCAAGCACCGCGGTGGAGCGCCCGACAGCGCCGCCAACAGCAAGAACGGCCGCAAGGGCCGCGGAGGCGGACAGCAGCGCGAGCAGCAGGGCGCTCGGGCGGTCGCAGCTCCGGCGGCGCCGTCGACGTCCACGCACGGCATCACGGACGAGCTCCGCGGGGCCCTCTCCAAGATCGCCGCATCCACCATCAACGGTCAGAAGCCGGGCGAGCAGGGCGAGGAGCAGGCCGCAGATGCGCAGTCGCAGCCAGGTGCCCAGGCGCCGGCCGCCGAGGTGCGGGGTGACGAGCAGGCCGCCCAGCCGAGTGAGTCTCGTCGCTCGCGTCGTGGGCGCAGGCGTGCCAAGACGGACGCCCAGGCACCCGCGTCGACGCAGGAGCAGTCGCCGGAAGCGGCGTCTGGCGACGCGGCGCCTGTCGACCGCAACGAGGCACAGCAGTCTGACACCGACGACCGCAAGGCTCGCGCCAGCGAGAACCTCTTCGACTTCGACTCGGCCAAGAGCGCCGAGCCGGCCCAGACCACGCGCGAGGCCGACCCGGCAGCGCTGCGCGAACTCGACTCGCTGCTGGATGCACTGGTCGCCCCCGAGGGTGAGCAGCAGCAGCCAGCAGCGAGCGAAACGACCGGGGCCCCAGCCGCGGTCGAGGTGACGACACCCGCCGCCCCTGAGGAGTCTCAGGACGCGTCGGTGACGTCGGCACCGGAGGCAGTCCAGCCGGTCACGGCTGAGCCGCCGAAGGGTGCTTCGGGGCGTCCGCGCCGCCGCCGCATCACGACGCCTCCGCTCTCCGCCGAATAGGCGGCCAGAGCAGGGCGGCCGGGCGCGAGAGCGCCCACCGGGTGGGTGCGCTTGCGCGTACCGACCCTGCCGGGTAAAGTGGTTCGCTGTTGCACGTTTGCATTCGTGCTGGCATTCCCTCGCCCGGTAGCAGGGCAGAGTCAGCTCGCCGCAGCGAGCAGGGCTTCCAGAGTTTGAACACACAGCGTCCGACCTTGTCGGGCTCGGAGAAAAGGTACTGAAGTGGTATTCGCAGTTGTGCGCGCCGGTGGACGGCAGGAGAAGGTAGAGGTGGGCACTGTGCTCACCACGAACCGTGTTGTTGCCGACAAGAAGGGCAACGTCACGCTTCCGGCTGTGCTGCTCGTCGACGGTGAGACCATCACGAGTGACGCAGAGAAGCTCGCTAAGGTCACGGTGACTGCCGAGGTCCTGAACGACCTCCGTGGCCCGAAGATCGTCATCCAGAAGTACAAGAACAAGACCGGTTACAAGAAGCGTCAGGGCCACCGTCAGGAGCTCACGCGCATCAAGATCACCGACATCAAGTAAGTCGAGGAGCAGACTTCAATGGCACACAAAAAGGGAGCGAGCTCGACTCGCAACGGCCGTGACTCGAACGCTCAGCGCCTCGGCGTGAAGCGCTTCGCGGGCCAGACCGTCAGCGCGGGCGAGATCCTCGTCCGTCAGCGCGGCACGCACTTCCACCCCGGCGCCCTCGTGGGCCGCGGTGGCGACGACACGCTGTTCGCCCTCTCGGCAGGCATCGTCGAGTTCGGTGCGAAGGGCCGCCGCAAGGTGGTCAACATCGTCGCTGGCGAATAGCAGCAAGCACAGTCCCTGAATATCAGGGCGGTGTCAGGATGAGGGGCGGGCCACGGTCCGCCCCTCATCCGTATTTTCAGGACCAATCGTTCTACAGGAGCTCTTCATGGCCACCTTCGTCGACCAGGTGACGCTGTATCTGCGCGCTGGAGAGGGTGGCAACGGCTGCGTCTCCGTCAAGCGCGAGAAGTTCAAGCCACTCGCCGGCCCCGATGGCGGTGACGGTGGCAACGGCGGCAGCATCACGTTCTTCGCCGACCCGCAGGAGACGACGCTGCTGTCGTACCACCACAAGCCCCACCGCTCGAGCGACAAGGGCGGCTTCGGCATGGGCGACTGGCGGAACGGCTACACGGGTCAGCCGCTCGACCTCCCCGTTCCCGTCGGCACGGTTGTCCGTGACGCGGACGGGGTCGAGCTCGCCGATCTCTCGGAGCCCGGCATGCGCTACGTCGCGGCCGAGGGCGGCCAGGGCGGCCTGGGGAATGCATCGCTCGCGAACACCAAGCGCAAGGCTCCCGGCTTCGCGTTGCTGGGCACGCCCGGCGAGGAGCTGCAGGTGCAGCTCGAGCTCAAGATCGTCGCTGATGTGGCCTTCGTCGGCTACCCGTCGGCCGGCAAGTCGAGCCTGATCGCGGCCATGTCGGCCGCCAAGCCGAAGATCGCCGACTACCCCTTCACGACCCTCCACCCCAACCTCGGCGTCGTGCAGGCGGCCCAGTACCGCTACACGGTCGCCGACGTCCCCGGGCTCATCGAGGGCGCGAGCGAGGGCAAGGGCCTTGGCCTCGACTTCCTGAGGCACGTCGAGCGGTGCTCTGCGCTCTTGCACGTGCTCGACTGCGGAACGCTCGATCCGGGTCGCGACCCGATCAGCGACCTCGATGTCATCCTCGAGGAGCTGCGCAGCTACCCGGTGCCCGAGGGGCAGACGCCCCTGCTCGAGCGCCCCCAGCTCATCGCGCTGAACAAGATCGACCTGCCGGACGGCCGCGAACTCGCGGACTTCGTCCGTCCCGAGCTCGAGGAGCGCGGCTACCGTGTCTTCGAGATCTCCACGGTCAGCCACGAAGGGCTGAAGGAGCTCTCCTTCGCGCTCGGTGAGCTCATCGAACGCGACCGCGAGGCGAAGCTGGCCGAGCTGGCCATCAAGCCGCGCATCGTGCTCCGCCCGCGCCCCGTCGACGAGAAGGACTTCGAGATCCGCGTCGAGGGTGGAACGCACGGCAACACCTACCGCATCCTGGGCGAGAAGCCGCAGCGCTGGGTCGCGCAGACCGACTTCGCCAACGATGAGGCGATCGGCTACCTCGCCGACCGTCTCAACAAGATCGGCGTCGAGGATGCCCTCTTCAAGGCGGGGGCCGTCGCCGGGTCCGCGGTGATCATCGGACCTGGCTCGCAGGGCATCGTCTTCGACTGGGAGCCCACGCTCACGAGCGCGGCCGAGCTGACCGTCTCGCCCCGTGGCACGGACAGTCGCCTCGAGGAGAACGCTCGCACGACGACACGCGAGCGTCGCGAGGGCTACTACGAGCGGATGGACGGCAAGGCTGCGGCCCGCGCCGAGCTCGAGCGTGAGCGTGAGGGCGGCGTATGGAAGGTCGACGAGTGACCCTTCGAACATGGGTAGGATGGACGGCATGATCGAGCTGATTCCTGCCGTGCTTGCCAACGCTGTGCTAGCTGAAGAGGGGCACCACGTCGTCAACGAGCTGGCGATGCCCCCGATCATGTTCGGCGTCGTCACGCTCGTCACCTTCGTGGTCCTCATCGCCGTGACGTACGCGTTCCGGAACACGTGGCACAGCCACCCGGTCGACTCGAAGGTCGTGCCGTACGAGCCGTTCAACCACGCTGGTGTCATCGAAGCCGGTTCGGTCCACTCGAAGCACTAGCGCGAAGAGCCGCGCCGCCCCCATGCCTCATACCGTCGAGACCTCCCCTGCAGCCGCGCGCCGTCGTGTCGGCATCATGGGTGGCACCTTCGACCCCATCCACCACGGGCACCTCGTGGCGGCGAGCGAGGCGGCGGCGCACTTCGAGCTGGATGAGGTGCTCTTCGTGCCGACGGGAAAGCCCTCGCACAAGTCGCACGTGACGCCCGTCGAGCACCGCTACCTCATGACGGTCATCGCGACGGCCTCGAACCCGCGCTTCAAGGTCAGTCGAGTGGACGTCGACCGCGACGGTCCCACGTACACGATCGACACGCTCCGCGACGTGCAGCGCCTCCGTCCTGATGCGGACCTCTACTTCATCACGGGAGCCGATGCCATCACGCAGATCCTCGGCTGGAAGAACTCGCTCGAGCTCTTCGAGCTCGCGCAGTTCGTCGCCGTCTCTCGACCCGGTCACGAGCTGCGAACCGACGGGATCCCGGCAGACAAGGTCGCCGTACTCCAGATTCCCGCGCTGGCGATCTCCTCGACCGATATCAGGGAGCGCGCCTACGAGGAGAAACCGGTCTGGTACCTGGTCCCGGACGGTGTCGTGCAGTACATGGCGAAGCACCGGCTGTACACGGCTGAAGAGATTGATGCGATATGAGTGACGCCCCACTGACCCGCCGCGAGCTGCGAGAGCTCGAACGGCGCCGCGAGAAGGGCGAGGAGACGCCGCTGCCGAACCGCACGCCGACCGTCTCGGTCGACGCGGGAGTTCCGAGCGCTGACGTGTCGAGCGCTGATGCCACGAGCGCTGACGCTCCAGGGCAGCCCTCAGCGCCCCCTCCCGCATCCGGTGTCGCCCTCGAGGCTCCTCTGCAGATCGACGGGCTCTCGCCTGAGCGGCCCCCCGAGACCGCTGATACGGCGGAGCCCGCGGAGCTGCCCGGCGACTCGTTCAACCGCAGCCCGGCAGCCGTCGAGCAGGAAGCCCAGGAAGACGGCACGAGCGGCGACTACTTCCGTCGCCTCGTGATGGCGAGCCACTCCACGGACGAGACTCCGACAGGCATGATCGTCATGCCTGAGATGAGCTCGCCAGACATCACGGGTGCCCTCAGCGGCGCCGGTGACCTCATGGTGACGGGCAAGATGCAGGTCTCCCGCGAGCTCTCCAACTTCGGCACGCTCACCAGCGGCCTCGACTCGCCCGAGATCGACCGGGACGACGACGGCGACGAGCCGCAGCAGACCAGAGTCGTCGAAGAGCACACGCCGGTCGCTGCCAGTCGCGCGGTCCGCGAGCCGGGAATGCCGCTCGCGCCTCGTCGCGGACACGGCATCCGCCTCTCGATCTGGGCCGTCGTCAGCGGGATCGCCGTCGCTGTGGCTGGCGTTGTCGCCGTGATCCTGGGTATCGTTCAGGGTTGGTTCTGATCAGCTGGCGAGCGCATCGCCTCTCGGACACCACGATGAGCTCTCAAGGGCTCTCTATGAAAGGGACCGAATGACCGCGAGTACGCGAGCAATCGAACTGGCACACGTCGCAGCGAAGGCTGCCGACAAGAGACTCGGCTTCGACATCGTCGCCCTGGACGTCTCGAACAACATGCCGCTCACGGATATCTTCCTGCTCGTCTCCGGCCGAAACGAGCGCATGGTGCTGTCCATCGCCGACGAGATCGAAGACGCGATGCGCGACATCGGGCAGCGCACGCTGCGCCGTGAGGGTCGCCGCGAGGGCCGTTGGGTGCTCCTCGACTTCAACGACATCGTCGTGCACGTCTTCCACGAGGAGGAGCGCATGTTCTACGGGCTCGAGCGCCTGTGGAACGACGCCCCCGTCGTGAAGCTCGACATCGGCGCCGACGACGCGGAATCCGCGGACTCGGCTCCGGAAGCACAGAGCTGACCGGCGTGACCACCCGCAGGTCCCCGGGGGGATGGGCGTGGCTCGTCGTCACCGGCTTGCTGGCGGGCTTCCTCTCCGGTCTCTTCGGCGTCGGTGGGGGCATCCTCATCGTGCCGGCCCTCATCTACCTGGTGCGACTCGACCCACGCCTGGCAGCGGGCACCTCGCTTCTCGCGATCCTGCCGTCGGCGATCGTCGGTGTCGTGACGTACGCGATCGGCGGCCACGTCGATCTGCTCCTCGCCCTGCTGCTGGCGGCGGGTGCGATCGTCGGGGCGCCGATCGGGTCCTGGCTCCTGCAGAAGGTCTCGAAGCGCACCCTGCAGTGGTCGTTCATCGCCTTCATCGTCGTCGTCATCATCTCCCTCTTCCTGGTCGTGCCCTCGAGGGACGCCGCCGTTCATATCGACGTCCTCGGGGGAGTGCTGCTCGTCGTCCTCGGTCTCTGCACGGGTGTGCTCTCCGGGTTGCTCGGCATCGGCGGCGGCGTTGTCGTCGTCCCGATGCTGGTCGTGCTGTTCGGGTCCAGTGACCTGCTGGCGAAGGGCAGCTCGCTGCTCATGATGATTCCGACGGCGATCTCCGGCACGATCAGCAACCTCCGCCGCAAGAACGTCGACGTGGGTGCTGGCCTCGCCGTCGGTGGGTCGGCCTGCCTGACCACGACCCTCGGAGGGTTGAGCGCTGCGGCCATCTCGCCATCGCTCGCGAACATCCTCTTCGCCGTGTTCCTCGCGGCGACCGCCATTCGCATGGGGATCGACGCGTGGCCACGCCGTCGCGCGCAGTAGCGACACGCGCCGGCCGCCTCGATTTGGTACGCCTCAGGTTCTGAGCTATTATTTTCGAGTTCCCGGAAACGGGTGCGGGTCTGTGGCGCAGCTGGTAGCGCACCTGCATGGCATGCAGGGGGTCAGGGGTTCGAATCCCCTCAGATCCACCAAGAAGCCCCGGTCAGCACGCGCTGACCGGGGCTTTCTCGATCGTGCCGCGGGCGTGTGCGGTCCGCACCCCGAACGTGCGACGTCGGCATGGGGCAGGATGTCCGCATGGCGAGACGCATAACGAGCGACAACGCGCGCGCGAACTGGAGCGCGCTGATCGCGACTCCCTTCGCGGCGGCCTTCTACATCTTCGTGGCGAGCAGGCTCGGGGTCGAGATCGGTGACTCCGTGCGCTACCTGGTGAGCATCTTCATCGTCTTCTGGCCCCTGTTCGGTGCGGTCTACCTCGTCTGGACGCACCTGGCGTACCGCAACGCGGATACCGTGCAGCTGCGCGTGGCGTCCCGGCAGGAGCGCATCACCAAGCGTCGATGGTGGCATCGGCTTGTCGGCTACGGGGGAGCGACTGACTGGACGACCGCCGGCGCCATGGTCGCCGTCGCTCTGACGATCGCGATCGCGCAGGAACCCGCCTTCCGGGACCAGACGATCTTCGTGGTGCTCGGGCTCGCGACGGTGGCCGCGTCGTGGGCGCTCATGGTCTACGCCTTCGCGCTCGAGTACCTGCGCCTGGACGCGACAGCAGCGACGGCGCCGGCGGTCGGGCTCGAGGGCGCATCCGCCACCGAGCAGGAGCGGGCGCGTCGCCCGGAGATCGTGTTCCCGTTCGAGGAGGAGCCGCGGTTCGGCGACTATCTGACGCTCGCCGTGCTGATGTCGACGATGGCCGCGACCGCCTCGGCAGAGATCACGTCCCGCCGAGGCTGGCGGATCGCGCGCACGAACGTCGTGCTGGCGTTCTCGTTCAACTCGGTCATCGTCGCGATGATGGTGTCGGTGCTCTTCGGCGGCCTCACGAGCTAGCTGCTCGGCAGGATGACGAGGTTGCCGACCTTGCGACCGGAGTCGACGACGGCGTAGGCGTCCTGGATGCTCTCGAGGCCGCCTGCGACGCTCGTCACGGGGTCGAGGGCCCCGGTTGCGGCGAGCGTCAGCAGCTCCGTGATGTCGGCCGTGCGCTCGGGAATGGGCCCGGCGATGACGTTGCCGCGTGCGGTGACCGTGTCTGCGAAGCCCGCGACGGCGAGGATGAGTCGTCCCGTGGGGGAGAGCAGCTGCCGGCCCGACCGCCTGCTGAGGTTCCCGACGGCGTCGAGGACGACGTCGTACCGCGCATCGAGGTCTTCGACGGGCGTGACGGCGTAGTCCACGTGCTCGTCGGCGCCGAGACGCAGCGCGAAGCTCCGGTTCCGCGCGCTCGAGACGGCAGTTATGTGCGCGCCGAGGGCCTTCGCGAGCTGCACGGCGCTCGAGCCGACTGCGCCAGAGGCTCCGTTGATGAGGACGCGTTCGCCGGGTTGGAGGTGGGCGCGCTCGCGCAGGAACTGGAGGGCGGTGCCGCCCCCGAACAGCAGGCCGGCCGCATCCTCGAACGACACCTGCTCGGGGAGGCGGGCGAGGCGCGCGATGGGAACCCGGGCCAGCTCTGCGTGCCCGCCCAGTCCGCCGCCGATCATGGCGGCGACCCTCGTGCCCGGTGGGAAGCCGCTGCCCGTCGCGCCCGTCGATTCGACGGTGCCCGCCACGGCGATCCCGAGCACCTTCTTGCGCGGCCCGCTGACCCCGATCCCAAGGCGCGCCAGCATCCCGAAGCCGGCGGGAAAACGCCCGGCGCGCATTCGCGCATCTCCGGAGGTCACGGCAGCGGCTTCCACTCGGACGACGACCTCGCCCGTGCGGGGTGTCGGGTTCGGAACCTCGGTGATGACGACGGCCTCTGGTGGTCCGTACCTGGTGACGACTGCAGCTCTCATGAGATCCCTTACGCCTGTAAGTCTGATGATCTCAGAGTAGCCTTACGGATGTAACCCTGCAAGGAGGAGAAATGGCAGACCGTCAACCGCTGAGCAGGACGCGCATCCTCGACGCCGCGGTGCGCGTCGCTGATGGAGGCGGGCTCGCCGCCGTCAGCATGCGCAGTGTGGCGCGTGAGGCTGGAGTCGAGGCCATGTCGCTCTACCACCACGTGGCGAACAAGCAGGCTGTCCTCGACGCGCTGGCAGGGTGGGCATTCGAGCAGATTCCCCTGCCACCTGGCGGCGGGGACTGGCGAGCCGAGATGGGTGCAAGGGCGCGCGCAGCTCGCGAGGTGCTCCGCGCACATCCCTGGGCGCTCGGCCTCCTCGAGTCCCGTTCGAACCCGGCGGTGGCGGTGCTCGCCCACCACGACGCGACGCTCGGCTCGCTGCGCGCCGGCGGGTTCTCGGTGCTGCTGGCCTCACATGCCTACTCACTGCTCGACGCGTACGTCTTCGGGTTCGTGCTCACCGAGCAGAACCTGCCGTTCGAGCAGGGCCAGAACGCGGAGGAGTTCGTCGCAGCGATGGAGCTCCCCGCCGACGAGTTCCCACACCTCGCGGAGCTCGTCGGCGAACGCATCATCGGTGGTGCGTACGACTTCGCTGACGAGTTCGACGTCGGCCTCGAGATGATCCTCGACCAGCTCGGGACGAGGCTGGCCCTCGAGCGGGGCGCGTGAACGGCGTCAGCGGACGACGCGAAAGCCCTCGATGCCCTTCGGGGTGCGCTCGGAGACACGCGAGGAGGTGACCTCTGCAAATTGCGGCCCCTCCGCCATCCACGCGAGCAGCGCGTCGACCTGGCTCTCCTCACCCTCGAGCTCGGCTTCGACCCGGCCGTCGTGCAGGTTGCGCACCCAGCCGCTCACACCGAGGCGCTCAGCCTCCTGCGCGGCGCTGAAGCGGTAGCCGACGCCCTGCACGTTCCCGGACACGATCATGTTGACTCTCCGCATGGGCACATTCTGCTCCGGCGACGGCGGGTACGGGAAGAAGCCTGCCCGGGCTCGCACCGAGACACAGGTTTCTCTCACCTGGGGAACCTCCGGCTGCCGCGGGCAGTGGGGACGAGGCCTTCCGGAGGCGGAGCGTCTGCGGAGGCAGGCGCAGCGTCTCACGTGAGGTGGGAGAGCTCGCCCTCGTCGTAGCCGGTGTCGGGCAAGCAGCCGAGTTCCGTCAGCAGCTCCGGCATCGTCCAGAGGCGCACCTCCTGCGGGCGGTTCGTCGCGACCGCGGCTCTTGCGCTGCCTCGTACCGCGAGCATCCGCACGCTGACGGGCGATGGGGTCGGTGCGGCAGGATCACCGGGGCCACGAGAACCGGCGGAGCTGGGGGAGGGGGCGCCGTGCACGCGGTGCCAGCCGGCGTGCTCCGGGTCCGGATGCGCGTCGACGCGCAGCGAGGCGGGCTCGGTCCGCAGGCCGGTGCCGGAGACCTTCAGCGCCGCCTCCTTGGCGGTCCAGGTGCCGATGCGGGCGGCGACACCCGACGGCTGGCCGGCATCGCTGACGACCCGCGCGCGTTCGTCAGGGTGCAGCGCATACGCATCGAACCCGGCCCACAGCTGCCGCGGAACGGTCTCGATGTCGACGCCGATCGCATCCGCTGGGTCCGCGATCGCGACGAGCACCCGTCCAGCGCTCGTCGAGGAGCTCAGGGCCAGGTCGGCGCTGCGCGGCTGCCCGTGCGCTCGACCGCAGTCGGGGCAGAGGCGCAGGATCTCGAGCTCGCTCGCCTGCTCGAGCGGCAGGCCACGCCCCCAGGCCGCGAGCAGCCGGAGCGCGGCGCGTCCCGCGAGCGTTCGCCGGCGCAGCTCCTCGCTGCGCCTGGCGCTCGCCGTGACGCGGTCGTCCTCGCTCGCGCACTGCGACGCGGCGTCGAGCACCTCGTCGATGCCAGCGGCGAGCACGGCGATCATCGGCGGCTGATGCGGCGGTACTGCCACACGGCGATCGGCGCGAAGATCGCGATGATGGCGACGCTGCAGAGGAACGCATACAGCACGGCGTTCTCGGCCGGCCATCCGCCGGCGGCCGTGAAGCCGCTCGGAGCCGCGTTCCCGAAGAGCTCTCGAACGGCGCTTGCCACCGCGGTCACCGGGTTCCACTCGGCGAAGGCGCGAAGAGGACCGGGAAGCATGTCGGCCGAGACGAAGGCTCCCGAGATGAAGCAGACGGGGAAGAGCCAGAGGAGGCCGAGGCTCTGCGCGACCTCGACGCTCTTGGCGGTCAGTGCGATCGTCGCGCCGATCCAGGAGGTCGCGAAGGCGAACAGCAGGAGCATGCCGAACGCGAGGAGCACCTCGAGTGGGCCGGATTCGACGCGCCAGCCGATCGCGAGTCCGCAGGTCAGGATCACGGCGATCGAGATGATGCTCGTGACGAGGTCGGAGCTCGTCCGGCCCAGGATGACGCCAACGCGTGACATGGGCAGCGTGCGGAGCCGGTCGATGAGGCCCGACTGGAGGTCCTTCGCGAGGTAGACGGCCGTGAACGAGGAGTTGAAGGTGAGCGTCTGCGCGAGGATGCCGCCGATGAGGAACTGCCGATAGTCGGCTCCGCCGAGCGCCCCGCCGAAGACGAACGCGAGGATGAGCACGAAGATGATGGGCTGCGCGATGCCGGTGACCAGCGCCCCCGGCGTGCGCTGGACGTTGAGGACGTTCCGGCGGGCGACGATGCCGCCGTCGCGGAATGCTGCGGTGATGGCGCTCATGCGGTGACCGCCTCTCGCTCGTCGTGCGCGGTCGCATCCTCGGCCGGTTCATCCGGCCGCTGGCCCGTGATCTGGAGGAACACCTCATCCAGCGTGGGCTGCCGGAGAGCGGCCTCGCTCGTGGCGATGTCGGCGTCCTCGAGCGCACGCAGGACCGTGGACAGGTCGTGGCTGCCACGCGGTGCCTTGGCGGTGATGCGCACGCCACGGTCGTCGATGGACGCTCCGCCGCTGATCGTCGTGACGAGGTCGAGCGCGCGGTGTCCATCCTCGGACGATTCGAGGACGAGGTCGATCGACGCCCCGCCGGCTCGGGCCTTGAGCTGGGCGGCCGTGCCCTCCGCGACGATGCTGCCTGCGTCGATGACGGAGATGGAGTCGGCGAGCTGGTCGGCCTCTTCCAGGTACTGCGTGGTGAGGAGCACGGTCGTCCCCGCCGTGGCGAGGGTCTGGATGGCGTCCCAGGTGTCGCGGCGCCCGCGGGGGTCGAGGCCGGTGGTCGGCTCGTCGAGGATCACGACGGGCGGTCGGGCGACGATCGCACCCGCCAGGTCGAGGCGTCGGCGCATGCCGCCGGAGTACTCGCCGGCTCGCTTCTTCGCCGGCAGGTCGTCGAGCCGGAAGTCGCGGAGCAGCTCGTGGGCCCTGGCGCGGGCGTCTCGCCTGCGCATGCCGTAGAGCTGGCCGACCATCGTCAGGTTCTCGACTCCGGTGAGCTTCTCGTCGACGGCCGCGTACTGCCCGGAGACCCCGATGCTGCGGCGGACGTCCTGGGCCTCATGCCGCACCGAGTGGCCGGCCACCTCGACGTCGCCCTCATCGGGGTCGAGCAGCGTCGTGACGACGCGCACGGTGGTGGTCTTGCCGGCGCCGTTCGGTCCGAGGAGCGCGTGGACGGAGCCGGCGGGGATCTCGAGGTCGACGCCGTCGAGCGCGGTGAAGTCGCCGAAGCGCTTGCGCAGGCCGCGAATCGAGATCACGAGACCGCCAGGTCGCGCTCGCGGACCGGCGTGATGTCTCGCCAGTTCTCGGTCACGTAGTCGAGGCAGGCCTGCTTCGGGGCCGGTCCGTAGACCACGACCCACCCTGCTGGGACGTCGGCGAAGTCTGGCCACAGGGAGTGCTGCTGCAGATCGTTGACAAGAACTCGGAACTCTGCGGATGTGTCATCGAACGGATTGGTCAAGATGTTCCCTTCTCTCGTCACGCGGGGGTTCCTGATGGAGGTGGCGCGAATGGTTCTCCAAGTGCTTCGGAGCCCGTTCGCTATCGGTTGGGGAATCGCGCGTGTGAATCCGACATGAGGCGGTCGAGCTCCGGAGCGACCTCGCCGAGCGCTGATTCGTCGAGGAGCGCGGAATGGCGCGCGTGGACTGGGCTCGAGGTCACCGTGCCAGTCGTGTGCGGTGCCCAGGCGTCGGGTCCTGGGCGGTCGGCCGGGACATCGACGCTCGCCTCGAACACGTGCAGGTCGCCGTCGAAAGTCGGCACGGGCGTCGTGTCGAGGAGGGCGCCCACGCGCAGGAAGCCGCGCACCATCCGCTCGATACTTGCCGAAGGGATGTCCGCGAGCGGGTTGCCCGCTCCTGCGAGCAGGGCGCGGACCGCATCCGCATCCAGCTCGTCGGCTGGCGCCTCCACCTCGTTCGCATCGAGGAAGGCACGCCACATGCGGTCGCCACCGTCGACGCCCGCGACCGAGGAGTGCTCGGTCGGGTAGGCGTCGAGGATCGCGAGGAGCGCGACCTCGTCGCCGCCGCGCTGCAGGTGGGCGGCGAGGTGCTGAGCGAGGCGGCCGCCGAACGACCAGCCGACGATCCGGTACGGTCCTGCCGGCTGCACGGTCTTCATCGCGTCCACGTACTCGTCGAGCAGCTCGGCGAGCGTGTCGTGGTTGGTCTGCTCCCCGTCGTCCGGGGCGATGCCGGGCAGCTGGAGGCCGTAGAGCGGGCGGTCGCCCTCGAGGTGTGCGAGCAGCCCGGCGAACTTCCAGGAGATGCCGCTGGCAGGGTGCACGGCGAAGAGCGGTTCCTGGGCGGCAGGGGAGCCGTCGTCGCGGGCGGGCCGCAGCGGCAGGATCGTCCGGAGGCTCTCCGCGATGTCGCCGCCTCCGGTGCTGGCGAGGGCAGCGAGCCCCTCGACGGTGGGCGCCTGGAACATGGCCTGCACGGGCAACTCGACGCCGAGGGCCTCGTTGATGGCGCGGATGGTCGGCTGCGCCACGAACGAGTGGCCGCCAAGCGCGAAGAACGAGTCGTCCGCCCGCACGTCCTCGACGCCAAGCACCTCGGCGAAGGCCGCCGCGACCGCCAGCTCGGCCCGCGTGCTCGGCTCGCGACCGGCCCCGCCCGTCGTCTGGAACTCGGGGAGCGCATCCCGGTCGAGCTTTCCGTTCGGGGTGAGGGGGATGCGCGGGATGATCTCGAGGCCCACGGGATGCATGTAGTCGGGCACCGTGCCGCGCACGGCATCGAGCACTCGGCTCGCGAGCTGTGCTCGGGCCTCGCCGTCTGCGTCCGGGTCGCCGCCAGCGATGCCGGGGTCGCTCGGCACGATCCAGGCGCCGAGCGCGAGTTGCCCGGCCGAGTCGACGGGCAGGACCACGGCGTTGGCGACGCCCGGCTGGGCGCCGATCACGCGAGCGAGCTCCTCCGGCTCCACGCGGTGGCCGCGGATCTTGAGCTGGGCGTCGGTGCGGCCGAGCGACACGACTCGGCGCGGTTCGCCGTCGAGCGCATCCCGCACGACGACGAGGTCGCCCGTGCGGTACATGCGGCTGCCGTCGCGGGCGAACGGGTCGGCGACGAACCTGTCGGCGGTGGCCTCAGAACGGCCCGTGTAGCCGTGGGCGAGCTGCGTGCCGGCGAGCCAGAGCTCGCCGACGCTGCCGACGGGGCTGGGACGCAGCTGGCTGTCGAGCACGTAGCCCACGACGTCACCCGTCGTCGCCCCGAGCGAGGGGGCCGCCGTCTCACCGATATCGGCGAGCATCGAGTCGACGCCGACCTCCGTCGGGCCGTAGAGGTTCCACGCGCGAACCGTCGCTCGTCCACGCAGCCAGCTCCACAGCTCAGCGGTGATCGCCTCGCCGCCGAGCAGCATCGTGAATCCGTCGCCGTCGGGGAGGGAGTCGAGCCAGCTCTCGAGTCGGGTCTGCTTCATGAGCGCCTCGACGTAGCTCGGGGTGGTCTCCCACGCGCCGATCCGCCGGTCCGCGAACAGCTGCACAAGCGCCTCGGGGTCACGGCGCACGTCGTCGGCGACGATGTGCAGCTCGTGTCCGCTCGCGAGCCACAGGATCGGGTCCATGGCGGCGTCGAAGCCGACGCCCGTGGTGTGCGCCACGCGGATGCGACGCTTCGCCGCATCCGGCAGGAGGGTCGATCGGTGGCTGCGGAGCAGGCTCGCGAGGGCGCGGTGGGGCACCTGGACGCCCTTCGGCACACCCGTCGTTCCCGAGGTGAAGATCAGGTAGGCGGGGTCGTCGAGCGACACCTCGGGGAGACCGGCGGCCTCGTGCTCCGTGGAGCTGTCGGCGAGGAGCTCCTCGAGTCCGCCGTTGAGGATGACGGCTGGCTCTGCGGCCTCGATCATCGCGTCGACGCGCTCGCTCGGGTACTCGGGGTCGATCGGCATGGCGACTGCGCCGGCCCGCCATACGGCGAGAAGGGCGGCGGCCGTGTCGACCGAGCGCGGCAGGCGGTAGGCGACGACGTCGCCACGGCCAACGCCGTGTCGGCGGAGCGCGCCGGCGAGCCGGTCGATGCGAGCCGTGAGGGCGCCGAAGTCGAGCGCTCCGTCTGGGGCCACGACCGCTAGTTCCGTGGGCGTATGCGCGGCAGAGGCGGTGAAGGCGGCGAGCACCGCGCTCGGCTCGGACGTCGTGCTGGCGTCGCTCGCCTCCTGGAAGGGCCAGGCACGCAGGCGCCCTGGCGTGCCTGGCACCGGGATCGCCTCGAGGGGCGCATCCGGCGTCTCGGTGGCCGCCGCGAGGTAGGCGAGGAGCCGCTCGACGAGGCCGCCGGCCGCGGCTGCGCTGAAGAGCGCCGAGTTGTACTCGAGCACGCCTGGCACGTCGGCGCCGGCCTCTGCGGTGCGCAGCGTGAAGGACAGGTCGAACTTCGCGCCGCCCGTGCTCTCCGGAGCGACCGGGGTGACGGCGACGCCTGGCAGGGCGAGGGGGAGCTCGCTGCGCTCCTCGACCGCGAGCATCGTCTGGAAGAGGGGGTGGCGTCCGAGGACACGCTCCGGGGCCATCGCCTCGACGATGCGCTCGAACGGCACCTGCTCGTGGTCGATGCCGAAGAGCGCGGCCGTGCGGGCCGCCTCGACGGCGTCGGCCAGCGTCGCCTCGTCGCCGAGCTGCACTCGGAGCGGCAGCGTGTTGACGAAGAATCCGACGAGGTCGCTGAGATCGGCGTCCTGGCGGCCGGCCGAGGGGGCCCCGATGACGAGGTCCGTGCCGGCACCGGTCCGCGCGAGGAAGCCGGCGATCGCGCCGAGCCAGCCGTGGAAGGCGCTCGCCGACCTGCCGGCCGCGACGGAGCCGAGCGCGCCCGCGACCTTCGCGGGGATGCTGAAGTCGAGCTGGCCGGCAGGCTGCGCGCTCTGGGCGGCCCGCGCGCCGTCGGCGGGGAGCTGCAGCACCGACGGAGCACCTTCGAGGTGGGCGGTCCACGCCCCGACCTGCTCTGCTTCATCCGCTGGCGCCTCGCTCGCCCGGACCAGGCGCGCGAGGCGCCAGCGGCGCGAGGGAGGCGCCGTCGGTGGAGATGTGATGGAGGACGAGCTCGAGCAGCCACGAGTCGTCGCCGGCGGGAGTCAGGCCTGCGCGCAGGGGAAGCTGGCTCGTCAGGTCGAAGCCGGCCGATGCGTCGACCGGCTCGTGCTGGAGCACACCGGCGGCGGGTTCATGGATGCGTTGCACCGGAGCCCCATCGACTTCGGGGTACGTGGTGCGCAGCACCTCGTGTCTCGCGACGAGGTCGTCGACCGCGCCGGACAGCGCCTCGAGGTCCAGGTCGCCGTCGAGGCGAGCGCTGAGCACGACGTTGTAGTTACCGGATTCGGGGGCGAGCTGGTTCAGGAACCAGAGGCGCGCTTGGCCGGGCGAGAGCGGCAGGGCTTCGCCGTGGACGCGCGGGTTGGCTGCGGTCCACTCGGCGAGCGGCGGGCGCGAGCTCGGCCCACCGGTGGGGTCGGCCACCGGGTGCTCGCCCGTGCGGCCGAGCACGGCAAGGAGGGCGGCCGGCGTGGGGGCGTCGAAGATCGCGCGCAGGGGAGGGGCGGCGCCGAAGCGCTGGCGCAGCTCACCGGCGAGCGCCACAGCGAGCAGGGAGTGCCCACCGAGCCGGAAGAAGTCGTCGTCCAGGCCGACCTCGTCGAGGCCGATGACGGCGGCGAACGCCTCGCACATGCTGTGCTCGTCGTCCGTCTCGGGCTTGCGGGAGCCCGCGACCGACTCCGGGGCGGGGAGCGCGGCGAGGTCGACCTTGCCGTTCGGGGTCAGCGGGAGCCGCTCCAGCACCGTGACGGTGGCCGGAACCATGTACTCCGGCAGCTCGGCGCGGGCGAAGGAGAGGACGGCGTCGGCATCGGCTGCCCCGGCGACCCAGGCGACGAGCCTCGCGCTGTCGGGACCTGCCGGCGCGTGGATGGTCGCGACGGCGGCCTCGACGCCCGGAGCGCGCTCCAGGCTGCGCTCGACGTCGTCGAGCTCGATGCGGTAGCCGCGGAGCTTCACCTGGTCGTCGTCGCGGTGGAGGAACTCGAGTTCGCCGGAGGGGTGGCGGCGGACGATGTCGCCGGTCCGGTAGAGGCGGGTGCCGTCTCCCGAGGGGTCGGCGATGAAGGCGCTCGCCGTCTCGGCGGTGCGTCCCAGGTAGCCGTGGGCCTCGGAGGCGCCAGCGAGGTGGAGTTCACCCGGCACGCCGTCCGGCACGTCGCGGAGGTAGCCGTCGAGCACCCGAGCGGTCACGTTGGCGACCGGGCGGCCGATGCGAACACCTCCCGGCTCGGTCAGGCGCGTCACGACGGAGTCCACCGCGAACTCGCTCGGGCCGTAGAGGTTCCAGGCCTCGATTCCGTCAGCGCTGAGCAGGGAGTCCCAGAGGTCGGACGAGACGGCCTCGCCACCGAGGGCGACGAGCAGCGGCGTCTCGCGTTCGGTGCTCTGCTCGAGAAGGCCGGTGCCGATGAGCTGGCGCACGTACGAGGGCGTCGTCTCGAGCACGTCGATCGAGGAACCCGACACGCGCTGCACCAGCTCGTCGGCGTTGCGCCGCGTGGCGTCGGACGCCATCACCAGGCTCGACCCCGCGGCAAGCCAGAGGATCGGGTCCCAGGCGGCGTCGAAGCCGAGGCCGGCTACGTGCAGGACGCGCGGGGGGCGCCCGCCGAGGAGCTCGCGGAGCGGGGAGATCATCGCGTGCAGGTGCTGCGCGAGGACATTGGCGAGGGCGGAGTGCGGCACCTGGACGCCCTTGGGCACACCGGTGGTGCCGGACGTGAACACGAGGTAGGCGGGCTGCTCGGGGAGCGGCAGGGCGGGGAGGTCGAGGTCCGACTCGCTGGCGCCGAGCTCGACGAGAGAGGTGGGGGGCACGGTCCGAGTCCCTGACTCGTCGGCGAGGGAGCCGAGGCGCGCCTCGTCGACCGCGACGAGCAGCACGGGGGTGCTGGCGTCAAGGATCTGCGTGATGCGGGCATCCGGGTAGTCGATGTCGACGGGCACCGCGATGGCACCGCTGCGGAGCGCGGCGAGCACGAGCGTCACGGCGTCGCCGGAGCGGGGCAGCGCGATGGCCACCCGGTCTCCGGGGCGCACGCCTGAGGCGACGAGGCCACGGGTGGCGGCGTCGATGCGCTCGCCGAGCTCGGCGAAGGTGAGAGGCTCGGTGTCGTCCTCGAGGGCCAGCTCTCCGGGGAGACGGCGGACGCTCGTGGCGAGTTCATCGAGGATCGTCCCGTCCATCGGCAGGCGCTCGCCGCGGGCCTGCGCGTCGATCCGCTGCTGGGTCGCCCGGTCGAGGGCCGGGAGATCGGAGAGGGCGAGCTCGACGGTGTCGATCATGGCGGAGAGCATGCGGTCGACGGTGTCGCGCATGCGCCCGATCGTCGACTCGTCGAAGAGCGCGAGGTCGTAGGCGAGGGCGGCCTCGAGCGGGCCTTCGTCGCCGGCGGGGGTCGAGAAGTCGAGCATGAGGTCGGTCTTGACGCCGGCGGTCGTGACCTGGCTCGGGACGGTGACGACGACCTCGCCGAGGTCGAGCTTCGCCGGCTCGGTGTTCTGGAGCGTGAGGAGCACCTGGAAGACGGGGTGGCGGTCGGCCACGCGCGGCGGCCGGAGGGCGTCGACGACCGCATCGAACGGCACGTCCTGGTGGGCGTACGACTCGGTGTTGCCCACGCGCACACGCTCGATGAGCTCGCCGAGCGTCGGGTTCCCCGCGAGCGAGGTGCGCAGCGCGACCGTGTTGACGAAGAAGCCGACGAGTCGCTCGAGCTTCGGGTCCACGCGTCCGGCCACGGGGGTGCCGACGACGATGTCCGTGCCGGCGCCGTGCTGGCCGAGCGCCGCCGCGACTGCCGCGTGCAGGACGATGAAGAGACTCGTCCGATGCTGCGCCGCGACCTCGCGGAGGGCGCGGTGGCGCTCCGCATCCAGTTCGAAGGCGAGGTGGCCGATGTCGCTCCGCCGCGCGCCGCGCTCGCGGTCTCGCGGGAGGGCGATCTCGTCGGGTGCGTCTGCCAGCGTGCGCCGCCAGAAGTCGAGCTGGGTGCTCATGGCGCTCGAGGGGTCGTCCTCTGAGCCGAGCGACTCCCGCTGCCACAGCGTGTAGTCGGCGTAGGAGACGGGGAGCGCGGGCAGCACGTCGTCGGCCGAGACGCTCCTCTCGCCGGCGGCCGCGGCGACGTGGCTCGAGTAGGCCGCGGAGAGGTCGGCGGCGAAGGGCGCGAGCGACCAGCCGTCCGAGGCGATGTGGTGCATCGTCGCGACGAGCACGTGGTTCGTCGGCGAGGTGCGCAGGAGGACAGCGCGAAGCGGCACCTCGCGGGTCACGTCGAAGGGGCGCAGCGACTCCTGGCGGACGATGTCGTCCACCCGGTCTTCTGGCACGTCGACGGAGGTGAAGGCGGGGGCGCCGGCGTCGATCGGGAGGATGCGCTGCCTCGGCTCGCCATCGACGTAGGGGAAGACCGTGCGCAGCGGCTCGTGGCGCTCTGCGATGTCCCGGAAGGCGGCCCGGAGCGCCGCCTCGTCGAGCGTGCCATCGAGGTGCAGCACGATGGGGATGTTGTAGGCGCTGGAGCCTGGCTCGAGGCTGTTCAGGAACCACAGGCGCCGCTGGGCGAGGGAGACCTGGAGCTCGTCGCCGTGGGGCGTTGGGGCGAGGGGGCGGGTGCGGGCGGCGTCGGCGCTGTCGTCGTCGAGCGCGGCGAGCCCGGCGACGGTCGGGCGCTCGAAGACGTCGCGCACCGTGATCTGCCGGTCGAGGCGCTCCGTGAGCTGCGAGGCGAGTTTGGTGGCGAGGAGCGAGTGGCCGCCCGCGCCGAAGAAGTCCTCGTCGACGCCGATCGACTCGATGCCGAGCACCTCGGCGAAGGCCTCTGCGGTGACGCGCTCGGCGCGTGTGCGCGGCTGCTGCACGGGGTCGTTCGGGTGCTGCTCCGGGGCTGGGAGTGCCCGCCGGTCGAGCTTGCCGTTCGGGGTCATGGGCAGCTCGCTCAAGGCGAGCACGCTGCTCGGGACCATGTAGCCGGGCAGGTCGGCGGCGAGTGCGGCCTTCGTCTGCGCCGCGAGGTTCTCCTGCTGGCGCTCGCCGGTCACGTACCCCACGATGCGGGCGGATGCGCCGTCGCCCACCACGATCGCGGCGGCGGCTGAGACCCCGGGCTGCCTGCGCAGCGCGGCCTCGACCTCCGCGAGCTCGACCCGGTACCCGCGGATCTTCACCTGCTCGTCGATGCGGCCGAGGAAGCGGAGCGAGCCGCTGCGACGGCGACGGACGACATCGCCCGTGCGGTACATCCTGGTGCCGTCCCCGGCGAACGGGTCGGCGAGGAAGCGCTCGGCGCTGAGGCCGGGCTGGCCGACGTAGCCGGACGCGACGTTGGCGCCGGCGAGGTAGAGCTCGCCGATGGCGCCGTCCGGCACCGGGGTGAGGGAGGCGTCGAGGAGGTAGTGGCGCGTGTTGCGCACCGAGCTGCCGATGTGCGGCTCCGAGCCCTGCACGATGGGCGCGATGAGGCTGTCGACGGTCGTCTCGGTGGGGCCGTAGAGGTTGAGGGCGGAGACGTCCGGCTGGGCCGCGAGCGCGTCCCAGAGGGCGGGCCCGACGGCCTCCCCGCCGAGCGCGATCTCGGTCGGGTACCTGTCCTGCTGAAAGAGTCCGCCCGCGATGAGGGCCTCGGCGAACGACGGGGTCGTCTCGATCGCGTCGATGCCGTGTTCGGCGAGGTAGGTGGCGAGGCGCTGCGGGTCGCGGCGCACGTCGTCGTCGATGAGGTGCAGCTCGTGGCCGGCGAAGAGCCAGAGCAGCGGGTCCCACGCGGCGTCGAACGAGAGGCCGGCCGTGTGGGCGACCCTCACGGGCCGGCCGAGGCGCTCTGCCGCTGGGTCGAAGATCTCGGCGCGGTGGTGCTCGAAGAGGTTGCGCAGGGCGAGGCGGTCCACGCCGACGCCCTTGGGGCGCCCGGTGCTTCCCGAGGTGAAGACGACGTAGGCGAGCTCTGAGGGGGAGACGGGTGCAAGGCCGCTCGGGTCGGCGGGTCGCTTGCGCCAGGCGATGGACGTGTCGGCGTCGATCGGCAGGGTCGCGACGCGCCAGGACGCGCCATCGGCGAGGTCGCGCTGCTCCTGGGCCTTGCTGGTCAGCAGGAGCGCGGGCGATGCGTCCTCGATCATGTTGCCGACGCGGTCGATGGGGTACTCGGGGTCGAGGGGGACGTAGACGCCACCCGCCTTGAGCACGGCGAGCACGAGCATCGGGAGGTGCTTGCTGCGCTCGATGCGCACTGCCACCGTGCGCCCTGGACCGACGCCCTCGCCGACGAGGTGGTGCGCGAGGCGCGTCGAGAGCTCGTCGAGCTCCGAGAAGGTGAGCGTGCCGTCAGCTGCGACGACCGCACGAGCCGTGTCGCGGACCGCGGCGACCTTCGAGAACGCGCGCAGCACCGATTCCTGGCCGATGGGCACGTCGTCGCCGGAGCCCTGCCCGAGGAGACCGGCGATCTCGTCCGCTCGCACCACGTTGGCGTCCGTGACGGTGGTCGCGCTCGGATCGTCGAGCACCTGCGAGAGCAGCTCGAGCATCCGCCCCGCGTGCTCGCTGAGGATCTCGGCCGTGTAGAGCTCGGCGTCGCCTTCGAGCTGGAGCGTGGGCTCGGCGGCCTCGCTCGTCAGCCCGGAGATGACGACCGACAGGTCGTGCACCGGACCGGTCGAGAGGATGTTGACGGTGCCGCGCGCGCGGCCGAACACGAGCTCGTCGATGACGGGGAGCAGGTTGACGGAGGGGCCGGCGAGGGCGTGCGTCTGCGCGACCTCCTCGACCCGGAACTGCTGGTGCGCGACGGCGCCGCGCACGGCGTTGCCGGCGTTGGCGATGACCTCGGAGAGGCTCAGCCCCGGGGCGACGTCGACGCGCAGGGGCAGGATGCTCGACAGCATGGACGGGATCGTCTTCGCGAGCTTCCCGCGCCTCGCCGTGACGGGGAGGCCGAGCGAGACCCGGACCTGGCCGGTCATCTTCGACAGGTAGAGGGCGACCAGTCCGACTGCCGTCTTCGGCATGTCGCGACCGAGCGCGCGCAGGCGCTTGGCGTCGGCGTCGGGGATGGTCGTCGACACGCGCACGACGCGCTTGGCCGCCCGGCCGGTGGTTCCCTCGAGCCCGGTCACGACGCTGTCGTCGGCGAGCTGCTCGCGCCAGTAGTCGGCGTCGGCCGCGTGCTGATCGGAGACCGCGTACTCGTCGAGGTGGGCCAGCAGTTCAGGCAATCCGGGAAGGGGAGACGCGGTGCGCGCGGCCAGGTGCGCGATCGGGCCGGCGAGCAGGGCGCCGAGCACCCCGCGGGGGGCGCTCTTCTCGAGCCGGGTGTACGCGCCGGCGAGGTAGCGGAGGCCCACGACGGCGGAGTAGCCGTCGAGGAGCACGTGGTGCACACGCTGGAAGAGCAGCCAGCGAGCGTCCGCGACCCGGTACAGGGTCGTGCCGAGCAGCTCGCGTCCCGTCATCGGCCGCGGCGTCTCGAGCTCGCGGTCCATGCGCTCGAGGGCGACCTCGACCGCCTGCTCCTCGCCGAGCTCGCGCAGGTCCGTCACCGCGAGGAGGTCCGCGGTGGGCGACGGGCGCTCGATGATCGCGTACGGCCCGTCGCCGTCCTCGGCGAGCACGAGGCTCATCGCGTCGAGGTCGGCCACGGTCTTCGTGAACGCGATCCGCAGCAGGCGCTCGTCGAGCTGCCCTCGCAGGTCCAGGTACTGGCCGATCTGGTAGCTCGGGTTGTCGGGATCCAGCTGCTGGGCGTACCAGATGCCGAGCTGCGCCGGGGTGAGGCGCAGGCGATCCGATGCCGCGCCGTCATCGTGCTGGTCGCTCGGGCCCCGCTGGCCCTTCGGGGTCTGCTGGCTGGTCTGCGTCTGCTGGCTGGCCTTCGTCACTGTGCGCTCCTCATAGCGGTGCCGAGGTCTCCCTCGGCACCTGGTCTCCTGCTGTGCTGCGGCTGGTCGCCGCGGCTGGCCTCCCTCAGACGGAGGCGCGGCCGCTACTGGAACTGGCCGATCTGCAGGGAGTTGAGGAGGCCGCCGAGGTCGATGAGTGGGCCGTCGATGAGGGGGCCGTTGATGAGCGCGCCGCTCGCCGTCGTCGAGACGGAGCTCGCCGGTGCGAGATCGGCTGCGCTCGCGGGGGCGGCCGTCAGGGCGACTGCGCCGAGAGAGAGGGCCGCGGCCGTGGAGAGGCTGGCGATGGTGCGCGTCGTCGTCTTCTTCATTGTCTTGCTCCTCAGTTCGCTGTGTGCCGGGTTGGTCACAAGAGTCCTTCGGAACCGGTCTGGCGGCGGTTTGGCATCAATCCGAGGCCTCTCGGTCGTTTCACAGCTAGCCTGAACGCGTGTTCGACTGGCTGATAGCTATCCCCCCGCTGCTCGTTGTCCTCCTCGTGGCCGTCATCGTCACGCTCGAGAGTCTCGGCTTGCCCCTCCCTGGCGAGAGCGTGCTCATCGCCGCGGTGCTCATGAGCGTGGCAGGCACTGGGGTCGACCCGTGGCTGCTCGCCGCCGCGGCCGCCGTCGGCGCCATCGTGGGCGACTCGATCGGCTACTACATCGGCAAGCGCTGGGGAGCGCGACTGCTGCACTACCTCTCGCAGCGGTTCCCGAAGCACTTCAGCGTCGCGCGCATCAACGCCGCCGTCGGGCTCATGCAGAAATGGGGCGCGTACGCCGTCTTCTTCGGTCGCTTCATCGCGCTGCTCCGCGTCTTCGCGGGACCCCTCGCGGGCGCCATGGCCATGCCGTACGGTCGCTTCTTCGTCGCGAACGCCCTCGGTGGCGTCGCCTGGGCGGCCGGTGTCACCGCCATCACGGTCGCCCTCGGGAAGAGCGCCCTCGCGCTCATCCACGCGTTCGGCTGGGCCGCGCTCGCGGTCGCCGTCGTCCTGGTCATCGTCATCGTCGCGGTCGTCGTCTACCGAGCCCGCAACCGACCTGAGGGGGCGGATGCGAGCAGCGAGACCGAGCAGGAACTCGACCTGCTCATCCCTGCCGCCCAGGATGCGCAGGAGACCGCTCCGGGAGGGGCCGCGGGTCGCGACGCCATCGGGGCGGCGGTCCGCCCACTCGTCACGTTCGCCCGTCGTGCTCCGTTCACGACCATCCTGGTCCTGGTCCTCATCGTCGGAGGCGTCGCCACCGGCGCGATGTGGCACCTGTCACGAGCGCAGCCCTGGTACGGAGACGTGGCCTTCGGCCTGCCGCCGCTCCAGGCCGGCATGTGGTGGACCCCCATCACGGGGTCGCTGCTCGGCAACGGCGCCTGGCACTACGCGCTCCTCATCGTGCAGCTGCTCATCGTGGGCGGCGTCTTCGAGTTCCGCTTCGGCTGGAAGCGAACCGCCCTGGTCTTCCTCGCCGGTCAGGCGCTCGCCGTGCTCGGAACGCTCGCCATCGTCGCCGCGCTCGCCCCGACCGGGTGGGAGTGGGCGACCAGACTCGCGGGCAGCCTCGACGTGGGGGCATCCGGTGGCATCGCAGCGCTGACCGCCGCCCTCGTCTGGGTCCTCCGACCGCCATGGCGCCTGCGACTGGGTCTCGCGCTCGGGGCGCTCGTCTCCCTGCGCCTCCTCTATGTGGGCGACCTCGCGGACCTCGAGCACTTCCTGCCGGTCGCCGTCATCTTCACGATCTACGCCGTGCAGCGGCACCGCAAGACGGGCCTCGCCACGAGCACGCGCGAAGACCGCCTCATCGCCTTCACGGCGCTCATCGGCCTCGGTGCGGCGCAGGTCGTCGCTGCCCTCTTCACGCTCGACGGACCGCTCGGCAAGTCGACCGCCGAGACCGAGACCTGGGTCGGCGTCGCGATCGACGTCGTCGTGATCCTCCTCGTCGCGAACGGCATCAGGCGAGGACAGCGCTTCGCGTGGATCGTCGCCGTGACCCTCGGCATCTTCAACCTGCTCGAGCTCGCGCTCATCGTCCTCGACGTCGCAACGTCCGGCAGCCTCGACGACGGCCTGACCATGAACTTCACGGGCTCGCTGCTCTGGGTGCTCGTCGTGCTCTTCCTCGTCGTCGCCCGCAGGTCCTTCGCCGTGCGCGTGCGCCCGTCGAAGAACTCCATCTCCGGGGACCGGCGAGGAACGGTCGAGGAAGCCCGCGAGATCCTCCCGAGAGTCGGGGGCAGCACGATCTCCTGGATGACGCTCTGGCCCCGGAACCACTACCTGATGAGCCCCAAGAAGGATGGCTACATCGCCTACCAGGAGTACTCGGGGGTCGCGCTCGCGCTCGGCGACCCGGTTGCGCCCGCGACGGAGCTGAGCGACCTCATCCACGACTTCGCCTCCCGCGCCGAGCTCGCCGGGCACACGCCGGCGTTCTTCTCAGCGACGCAGGCGACCGTGGACGCCGCCCCATCCAGCTGGCAGCGAGTTCAGGTGGCGGAGGACACGATCATCGACCTCCCCGGTCTCGAGCTCAAGGGGAAGCCCTGGCAGCCCGTCCGCTCCGCCGTCAACCGGGCCGAACGCGAAGGCATCCGCTTCAAGATGACGACCCTCGCCGAGGAGCCGTGGGCTGTGCTCGCGCAGGTGCGCGCGATCTCCGAGGACTGGGTGGGTGACAAGGGGCTGCCCGAGATGGGCTTCACCCTCGGCGGCGTCGACGAGGCACTCGACCCGGCCGTGCGGCTCGGCATCGCGATCGATGACGACGGCAGCGTGCACGGCGTCACCTCGTGGCTGCCCGTCTACGGCAGCGAGGGCGAGGTCCGCGGCTGGACGCTCGATCTCATGCGTCGACGCGACGGTGGCTTCAAGCCCGTCATGGAGTTCCTCATCATCTCGTCGGCGCTGGCCTTCCGGGATGAGGGTGCCGCCTTCGCCTCGCTGTCGGGGGCGCCACTGGCGGGGTCCGGCGAGGCTCAGGCCAGTGCGCTCGACCAGGTGCTGAGCCAGGTCTCGGAGATCCTCGAGCCGCTCTACGGCTTCTCGTCCCTGCACAACTTCAAGACGAAGTTCAACCCGAGGTACGAGCCCATGTACCTGCTCTACCGGGACGAGGCCGACCTGCCGCGCATCGGCATCGGCCTGACGCGTGCGTACCTCCCGACCGCGACGACGGGTCAGCTCATCAGGGCGGGACTCGGCGCCGGCAAGTAGCGCCTGGCGTCGTTCTCGCCGAGCGTGGACGCTTCGGCGAGCCACTGCTCGCGCTTCTCGGCCGTCGAGGTCTTGACGGGGGAGAAGCGCGTGACCGCGATGGGCGAGAGGCCGATGAAGCCGAGCACGTGCGTCTTGAGCTGCCGGACAGGTGTGTTCCCCGTGAGCCGCAGGTAGGTGCCGGGGCTGTCCGCAGTCATGATGATGCGCGCGCTGCGTCCCTTGAGGAGGCCCTTGGGGAACGTGCCCGAGGCGTCATAGGCCATGCGAGGGAGCAGGAGCCTGTCGAAGAAACCCTGGAGCAGTGACGGCACGGAGCCCCACCAGACCGGGGTGACGAGCACGATCCTCGTCGCCTCCTGGATGGCGGTCCAGGCCTGCCGCAGGTCGGGCTCCAGCTCCTGCCGCTTGGTGTAGCCGAAGCGCAGGTTCTGGTCGAACGCGAGGTCTCGCACGGCGAGGATCCTGGCGTCGCCGTGTGCGTCGGCGTAGCGCGTCGCGAGCGCGGCGCAGAGGGAGTTCGGGTTGGGGTGGCCGTCGATGACGAGGGTGTGCATGGTGGCTCCTGAGCCTTGAAGTGGACAGTGTCAAGATGTGGCGAGAGTCAGCCTAGCTACAATGTTGCTCATGTCAAGATCGGATGCGCCCTATCACCACGGCAACCTCGGCCCCGTCCTCGAAGCAGCCGGCGTCGAGCTGCTGGCGCAGAAGCCGCATTCATCGATCAGCCTGCGCGAGCTGGCGCGGGAGGCTGACGTCAGCCACAACGCGCCGTACCACCACTTCGGCGACAAGACCGGGCTCTTCAAGCGGCTCGGCGAAGTGAGCATGCAGCGGCTCGTCGACCAGTTCCTGGCCGCGGATGCGCCAGGCCTCGACGCGCAGGAGCGCGCGCTTGCGCTTGGCGCCGCCTACGTCGAGTTCGCCGTCGACAACCCGCATGCGTTCACGCTGATCTACGACCCGGAGGTGTGTGTGCCAGGTTCCCCGAGCGAGACCATGGCCCCGCTCATCCGTCAGCTCGAGGACACACTCGGCGACGCGGCGGCGGGACTTGACCCCGAGGCTGGCGCTGCGCGAATCGAGGCGCGCGCGACGGCCCTCTGGGCGACCATGCAGGGGCTCGCATATCTGGTGATCGCGGGGCATCTCACCCGTGCTGAGATCAGGCCCGCGATCGCCGAGTCGCTTCGACGCTGAAGCGCCTCAGTCACGGTCTCGATGTGAGGCTCGAGTCAGGCGAGCGACTCGACGACGGCGACGACGCGTCGTTCGCGCACCGCGGGGTGCTGGTCGGCGCGGTGACGGGCGTGAGGCAGGAGTTCCGCGAGATTCGCTGCTCGGATGCGTCTGATTGTCGGCGGCTTGTGCCACGATCAGATCCAGCGACGATGACCGTCGTCGCGACCTATGAGAGGCCCGACCATGGCAGTCATCCTGAACCCCTACATCCACCTCATCGACAACGCGCGCGAGGCGCTCGAGTACTACAAGTTGGTCTTCGGGGGCGAGCTCGTCCTGAGCACCTTCGGTGGCTCTGGCATGCCCATGGACCCTTCCGTATCAGAGAAGATCATGCACGGCCAGCTCACGACCACGAGCGGCTTCACGATCATGGCCTCGGACACCCCCTCTTTCATCGAGCCCAACCCGGGACGAACGGTCGAGATCTCCATCAGTGGTGATGCAGCGGACGAGCTGCGCGGCTACTGGGACAAGCTCGCCGATGGCGGCGAGATCGAGCAGCCCCTCGTGCAGGCGCCGTGGGGTGACACGTTCGGAATGCTCGTCGACCGCTTCGGGATCGCGTGGATGATCAACATCCTGGGAAGCTGACGAGTGCGCTGCATGCGATCAGCCTGACTGCGCCGTACACTTGACGCCGACCTACTGCGAGGTGAGTGACCCTGGTGCCATCGAGTTTCGACGTGACGTCGCTTGCTTCTCTCGACACTTCTGCGTTGCCGCGAATCGGACGAGCCGTCGGGCGCGGGAGCGCCCACGCCAAGCTCATCCTCTTCGGTGAGCACGTCGTCGTCTACGGAAAGCCCGCCGTCGCGCTTCCGCTTCGTGCCATGCGCATGCGGGCGACCGCATGGCGTGAGGGCACAGAGCCCCGCTTCGAGTCGGACCACTACACGGGCCCGCTCGCTGCCGCCCCCGAGATCGTCGAGGCGCCACGCACGGCGATCGAGGAGACCCTCAGGGCCATCGGGGGCGACCTCGAGGGTCTGACAGTGGCCGTTCGCGGCAACATCCCGCTCGGGCGCGGCCTCGGGTCGAGCGCCGCAGCGGCCGGAGCCATCGTCGACGCGGTCTCGCGGCTCCATAACGTCACGCTCTCCGGCGGCGAGCACTTCGCGCTCGTCCAGCTGGCGGAGCAGGTGGCGCACGGCAAGCCGAGTGGACTCGATGCGCTCGCGACGACCATTCCGTCGCCCATCCGATTCCAGAACGCCAGCGCCGTGCCGGTGCCTGTCGCCCTCGACGCGTGCTTCGTGATCGCAGACACGGGCGTGCACGGTTCGACGCGCCAGGCCGTCGATGACGTGCGCACCTCGCTCGAACGCGACCACGACGCGACGATGACCATCATCGACACCCTCGGTGACCTCTCGGACCTGGCTATCACCGACCTTGAGACCAACGAGGCGCGCTCGCTCGGCGCCCGCATGACGCAGGCGCACGAGCTCCTGTCAGCGCTCGGTGTGAGCCACCCAGCACTCGACGAGCTCGTGGCCGCGGCGACGGGTGCAGGGGCGCTCGGGGCCAAGCTCACGGGCGGAGGCCTCGGTGGATGCATCGTCGCCGTCGTCGAGCGCGGCAACGCGTCGGCGGTCGCCGCAGCGTTGCAGGGCGCGGGGGCCATCCAGACCTGGAGCATCACCAGCACGGGCACCCCGCTGTGAGGTCGACTGCCGTCGCCTTCCCGAACATCGCGCTCATCAAGTACTGGGGGAAGCGCGACGAGGCGCTGATCATCCCGCAGACCTCGAGCCTCTCGCTGACGCTCGCCGTCTACCCGACCACGACGACCGTCACGCTCGCGGCGGAGGCCGAGCAGCACCAGGTCCTGCAAGACGGCGCCCCCATGTCGCAGGCGGCGTCCGTCAAGGTAGCCCGCTTCCTCGACCACGTCGGTCAGCTGGCCGGCAGCACGAGAGCTGCGCGCGTCGAGACGAGCAACGCGGGACCGACCGGTGCAGGCCTTGCGTCGTCCGCCTCCGGTTTCGCTGCCCTCGCTGCCGCGGCTGCTGCGGCGTACGGGCTCGACCTCTCTGCACGCGACCTCTCGCGACTCGCCAGGCGTGGCTCCGGCTCCGCCTCGCGCTCGATCTTCGGCGGCTTCGCCGTCTGGAACGCCGGCACCGACGACCTCAGCTCCTACGCGGAGCCCGTGAACGACGCGCACGTCGACGCGGCCATGGTGCTCGGCATCGTCAACGCCGGGGAGAAGCCGATCTCGAGCCGCGACGCCATGCGCCGAACCGTCGAGACCTCGCCGTACAACGCGCCGTGGGTCGAGACGAACCCGACCGAGCTCGCGCTCATGCGCGACGCGCTGCGTCGAGGCGACTTCACCGAGGTCGGTGAGATCACCGAGCGCAACGCGCTCCGCATGCACGCCGCGATGCTCGGCGCCGTGCCTCCCGTCCGATACCTCACCGCGGGCAGCATGGCCCTCATCGACGCCGTGGCGGACCTCCGCCGCGGCGGCCTCGAGGCGTACGCGACCATGGACGCCGGGCCGAACGTCAAGACGCTGTGCCGCTCCGCTGATGCCCCCGCGGTCCGAGCAGCGCTCGCAGCCGCAGCTCCCGGCACCGAGTTCGTGATCGCCGAGTCAGGTCCGGGTGTGGCCGTCTCCGGTCCGGACGACGGGGCCGCGGTCCCAGGCATCCCCGGAGCAACGCGGTGATCGTCGCCGAAGCCCCGGGCAAGCTCTTCGTCACCGGTGAGTACGCGGTTGTCGAACCAGGCAGGCACGCCGTGATCGTGGGGGTCTCCAGGCTCATCCGTGCCCGCCTGCACGCCGCCGCGAACGACGCGGTCAGCTCGGTCCGGTCGCTGCACTTCGGCTCGCAGCCCGTCCCGGTTGCCATCGATGGCGACTCGGTCTCGATCGACGCAGCCGGTGGCGAGCTCGTGCAGGAGTGCATCCGCGTCGTCCACGACCTGGCACGTGAGCGGGGGATCGAGACCTCGCCGTTCGCGCTCGAGATCGAGAGCGAGCTCGACGACGAGCACGGTCGCAAGTTCGGACTCGGCTCGAGCGGTGCCGTCGCCGTCGTCACCGTGCGCGCCGTCGCCGAGCACCTCGGTCTCGGCCTCGACGACGACGCGGTCTTCCGCCTCGCAAGCCTCGCGACCATCGAGCTGCGGCCGGCCGCCTCGTGCGCTGACATCGCGACGAGCACGCTCGGGGGATGGGTGCACTACGCGTCGCCCGACCGGCTCGCTGTTCGCGAGCTGCGTCGTGCGAGCGGGGTCGAGGCGAGTCTCAGCGAGGCCTGGCCAGGACTCGTGCTCGAGTCGCTGCCAGATCCGAGTTCCATGGTGCTGCACGTGGGATGGACCTCAGCGCCAGCCTCGACGGCCGAGCTCGTCGGTACACTCCACGCGGGGGACTGGCGATCGAGCACCGGATACGCGGCCTTCCTCGGGGAGAGCGACAGGATCACGGCGGCTCTCGTCGCGGCGATCCGAGCCGACAGCGTCGAGCACGCCCTCCTGGCCATCCGCGACGCGGCCGACAACCTCGAGGCGCTGGACGAGTTGAGCAGCATCGGCATCCGCACCCCCGCGCTGCTGGATCTCATCGCCGCGGCACGCGGCGTCGGGATACCGGCGAAGACCTCGGGGGCAGGTGGCGGCGACTGCGGAATCGCGCTGGCGCCGGCCCGCAACGAGGCGCTCGACGCCGCATGGCGCGCCGCCGGCATCGAGGTCCTGGACCTGCACGTCATACCGCACCGTCGAGTTGGAGTTCGCGAACATGGGTAACCGCAAGGACGAGCACGTCGACCTGGCCCTCGAGCAGCGGGCAGGCATCACGCGCAACGACTTCGACGACGTGCGCTTCGTCCACCACGCCCTCGGCGGGATCGACCGCGGGTCCGTCTCGACGGCCGTCGAGGTCGCCGATGCCAGCTGGCCTGTGCCGTTCTACCTCAACGGCATGACGGGCGGCAGCGACCGCACCGGCGCCATCAACCGCGACCTCGCGGTGGCGGCTCGCGAGACCGGCATCGCCATGGCCGCCGGCTCGCTCTCCGCCTATCTCAAGGATGCCGCCACGGCCCCCAGCTTCCGCGTCATCCGCGATGAGAACCCGCGCGGGTTCGTCATGGCCAACGTCAACGCCACCGTCAGCCCGGACGACGCGCGGCGCGCCGTCGACCTGCTCGAGGCGAATGCGCTGCAGATCCACATCAACTCGGTGCAGGAGACCGTGATGCCGGAGGGCGACCGAGACTTCGCTGCGTGGCCGGGGGCCATCGAGGCCATCGTGCAGCGAGTCGGCGTTCCGGTCATCGTCAAGGAAGTCGGATTCGGGCTCAGCTCGAAGACGCTCGCACGCCTCGCCGCGCTCGGAGTGTCATACGCGGACGTCAGCGGCCGGGGTGGCACGGACTTCGCCAGGATCGAGAACTCCAGACGGCGCCTGGGCGACTACGCCTCGCTGGTCGGCTGGGGACAGTCGACCCCTGAGGCGCTCATCGAGGCGGACGCCAGTACCTCGCCCACGCCCGTCCTGCTCGCCTCGGGAGGCGTGCGAACGCCACTCGACGTCTTGAGGGCGCTTGCCCTCGGCGCGCGCGCCGTCGGCGTATCCGGCCACTTCCTCGAGGTGCTCGTCGAGGACGGCCTGGAGGCGCTCGTCGAGCACATCCGCTCCTGGCAGGATCAGCTCGCTGCGCTGCAGACCATGCTCGGCGCTCCCACTCCTGCGGCTCTGGGCCAGCAGGAGCTCATCCTCCACGGCGCGCTCCTCGAGTTCTGCGCCTCCCGCGGCATCGACCCGGCCGTCGTCTCGCGAGCCCGCGGGCGCGGCACCCTCCCATCGAAAGGACAGCGATGAGCACCGAGCTCCTCGACCACGCACCAGTTCCGCTCAAATGGGTGGGTCCAGTCCGCGTGACCGGCAACGTCATGGAGGGTGAGCAGCTCGTCCCGCTCGCGACCTACGAGCAGCCGCTCTGGCCCTCGGTCGGCCGCGGCGCCAAGATGTCCATGCTCGTGCCGGACGGGATCAAGGCGACCCTGATCGACGAGCGCATGAGCCGCTCGGTGCTCTTCGAGGCGGACGACGCCGGCGTCGCGCTCACGGCGCTCCACGAGATCCAGGCGCACATGCACCTGCTGCAGGAGGTGGTCGCGACGAGCAGCCGCTTCGCTCGCCTCATCGACCTGCACGCGCAGATTGCCGGCAACCTGCTCTTCCTCAGGTTCGAGCTCACGACCGGCGACGCGTCCGGCCACAACATGGTGACGCTCGCCTCCGAGCGACTCATGGACTTCATCCTGCGTCGCTGGCCAGAGCTCCGCTACGAGTCGATCTCGGGCAACTTCTGCTCCGACAAGAAGGCGACCGCGGTCAACGGCATCCTCGGCCGGGGCAAGAACGTCGTCACGGAGCTCGTGCTCCCGCGGCGCACCGTCGAGCGCTGGCTCCGGTCGACTCCGGAGAAGATCGCCCAGCTCAACGTGCGCAAGAACCTCATCGGCACGATGCTGGCTGGCGGCCTTCGAACGGGCAACGCGCACTACGCGAACATGCTCCTCGGCTTCTTCCTCGCCACGGGGCAGGATGCGGCGAACATCGTCGAGGGCTCGCAGGGAATCACCCACGCCGAGGTGCGCGACGGAGACCTCTACTTCTCGTGCACGCTGCCCAACCTCATCGTCGGGAGCGTCGGCAACGGCAAGGGGCTCGACTTCATCGAGGCGAATCTCGAACGCCTCGGCTGCAAGGAAGACCGCGAGCCCGGAGCGAACGCTCGGCGACTGGCCGTACTGTGTGCGGCAACCGTTCTCTGCGGCGAGCTCTCCCTCATGGCAGCCCAGACGAACCAGGGCGAGCTGATGGCCTCGCACATCAAGCTGGAACGCGCCGCGAACTGAGCGACGCGCGGAAACGAGCGAACACTATGACAACACCAATCGGCATCCACGACCTCGCCTTCGCGACGGGGTCCCGAGTGCTCGACCTCTCGGTGATCGCCGAGCGGCTCGGCACTGAGATCGAGAAGTACACCATCGGCATCGGCCAGGAGCGGATGAGCATCACCGCCGCCGACGAGGACGTCGTCACGATGGGAGCGGCGGCAGCCAAGCAGATCATCGACCGGCACGGCACCGAGGGGATCCGCACGGTTCTCTTCGCGACGGAAACCGGCATCGATCAGTCGAAGGCGGCTGGCGTGTACGTGCACCAGCTGCTCGGTCTGCCGGCCACCTGCCGAGTCGTCGAGCTGAAGCAGGCCTGCTACTCGGCCACCGCCGCGCTGCAGTTCGCCACGGCCCTCGTCGCACGCGACCCGCGGCAACGCGTGCTCGTGGTGGCGAGCGACGTCGCGCGCTACGAACTGGGTTCGAGCGGTGAGCCGACCCAGGGGGCCGGCGCAGTCGCCATGCTGGTGGCTGCCGACCCGGATCTTGTCGTCATCGAGCCAGGCTCAGGGGTGTTCACCAGCGACATCATGGACTTCTGGCGTCCGAACGGCCAGGTCACCGCGCTCGTCGACGGCAAGTACTCGATTCGCGCGTACCTCCAGGCCGTGGAGAGCGCGTGGAACGACTACACCGAGCAGGGCGGATTCCCCATCGGCGACTTCCACCGCTTCTGCTACCACCAGCCGTTCACCAAGATGGCCGCTAAAGCGCACCGCCACCTCATCAAGACAGCAGGAGGTGACCTCGAACCGGCGGCTCTCGACGCCCAGATCGCGCCCACACTCCGCTACAACAGGGTCATCGGCAACACATACACCGCATCGATCTACCTTGCGCTCCTGAGCCTGCTCGACAGCGAGGAAGAGCTGGAAGGCAGCCGTATCGGCTTCCTGAGCTACGGCTCCGGAAGCGTGGCGGAGTTCTTCGGCGGCACGGTTCAACCTGGATATCGAGAGCACTTGCGAACCGAAGAGAATCGAGCAACGCTCGCGAATCGCGTTCCCATAGATGCCGCACAATACCTGGAGTGGCATGAACGTCGGGATCCGACCGAGTTGGGGGAGTTCACGCTCCCGAACGAGACGGAGGGTCCATTCCGGTTGGCCGGTTTCAGCGACCTCAAGCGCGAGTACGCCGCTACGCAGTGATTCCACTGGTGGGCGGGGCTAGCATTCGGGTATGAGCGAGAACATCACCGTCGGAGTCGCTGGTAACCATCCTGGAATCGTCGCGACGCGGTGGGCGGCAGCCCGTGCGTCACGCGGACGGAAACGCCTGAAACTCGCGCATATCGTCGATCCGAGAATTGCGGGTGCCGGGAATCCAGACCTCATGATCGAGGCGGAGTCGGCTGCGGCGCGCATCCTGCAGGAGGCGACCGAGGCGGCGCTCGCCGTCGACGCCGGCCTCGACGTGGAGACCGTCGTGTTGACGGGTCCGGTCATTGAGACCCTCGCCGAGCTCTCGAAGTCGTCCGGCCTGCTTGTCGTGGGCAGCAACCGTGGTGACGCTCCTGGGCGCGCGAGTGGCACGCACAGCGTTCGCGTCGCCGCTGCCAGCGAATCTCCGGTTGCGGTCGTCCCGGACACCGATCTCTCGGCCCGACGCGGCGTGGTCGTCGGTGTCGACGGGTCGGACCTCTCGGAGAATGCCCTGGCGGTGGCTGCGGAGGAGGCGAGTCGCGCAGGGGAGCCTCTCATCCCCGTGCACGCCTGGCATGCCCCGAACGTCTACGGAGGGGGCGTCATCGTCACGGGTGACTTCTTCGACGAGCTGCGTCTCGCCGCAGAGGAGACACTCTCGCTCGCCCTTGCGGGCCTGAGGGGCCGCTACCCAGACCTCGAGATCACCCCGGTTGTCGTCGAGGGCATTCCGGACATGGCCATCCTCGACGCCGCGCACTCGGCGTCCCTGGTCGTCGTCGGCAGCCGGGGGCGGGGTGCCTTCGCAAGGCTCCTGCTCGGTTCCGTGAGTCATGGAGTCCTCGCGCACCTCGAGACGCCAACGATCGTCGCCAGATAGCGACGGCCGGTACAGGAAGAGGGCCCGACGGCTTCCGCCGTCTGGCCCTCTTCCTGCGTCTGGTCTCGAGAGGTGAACCCACGAGACCTCTCGGGTTCGTGCTTACGCGTTGGCTGCTTCGTAGTCCTCGATGATCGAACCGGGAATGCGACCCCGGTCGGAGATCTTGTGGCCCTCGGCGCGAGCCCAGGCGCGGATAGCGGCCAGGTCCTTCTTCGGGCGGTTCGAGGTGGAACCGGCCGACTTGGACTTGCGCGACTTGGCTACCGTGCGGGCGGCCGAGACGTAGTCGGCGAGTGCGTCACGGAGCTTCTTGGCGTTTTCGTCCGAGAGATCGATTTCGTAGTCGGTTCCGTCGAGAGCGAATTGAACCGTTTCGCCTTCGCCTTCGGCGAGTGAACTCGAGTCGATGTCGTCGACGAGCTGGTAGATGACTTTCCGAGCCATGGGATCCCCTTCGTTAATTGCAGACCGAGGACATGTTAGATGATTATCCGGTGATTTGAATCCAGGTTTCTTCTGGCTGGGGAGTTTGCGCCCTATGCACTGCGTGAGCTAGGTGGCGACACGATGAGAGAAAAAGTCTCCCGAAGTCATTTCGGTTCGCATCCGAGTTCCTCGTGAATTCGTCGGTGAGCGCGCGGTCGCGCTCACCAGCGTCACCCGAGAGCGGCGGGCAGGATACGATCGCGGAAGCTATGAATGTTCTTCAGGGATTCGCGGTCATCGCGGTCATCGTGACCGTGGGCGTGTTCCTGGCACGCAGCGGTGTACTCGGGCAGACCGGGCAGACCGGCCTGTCCAAGCTCGCATTCAACGTCGCGACCCCAGCTCTGCTCTTCACGCTCATGGCCGACGCGCACCTCGAGGTGCTCTACTCCAGGCAGTTCGTCGTCACGGCGATCGCCATGACCGCTGTGGCACTCATCTACACCGCCGTCGGCGCCCTCCGCAGATGGGGACTCGGGACGACGACGTCCGGCGCCATGGCGGCCAGCTACGTCAACGCCGGGAATCTCGGCATCCCGATCGCGGTCTACGTGCTCGGCGACGCAACACTGGTCGCACCCGTGATGCTCGGGCAGCAGCTCATCATGGGTCCGGTCTTCATGACGCTCCTCGACATCGCATCCAGGGACGACGACGCGCCCCGACTCCGGTGGTGGCAGATCGTCCTCCGGCCCTTCCGCAATCCCATCGTCATCGGAGCGCTGGCTGGCATCGCAGTGAGCGCGTCCGGCGTCACGATCCCTGGGTTCCTGCTCGACCCCATCGAGCTCCTCGGAGGCATGAGCGTCCCCGCGATGCTCCTGGCGTTCGGTATGTCCCTCTGGGGCAACGCCATCCCCTTCCGTGAGCCCGACCGTGCGCCCGCGATCGTCGCCACCGTGCTCAAGGTGTTCGTCCACCCGGCTCTGGCCTGGCTCATCGGAGCGTGGCTGTTCGGTCTCGACGGTGCGGCGCTGCTCATCGTCGTCGTGACCGCGGCGCTGCCGTCCGCGCAGAACGTCTTCACCTACGCGAGCAACTATGGGGTCGGGATGCGTGTCGCGCGCGAGACGATTCTGGCGACGACCTTCCTCTCGGTTCCGGTCATCTTCGTCGTGACCCTGCTGCTCTCGAAGTAGCGCGCGCAGATTGCCGCTGGCGCTTCGAATTCGAGGCGGGCTAGCTTTGTCGCATGGAGCTCTGGCGTGGAGAACTGCGATGGCCGATCAAGTCGTCCTTCGTGGAGTACGTGCGTCGCTCGGGTGGTGACGTGCGCGTGGAGGGCGGAGCCTTCGTCGACGACGATGAGTTCGCCTATCCGCGAGGCGCCACCGACTCGGCGTGGCTGGCTGGAGAATCCCCGGTGGGAAGCGCCAGCTTCGTCGGCTCGGTGAGGCTCACGGGACACGGAGGCATGCTCGACGTGACGTTCCGGAACCCGCAGCTCGTCTTCGACGGCGATGGGGCGAGGCTCGTCGTGCAGGGTGAGGACGGTGCGCTGATCGACTTCGCGAGCTGCGAGGTCGGGACGCCGCTCATCCGCGATGACGTGGCCGAATGGCTCGGGGTGCGCGTGATCCTCACCCCGGCGGGCTCGAGCGTCTTCAACGGCATGTACCGCCCGTACTCGGAGATGGACTCGCTGAACTTCACGCTCGCCCTGGGGCGCACGCAGTCCCCTCGAGAGGAACGCGCCTAGTCCACGGGTGTGACGACGGTCTCTTCCGGGGCCTCGTCCGTCGTCGTGCCCGGCGCCTGCGTCAGGTCCGGCAGGATGCCCGCCTCCGTGAGCTGCTTGGCGAGGCCAGCGCCATCCGGCGCGTACACCCACGGCACCGGCGCGTTCTTGCGCCAGTGCGCGCTTGCCGCGCGGCCGCCCGCGAGCACAGCCTCGCTCGTCGACAGCTGTCGGATGGCGATGGCGAGCACGCGGTCAGGGTGGCGGCTCGTGAACTCGCCGTAGATCTGCTCGTCATGCTGGCCGTCGTCACCCACGAGGATCCACTTGATGTCGGGGAACTCACGGGCGAGTCGGTCGAGGTTCGACACCTTGTGGTCGAGCCCGGACCGGAAGATGCGCTCCGGGGTCGGCCCCCAGTCGGTGAGCAGCAGGGGACCGGCGGGGTAGAGATTGCGACCGAGGAAGCGAGCAAGCGTCGGAGCGACGTTCCACGGACCGGTCGACAGGTAGACGACGGGCGTCTCGCTGCGCCCGAAGGACGTGAGGATGCGCTCGGAGAGCACGTTCATGCCGGGCGTCGGGGTGCGCGCGTGCACATCGAGCACGAAGGTGTTCCACGCTGCGAGCATGGGGCGGGGGAGTGCCGTCACCATGACCGTGTCGTCGATGTCGGACAGGAGTCCGACGCGCTGCTCGTCGGCGACGATGAAGACCGGGGCCGTGCTCGTCTGCCGGTCGAAGCTCTCGAAGGTGATCGTGTTCCAGCCCGGCGCGAGGTTCGCGGGCAGGTTGATGTCGATGATGCCGCCCCGGTCGGCCTTGACCGCGTGCCGGACGCCATCGATGATGACGGTCGCGGGCACATTCCCGGCGGATACCCGTGCGAAGCTCCGCCAGCCGCGGACGACCGATTCACGGCGCTTGCGCCTGAGGAGCCTCGAGAGGCTGAAGCGGCGCCTGCTGCCGGGAGGGGCCATGTGGACGCGCGCGAGCGCTCTGACCCACGTCGTGGTCCCGTACCCCGTGTAGGGCTCGAGGACGGTGAGGTAGCCGCGCTTCCGTACGAGCTTGACTCGCACGAGGCGGACGCGGTCCTCGATTCGGAAGGCGTTCTCGATGACGGCCCGCACGGGCCTGAGCCCAAGCAGCCAGCGTTCGAGCGGGGACTGGGCGTCGGAGGTCGGCGTCACCCGCTCATCCTCGCACGCCGGCGGTCTCGGCGTCTGAGTTGTCTGCGTCCGTGTTGCCGCCATCCGGCCCGGCCTGCTCGTCGGCTGCTCGAGCTGTCGCCTCGTCGAGGTCGCGGTTCATGACCTTCCCGATGGATCGCTTCACGAGCCACATGATGAAGAGGAACACGACGATGACGCCGACGAAGAGGTAGCCGGCCCAGTGCAGGGACGAGGAGAGCTCCCTGAAACCGGCCGACGCCCCAGCCGCGGCACTCACGTAGGCGGTCGACCAGATGACGCAGGCCGGAATGGTCCAGGCGAGGAATCGTCGGTAGCGCATGCCGCCCATGCCTGCGGTGAGCGGCACGAGGGAGTGCAGGACCGGGAGGAATCGAGAGATGAGGACCGCAGGGCCGCCGCGACGCTGGATGAGGAGCTCCGCTCGCTGCCAGCGCTCGTCTCCGAGCCAACGGCCCACTCGCGAGGCGCGGATCCGTGGTCCGAACGTGCGGCCGAGCCAGAACCCGAAGGACTCGCCGAGGAGCGCACCGACGATCGACGCGGCGATCGTCAGGACCCAGGGGAGCGGGGCGTCTATGCCCGTGCTGAGTGCGAGCAGGACCGTCTCGCCGGGAACGATGAGCCCGATGAGCACGCTGGTCTCGAGCAGGATCGCGACGCCCACCAGCACGATCCGCCAGACGGGAGGCACGGATTCGATGTACTCGAGGGCGGTCTCGATCAGCTCGTTCATGCTCTCGTCCCCGCATTCATGTCCGCGACTCTAGAGCCAGAAGTTTGGCGTCCCTGGGGATTCTCCACCGTTACCGTTTCGTTACACGCACTACATAATGTAGAAAAGCCTGGTCGAGGCAAGGAAGTGTGCCAACTCAGGGGCTTCTATTCGACAACATGTAGGAGAAGTCGGCGTACCATCGAGTTCAGGAATCGCGCTGCGCTTCCAGGGCCTCGCGCCCAACCCGAGACGCATCAGGAGGCCCCGTGGACGCCCTGCTGGATCCACTCATTCTCGCGCGGTGGCAGTTCGGTGTCACGACGATCTACCACTTCCTCTTCGTGCCCGTCACGCTGGGCCTGGTCCTCGCCATCGCGATCTGGCAGACGGCATGGGTGCGCACGGGCAAGGTCACGTACCTGCGACTCACGAAGCTCTTCGGCAAGATGTTCCTCATCAACTTCGCCATGGGCGTCGTGACCGGCATCGTGCAGGAGTTCCAGTTCGGCATGAACTGGTCTGACTACTCGCGTTTCGTCGGCGACGTGTTCGGGGCCCCGCTCGCATTCGAAGGACTCGTGGCGTTCTTCCTCGAGGCGACCTTCATCGGGTTGTGGATCTTCGGCTGGGACAAGCTGCCGCCGAAGCTGCACCTCGCCACCATCTGGATGACCATGATCGGAACGTGGACCTCGGCCTACTTCATCCTGGCCGCCAACGCGTTCATGCAGAACCCGGTCGGGTACGAGATGAACGAGGCCAACGGGCGAGCTGAACTCGTCGACTTCGGTGCCGTGCTGACCAACCCGGTTGCGCTCGCCGCGCTGCCGCACACGATCTTCGCCTCGCTCATGGTGGGAGCGGCCATCATCATCGCGACCGCCGCGTGGCACCTCAAGCGCGACCAGAACCACGACGTCATGTGGCCCGCCCTCAAGTTCGGCCTCTGGTTCATGCTCGTCGGCGGCGTCGGCACCATGCTCAGCGGCGACCAGCTCGGCCTCGCCATGGTCGAGGCGCAGCCCATGAAGATGGCGGCCGCCGAGGCTCTGTACACGACTGCCACCGGCGCGGACGCATCCTTCTCGGTCTTCACATGGGGAACCCCGGACGGCTCGTCCGAGCTCTTCTCCATCCGCATCCCCTACCTCCTCTCGTTCCTGTCGACGCACACGTTCGACGGAACGGTCGAGGGCATCAACGATCTGCAGGCGCAGTACACGGCGCTCTACGGTCCGGGCGACTACGCGCCGATCATCTGGGTCACGTACTGGTCCTTCCGCTGGATGATGGGCTTCGGCATGGCGTCCATCGCGGTCGCCATGGCCGGCCTCTGGGTGACGCGCAAGAAGGCGAAGAACCCGCCGAGGAAGTGGATGTTCAACGTCGCGATCCTCACCGTCCTGTTCCCGACGCTGGGCATCACGGTCGGATGGATCTTCACCGAGATGGGACGCCAGCCCTGGCTGGTGTTCGGGCTGCTCAAGACCGAGTCCGGAGTCTCCCCGAACGTGAGCGGCCTGAGCGTGCTCATCTCGCTCATCGCGTTCACGGTCGTCTACGCGATCCTCGCGATCGTCGAGGTGAAGCTGCTGCTGAAGGCGGCTCAGTCCGAGCCGCCGAGTTTCGATTCGAATGCCGATGGCACCGTCGACGACGTTGCCGATGTCAAGGTGAAAGCGAGCGTCTACTGATGGATCTGCCCGTCCTCTGGTTCTGGATCGTCGCGTTCTTCTTCATCGGGTACTTCGTGCTCGACGGCTTCGACTTCGGCGTCGGCATCGCCCTCCCGTTCATCGGCAAGGACGACACCGACCGGCGAGTGCTCATCAACACGATCGGCCCGATCTGGGACCTCAACGAGACGTGGGTGATCGTCGCCGGGGCCGTGCTGTTCGCATCGTTCCCCGAGTGGTACGCGACGATCTTCTCCGGCTTCTACCTGCCCCTGCTGCTCATCCTGCTGGCGCTCATCGTCCGAGGGGTCTCGTTCGAGTACCGGCACCAGGGCAAGGGCGTCGAATGGACGAGATGGTTCGACTGGATGATCTTCGTCGGCTCGATCGTGCCCGCCTTTCTCTGGGGCGTCGCGTTCGCGAACATCACCCAAGGGCTCGCGCTCGATGAGAACTTCAACTACGTCGGCTCGTTCTTCGACCTGCTGAACCCCTATGCGCTGCTCGGCGGGCTCACGACGCTCACGCTGTTCTTCTACCATGGGCTGGTGTTCATCACGAGGAAGACCGAGGGGGAGATCCTCGACCGTGCTCGCGCGCTCGCCCTGAAGGTCGGCGTGCTCGTCGCGGTGCTCGCGATCACGTTCCTCGGCTGGACGGTCACCGCGAACTTCTCGATCGCGGGCATGATGCTCGCGATGGTCGCCGTGCTCGCGTTCGTCGGCTCGTACGTCGGCACGCTGCTGCGTCGCGACGGCATCGCCTTCGCGCTCGGTGCTCTGACGGTGGCCACGGCCGTGCTCACGCTGTTCGCGTCGCTCTTCCCGAACCTCATCCCGAACACGCTCGACCCGGCCAACCCGCTGACGATCATCAACGGCTCCTCCAGCGACTACACGCTGACGATCATGAGCTGGGCCGCGCTCATCATCGTGCCGTTCGTGCTGGGGTACCAGGCGTGGACCTTCTGGGTCTTCCGGAAGCGCATCAGCCGCACCATGATCACGGGAGAAGCGCCCAAGGAGTCAGCGGCCGTGGCCGCCTAGCCTGTGAAGCCCCTCGACCCCCGACTCCTGAGCCACGCCGCGTCGGCACGAAGCTTCTTCGTGCTCGGCGCGGCCCTCGGGGTCGTGCAGACGGCATCCGTCATCGGCTTCGCCTGGCTGGTCACCCACCTCATCGTGTCGGCGATCGCAGGCGAGCGCGTCGACGAGCTCTTGCCCTGGTTCGGGGCGCTGCTCGCGGTCATCGCAGCGCGCAGCGCCGCGACCTGGGGCATGGAGGCGATCTCCGCTCGGGCTGCGGCGAAGGTGAAGAGCGAGCTGCGCTCGAAGCTGCTGGCATCCATCGCGAAGCTCGGCCCCGCCTGGCTGGCCAGCACGTCGAGCTCCCGGCTCACGACACTTGCCGGACCGGGTCTCGGCGCCCTCGACACCTACTTCTCGAAGTACCTTCCACAGCTCATCCTGACGGCTATCGCAGCGCCCGTGCTGATCGTCGTCATGGCGATCTGGGACCTCCCCTCCGCCATCACCGTCATCATCACCCTGCCGCTCATCCCCGTCTTCATGATCCTCATCGGGTGGGCGACGCAGAAGGTGCAGCAGCGGCAGTGGTCGGCGCTCTCGACGCTGGCGACGGGGTTCCTGGAGGTCGTCGAGGGGCTCTCGACGCTCAAGATCTTCGGCAGAGCCGAGCGGCAGCCCACGCGTATACGACAGGTCACCGACGACTACCGGGTCGCGACGATGAAGGTCCTCCGCCTCTCGTTCATGTCCGGGTTCGCGCTCGAGCTCCTCGCGAGCCTCTCGGTGGCGCTCATCGCCGTCACGATCGGCATCCAGCTCATCAACCGTGAGATGTCGCTCGAGGTGGGACTCTTCGTGCTGCTGCTCGCGCCCGAGGTGTACCTTCCGCTGCGCCAGGTCGGCGCCCAGTTCCACGCGGCGGCCGATGGCGTCGCGGCGTCCGAGGACGTGTTCGCGGTGATCGAGGAGGCCGACGCGGCTCCCGGTGAGTCGCAGGCCGCTGCGCGGGGTGCATCCGACGCGGGACGCCCGGGCCCGGGCAGAACCCTGGGAGACCTCGTGCTCGACGATGTCACTGCCGGCTACGAGGGTCGGTCCGTGCTACGGCATCACAGCCTCGTCGCCCCGGCTGGGGAAGTGACGGCGATCGTCGGCCCGTCTGGCGCGGGCAAGTCGACGCTGCTCGCCGTCGTGCGTGGCACGGTCGACTCGGTCGGCTCCGTGAGTGTCGGCGGCGAGCACCTGACCGGTGAGGCGCGTCGGGCGGCCATCGCGTGGATGGGCCAGTCGCCGTCGCTGATCGAAGGAAGCGTCGCCGAGAACGTGGCCCTCGGCCAACCGGACGCGAGCCCGGAAGAGGTGCGCGCCGCGCTCAGCGCCGCTGGCCTCGCGTCCCTTGACGCAGATCGGATGCTCGGCGTCGCCGGCGCGGGTCTCTCCGGCGGGCAGTCCCAGCGCGTCGCCCTCGCCCGCACGCTGTTGCGAGCGCGTCGCCTCGACTGCCCCGTCGTGCTGTTCGACGAGCCGAGCTCGGCGCTCGACGCCGAGACCGAGCGTCGCATCGCGGCGGCGTTCCGGGCCCTCGCCGACGAAGGGCGCGTCGTTCTCGTCGTCAGCCACCGGCGAGCGCTCGTCGCGTCTGCGGACTCCGTCCACGCCGTCGAACGCATCGATGCGGTGGTCAGCTCATGACCCGTCTCCAGGAGCGCCCGTCCGCCGATGAGCGCCGGATCCTGCGCCTCGCCATGCCGTCTGCGCGTCGCCTGTGGCCGTCCATCGCGATGGGGCTCCTGAGCGCCATCTGCGCCGTGGCGCTCCTCGCCACGAGTGCCTACCTGCTCACGCGGGCCTCGGAGATCATCCACATCCTGCTGCTCGGCATCGCCATCGTGGGAGTCCGCGCGTTCGCCATCGGGCGTGCGGTCTTCCGCTACGTCGAACGGCTCCTCGGACACGACGCCTCCTTCCGGCAGCTCGCGGAACTGCGCGTCGGGGTGCTCGAGCGGCTCATCCCGCTCGCACCCGCCGGCCTCGCCACGCATCGTCGCGGCGACCTGCTGACCCGGCTCGTGAGCGACGTCGACGAGCTGCAGTTCCTGCCGCTCCGAGTCGCGCAGCCCCTCATCATCGCGGGGCTCACGTCGACGCTCGCCGTCGTCGGCATCTGGCTCGTGAGCGCGCCCGCAGCGATCGTGCTCGCGCTCTGCCTCCTGCTGGCTGGCATCGTCGCGACAACGACGAACCTGGCCATCTCCGGCCGCGCCGACCGGGAGGCCGCGCCGCTGCGCGCGGCGCTCAACGACCGCATCTACGAGACCGTCTCCAACTTCGAGACGCTCGAGGCATACGGAGCCCTCGACGCGAAGCTCGCGGAGGTCGACGCGGCAGACGCGCGCCTGCGCGACGCGCTGGTCTCCCGCGCCAGGGGCAGCGGTGCGGTCGCAGGGTCCGTGATGCTCTTCTCGGGCCTCGCGACGGCGAGGGCGCCCGCCGTCGGCATCAACCCGACGGTCGACGGCACCCTGCTCGCGCCCATGCTCACCCTCATCGCGCTCGTGCCGATGGCCCTCTTCGAGATCTTCGCGCAGGTGCCCCAGGCGGTGGCCGCCTGGCGTCAGGTCAGGGCGAGCGCGGTTCGTGTCGCCGACGTGGCACCGGGGGATGCGCCGAAGAGCCTGCCGGACGCCCAGCTGCTTCCGGAACCGCGCCAGGGGCCGACCCGACCGGTGACGCTGGCACTCGACGGCGTCTCCGCGTTCTGGCCCGGCGACCCCGGGCCCGCGATCCGCGAGATCTCCCTCGAGCTGGCACCCGGCGACCGGCTGCTCGTCGAAGGCGAGTCTGGTGCCGGCAAGACGACGCTCGCCAACGTGCTCGTCCGGTTCCTGGACTACGAGGGCTCGTACCAGCTCAACGGCGTCGAGGCGAAGGAGTACGCGCCCGCGCAGGTGCGGGGAGTCGTCGGACTCATCGAGCAGCGGCCCCACATCTTCGACGAGACCATCAGACAGAACCTGCTGTTCGCGAAGCCGGACGCCGACGACGCCGAACTCGAGGCCGTCCTCCGCCGAGTGGGGCTCGGAGCATGGCTCGAAGAGCGGGGCGGACTCGAGGCCAGAGTCGGCGAGCACGGCTCGCTCATGTCCGGCGGGCAGGCGCAGCGCATCGCCCTCGCGCGCGGCATCCTGGCAGACTTCCCGGTGCTCGTGCTCGACGAGCCGACCGCCAACGTCGACCCAGCGCTCGCCGACCGGCTCGTGGCAGAGCTGCTCGACGCATCCGGTGCCGAACGCTCGGTCGTGATCATCTCGCACACCCCCGTCGACCCATCCCTCGTGACTCGCGCGCTTCGCCTCGGCTGCGAGTAGTCTTGGGCGTTGGTGTGCAACGCGAAGAGCCCCGTGCTTCGCGTGGAATCCCGTCGCTCGCGGCGAGACCCACCCTCCGTGCAGCAACCGGCAACGCGATGAGATCTCCTCACCGCCGAGCGACCTGCAAGAAAATGGAAGAGGAAATCTGTGACCGAAGCGACAGGCGCTGAGCCCCAGGACTACGACTTCAAGGCTCTCGAGGCGAAGTGGTCGGCTGAATGGGATCAGCTTCAGCCTTTCGCGACGAACCTCGCGGGCGACGACCGCCCGCGCAAGTACGTCCTCGACATGTTCCCGTACCCCTCCGGTGACCTGCACATGGGCCACGCTGAGCAGTACGCGCTCGGCGACGCCGTCGCGCGCTACTGGCGACACCAGGGCTTCAATGTCCTGCACCCCATCGGCTGGGACTCCTTCGGCCTGCCCGCCGAGAACGCCGCCATCAAGAACGGCGGCGACCCAAAGGACTGGACCTACGAGAACATCGGGCAGCAGCGCGCCTCCATGAAGCGCTACGCGGCGTCCTTCGACTGGAACCGCGTCATCCACACCTCCGACCCCGAGTACTACCGCTGGAACCAGTGGCTGTTCCTGCAGATGTACGAGCGGGGCCTCGCCTACCGCAAGTACTCCGACGTGAACTGGTGCCCGAACGACCAGACCGTGCTGGCCAACGAGCAGGTCATCGACGGGCACTGCGAGCGCTGCGACGCGATCGTCGTGAAGAAGAAGCTCAACCAGTGGTACTTCAAGATCACCGACTACGCAGACCGGCTCATCGACGACCTCAACCAGCTCGAGGGTCACTGGCCGCAGAAGGTCATCACGATGCAGCGCAACTGGATCGGGCGCTCGCTCGGTGCGGACGTCGACTTCGTCGTCGAGGGCCGGGATGAGCCCGTCACGGTCTTCACCACGCGACCAGACACGCTCTACGGCGCGACTTTCATGGTCGTCGCCCCAGACTCCGACCTCGCCGCAGAGCTGGCCGAAGGCGCGAGCGACGAGGTGCGCGAGCGCTTCGCGAAGTACCTTGCCGACACGCGCGCGCTCGACTCCATCGACCGCCAGTCGAGCGACCGCCCGAAGACGGGCGTCGACCTCGGGCGCTTCGCCATCAACCCGCTGAGCGGCGAGCGCCTGCCGATCTGGGCGGCCGACTACGTGCTCGCCGACTACGGAACCGGCGCGATCATGGCCGTGCCCGCGCACGACCAGCGCGACCTCGACTTCGCGCGCGCCTTCGACCTGCCGGTCAAGGTCGTCGTCGACGTCACGCAGGCCGTCACGGGCGTCATCCCGATCATCCCCGAAGACGGCTCGATGCCAGAGTTCGAGGACCTGCACCCCGCAAAGACGGGCGAGGCGCTGTCCGGCGACGGCCGACTCACCAACTCGGGGCCGCTCGACGGGCTCTCGAAGCGCTCGGGCATCCAGGCCGCCATCGAGCTCCTCGACGAGCGCGGCACGGGGCGCGCCGCCAAGAACTACCGGCTGCGCGACTGGCTGATCTCCCGCCAGCGCTACTGGGGCACGCCCATCCCGATCCTGCACGGCGAGAACGGCAAGGAGGTGCCCGTGCCGCTCGACCAGCTGCCCGTGCGCCTGCCCGAGGCCGAGGGCCTCGACCTGCGACCCAAGGGCGCCTCGCCGCTGGGCGGCGCCACCGACTGGGTGAACACGGTCGACCCCGAGACGGGCGAGCCCATGCTGCGCGACACGGACACCATGGACACGTTCGTCGACAGCTCCTGGTACTTCCTGCGCTTCCTGTCGCCGAACAACGAGCTCGCGGCCTTCGATGAGAAGACCGCCTCGAGCTGGGCGCCCGTCGACCAGTACGTGGGCGGCGTCGAGCACGCCATCCTGCACCTGCTCTACGCGCGCTTCATCACGAAGGTGCTCTACGACCTCGGGCACGTCGACTTCACGGAGCCGTTCTCCGCGCTGCTCAACCAGGGCATGGTCGTCATGGACGGCAAGAAGATGTCGAAGTCGAAGGGCAACGTCGTGAGCCTCTCGGCGGAGCTCGACCAGTACGGCGTCGACGCCGTCCGCCTGACGATGCTCTTCGCGAGCCCGCCGGAGGACGACGTCGACTGGGCCGATGTGTCGGTCGCGGGCTCCGGCAAGTTCCTCGCGCGCGCCTGGCGCATCTCCGGCGAGGTCACGAGCCCCCTCGGCGTCGACTTCGGTGAGGGCGACCGGGGCCTGCGTCGCGAGACGCACCGGTTCCTCGCCGACGTCCCGCAGCTCGCGAGCGGGTTCAAGTTCAACGTCGTCATCGCGCGGCTCATGGAGCTCACCAACGCCACCCGCAAGGCCATCGACTCGGGCGCAGGCCCGGCCGACCCCGCCGTGCGCGAGGCCGCGGAAGCCATTGCGGTCGTGCTCGACATGTACGCACCGCACACGGCGGAAGACATGTGGGAGCGCCTCGGCCACGAGGGCAGCATCTCGCACGTCAAGTGGCCGACGGCCGCCCGCTCGCTGCTCACGCAGGACCAGGTGACGGCAGTTGTCCAGGTCAACGGCAAGGTGAAGCACCGCCTTGACGTGCCCCCGACCATCGACGAGGCGTCGCTCGAGCAGCTCGCGATCTCGTCGCCGAAGGTGCAGGCCGCCATCGACGGGCGCGAGATCGTCAAGATCATCGTTCGGGCCCCGAAGCTCGTCAACATCGCCGTCAAGGGGTAGCAGGCCCCCTGCTGAGAGACGCCCGACGCGCCCCCGCTCACCCGAGCGGGGGCGCGTCTGCGCGTCTGACCGCCTTCCTCACTCCGACCCCTTCTTCCATTTCGGGATGGCTTTCTCGCTTCGGGATGGTTTGTTTCCCATCCCGAAGCGAGAAAGCCATCCCGAGAGTCGGTCACGAGTCGCTCGGCGACTCTGCAGACATGTCCGCTGAGGGGAGTCAGCTCTCCACAGGATGCGACTTCGAAGGCACCAGGATGCCCGAGCGGTCGTAGCGTGCGAGCGTGTCCGAATCCGAGCTGGCCGACCTCTTCGAGCGTCCGCCCCGACCGCGCCTGCGGATCGGGGTGGGCGCCGCGGTCGTGCTCGTGCTCGTCGTGCTCGCGGGGGCGATCGCGATCGCCGCGTTCCGGCCGACACCGAGCCTGGGAGCTGTCGGAGTGCCATCTCCGTCGGCCAGCTTCGAGCTCGACTCGACGGAGGCGCCCGCTGGCAGCGAGGGGGCGACCACCGAGACGCTGCTGGTGCACGTCGTCGGGGCGGTCGGGGCCCCTGGCGTCTATGAGGTTCCGCCAGGCGCACGCGTGGTCGACGGCATCGCCGCCGCCGGAGGTCTGGCGGCCGACGCCGACCCCTCGCTCCTCAACATGGCTCGCCTGCTGGTCGACGGCGAGCAGCTGCACATCCCTCGCGTCGGCGAGGCTCCGGTGGCGCCGGTCGGGGCGGGCGCCGAACCGCCGGGCGCAGGGGGAGGCCCCGCCGCGGGCGGGGTCGTGAATCTGAACACGGCGACGGCGGCAGAGCTCGAGGAACTGCCTCGGATCGGGCCGGCGATGGCGGCCCGCATCATCGACTTCCGCGAGCAGAACGGCGGGTTCACGGCCGTCGAAGAGCTGAAGGAGGTAGCGGGCGTCGGCGACGCGACCTATGAGGGTCTCGTCGACCTGGTCACGGTGTGAAGAGCCGCGGCGTCGAGCGAGACCCGGCGCAGAGCGGTGCGCTTCTGCCTCCTTTGCAGGCCGAGCGCCTCGGCATCAGGGATGCTCGACTCGTCCCTGCGGCGAGCGCTGTCTGGGGTGTGGCCTGGCTGTGCGTGACGTTCCCAGGGGCCGCCTGGCCGATCACGGTCGGCGCGGCGCTCCTGGCCCTCTGCTGCCTGGCGGCGGCGCTCGTCTGTCAGCCCAGATCGACCTCCTCGAGCGGGGCGCTGGCGACCCTGGCTGTCCTGGCCGCGGCGATGACGCTCGTGGCGGTGAGCGCTGCTGCCCAGCTCCCCATCCGAGCGCCTGAGACGCTGCGGGCCGCAGCGGTCGAGGGGGCGACGCTCCGCGCGACTGGGACGCTCACAACCCTCGTGGGTGAGAGCGGGGTCGACGACCGTGAGCAGAGCGGCGACTGGGCCGGGGTGCAGCTCGAGGAAGCACCGCACTTCGAGGTGCTCCTCGACTCGTTCACGGCTGCGGGCAGCTCCGGAGGGGGTGGGGCCTCGCTGCTCGTCTTCGGTCAGCTGAGCATGCCGGAGGGCGCGGACGCGCGCATCCCCGGAATCGGCTCGCGGGTCGCACTGCACGGCGAACTGGGTCCGGCGGAGGCAGGTGACAGCGTGGCAGCCATGGTCTTCCTCGACGGTCCCGCCGAGGTCGTGCAGAGCCCCGGCGGGCTCCTCGAGGTCACCGCGGGCGCTCGGGATGCGTTCGTGGGTGCTGCGCGAGGGCTGCCGGGGCCCGGTGCGCAGCTGCTGCCCGGTCTCTCCGTCGGAGACACCCGCCTCGTGACGCACGAGCTCGATGCCCAGATGAAGGCCGCCGCCCTCACGCACCTCACCGCCGTCTCCGGCGCGAACTGCGCCATCGTCGTCGCGGCCGTGCTGGTGGTCGGGCGCCTGCTCGGAGCCAGGCGCGGGGTGAGACTGGCTCTCGCCTCGGTGGTCCTCGCTGCCTTCGTGGCACTCGTGACACCGGAGGGGAGCGTCGTCAGGGCCAGCGTCATGGCGGGCGTCGTGTTGGCGCTCGAGGCCACATCTCGTCGCGCGAGCGGGCTCGCGCTGCTCTCACTCGCGGTCCTCACCGTGCTCGTGGCAGATCCGTGGCGCAGCCGCGATTACGGCTTCGCGCTCTCGGCGCTCGCGACGCTGGGGCTGCTGACCCTCGCGAGTCCGATGAGCGACCGCCTCGCGAGGTTCATGCCCCGAGCTCTTTCCCTGGTCCTCGCGGTGCCGGCAGCGGCGCAGCTCGCCTGTCAGCCCGTCCTCCTGCTCCTCGCGCCACAGCTCCCGCTCTACGGCGTTGTCGCGAACGTGCTCGCCGCCCCGGCAGCGCCCGCCGCGACGCTCATCGGTCTCGTCGGCTGTCTCCTGCTCGGGCTCGCTCCTTGGCTGGGTCATGCACTGCTCTGGGCGGCGTGGGTCCCGGCCCAGTGGATCGGGCTCGTGGCCGGCGCGGTCAGCTCCTGGCCGGACGCCCTCCTCCCGTGGCCAGGCGGTCTTCTCGGCGCGCTCCTCTGCCTCCTCGCGGTCCTCGCGCTCGTCTTGCTCATCCAACGCTGGCGAACGTGGCTCGCGCTCCTGCTCTGCGTGGCCCTCGTCGCCTACCTCGGCACAGTCGTGGGGCAGGCTGTCCACCTGAGGCGGAGCATCCCGAGCAACTGGCGGTATGCGGCGTGCGACATCGGCCAGGGGGATGCGCTGCTCGTGCGCACGGATGCCGGGACGGCGCTCATCGACACCGGTGCCGAGCCCGAGGCGCTGCTGTCCTGCTTCGAGACGCTCGGCGTCGGCCACCTGTCGATGCTGGTGCTGTCGCACTTCGATCTGGACCACACCGGGGCCGCGATGGCGATGGTCGAGTCTGGAGTCACCGTCGCGGTGCTGGTCGTCCCTGACACGAGCGAGGCCCGGGAGGAGCCGCTCGTCGCGGACCTCCGCGCATCCGGGGCTCACGTCACGTACGCGGCGAGCGGAGACTCGTGGGCACTCGGCGACCTCACCTGGAACGCGCTCTGGCCAAAGCGTGGACGGAGTGGAGAGCCGTCACGCGGGGGTGGCAACGATGGCAGCCTCGTGACGGTGCTCGAGCCGACGACGGCGTGCGTGTCCGTCTGCCTGTCCCTGGCGGCCCTCGGCGACCTGGGGGAGGAGGCGCAGCGCGACCTCCTTCGCGAGCACCCGCATCCGCGAGCCGACATCGTCAAGATGGCGCACCACGGTTCGCGTGACCAGAGCGCCAAGCTGTACCAGGAGCTCGGCTCATCGATCGGGCTCGTCTCGGTCGGGGCCGACAACGGCTACGGACATCCGACGGATGCCGCGCTCGCGATGCTCACCGCAGCTGGCACGCAGCCGCTGCGCACCGACGAGCTCGGCACCATCGTGGTCGGGGGCACGGTCGGGGCCGGCGGCGGTCTGGACGAGCCGGTGGTTGCCGGGATCGAGACGGTCGCACGCACGAGGCTTCGACCGCGCTGGCACCGGAGCGCTTGGTCCCGAGCCCGGACCGGTCGTCGCTACCATTGACCCATGGCACAGGCGAAGCGGGCGAGCACCCCCAAGAGGGCGATCCCCGTCCTCACCCATCGCGAGGTGCGGCCCGCTGGCATCGTCCTCGTCAGCGGCCCGGAAGACTATTTCGCCGAGACCGCGATCACGCGGCTGCGTGACGTGCTCCGCGCCGAGTCGCCCGATCTCGAGATCACCGAGATCGACGCCTCGGGCTACTCGAGCGGCTACCTCACCACGCTCGTGAGCCCGTCGCTGTTCTTCGAGCCGCGCCTCGTCATCATCCGCGGTGTGCAGCAGTGCACCGACGCGCTCATCGCAGACGTCGTCGACTACACGAAGATCCCCGTGGACGGCGCAACGCTGGTGCTCAGGCACGGCGGGGGAGTCCGCGGCAAGAAGCTTCTCGACGCGGTCCGCGCCGCCAAGGACGTCGCCGTTGAGATCGACTGCCAGAAGCCGAAGCCGAGCGAGCTCGTCGACGTCGTCGTCGCCGAGGTCCGCGGCGCCGGCCGTCGCATCGAGCCGCAGGCGGCCGCGCTGCTCGTCGCCGCCTTCAACACCGACCTCGCCGAGCTCATCGGAGCCGCCCGTCAGCTCTTGACGGTCACCAGCGACACCATCACCGACGAGCACGTCGACAAGTACTTCGGAGGCCGCGTCGAGACGACCGGCTTCAAGATCGCGGATGCGGCGCTCGCGGGGCGAGTCCGTGACGCGCTCGCGCTGGTCCGGCACGGGTTCTCGACCGGACTGCACCCCGTGCCCATCGTCTCGGCCGTCGCCTCGAAGCTGCGCATCATGGCGAAGGTGCAGGGCCTCAGCGGGTCGGACGCGCAGATCGCAAGCCGTGCCGGGGCATCCCCCTGGCAAGTCGGCCAGGCCCGTCGTGAGCTGCGCGACTGGGATGACTCGTCGCTCGGACGCGCCATCACGCTCGTCGCCGAGACCGACCACGCCGTCAAGGGCGGAGGCAAGGACCCGCAGTTCGCCGTGGAGCGGATGCTCCGCTGCATCGCACTTCGCGACGTCTGACCGCATCCGCGTACCCTGGCCGGCTTCGGCTGACCAGCTTCCGTGATCGAACCGCGCCCGCGGGCCAACAGCGCTCTGCGGCGTGGCCCTGAGCACGCGAGTTGGTCACGAGGCCGGACCGTCGCCTCAGGGCAGGCCCGAGAGGCGGCCCCTAGAGCTTCGCGGCGATCCGCAGCACGGTGCCCCAGGTGCGGACCGTGGCCGGTCCGCTCGACGGGTCCGAGCTCTTCGGCCGGCCGAGGCGCTGCAGCACGGGCGACTGGATCTGCCCGATGGGGCAGGAGACGTAGATCTCGCGACCGTGCACGGCCCAGCGGTCGTCCTCGAGGTCAACGCCCTCGAGCGCGGCCGCGACGCGCTCCTCCGGTGGCTCCGCGCAGAACACGACGACGTAGCGGCTCGGATGCGGGTCGAGATGCCTGAACGGGTCCAGCTCGACCACCGCTCGCCACTCGTCCGCGTCACGCACGAGCGCCGGCACGTCGAGGTCGAAGGCAGCCGCTATCTCTGCGCGGAGCCTCGTCTCGAGTTCGGCGTTCGACTCCGCTGGCGGAGCGTTGAACAGCACGTTGCCCGTCTGCAGGATCGTCGCGAGACCGGTGTGCCCGGCGGCCTCGAGCGCGGCCTTGAGGTCCGCCATCGGGAGCTTCCGGTGCTGACCGAGGTTGATGCTCTGCAGCAGGGCGATACGACGAATCGACCCCCGCACCTCGGACGAGGATGCGGGGGTCGATGTCGGCATGACGGGAGGCTTAGAGCGCTGCGACCGTCTTGGCGATGGCCGACTTGCGGTTCGCTGCCTGGTTCTTGTGGATGACGCCCTTGGAGACGGCCTTGTCGAGCTTCTTGGCAGCGAAGGTGAGCGCGAGCTCAGCCTGCTCCTTGTTGCCCTCGGAGACAGCCGAACGCACGCGACGGATAGCCGTGCGGAGTTCGCTCTTGTAGGCGCGGTTGCGCTCGGTCGCCTTGCGGTTGGTGCCGATGCGCTTGATCTGCGACTTGATATTTGCCACGTTGCTTCTTTCTTACAGGAAGGTGTACTGGAACGGTGCCGCACGGAAGAGGGCCGTGCCGCCAATCCGCGCCGAGTGGGCGACGCGTAAGCCAAACAGAAACTCTACCAGGCTTCAGGCGACGTCGGTACCCGGCAGTGGTTTATGCCGGATCCGCGATGGTGATCTCGAGCTCGGCCGGCGCATCCGTCTTCGTGCCGAACACGACCGTACCGGTCGCGACCTTGTCGATGAAGAACCGGTCGTGGCTGACGACGATGACGGCGCCGGGGAAGTGCACGAGCGCGCGCTCCATGACCTGCGTGCTCGGCAGGTCGAGGTGGTTGGTCGGCTCGTCGAGCACGAGCACGGAGGCGCCGGAGAGCAGGCACTGGGCCATCGCGACTCTGGCGCGCTGGCCACCGGAGAGGGTCCCGATCCGGGACTTCAGCTCCGCCTCGCTGAAGCGGAACATGCTGAGGAACCGGGCTACGGACTTCTTCGTGGCTCGGAGCGCGATGCTGTCCGGCATGGCGTTGACCGAGTGCGAGACGGTGTCCGACTCGTCGAGCTCGGCGAGCACCTGGTTGTAGGAGACGACCTTGACGCCGTTCGGCCAGTCGACCCGCCCGGTATCGGCCTTCTCCTCGCCCGTGAGCACGCGCAGAAGCGTCGACTTGCCGCTGCCGTTCGGGCCGATGACCGCGATGCGGTCGCCGCGGTGCACTTCGAAGGTGACGTCGTCGAAGAGCGTGCGCTCGCCGTAGCTCTTGCCGAGGCCGGAGACGCGCGCGAGCACATCCTTGACGTGCAGTGAGCCGTAGATCTCGGTGACGATCTCGTCGACCGGCCGCGGCGCGCGCTTCTTCTTGATGCTCGAGAGGCGCTTGCCGAGCCCCTTGCCGCCCGCCTTCGCGGCCTCGCGCCGGTCGGAGATGCCCTCGGCCTCGAAGGCGAGCAGCTCCGCCTCGTGCACGAACTGCGCCTGGAGGGTCTTGAGTCTGAACTGCTTCTGGATGACGTACTCGCCGAAGTCACCCGGGTACTCGTGCAGGTGCAGGTTCTCGACCTCGAGGATGCGCGTGACCACTGCATCCAGGAACGTGCGGTCGTGCGACACGATGATCGCGGCGCCGCGGAACGCGCGGAACCACGTCTCGAGCCATTCGACGCCGGCGACGTCGAGGAAGTTCGTGGGCTCGTCGAGCAGCAGCACGTCTGGCTGCTCGAGCAGGAGCTTGGCAAGGGCCGCGCGGTTGCGCCAGCCGCCGGAGAGCTTCTCGATGGGGCTCGTGCGGTGGTCGTCGTTGAAGCCGAGCTTCGTGAGGGCGGTGTCGATGTGGCGCTTGTAGTCCCAGCCGTCCGCCCGGTCCATCTCCTCGAAGAGCTCGGACTGACGCAGGATGAGGCGGTCGAGCGAGTCGGCGTCCGGTTCGGCCGCGATGGCGGCGTCGATCTGCGCGAGCTCCGCCTCCATCTCGTGGACGTGAGCGAAGAGCGTCTCGAGCGTCTCGAGGATCGTCGAGGAGCCGTCGAGCTCGGAGAACTGCGAGAAGTAGCCGATGCGCACGCCGTCGTCGATCGACACGGTCCCGTTGTCGGGCGAGACCTGCTCGAGGATGAGCTTGAGGAGCGTCGACTTCCCCGAGCCGTTCTGGCCGATGAGCCCGATGCGGTCGCCCCGGTCGAGCGTGAGGAAGACCTCCTTGAGTACGGGGGAGGGGCCGAAGCCGACCTCGACGTCGTTGAGGCGGATGAGACTCATGCAGTGGTGCCTTCCTGGGCGTTCTCGGGCGGTGCGTGCCGCTGGCAGCGCGCGCGATCGCCGGGCGATGAGCGGCGGACTCGCGGCTCATGGGAGGATAGGCGACACCATGTCACCACGCGCCTCCACTCCGCTCGAGCCGGCTCAGACCGACCCCGCCCGGATCCGCAATTTCTGCATCATCGCCCACATCGACCATGGCAAGTCCACCTTGGCCGACCGGATGCTGCAGCTCACGGGCTCCGTCGATGAGCGCGCCATGCGTGCACAGTACCTCGACCGCATGGACATCGAGCGCGAGCGCGGCATCACGATCAAGAGCCAGGCCGTGCGCATGCCGTGGGCCGTCGAGGGCGACACCTTCGCGCTGAACATGATCGACACGCCCGGCCACGTCGACTTCTCGTATGAGGTCTCCCGCTCGCTCGCCGCCTGCGAGGGCGCCATCCTTCTTGTGGACGCCGCGCAGGGCATCGAGGCGCAGACGCTCGCGAACCTGTACCTGGCGATGGAGAACGACCTGGAGATCATCCCGGTCCTCAACAAGATCGACCTGCCTGCCGCCGACCCCGACCGTTTCGCGGCCGAGATCGCGAACCTCATCGGCGGCGACCCCGACGACGTGCTGCGAGTGAGCGGCAAGACGGGCATGGGCGTCGAGGAGCTCCTCGACCGAGTCGTCGAGCGCATCCCAGCCCCCGTCGGGGTGGCGGATGCACCGGCGCGCGCGATGATCTTCGACTCGGTCTACGACGCCTACCGCGGCGTCGTCACCTACGTCCGTGTCGTCGACGGCGAGCTCAAGGCCCGCGACAAGATCAAGATGATGTCGACCGGCTCCACGCACGAGATGCTCGAGATCGGCGTCTCGTCGCCAGAGCCCACCGTGGCCAAGGGCCTCGGCGTCGGCGAGGTCGGCTATCTCATCACGGGCGTCAAGGACGTCCGCCTCTCGAAGGTCGGCGACACCGTCACGGGGAGCACGCGGCCGTCCGAGGACCCGCTGCCCGGTTACACCGAGCCGAAGCCCATGGTCTTCTCCGGTCTCTACCCGATCGACGCCGGCGACTACCCGGAGCTGCGTGAGGCGCTTGACAAGCTCAAGCTCTCCGACGCCGCCCTCAACTACGAGCCGGAGACGTCCGTCGCGCTCGGCTTCGGCTTCCGCGTCGGCTTCCTCGGCCTCCTCCACCTGGAGATCGTCACCGAGCGCCTCATGCGCGAGTTCGACCTCGATCTCATCACGACCGCGCCGTCGGTCGTCTACGAGGTCAAGACGGAGGACAAGCAGCTCCACACGGTCACGAACCCGAGCGAGTACCCGGAGGGCAAGATCCTCGAGGTGCGGGAGCCGATGATGCGCGCGGCGATCCTCGCGCCGAAGGACTACGTCGGCAAGATCATGGAGCTCTGCGAGGGCAAGCGCGGAACGCTCATCAGCATGGACTACCTCAGCGAGGAGCGCGTCGAGTTGCGCTACTCGATGCCGCTCGGCGAGATCGTGTTCGACTTCTTCGACCAGCTGAAGAGCCGGACGCAGGGGTACGCCTCCCTCGACTACGAGCCCATGGGCGACCAGGTCGCCGACCTCGTGAAGGTCGACATCCTCCTGCAGGGTGAGCGCGTCGACGCGTTCAGCGCCGTCATCCACAAGGACAAGGCGTACGCCTACGGGCTCCTCATGACCGAGCGCCTGCGCAAGCTCATCCCGCGCCAGCAGTTCGAGGTGCCGATCCAGGCAGCGATCGGCGCCCGCATCATCGCCCGCGAGACCATCCGCGCCATCCGCAAGGACGTGCTGGCCAAGTGCTACGGCGGCGACATCTCGCGAAAGCGCAAGCTGCTCGAGAAGCAGAAGGCCGGCAAGAAGCGCATGAAGATGGTCGGCCGCGTGGAAGTGCCGCAGGAGGCGTTCATCGCCGCCCTGAGCGGCGATGTCGAGAAGAAGAAGTAGCAAGAAGACGCAGTCTTTACCTAGTGGAAGTAGCCTGAGAGACGTGATGGAACAGGACAACCCTTTCGGCCAGGTGCTCGTCGCACTCGTGACCCCGATGACGCACGACGGAGAAGTCGATTGGGCGGGCGTCGAGAAGCACATCGACGACGTCATCTCGGCTGGCGCTGACGGCATCGTCGTCACCGGGACGACCGGCGAGACGTCGACGCTCACCGACGCCGAGAAGCTCAAGCTCGTCGTCGTCGGCAAGGAGGTCTCGGCAGGGCGCGCCAAGATCATCACCGGTGGCCCGTCGAACGAGACCGCGCACGCCATCCAGCTCGCCAAGCAGTCGGCGGATGCGGGTGCCGACGGCGTCATGGCCGTCACCCCGTACTACAACAAGCCGACGCAGGCGGGTGTGCTCACGCACTTCCGCATGATCGCGGACGCGACCGACCTGCCGCTCATCCTCTACGACATCCCGGGCCGCACCGGCATCCCGATCACGTACGAGACGATCCTGCGCCTCGCGAAGCACCCGAACATCATCGCGGTGAAGGACGCCAAGGGCGACCTCGCCCAGGTGTCGCGTGTGCTCAACCAGACGGAGCTGCTCTACTTCTCGGGCGACGACGCCAACACGCTGCCGCTCCTCTCGATCGGCGCGACCGGCCTCATCGGCGTGACCGCGAACATCGCGTCGCAGCCGTACCGCACGATGGTCGACGCCGTCAACGCGGGCGACCTCCGGACGGCGACGGATGCGCACAAGCGCCTCGAACCGCTCGTCCGGGCCACCATGACCCACGTTCCGGGCACCGTGGCGACCAAGTACATCCTGCACGGCCTCGGCCGTATCCAGTCCCCGCGAGTCCGGTTGCCGCTTGTCGGTCCGGAGGAGTGGGAAGCCGCCCTCATCGAGGACGAGCTCGACCTGGTTCGCGACGTCGAAGGCGCGAGCTTCACGAACTTCCGGCCTGACCGCAACGCGGCCGCGGGTGGTGCGCTCCCGCGCATCCCAGGCACAACCCGCTGATTCGACCATCTCACCAGCGGCAACGCTGACTTCTCTAAGGCTCATATGACAAAGACCGAACACCTTCCCAAGCTCGCTGCAGGCTCCATGCGGATCATCCCGCTCGGAGGCCTGGGCGAGGTCGGCCGCAACATGGCGACGTTCGAGATCGACGGGAAGATCCTCATCGTCGACTGCGGCGTGCTCTTCCCCGAAGAGACGCAGCCCGGCGTCGACCTGATCCTCCCGGACTTCGACTCGATCCGCGCTCGTCTGGACGACGTCGTCGGCATCGTGCTGACCCACGGCCACGAGGACCACATCGGAGCGGTGCCGTACATCCTCCGCCTCAAGCCGGACATCCCACTCATCGGCTCGACGCTGACGCTCGCGCTCGTCGAGGCGAAGCTCAAAGAGCACCGCATCAAGCCGTACACGCTCACGGTGGCGGAGGGGCAGGTCGAGGAGCTCGGCCCGTTCTCGCTCGAGTTCGTGGCCGTCAACCACTCGATCCCGGATGCGCTCGCCGTGCACATCACGACGGACGCGGGCACCGTGCTCCACACGGGCGACTTCAAGATGGACCAGCTGCCGCTCGACGGTCGCCTGACGGACCTCCGCGCGTTCGCGCGACTCGGCGAAGAGGGCATCGACCTCTTCATGGCCGACTCCACGAACGCCGAGGTTCCGGGCTTCACGCCGACGGAGCGCAACATCGGCCCGGTCATCGAGGACGTGATCTCGCGCACCAAGGGCAAGGTCGTCGTCGCGAGCTTCTCGAGCCACGTGCACCGCGTGCAGCAGGTCATCGACGCGGCGGCGGCCAACGGTCGCCGCGTCGCGCTCATGGGGCGTTCCATGGTGCGCAACATGGGCATCGCGTCCGAGCTCGGCTACCTCAACGTGCCGCAGGGTGTGCTCATCGACCACAAGAAGGCGCTGAAGCTCCCCGACAACGAGATCGTCTTCATGTCGACGGGGTCGCAGGGCGAGCCGATGGCTGTCCTCAGTCGCATCGCGTCGAAGACGCACGCCATCGAGGTGGGGGAGGACGACACCGTCATCCTCGCCTCGAGCCTCATCCCGGGCAACGAGAACTCGGTGTTCCGCGTCATCAACGCGCTCATCAAGCTCGGCGCGAACGTCGTGCACAAGGCCAACGCCAACGTCCACGTCTCGGGCCACGCCGCGGCGGGCGAGCTGCTCTACTGCTACAACATCCTGCAGCCGCGTCAGGTCATGCCCGTGCATGGTGAGATCCGTCACCTCGTGGCCAACGCCGAGATCGCGAAGAAGTCCGGCATCGCCGACGAGAACGTGCTGATCGTCGAGAACGGTGCCGTCCTCGACATGAAGGACGGCGTCGCTCGTCAGGTCGCCCAGCTCGACATCGGCTTCATCTACGTCGACGGCTCGACCGTCGGGACGATCACCGACGCGGACCTCAAGGACCGCCGCATCCTCGCTGAAGAAGGATTCATCTCCATCTTCACCGTGGTCGAGGCGGCGACAGGCAACATCCTCGTCGGACCTGAGATCCACGCGCGAGGCTTCGCTCCGGATGAGGCTGTCTTCGACGACATCATCCCCGGCATCCAGAAGGCGCTCAAGGAGGCCGTCGAGGCAGGCAACTCGAACTCCTACCAGCTCTCGCAGGTCGTGCGTCGCACGATCGGCCGCTGGGTCAACACGAAGCACCGCCGTCACCCGATGATCATCCCGGTGGTCATCGAAGCCTGACGTCATGCTCCGGGGGCCGCCGATCTCGGCGGCTCTCGGGGCGTCATCCTCGATCCTGTCGGTGGCCGCAGGTACCTTGGGCACCATGGCCACAACCTCGTCCAACACGAAGCGAACCCCCGCGCCCAAGAAGCGGGCGAGCGCGGCAGCTGCCAAGGCTCCGGTGGAGACCGAGAAGCCTGGCATCGCCACCCGCGCCTGGATGGCAGCGGCGAACGTCGCGGGCCAGACAGCTCGTGCGTTGGGGCCCGAGACGCTTGAGAAGGATCAGCGGCGCGACGGATTCCCGTTCCTGCTCTTCCTGCTCGCGGTCATCGGCGGCGTGGTCGTCTGGTTCTTCCCGGGCAACGGCGTCGCCACAGCCCTCAACGACTTCACCTTCGGCGGGCTCTTCGGCCGCATCTCCTATGCGCTTCCGGTGGTGCTGGCCTTCTTCGCGCTGTGGCTGTTCCGGCACCCTTCGTCGGTCAGCGACAACGGACGCATCGGGGTCGGCCTGTTCCTCGGCCTGGTCTCGAGCTCCGCGATCTGCCACGTCATCGCGGACAACCCGGACCCGGCCAACGGCATGCCCGCGCTTGCGCTTGGCGGCGGGGTGTTCGGGTGGCTCCTCGGTGGCACCCTCGGGGTCATCATCACCCCGATCGGCGCGGCCATCATCGCCGGCCTGCTTGTCCTGCTCTCGGTCTTCATCATCACGAAGACCCCACCGCACAAGGTCGTCTCTCGACTGCGCGAGCTCTGGGAGTGGATGTTCGGCATCGACGAGGAGTCCGCGGCGCACGCACGCTCCGCGAAGCCTGGCAAGGCAGTCGGTGCTGACGACGAGAGCCTGCTCGGTGACGACGACCGCTCGCGTTCCGCCGACGCCGAGCGACTTCCCTGGTGGCGCCGGAACGAGTCCGGCCGTGAAGACGACGTCGACTACGAGGAGCAGCCGTACGAGACGGCGGTCGCCGACACCAAGAAGCACGAGCACCACCGCATCGATCCAGAGGCGACGACGACCGTGCTGCGAGGGCTCACCTCGGAAGATCCCGACAACGCCGTCACCGGACCGCAGCCCACCGCGGTGCTCCCGGGCCTGCGTATGGACGACGCGACCGATGTCATCGACGTCGCCGATCCCACCCTCTTCTCCGCGACCGGCATCCAGGACGACTCGACGCCGACCGACCCGGACGAGTTCGCCGACCTCTTCGGGGCGCCGGCGGCTTCTGCGGCGGCCGTCGTGACGACCCCGTCCCCGGAGGCTGCTCCCGCAGCCGCGGATGATGACGGTGAGCAGTGGGACTCCCGCGACGCCGACTCGTCCGGCCAGGGGTACAGCCTCCCAGTGCAGTCAATGCTGTCCAGGGGTGCGCCCGCGCTGGCCCGCACCGAGGCGAACGACCTCATCGTGGAAGCGCTGAACTCCACCTTCGCTCAGTTCAAGGTCGACGCCAAGGTGACCGGCTTCTCGAGGGGCCCGACGGTGACGCGCTACGAGGTCGAGGTGGCCCCCGGCGTCAAGGTCGAGCGAGTCACGCAGCTCTCGAACAACATCGCGTACGCGGTCAAGAGCAATCAGGTGCGCATCCTGTCTCCGATCCCCGGCAAGAGCGCCATCGGCGTCGAGATCCCCAACTCCGACCGCGAGGTCGTGTCCCTCGGCGACGTCCTCCAGTCGCCCGAGTCGATCGCCGCCAGGCACCCCATGACGATCGGCGTCGGCAAGGACGTCGAGGGCGGCTTCGTGCTCGCCAACCTCGCGAAGATGCCGCACCTTCTCGTGGCCGGTGCCACGGGAGCCGGAAAGTCGAGCTTCGTCAACTCGATGATCGTGTCGCTCCTGATGCGGGCGACGCCTGCCGAGGTGCGCATGGTGCTCGTCGACCCGAAGCGGGTCGAGCTGACCCCATACAGTGGCGTCCCCCACCTCATCACGCCCATCATCACGAACCCCAAGAAGGCAGCGGAGGCGCTGCAGTGGGTCGTGAAGGAGATGGAGATGCGCTACGACGATCTGGAGAGCTTCGGCTACCGGCACGTCGACGACTTCAACGCTGCGATCCGCTCCGGCGGCATCATCCTGCCTGAAGGGTCGAAGCGAAAGCTCAAGCCCTACCCGTATCTGCTCGTCGTGGTCGACGAGCTCGCCGAGCTCATGATGGTCGCCCCTCGCGACGTCGAGGACTCCATCGTCCGTATCACCCAGCTCGCCCGCGCCGCGGGAATCCACCTCGTGCTCGCCACGCAGCGTCCGAGCGTCGACGTCGTCACGGGACTCATCAAGGCCAACGTGCCGAGCCGCCTCGCGTTCGCCGTGACCAGCTCCACCGACTCACGCGTCATCCTCGACCAGGTCGGTGCCGAGTCGCTCATCGGGCAGGGTGACGCGCTCTTCCTGCCGTCTGGGGCGAACAAGGCCGCTCGAGTGCAAGGAGCGTGGGTCAACGACAAAGAGATCATGGAGATCGTCGCTCACGTCAAGCGTCAGGCGCAGCCCGAGTACCGGGCCGACGTGGCGCAGGTCGTGGAGAAGAAGGAGATCGACGCCGACATCGGGGACGACCTCGAGCTGCTGCTCGCGGCGGCGGAGCTCGTCGTGAACTCGCAGTTCGGCTCGACCTCGATGCTGCAGCGCAAGCTGCGCGTCGGCTTCGCCAAGGCCGGACGCCTCATGGACCTGTTGGAGTCCCGCGAGATCGTCGGGCCATCGGAGGGCTCGAAGGCCCGCGACGTGCTCGTCACGGCCGAAGAGCTGCCCGGTGTTCTCGCGCGCATCCGTGGACAGGACCCGGCCATGAGTGCCGCCGCGCCGGCGGCCGCAGCGCCCCTGGCCGAGCCTGACGGCATGGCAGCGTCGTTCGACGCAGTCGCCGCCCAATACGATGGGCTTGAAGAAGTCGAAGGCGAGAGCGGCGACGAAGACGCCTGGGGTCTGACGGGGCGCGACTAGCGAGAGGCAGCACCATGACCGGTCGAATACTCCGTGGAGGCGACGGGCCGGTGAGCAACTGGTGCGTGCCGAACCTCATCACGATCGCGCGCATCCTGCTGGTGCCCGTCTTCGTGTGGTTCCTCCTGCTGGACGGCAACACCGATGGTGCCTGGCGCTGGGCGGCCGCCGTGCTGTTCATTGTGGCCATCGCGACCGACAGCCTTGACGGTCACATCGCCCGCAGCCGGAACCTCATCACGGACCTCGGCAAGCTCCTCGACCCCATCGCCGACAAGGCGCTCACCGGCACCGCGCTGGTGATGCTCTCCGTGCTCGGCGAGCTCCCGTGGTGGGTGACGATCATCATCCTCGTGCGCGAGCTGGGTATCACCTTCTGGCGACTGGCGGTCGCCAAGAAGCGCGTCCTGCCGGCCGGGCGGGGCGGCAAGCTCAAGACGCTTGTCCAGGCGTTCGCCATCTCGCTCGCGCTGCTCCCGCTCTGGGCCGTCTTCGGGGACTGGGTGCACTGGGTCAACATCGTCTTCATGTCGGCGGCGTTCATCCTCACCGTGTGGTCCGGGATCGACTACCTCTGGCAGGCCTACCGGCCGCAGAACAAGAAAACGCCCGAGCTTCGGGCCGACGACGGGACTCAGCGATGACCGGCGGAATCACCCCAGCACTGCCGCAGACGATCGAGCTGGGGCGGGTGCTGCTCGAGGCCGGCCTCAGCATCGGCGTCGCCGAGTCCCTCACCGGAGGCGCACTCGTCGCAGAGCTCGTCAAGATCCCTGGCATCTCCGCATCGCTCGCGGGCGGCATCGTCGCCTACCGCACCGAGCTCAAGCACTCGCTGCTCGGGGTCGACGAGGACCTCCTGGCCGAGCGGGGACCGGTCGACCCTGATGTCGCCGCCGCCATGGCACTCGGCGCGCGGACCGCTCTCGCCGCTGGTCGTGGCGAGCGCCTCGACATCGGACTCTCGACCACGGGGGTCGCAGGCCCGCAGGCGCAGGCCGGCCGAGCTCCCGGCGTGGTCTTCATCGGCATCTCCTCGCTCTTCGGCGACAAGGTCGTCGAACTCGACTTCTCCTCGCTGGTCCGTCTCGACGACCCCGCCGGCAGCCGGCAGCGGGTCCGCGGCGCCACCGTCGAGGCAGCCGTTCACAACGTGCTGGAAATGCTCGTGGAACACTGACGCGGTATCGTGAGCGAAGCTTCCTCGAAGGTTGAGTCGAATCGCCTCAACATTCGGCTTTCTTTCAGGAATACCATCGATGTTTGCTTGGTTGTTCTCAGCGTGACGAAGTCTCCACGAAGTCTCGTAAGTTACAGTTCTTGGCATACGGCAGTAAGGAGGACCCCGCTATGGTCCTAGCGCGTCAAGAGATCGGTGAAGTCCTGCGCGATGTGCGCCTGCGTAAGGGGCACACGCTCCGGCAGGTCGCGGGTCGCGCCTCGGTTGCACTCGGCTACCTGAGTGAGGTCGAGCGCGGGCAGAAGGAAGCCTCGAGCGAGATCCTCGCGTCGGTGGCGGAAGCCCTCGAGACCCCCCTCTCAACCATCTATCGCGAAGTGGGCGACCGTCTGGCAGTCCACGAACGCTTCGACACGAGCATCCCGGACACCGTTCCGGACGACCTCCTGCTCGGAGTTCGCAAGCCACTCGTCACGCGTTAGCGCGACGCTCTCGCAGGGTTCTCCTGGTCGAGGGAAGCGACCGACGGCGCCGCAGCATCAGCTGCGGCGCCGTCGGCGTACGCTTGGGGGATGCGCAAGAGCGAGTTCGACAGGGCCGTGGTCGACGAATTCGGTGACGCCTACGGGCGCTCCCTGATGCGCGACCTGGTGCTCGGGGCTGTCGGGGACCGCACGGCGCTGCAGGCGCTTGACGACGGAGTCGAGCCGCGCGACATCTGGCTCGCGCTCTGCGCGGACACGGGAGTGCCAGAGTCCAGGCGTCACGGCGTCGGCACGATAGATCCCCGGACTCGGGACTGACCTCGACCTCCTGAGCCACTGCCTTCCATCCGACACGCCTGTCGGATGTTCGAAGTCGTGTTCGAAGCGCGTAGGGTGTTCACGTCGGACTCCTCGGAGACTTGTCCACAGATGAGGGACCTCGATCACGGAATGTCGGTGGTCGCCTCTAGCGTGATTGTCGAGTAGCCAAGGAACCCGATCCGCCTTGTCGTCAGCGCTCTCCATCAGCGCGCGACAGCCGAGAGGCGACCGCCACATTCCGAGAGGACCACCACCATGCCAAACCCAGCAGACCGCGAAAAGGCTCTTGACGCCGCACTCGCCCAGATCGACCGCCAGTTCGGCAAGGGGTCGGTCATGCGCCTCGGGAGCGACGAGCGCGCACCCGTCGAGACCATCCCAACCGGATCCGTCGCACTCGACGTCGCGCTCGGCATCGGGGGGCTCCCTCGCGGCCGCATCGTCGAGATCTACGGGCCGGAGTCCTCGGGGAAGACCACGCTGACGCTCCACGCCATCGCGAACGCGCAGCGTGCCGGTGGCATCGCGGCCTTCATCGACGCGGAGCACGCGCTCGACCCCGAGTACGCGAAGAAGCTCGGCGTCGACATCGACGCTCTCCTCGTGGCCCAGCCAGACACCGGTGAGCAAGCGCTCGAGATCACGGACATGCTGATCCGCTCTGGCTCCGTCGACCTCGTTGTCATCGACTCCGTGGCGGCCCTCGTGCCGAAGGCTGAGATCGAAGGGGAGATGGGCGACAGCCACGTCGGACTCCAGGCGCGCCTCATGTCGCAGGCCCTCCGCAAGCTCACGGGTGGGCTCAGCCAGACGAAGACCACCGCCATCTTCATCAACCAGCTCCGCGAGAAGATCGGCGTCTTCTTCGGCAGCCCCGAGACGACCGCCGGTGGAAAGGCGCTGAAGTTCTACGCCTCGGTCCGCCTCGACATCCGTCGCATCGAGACCCTGAAGGATGGCACGGACGCCGTCGGCAACCGCACCCGCGTGAAGGTCGTCAAGAACAAGATGGCACCGCCCTTCAAGCAGGCGGAGTTCGACATCCTCTACGGGGTCGGCATCTCCCGTGAGGGCTCGCTCATCGACTTCGGGGTCGAGCACGGCCTCGTGCGCAAGTCGGGCGCCTGGTACACCTACGAGGGCGACCAGCTCGGGCAGGGCAAGGAGAACGCCCGCAACTTCCTCATCCAGCACCCCGAGATCGCCGAGGAGATCGAGCGCAAGATCCTCGCCAAGCTCGGTGTCGGCCAGCCAGCCGACTCGCCTGCCGAGGCCGTCGAGGCACCGCTCGCGCCTGTCGCCGCCGAGGCGAAGGTCGCTCAGCGGCGCGGCGCATGACCGACGAGCTCGCTCCGGTGACACCGCTCTTCGGGTCGTCACCGGCGAGCGACCAGTCAGCGTCGGAGGCTGACATGGTGGCCCCGGCCACAGAGCAAGCTCCGTCGAGTCCGGGGAGGCGAGACGCTGCCAGCTCTGCGGCAGAGTCCCGCCCCTCGACCGGCGGAGCCCCGAGACTCGTTTCCATCCCAGGCGGGCAAGGCGAGACACAGGCTTTCACGGCCGTCGTGCCCGCTGGGATGGACGCGGAATCCCGGCAACGGCTGGTCGAGGAGGCACAGGAGACACTGGTCCGAGCGCTCGCTCGCAGCGACCGGTCCATCGAGGAGGCGCGGCGCCTGCTCCGCGACTGGCGGGGCGAGGACCCTCAGGGCGCGCAGGCTCCCGAGGACGGCTCCGAGGAGGCCGCCGACTATGAGGCGTCGCTTCGTCTTGACGACGACGAGACCGAGCAGGTGATCGAACGCTGCACTGAGCTCGGCTACCTCGACGACTTCAGGCTCGCCGAGCTGCTCGTGCACAAGGCCAGAGACAAGAAGCGGTCGGGCATCCAGGGCGTCGAGCGGACACTTCGCGACCGGCACCTCTCCACGGAAGCGATCCAGGAGGCGCTCGCCGAGATCGATCGCGACGATGAACTCGAACGTGCCACCGAACTCGCCACTGAGCGTGCCAGGCGGGTGACGGGGGTCGAGCCCGACGCGGCAATCCGACGCATCGCCGGGTTCCTCTCCAGGCGCGGCTACTCTGCAGGCGTCGCGTTCACCGCCGCCAGGGAAGCTGTCCAGGGAGGTCCCAGGACGCGCCGCCCGTCGAGCGGCTCAGCCGGCGTGTTCTTCGGCGTCACTCCCGTCGAGTAGCGCCAGCGCAACGCGCTGCCCCTCAGCGTCGCGGGCGACCTCGAGGCGGACCAGAGCCTCCTCGAGGGCTCGCCGGGCTGCGGCTGGAGCACCAGCCCGATCGTGTGCCTCAGCCAGCACGAAGCCCACGCGACCTGCCGCGCGCAAGTCGCGTTCCGCTTCCAGGGCCGAGATGGCAGCCATCGCCTGCGTCGCCGCACGTGACGGGTCGCCGTCCCGAAGCGCCGCGCGAGCACGGCGTACCGCCACGATCGCGGCCTCCTGCTCCCGCTCGGCAACGGGCGCCAGGTGCAGGGCCGCGATCTGCAGGTTGGCATCGAAACCAGCGAACACAGCAGCACCCGACGGGAACGACGTCGCCCCGAGGGCCAGGAGCATCTCGGTCCGCCCAGCGAACTCCACGGCCGTCACGGGCCCCCCGTCCGACGCCGCGGCCGGAGCGACCACCTCGTCCACCCACCGATCCCACGCGAACTCGCCCTGCCGGTACTGATCGCGCAGCCCCGCGTCGCAGACGATCAGCAGCCCATGCCGCGGCTCGACAACCGGGACCTCGCCCTGGAGCTCACTCGGCAGGGAATGCCAGTACGCCTCATCGCGAGGGGCGTCCCTCCAGCGCTCCGGTTCGTCATGCATCGAGATCGTCAGAGCCTCGAGGCGCGAGGCTCCCAACTCATCCGTGACCACCGTGGTCACGGCCTGCAGCGGACCGCCGCCCACCTTCAGCACCAGGCCGTCGACTCCGTTCTCACCGCCCGCCGGACCGACATACAGGGCCCCGCTCGGCGCCGAGATGACAGCCGAACGGTCCCCGCGCGCCTCAACGCGGCCAGCGTCGGTCTGCAGCAGCCCCCTCTGGAGAGCAAGAGAAGTCGCCGGTGTGACGCCGTCATCAGTGGTCATGGCTCGCATCCCGCCAGCGTAGCGGTGGCAGTGCGCCATCGTGAAGCGAACGTAGAATTGGCGGATCATGAGCGAGACAGCCACACCCATCGCACCCTCCCCAGCTGCACGCAGACCAGACGGGTCGCCGAGGAGCTACGAAGTGCGCACGCTCGGCTGTCAGATGAACGTGCACGACTCCGAGCGCATGTCCGGTTCGCTGCGAGCTGCTGGGTACGTCGAAGCCGACGGCCTCGAACCAGACGTCGTCGTCATCAACACGTGCGCCGTCCGAGAAAACGCGGACAACCGTCTCTACGGCAACCTCGGGCAGCTGGCGGCCATCAAGCGAGAACACGAAGGCATGCAGATCGCCGTCGGTGGATGCCTGGCCCAGAAGGACCGCGGAACGATCCTGGAAAAGGCCCCCTGGGTCGACGTGGTCTTCGGAACACACAACATGGGGGCCCTGCCGAGCCTGCTCGAGCGGGCACGTCACAACGACGAGGCCCAGCTCGAGATCCTCGAGTCACTCGATGTCTTCCCGTCGACCCTGCCGACCAAGCGCGACTCGACCTACTCCGGGTGGGTGTCCATCTCTGTGGGATGCAACAACACCTGCACCTTCTGCATCGTCCCGTCTCTCCGTGGCAAAGAGAAGGACCGTAGGCCGGGCGACGTCCTCGGCGAGATGCGTGCGCTCGTCGACGACGGCGCGATCGAGGTGACGCTGCTCGGGCAGAACGTCAACTCCTACGGGGTCGAGTTCGGCGACCGCCAGGCATTCAGCAAGCTCCTCCGCGCTGCCGGCCAGATCGAAGGCCTCGAGCGCGTGCGCTTCACGAGCCCCCACCCCGCCGCCTTCACGCAGGACGTCATCGATGCCATGGCGGAGACGCCCAACGTCATGCCTCAGCTGCATATGCCCCTGCAGTCCGGCTCGGACCGCATCCTCAAAGCCATGCGGCGCTCGTACCGCAGCACGAAGTTCCTCGGCATCCTCGACAAGGTGAGGGAGCAGATGCCGCACGCTGCCATCACCACCGACATCATCGTCGGATTCCCGGGCGAGACCGAAGAGGACTTCGCCGAGACCATGCGCGTCGTCGAGGCCTCGAGGTTCGCGAGCGCCTTCACATTCCAGTACTCGATCCGGCCGGGCACGCCCGCCGCGACGATGCCGGATCAGGTGCCGAAGGCCGTCGTGCAGGAGCGCTACGAGCGGCTGATGGCATTGCAGGACCGCATCAGCCGCGAGGAGAACGAGAAGCTCGTCGGCTCGGTGCAGCGGATCCTGGTCAGCGCCGGCGAGGGGAAGAAGAACGGCGAGACACACCGCATGTCCGGGCGAGCCGAAGACAACCGGCTCGTGCACTTCTCTGTGCCGACTGGTGTGGAGCGTCCGCGACCCGGTGACGTCGTGACCGCCGAGATCACGGCCGCGGCCTCCTTCCATCTCGTGGCCGACGCTCGCTCATCCCACCTCGACGTCCGCCGGACGACGGCGGGGGATGCCTGGGATCGTTCGCTCGCGGAGAGCTGCTCGGTACCCGCGCCGGGAGGTGCCCAGAGCCGCGTCTCGCTCGGTCTCCCGACGCTCCGGCGAGCCTGACCGTGTTCATCACGATCGGGGGAGCGACCGGTACGGGCAAGTCGCGGCTCTCGCTCGAGGTTGCCGCGCGGCTTCGCGCCACGGGTCGAGGAGCGCAGATCATCAACGCCGACGCCATGCAGCTGTACCGCGGCATGGACATCGGCACCGCGAAGCTCAGCCTCGAGGAACGCGTGGGAGTTCGGCACCACCTCCTCGACGTCCTAGAGGTGACCGAGGACGCGAGCGTCGCCTGGTACCAGGAACGTGCGCGGGCGCTCATCGAGCAGATCGAGGCCGAGGGGGACGTGCCCATCCTCGTCGGCGGATCCGGTCTCTACATCGCCGGCGTGTGCTTCGATCTGCGTTTCCCTGGAACCGACCCGCAGGTCCGCGCGCGACTCGAGGCCGAGCTGGAGAGTGCCGGACCTGGCCCGCTGTTCGCACGTCTGCGCGAGCTGGACCCGACCGCCGCAGCCACGATGGACGCGCGGAACGGCCGTCGTCTCGTCCGCGCGCTCGAGGTGATCGAGGTCACCGGCGAGCCATTCAGCGCGCAGCTGCCCGACCAGGAGGCGACCTGGCGGGACGTGACCTTCGCCGTCGTCGAAGAGCACCGCGAAGTGCTCACGCCGCGGCTGGACGCCAGGGTGGAGCGGATGTGGGAGAGCGGACTCCTGGAAGAGACGGAGATGCTGGCGGAAGCGGGCCTCGAACGCGGCACCACCGCGAGACGAGCCATCGGCTACCAGCAGGCGCTCGCGCAACTTCGAGGCCAGTCGTCTCGGGCCGAGGCGATCGCGGAGGCGCAGCTGCTCACTCGGAAGTACGCGAGGCGACAGGTCTCGTGGTTCCGTCGCTACAGCAGAGCCGTCCGCGCGCACAGCGGCGAGAGCTTCGCCGCCCAGCGCATCATCGAAGCAGCCGGACTCTGACGCCGTGTCCGCTGCGCACGGGCCGGGTCAGATGTCCGTAGCATTGACGCCATGACACAACTCGCGTTCACCAAGGCGCAGGCCACCGGCAACGACTTCGTCCTCGTCTCCGACCCGGATGGTGAACTCGAGCTCGGGCCTCAGCGGGTGGCGCGGCTGTGCGATCGCAACTTCGGCGTCGGCGGCGATGGGCTCATCCGCGCCGTCCGTTCCGCCCACCTTGCAGAGGGCCGCGAGCTGCAGGCCGTGAACCCCGGTGCAGAGTGGTTCATGGACTACCGCAACGGCGACGGATCCATCGCCGAGATGTGCGGCAACGGTGTCCGCGCCTTCGCTCTATTCCTCACCGAGACCGGGCTGGCGACGCTCGTGGAGGGCGAGCGCCTCGAGATCGGGACCCGCGCTGGCCTCCGGATCGTCGAGCGCGAGGGCGACGGCTTCCGCGTTGACATGGGTCCGTGGCGTCTGGATGGCGGAGAGCCGCTGGTGACCGTGCCGCACATCGGTGTGTCCCGCCCGGGCCTCGGCATCGATGTCGGCAACCCTCACGTCGTCGTGGCCCTCTCGAGTGAGGAGGAGCTGGATCGTCTCGAGCTCTTCCACGCCCCGCTCATCGAGCCTGCCCCCGAGCTCGGCGCGAACGTCGAGTTCGTGGTGCCGCACGACCAGCTCGTCCAGGACGGGGTCGGGCACATTCGGATGCGCGTCCACGAGCGCGGTGTCGGCGAGACGCTCTCCTGCGGGACAGGCGCCGTCGCATCGGCGCTTGCTGTCCGCTCCTGGGCTGGCGCAGGCGCGCCGGACGTGTGGTCCGTGCGAGTCCCGGGGGGCGTCCTCAACGTCACCGTCGCACCTGTCGACGGCGTCGAGCACGTGTTCCTGTCCGGGCCGGCCGAGATCGCCTTCACCGGCGTTGTCGAGGACGACCTCGCTACTGAGCTCGCCGTACCCGCAGCACTCTGAATCCGGCGTCCGTCGAGTGGCGCTCGACCGACAGCTCCGGGCCGAACTGCTTCGCGATCCAGGCCTGCAGCGAGTCGCCGCCGAGCTTCTTCGCGACGACGAGCCATGCCTCCCCGTCTGCGCTGAGGCGGGGAAGCCAGTCCATGAGCAGCTCATGAAGCGCGTCCTTGCCGATCCTGATGGGCGGATTGGACCAGATGAGGTCGAAGCGGGCGTCAGCGGGGACATCGGCTGGCAGGGATGTCCTGATCCGATCGAGGCGGAGGTTCTCCGCGTTCTCACGGGTCAGGAGGAGCGCTCGCTCGTTGACGTCGACCGCCCACACATCGAGTTCGGGCGACTCGAGCGCCAGGGCCAGGCTGATCGCGCCCCAGCCGCAGCCGAGATCCAGCGCCGTGCCAGTTGCTGGAGGCTTCGGGGCGGCGGCGAGGAGAGCTTGCGTGCCTCGGTCGAGGTGCTCCGGGCTGAAGGTGCCTCCGGCCGTGGTGACGGTCGCGGCGTGCCCCCGGAGCCTGACCTGGATGCTTCGCCGCTCGAGCGGGCCGTCTGGGGTTGCTGAGAAGTAATGCTGAGCGGTCACCCCTAGACGCTAGCACCGGCGTAGAATCGTACGAATATGCGAGATTCTGAAACTCCTCCAGGCGAGAGCAACGACGCGATCGACCGAATCCTGCGAGCGGCGAGAGAGCCGGGCGCGACCATGACCCTGTTCTCGTCCGGGCGTGCGCAGGCATTGCAGGACGGTGCGAGCACGGGGTACGACGGCGAATCCGATGGTGACCAGCTCGAACGCGAGGCGCGCCAATCCCTGCGGCGCGTCGAGAGCCTGCGCACGGAACTCGAGGACGTCACCGAGGTCGAGTACCGCAAGGTGCGTCTTGAGCGGGTTGTCCTGGTCGGGGTCTACCGTCGCAACTCCCTCGAGGAGGCCGAGAACTCCATGCAGGAGCTGGCCGCTCTCGCGGAGACGGCGGGCGCCGTCGTCCTGGACGGCGTGCTCCAGCGGCGACCCAACCCGGACCCGGCCACGTACCTGGGCCGAGGCAAGGTCGCTGAGCTCAAGGAGATCGTCGCGGCCCTCGAAGCCGACACGGTCGTCGCGGACACGGAGCTCGCGCCAAGCCAGCGGCGTGCGCTCGAGGACGAGATCAAGGTCAAGGTCATCGACCGCACGGCCGTGATCCTCGACATCTTCTCTCAGCACGCGAAGAGTCGCGAGGGCAAGGCTCAAGTCGAGCTGGCGCAGATGGAATACATGCTCCCGCGCCTCCGAGGCTGGGGTGAGTCGATGTCCCGCCAGGCCGGTGGGCAGGTCGGCGGCGGAGCCGGTATGGGCTCGAGAGGTCCCGGTGAGACGAAGATCGAGCTCGATCGTCGCCGCATTCGCACGAAGATGGCCAAGCTCCGGCACCAGATCGCGGACATGAAGGACGCGCGCGACGTGAAGCGCGCGACTCGCGAGCGCAACCAGGTGCCGGCCGTCGCCATCGTCGGCTACACCAACGCCGGCAAGTCGAGCCTCCTCAACCGCATCACGCACGCGGGTGTGCTCGTCGAGAACGTGCTCTTCGCGACGCTCGACGCGACGGTGCGCAAGGCATCCACGGAAGACGGCCGCCCGTACACGATCGCCGACACCGTCGGGTTCGTGCGCAACCTGCCTCACCAGCTTGTCGAGGCCTTCCGATCGACGCTCGAGGAGCTGCAGGCTGCCGATGTCATCGTGCACGCCGTCGACGCCTCGCACCCGGACCCGGCCGCCCAGCTCGCCACCGTGCGTGACGTCATCGGCGAGGTCGAGGCGCACGACGTCCCGGAGATCGTCGTCTTCACCAAGGCCGACCTCGTCGACAGCGATCGACGCCTTGAACTGCAGGGCCTCGCGAATGACGGCATCTTCGTGTCTGCGCACACCGGCGAGGGCATCGACCTGCTGCTCGCTCGAATCGCAGAGCTGCTTCCGACGCCGGAGGTCACGATCGACGTGCTCGTGCCGTTCGAACGCGGCGACCTTGTCTCCTACCTCCACGAGCGCGGTGCTGTGCTCGAGCTGGGTCACGAGGAGGGTGGCACGCGCCTCAAGGCGCGAGTGAATCCCGATCAGCTCGGCCTGTTCGAGGAGTTCACCGTCGCGGGCTGAGTCGCTGCAGCGCGACTGAGCACTGAACGCAGAAGAGCGGCAAGCCCGAGGGGCTTGCCGCTCTTCTGCGTTCAGGCAGGTCTTCTGTGGAGAGGATCAGATGGAACGGAGCACCGCGACGACCTTGCCCAGGATCTCAGCCTCGTCGCCCAGGATCGGCTCGAAGTCGCTGTTGCGGGGGAGCAGCCAGATGTGTCCGTCCCGCTTGCGGAAGGTCTTGACCGTGGCCTCGCCGTCGAGCATGGCGGCGACGATGTCGCCGTTCTCGGCAGTGCGCTGTGACCGCACCACGACCCAGTCGCCATCGCAGATGGCGGCGTCGATCATCGACTCGCCGACCACGCGGAGCAGGAAGAGCTCGCCCTTGCCAACGATCTGGCGGGGGAGCGCGAAGACATCCTCGACCTGCTGCTCAGCCGTGATCGGGATGCCGGCTGCGATGCGACCCACGACGGGTACGAAGGCGGCCTCCGCCGTGTCGTTCGAGTCGCCATCGTCGGCATGGTCGAAGTGCACGAGCACCTCGAGGGCGCGTGGCATGCCCGGGTTCCGCTTGATGTAGCCGAACTTCTCAAGCTGCCCGAGCTGATGGGTCACGCTCGAGAGCGAGACCAGCCCGACCGTATCGCCGATCTCCCGCATGCTCGGCGGGTACCCGCGAGTGCGAACCGACTCGATGATGCAGGTCAGGATGCGTTCCTGCTTCTCGGTCAGCTTTCTGTAGATGTCACTCGCTGGCTTCTTGGCCATGTCGTCTCCGTCCGCTCTCCGACACGGAATGTCGGTGGCAGGTGATGCACTGCCTGATAGCGCCAACCCTACCGAGGGTGCACGCAGCTACGAAACATTTCTTCGAGTGTTGTGGAGGAAAGTTCGACAGATTCGAACGTTCGACCTTGACTTGGCACTTTGTTCGTAGCTATATTCAGTACATACATTCGACCACTCGAAGATGTGGACGAATCAGGAGGAATCATGAACAACACTGCCGCACCGCTCCGCCTCACCGCTCGAGGCCGCCGGGTCGTCCTGGCGCTCGCCGCGCTGCCCGTCGCCGCCGCCATCGCGCTCGGCGCCACGCACATGACCTCTGCAGCGGCATCGAACGAGACAGCCGATGTCGAGTTCGAGTACGTCACGGTCGGCGCGGGCGACACTCTCTGGGGAATCGCCGAGGAGGTCGCGGGCGACGCAGATGTCCGCGACGTCATCGTCGAGATCTCCAAGCTCAACGCGCTCGAGAACGGCACGGTTCAGGCCGGCCAGCGCCTCGCGCTCCCGCTCGACTGACGTCGTACATGTCGTCGACGAACACCTCGGCCGGGGCGTGGTGGGGGCCTCGTCGTAGGCTTGTCCGGTGACCTCGTTCGAAGACCTGCCCATCCGCGACGACCTTCGCGGACTCACCCCATATGGTGCGCCTCAGCAACCGGTGCGCGTCGCCATCAACGTCAACGAGAACCCGCACCAGGTTCCAGAGGTCGTCGCACGACGCATCATCGAAGCGATCGCTCGCGAGCTCCCGGGTCTCAACCGGTACCCGGACCGCGAGTTCACCGCACTCCGGGAGCAGCTGAGTGTCTACCTGGGTCACGGCATCTCTCCCGAGCAGGTGTGGGCGGCGAACGGCTCCAACGAGATCATGCAGCAGCTCTTGCAGGTCTTCGGGGGGCCAGGCCGGAGTGTGCTCAGCTTCACGCCCAGTTACTCGATGTACCCGCTGCTCACCCAAGGTGTGGGGTCCACCTGGGTGCCCGTGCCGCGCGCCGGTGACTTCACGATCACCGCAGAGCTCGTCACCGAGGCCATCGAGCGGGAGCAGCCCGACATCACGATCATCTGCTCGCCCAACAACCCGACGGGCACCGCGACCGACCTCATCGTGATCGCCGCGGCCTACGAAGCGACCGACGGCATCCTCATCGTCGACGAGGCCTACGCCGAGTTCCTCCCAGACGGCGAGGAGACCGCGCTCTCGCTGCTTCCCGGGCGCGAGCGGCTCGTCGTCTCGAGGACCATGAGCAAGGCATTCGCGTTCGCGGGTGCTCGAGTCGGGTACTTCGCGGCCGACTCCGCCGTCGTGGATGCCGTGCGGTTGGTCCGCCTTCCCTACCACTTGTCTGCGATCACCCAGGCCGCGGCAACCGCCGCACTCGAGTGCTCCGAGATCATGCTGCAGCAGGTCGACGCCATCCGCGAGCAGCGGGACCGCCTTCTCGCAGAGCTCCCGGCGCTCGGTTTCACGCCCTGGGAGTCCGGGGCGAACTTCGTGCTCTTCGGGGGCGTCGATGACCCGGCAGACACCTTCGCTCGGCTGCTGGAACGCGACATCCTGGTCCGCGACGTCGGCATCCCGAACACGCTCAGGGTGACGGCGGGTACACGGGCGGAGACGTCCGCGTTCCTGGACGCTCTCGCCGAGATCACGAACGCCGGAAAGGCCTAGGCTGGAGGGATGACCACGACGCCACGCACTGCGACGCTCTCGCGAGCAACAAGCGAGTCCTCCATCGAGCTGAGCCTGAACCTGGACGGCACCGGCATCGCCGACATCCAGACGTCGGTGCCGTTCTACGACCACATGCTCACGGCCTTCGCGAAGCACTCGCTCACCGACCTCACGGTCCGCGCCACGGGCGACACGGAGATCGACGTGCACCACACGGTGGAGGACACGGCGATCGTCCTCGGTCAGGCGATCCGGCAGGCCCTCGGCGACAAGTCCGGTATCGCCAGGTACGGCGACGCGCGGGTTCCGCTCGACGAGTCGTTGGCTGAGGCAGTCGTCGACATCTCAGGGCGACCGTTCCTCGTGCACACGGGGGAGCCGGACGCGTTCGTCTACCACCTCATCGGCGGTCACTTCACGGGGGCGATGGTGCGCCACGTCTTCGAGGCGATCACCTTCCACGCCGGTCTGACCGTGCACGTCGAACTCATCCGCGGGCGCGACCCCCACCACATCGCCGAGGCAGAGTTCAAGGCATTCGCCAGGGCGTTCCGCGCTGCGAAGCGCCTCGACCCCGAGGTCGTCGGCATCCCCTCGACGAAGGGCGCCCTGTGACCGGACCCGCCCGTCCGCGCGTCGTCGTCGCCGACTACGGCTCAGGCAACGTGCACTCGGCAGTCAAGGCGCTCGAAGCGGCGGGAGCCGACGTCGAGCTCACCGCCGACCGCGCCGCGGCCTACGACGCCGACGGCTATGTCGTCCCGGGCGTGGGCAGCTTCGCGCACGTCATGGAAGCCATCAACCGGCAGCGCATCGGCGAGATCGTCGGCAGGCGCCTCGCCGGCGGTCGCCCGGTCCTCGGCATCTGCGTCGGCATGCAGATCTTCTTCGACGGCGGCATCGAGGGCGGGGAGCGCGCCGAGGGTCTCGGCGAGTGGCCAGGGGAAGTGACCGAGCTCCACGCCGACGTGCTTCCGCACATGGGCTGGAACCTCGTCGAGCCGCCGACCGACTCCAAGCTCTTCGCGGGCATTGCCGATGAGCGCTTCTACTTCGTGCACTCGTACGCGGCGCACGAGCTCCCGCTCGAGCCGCATCCCAAGGCCCGCCCGGTGCTCGTCACATACGCGGAGCACGGCGAGCGCTTCATCGCGGCCGTCGAGAACGGCCCGCTCTCCGCCACGCAGTTCCACCCCGAGAAATCTGGCGAGGCCGGCGTTCGCCTGCTCCGCAACTGGATCGAGACGCTCCCGACGCGGGCCTAGGCCGATCGCCGCGGCGCGCGTGGCGACTGCCTGCCGATACGCTATTGCCCGGACGGCCAGGGCCTGACCTTCCGGCGTCGACGTCCAGGCGCCTCTGAACGAGAACAAGGAACCAACGCTCGTGAGCGAATTCAACACGTCACCGGAGCTCGTGCTCTTCCCCGCAATCGACCTCGCGGGTGGTAAGGCCGTCCGCCTGGTCCAGGGGGAAGCAGACTCGGCCACGAACTACGGCGACCCCGTCGATGCGGCCGAGGACTGGATCGAGCAGGGCGCCGAGTGGATCCACCTCGTCGACCTCGACGCCGCCTTCGGGCGCGGTGAGAACCGCGGCGTCATCAAGCGCGTCATCCGGGCCGCCAAGCACGTCAACGTCGAGCTGTCCGGCGGGATCCGCGACGACGAGTCGCTCGAGCGTGCGGTCGAAGCCGGTGCGAGCCGCATCAACCTCGGTACGGCGGCGCTCGAGAACCCGGAGTGGGCCGCCAGCGTCATCGCCCGCTACGGCGAGCTGATCGCCGTGGGTCTCGACGTGCGGGGCACGACGCTCGCGGCCCGCGGCTGGACGCGCGATGCCGGCGACCTCTGGACAGTGCTCGAGCGTCTTGAAGAAGCCGGTTGTGCTCGCTACGTCGTGACCGACGTGACCAAGGACGGCACGCTGCAGGGCCCGAACCTGCAGCTCCTGAGCGACATCCTCGACCGCACCGATCGACCTGTCGTGGCCTCCGGCGGCGTCTCGAGTCTCGATGACCTCGTCGCTCTCCGTGGGTTGGTCCCGCAGGGGCTCGAAGGTGCGATCATCGGCAAGGCCCTCTACTCCGGGGCGTTCACGCTGGTCGAAGCGCTCGACGTCTCGTCCTGAATCGAGAGGCGCCGACCCATGCCGTCCCTGCCTGAGCACTTCCACCCGAGCGAAGCTGACTCGGCCGGCCAGAGCTGGTCGGGGCGGAGCTTCGGCGACAACCCCTTCCGTGACGACGACGGCACTGCGCCCGCAGCGTTCCTCGCCGCGATGCAGCGCTTTCGCGCGCGCGAGGCCGGGCCGGACGCCGTCGTCGACGCTCTCCGTCAGGCGAGAGTGCTCATCCCTCTCGTCGCGAAGCTCGGTGAGGCCGGTGTCAACGAGCAAGGGTCCACCGTCGACAAGAGCGCCGATCTCTCGATCGTGACCGTCGCCGGTCCGGATGGTCGCACCGTCCTTCCCGTGTTCACCTCGGCTGATGCGATGAGGCGGTGGAACCCGACCGCCCGCCCGGTCCCGGCGCTCATGCAGCGTGCCGCCATCTCCGCTGCGGCCGAGGGCAGCGACCTCATCGTCGTCGACGCGACGAGTGACACGGAGTTCGTCGTCCGTCGACCTGCGGTGTGGGCGATCGCGCAAGAGCAGGAGTGGGTCGCTCCGTGGGTCAACCCCGTGGTCGCCGATGAGCTCTCACGGGTCATGGCAGAGCTGGTCGAGGTGCTCGGCCTCGATCTCGTGCCTGGCGATCCGGAGGCCCGGCTGACCGGACCGGAGCTGCGGGTGGTGCTCCACGTGGGGCCAGCGGTCGGCCGCGATGAGCTCGCCGACCTGTCGCGGCGGGCCAGTGAGCTGCTGCAGGGGAGTGAAGCGTTCCGCACCGAGGTCGATTCCCTCGGCATCTCCTTCTCCCGTGCCGCCGGGTCTCACGCGGGGGAGGCGCAGGGCCGTACGGGCCTCGATTCTAAGCGGTCCTGGTGGCGTCGCAGAGGGGATTGACCTGGCTCAGCATGTCGGGCAAGGCTTGCCTGTAGGCTCACCGAGAAGTAATTAGATACTCTTATAGCTAGCCAACCGAACTAAAGGGAGTGGTGCCGAGTGATTCGTGAGCCTCTGGCGAGCCCCCGTGGCCAGGGTTCGGACTTCGAGCTTGCAGCGAAGCAGCTGCTCGAGGTGCGACGGCGCATCGAGGAGTTCCTCGACGGGCGCGTCCAGGCGGCCAGTGTCATCGATGAAGGCCTCGCGACCCTCTGGCGCATTACGGCTCGGAGTGCGGAGGGCGGCAAGCTCTTTCGGCCGGCCCTGGTCGTACAGAGCTACCTCGCCTACACGGGCGCGGAAGAGGTGCCAGATGCGGTGATCGAGCTGGCGACGGCGACCGAGCTCCTCCATCTTGCGTTCCTGACGCACGACGACGTCATCGACAACGACACGATGCGCCGTGGTGTGCGGAACCTGCTTGGGAGCGTCGAGGAGATCGTCGGCGGTTCGGAGTTCGATGACGAACGCGGGAACCGTCTCGGCCAGGCCGCCGCGATCCTGGTCGGTGACCTCCTGCTCTCGGAAGCCCACCTGCGCGTCGCGCGCATCGACCTGCCGCATGCGGTGCGCCTCCGTGTGCTCGACGCCATCGAGCGTGCGCTCTCCGTGTCTGTGGCCGGAGAGTTCAGCGATGTCAGCCTGTCGGTCCGGGCAGACCATCCCGCGCTCGCCGAGGTGCTGTCGATGAGCTCGAATAAGACGTCGGCGTACACCGTTCTGCTGCCGCTGGAACTCGGCCTGATAGCGGCGGGTGGAGAAGACCTCGTGGACGCGCGGCTCATCGCACAGTTCTCCGATGCGGCTGGCCTGGCGTTCCAGCTCCAGGATGATCTCTTCGGCGTCTTCGGAGATCAGCACAAGCTCGGGAAGGCGCCGTACTCGGATATTCGCGAGGGCAAGTTCACGGCACTGATCGCGCTCGCGTGCGGGACACCCGTATGGAACGAGCTCGAGTCGCTGCTCGGCGACCCGCAGCTCAGCGAGGTCGACGGAGCAAAGGCGCGCGACCTCATCGACGCGTCCGGTTCACGTGCGGCTGTCGAGCAGGAGCTCGCGGCGCAGTTCGCGAGGGCGAGCGCCGCGGCCCGTGCCGTTGGCGCCTCGGGACGCGAGGGCGATAGGAATCTTGCGGAGATGATGGAGCGGCTGCTCATGCTGCTGGAGCGGCGCACCTCATGATCTCTCCGCTCGAGCAGTACACGCGCACGGCGGAGAAGTCCGCGGCAGAGGTCATCTTCGCGTACTCGAGTTCCTTCGGGGCGGCCACGCGGCTGCTCGGCCGCCGCACGGTGAAGCCCGTGCGCAGCATCTACGCGCTCGTCCGGGTCGCCGACGAGATCGTCGACGGTGTGGGAGCGCTCGCCGGCCTCTCGCTCGAACAGCAGCACGCTGCGCTGGACGGGTTGGAGGCGCAGACGCTGGAGGCGATCGAATCCGGATTCAGCACCAACCTGGTGGTGCACGCGTTCGCGGTGACGGCGCGACGCTGTGGGTTCGGGGCCGAGCTGGTCGTCCCCTTCTTCGCGTCGATGCGCATGGACCTGGAGCCGAAGTCCCTCGACGTGGAGGAGCAGCGGCGGTACGTCTACGGCTCCGCCGAGGTCGTCGGCCTGATGTGCGTCCGCGTCTTCCTGACGGGCGTCTCTCGCACGGACGAGGAACGCGAGCGGATAGACGCGGCTGCGTGCGCGCTCGGCGCGGCTTTCCAGAACGTGAACTTCCTGCGCGACGTGGGTGATGACGCCGATCGGCTCGGCCGGGACTACCTCCCGGTGGAGGGGCTCGAGTCGGCGCCGCTCGACGAGCGTCGCAAGCTCATCTGGCTCGACCGCATCCGCGCAGATATCGAGACGGCGGATGCGGGCATCCCGCTGCTTCCGCGAGACTGCAGGAGGGGTGTCGCGCTCGCGAGCGCGCTCTTCTCCGCCCTGGCCGACCGCATCGCGGCGACGCCAGCGGAGCAGTTGCGCACGACGCGAGTCAGGGTTCCCGGCGCCGAGAAGGCGCGTATCGCAGCACGAGTCCTTCTGGAGACACGATCATGAGCACTCGAGCAGTTGTCGTCGGCGCTGGAATGGCGGGGCTCGCCACGGCGATCCTCCTCGCGCGGGACGGTTTCGCCGTGACCGTGCTCGAGAAGAACGACAGGGTGGGAGGCCGAGCCGGTCTTCTCGAAGTCGATGGGTTCCGCTTCGACACCGGCCCGAGCTGGTACCTCATGCCGAGCGTCTTCGACCACTACTTCGCACTGGCGGGCACGAGCACCGAGGAGCAGCTCGACCTCAGGATGCTCGACCCCGGCTACCGCGTCTTCCCGGAGCCGACCGCCGACGGCGCACGCAGCGAGCCCATCTCCATCCCGTACGGCCAGGACGCCGTGCGTGAGCTGGTCGCCGAGCTCGAGCCTGACGCGCTCTCCGCGTTCGATGACTACCTCGAGACCGCCAGACGCGCCATGGACATGGCCGAGGACGTCTTCCTCTACAACACGTTCGCGAACCCGCTGTCCCTGGTCGGCGAGCGAGTCCGCCGCGAGCTGCCGGATCTCCTCACCTGGCTGACCACGCCCCTCGAGAAGTTCGTCGAGGAGTCCTTCACGCATCCGCTGCTTCGCCAGATCCTCGCGTACCAGGCTGTGTTCCTCGGAACCGATCCGCGCCGCGCGCCGGCGATCTACCACCTCATGAGCCGCATGGATCTCGTCGAGGGCGTGCAGTACCCGATGGGTGGCTTCACGGCCGTGGTGGATGCGCTGCACGGCCTCGCGGTCGAGGCCGGAGTCGAGTTCAGGCTCGAGGCCGAGGTCACGGGCATCGCCGTCTCGCACGGGTGGAGCCGTGGTGTGCACTGGCGGGACGCGGCGGGCAAGCGGCACTTCGAGGACGTCGAGGTGGTCGTCTCGGCGGCTGACCTGCACCACACGGAGACGCAGCTGCTGCCGGAGCGGTACCGCAGCTACCCGGAGCGGGTGTGGCAGAAGACCGACTCCGGTCCGGGCGCCGTGCTCGTGATGCTCGGTGTCGAGGGCGAGCTGCCGACGCTCCCGCACCACTCGCTGCTCCTCACGAAGGAGTGGGGCGAGAACTTCGACGCCATCTTCGGGACGGGCGTTGCGCTGCCGGACCCGGTCTCCGTCTACGTGTGCAAGCCGAGCGCAACCGATCCCGAGGTCGCGCCAGACGGGCACGAGAACCTGTTCATGCTCATCCCGGTGAAGGGGGATCCCGCCATCGGCGGGGGAGGAGCGGACGGCCGGGGAGACGCGGAGGTCGAGCGCATCGCCGACCTCGCGATCGCCCAGCTCGCCGAGTGGACCGGGGCTCCCGATCTGGCCAGCCGCATCGTCGTTCGGAGCACGCTCGGGCCCGCGGACTTCGTGAACGACTACAACTCGTGGCGCGGCGGCATCCTCGGCCCGTCGCACGAGCTCGCCCAGTCGGCCATGCTCCGAGCGGGCAATGCCTCCCCGAAGGTCAAGGGGCTGTACTACGCGGGTGCGACGGTCAACCCCGGTGTCGGTGTGCCGATGTGCCTGATCAGCGCGGAGCTCGTCCTCAAGCATGTGCGGGGCGACCGCAGCGCCGGGCCGCTGGGGGTCGAGAACCGGTGACGGTCGCCACCGTCCACCTCTGGGGAACCGGCAGCGCGAGCACCGGCCTCGGGTTGACGGCGAAGACGACGCTGCAGCTGCTCGGGCGACGCAGGCCGGAGGGGCTGCGCTTCTCTCGCATCCTCGGCACGGCGAAGGGGACGAGCTTCTCGTCGCGAGACGCCGACCTCGGGCACTGGGCGCTGGTCGCCTCATGGGAGTCGCAGCAGGCGGCTGATGCCTTCGACCGTGGGCCACTGGTCGCCGCCTGGGATGCGAGCGCGCGGGAGCGGGTCAGGGTTCGCATGCGCGCCATCCGCTCCGTCGGGCTGTGGGGCGGCCGCGAGCCGTTCGGCCCGGCGGTTGCCGAAGCGGCCGAGGGGCAGCGGGTCGCCGTGATCACTCGCGCCCGGATCCGTCCCTCGGCGGTGCACCGCTTCTCTGGGACCGTGCCGCCCATCGCCGCCGAGCTGATGCAGGCGAGGTCGCGTGGTCTGCGGCTCGGATTCGGGATGGGGGAGCTCCCGGCGGGCCTGCTGGGCACCTTCACGCTGTGGGAGTCGGCGCCAGCGCTTCGGGAGTTCATCGCCGGTGCGCCGTCGCACCGCGCGGCGATGCTCGACAGCAGGGCTGGCGAGTGGTTCGCGGAGGAGCTCTTCGCCAGATTCGCAGTGGATGCGGTCGAAGGGTGGGCGGGCGAGACGGGATGAGCTCCGCGCGGCGAGACCCACCACGGGCCACGGGACCAGACGACGAAGATCCAGAGCCACGACCGAGAGGAACGGACTCAAGATGAACGCCATCACACGACGACTCATGTGGGTGACCCTTGCCGCCGGCATGTTCGTGCAGAGTCTCTTCGCCTTCACGGGTGGGGGAACGATACCGCTGACGATCGCGAGCGTCGCGCTCCTGGCTGCCACCGGCGTGCTGCACGCCTGGGCGACGAGGGGGCCGAAGTTCGCGTCCGTGCTGCTCGCAGCGGCCGCGATCGGCTTCTTCGCCGAGGTCGTCGGCGTCGCGACGAGCTTCCCGTTCGGGCAGTACATCTATACCCCGTCGCTGGGCTTCTCGCTCTTCGAGGTGCCCCTGATCGTGCCCCTCGCGTGGGTGACGATCGCCTATCCGGCGGTCATCATCGCGCGGCGCCTCGTCGGCACGGCCCCCGGGGTCCTGCGCCGCATCGCGCGCGTCGCGGTCGCTGCGTGGGCGCTGACCGCCTGGGACGTGTTCCTCGACCCGCAGATGGTCGACTCGGGGCACTGGGGCTGGAAGCACCCTGATCCCGGCATCCCTGGCGTCGACGGCATCCCGCTCACGAACTTCCTCGGCTGGTACCTCGTCTCCCTCATCATCTGCGGGCTCATCGATGCCGTGGCCGCGAGGTCGAAGCGGATCGAGGGCGCACCGGGCGACGCGGTTCCGTTCACGGTCTACCTGTGGACCTATGCGACGTGCGTCGTCGGCAACCTGACCTTCTTCGAGCGTCCGAGCGTCGCTCTCGTCGGCGGCATCATCATGGGCGCTATCGCGGTGCCGCTTGTCGTCGTGCTGCTGCGCGACTGGCGTGCGCGCAGGTCGACAGATGACCTCGTGACAACCGGCGCTCGCAGCGGGGACGCTCCGCGATGAGCCGTGTCGTCGTGATCGGCGCGGGCGTCGGCGGGCTCGCCTCGGCGGCGCGCCTCGCGTCGCTCGGTCACGACGTGACGGTTCTCGAGCAGTCCGACGTCATCGGCGGGAAGCTCGGCACCATCGAGCACGATGGCTTCCTCTTCGACACTGGGCCATCGCTCGTGACGATGCCGTACGTCTTCGCCGAGCTGTTCGGTCAGACGGGTGCGCCGCTCGAGTCGGTGCTCGAGCTCCGGCGCCTCGAGGTCGCGTGCAGGTATCGATTCGCGGACGGCACCGAGCTCGACATGCCCGGTCGCATCGAGGAGATCCCCGGTGCGCTGGATGCGGCACTTGGCTCAGGAACCGGGCGGCAGTGGTCGAGGTTCCTCGAGCGCTCCGGAAAGGTGTGGGACATCGCCCGTGGTCCGTTCCTCGAGTCGCCCATCACCGCGGCCGGTATCGCGATGCTCGCCGCGAACCCGCTGTCGCTCGCGAAGGTCGCCCCGTGGCGGAGCCTCCGCGGCTTCGGCGAGCAGGACCTCGCCGACCCGCGCCTGCGCGCGCTGCTCGACCGCTATGCGACCTACACCGGCTCGGACCCGAGGCGGGCGCCCTCGGCCCTCGCGACCGTCCCGTTTGCAGAGCAGGCGTACGGGTCCTGGTACGTGCCTGGTGGTCTCTGGCGCCTGGGCGCAGCCATCGCCGACCGGGCCCGCGAGTGCGGTGCGCGAATCCGGACGGGGGTGGATGTGACCCGCATCCTGCAGGAGGGTGCGCGGGTATCGGGCGTCGAGACGGCGGACGGCGAGCGCATCGCCGCCGACGTGGTGGTCGCGAACGCAGACGCGGAGACGGTCTACGGGAAGCTGCTCAGCAGCGAGGGCGCCCGGCGCGCGGCGAGGAGCCACGCGAAGCTCGACCCGTCGCTGTCCGGGTTCGTCCTGCTGCTTGCGCTCGACGGGTTGGACGAGGCCGCCTTCGAACACGGCGAAGCCACGCACCACCGGGTGCTCTTCGCCAAGGACTACGACGCTGAGTTCGACGCGATCTTCGGCGTCGGAGGGCAGGCGCAGTCGGGGCCGAAGCCGGTCGAGCGGCCCACGATCTACATCGCCGCACCCGAGGATCCGGAGATCGTTCCCGGTCCAGGCAGCGGTGCCTGGTTCGTGCTCGTCAACGCGCCTCGCCACGACCCTGAGCACGGCGTCGACTGGAATGAGCCCGGCCTCGCCGAGCAGTATGCGGAGTCGCTGCTCGAGCTGATGGCCGAACGTGGCGTGGACGTGCGCGACCACGTGCGGTGGATGCGCATCCGCACGCCCGCCGACCTCGAGCGGGAGACGCGCTCACCAGGGGGGTCGATCTACGGCACGGCGTCGAACGGGGCGAAGGCGTCGTTCCTGCGTCCTGCGAACCGGCAGCCGGTCGAGGGACTCTACCTGGTCGGGGGGTCATCGCACCCCGGGGGCGGCCTGCCGCTCGTGACCCTCTCCGCGGCCATCGTGGCGGAGATGATCGGCCCGGCTGAGGGGCGAGGCTCGACCGCTCCCTGAGCCGCCTGCCCACCGCGACGCGCGGCGATCCGGCAGGCGGCTGCGAACGACTAGCCGTAGACGGGACCCGTGAGGTCCTCGCCCGGCCCCTTGCCGACGGCGTCTGGGTGGTCCGACGCTTCGCGGAACGCGAGCTGCAGCGAGCGAAGACCGTCGCGGAGCGGTCGCGCGTGGTGGTCGCCGAGGTACGGGAGGCTCGCGGTGAGGAGGCCGGCAAGTGCTGAGATGAGCTTGCGGGCCTCGTCGAGGTCGAGCTCGTCATCACCGCTGTCCTCATCGAGTCCGCAGGCGACCGCTGCGGCGCTCATGAGGTGGACTGCAGTGGTCGTGATGAGCTCCACCGCGGGCACTTCGCCGATGTCGCGGCGCAGGTCGCCGTACTCGGGATCGGTGGCGGAGGGGTTTTCGAGTGAGGCGTCGGTCACGCTGGTCCTTTGTGCGAAGTTCTGGTAATGTAGCGATCGGTTTCTGCTGTGCAGAGACCGCGAAAGAGGATTCGTCCCACCCGCGCAAACCGCTCTACGTAGGTTACCGGGTTGCTCCACTCCCTTCCTCAGTTCGGCCTCACGGCTGCGCGGGAAGAGGTCACAGAGCCTGCAGGACGTGCACGAGTTGCGCGATCTGCAGACTCCATGACGTCGGGTGGAAACACGCTGCGAGCGCAGTGCTGTTGGTGTGACGCCTCCTTTCCACATTCAGTGAAGTCAGGAGCCTTCCATCAGCGAACCACGTACCAATGACCGCATCCGTGCCAGTGAAGTCCGCCTTGTCGGCCCGGGCGGTGAGCAGGTCGGAGTAGTCAAGCTCGAGATGGCCCTGCGCCTCGCGCAGGAGTCTGAGCTCGACCTCGTCGAGGTCGCCCCTAACTCGAAGCCACCCGTCGCCAAGATCATGGATTACGGGAAGTTCAAGTACGAGGCCGCCCAGAAGGCCAAAGAAGCCCGCCGCAACCAGGCCAACACGGTCCTGAAAGAGGTCCGCTTCCGCCTGAAGATCGACGCCCACGACTACGAGACCAAGCGCAAGCGCGCTATCGGCTTCCTCGAAGACGGCGACAAGGTCAAGGCCATGATCCAGTTCCGCGGTCGCGAGCAGTCGCGCCCGGAGATGGGCGTGCGTCTTCTCCAGCGCTTCGCTGAAGAGGTCTCGGAGTACGGCACCGTCGAGTCCAACCCCATGATCGATGGCCGCAACATGGTCATGATCATCGGCCCGTTCCGGAACAAGTCCGACGTGAAGGCCGATGCCTCCGCAAAGCGGAACGCAGCTCGCGAGGCGTCGCGGGCGGCCAAGCACGGGCAGCCGTCACCAGACGAAGCTGCACAACCAGCTGTAAATGAAGCTGCGACAGAGTCTGCAGCAGAGTCTGCACCAACAGAGGAGAAGTAATGCCGAAGCAGAAGACCCACTCGGGCGCCAAGAAGCGCTTCAAGGTCACCGGAAGCGGCAAGATCATGAAGCAGCAGGCTGGCCTCCGCCACAACCTCGAGGTCAAGTCCCCCGGTCGCAAGGCTCGCCTGAACCAGGACCAGCTCCTGTCCCCGGCAGACGCCAAGGTCGCCAAGAAGCTGCTCGGCCACTAAGCCGCCCCGCACACGAACTTACTGAGGAGAATCAACACACATGGCACGTGTAAAGCGGGCGGTTAACGCCCAGAAGAAGCGTCGCGTCATCCTTGAGCGCGCATCCGGCTACCGCGGACAGCGTTCGCGCCTGTACCGGAAGGCCAAGGAGCAGGTCATCCACTCGATGGTCTACTCGTACCGCGACCGTCGCGCGAAGAAGGGCGAGTTCCGTCGCCTCTGGATCCAGCGCATCAACGCCGGGTCCCGCGCGAACGGCCTCACGTACAACCGCTTCATCCAGGGCCTCGGCCTTGCCGGCATCGAGGTCGACCGCCGCATCCTCGCTGAGCTCGCCGTGAACGAGCCCGCGACGTTCGCGGGTCTCGTCGAGGCCGCCAAGCAGGCCCTCCCGGCCGACACGTCGGCCCCGCGCGCAGCAGCGTAGCGAACTCCGCGGCCCGACTCGATATGCAGTCAGCGGCCGTCTGAACATGCGGCCGAGAGTCCAGCTCTCGGCCGCATTTTCTTTTGCCTCGAGCTCCGCAGCCGCCCGCATCGGGACGGTGCCGCCCCGCATGAGATCGGCCCCTGAACCACCACTCCAGCCAAGCAGCGCCCCGTGCGCAGGAAGAAGTCGACACCATGATCGAGAGTCCGCGGAACGCGCGAGTCAAGGAAGTCAGGAAGCTCTCGCAGAAGTCCGAGCGCCAGGAGACTGGCCTGTTCGTCATCGAGGGCCCGCAGGCCGTCCGTGAGGCGCTCGTCTCGCGCCCCGAGCTCATCGAGGAGCTGTTCGTCACGCCCACGGCGCTCGAGCGTCACTCCGAGCTGCGCGGCCTCGCCGAGGAGGCGCAGCTCGAGGTCGACTTCGCGAGCGAGGAGGCCATCGACGCGATGGCGGACACCCGCACGCCCCAGGGCGTGATCGCGGTCTGCCGTCAGTTCCCCGCCTCCATCCGGGATGCGCTGCGCGGCTCCCCGAAGCTCGTCGCCATCCTCGAGGAGGTGCGCGACCCTGGCAACCTGGGCACGATCATCCGGGCAGCTGATGCTGCGGGTGCTGACGCCGTGATCCTCACGGGTCGCACGGTCGACCTGTACAACTCGAAGGTGGTCCGCTCGAGCACCGGCTCGATCTTCCACCTTCCGATCGCTGTCGAGGTGACGCTCGACGTCGCGACCTCGCGCGCTCGTGACGCGGGACTGCGCGTCGTGGCCGCCGACATCGACGGTTCGGACCTGCTCTCCGCGCGCGAGTCGGGCGAGCTGGCTCAGCCGACCGCGTGGCTCTTCGGCAACGAGGCCCGTGGCCTCGATGCGGAGCAGCTGGCCTACGCTGACGCGACGATGAGCGTGCCGATCTACGGTCAGGCGGAGTCGATGAACCTCGCGACCGCCGCATCCGTCTGCCTGTACGAGAGCGCCTTCGCGCAGCGCGCGTAGCGCCCGCGAGCCGCAGCAACGAAACGCTCCCCGCTGGCAGGACCGAGAGACTCGGTACCTGCCAGCGGGGAGCGTTTTGTCGCTGGTGCGTCTAGACGCGATCGCCGTCGTCGCGCTTGCGGAGATCGCTCTGCCGCTGCGCTTCGGCCAGATCGTGCTTGGCCTTCTGCCGCTCGTCCTCTTCGAGTTCGAGGACGTCCGACTGCTGGACCAGGATGAGCTCCGTGTCGGTCACGTTGCCCGCGTTGGTGAGCGGCTCCGGCGCCGCCCCCGCGATGACCTTCGGGTTCTGCGAGATGCGCTTCTGCACGATGGTCGCGAGCCACGAGAGCAGCACGCAGGTCGCGATGTAGATGGCGCCGATCACGATCGTCACCGGGATGTACGGGCGGCCGTAGTCTGCCTGGCCGCCGATGAGCTTCGCCATGTAGAGGAGCTCGTTGTAGGTGATGATCGAGCCGAGGGCCGTGTCCTTGAGCGTCACGACCAGCTGCGCGATGATGACGGGCAGCATCGCGCGGATGGCCTGCGGGAGCAGGATGATCTGCATGACGCCGCTCTTGCGGAGGCCGATGGCGTAGCCGGCCTCGGCCTGTCCGCTCGGCAGCGACTGGACGCCGCTTCGGATGACCTCGGAGAGGACTGAGCCGTTGTACGCGATGAGCGCGATGACGACGGCCCAGAACGGCTCCATCTTGATGCCGATGGCGGGCAGGCCGTAGTACATGAGCATCATGAGGATGAGGACGGGGATAGCGCGGAGCCCCTCGACGACCACCGTGAACGGGATGCGGACCCACGCGTGGTCCGATAGGCGGCCGATGGCGAGGACGAATCCGAGCGCCAGCGCGCCGACGGCGGCGACCAGGAAGGCGCTGAGCGTGGCCCAGAGCGCCTGCGCGATCTGCGTCCAGATGGCCGCGTAGCCGAAGATCTGCCACTTGTTGGCGCTCAGGTTGCCCGTTGCGCCGAGGCGGTAGATCAGGAACGCCACGAGGCCGACGATGACGACGACCGTGATGATCCCGAGGAGCTTGTTGCGAGCGAGCGCGCGGGGTCCCGGGACGTCGTAGAGAACTGAGGTCTGGCTCATCGGGCAACCTTCCAGTGGCGTTCGAGCGCGTTCTGCACCCACGAGAGCAGGAGCACGAGGACGATGAAGACGATGGCGACCCAGATGAGCACCTCCATCGCGTTCTCACCCCGCTCGCTCATGTTGGCGCGGATGATGCCGAGGTTGACGGCCGAGAACCCAGCAGCGACGGTGGTGTTCTTCAGCAGTGCGATGAGGACGCTCATCATGGGCGGGACGACGGCGCGTGCTGCCTGTGGGAGCACGATGAGGGTCATGACCTGCCCGAAGGGAAGGCCGATGGCTCGCGCGGCCTCTGCCTGGCCGACAGGCACGGTGTTGATGCCGCTTCGAAGCACCTCGGCGACGTACGTGGCGGTGTAGACGCCCAGCGCGAGGATGCCGAGGAGCAGGTAGTCGGTGCGGCCCATCGGGATGAGGACGGGCACGGCGAAGACGAAGATGAAGAACACCAGCGTGAGTGGCGTGTTGCGCACGATGTTGACGTAGGCGGCGCCGACGGCCCGAGCGATCGGGACCGGCGAGACCCGCATGGCACCCACGATGAAGCCGAGGACGAGCGCGAGGAGCGCGCCCCCGAAGAAGAGGATGAGCGTCCCGATGAGGGCCTCACTCCACAGGTCGAGGTGGTTCGTGAAGATATCGAACACGCTCGCCTTCCTTTCTGAGACAGGGCGCGAGGCGCCCTAGGTGCGAACGAGCGGCGGCGAGAGTGAGTCTCGCCGCCGCTCGCCTGTGGGATTAGTAGCGGTCGACCGCTGGCTGCGAGACCGTGGTTCCGGAGGAGCCGAGGTTGTAGTCGAAGATCGACTGCCACACGTCGCCGCCCTCTTCGAGGGTCGTGTTGAAGTGGTCGCGGAGCGCGTCGTCGCCCTTGGCGAGGCCGATGCCGTAGAGCTCTTCGCTGAAGGGCTCGCCGACGACCTTGAGCTGCTCAGGGTCCTGAGCCGCGTAGCCGATGAGGATGGCCTCGTCGGTCGTCACTGCATCGACCTGGCCGTTGAGGAGCGCCTCGACGCACTGCGAGTACGTGTCGAACTCGGTGGTCGTGACCTCTGGGTAGTTGTCGCGGATGTTCTGGATCGGCGTCGAGCCGGTCGCGGAGCAGACGTTGACGCCGGCGACGAGGTCGTCGACACCCGTGATCTCGGAGTCGGCGCCGACGAGGAGGCCCTGTCCGGTCTCGAAGTACGGACCGGCGAAGTCGATCTGGTCCTTGCGCTTGTCGGTGATCGAGTAGGTGCCGACGTAGTAGTCGATGTCGCCGTTGGAGATCGCCTGCTCGCGGTTGGCGGAGGCGATCGGCTTGAACTCGATGTTCTCCTCGGAGACGCCGAGCGATGCGGCCATCCAGCGTGCGACGTCGACGTCGAAGCCGGTGCGCTCACCGGTAACAGCGTCGAGGTAGCCGAGGTTCGGCTGGTCTTCCTTGACGCCGACGACGACCTTGTCGCCGCGCGCCTTGATGGCGTCGAACGTGGGCGAGCCTTCGATCGCGACGTCCGTCGCGACCTCGAAGACGGGTGCTTCACCGGTCGTGGTGCCTTCGTCGCCGCCTGCAGCGGGCGGGGCGCCTTCGGCGCATCCGGTCAGTACGAGTGAGGCCAGGATGCCTGCGCCGAGAATGGCGCTGAGCTTGGTCTTTCGCATTTCTTCTCCTTCTGTTGGAAGTCTGTCTGGTCCTGGAGGACGGTCGGGGCGCGGTCCGCGCCTGCCGTCAGTGGGTGATGAGCTTGGAGAGGAAGTCCTTGGCGCGGTCGGTCTTCGGGTGCGTGAAGAAGTCCTCAGGCGCCTGGTCTTCGAGGATCTGGCCGTCGGCCATGAAGACGACCCGGTCGGCCGCCTTGCGGGCGAAGCCCATCTCGTGGGTCACGACAATCATCGTCATGCCCTCCTTCGCGAGATCGACCATGACGTCCAGGACCTCGTTGATCATCTCGGGGTCGAGGGCGCTCGTGGGCTCGTCGAAGAGCATGACCTTCGGCTTCATGGCCAGTGCGCGGGCGATCGCGACACGCTGCTGCTGACCACCGGAGAGCTGGGCAGGGAACTTCGCCGCCTGGTGGCCGATGCCGACGCGGTCGAGAAGCGCCTTTGCCTCTTTCTCGGCGTCGGCCCTCGAGAGCTTGCGGACCTTGATGGGGCCGAGAGCCACGTTCTCGAGGATGGTCTTGTGCGCGAAGAGGTTGAAGGACTGGAAGACCATGCCGACGTCGGCGCGGAGCGCGGCGAGTGCCTTCCCTTCCTTGGGCAGCACCTTCCCGTCGATCCGGATTTCCCCCGAGGTGATCGTCTCGAGTCGATTGATCGTGCGGCACAGGGTCGACTTGCCGGAACCGGAGGGCCCGATGACGACGACGACCTGACCGCGCTCGACGTTGAGATTGATGTCCTTCAGGGCGTGGAATTCACCGTAGTGCTTCTCGACGTGATCAACGACGACGAGGGGCTCGCTCTGATTTTGCATGGAGCGATTCCACCACAGCGTCAGACTGCGCGGTTGCCTATTTCTCGCTTTCGCAACGAGATGGTTACCTGATTGGTGCACGTCGGCCACAATTTCGGTGCTCATGGATACACCTGGACCCTGGAAGATCGCCGGATTCACGCGGATCCTGATCGAGGAACGGGACGAAGCCGCGTTCTCCCGGAGGCCCCGACACGCCTCGTCTCACAGCGTGAGAAAAGCGGATCCATGGTTCTGGAGCCGTTGTCCACTGCGTTCGCTAAACTCGACGCTTGTGTCTGACGCCTCATCGAACCCCATCACGCAGGAAGCCGTCGGCTCCGCGGTCGACGCGGCACTCGCCGCCATCGCCGCGGCGCCCGACCTGACCGCACTCAAGCGCGTGCGCGCCGAGCACCTGGCGGAGGGTTCGGCGATCGCGTCGCTGAACGCCGCCATGCGCTCCGTCCCCAAGGAGAGCAAGAAGGAAGCCGGTCAGCTCATCGGGCAGGCCCGCAGCCGGGTCAACGAGTCCTTCGCCGCTCGCGAGCGGGAGCTGGCCGAAGCTGAGGCCGCCGCGCGTCTCGCTGCGGAGACCGTCGACGTCACGCTCGCGCGACCCGCTCGCGGAACGGGAGCCCGGCATCCGCTCACCGTGCTGCAGGACCGGGTGAGCGACATCTTCGTCGGCATGGGCTGGGAGATCGCGGAAGGGCCGGAGCTCGAGAGCGAGTGGTTCAACTTCGACTCGCTCAACTTCGACGCCGACCACCCGGCCCGAGCCATGCAGGACACCTTCTTCGTCGAGCCCGCCGACCGGCACCTCGTGCTGCGCACCCACACGTCGCCCGTTCAGATGCGCTCCCTCATCGAGCGCGGCGTGCCCCTCTATGTGCTTGCACCGGGTCGCACGTACCGCACCGATGAGCTCGACGCGACGCACACGCCCGTCTTCACGCAGTTCGAGGGCATCGCGATCGACAAGGGCCTCACGATGGCTCACCTTCGCGGCACGCTCGAGCACTTCGCGACGTCGATGTTCGGCGACGAGGCCCGCATCCGTCTGCGCAACAACTACTTCCCCTTCACGGAGCCGAGTGCCGAGATGGACATCTGGCACCCGGGAGCCAAGGGCGGCCCGCGCTGGATCGAGTGGGGCGGATGCGGCATGGTGCACCCCAACGTGCTGCTGGCGGCCGGTGTCGACCCAGAGGAGTACCAGGGCTTCGCGTTCGGCATGGGCGTCGAGCGCACCCTCATGTTCCGCAACGCGCTCACCGACATGCGAGACATGGTCGAGGGCGATGTCCGCTTCAGCACTCAGTTCGGAATGGTGATCTAGTCATGCGCGCTCCACTCTCCTGGCTCCGCGAGTACGCGGAGATCCCCGCCTCGGTGTCCCCGGCATCGGTGCTCGATGCCTTCGTTCGTGTCGGGCTCGAGGACGAAGCCGTGCACGGCACGCAGCTGCAGGGCCCCATCGTCGTGGGTGAGGTGCTCTCGGCCGAGCCCGAGCCGCAGTCGAACGGGAAGACCATCAACTGGTGCCAGGTGCGTGTTGCGCCTGAGGGTCAGCTCGCGGCCGATGGCGGTGCGGATGTGCGCGGCATCGTCTGCGGCGCGCATAACTTCGGCGTGGGCGACTCGGTGGTCGTCACGCTTCCCGGCGCCGTCCTTCCGGGCGATTTCGCCATCGCGGCCCGGAAGACGTACGGGCATGTGTCCGACGGCATGATCGCGTCCCAGCGTGAGCTCGGCATGGGCGACGACCACGAGGGCATCATCGTGCTGTCCAGGCTCGGCGTCAGCGCGACCCCGGGCACCGATGCCATTGAGCTGCTCGGCCTCACCGAGCAGGCCGTCGAGGTCAACGTCACCCCCGATCGCGGCTACGCGATGTCGATCCGCGGCCTCGTCCGGGAGTACTCGAACGCGACCGGCGTCGCCTTCAGCGATCCCGCGCTGCGACCGCAGCTCGAGGCGATCCTGGCCGAAGCCGTCGCCGCTGACGCGCAGGATGTGCGCGTCCCGGTCTCGGTCGACGATGACGCCTCCGTGCGGGACCAGCCGATGGCCCCCGTGTTCGTCGGCCTCGTCGTCGAGGGCATCGACGCCACTCGGCCGACGCCGCCCTGGATGGCCCAGCGACTTCGCCTCGCGGGCATCCGTCCGCTCGGCATCGCCATCGACATCACCAACTACGTCATGCTCGAGCTGGGGCAGCCCATCCACGGCTACGACCTGGACAAGCTGCGCGGCGGCATCCGGGTGCGGCGTGCGGCGGAGGGGGAGCAGCTCACGACCCTCGACGGCAAGGAGCGCACGCTGAGCGCCGAGGACATCCTCATCACCGACGATCGGGGACCGATCGGTCTGGCCGGGGTCATGGGTGGCGAGGAGACCGAGCTGAGCACGGAGACTCGCAACGTGTTCATCGAGGCCGCGTCGTTCTCACCGATCTCCATCGCGCGCACCGCGCGCAGGCACAAGCTGCCGAGCGAGGCCTCGCGTCGCTTCGAGCGTCGCGTCGATCCCCGCGTCGCGCAGCCGGCCGCGGCACGCGTCGCGGAGCTGCTGGTCGAACACGCTGGCGGACGTGTGGTTCGTGCGGGAAGCGTTCACGAGCAGATCCCCACCCCCGAGTCGCTGATCCTTCCGGTTGATGCCGCGTCTCGAATCATGGGCATCGACTACTCGCTCGACGAGACGATCGGTGCGCTGCGTGCCGTGGGCTGCGAGGTCTGGGAGGAAGCGGAGGGACTCCTCGGGGTCACCGTTCCGAGCTGGCGCGGCGATCTCACCGAGCCGGTCACGCTCGTCGAGGAGATCGGGCGCCTGTGCGACTTCGAGCGCATCCCATCCCGCCTCCCCGTCGCCCCTCCCGGGCGAGGGCTGACCCGCGAGCAGCGCCTGCGTCGGGCTGCGGCGGATGTCCTGGCGGCGTCCGGCGCCGTCGAGGTGCAGAGCTACCCGTTCGTCGCCGAGGCGGACACGGTCACGTTCGGCCGACCTGATGCTGGCGAGGTGGCGGCGGTCAAGCTCGCCAACCCGCTCGACCCGCGTGCGGCGTGGCTCCGGACGAGCCTCCTGCCGGGACTTCTCACCATCGCGCACCGGAACGTGTCCCGTGGCCTCACGGACCTGGCGATCTTCGAGACGGGCACCGTCTTCAAGCCGGAGTCCGGGGTCGTGTACGGCGTCGACGAGGTGCCGTCGGTCGCCGTTCGACCGACTCCCGAGCGCATCGCGGAGCTCGAGGCCGGCCTGCCGCCACAACCGCGGCATGCTGCCGGCATCGTGCTCGGACAGCGCGAGCCCAAGCGCCCCGGCCACGCCCCGACCGCCGCGTCCTGGGAAGACGCACTCGAGCTGGTCGCACAGCTCGGCCTCGCGACCGGCGCGGACATCCAGGTGAGGCAGGGGACACACCGCGCCTTCCACCCCGGCCGCTGCGCGGAGCTGTTCCTGAGCTTCGGGGTCGACGAGATCGTCGTCGGCTTCGCGGGCGAGGTGCACCCCGACATCGCTGAGGGGGCCGACCTGCCACGCGTCGTCGCCGCGTTCGAGGTCGACCTCGACGCGGTCATCGACCTGGCACGACGCGAGGTGCTGCCAGAGCCCATCTCCACCTTCCCGGCAGCCACGCAGGACCTGAGCCTCGTCGTGGACGCCACCGTTCCCGCCGCCGCCGTGTCGGCGGCTGTGACCGAAGGTGCCGGTGCGCTGCTCGAGCAGCTCACCATCGTCGACGACTACCGCGGTGCGGGGCTCGAGGACGGGCAGAAGAGCCTGACGTTCGCGCTTCGCTTCCGTGCGACCGACCGCACGCTGACGGCCGCCGAGGCGAGCGAGGCCAAGGAAGCGGGCGCGACGCTGGCGGCGGAGCGCTTCGGCGCGACCATGCGCGCCTGACGGACGCACGAACTCCAAAGCACGAACTCGAAACAGAGATCGCCCGGCCCCGATGGGGCCGGGCGATGCTGTTCCGCGTGGAGCGGAGTTGCACGCTGAAGGAGACTCAGTGCTCGCGGGCGACCGAGGCCTCTTTGAGACTCGCCTCGAGGGCCACCCAGGCGAGCATGGCGCACTTGACGCGCATGACGAACTTCGAGACGCCCTGGAACGCGACCGCGTCCTCGAGCAGGTCCTCGTCGGGCTCCGAGCCGTCGCGGGTCCGGAGCATGAGGCGGAACGCGGCGACGAGCTCCTCGATCTCGGCGGTGGTCTTGCCGACGGCGAGCTCGCTGAGCACCGACGCGGAAGCCATGGAGATGCTGCATCCGTCGCCCTGCCATGCGAGCTCCGAGAGACCGGTGCCGGCTTCGTCGAGCTTCACGCGCACGGTGATCTCGTCGCCGCAGCTGGGGTTGCGTTCGAAGTGCTCGGCCTCGGCGTCGGCGAGGGGGCCATCGCCAGACCGCTTCTTCGAATGCTCGAGGATGAGCTGCTGATAGAGGCCGTCGAGCGCGCTCACGCGTCCACTCCGAACCAGGCGCGGATCTGCCCGACCGCGAGGACGAAGCGGTCGACGTCTTCACGGGTCGTGTAGAGGTAGCTGCTGGCGCGTGTGGACGCCGTGAGCCCGAGCCTCCGGTGGAGGGGCTGTGCGCAGTGGTGGCCACCGCGAACCGCGATGCCCTTCGAGTCGAGGAACTGGGTCACGTCATGCGAATGGACGCCCTCGACCTCGAAGCTGACGAGGCCCGCGCGGGGCACGCCGGCTGGCTCGCCGATGACGCGCACGCCTGGAACGCCGGAGAGGCCGGCGAGGAGGAGCTGGCCCATCTCGGCCTCGTGGGACGCGACCGCATCCATGCCGACCGACTCGAGGTAGCGCACGGCCTCGGCGAGCGCGACGACCTGGGAGACCGGCTGCGTGCCGGCTTCGAAGCGCGTCGGGGGAGCCATGAAGTCGCTGGCCTCCATGGTGACGGTCGAGATCATCGACCCGCCTGTGCGGGCGGGCGGCAGCGCGTCGAGCATCTCGGCGCGCCCGTAGAGGACGCCGACGCCGTTGGGGCCGAGCATCTTGTGCCCGGAGAACGCGGCGAAGTCGACGCCGATCGCCGGGAAGTTCACTGGCAGGTGCGGCACCGACTGGCAGGCGTCGAGGACGACGATCGCACCCGCGTCGTGCGCGAGCTCGGTCAGGCGCTTCGCATCCGCGACCAGGCCGGTCACGTTGGAGACGTGCGCGAAGGCGAAGACCTTGGTCCGCGAGGAGATGAGGGCGGCCGCATCCTCGACGCTCCAGGTCCCACGATCGTTGACCGGCACGTAGACGAGTGTCGCGCCGGTGTCCAGCGCCAGCTCCTGCCACGGCACCAGGTTGGCGTGGTGCTCGGCCTCGGTGATGAGGATCTCGTCGCCCTCGCCGATCGCTAGGCGTGTTGCCCGTGGTCCGCCGCGGCCCGCGCTGGCGATGCGGATGCCACCGGTCACGAGGTTGATGGCGTCGGTCGCGTTCAGCGTCCAGGAGATCTGCTCCGGGGCGGCGCCGACGAAGGCGGCGACAGTCTCGCGAGCATCTTCGAAGGCGACCGTCGAGAGGGCCGCGAGCGTGTGCGCCCCGCGATGGACGGCCGCGTTCTCGTGCTCGAGGAAACGCCGCTCGACCTCGAGAACCTGAGTCGGCCGCTGTGACGTCGCGCCGGAGTCGAGATACACGAGCGGCTCGCCGTTCACCTCCTGGTCGAGGATCGGGAAGTCTCGTCGCAGCTGGTTCACCCGTGTGTCGCTCAGCGCCTGGACCGCGGTCGGTGCCCCGTCGGCGCTCGTGGTGGAAGCTGCGTCTTCGGTGTTCAGTGTCACGTCGTCCTCTCATCGGCATCGCGCCGCCGACGCGTGAACGTCGAGGCCTCAGCCTGTCAAGCCTACGAGTGGAACGCGCGTGGCGCGCTCGACATTCCCGCAGGAGACGCCCCAGGAGGCGCCCGTGGGTCCGGTCGACCGTGGTGGGGGTGGCACGGCCTAGGATGAACGGCATGGCTTTCTCCGTTGCAGTAGCTGGGGCGAGCGGGTACGCAGGTGGCGAACTCCTGCGCATTCTCGCCTCGCACCCCGAACTCGAGGTCCGCACCGTCACCGCGCACGCGAACGCGGGTGAGCGACTGCTGCGCGTGCATCCGCACCTCGCGAGCTACGCCGATCTGGTGCTCGAGCCGACGACCGCGGATGTGCTCAGAGGGCACGACGTCGTGTTCCTGGCGCTGCCCCACGGAGCATCCGGGGCGATCTCTGCGGAGCTGGGGGAGGAGACGCTGGTCATCGACTGCGGAGCCGACCACCGCCTCGAGCGCGAGGAGGACTGGGCCGAGTACTACGGCGGCGACTTCTTCGGCACCTGGGCCTACGGCCTGCCCGAGCTCGAGCTCTCAGGGGCCGAGACCAAGCAGCGCGCGAACCTCAAGGGAGTCTCACGAGTCGCCGTCCCAGGCTGCAACGTCACGGCGATCACGCTCGCGCTCGCCCCGGCGCTCCACCGCGGGCTCGTGCAGCCGTCCGACCTCACCGCCGTCCTCGCCGTCGGCCCATCCGGGGCTGGCAAGAAGGCAGCGGTCTCGCTGCTCGGATCGGAGCTCATGGGCTCGGCCAACCCGTACGCCGTGACGGGCGGGCACAGGCACAACCCCGAGGTCAGGCAGAACCTCCGCCGCGCGGGTGGGGCCGAGGTCACGCTTGCGTTCACTCCGGTCCTGGTGCCCATGGCACGCGGCATCCTGGCTACGACGACGGCGCACCTGTCCGATGGCGTGGATGCGGCCCAGCTGCGCGCCGCCTATGAGGAGTCGTATGGAGCTGAGCGCTTCGTGCAGCTCCTCCCCGATGGGGAGTGGCCGCGGACCGGTGACGTGACCGGCTCGAACCGCGCATCCATCGGCATCGGTGTCGACGAGCGAGCGGGCAGGGTCGTCGCGGTCGCCGCGATCGACAACCTCGGCAAGGGCACCGCGGGCGCCGCGGTGCAGTCAGCGAACATCGCCCTGGGACTCGAGGAGTCGCTTGGCCTTCCCCTGGACGGAGTGGCACCGTGAGCGTGACCGCAGCAGCAGGCTTCCGTGCGGCAGGTGTCGCCGCCGGCATCAAGTCGGAGGGGCGACGTGACGTCGCCCTCGTCGTCAACGACGGTCCGAGCGCGGCCTGCGCCGCGGTTTTCACCAGCAACCGATGCAAGGCCAACCCCATCCTGTGGTCGCAGGAGGCCATCAGGGGCGGTTCCATCTCCGCCATCGTCCTGAACTCCGGCGGCGCGAACTGCTACACGGGCTCCTTCGGATTCCAGACCACGCACCAGACTGCGGAGGCTGTGGCCGCGAAGCTCGGCATCGGAGCTGGCGACGTGCTGGTCTGCTCGACCGGGCTCATCGGCGTCGGCGACCAGAGCTTCCGCGACGGCGTCCTGCGCGGCGTCGAGCTCACGGCCGAGTCGCTTTCCGACACCGCAGAAGCGGGCGATGAGGCGTCGCTTGCCATCATGACCACCGATTCGAAGCCCAAGCGCTCTGTGCGCCAGGGCGAGGGGTACGTCGTCGGAGCCATGGCGAAGGGTGCGGGGATGCTCGCGCCCGGGCTCGCGACCATGCTCGTCGTCATCACGACCGACGCCGACCTCGAGTCCGTGGCGCTCGACCGAGCGTTGCGGTCTGCGACGCGGGTGACCTTCGACCGTGTCGACTCGGACGGCTGCATGTCGACCAACGACCAGGTCACGCTCATGGCATCGGGCGCGAGCGGCGTCACGCCAGATGAGGCGGCCTTCACGGCGGTGCTCACCGACGTGTGCGCCGACCTCGCACGTCAGCTGCAGCAGGATGCCGAGGGCGCGAGCCACGACGTGACGATCACGACGATCGGCGCCGCGACCGAGGAGGACGCGCTCGACGCATCACGGGCCGTCGCTCGGTCGAACCTCTTCAAGGCGGCCATCTTCGGCAATGACCCGAACTGGGGTCGCGTGCTCGCGGCGGTCGGCACGACGGACGCGGAGTTCGACCCGCAGGCGCTGGACGTCACGATCAACGGCGTCATGGTCTGCCGCGCTGGCACTCCGCACGAGCCCGCAGAGCTCGTCGACCTCACCCCGCGCGACACGAGCGTCCTGATCGACCTGCATGCGGGCGTCAGCGAGGCGACCATCCTCACCAACGACCTGACGCACGACTACGTGCACGAGAACAGCGCGTACTCGTCCTGACGAGCCACGCGAGTCGAGATGAGGAGCGACAGCCGCCGAGCGGATGCCGGACCAGCCCGACGGTTTCTGACCGGCCCGAAAGGGGCAGCATGACCACTCCTGACCTGTACGAGAAGGCGACCTCCAAGGTCGAGACGCTCATCGAGGCGCTGCCGTGGATGCAGGAGTTCTCGGGTCGTGTCCTCGTGATCAAGTTCGGCGGAAACGCCATGGTCGACACCGAGCTGTTCGAGGCGTTCGCATCTGACATCGCGTTCCTGCGCTACGCGGGCATCAAGCCCGTGATCGTGCACGGCGGCGGCCCGCACATCTCTCGCATGCTCGGCAGGCTGCGCATTGAGAGCGAGTTCAAGGACGGCTACCGCGTCACCAGTGAGGAGGCCATGGAGGTCGTCCGCATGGTGCTCGGGGGCCAGGTAGCGCGTGAGCTCGTGGCGGCGATCAACGAGCGCGCTCCGATCGCGGTGGCGACCAGCGGAGAAGATGCCGGCCTGTTCCAGGCGAGGCGAAAGAAGCTCCTCATCGACGGCGAGACCGTCGATCTCGGCCTCGTCGGTGAGATCGAGAGCGTCGACCCGACGGTGGTCAAGGCCGACATCGCGGCCGGCCGCATCCCCGTCGTCTCGTCGATCGCGAGCGACATCGACACGCCCCGAAAGGCGCTCAACATCAACGCTGACCGAGCCGCGTCGGCGCTGGCGCAGGCGCTCGGCGCGGCCAAGCTCATCATGCTCACTGATGTCGCGGGCCTGTACCGGGATTGGCCGGATGTCGACTCGCTCATCTCCGAGATCAAGCTCGAAGAGCTGCGTGCCCTGCTTCCGACGCTGTCGGCCGGCATGATCCCGAAGGTGCAGGCGTGTATAGAAGCCGTCGAGGGCGGTGTCGACCAGGCCGCGATCATCGACGGCCGGGTGCCCCATTCGATGTTGCTCGAGATCTTCACCACCGAGGGCTTCGGCACCAAGGTCTCCGCCTGATGCGCCTACGCCCGTCGTTCTGACACCTCTCCGTCACCCACTGAAAGGCAACACTGTGATTCGCCACTTCCTCCGCGACGACGATCTGACACCCGCCGAGCAGCGCGAGGTGCTCGAGCTCGCCGCGGTGCTCAAGCGCGATCGTTTCTCCGCGCGTCCGCTCGAGGGGCCCCGCAGCGTGGCCGTGATCTTTGACAAGACCTCGACGCGCACACGAGTCTCGTTCCACGTCGGGATCTCGGAGCTCGGTGGCTCGCCCCTCATCATCTCGACGGCGTCCAGCCAGCTCGGTGGCAAGGAGACCGCATCGGACACGGCTCGCGTCCTGGAACGCCAGGTCGCCGCCATCGTCTGGCGGACCTACGCGCAGAGCGGCCTGGAGGAGATGGCGCACGGCGCGCTCGTCCCGGTTGTGAACGCCCTGAGCGACGACTTCCACCCGTGCCAGCTGCTCGCTGATCTGCTCACGGTCAACGAGCACCTCGGCGACCCTGCGGGACGCACGCTGGTCTTCCTCGGCGACGGTGAGAGCAACATGGGTCACTCCTACCTCCTCGCCTGCGCGACGGCGGGGATGCACGTCCGTATCGCCGCGCCCGTCGGCTACCAGCCGCGCGCCGACGTCGTCGCCGACGCCGAGCGCATCGCCGCGGAGACCGGTGGATCCGTGATGGTCGGCGACGACGTCGACGCCCTCGTCGCCGGGGCCGATGTCGTCGTCACCGATACGTGGGTGTCCATGGGACGCGAAGACGAGAAGCAGACCCGCATCGACGCGCTCAGCGCCTACCGGGTCACCGAGGAGACGATGGCGAAGGCCGCAGATGGCGCCATCTTCCTGCACTGCCTCCCGGCCGACCGGGGCTACGAGGTCGACGCGGCTGTCATCGACGGTCCGCAGTCGGTCATCTGGGACGAGGCGGAGAACCGCCTCCACGCCCAGAAGGCACTCCTCGTCTGGCTACTCGCCAAAGCCGCGGCCTGACCCGCGCATCCACCGCACATAGACTGAACACAAGACTCAAACGCTAGGAGCATTGATGACGGAACGCGTCGTTCTCGCATACTCCGGAGGTCTCGATACCTCCGTCGGCATCGGTTGGCTGAAGGATGCCACCGGCAAGGACGTGGTCGCACTCGCGATCGACGTCGGCCAGGCCGGTGAGGACATGGAGAAGGTGCGACAGCGAGCGCTTGACTGCGGCGCTGTCGAGTCCGTGGTCGTCGACGCTCGCGAGGAGTTCGCGAGCGACTACATCGTGCCCGCGCTCAAGGCGAACGCGCTCTACCAGAAGCGCTACCCCCTGGTCTCGGCGCTCTCTCGCCCGCTCATCGCGAAGCACCTGGCGAAGACCGCCCGCGAGCTCGGTGCCGACTCGATCGCGCACGGCTGCACGGGCAAGGGCAACGACCAGGTTCGCTTCGAGGCGGCCGTCGCGGCCGTGGCCCCGGAGCTCACGTCGATCGCGCCGGTGCGCGACCTCGCGCTCACACGTGACAAGGCCATCGTGTATGCGCAGGAGCACAACCTGCCGATCGAGCAGTCGAAGAAGAGCCCGTACTCGATCGACCAGAACGTCTGGGGTCGCGCGGTGGAGACCGGCTTCCTCGAGGACCCCTGGAACCCGCCGATCGAAGACCTCTACACCTACACGAAGAGCCCGGACGAGACTCGCGAGCCCACCGAGGTGACGGTCACGTTCGAGCAGGGCGTCCCGGTCAAGATCAACGGCGAGGCGCTCTCGCCCATCCAGGTCGTCGAGCTCATGAACACGCTCGCCGGTGACCAGGGTGTCGGTCGCATCGACGTCGTCGAGGACCGCCTCGTCGGCATCAAGAGCCGCGAGATCTACGAGTCCCCGGCCGGACTGGCCCTCATCGAGGCGCACGAGCACCTCGAGGACCTGACGCTCGAGCGCGATGTCGCACGCTTCAAGCGCGGCATCGAGGCCGAGTGGTCGAACCTGGTCTACGACGGACTCTGGTTCTCGGGCCTCAAGCGCTCGCTCGATGCGTTCATCAACCACACGCAGGAGCACGTCTCCGGCGAGGTGCGCATGACGCTGCACGGCGGCCGCGCCGTCGTCACAGGCCGTCGTTCGGAGGAGTCGCTCTACGACTACAGCCTCGCGACCTACGACACCGGCGACACGTTCGACCAGTCGCACGCCAAGGGCTTCATCGAGCTCTGGAGCCTGCCGTCCAAGATCTCCGCGCGCCGCGACAAGCCGGAACTCTGAGCATGGTCGCATCCGAGGGCGGACCGAAGTCCGGGGGAGTGACCACGCAGGGCGCGCTCTGGGGCGGTCGCTTCAGCGACGGGCCGTCCCCGGAGCTCGCGCGGCTGTCGAAGTCCACCCACTTCGACTGGCAGCTCGCCACGTACGACATCGCCGGGTCGCGGGCGCACGCTGGTGCGCTCGCGGCCGCGGGCTACCTCGACGAGGCTGAGCTCGCCGGCATGCTCGACGCGCTCACCGAGCTCGAGCGACGTGTCGTCGCTGCCGAGTTCGTGGCGGCGGAGAGCGATGAGGATGTGCACGGCGCTCTCGAGCGCGGGCTCATCGAGATCGCGGGTCCGGAGCTGGGCGGCAAGCTGCGCGCGGGTCGCAGCCGCAACGACCAGATCGCGACCTTCGTGCGCATGTATCTGCGCGACCACAGCGCGACCATCGCGGAGCAGCTCGAGACGCTCGTCGACGTGCTCGCGCAGCAGGCCGAGCTCAACATCCAGGTCATCATGCCTGGCCGGACGCACCTGCAGCACGCCCAGCCGGTGCTGCTCTCGCACCACCTCCTCGCCCACGCGTGGCCGCTCGTTCGCAATCTCGATCGTCTGCGCGATTTCGGTCGGCGACTCGACGAGTCGCCGTACGGCGCGGGCGCCCTCGCCGGGTCGACGCTCGGGCTCGACGCCGTGCGTGTAGCGCGCGAGCTCGGGTTCGCGTCCTCCTCGCCGAATTCGATCGACGCGACGGCGAGCCGCGACCTGGTCGCTGAGTTCGCCTTCATCGCGGCGCAGATCGGCATCGACCTGTCGCGTCTCTCCGAGGAGATCATCCTCTGGAACACGAAGGAGTTCGGCTTCGTCACGCTGCATGACGCCTACTCGACGGGGTCGAGCATCATGCCGCAGAAGAAGAACCCGGACATCGCCGAGCTCGCTCGCGGCAAGGCAGGGCGTCTCATCGGCAACCTGACCGGCCTGCTGGCGACGCTCAAGGCGCTCCCGCTCGCGTACAACCGCGACCTGCAGGAGGACAAGGAGCCCATCTTCGACTCCGTCGAGACGCTCGAGCTCGTGCTGCCCGCCTTCACGGGAATGGTGGCGACGCTCACGTTCCACGGTGAGCGGATGCGTGAGCTCGCGCCGCAGGGCTTCTCGCTCGCGACGGACGTCGCAGAGTGGCTCGTGAAGCGCCAGGTCCCATTCCGGGTGGCCCACGAGGTATCCGGGTCCATGGTCCAGGCTGCAGAATCCAGGGGAGTCGACCTCGACGGGTTGAGCGACGACGAGATCTCGGCGGTGTCCGAGCATCTCTCACCTGAGGTACGCGAGGTCCTGTCGGTCGACGGCTCCGTCGCGACCCGAGACGGACGGGGCGGCACGGCTCCCGTCCGTGTGACCGAGCAGATCGCAGAACTCCGCGAGCGACTGGCGTCGCTCAGGTCCTAGGCTCCCAAGTGCACCAGGACCTCCACGGGCCCTTCGCGAAGGACCGCTCCCCGCAGCAGACGCGCTGCTGGGGGCGGTCCTTTCGCGTACCTCGCCCGAGGGCACCGTGTCCGTCCGCCTCACCGAGGTCGAGGCCTACGCGGGATCGGATGATCCGGGGTCGCACGGCTTCCGGGGTCGAACGGCGAGGAACTCGACGATGTTCGGCCCCGCCGGGCACCTGTACGCGTACCGCATCTACGGCATCCACACCTGCCTCAACGTCGTGGCGGGGGAGGCCGGGATCTCATCCGCAGTCCTTCTGCGAGCCGGGGAGGTCGTCGACGGGGTCGAGCTGGCGAGGGCTCGGCGCAGCGAGGGCCGCCGTTCGGCTGCTCCGCTGCGCGACCATGAGCTGGCCCGCGGACCGGGAAACCTGGTCACGGCGCTCGGCGCAATGATCGACGATGACGGCGCCCGCTTCGACGCCGACCCCTTCGCGCTTGAGCCGCCTGCGCCGAACGCGCGGCGTGCTGTCGTGCGCGGGCTTCGCGTCGGGGTTGGCGCCCCGGGTGGTGCGCATCCGTTCGACTGGCGCCTCTGGCTCGACGGCGAGGCGTCCGTTTCCCGCTACATCGCGCACAGGTCACTCCGCGCGGGGCGGCACTGAGTCGTCAACTGCTTGATACGGTTGCGCGGTGACTACGCGTGATCTGACGACCCAGCACAACGACGCCACCTTCGAGCACGTCATCGACGAACTCGAGTGGCGCGGGTTCATCCACGTCTCGACCGATCTGGCCGAGCTCAAGGAGCGGATGAACGAGGGGCCGATCACGTACTACTGCGGGTTCGATCCGACCGCTCCGAGCCTGCACCTCGGCCACCTGGTGCAGCTGATCCTCCTCCGTCGCCTGCAGCTCGCCGGCCACAAGCCGCTTGGACTCGTCGGCGGTTCGACCGGTCTCATCGGCGATCCGCGCCCCACTGCGGAGCGCACGCTCAACTCCCGAGAGACCGTCGCCGAATGGGTCGAGGGCCTCCGCGGGCAGATCGATGGCTACCTGTCGTTCGAGGGTGACAACGCGGCGCGCATGGTGAACAACCTGGATTGGACGGCGCCGCTCTCGGCGATCGACTTCCTGCGTGAGATCGGCAAGCACTTCCGTGTCGGTTCGATGCTCAAGAAGGATGCCGTCTCGGCCCGGCTCAACTCCGAGGCGGGTATCTCGTACACGGAGTTCAGCTACCAGATCCTGCAGGCGATCGATTTCCTCGAGCTGCATCGCAACTACGGCTGCGTTCTGCAGACGGGTGGCAGCGACCAGTGGGGCAACCTGACCTCCGGTGTCGATCTGATCCGCCGCACGGAAGGCGCAAGCGTCCATGCGCTCGGGACGCCCCTCATCACCAACGCGGACGGGACGAAGTTCGGCAAGAGCGAGGGCAATGCGATCTGGATCGACGCCGAGCTCACGAGTCCGTACGCGTTCTACCAGTTCTGGCTCAACACCGACGACGCTGACGTCATCGCGCGCATCAAGATCTTCACGTTCCTCACTCGTGCCGAGATCGCCGAGCTCGAGACCCTTGTCGAAAGCGAGCCCTTCAAGCGAGTCGCGCAGAAGACGCTCGCCTCGAAGGTGACTTCGCTGGTGCACGGTGAGGCAGCGACCGAAGCGGTCATCGCAGCTTCCGCGGCGCTCTTCGGGCAGGGCGAGCTCTCCGAGCTCGATGGCCAGACGTTGCGCTCGGCGATCCTCGAACTTCCGAACGCAGAGATCGTGGATGGTGCGCCGGTCGCGCAGGCCCTTGTCGACACCGGACTCGCGAAGAGTCTCGGTGAGGCCCGCCGTGCGATCTCGCAGGGTGGGGTCTCGCTCAACAATGAGCGAGTGACCGATGAGTCCACCGTCGTGAGTGAATCGGCCGCGCTTGCCGGCGGAGTCGCTGTGCTGCGTCGGGGCAAGAAGACGCTCGCAGGCCTGGTATTCCGGGCCTGACGGCTCGTCCGGCTGTCACCGACACGCCCGGGATGTGCGCCGAGTTGTGCGCCGGGCTGGCCCTGCGTAATGTAATCACTCGTCAGGCCGACGGAGCGAAACGCGAGAGCGGGTCGCACGGGCCGGACAGTTCTGAAAGAAAGATCAGCATCTGCCACTTGTTCTTGCAAGTTGGAGCAACATGATCTACACTCGGAACTCCTGCCTCACCGGGTAGCGAGATCAACGGCCTCTGGTTCTTCCAGGTGGTTGTGCGGAGGATGAGCTTCATGCTCACGGTCCGTGGTTCTTGTCCGGGGTTTGCAGTGCAAGCGATTTCTCCTTAGAGATGGCCGTGAGGTCTGAAGAGGGAAGCGCTCGATTCTTGAGAACTCAACAGCGTGCACTATGTCAAATGCCAATTTGATCCCGTGCCTCTTCTTTCTGGAGGGGTAAGGATTCCTTTTGGAAACATATTTGGACAATACAAGTCAGTACTGAGCCTTCGGGTTTGGTGTTGTTTTGTTTTTTGTCAGTTTCAAACTTGTCATCGCACTTCGGTGTGGTGGCGTGATGTTTATCAGGCAGCTTTCGGGTTGTTTGGTTGTTATTCATTTACGGAGAGTTTGATCCTGGCTCAGGACGAACGCTGGCGGCGTGCTTAACACATGCAAGTCGAACGATGAAGCCCAGCTTGCTGGGTGGATTAGTGGCGAACGGGTGAGTAACACGTGAGCAACGTGCCCATAACTCTGGGATAACCTCCGGAAACGGTGGCTAATACTGGATATCTAACACGAGCGCATGGTCTGTGTTTGGAAAGATTTTTTGGTTATGGATCGGCTCACGGCCTATCAGCTTGTTGGTGAGGTAATGGCTCACCAAGGCGACGACGGGTAGCCGGCCTGAGAGGGTGACCGGCCACACTGGGACTGAGACACGGCCCAGACTCCTACGGGAGGCAGCAGTGGGGAATATTGCACAATGGGCGAAAGCCTGATGCAGCAACGCCGCGTGAGGGATGACGGCCTTCGGGTTGTAAACCTCTTTTAGTAGGGAAGAAGCGAAAGTGACGGTACCTGCAGAAAAAGCACCGGCTAACTACGTGCCAGCAGCCGCGGTAATACGTAGGGTGCAAGCGTTGTCCGGAATTATTGGGCGTAAAGAGCTCGTAGGCGGTTTGTCGCGTCTGCTGTGAAATCCCGAGGCTCAACCTCGGGTCTGCAGTGGGTACGGGCAGACTAGAGTGTGGTAGGGGAGATTGGAATTCCTGGTGTAGCGGTGGAATGCGCAGATATCAGGAGGAACACCGATGGCGAAGGCAGATCTCTGGGCCATTACTGACGCTGAGGAGCGAAAGCATGGGGAGCGAACAGGATTAGATACCCTGGTAGTCCATGCCGTAAACGTTGGGCGCTAGATGTGGGGACCATTCCACGGTTTCCGTGTCGTAGCTAACGCATTAAGCGCCCCGCCTGGGGAGTACGGCCGCAAGGCTAAAACTCAAAGGAATTGACGGGGGCCCGCACAAGCGGCGGAGCATGCGGATTAATTCGATGCAACGCGAAGAACCTTACCAAGGCTTGACATATACCGGAAACGTTCAGAAATGTTCGCCCCGCAAGGTCGGTATACAGGTGGTGCATGGTTGTCGTCAGCTCGTGTCGTGAGATGTTGGGTTAAGTCCCGCAACGAGCGCAACCCTCGTCGTATGTTGCCAGCACGTAATGGTGGGAACTCATATGAGACTGCCGGGGTCAACTCGGAGGAAGGTGGGGATGACGTCAAATCATCATGCCCCTTATGTCTTGGGCTTCACGCATGCTACAATGGCTGGTACAATGGGCTGCAATACCGCGAGGTGGAGCGAATCCCAAAAAGCCAGTCTCAGTTCGGATTGGGGTCTGCAACTCGACCCCATGAAGTCGGAGTCGCTAGTAATCGCAGATCAGCAACGCTGCGGTGAATACGTTCCCGGGCCTTGTACACACCGCCCGTCAAGTCATGAAAGTCGGTAACACCCGAAGCCGGTGGCCTAACCTTTTGGAGGGAGCCGTCGAAGGTGGGATCGGTAATTAGGACTAAGTCGTAACAAGGTAGCCGTACCGGAAGGTGCGGCTGGATCACCTCCTTTCTAAGGAGCACTTAGCACGCACTCTTCGGGGTGTGGAGCTGAAGTCATTTCGGTCGCAAACGTCGACCGGTGGCGCTCATGGGTGGAACATTTGACTATTCGGTGCTTGTTGTTGTTCGTGCGGAGTACGCCCTTTGGGGTTGGAAACGTGTGGGTGATGGTGAGTGCTGGTGTGCACGCTGTTGGGTCCTGAGGGACCGGGCCTGCTGCTGCTCGCGGCTTCTTTCGGGAAGTTGGGGTGGTGGTGGATCGGACTCTCGGGCCTTCTTGGTTGGCTTTGTGTCAGTCGGGTTGGTACCGATCGTATGTTGAGAACTACACAGTGGACGCGAGCATCTTGAATGCTGCAAATGTTGATCGTCTTCGGATGGTTGGGTTTGTGGTGTTCAGCAATTTTAGTCAAGAGTTTCTGAGAATGAAATGATTGGCTACTCATGTGTAAATCAAATCTTTAAGAGCAAACGGTGGATGCCTTGGCATCTGGAGCCGAAGAAGGACGTAGAAATCTGCGATAAGCCTCGGGGAGTTGATAATCGAACTTTGATCCGAGGATTTCCGAATGGGGAAACCCCGCCAGGCCCCTTGTGGTGACCTGGTGACTCCCGCCTGAATATATAGGGCGGGTAGAGGGAACGTGGGGAAGTGAAACATCTCAGTACCCACAGGAAGAGAAAACAACAGTGATTCCGTTAGTAGTGGCGAGCGAACGCGGATCAGGCTAAACCGGTCGTGTGTGATACCTGGTAGGGGTTGCACGGTCGGGGTTGTGGGACTTTTCATGCTGCTCTACCAGGCAGTGGGCGTGACAGTAGCGTATAGACGAACAGCTTTGAATGGCTGACCAGAGGGGGTGCGAGTCCCGTAGTCGAAATGCGTGTATTGACGTTGAAGAGTATCCCAAGTAGCACGGGGCCCGAGAAATCCCGTGTGAATCTGTCAGGACCACCTGATAAGCCTAAATACTCCCAGATGACCGATAGCGGACAAGTACCGTGAGGGAAAGGTGAAAAGTACCCCGGGAGGGGAGTGAAATAGTACCTGAAACCGTTTGCTTACAATCCGTCGGAGCAGCCTTGTAGCTGTGACGGCGTGCCTTTTGAAGAATGAGCCTGCGAGTTAGTGATATGTGGCGAGGTTAACCCGTGTGGGGCAGCCGTAGCGAAAGCGAGTCTGAATAGGGCGATTCAGTCGCATGTCCTAGACCCGAAGCGAAGTGATCTATCCATGGCCAGGTTGAAGCGAAGGTAAGACTTCGTGGAGGACCGAACCCACCTAGGTTGAAAACTGGGGGGATGAGCTGTGGTTAGGGGTGAAAGGCCAATCAAACTTCGTGATAGCTGGTTCTCTCCGAAATGCATTTAGGTGCAGCGTTGCGTGTTTCTTACCGGAGGTAGAGCTACTGGATGGCCGATGGGGCCCAAAAGCTTACTGACGTCAGCCAAACTCCGAATGCCGGTAAGTGAGAGCGCAGCAGTGAGACTGTGGGGGATAAGCTTCATAGTCGAGAGGGAAACAACCCAGACCACCAACTAAGGTCCCAAAGCGCGTGCTAAGTGGAAAAGGATGTGGAGTTGCACAGACAACCAGGAGGTTGGCTTAGAAGCAGCCACCCTTGAAAGAGTGCGTAATAGCTCACTGGTCAAGTGATTCCGCGCCGACAATGTAACGGGGCTCAAGCACGCCACCGAAGTTGTGGCATTCATATTTATAGACAGGCCTTCGTGGTCCAGTCGTGTGGATGGGTAGGAGAGCGTCGTGTGGCGAGTGAAGCGGCGGTGGAAACCAGCCGTGGACGCTACACGAGTGAGAATGCAGGCATGAGTAGCGAAAGACGGGTGAGAAACCCGTCCTCCGAATGATCAAGGGTTCCAGGGTCAAGCTAATCTTCCCTGGGTAAGCCGGGACCTAAGGCGAGGCCGACAGGCGTAGTCGATGGACAACGGGTTGATATTCCCGTGGCCGGCGAAAAACCGCCCAAGCTAATCCAGTAGTGCTAAGAGTCCGAATCTTCTCGTCTGCCTTCGGGTGGGTGGGAAGCCTAGCGCTCGACCCCGTTCTGGTGCGGTTAGCGTATTAACAGGTGTGACGCAGAAAGGTAGCCGAACCGGGTGATTGGTTGAATCCGGGCAAGGATGTAGGGTGAGTGATAGGCAAATCCGTCACTCGTGAAGCCTGAGATCTGACGCGGAACTCACTTTTGTGAGGTAGTCGGTGATCCTCTGCTGCCAAGAAAAGCATCGACGCGAGGTTTTAGTCGCCCGTACCCCAAACCGACACAGGTGATCAGGTAGAGAATACCAAGGAGATCGAGAGAATCGTGGTTAAGGAACTCGGCAAAATGCCCCCGTAACTTCGGGAGAAGGGGGGCCTGAGGCGTATAGGGATTTACTCCTGAAAGCGCATTGATGGCCGCAGAGACCAGTGGGAAGCGACTGTTTATCAAAAACACAGGTCCGTGCGAAGTCGCAAGACGATGTATACGGACTGACGCCTGCCCGGTGCTGGAAGGTTAAGAGGAAGGGTTAGCTTCGGCGAAGCTCTGAATTTAAGCCCCAGTAAACGGCGGTGGTAACTATAACCATCCTAAGGTAGCGAAATTCCTTGTCGGGTAAGTTCCGACCTGCACGAATGGCGTAACGACTTCCCAGCTGTCTCAACCGCGAACTCGGCGAAATTGCATTACGAGTAAAGATGCTCGTTACGCGCAGCAGGACGAAAAGACCCCGTGACCTTTACTACAGCTTGGTATTGGTGTTCGGTGTGGCTTGTGTAGGATAGGTGGGAGACTGTGAAGCGGGCACGCTAGTGTTCGTGGAGTCGTTGTTGAAATACCACTCTGGTCATTCTGGATATCTAACTTCGAACCGTAATCCGGTTCAGGGACAGTGCCTGGTGGGTAGTTTAACTGGGGCGGTTGCCTCCTAAAGAGTAACGGAGGCGCCCAAAGGTTCCCTCAACCTGGTTGGCAATCAGGTGGCGAGTGTAAGTGCACAAGGGAGCTTGACTGTGAGACTGACAAGTCGAGCAGGGACGAAAGTCGGGACTAGTGATCCGGCAGTGGCTTGTGGAAGCGCTGTCGCTCAACGGATAAAAGGTACCTCGGGGATAACAGGCTGATCTTGCCCAAGAGTCCATATCGACGGCATGGTTTGGCACCTCGATGTCGGCTCGTCGCATCCTGGGGCTGGAGTAGGTCCCAAGGGTTGGGCTGTTCGCCCATTAAAGCGGCACGCGAGCTGGGTTCAGAACGTCGTGAGACAGTTCGGTCTCTATCCGCTGCGCGCGTAGGAAATTTGAGAAGATCTATCTTTAGTACGAGAGGACCGAGATGGACGAACCTCTGGTGTGTCAGTTGTTCCGCCAGGAGCACCGCTGATTGGCTACGTTCGGAACGGATAACCGCTGAAAGCATCTAAGCGGGAAGCCGGCTTCAAGATGAGATTTCCATCCCTTCGGGGGAGAAGCTCCCAGTAGACGACTGGGTTGATAGGCCGGATGTGGAAGCACAGAAATGTGTGGAGCTGACCGGTACTAATAAGCTGATGATTTGATAAAACATGCACATGAATGTTGTTGCTGTTCGCGTCCACTTTGTGGTTCTCGATAGACGATCGAGAATCGACCACATGCCGGCCCGTTTTGGGTGTGGTGTGTGGTTCGAAACATGATGGTTTGTCCATAGTGTTTCGGCGGTCATAGCGAGAGGGAAACGCCCGGTTACATTCCGAACCCGGAAGCTAAGACTCTCAGCGCCGATGGTACTGCAGGGGGGACCCTGTGGGAGAGTAGGTCACCGCCGGACTTCTTCATGAGCCGGGGTTGGTTGGTGAGTGAGCAGAGATGCTCCTCACCCACCAACCCCGGCTTTTTTCATTTGCCATCAAGTACTACGCGCCGCCTTTACGACCACTCGGACGGCAGCAGACGCACGAGTCAGGGACCCTGAAGCTCGGAACCGCGTTGGCGTAGGCTGGGTGGCGACGCAAGCGTCCAAGGTGAGGCGCATCCAAACGAGTACAACAACAATTCGACAGCGCATCCCGAGGAGCTATTCATGGACGCAAACGACAACGAGCGGCGAAGCTCAAACAACGACCGTGGAGCGGGCAACCGCAACGAACGCGGCGGCCAGGATGGCCGACGGGATGCCAGCGGACGTGGCGGCGAGCGCAAGAGCTACCCGCCCCGCGATGGCGAGCGTCGTCCGTACAACTCGCGTGATGACCGCGGTGACAACCGTGGCGAGCGCAAGTCCTACCCGCCTCGCGACGGTGAGCGGAAGTCGTACGCTCCTCGCGACGGTGAGCGGAAGTCGTACCCTCCTCGCGACGGTGAGCGGAAGTCGTACCCGCCTCGCGACGGTGAGCGGAAGTCGTACCCGCCTCGCGACGGTGAG